>NZ_FOBC01000046.1 GCF_900109725.1 Halomonas daqiaonensis
TTTTGGCGAATATCAGCTTACTCGGATTTACCGCCGTTACTCTATCCCGCTACTGCCTAAGATCACTTCGTTTTCACGCCAGTCTGCGTAGAACCTTATATTTTCGCCATCGGGGGACACTACGATCAGCTCTGAGACCTAGCAGCGGTGACAAATCAATCGCTTTGCAGCCTATTGTTAAAGCCTGCCAAGCCAGTAGTACGGGCGCCGCCGGAAATGTGCAACAGCCAGAATCTGGTAAGCACCTGGTCTTTCTCGATAAATGAGGGATAGCGGAAAACGATGAAGGGGAGCTCTACGAATATCTGGCTGTAGCTCAACCTGCCAAGCTTTTGGTGACTCGCCAATCAACTTGGCGAGGGCCTCGAATTCTTTTATGAAAGCACCACCCAACCCCGGAACCCTCGATTCGTAATAACCGACTGATTCCAGAAACTCGGCTTCCGCTGCCGGGTGAAAAAAGTAGTTCATCTGATGAGTGCTCGAGCCTTCCTCATCACATCGTCACCGGGCACAGCTTGAACCAAGCCGTTATCGAGTTCTTCTGCTCTCCGACGAGCTTCTAGCAACCAGTCAGAACTTAGCTCCTCCTCTGACGGAGACTCCAGACTCAATACCAACCGCTGTATCAGTTGAGCTCGCTCCTCTTTTGGGAGATGGAGTGCCTGATCTTCAATTTTATGGAAATCCACGGGTGATACCTCTCGGTCGTTTACTCATCAATTTTGGCACGGAAGCGGAACAGCTGCCATTCTTCGGCTTTCTGATGTCCCGGCCTGGCTGGGCAAATTCACAGACGGCGCGCTGTTGAACGATTGTCATTCGCCGGCCTTCAAGGGGCAGCCATTCATGGGGCATGGACGACACCGATGCCCGAGTCCAATGACCCACGCCAGAATGCCTGGCGCGCCGCCCGGAGTGGCGGATATGAGGGTCTGTCTCTCATTACCTCGGCGTCGCGGGCTAGCACGTCGAGGACGATGTACCCCGAGTTCGACAGATAGAAGCGTAAACCACTGATTAACCTGGAAACGCCTTTTCAAAATTGGCACTACAAGCGCGATGCGGTAGGCGCCGGCA
>NZ_FOBC01000045.1 GCF_900109725.1 Halomonas daqiaonensis
GAGAGTCTGCCCCACCATCCCAACGCCATGCGGCTGATCGCCTACACCGACGACGGCGAGCTCTACCGGAACACTTACTACTCGGTGGGCGGGGGCTTCGTCATCGATGAGGCCCAAGCTGCTGGGGGTGAGCTGGATAGCGATACCACCCCGCTGCCCTACGATTTCCAGACCGGCGCCGATCTCTTGCGCATGTGCCATGAGAGCGGGCTGCGTATCAGCGAGCTGATGCTCGAGAACGAGAAGGTGTGGCGTAGCGAGGCCGATATCCGCGCCGGGCTCAGCGAGGTCTGGCAGGCCATGCAGGCTTGTGTGGCCAAGGGACTGGAGGCCCGGGGTGTACTGCCCGGTGGGCTCAACGTCAGGCGCCGTGCGCGGGCGTTACATGAGCGAATGCTGGCTAACATGGATGACGACTCGCTGATCGCCTCGACCATGTCGGCCATGAACTGGGTCAACCTCTATGCCCTGGCGGTCAACGAGGAGAACGCCGCCGGCGGGCGCATGGTCACCGCGCCCACCAATGGCGCGGCAGGCATCATTCCGGCGGTGTTGCACTATTACATGCAGTTCAGCCGCGGCGCCAGCCAGCGCGACGTGGTGGATTTCCTGCTGGCGGCCGGGGCCGTGGGCATCCTGTGCAAGAAGAACGCCTCCATCTCCGGCGCCGAGGTGGGTTGCCAGGGCGAGGTGGGTTCGGCCTGTGCCATGGCCGCGGCGGGCCTCACCGAGGTGATGGGCGGCAGCGTCGGCCAGGTGGAAAACGCGGCCGAGATCGGCCTTGAGCACAACCTGGGACTGACCTGCGATCCGGTGGGCGGCCTGGTGCAGGTCCCCTGCATCGAGCGCAACGCCATCGCCTCGGTGAAGGCGATCAATGCGGCTCAGATGGCGCTGCAAGGTGACGGCGAGCACTTCATCTCGCTGGACAAGGTGATCCGCACCATGCGCGATACCGGTGCTGACATGCAGGAGAAGTACAAGGAGACCTCTCGAGGCGGGCTTGCCGTCAATACCATCGAGTGTTGAACACTGGTTACAAGCAAGGAGAAAGTATGAAGTCACGTGCCGCCGTCGCCCTGGAAGCGGGCAAGCCCCTGGAACTGGTCGAGATCGACGTCGAGGGCCCCAAGGCCGGCGAGGTGCTGGTCAAGATGGCCGCCACCAGCGTCTGCCACACCGACGCCTATACC
>NZ_FOBC01000044.1 GCF_900109725.1 Halomonas daqiaonensis
TGAAGATCATCATTCTCGGCGCCGGCCAGGTCGGCGGCACCTTGGCCGAGCACCTGGCCCGGGAGGAGAACGACATCACGGTGGTGGACACCGACAGCGAGCGCCTGCGCGAGCTGCATACCCGCCTGGACATTCGTACGGTGGCCGGGGCCGGCTCCTACCCCATTGTGCTTCGTCAGGCCGGCTGCGAAGACGCCGACATGCTGATCGCGGTGACCAACACCGACGAGGTCAACATGATCGCCTGCCAGGTGGCCCACACCCTGTTCCGCACACCGACCAAGATCGCCCGAGTGCGCGCCACCGCCTACCTGACCCGCAAGGGGCTGTTCGCCCATGAGGCGGTGCCCATCGATGTGCTGATCAGCCCCGAGCAGGTGGTCACCGACCATATCCGCCGGCTGATCGAGCACCCCGGTGCCCTGCAGGTCCTGGAGTTCGCCGGCGGCCTGGTGCAGCTGGTGGCGGTGAAGGCCTTCTACGGCGGCCCGCTGGTCGGCCAGGAACTGGGCTTCCTGCGCCGCCACATGCCCAGCGTGGACACCCGGGTGGCGGCCATCTACCGCCGCAACCGGCCGATCATCCCGCGTGGCGACACCGTGATCGAGGCCGACGACGAGGTGTTCTTCATCGCCGCCCGCCGCGACATTCGCGCGGTGATGAGCGAGCTGCGCCGCCTCGACCGCGACTTCCGCCGGATCATGATCGCCGGCGGCGGCAACATCGGCGAGCGCCTGGCCGAGCACCTCGAGCACAGCCACCAGGTCAAGATCATCGAGCACAACCTCGAGCGCTGTACCCAGCTCTCCGAACGCCTCGACCGCACCGTGGTGCTGCACGGCAGCGCCACCGCCAAGCGGCTACTGGAGGAGGAGAACATCGAGGACTGCGACATCTTCTGCGCGCTGACCAACGACGATGAGGTCAACATCATGTCGTCGATGCTGGCCAAGCGCATGGGCGCCAAGAAGGTGCTGACGCTGATCAACAACGCCGCCTACGTGGACCTGGTGCAGGGCGGCGAGATCGACATCGCCATCTCCCCCCAGCAGGCCACCATCGGCAGCCTGCTGACCCACGTGCGGCGCGGCGACATCGTCAACGTCCACTCGCTGCGCCGCGGCGCGGCCGAAGCCATCGAGGCCATCGCCCACGGCGACACCCAGTCATCCAAGGTGGTGGGACGCACCATCGGCG
>NZ_FOBC01000039.1 GCF_900109725.1 Halomonas daqiaonensis
GGGTGGTGGAGCCTAGCGGGATCGAACCGCTGACCTCCTGCGTGCAAGGCAGGCGCTCTCCCAGCTGAGCTAAGGCCCCTGATGCCCATCGATTCGATGGAATTTGGGTAAGACGAGGCGCTTTTCGCCGACGTGTAGCCTGCTACACGAGGTGGAAAGCAACAACGTATTACGCAAATTTGGTGGGTCTGGGCAGACTTGAACTGCCGACCTCACCCTTATCAGGGGTGCGCTCTAACCAACTGAGCTACAGACCCAAACAGTCGTTGCTCGTTCGATCAGGTAATTCATTGTGGACACTTGCCGGGTGCGATGAGTCGTCGTTTAAGGAGGTGATCCAGCCGCAGGTTCCCCTACGGCTACCTTGTTACGACTTCACCCCAGTCATGAACCACACCGTGGTGATCGCTCCCCCGAAGGTTAAGCTAACCACTTCTGGTGCAGTCCACTCCCATGGTGTGACGGGCGGTGTGTACAAGGCCCGGGAACGTATTCACCGTGACATTCTGATTCACGATTACTAGCGATTCCGACTTCACGGAGTCGAGTTGCAGACTCCGATCCGGACTGAGACCGGCTTTTCGGGATTCGCTTCACCTCGCGGCTTCGCATCCCTTTGTACCGGCCATTGTAGCACGTGTGTAGCCCTACCCGTAAGGGCCATGATGACTTGACGTCGTCCCCACCTTCCTCCGGTTTGTCACCGGCAGTCTCCCTAGAGTTCCCGACCGAATCGCTGGCAAATAGGGACAAGGGTTGCGCTCGTTACGGGACTTAACCCAACATTTCACAACACGAGCTGACGACAGCCATGCAGCACCTGTCACTCGGCTCCCGAAGGCACACCCGCATCTCTGCAGGCTTCCGAGGATGTCAAGGGTAGGTAAGGTTCTTCGCGTTGCATCGAATTAAACCACATGCTCCACCGCTTGTGCGGGCCCCCGTCAATTCATTTGAGTTTTAACCTTGCGGCCGTACTCCCCAGGCGGTCGACTTATCGCGTTAACTGCGCCACAAAGGTCTCTAGGACCCCAACGGCTAGTCGACATCGTTTACGGCGTGGACTACCAGGGTATCTAATCCTGTTTGCTACCCACGCTTTCGCACCTCAGCGTCAGTGTCAGTCCAGAAGGCCGCCTTCGCCACTGGTATTCCTCCCGATCTCTACGCATTTCACCGCTACACCGGGAATTCTACCTTCCTCTCCTGCACTCTAGCCTGACAGTTCCGGATGCCGTTCCCAGGTTGAGCCCGGGGCTTTCACAACCGGCTTATCACGCCGCCTACGCGCGCTTTACGCCCAGTAATTCCGATTAACGCTTGCACCCTCCGTATTACCGCGGCTGCTGGCACGGAGTTAGCCGGTGCTTCTTCTGTGAGTGATGTCGTCCCTTGGGGGTATTGGCCCCAAGGCTTTCTTCCTCACTGAAAGTGCTTTACAACCCGAAAGCCTTCTTCACACACGCGGCATGGCTGGATCAGGCTTGCGCCCATTGTCCAATATTCCCCACTGCTGCCTCCCGTAGGAGTTCGGGCCGTGTCTCAGTCCCGATGTGGCTGATCATCCTCTCAGACCAGCTACGGATCGTCGCCTTGGTGAGCCATTACCTCACCAACAAGCTAATCCGACATAGGCTCATCCGATAGCGCAAGGTCCGAAGAGCCCCTGCTTTCTCCCGTAGGACGTATGCGGTATTAGCCTGGGTTTCCCCAGGTTATCCCCCACTATCGGGCAGATTCCTATGCATTACTCACCCGTCCGCCGCTCGTCAGCACCCCGAAGGGCCTGTTACCGCTCGACTTGCATGTGTTAGGCCTGCCGCCAGCGTTCAATCTGAGCCATGATCAAACTCTTCAGTTTAAAATCATCGGTGCGTTAAGC
>NZ_FOBC01000038.1 GCF_900109725.1 Halomonas daqiaonensis
AAGAGCGATATCGAGATCGCGCCGGTGTATCACCGGCTACCGGATCGCATCCGCGCCCACGCGCTGATTTGCTTCCTCGCCCTGGTGCTTTACCGCGTGCTGCGAATGCGCTTGAAGGCCAGTGATAACCCACTGTCACCGACGCGGGCGCTGGAAATTGCCCGCAAGATCCAGTTCCACCAGGTCCTGCTTCACCGTCGCGAGACGGCGAGCGGCCTAACCAAATTGAAGCCTGAACAACGCGACCTTTTCGAGGCGATTGGGCTACCGGCACCTGCCGCATCCCGCTTGTAGTGCCAATTTTCGAAATGCGTATCCAGGCTAATCAATAGTTTACGCTTCTATCTGTCGAACTCGGGACCGCTGGGCTCCTGTACGTGAGGCACTTCAAGAATTCGAAACCCATGTGCTTGAGGCCGAGGCCCTCTGGGGTAGTGACATCAGAACAAAAGCGGACGAACTCCGGCAGTGCTCAAGGGAGTTGCAGGTTGCGATGGAAGCGGTCGTTGAAGACAAGGTGCATCGTGGTGAGAACTTCAAAACAGATAGAGAGTTTGGAAAAGCGATGAGGGGTACCGCCCATGCGTCGAGAGGAGATGAAAATAACCCGCTCAACAGGAAAATAAAGGCAGCAGTCAATGCTATCGAAGACACTGTCCGTCCTCATTTGCGCCGCGGGTGACAAGGCTCTCCAGCGGACGCCAAACAGCGGCGCGGCTGAGCGTATTCATTGCGTTACATAGGCGTAGCATCATGAAATTTATAAAGCCGTTTGAAGATATGTCCCGATGTCGGCTAAACTTTGCATTGCGCATACGGATTTTCAATCCGCGAGGACAGTATCCCCGAGGCACCTGTGCGTCCGAAGAGGCACTTTACCTTGCTGACGATGAGATCGTATTTACAGTGGTTCATGCACGGCCATACGATCAGATGACGTCAAATTTCCCTTATTCGGAAATGGATTGGGCAACGCCGCAAGAAGTCCGCTTCTGGGCATCTATCCTACTTTGTGAGGACGCCGAAGGCCCTAAGATACTACTATATCCCGAGCATACAACGTTCGCCCTTTTGGATCCGCCCGGAGTCGACCTAAAGGACAGCGCGGTCCAGAATGAGTTAAGGGTCCTCGCTCTCGAGGAGTTTACGAATACGGAAAGACTTTGCGCTCCATATCAATTGTTCGAGAGTGAAGTTCATTTGAATCGGCAGCCGGGCTTTTTGAGTAGTGTCGGGGCGTCAGATCACGTGCTGTTGCGTGGAATTACATGCCTGATCAAGTGCGACATGTTATCGAGATACTACGAGTTCACTGAAGAAGCTATTATTGTGGCTTGCATTGCGCTCGAGGCATCGTTCTCGTTAGTCGTTAAGTCGCTGAAGTACTCGGGAATCGATAACCCAACTGCTAGGGATGCAGGAAAATGGCTTGATGACACGTTCAATAGGCCATTAGGCATCGATCCAGGAGATCGAAAATACTTCGAAGAACTCTACGAGCAGCGCGTAATGACTATGCACCCGAGTAGCCGCTTCGGCGAATCCCCCTATGCACCGTTGGCGGTGGACGATCTGTTCGATCTCAGGCGAGATTTGAGAGAAGTCTTTGCCTATCTGGTTTCTGGCGGGCATGGGCCAGAGTTTAAGAGGAGACTCAAGGAAAGAAGGCTGGCGTAAATGTTGTCCAACAAATCGCAGAAGGTGATGTGTAACCCTATGCTCATTTTTCTTCCACAATAGCGGCCGTTGTCTCATGCGCACCCTAGATCAGGTGTTAAGGATTAGAGAAGTTATGAACGAGCATTTGAGGAAAGAACCTCCAGAATACGGAGAGATTGTTTTCGAAGTTGGACGCTCTCCAGTATCGTTACAGTCAAAATCAGCCAAAAAACGCGAATTTAAAGATTTTGTTTCTTCTATAGTTAAAGGCACAGGTTTTTTGCTTTCTGGTGATGTAAAGATTATCATCGAATGGAGAGTGACCGAACAACATAGATACGAGCACTCTAGTGCTTACGATGTCGACAATATTGTTAAGCCGCTCCTAGATTCAATATCTGTGGGCCAGAGGGGATTTTGGTCGACGATAATCAAGTTCAGTCTATCGAGTGCTACTGGACTGATACTTATCGAGATCCGGATGAGAAGCTTATTATTACCGTAAAGTATGTGAGCGATGAATGGCTACCCAAAGATGGTTTAGAATTTGTAGCATTTGAAGATAATCTCTGCCTTCCGATATGGTCGAATTTAAGAAATGACCATCAAAAGATTTTCATAGAGCGATATAGAGCTGGGCTAGACCTCAAAGCTGAAGCTTTGCGAGACGGCGTCGATTACATGCATGCCAAGCTGGCAATGCCTATTCAAAGAGTCTTTCATAAAGGGCGGCTAGAAGGTTTCAAAGTCACCTCCGCAGCAGAACGGCTGGCGAAAATTGAGAACTCATAATAATACCATTCACACGAAAAACTCGTGATGGCGTCGTTCTATTATATCCAGCTTAATGTCAGCTACTGGCCGATTTAGGAACCTTAGCCTATGCTGATGGGGCGGTTGAGGTAGCAGGCAACCAGAAGTGGAAGACCGGAAACGCTGCATGCCCGTTCACACGGCTTATTCAACATGATCATTGATTTGTCTTATTTTACAGTGCCACGTTTTAATTCTTAAGTGGGATGGGGTTGGTGGCGTTCGGAATAATATGCTTGAACGGCCATGTGTAGTCAAGCCAGCATCTGAGCATTTAATATGTATATTGTTTAATAACTCACTGCTCTATATAACCCAATTTGGAAAATCTGCAAAATGCAGTAGTGGAGGTTGCTGATGTGGGTTGAATTACCGCTTCCGGCGAGGAATTCTTTTCTCATTTATAAGCAGCATATTGAAGAAGAGCGCAAGCTATTTGGCCATTCTTTAAAATATGCATTTCTGCATCGAGCACTTCTCATAGGGAAGTCAATTGTTGTTTCATTCTTCCACATTGTTATCAACTTGGTGACTTGGACTGTTATTGCTTCAGTAGCTTTTTTTCTTAAGTTCTTCGAGCCTCAATATTCATTTTTGGTATGGTTGTCTGCGGTTTTTTTGATCTACCGTGGCCTACTTGTAGTATTTAGACTTAATGAGTATTTTGGTGATCCTCTGTCACGGCGAATCTATCTTTTGTCTACGAATAAACTTACAGTGAAGATTCTAGGATCCAAGAAAGGTTCATTGGGGCGCGTGAAGGAAAAAATTTTGACGATTGCAGCATCAAAGGGGCATCCGATAAACTCTTGGGAAAAACTTGAGAGGATTTTCTCAGGGATCGTAACCTTTCTGCTATGCAGCCTTTTCGTTGCGGAGTGGATACCAGTCGAATCAGTGATAATACTTGTAAAGGTGTTGGCCATTGTTTTCTACATGAGCTTTGATTTGCTTTTCCTTGGATTGCCAACTGCAGTTTTCGAAAATCCCGTCGATGTGGCACAGTTCGGCGACCGAGTGAGAATTTCACTTGAGCTTGTGAAGATTGGCATGTCCTTAGGTATTATTGCAACCACTGTAAAGATATTTAAAGTCGGTTGTGCGTCACGCGAACCCTATCAAGGGTCAGTAAGTAACTTGAGTAAGTATCTTGACAAATATGAGGCAACCAAAGAAGGAATAGTTATTTATGACTGTGGCATCGTTCCGGAAGAGGCTCCCGAGTATAGCCAAAATATTCCGAAAACACCCGGCGAGATCCGAGAGTGCGCGAATAGAGAATTAAAGGAGTTGTCCGATGCTATCGACCAGCAGATTTCAATCGCGCTTGGCAACTAGTCGACAGTAAAATGACGCTATGAAAGCTAAAGGATTGGTAATTAACGTGATGTATAACATTCGCTATCACACAGGCCGCAAAACTTCTGCCGCTCGTTTTTGGCCGGTGATGTGAGCGTTTGGACCACACAGGGGGCGTAATGGGTTCTTACTCGAAATGGCTGGAAGGTGGCATCGCTGTAAACAGCGTATTTCTCACACTTGCTATTGCAGGAATCTCACTTTCAATCTACTTTTATTTACAGAGCAAGCGCGAAAAACGCCCGGTCTTTAATGTTCGTACTTTTCCCTTAATTCAAAATAGTTTGGGTACAGTGCCAGAGCTCTCGATAGCGTTTAAGAATAAACCCGTAAAGACGCTTTCGCTAACTAGGCTTGCATTTTGGAACTCAGGGTCGGAAACAATCACAAAAGATGATATTGTCGGGGCGGACCCGCTTAGAATCCACGGTGATGGAGGCGGTGAGATCCTTACCGTGAAAGTTTCATTCACTCGTCGTTCTGCAGTCCATCTAGGGAAACGCTGCACAAATCTCGCCGCAGCTGCCTGATGGGTACCGGCGGGGTATAATCTGACCTTCCTGCCACCGTCTGACAGAGCCACCCGATGAAGCAGATCTCGTTCGCCCAGGCTGAGCACCAGAACAAGAAGAAGGTTACCCGCCGAGAGCGGTTCCTGGCCCAGATGAATGCCCTGGTGCCATGGCAACGACTGATCGACGCACTGTCGCCGTCCTACTTTCCGAATTCGGCAGGCAAGCGGGGCCGGCCGCCGATTGGCCTGGAGCGAATGCTGCGGATCTACTTCCTGCAACAGTGGTACGCCCTCGCCGACGAGGCGCTT
>NZ_FOBC01000036.1 GCF_900109725.1 Halomonas daqiaonensis
CTTCAAGATGAGACATCCCCGAGGCCTCGAGCCTCCTGAAGGGCCCAGCGAGACCAGCTGGTTGATAGGCCGGGTGTGGAAGCGCTGCAAGGCGTTGAGCTAACCGGTACTAATGGCCCGTGAGGCTTGACCATATAACACCCAAGCGGTCTGCCGATGGCGACCGACAGCCGGATACGACGAGACGACTCAGCTCAGCATGATTCACCGTTTTTCGCCTGACGACCATAGCGTGCGGGAACCACCTGATCCCATGCCGAACTCAGCAGTGAAACCGCTCAGCGCCGATGGTAGTGTGGGGCCTCCCCATGCGAGAGTAGGTCATCGTCAGGCACCTATTCAGAAAACCCCGTGCTCGAAAGAGCACGGGGTTTTTTCATATCGGAAGCCCATGCATGGACTTGGCTAGCGGCACAGGCTCTCGAGGGCCTCGATGAGGTTGTCCATCTCGTCATCAGTGCCGATGGAGACTCGCATATGATCGCGCAGCACCTCGGTGTTGAAGTGACGCACCAGGACGCCGCGCTCTCGTAGGCCCACCAAGAGCTGAGCCGCATCGAAATCCGGATGGCTGACCAGCACGAAGTTGGCTTGTGAGGGCAGCACCTGGAAGCCCAGGTCCTCGAGTCGCACCCGAGTACGCTCGCGGGTGGTGATTACCGCCTCGCGACAGGCCTCGAAGTGCTCGGGATCTGCCAGAGAGGCGATGCCCAGGGCACTGGCCAGGCTATCGACGGGATAGGAGTTGAAGGAGTCCTTGACCCGCTCCAGTCCCTCGATCAACTCACGCGAGCCCACCGCGTAGCCGAGCCGAAGGCCGGCCAGGCTGCGTGACTTGGAGAAGGTGCCGGTAACCAGCAGGTTGGGAAAGTGCTCGACCAGCGGCACGGCGCTCTCACCTCCGAAGTCCACGTAGGCCTCGTCGATCAGCACCACCGCATCGGAAACTCGTCCAAGTAGCCCGGCAATGGCTTCGGTTCCGTGTCCATGGCCGGTGGGGGCGTTCGGGTTGGCAAAGATCACGCCGCCGCTATCGTTGCCGAAGGCGTCCAGGTCGACGCGCCACTGGGGGTCGAGCGGATGGGCGAGGCGCTCGACCTCATAGAGACGGCAATAGACGGGGTAGAAGCTGTAGGAGATGGTCGGCATCTCCAGAGGTTTCCCCTGGCGGAAGAAGGCCTGAAAGGCTAGCGCCAGTACCTCGTCCGAGCCGTTGCCGACGAATACCTGCTCTGTCGTTACCCCGAGCTCCGCAGCCAGGGCCTCGCGCAGGGTGCGGGATTCCGGGTCGGGATAGCGCCGTAGGTGGTCGGCGGGGAAGTCGCGCAGGGCGGCCTCGACGCCGGGAGCCGGCGGATAGGGGTTTTCGTTGGTGTTCAGCTTGATCAGACGTTCACGGGGCTGTTCGCCCGGCACATAGGGGGTCAGCTCGCGAACGGCTGGGCTCCAGAACTTGCTCATGATCACTCGCTCGGACGATTGGACTTTGGTCATGGTGACCCGGGCAGCGTGACCGCGCAAGCCGCGGCCATGCTAGTCTCGAGGACCGCTATCGATCATTCGCTGCCTTTGGACCCAAGCAATGACTGGCCAGATCCTCGCCACCCTGCTCCCTGTCTTCCTGATCGCCGGGTGCGGAACCCTCTACGGCCGCTTTCGCACGCCGGACATCCGCAGTCTGAACACCCTCAACATGGAGCTCTTCGTCCCCATGCTGGTGTTTGCCGTACTCGCCGACCGCCAGGCGCCCCTAGCGGACTACGCGAGCCTGGCCCTGGCAGGAGCCGTGGTGGTGCTGGGTTCGGGGCTCTTGCTCTGGCCGGTGGCGAAGTGGCTGAAGCTAGAGACCAAGACCTTCCTGCCACCGATGATGTTCAACAACTCCGGCAACATGGGAATCCCCTTGCTCGTGCTGGCCTTCGGCGAAAAGGCCCTGCCGGCGGCGGTGGTGTTGTTCATCATCGAGATGTTGCTGCACTTCTCGGTGGGGCTCTACATGCTCAGTCCCCAGACGCCACTGTGGCGCCTGCTACGCATGCCTATCGTGCTGGCCAGTCTGGCGGGCCTCGCCGTCAACCTGGGTGGCGTACCCTTGCCGGGCTGGTTCCTGGAGGCATTGCACATGCTGGGCGGGGTCTGCATCCCGCTGATGCTCTTCGCCTTGGGCGTGCGAATGCTGGATATCGACTTCGGTGACTGGAGGACGGGCCTGCTCGGTGCAGTGCTCTGTCCGCTCTCGGGGTTGGTGCTTGCCGTCCCGCTGATCTGGTGGCTCGACCTGTCGGGCCTTCAGGCGGCGGCTCTCTGGGTATTTGCCGCCCTGCCCCCGGCCGTCTTGAACTACTTGGTAGCAGAGCAGTATCGCCAGGAGCCCCACAAGGTGGCCTCGCTGGTGCTGATCGGCAACCTGGGTAGCCTGGTGGTCATGCCGGTAGTGCTGGCACTGATCTTCACACATGTCTATCCGCTGGCATGACGCCTTGCGGGGAGGCTGTCCGCCGAGGACACGAGAGGTTATGCTGTCTTCAGGCTGCCGTGCATCACGGCGTCAAGCTCATTGGTAGGAGGACACAAATGCAAATCAGGACATTGTTGGCCGGCACTGCGCTGGCCGCCCTGTTGGCCGGTTGCGCCGCTGGCCCCACCGACCAGGCCGCCGCACCCGCGATGGAAGCGACCACAGCGAATTATCAGGGAACCCTGCCGTGTCGCAACTGCGACGGCATCGACCTGAACGTGACTCTGAACGGGGAGGAACAGTCTGCCGACGAGGAGCGTACCTTCGACCTCGAGGCGTCCTACCGCGGACACCCTCAGAATCCCCCGGACGAGAACTACGCGGGTAACTGGGAAGTCCTCGAGGGAACCGAGCAGGACCCTACCGCCACCGTCTACGAGTTGACCCCCGATGGTGAAGGGCAGACCTACTACTTCCTGCGCGTCGATGAGCAGACCCTGGAGCTGATCGATCCCAACCTGCGTCGCTTCCAGAACAGCGAGATGCTGCAACTCAGGCGCATGTAAACGTCTCAATGCGCAGCACCGGGGCGGCCCTAGGGGTCGCCCCTTCTCGTTGCGGGCATGCCACCGGCAGAGGCCCGTGGCGGGGTGAACAACGGCCCTGACCGTCGGAGAGAGTGTCGCATGGCCAAAGCGAAGAGTGCCTTTGTCTGTACCGAGTGTGGTGTCGAGTATCACAAGTGGCAGGGGCAGTGCAGCAGCTGTCAGGAGTGGAACACCCTGAGCGAGGTTCGTCTTTCGGCGACGCGCCCCGGTGCTGCCACGGGCACCTCCTCTACACCGCGGGGTGGCTACGCCGGTGGCCTCTCCCGCGAGGTGGTCGACCTGGCCAGCGTCGACCTCAGTGAGGTACCCAGGCTTTCCTCCACTTTCGCGGAGTTCGACCGAGTACTGGGCGGTGGCCTGGTGCCGGGGTCGGCAGTGCTGCTCGGGGGGAACCCCGGGGCCGGCAAGTCGACCCTGCTGCTGCAGACCGCCTGCAAGCTGGCCCAGTCTCGCCGGGTGGTCTATGTCACCGGCGAGGAGTCGCTCTCCCAGGTGGCAATGCGCGCTCACCGCCTGCAACTGCCGGTGCAGGGACTGAAGATGCTGGCCGAAACCAGCATCGAGACCATCCTCGCCGTGGCCGAGCGTGAGCGTCCCGACATTCTTATCATCGACTCCATCCAGACCATGCACCTGGAGGATATCGCCTCGGCGCCCGGTGGTGTGGCTCAGGTGCGCGAGTCCGCGGCGGCCCTGACCCGCTTCGCCAAGCAGAGCAATACCGTGTTGCTGCTGGTGGGGCACGTCACCAAGGACGGCACCCTGGCCGGTCCCAAGGTGCTGGAGCACATGATCGATGCCTCGCTATTGCTCGAGGGCGGGGCGGACTCGCGCTTTCGCACCCTGCGCGGCCAGAAGAACCGTTTCGGCGCGGTTAACGAACTCGGCGTGTTTGCGATGCTCGAGCACGGCCTCAAGGAGGTGAAGAATCCCAGTGCCATCTTCCTCTCGCGCAACGAGGAGCAGAGTGCCGGCAGCCTGGTGATGGTGGTCTGGGAGGGTACCCGGCCGATCCTCGTGGAGGTCCAGGCGCTGCTCGACGATTCGGCGTTGGGCAACCCGCGCCGCGTTGCCGTGGGCCTCGACCAGAATCGCCTGGCCATGCTGTTGGCGGTGCTGCACCGCCATGGCGGGCTGTTCACCGGGGATCAGGACGTCTTTCTCAACGTGGTTGGCGGGGTCAAGGTGCTGGAGACCAGCGCCGATCTTGCGGTGCTGCTGGCGGTGGTTTCCAGCCTGCAGAGCCGGCCGCTCCCGCGGGAGCTGGTGGTGTTCGGCGAGGTGGGGCTATCCGGTGAGATCCGCCCGGTGCCCAGTGGCCAGGAGCGCATCATCGAGGCGGCCAAGCACGGTTTCACGCGGGCCATCGTGCCCCGCGGCAATGCTCCCAAGCGCTCGCCTGAAGGCATGGAGGTGATCGCGGTGGACAAGCTCGACGAGGCTCTCGAGGCCCTATGAGGGCTACCCGTATTGCTCGGGGCTGATCCGGCGTCCTTTGCGCTGGATTCGGCGCACGCTGCCTTGATGTAGAATGCGGGTAACGAATGCCAAGGAGAACGAGATGAGTGCCATCCGCCTGACCCAGTACAGCCACGGCGCCGGCTGCGGCTGCAAGATCGCTCCCGATGTACTCGACAGCATTCTTGCCAAGGCCGGCCCGGGCGCCCGTCACCCGGAGCTGATCGTCGGCAACCAGGGTCGCGAGGACGCCGCCGTCTACGACCTAGGTGACGGTCGCGGCATGATCGCCACCACCGATTTCTTCATGCCCATCGTCGACGACCCCTTCGATTTCGGCCGCATCGCTGCAACGAATGCCATCAGCGATGTCTATGCAATGGGCGGCAAGCCGATACTGGCGCTGGGTATCCTCGGCTGGCCGTTGGACAAGCTCGGCGCGGATGTCGCCGGCGACGTGGTGGCCGGCGCCCAGGCGGTCTGTCGCGAATTGGGCGTGGCGCTCGCCGGCGGCCATTCCATCGATGCTCCCGAGCCGATCTTCGGCCTGGCGGTCAATGGCTTCGTCGATCTCGAGCACCTCAAACTCAACAAGGGCGCCAAGTCCGGTGACCTGCTGTTCCTGACTAAGCCATTGGGGGTGGGCCTGTTGACCACGGCCGAGAAGCAGGGCCTGATCGAGCCCGGCCACCAAGGCCTGGCGCGGGAGACCATGCTCAAGTCCAATGCCATCGGCATGGAGCTTGCCAAGGTCCAGGGCGTGCATGCCATGACCGACGTCACCGGCTTCGGCCTGGCCGGCCATCTTGCCGAGATCTGCACGGCCAGTGAGGTGGCTGCACGGGTCAACTTCCGCCGACTGCCGCGGCTCGCCGAGGCCGAAGCCTACCGCCGCCAGGGGGCGGTACCCGGCGGAACTCAGCGCAATCGCGAGGCACTGGGCGCCAGTCTGCCGCAGATGGACGAGGCCCACTGGCAGTGGCTCTGCGACCCGCAGACCTCCGGTGGCCTGCTGCTCTCGGTGCACCCCTCCTGGGAGGACGATGTGGAGCGCATCGGTCGCCAGCACGGCATCGAGCTCGTGCCCTTCGGCGAGGTCGTCAAGGCCAGCGGACCGGCGTTGATCGAGGTGCGTGGATGAGTCTGCCGCTGGTCGATCCTGACCTCGCGCTGCTACGCGAAGGACGCGTGCTGATCGATGTCCGGGCGCCGGTGGAGTTCGCCCAGGGTGCCTTGCCCGGCGCCGTCAACCTGCCGCTGATGGATGACGAGGAGCGCCATCTCGTGGGTATAGCCTACAAGGAGTATGGCCAGGAGGCGGCCATCGCCTTGGGTGAGCGGCTGGTCAACAGTGGCATCAAGGCGGCGCGGGTCGCCGCCTGGGAGCGGCTCATCGCAGCACATCCCGATGCCATCATCTATTGCTTCCGTGGCGGGCTGCGCTCCCAACTCGCTCAGCAGTGGCTCGCGGACACCGGCATCCTTCGGCCGCGTATCCGAGGCGGCTGGAAGGCAATGCGCCAGGCGCTCTGCGAACGGATCGACGCAGCAGCCGAGCAGCCGCTGCTGGTAGTGAGCGGCTTCACCGGCTGTGCCAAGACTTCCCTGGTCCTGGCACGGGACAACGGCCTCGACCTGGAGGGCTGTGCGCGCCACAAGGGCTCGGCCTTCGGGCGCCACCCGCTGCCGGCGCCCAGCCAGATCGACTTCGAACATGCCATGGGGCGTCGCTTGCTGGACCTGTCCGGCCCGGTGGTGGTGGAGGACGAGTCCCGGCGCATCGGGGCGGCCAACATCCCGCTGCGCTTCTGGGAGGGTATGGTGCCGGCGCCGCGTATCCGCATCGAGATGCCGCTGGACTGGCGGCTGGCGCAGATCCGCAAGGATTACATCGACGATCTCTGGGAAATCCATCGCCGGCAGTTCGGCGACTGGCTGGGTTGGGCGCTGATGCGCAAGCAGCTAACCACTGCCCTGGGGAGGCTGAAGAAGCGCCTGGGCAGCGAACGCCTGGCGCGCCTGCAGCGCCTTCAGGCGCTCGCCTTCCGCGAGCATGAACGGGGAAATCGCCAGGCCCATGAGGCCTGGCTGGCACCGTTGCTGACTGAATACTATGACCCGCTCTATCGCCACCAGCTGGAGAAGCACCCCGAGCGCCACTTTCTTCATGTGGGCGACTGGGAGAGCTGCCTGCAGGTTGCCAGGGAGTGGTCGGCCGAGGCGAGCCAGGAGGGCAGGCTGCAGCGTCAGCTGGCCTAGCAGGCTGTCGGGTTTTCGATAACGTCGTGCGATACTCGCATCATGCCGCCATCACCGGAACGACGCCATGAGCCGCTTCATCCCTGTTGACCGCCAGACCGACTATCTTCTGCCGCCTTCCGTGGATGAGTGGCTGCCCGATGACCACCTGGCGCGCTTCGTCGTGGAGGTGGTCGAGCAACTGGATCTCTCGGCACTGACGCGTCGCTACGCCGGCCGGGGGCACAAGGCGCATCACCCGGGTGTACTGCTGAGCCTGCTGGTCTACGGCTATGCCACCGGGGTGTATTCCAGCCGCAAGATCGAGCGCGCCACCTATG
>NZ_FOBC01000035.1 GCF_900109725.1 Halomonas daqiaonensis
ATTGAGGGCTTCGCTGCAGTCCGACAGGGTATCCATGGTGCGCAGCAGGTGCTGGTGACTGATCGAGGCCGTGTCGACGTCTGGCACCAGCACATCCTCCAACCAGCGCAGCACACCGAGCTTGGATTCCGGATCACATAGCCGATTGAACACCATGACTCGCAATAGCCGCTCGACATCGAACTGCCGTTTGCTGCGCAGCACCCGCCGGAAGGCGTCATCCAGGCCGAGCTCTTTCCAGAGCGAGGTCAGCAGCCAGGTATCGCCGACGGAACGCGCCTGCGCGAAGTCGGCCTCGCCCGTGCCTTCATCGAGCGTCGGCTGGCCGGAGACGCGCAGCAGGCCATTGATCAACGCGCTGGATTCCCCGGCCGTGACGGCCTCGAGGCGACCCAGCGTCGCGATCACGCGTTGGCGCGACTTGCCGGCCTCGTCCCGGAAGGACTCGACGAGTTTGACGTAGCGGCGCGGGCCGGATTTAGTGACTTTGACGAACATGTCATCACGATAGAACGGGAACGTCACGTATAGCAAGGCACCACTATAAAAACGTGTCACTACAAAGAATTCGGCCGGAATTCTCTAAGCTACTGAATTCTCAGAGCACAGGGGCGGATTTCTGGCCAAAATCGGGCTGGAAGTGTCGAACTCGGGGCCCCTGTACCTGCGAGAAGGAACCACCGGAGCCCTGTCCGGTGTGCGGCGAGCTACCTTGCCAGTGCGGCGGAGGCGAACGCCCGGTGGTGGAGATCGAGCTGGCGCCGGGCAAGTTCCGCCAGCTCCAGCACATGAGCGCCACTACCTTCTGAAGCCCGGACGGCAAGCCGATGTCCGCTACCGAGTTCATCCGGCAGCTGTTCGGTGAACTACCGACACTCTTCCAAGACGAGGACGAGTTGCGTCGGCTCTGGAGCCGACCCGACACCCGCCAGGCATTGCTCGATACCCTGGCCGAGAAGGGCTACGGAACCCAGAAGCTCAAGGAGATCGGTCGCATGGTCGACGCCGAGAAGAGCGATCTTTTCGACGTGCTGGCCTACATCGCCTTCGCGTTGCCACCGCTCAGTCGCGAAGAACGCGTGGCCAGCCACCGCGACCGGCTCTTCTCCGACTACGACTACCGCCAGCGCGAATTCCTCGGCTTCGTGTTGGATCACTACATCCAGGACGGCGTCGGCGAACTCGCCCAGGACAAGCTGCCCCGGCTGATCGAACTCAAGTACCAGACCCCGACCGATGCCATCGCCGAACTCGGCAGTGTCGAGAACATCCGCGAGGTATTCATTGGCTTCCAGGCGAGGTTGTATGAGTCAGCATAACGCCCTGGTGGCGCCGAAAGGGCGCTTGTGTAAGGAGCCTGTGGGAGCGCTGCTTGCACCGCGGAGGAAGTCGGCTGGGAGAGACTGATGTCGATTAAGTACGAGTTGGTCATCTATTGGAGTGATGAAGATGAGTCCTTCGTCGTTGAGGTTCCGGAGCTTCCGGGCTGCATGGCAGATGGAGAAATCTATGAGCAGGCAACAGCAAATGCTCAGCAGGTTATCCAGGAGTGGATCGAGACGGCGCGCGAGCTCGGTCGACCCATCCCGAGGCCGAGAGGCAGGCTGCTATATGCATGACAAGACCACCCAGTCGACGCTCGTACCTCACGCGGGTACGGTCGTAAGCGGCCGGTGATCCCATCTACCGCAAAGGCTCAACCTCTGTGACGGTAGGTGCCCATCTATTGTTAAGTGGGCACCTATCATGACATCCCAAAGCATCGATCGTGAGATTCGCCGTCGTCGTCGCTATACGCCTGAATTCAGAGCCAGGGTTGTGACGGCGTGCCTGCAGGGCGACACCTCGATCGCTCAGGTTGCCCTTCAGCACGGACTGAATACCAACCTGGTCCAGACCTGGATCCGCAAGGCCAGGCGTCAGAGCCAGTTGCCGGCCGTGCCGGACTTCGTGCCACTCCCGGTAACGCCCGCAGCGCCTGACCTTCCCGTGTCGGCCACTTCCTCCGCGGAGATTCGTATCGAGGTGCCCTCGGCGCGCGGCACGATCACTGTGCATTGGCCGGTAGCGGATGCAGCGCAGTGTGAGCAGTGGTTGAAGGGGCTGCTGGGATGATCCGCATCGACGAGATCTGGCTGGCCACTGAGCCCCTGGACATGCGCGCCGGCCCTGACACAGCGCTGGCCCGGGTGGTGAAGGTGTTCGGCGCCGCTCGGCCTCACTGCGCCTACCTGTTCGCCAACCGCCGCGGCAACCGCATGAAGGTGCTGGTCCATGATGGCCTGGGTATCTGGCTGTGCGCCCGGCGTTTGAACCAGGGCAAGTTCCACTGGGCGGAGACGTGGCGCGGGGACCGGGTCGAGTTATCGCCCGAGCAGGTCAGCATTCTGGTACAGGGGTTGCCGTGGCAACGCATCGGCGCCGCCGGTGTGATCTCGGTGGTCTGAGGGGTCAGCCATGAATGACACAAAATACGGGTCCTGGGTATTCGCTGATGCGCTAATCCCACTGCCCTCGACAGGCTGGCATACTCGTCGAATGAATGCGCCATCCGATCTGTCTCAGCTCTCCCCCGATCAGCTCCGCCACCTGGCGACGATGCTGATGTCGCAGGTCGAGGAGCGGGAACAGGCACTGGCGCAGAGCCAGAAGACGCTGCGTCACACCGAGCAGATCAATCAGAAGCTGACCTTTGAACTGGCGCTGCTCAAGCGCCACGCGTTCGGCAAGCGCAGCGAGCAGCTCAACCTCCTGCAGATCAGTCTGCTGGACGAGGTGGTGGAGGCCGACATCGCCGCCATCGAGACTGAGCTGGACGACCTGGTCGCGCCCGACGCGCCACCGGCGACCAAGAAGACGCCCAAGCGCGCCCCCTTACCCCCTGGGCTACCGCGTACCGAGATCCGCCATGACCCGGAGAGCGAGCACTGCCCCTGCGGTTGCCAGCTGCGGCGGATCGGCGAAGACATCAGCGAGAAGCTCGACTACACGCCGGGCGTGTTCCACGTCGAGCGTCATATCCGCGGTAAGTGGGTCTGCGATCAATGCGAGACGCTGACCCAGGCGCCGATGCCGGCGCAGATCATCGACAAGGGTATCGCCACGGCAGGTCTGCTGGCTCAGGTATTGATCGCCAAGTATGCCGATCATCTGCCGCTGTATCGGCAGGAGCAGATCTTTGCCCGTGCCGGCGTACCGATTCCGCGCTCCACCCTGGCCGAGTGGGTCGGCATCTGCGGTGTGCGGCTTCAGCCGCTGGTCGATGCGCTGCGCGACCTGCTGCTGGCCGAACCGGTACTCCATGCCGACGAGACCCCGGTGCCGATGCTGGCCCCGGGCAAGAAGAAAACCCACAGGGCCTATCTCTGGGCCTACGCCACCACGCCCTACGCCGGGTTGAAGGCGGTGATCTACGACTTCACCGAGGGCCGCGGCGGTCAACACGCCCGAGACTTCCTCGGGAAGTGGCAGGGCAAGCTGATCTGCGACGACTACAGCGGCTACAAGCAGAGCTTTGCCAACGGCGTGACCGAGATCGGCTGCATGGCCCACGCGAGAAGAAAATTCGTCGACTTGCACGTGGCCGGCAAGAGCCAGATCGCCGAACAGGCCATCGAGCTCATCGGCCATCTCTACGAGGTGGAACGTGAGGCAAAGGCGCTAACCGCCGAAGAACGCCAACGACTACGCGACACACGAGCGAGACCCATCGCCGACGCGCTGCACCGCTGGATGCTGGCTCATCGCGAGAAAGTGCCAAACGGCTCGGCGACAGCCAAGGCACTGGACTACAACCTGAAACGGTGGGCGGCGCTGACGCGCTACCTCGATGACGGTCGGCTGCCGATCGACAATAATCGCGTAGAGAATCTGATTCGTCCCTGGGCACTGGGCCGCAATTATGCCCAGTTCCGGATTATGCGCAGTTACCCTGTCTGGCCCCGGACACGATCCAGCACTAATGCCCCTCAAAAGCCAACAGCCGGACCTTGGTTTTCTCACAACAATCCAAAAGTCTGTGCATAATCACAAGCTGTCGAGGAAGGCCAGAACGTCTGGCTTGGGTACGAAGCGCGGTGTCATCGTTTCCGGTGGCTGCAGGCTCGCCAGAGCCCGCTCCTTCATGTCCAGATCGGCCTCAAGGTATTGGTGTGTGGTCGTCACCTGCTCGTGACCCAACCATAGGGCTATGACCGCCAGATCGACACCCGACTGCAGTAAGTGCATGGCAGTGGTGTGGCGAATCACGTGCGGAGACACCCGACGATCTTTCAATGAAGGGCAGTGTGCAGCTGCCTGCGACACCGCCAACTGCAAGCGCTGTTCTACACCGGATCGGCTCATGGCCTGTCCACCGCGGTTCAGCAGTATCGGCTGCGTCTTGTCACTCGAAAGCGTGGCCATCCACTCATCCAACTTATGAACCGTGCGCTTCCACAGCGGCGCCACTCGCTCCTTGCGCCCTTTGCCGTGCAGCTGGACGGCCTGTGCATGTTGCGTATCGACATCGCCACGGCGGATGCTGATGAGCTCTGAGACGCGTGCACCGGTGTTGTAGAGCAACAGGAACAGTAGGTGATCCCGTTGACCTGTCCAAGTGCTGGCATCTGGTGCCGCGAGGATGGCTTCCATCTCGTCACGCGACAAGAAGCCCACCAGTGGTCGCTCAAAGCGCTTCATGGGAATGGCCAGCACCCGCTGGACCTGTGCCAGGAGCGTGGGCTCTTGCAGCGCCACATAGTGCAAGAAGGCCCGTATGGCCGCGAACCGCGCGTTGCGGCTACGAATACAGTTGTGGCGATGGGTCTCGAGGTGATCGAGGAAGGCCAACACCAAGGAGGCATCCAGATCGTGGAGGCACAGCGTGCTGACGTCACGACCAAGATGCTGCTCGGCAAATCGGAACAGCAGCCTGAAAGAATCGCGATAACTGGCCACGGTTCGTGCACTCAGGTGTTGCTGTTGCTGGAGGCGTTGGTAGAAAAACCGCTGTAACAGCCGAGCCAGATCGGTTTCAGATGACGTTGACTTCATGGCTGCTTCTCCTCTGACGTCGCGGCCGCCTGCTCGAAACGCTCAGCGGCAATCGCCATCAGTGCCGGGATGCCGGTGAGATACCAGTAGGTGTCGGAGACCCTGCAGTGCCCCATGTAGGTAGACAGCTGTGGCAACATCCGGTGGATATCCACTCCTTCGGCATACCATCTCAGCAGGCACTGGCAGGCAAAGGTGTGCCGCAGATCGTAGAGCCGCGGCAGAGGGCCAGTCTCCGGCTTGTCCCAGCCCAATTGTTGGCGAATGCGCTGAAAAGCGTACCGCGCTTGATCCCCCGTGATGGGACGTGCGTTGTCGAACAGGAAGAAGCCTGACGCCTGAGCAAGTCCCAAGCATCGTTGCCGCAGGCTAAGGTATTCGGCCAATGCCGCCGTCGTGCTGGCATGGAGCGGGACCAGACGGGATTTGCGGAATTTACTCTTGCGCACCTCGACGACACCACGTTCCAGGTCGACATCCCCATCCTGTAACCGCAAGGCCTCGCCGGGGCGAAGGCCTGTTGCAGCGAGAAAGCCAAGCAAAGTGTGCATGGTCACCGGCCGAAGCCCCTCGGTGGGGGACAACGCTGCCGTCGCCGCCAACAGTTGCCTGAGCTCCTGCGAGGAATAGATGTGGGGCGGCAAGCGCCGATGGGCCTGTCCGAAGAGCCGAGCGGGTGGGACCTCCGTCTGTGGCTCAAACAGCTGACAATACTTGGCGAAGGGCCGCAGCGTCTCCAGGCGCCGGGCGGGCCCCAGCCCTTCCGGAGTGAGTGAGGCATTGGCCCAGTCGACCGCCAGCGCCAAGGTCAAGGGGCCTTGATGGGCCCGTTGCTCGGCAAAATGGGCAAAACGCTCGAGCTGCTGGCCCTCAATGGTCAAGGCGAAGCCCAAGGCCCGGCGTGTCCGCAGATACGCCGCTACCCGCTCATGCATGCTGCTCCAGTTCGTCATGACCATTCCTCCGGCCAGGGCTGCGCGACGCAGGTCAACTGTGGCAGGTCGACTTTGGTGTAAATGGCCGTGGTATCGATGCTGCGGTGACGCAGTACATCGGCGATCTCCTTGATCGAACAGCCGCCCTGCAACATGCGCCGGGCAGCGGTATGGCGCAGCACATGGGTACCGCTCCAGGGCAATTCGGCGCGCTGGAAGGCGCGACGAATTGCCCCCCGCACTGTTGTGACGGCAACGGCTTGACCCAGAGGGGCACGGTGGTAGACGAACAGGGCACGGCTGCTCGAGGCCGGCCGGCCATAACGCAGATAATCGACCAGGCTTTCGCCGGTCGATGCCGGCAGCGGAAGACGATCGACGCGGCGGACTTTATTGTGGGCCAGCGTCAGGACCCCACCACGCCAATCGATCGCCTCCAGGTCCAACTGCGCGACCTCATGACAACGGAGCGCCATGTCGGCCAGACACCGCGCCATGGCGTAATCACGCTTGCCGGTGGCGGTGTTACGGTCGAAGACGGCCCAGAAACGGGCCAGTTGCTCGTCATCCAGTGCCGGCGGCAAGGCCGCCAGCGACCAGCGGGCCGGTGACGGGATTGCCCCCTCGAGGTTGTCGACCAAGGCACCATCGAAACGCAGGAAGCGCAGATAGCTGCGTAACGCCCCCACCAGAGCCGTCGCCGTCGGGCCGCGTGCCCCACATGTCCGGTCAGTGACGTAGTCGATCAGAACCGATGGCGTGATGTGATCGACGATCAGCGGTCCCGCCCCAAAGAGGTCGGCGAGGAATTGCCGTGCCTCGCGGCACCGGCCACGGCGCGTTTGCACCGCCAAGCCGCAGACGTCGCGCAGATAGGCATCGAAGGCGATGACCGAGGCCTCGATAGCCGCCGGGGGCGGTATATCACGATGGATCACGCGGGGTTGGCAAGTCATCGACAGAAGCTGATTCAGTGCTGCCCTGACCGACTTTCGCGAGCGAACAACCGGGGTAATGCAGCGGCAAGCTGGCAAATGTTCATCGAGGAAGACACGCACAGTCTCGGTGCTAAACGCCGTTGCCAGCACTGGAGCCGCGATATGGTGCCACTGCAGGAAATGCACCACCGCCTTGCAGTAATCCTTCGTCGTACTGGCAGTATGCCCTCGTCGTTGCAGGTGGGCGACATACCGGTCAAGCAGGTCTGTGTCGGCGCTCGATAGCGCCGATTGCGGTGGCTGAACACGAAGATATGGATGGTCTGACATGAGTACCCTCCCGACAGGGTGGCGAGTGGTACTCAAAGCTTATGTCTTGTAGATGCATTCCTCCGGGTAGAGTTTTCCATTCATAGTCAGTGTGTTACGGACAATTTATTCTAATAACTGCGCATAATCCGGAACTGGGCATAATTCTTATTATGCGCAGCTGCGCATAATAAGAACAACTGGCTATTCGCCGGATCACTACGCAGTGGCCAGCGCGCTGCTGCCATCATGAGCCTGATCCAGTGCGCCAAGCTGAACGGCCACGATCCCTACGCCTACCTGCGTGACGTGCTGGAACGGCTGCCGACGCACAAGGCCAGCCAGGTCCACGAGCTCCTGCCCCACAA
Source organism: Halomonas daqiaonensis (assembly GCF_900109725.1). Taxonomy (GTDB): domain Bacteria; phylum Pseudomonadota; class Gammaproteobacteria; order Pseudomonadales; family Halomonadaceae; genus Halomonas; species Halomonas daqiaonensis. Next base: position 7,585 of record NZ_FOBC01000035.1, read on the forward strand.
CTGGCAGCACACCGACTGATTACTGGCAAGCGGTGTTGCCCGTCCGCTTACGTACGGTCGGCGTTACAACAGATTTTGTAAAAAACCGATTCTGGTTGAGTATGGGATATTAGTCTATGTTGATTAATTGCTTTAGGCAGCTTTCGACCCAAAGGAGACGTGCCAGGCCATGCTGCGCACGGCAAGAAAATGCTGGACAGTTAACTTTTCAACGCACAAAGCTGTCAATCTATTTAGAGCGTGTACAACCTTAATTTGAAGGAGGCTCAACATTGTCAAATCTTCACCGTTATAAACTTTTTGTCAGTCACGCGTGGCGGTACAGTGAGCGCTACGAGCGTATGATAAATTTTCTAGATGCTTCTCCACGATTTATTTATGCGAATCATTCTGTTCCCGAAGATCGCGCATTTGATAGCATGAGCGTAGCGGAACTGAAGGAACAACTTCGCGAGCAGATCCGACCCGTAGAGGTTGTCATCATCATTGGTGGCATGTACGTAGCCCACAGCGACTGGATACAGTTCGAGATCGATTATGCTGAGCTTCTTGGGAAGCCGATCTTGGGCATCCGGCCACGAGGGGCTCAAGTTATGCCAGCAGCAGTTACGCAGGCTGCTGACGAGATAGTCAACTGGAATACCGACTCTATTGTTAACGCCATTCGAAGGCTGGCCTGATAATGGAGACGAATGACTATCCTGCCCTGTATCGCTCGGCCGATAGATCCTCGAACACAGAACAGCACGAGTACCTTTCCCTTCTACGGACTGAGTACGGACTCCTCATTTTCGCCGCTATACTTAGTATGGGGTTTAGCGAGAAATCGCTCTACCATGTCTTATATGCATTAGTATTTGTACTAGCTGCCGCAGTCCTTCTTTTTCGGGCTGTGCGTAAGCCAGAACAGGACTGGTATCGTTGCCGCGCCCTTGCTGAGTCCATCAAGACATCCACTTGGCGATACATGATGCGCGCCGAGCCGTTCGTAGACGCTCCCACAGTCCAAGTACCCCGTGCGGAATTTCGCAATTTCTTGGCAGAGATACTTCGTGCCAATCGCCATATTGGCTCAGGAATCGCTGACGAGTTAGCAGCTGAGCATCAAATCACGCCGCGGATGGAGGAGATTCGGTCGCTCGACCTTAAGGCGCGTAAGAAGATGTACAAGGAGCAAAGGATTGATAACCAGCGTAAGTGGTATGCAAAAAAATCCTCTGACAATAGGAAGGCATCAAAAATATGGGTCGGCGCTACTATTTTAGTCTACATCGCTGCTACTGTTACAGTTCTTTTGAGAATTGCAAAACCTGAGTGGATTTTGCTTCCTACAGAGCCATTAATAGTCTTAGCAGCATCGTTCATTGGTTGGATTCAGATCAAGAAATTCAATGAGCTTGCTTCTGCCTACGCTCTCACAGCTCACGAAATTGGAATACTCCAACCACGCCTAGACGAGATAAATGAAGAGGTTTCCTTTTCCGACTTCGTTAATGAGGCAGAGCTGGCATTCTCAAGAGAGCATACTCAATGGGTTGCGAGGCAGCATCAGGAATAGGCGAAGCATGATTGATGTTTAAGAATGCCAGAAATATCCAGAATGTTAATTGGTAGGGTTGCATGTTTAATTTGCTGATGTTTAATGTTGACTGGACGTATGGAAGAGTTAATGTTCCGATCGAAAGAGTTTTTGAGTATACAGAAGACCAGTTATCTACCCAGTTTCTGGACAGTAGCGGCAGTCTCTTGCTGGACAGTTTAACATCCTTGCCGTGCATTTTTTGCGAGGAAGGAACTGAGGATGAGCTGGCTTATGTAGGGAAAATAATTAGAGCGCGAGTTGTTGGAAGAGACCTGTCGTTGGAGATTGGCTTTGATAGCGAGGTCCCTAGCCTTAACAATAAATTTCTCTATGAGAACCGTATTGAATTGAATATGCCGCATGAGTTTGAGTTTTCAAGAAACCACTGGGCTGTTAAGGAAACGCTGCACAAATCTCGCCGCAGCTGCCTGATGGGTACCGGCGGGGTATAATCTGACCTTCCTGCCACCCTCTGACAGAGCCACCCGATGAAGCAGATCTCGTTCGCCCAGGCTGAGCACCAGAACAAGAAGAAGGTTACCCGCCGAGAGCGGTTCCTGGCCCAGATGAATGCCCTGGTGCCATGGCAACGACTGATCGACGCACTGTCGCCGTCCTACTTTCCGAATTCGGCAGGCAAGCGGGGCCGGCCGCCGATTGGCCTGGAGCGAATGCTGCGGATCTACTTCCTGCAACAGTGGTACGCCCTCGCCGACGAGGCGCTTGAAG
>NZ_FOBC01000031.1 GCF_900109725.1 Halomonas daqiaonensis
ATGGCTATGTTGGTATCTGTTGTTGGTCTGCGCCTATCGCCTTGCGAAACCACGCTTCCTCTGCTGGCTTCGCGGTTTCAAACAACCGTCGCCATGCCAGGTAATTGGGTAAGTACTCGGTCCCCACCCCATGAAAGCGCGTCATCCAGCCCTTCAAACGGCTCATATAGCTGTTTACGTTCTGAATGTGGTATTCCTTGCCAAGCACTCGCTGATTGTCGAGTGTGATCAGTCGATGATGAGCAATGCCATGGTCGGCAGAGAAGGTTTTATACCAGCTGTGCCCGTCCGAACATAAAATCGAGTCACGATCGATGATCGGTGCCAAGAATTCATGAACAGTGGATTTCTTGAGCGCCGGATCGACCAAGTCACTGATCTTTCCGTTACGGTCTCGCGCAATAAGAACCTGAATCTTTTGCCCTTTTTTCTTCATATCGCCTTGCCCGCCGCGCCTTCGAGGTTTGCGGTGCGTGAGATTACGCTTTCCTTTGCAGGACTCCAGGAAGAAGGTTTCGTCTACCTCGATGATGCCGGATAGTGGGTTGGCGTTGTCTTGAGCGCTCGTTTTCAGGAAGCGATGTCGCCAGCGGAAGGCCGTCTTCAAATCGATGCCCACTCGGGCCGCCGAGACACGTAACGTCAGACTGTCTCGCATGCAGCGCAGGTAATCAAACCACTTGTCGCGGTGCTGCAGTTTGGCCAGGGGCGTACCTGTGAGGGCATTGAAGGTCTTGCGACAATCGGGATTCCGGCAGCGATACCGCTGCAGGCCACCGCTGCGCCCCCACTTTGCAGGGTATTCAGCGCCACAGTGTGGGCAGGGAAGGTGAGGTCTCGCGGTGTCGAGCAAGGTGTTCGCTTGGGAGCTTATTTGCCCAAGAATCTGATCTGCCAGGTATTTCTTGAGATGGTCAGGGAGGCGAGTCAGTGTCTGTTCGAGGGCTTTGAGGTCTGATTGATTCATGGCGTGCCCCAGAGGAAAACTGGATATACAGTAGTTTATACAGTATTTTTAAAGCACGCCAACAACAGATACCAACATAGCCCGATACATACAGTATTACAGGAGCATAGCAGCGAGCCTGAATCTGGCAAGGGACAGTTGTCCACGCAAGCCTTGATCCAGGGCAAGTGTGACCGGCTGACGCAGCCCTATCGGCTGGTAGCCAGGGCCCTTTCCGTGTAGAGTTCCGGGCGAAATACCCCACCCCGGGAGAGTGCCTTGAGCCTGCGTCTGCAAGCCCGAAAGCTGGCCTGTGAGCGGGACGATCGTTGGCTGTTTCGCGATCTGGATCTGGACATCCATGCCGGCGAGATCGTGCGTGTGGAAGGCCCCAACGGCAGCGGCAAGACCACCCTGCTGAAGATCCTTTCCGGACAGTTGGCCGACTTCCAGGGAGAGCTCTACTGGAACGATCACCCCATGCGGCGCACGCGCCAGGACTTCCTGGCCAACCTGCTCTATCTGGGCCATTCGCCGGGGGTCAAGGCGGCGCTGACGCCACTGGAGAATCTTGCCTGGTACCAGGCATTGGCGGGTGAGCCCGACGACGAGGCCGCGCGCTTCGCGGCGCTTGCGGCCGTGGGGCTCGCCGGCTTCGAGGACCTGCCCGCCGGCCAGCTTTCCGCCGGCCAGCAGCGTCGGGTGGCCCTGGCCCGGCTGGAGCTGATCCCGCGGCCGCTCTGGGTGCTCGACGAGCCCTTTACCGCCATCGACCGCGAAGGCGTAGCGGACCTCGAGGCGCGCCTGGTGGCCCATGCCCGGCGCGGCGGCTGCGTACTGGTCACTACCCACCACGAGTTGGCCGACTCTCCGGCGCTGCGGCGCGTCCGGTTGGGACAGGGAGCCGACGATGCCGCATTTTGACTCTCGCCTGGCACAGGAACAGGGTGACATGCCCTTGTTCCGGGAACCCGAGGGCGGCGCCGGGGTCGCAGTCCGGGCGACGCTGAAGCGTGACCTGGTGCTGCTGATGCGCCGGCGCAGCGAGGTGCTCAACCCGTTGGTGTTCTTCGCCCTGGTGATCACCCTGTTCCCGATCGGCATCTCGCCGGATCCGGAACTGCTGGCGATCATTGCGCCGGGTCTGCTGTGGGTGGCGGCCCTGCTCGCGGCGCTGCTGTCCCTGGACAGCCTGTTTCGCAGCGATTTCGACGACGGCTCCCTGGAGCAGTTGCTGCTTGCGCCCCAGCCGCTGCCGGCGCTGGCACTGGCCAAGGTGGCGGTGCACTGGCTTCTCACCGGCCTGCCGCTGGCGCTGATGGCACCGCTGCTGGGCATCATGCTGTCGCTACCGGCGGGCAGCTATGCGGTGCTGGCGCTGTCGCTGGCACTGGGCAGTGCAAGCTTGAGCTTGATCGGTGCCATCGGGGCGGCACTGACCGTGGGGCTCTCGCGGGGCGGCGTATTGCTCTCGCTGCTGGTGCTGCCCCTGTATATCCCGGTGCTGATCTTCGGCGCCGGGGCCGTGCAGGCAGCCATCCTCGGCGATGGCGTCTCGGCGCACCTGGCCATCCTGGGTGCGCTCCTGGCAGTGGCGCTGAGCCTCGCCCCCTGGGCGATCGCGGCGTCACTGCGCATCAGTATCAACGGTTGAGGACGACAATCGGCATGTGGGCCTTCATACACAAGCTCGGGTCACCCAAGTGGTTCTACGCCATCAGCGCGCGGCTGCAGCCCTGGTTCTGGGTGGCGGCGGCGGTGCTGATCCTGGTTGGCAGCGCCTGGGGGCTGGCCTTCGCCCCCGCCGACTACCAGCAGGGCAACAGCTTCCGCATCATCTATGTGCACGTGCCGGCGGCCTTCCTGGCCCAGTCGATCTTCGTCAGCATGGCGGTGGCCGGCTTCATCTTCATGGTCTGGAAGATCAAGATCGCCGACATGGCGGCGGCAATGATGGCCCCGCTTGGCGCCGCCATGACCTTCGTGGCGCTGTTCTCCGGCGCCGTCTGGGGCGTGCCGACCTGGGGCACCTGGTGGATGTGGGATGCGCGCCTCACCTCGATGCTCATCCTGCTGTTCCTGTATTTCGGCGTCATCGCCCTGCGCGGCGCCTTCTCCAGCCGTGACAGTGCCTCCCGGGCGGCCTCGGTGCTGGCCATGGTCGGCGTGATCAACATCCCCATCATCAAGTATTCGGTGGACTGGTGGTACACCCTGCACCAGCCGGCCACCTTCAGCGTCACCTCGCGTCCGGCCATGCCCATGGAGATGTGGGCGCCGCTGCTGATCATGGTGCTGGGCTTCTATTGCTTCTTCATCGCACTGACCCTGATGCGCACCCGTAGCGAGATCCTGCGTCGTGAATCGAGCAAGCGCTGGGTGCGTGAGCTGGCCGGGGAGGTGAGCTGATGGCGTTCGATTCCCTGTCGGGCTTCCTGGCCATGGGTGGCCATGGTGTCTACGTCTGGGCGGCCTGGGGCGTCACCGCGCTGCTGCTGCTGGGCGTGGTGCTCCATGCCCACGCCGAGCGCCGAGCGCTGCTGCGGCACCTGCGGCGCCGCGTGCGTCGCGAGCAGCACCACGGCGCATCGGGAGGCGCTACGACTCCGGTTTCACATCAAGAGGGCCACGCCCGTGAGAGCTAAACGCAAGCAGAAATTGTTCGTGGTCTTGGGGCTGGTCTCGCTGGCGGCCATCGCCGTGGGCCTGACCCTCTATGCCCTGCGCAGCAACATCAACCTCTTCTTCAGCCCGGTGCAGATCGCCGCCGGGGATGCCCCGCTGGAGCGCCAGATCCGCGCTGGCGGCATGGTCAAGGCGGGCTCGGTGGATCGCGACAAGCAGAGCCTCGAGGTGACGTTCACCGTCACCGACTATGTCGACGAGCTCGAGGTGCGCTATAGCGGCATCCTGCCCGACCTGTTCCGCGAGGGGCAGGGCGTGGTGGTGGTCGGCCAGCTTCAGCAGGGTGGCTGGCTGCGGGCCGACCAGGTGCTGGCGCGCCACGATGAGAACTACATGCCCCCCGAGGTGGCCCAGGCGCTGGAGGAGGCCGGCTATGCGCCGGAGGACTACCAGGCGAAGGCCGAGGAGGTGGGCAAAAAGATGGACGCCCAGGCGAAAGACAGCGGCGATGGCCGGAGCAACTGAGCGGAGACCCCATGCAGATACTGATGATCCCCGAGATCGGCCACTACGCCCTGATCATTGCCCTGCTGATGGCACTGGTCCAGGGGGTGATGCCCCTCGCCGGGGCGGCCACACGCCGCCCGCTGTGGATGGCCTATGCGCGCCCCATGGCCACCGGCCAGTTCCTCTTCCTGGCCATCGCCTATGCCTGCCTGACCGCCAGCTACCTGCTGGACGATTTCAGCGTGGCCAACGTAGCCAACAACTCGAACACCATGCTGCCCTGGTATTACAAGGCCAGCGCGGTGTGGGGCAATCACGAGGGGTCGGTGTTGCTGTGGAGCCTGATCCTGGCCGCCTGGAGCTTTGCGGTGAGCCGCTTTTCGCGGGATCTGCCCCGTGACATGCTGGCCCGAGTGATGGGCGTGATGGGGCTGGTCAGCGTCGGCTTCCTGGCCTTCGTGTTGATTACCTCCAATCCCTTCGAGCGCCTCCTGCCCAACGTCCCCCAAGACGGTGCCGACCTCAACCCGCTGCTTCAGGACTTCGGCCTGATCGTCCACCCTCCGATGCTCTACATGGGGTACGTGGGCTTCTCGGTGGTCTTCGCCTTCGCCATCGCCGCCCTGCTGGGCGGGCGTCTGGATGCGGCCTGGACTCGCTGGGCACGGCCGTGGACCAACATCGCCTGGGCCTTTCTTACCGTGGGCATCGCCCTGGGCAGCTGGTGGGCCTACTACGAGCTGGGCTGGGGTGGCTGGTGGTTCTGGGACCCGGTCGAGAACGCCTCGCTGCTGCCCTGGCTGGCCGGCACGGCGTTGATCCACTCCCTGGCGGTGACCGAGAAGCGCGGCGCCTTCAAGAGCTGGACGGTACTGCTGGCAATCTCCACCTTCTCGCTGTCGCTGATGGGTACCTTCCTGGTGCGCTCGGGCGTGCTCACCTCGGTACATGCCTTCGCCAACGACCCTTCTCGCGGGCTCTTCATCCTGGTGCTGCTGGGCATCACCGTGGGGCTGTCGCTGTTGCTGTTTGCGCTGCGCGCCCCGCGCGTCAGTCATCAGGTGGGGTTCAGCTGGCTGTCGCGTGACGCCCTGCTGCTGATCAACAACATCCTGCTGGTGATCATTACCGTCACGGTGCTGCTCGGCACGGTCTACCCGCTGCTGCTCGATGCCCTGAACCTGGGCAAGATCAGCGTGGGTCCGCCCTACTTCAATGCGCTCTTCGTGCCGTTGACGGTGGTGCTCTGCCTGTTCATGGGGCTGGGTCCGCTGGCACGCTGGAAGTATACGCCGGTCCGCGACCTCCTCCAGCGCAGTTGGCTCGCCGGCCTGGCGGCCCTGGTGATCGGCGCGGTCGCTCCGCTGCTCTATCGCGGGGAGTGGAACCTCAAGGTGAGTCTGGGGGTAGTGGTGGCGCTGTGGATCGTGCTGCCCATGGCGCGCGACCTCTGGGCCAAGTCCCGCCACTCCGCCGGCCGCGTGGCCGGCCTCAAGCGCCTCTCGCTGGCCTACTGGGGCATGATCCTCGGCCACCTGGGCATCGCGGTGACCATCATCGGCGTCACCGTGGTCTCCAACTACGCCATCGAGCGCAACGTGCGCATGGGCGTGGGCGACAGCGCCGAGGTGGCCGGCTACACCTTCACCATGACCGAACTCGCCAATCGTCGGGGACCCAACTACCTGGCGGATACCGCCGAGATCGAGGTGCGCCGCGGCGACAGCCAGCGCAGCTTCACCATGACCCCCGAGAAGCGCCTTTACCTCGCCCGCGGCATGCCGATGACCCAGGTCGCGCTTAGCCCCGGCCTGTTCCGTGATCTCTACGTGGCCATGGGCGAGGACCTGGAGGACGGTAGCTGGGCCATGCGCATCCAGCACAAGCCGTTCGTACGCTGGCTGTGGCTGGGAGCGCTGCTGATGGCCGCCGGTGGCGTACTGGCAGTGGCAGATCGGCGCTACCGTCGCGTGGTGACGGCTCGCGACCCGGAGCGTGCCGTCATCGCCGAGCCGCGGGAGGCCACGACATGAAGCGTCGCCTGCTGCTGCTGCTGCCGCTGCTCGGTTTTCTGGTGCTGGGTGCCTTTCTCTATATGGGGCTATCGATCAACCCCTTCGACCGTGACTCGGCGTTGATGGCCCGGGAATTCCCCGCCTTCGAGTTGACCACCCTCGAGGATCCCGAGCGGACGGTGGACGCCTCGCTTTTCGAGGGCGAAGTCACCCTGGTCAACGTCTGGGGCGAATGGTGTCCGACCTGCAAGCAGGAGATGCCCCAACTGCTCGACCTCGCCGATCGTGGCGTGCGCCTGGTGGGTGTCGACTACAAGGACACCCGCGAGAAGGGGCGTGAGTTCCTCGCCGAATTCGGCAACCCCTTCGAGGTCAACATCTTCGACCCGGAGGGCAGCCTGGGCTTCGATCTGGGCGTCTACGGTGCCCCGGAGACCTTCCTGGTCGATCGTGACGGCATCATCCGCTATCACCACACCGGCTATATCCGGCCGGAGGACGTGCGCGACACGATACTCCCGGAGGTGGAAAAATGGCGCTGATTTTGCGACTGATGCTTTGCGCTTTCCTGCTGTGGCCCATCCTGGGCCAGGCGGCGGTGGAAGTGCGCAAGTTCGATGACCCGGTCACCGAGCAGCGTTACCGCGACCTCACCGCAGCCCTGCGCTGCCCCAAGTGCGAGAACCAGGCCATCGACGACTCCGAGTCGCCCATTGCCGGCGATATGCGCGATCGCGTCTATCTCCAGCTCCAGGACGGCCGTTCCGACAAGGAGATCCTCGACTTCATGGTCAGCCGTTTCGGTGACTATGTGCTCTACAATCCCCGCCTCGAGGGACGCACCCTGTTGTTGTGGGGGCTCCCCGTTGGCCTGGTGCTGCTTGGCGCCCTGGTGGTGGTCCTGATGGTGCGTGCCCGTCGGCGTACCTCGGTCCGCGACCTGAGCCCCGAGGAGCGGGCGCGCCTGGATGACCTGATCAAACGCGAGAGGACCGAATGACCCTGCTCTGGATCGCCCTTGCCGTCCTGCTGCTGCCGGCCCTGTGGCTGCTAGTGGCCCCTCTGCGGCGTGCCGCCTCCGTGCGTGACGCCCAGCGTGACTTCGAAGCCAATGACCGCACGACCGAACAGAACCTTGCCATCTACCACCGCCGGCTGGCCTCGCTGGAAGCTGCCCGGGAGCGTGGTGACATCGACTCGTCGCGCTTCGAGGAGGATCGCCTCGAGCTCGAGCGCAGCCTGCTCGAGGATACCGAACGCCTGGAACGTGGGCCGCTGAAGTCGGCCACTTCCGGCAAGCTGGCGGTGCCGGTGGTGATGGTGGCCGTCGTGCTGGCCAGCGTCTTCTGGTATCTCCAGGAGGGTGCCGAGGGGGACCTCACCCTGTATACGGTCCAGCAACAGGTGATGAATGACCCCGAGGCGTCGCTGCCGGTGCTGGTCGAGCGGCTGGAGGGTCAGGCTGCCCGCCAGCCCGACAACCCCAACGTCTGGCGAGCGTTGTTCCCGCTCTACCGCGACAGCGGTCGGGTCGCCGAAGCCACCCGCGCGCTGGAGCGGCTGATCGAGCTCGAGGGGCGCCAGCCCTGGTTGCTGGCCGAGCTGGCCCAGATCCGCTACTTCGCCGCCGGGCGCGAGATGACCGGCGAGGTCCAGGCGCTGGTCGACGAGGTGCTGGCGATGGACTCCAGCCAACCCACGGTGCTTGGCATGCTCGGTATCAATGCCTTCGATAACGGCGACTACGAGGCCGCCATCGACCGCTGGCGCCGGGCCATCGCCGGGATGGACGACCCCAACACCGCGGACGCCCTGCGTCAGGGCATTCGCGTCGCCCAGCAGCGCCTGGGGATCGACCCCGCTGAGGCCGAGCAGGCCGGCGCCGAGGGCCCCGGTATCGCCGTCAGGGTTCGCCTGGATGACGATCTCACCGGTCGGCTCGATGAGGATGCTACCGTCTTTGTGGTGGCTCGGGACCTCGCGGGAGAACTGCCGCCGCTGGCCGTGGCCCAGACCCGACTGGGAGAGCTGCCGACTACGCTGGTACTAGACGATTCCCGTTCCATGTCCCCCCAGGCACGGATATCCCAGGTGGAGCGTGCGCGGCTGATGGTGCGTGTCTCCGAGAGTGGTCAGGCCACGCCCCAGCCCGGCGACCTGTTCGGTACCCTCGAGGGGGTGACGGTGGGCGATATCGAAGGTGGGCCCGTCGAGGTGGTAATCGACCGGGTCGTCGAGTAAGCCGATGCGCCTCACGTCGATCCGCCTGGTGGGGTTCAAGTCCTTCGTCGACCCGGTCAGCGTGCCCTTCGACGGCAACATGACCGCCATCGTGGGGCCCAACGGCTGCGGCAAGTCCAACATCATCGACGCGGTGCGCTGGGTCATGGGCGAGTCGTCGGCCAAGACCCTGCGCGGCGAGTCGATGACCGACGTGATCTTCAACGGCTCCACCGGTCGCAAGCCGGTGGGGCTGGCCTCCATCGAGCTGCATTTCGACAACCGTGACGGCGCCATGGGCGGCGCCTATGCCCAGTACGCCGAGATTGCCGTCAAGCGCCAGGTCACCCGGGACGCCCAGTCCAGCTATTTCTTCAACGGCCAGAAGTGCCGTCGTCGCGACATCGCCGATCTTTTTCTGGGCACCGGCCTGGGGCCGCGCTCCTACGCCATCATCGGCCAGGGCATGATCTCGCGCCTGATCGAGGCACGACCCGAGGAGCTGCGTGCGACCCTCGAGGAGGCCGCCGGTATCTCCAAGTACAAGGAGCGTCGCCGCGAGACGGAGAATCGCATGCGGCGCACCCAGGAGAACCTGGAGCGCCTGGAGGACATCCGCGAGGAGCTCGACAAGCAGCTCGAACGGCTCAAGCGGCAGGCAGAAGCGGCGCGTCGCTACCAGACCCTCAAGCAGGAGGAGCATCGCCTCAAGGGCGAGCTTGCCCTGCTGCGCGGTCGCGCCCTGCGAGCCAGCCAGACGGAAGAGGAGACCCGTGTCCGCGAGCTGGAGACGGCCGTGGAACGAGAGGTATTGGGCATGCGTCAGGCCGAGAGTCGCCTTGAGGAGGCTCGTACCGAGCATGACCGCTTGGCCACCGAACTCGACGGCCGGCAATCGAGCTTCTTCGAGACCACCACCGCCATCGCCCGCCTGGAGCAGGATCTGGAGCACACCCGGGCCCGGGACCAGCAACTTGCCCGCGACCTCGAGGCCGCCCGGCGCGAGCTCACCGAGCTCGCCCGCCTGGGCGACGACGACGACGAACGCCTGGCCCGCCTCGATGAGCGCCTCGAGACCCTGGGGCCGGAACAGGAGGAGGTGGCGGAACAGCTCGCCGAGCTGGAGGCCGCCCTGGAGGAGGCCGAGCCTCGTGCCGAGGAGGCCGATGCCGCCTGGGAGAGCTTCGGCGAGCGCTGGCAGGAACAGAGTCGCGAGGCGGAACGTGCCCAGGACCGGCTGCGCGACCTGGAGGGTCGGCTCGAGCGACTGGACGCCGACGAGCGGCGTCGCCGCCAGCAGCATGACGAGCTCCCCGACATCGCCGGCCTGGGTGAGCAGCGCCGCGAACTGGCCGAACAGCATGCCGAGCTGGAGGAACGCCTGGCCGAGCTCGAGGCGCGCCGGGGCGAGCACCAGGCCAGCCGAGACAATTCCCGTGAGCAGGTACGTGAGGCTGAGGCGGCCCGCGAGGCCGACCGCCAGCGGCGCAGCACCCTGCAGGGGGAGCTGGCCTCGCTGGAAGCACTGATCGAGGCGGCCCTGGCCGATCACGACGAGGCGCTGGATGCGCACCTGGCCGAGCACGGCCTGGCTCAACACCCCCGTCTCGGCGAAAGCCTCGAGGTCGAGACCGGCTGGGAGGAGGCGATCTCCTGGGTGCTGGCGCCCTGGCTGCGGGCACGACTGGCACCACTGCCCAGTGCGCGCGAGGCCCTGGCCTCGCCGCCAGCCGCCGAAGTCGGCCTGCTCGAAGCCGACGAGTTGCCCGGTCCGGCCGACAGCCTGGCGGCACGGGTGCGCGGTGCCGGAGCGGCCGGCCAATGGCTGGCCGGTATCCGCTGCGTCGGGGACTCTGAGTCGGCCTGGTCGGCCCGCGAGTATCTGGGGCCGGGGGAGAGCCTGATCACTCCCGACGGCCTCTGGCTGGGAGCCGGCTGGGTGCGCCATCGTGGCGTTGGCACCGGGCCGGATGCCCTGCTGGTCAGCCGTCGCCGCGAGGCGGAGGTGCGTGATGAACTGGCCGAGGTGGAAGCACGTCTCGCCGATAAGGCGCGTCATCTCGAGGAAGCCGCGGCGCGGGTCGAGCAGGCCGAGGCGGACCTGGAGCAGGCGCGGCTTGAGGAGCGCGAGCTAGACCAGCAGCGCCAGCAGCTGGCCGTGCAGGAGAGCGGGCTGGCCACACGCCTCGAACACCTGGAAGGGCGTGCCGCTGAACTTGCCGAAGAGCTCGAGGGCCTGGCCGAGTCCCGCGAGGAGGCACTGCTGGCCCTCGAGGAATCCCGCGAGCAGTGGCAGGCGGCGATGGCCCGGCTCGAGGAGGGAGTCGAGACCCGCGAGCGTCTCGAGCGAGAGCGTCGCGAGGCCCGCGAGACGCTGGCTGCGCTGCGGGCGCGGCAGCGGCCCCTGGCCGAGCAGGCCCAGCGTCTGGCCTTGGAGCAGGAGCGGACCGCCACCGAACGCAGCGGCCTGGCCGAACAGCTGGGCCGTGCCGGCGAGGCGCGAGAGCGCCTGGTACTGCGCTGTGCCGAGCTCGAGGAAGCACGCGAAGGACTCCATGAGCCCGACGAGGAGCGTCGTGAGCAGCTCGATGAACTGCTGGATCGGCGCGAGCGCGAGGAGCGGGTGCTCAACGAGACCCGTGCCCGTGCCGCCGAGCTGGTCGAGCGGCTGCGCGAGGACGAACAGGCCCGCCAGGGCCACGAGCGCAGCCTCGAGGGTATTCGCGAACGCCTCCAGGAGGCACGCATGCAGGTCCAGGCCCTGTCCCTCAAGGCCGAGGCCCATGACGAGCAGCTCGCTGAGCTAAACCACGACGCCGCGAGCCTGACCGATTCCCTCGATCCAGATGCCACCGAGTCTGCCTGGCAGTCCCGGCTGGAGGAGATCGGTGAACGCATCCGCCGGCTCGGGGCCATCAACCTGGCGGCCATCGAGGAGTACGACCAACAGGCCGAGCGGCGAGACTACCTCGAGGCCCAGCACGCTGAGCTCAGCGAGGCACTGGAGACCCTGGACCGGGCCATCCGGCGCATCGATCAAGAAACCCGGACGCGATTTCGCGACACCTTCGAGCGAGTCAATGCCGGCCTGCAGGCACTTTTTCCGCGGGTATTCGGTGGGGGAACCGCGTGGTTGACCCTTACCGGCGAGGATTTGCTGGAAACCGGAGTGGCCATCATGGCGCGTCCTCCCGGCAAGAAGAACAGCACCATTCACCTGCTCTCCGGTGGGGAAAAGGCCCTCACCGCACTGTCGATGGTATTTGCCATCTTCCAGCTCAATCCAGCGCCCTTCTGTATGCTCGATGAGGTCGATGCACCGCTGGATGATGCCAATGTGGGGCGCTATGCGAAGCTGGTGAAAGAGATGTCCGACACCGTCCAGTTCATCTATATCACCCACAACAAGATCGCCATGGAGGCGTCGGAACGCTTGATGGGTGTGACCATGCAGGAACCCGGTGTGTCTCGCCTGGTGTCGGTCGGTGTTGAGGAGGCCGCGGCGCTGGCCGAGGCCTGACGGGCTTGAACGTGAACGGAAAACGGGTTAACAAGGGTGACAATGAATACTGCGTTGCACGGAAGCACAGGGAAACTGAAGGGCGATTGCGAAGGGCCCGGTCGGGTTACGGCAGTAAAATGCCGGACTTGACAAATAAAAAAAGTGGCCCTTTTTTTGGCAATCGCGCTATGCTGTTGACGGACAACCATCAGGCATGGCGCCTTAGCAAAAGGCATGACGACCCATGGAACTAAGAGAGTGGCTGATCATACTAGGGCTGGCGCTGGTGACATTGATCGTCATCGACGGCGTACGCCGCCTACAGCGCCAGCGCAGTGTTCCGCGCCTTGACCAGGCCGGGCACGACGCTCTGGGGCCCGACGAGGACCCCGAAGAGGTGGCTCGCGTGGCCGAAATCAACTGGGAACTGCCCAATGGAGGGGCGCGGGTCGTCAGACCGGCGGACGAACGTGGGGTACATCCCATGCCCAAGCTGCAGCGCCAGGAGCACCCCGGCCCTTCGCGGGTGCTGGCGGAGTTTCGGCGGCATGCACAGGCAGAAGGCGTCGAGCCAGCTGTCGGCCGTCGGTCAGCCGAAAGCAGCGACGAGCGCGAGCCTAGCGTCGTCCGTCCCGTTGCCGCGGCGCAGGAGGTCAAGGCACATCACGACGCTACTCCCGAGCCCGAGCATGCTGGTCATGCCTCCACCCCCCGGGATGCGGCGGCAGAGGATGCAGGGCCCGATCGTAAAGGTCGAGCAGGAAGCGCAGATGCCGACGAGCGCCGCGAGCCCGGGCTCTCCAGCCTGGAGGGCCTGGACGAGACGGCCACGGATGCTGGTGCCGCGCCGCACGATACCCAGCCGCTGACGGCCGATCCCGAGGATCATGACGCCTACACCGATGAGGAGCGCTATCGCCTGGTCGACCTGGAAGGCATGGGTGACTCCCTGAAGAGCAATTCGAAGCGGGTCGGTTCCTCCATGCAGCGCTTCGGGGCCTCCCTGCAGAAGTCCCTCAGCGAGCGGCGCGAGCACAAGCGCAGCGAGAAAGCTCGTCGCGAACAGGAACGTACCGAGGAGGCCGCCCGCGAGGCGGCGCGTCGTCGGCAGGCCGAGGACGAGAAGAAGGCCGTCCTCCTTGAGGCCGAAACACGTCGCCGCGAGGCCGAGGCAAAGGCATCAGAGGAGCAGGTGTCAGAAGACATGGGGGCGCCGGTCGATACGGTGGCGGAAGACGCGTCGAGCAACGACCTGCCCCCGCGCGACGACGTGGTGCGCACCCACCCGGTGTTGGAAAGGGCCCTGCGCCACGACGTCAACGCCAAGCATGCCCGCAAGACCCTGAGCCAGGCCGACGAGATCATCGTCATCAGCGTGTTGGCCCGTGACGAGGAAGGCTTCTCCGGCACGGCACTGCTCGATCTGATGCTGGCTTGCGGCTTGCGCTACGCACGTGGCATGGGCATCTTCCATCGCTTCGAGACCGAAGATCCCGATAGCCGTCTGCAGTTCTCCATGGTCAACGTGGTCAAGCCCGGATCCTTCCCCATCGAGGCCATGGATAACTTCCAGACTCCAGGCATCACCCTGTTGATGCCGTTGCCGGGTGCCAGCGATACCTCCGCCGCCTTCGAGGCGATGGTCGAGACCGCCATGGTCATCGTTCGCCACCTCGGCGGCGAGCTGAAGGACGAGAACCAGAGCGTGATGACCGCCCAGACCGTGGAGTTCGCCCGTCAGCGGGTCCAGGAGTTCGAGCGTCGCAATCGCCTCAACCGCTATCAGGTGAATTGACCACAATCGGTAAGCGCTAAGCTCGAAGCTGTAAGCCGTAAGAGGAACAACCCCATGAATCCATGGGGTTGTTCTGTTAGCGGGGATACGAAATGATGCTTGGCTTCGATCTTTGAGCTTTCACGCAATCATCAGACCAAGGAAGCCATGACCCAAGCCGACCCGCAGATCCTCGACGAGGTAACGCACCTGCGTGCCGAGCTCGACGATGCCAACTACCGCTACTACGTCCTCGATGAGCCCCGGCTCACCGACGCCGACTATGATCGCCGTCTCCGCCGCCTGCAGGAGCTCGAGGACGCCTATCCCGACCTGGTGACCCCCGACTCGCCGACCCAGCGGGTGGGAGCTGCGCCGGATGCCGGTTTCCCCGAGGTCGAGCATGCGGTACCCATGCTCTCCCTGGACAACGCCTCCAACGAGGAGGAGATCAAGGCCTTCGTCAGGCGCGTCGCCGACCGTCTGGAGGCCCATGGCGAACCGCTGGCCTTCTGCTGCGAGCCCAAGCTCGATGGTGCTGCCGTATCGCTGGTCTTCGAGCAGGGCATGCTGGTCAGTGGTGCCACTCGCGGCGATGGCCGCACCGGTGAAGGGATCACCTCGAACCTGCGCACCCTGCGCTCCATCCCGCTGAGGCTGCGCGGTGACGCCCCGCCCGAGCTGCTTGAGGTGCGCGGCGAGGTGATCATGAGCCATCAAGGCTTCGAGGCCTTGAATGAGCGGGCTCGAGAGTCCGACGGCAAGGTGTTTGCCAACCCGCGCAACGCTGCCGCCGGCAGCCTGCGCCAGCTCGACCCCAGGGTCACTGCGACACGCCCGCTGGAGTTCAGCGCCTACCAGGTGGCGCGCATCGAGCCGGAGCAGGGTGATGCCAGTCACAGCCAACTGATGGCCCGGCTCGGTGACTATGGTTTTCGCACCAGCCAGGAACTGGCGGTGGTCGAGGGGGCCGAGGGCATCATCGACTACTGCCGGCGGCTCGGCGAGAAGCGAGACGGCCTCGGCTACGACATCGACGGTGTTGTGATCAAGATCGACAACCTGCGCCTGCAGCGCGAGCTCGGCTTCGTGGCACGCGCCCCGCGCTGGGCCATCGCCTTCAAGTTTCCCGCCCAGGAGGAGACTACCCGACTCAACGACGTGGAATTCCAGGTCGGTCGCACCGGGGCGATCACCCCGGTGGCTCGGCTCGAGCCGGTCTCGGTGGCCGGAGTCACCGTTGCCAATGCCACCCTGCACAATGCCGACGAGATCGACCGACTCGGCGTGATGATCGGCGATACCGTGGCGATCCGCCGGGCCGGCGACGTCATTCCTCAGGTGATCAGGGTGCTGGAGGAGTATCGTCCGGCCGATGCCCGGGTAATCGAGTTCCCCGAACACTGCCCGGCCTGTGGCTCGGATATCGAGCACCTGGAGGGCGAGGTGGTGGCGCGCTGCTCCGGAGGGCTCTACTGTCCCGCCCAGCGCAAGGAGGCCCTGAAGCACCTCGCCTCCCGGCGGGCGCTGGACATCGATGGCCTGGGCGACAAGTTGATCGACCAACTGGTCGAGCGTGACTGGGTCCGTACCCCGGCTGACCTCTTCCGCCTTGAAGCCGAGCGCCTCGCCGAGTTGCCGCGCATGGGCAAGAAGTCCTCCGAGAATCTGGTAGCGGCACTGGAAAAGGCCAAGAAGACCACCCTGGCGCGTTTCATCTTCGCCCTGGGTATCCGTGAGGTGGGGGAGGCCACGGCCGTCAACCTGGCGCGTCATTTCGGTCGCCTGGAGGCGCTCATGGAGGCCGATATCGAGACGCTGGAAGCCGTGGAGGACGTGGGTCCCGTCGTTGCCGCCCATGTGCATACCTTCTTTCGCCAGCCCCATAACCGCGAGACCATCGACGACCTGATCGCCTGCGGGCTGAGCTGGAAAGAGGAGGAGGTCGGCGAGCGCCCGCAGCCGCTGGCCGGCCAGAGCTGGGTACTCACCGGCACCCTGGAGAGCATGACCCGCGACGAGGGCAAGGCGCGGCTCCAGGCCCTGGGGGCCAAGGTGGCGGGTAGCGTCTCCCGCAAGACCGCCTGCGTGGTGGCCGGCGAGGCCGCCGGCAGCAAGCTGGAGAAGGCCGAGCAGATGGGCGTCGAGGTCATCGACGAGGCGACCTTCCTCGAGCGGCTGGGCAAGTGGGAAAAGGGAGCGAGCGACTCATGAACGGCGACCGCTTTATCGAGGTTCCTTACCGCATGCTGCCGGGCGAGACCCTGGACGCGCTGTTGGAGGCCTTCGTTACCCGCCAGGGCTACGACACCACCGATACCTCTGATGGCATGCGTGGCTGGGTCGCCCAGCTCAAGGCCCAGCTCGAGCGTGGCGAGCTGCTGATTGCCCATGACCTGGAGACCGAGTCCACCGAGGTGATGACCCTGGCCCAATGGCGCGCCTTCGGCCGCGACCTGGCCGATGACGAGGAAGAGGGATAGAGCGGAGCAATGCTGCTATCTGCGTTTGTCCTGGCTCCCTGTGCCTCTCGCTGATGCTGACTCATGCTTCCCTTGTATCAGGTCGCGGATCAGCCGCCGCCCCGGATGCAGGTGGTCCACCAGCGGTTGTTCCAGGGGCAGCGGTTCGTCGCAGATCATGGAGGCGATTAGCTCCGCGCACAGCGGTGCGCTGGCCAGGCCCCGCGAGCCGTGAGCGGTGCTGATCCACAGCCCCGTATGGTGGCGGCCTGGTGTCTCAGGTACCTGAGTGGCGTCCTTGGCCAGTCCCGCATAGTCGTTCAGCCAGGCCTCGGCGTCGGGTACCGGGCCGGCATAGGGGGACTTGTCGGGGCTGGCGGCACGCACCGCGGCTCGCCCTTCCAGGTTGCTCGGGTCGAGCCGTGCTCCCGCCTCGCGCAAGGCGGCCACGAAGGCGGGCAGGGTGGCCTCGAGCTCTGCCAGGTTGTCCGCGTGGTCAGCGTCGCGAATCCCGGTGTCCGTATCGCGGGGCACGAAGCTGGCGCCGAAGGTGAGCACGCCGTCCAGCGCCGGTGACACATAGCCGCCCGCGCAGATGACCCGTTCGAGCGCGGGCGCGCCCCGGGGCAGAGTCAGTCGGCTGACCTGGCCGCGTACCGGCTGCAGCGGGATCCTCGCGGTCTGAGCAAAGCGGTTGGCCAGCGTCGCATTGGCGACCACCACCTGGTCGGCAGCCAGGTGCTCGCCGTCGGCCAGCGCCAGCGACCAGCCGTCCCCCTGCCGTGTCATGTCCACCACTTCCGCTTGTCGAAAACTCACCCCCGGGGTGGCAGTGAGCCGGGCGCAGAGAGTGGCCGGTCGCACCCAGCCCGCCTGGGGGTATTCCAGCCCGTCGTAATCGATCGGCGTACCGGCCAATTGAGATGCCTCGTTCGCCGTCACATCCCTTACCACGCTTTCCGGCAAGGGATGATGGGCCAGGAAGCGCGCCTGGCGGGCCTGCTCCTTCTCGCTCATGGCCAGCTGCAGCACGCCGCAAGGGCGCCACAGCTCCTGCTGCGGGTCGAGGGCCTCGAGCCAGCGATGGCTATGGAACAGGCCGGCGAGATAGACCCGGCTCTGGAGGTTGGTGTCGACGGCGAGCTTGACGTAGAGCGCCCCCTGGGCGTTGCCGGAGCCGCCGCTACCGGGCCCCTCACGGTCGATCAGGGTGACCCTCACGCCGCGTCGCGCCAGGGCGGCGGCGGTGCTGGCGCCGGCGAGGCCGGCGCCGATCACCGTAACGTGGCCGGCGCGGCGCGGGGCCGGGGGCGAGAACCAGGGTGTGCCTTCGCGACGGCGATCCGCGGCGGACTCGGCGATCTCGCCGGCCAGGATCTCGCGCTTGCGCCCGACGCCCGGCACCTTGCGCCAGCGAAAGCCGGCGGCGGCGAGGCCACGCTTGACCACTCCGGCGCAGGTGAAGGTGGCCAGGGTCGCCCCGGGGCGCGAGCGGGCCGCCATCGTCTCGAACAGCTCGGGTCGCCACATCTCGGGGTTCCTCGAGGGCGCGAAGCCATCGAGGAACCAGGCGTCCACACGGCCGTCGAGCAGTGCCAGGCGCTCGACGGTATCGCCGAGGTGAAGGTCCAGGGTGACGCGCGCGCCGAGCCACAGCCGGTGCACGCCGGTCACCGCCTCGGGCCACTGGGCGACTAGGGGCGCAGCGCGTTCGGCCAGGTCTGGCCACACGGAGAGTGCCCGGGCCAGGTCGTCGCGCTGCAGCGGGAACTTCTCGGTGGAGATTAGGTGGAGTCGGGCGGCCGGTGGGGCATGGGCATCGAAGCAGGCCCAGGCACAGAGCATGTTGAGCCCGGTGCCGAACCCGGTCTCGCCGATCACGAAGGGGCGCGCCTCCTGCCATCCGGCAAACCGCTCGGGTAGCCGGTTGGTGGCGAGAAAGACGTGCTCGGTCTCGGCGCGGCCGTCATGGCGCGAGAAATAGACATCGTCGAAGGTGGTGGAGTGGGGCGTCTCCTCCCCGCCATCCTCCCGGCGCCACTCCAGGCGGGCGCTCTCCAGGCGGGAGAGCGGGGGCAGGGTATCGGGGGCAGCGGTCAAGGTGGGGCTCCGAGCGATGGGACGGGCTGGTCAGAAATTGATCAATTCTGTCACGGCGGCCTGCTGACCGCTCTGGCGCAAGGCGTCCGCCGCGTTTCAACAGACTTGTCCACAGTAGCTGTGGGAAACCCGCTGTTGATAAGTGGTTGATCTAGGGGAGAACCTTCTTGAAGGGCTTCACGGTCACCTTGGCGTAGACGCCGGCGATGATGAAGGGATCGGCATCGGCCCAGGCCTGGGCACCTTCCAGGTCCTCGAACTCGGCGACTACCAGGCTGCCGGAGAAGCCGGCCTCGCCCGGGTCATTGCTGTCGATGGCGGGATGAGGACCGGCCAGCACCAGGCGGCCCTCGTCGCGCAGTGCTTCGAGGCGTGCCAGATGGTCGGGACGAGCGGCCAGCCGCCGCTCCAGGCTGTTGTCGACATCTTCACTGATGATGGCGTAGAGCATCTCGGGTCTTCCTCGGTGATGGGCGGCGCGCGCCGCGAGTGCGACTGGCCCCCGGCATTGACCGTTACCGGTCGGGCAAGCAACATGGAACGATATTCTGACAAAGTCACCCGCCGGCGTCATGCCCATGACAGCACTTCCCCTGCGTTTCGAGGGCGAGCCCATCACCATCGACCTGCACATGCACTCTACGGCTTCCGACGGTACCCTGCCGCCGGCCGAGGTGGTGGCGCTGTGCCGTGCCCGGGGGCTGAGCCATATGGCGCTCACCGACCATGACACCATGGACGGCATTGCCAAGGCGCAGGCAGCCGCGAGCCGCGAGGGGATCCAACTGATCCCCGGTACCGAGCTTTCCACTCAATGGCGCGGCTGCAACATCCATGTGGTGGGATTGCTGCCCGAAGGCCCGCGTGGCGCGCTGGTGCCGGGCCTGGTGGCCCAGGCCGAGGCACGTGAGCAGCGCTCATGGCGCATCGCCGAGCGGCTCGAGAAGGTCGGCCTCAGCGATGCCCTGGCACGGGCCCGCGAGCAGGCCGGATCAGCGCGACCGCTGGGCCGCCCGGACTTCGCCCGGGCGCTGGTCGCAGCGGGGCTGGTGCCGGATATCGGCACCGCCTTCAAGAAGCACCTGGGCAACGGCAAGGCCGGCGACATCAAGGCCCACTGGCCCTTCCTCTCCGCGGCAGTGGCCTGGATTCTCGATGCCGGCGGAGTCGCGGTGCTGGCCCATCCGCTGCGCCACGGGCTGACCCGGCGCAAACGCGGCCTGCTGCTGGATGACTTCGCCGCCGCCGGGGGCCAGGCTGCCGAGCTGGTCAGCGGTTTCCAGAATCCCGACGTGACCCGCGACCTGGCGCGGCAACTGCAGGAGCGCGACCTCTACGGCTCGGTGGGAAGCGATTTTCACTTCCCCGGCGGTCACCTGGCGCCGGGCAGCATGAGTCCGGTGCCGCGTACCGCCACGCCGCCGGTATGGATTCACCCGCTACTGGCTGGTATCGCTTCCACAGCCGCCGCCTGAGGTCGGGACGCAGGATAGCGACGCGCTATAGTGACAGACACCTTCTATCGGCCATCCAACAGGGAGCTTGCATGAGCCAGTTCTTCCAGATCCATCCGGACAACCCCCAGAAGCGCCTGATCGACCAGGCAACCCAGATCATCCGCGAGGGCGGCGTCATCGCCTACCCGACGGATTCCGGCTATGCCCTGGGCTGCCATTTGGGCGACAAGAAGGCCATCGAGAAGATCAAGTGGCTGCGCTCGCTGGACGACAAGCACAACTTCACCTTGATCTGCTCCGATCTCTCCGAGATCGGCACCTACGCCAAGGTGGACAATGACGTCTTCCGCCTGCTCAAGGCCCATACGCCGGGTGCCTATACGTTCATTCTGGACGCCACGACCGAGGTGCCGCGGCTGTTGCTTCACCCCAAGCGTCGCTCCATCGGCGTACGCGTGCCGGACCATGCCATCACTCGGGCACTGCTTAGTGAACTTGGCGAGCCGCTGATGAGCGTCACCCTGATCCCCGTCGGGGAGGAGTTGCCGATGACCGATGCCGAGGAGATCCGCGAGCGCTTCGGCGCGCACCTCGACCTGGTGATCGACGGTGGTGCCTGTCACCTCGACGCCACCAGTGTGATCGACCTGCGCGACCTGCCCCCCAAGATCCTCCGCGAGGGCCGCGGCGACGTCTCGCCCTTCATCCAGTGAGGCGTTCCGGCCTGTAGTGCAGATGAGGATCAAGCCATGTCACGAAAGTTTGCCATCCTGGGGCTGGGTTATTTCGGCATAACGGTCGCCCAAGAGCTGCACCGCTGTCACAATGAGGTGCTGGGGGTCGACATCGACGAGGCGAGGGTGAACGCTTTCTCTGACCAGCTCAGCCACGCCGTCATCGCCGACATCACCGACGAGAACGCACTCTCCGATCTCGCCCTGGAAGAGTACGACGCCGTCGTCATCGACACCGACGACCGGCTCGAGGCTAGCCTGGTCTGCACCCTGCTAGCCCGCGAGCAAGGGGCCAGGGAGATATGGGTCAAGGCCCATTCGGACATGCATTTTCGGCTGCTGGAGCATCTCGGCGCTGACCGTATCATCTATCCCGAGCACGACAGCGGCATCCGAGTGGCCGAGAGCCTGCATTACCATACCGCGGTAGATTTCATCGACCTCGGCGATCGCCAGTTCGTCGTGGATCTTATGGCGAGCGACCGGCTCTGCACGGAGTGCAAGACGGTCGAGGATCTCGACCTCGAGCGGCTCGAGCTGTCGCTGGCCGCTCTCAAGCGAGGCGAGACGCTCTGGCGTCTCCCTGGATCGGACCTGAAGCTGGAGACCGGGGATCACATGGTGCTGATAGGAGGCTTTGATGCCCTGCGTACCCTGGGCAAGAAGCTCTAGTGCCGGCGCGGGGCGACGGGTCGCATGACTAGTTTACGCCAGCGTCTCTTGCGTCCCCTACGGCGGCTCCCTCACGGTCCCGTCATCCGGCTTTCACCCCCTGAAATCCTGCTGCTGGGCTTCGTCTTGCTCAGTTGCGTCGGTACCCTGCTGTTGCTGCTGCCGATCGCCGCCCGTGAGTCGCTGGCGTGGCACCAGGCCTTTTTCACCGCCACCTCCGCGATGACGGTGACAGGGCTCACAGTGGTCGACACCGCCTCGTTCACTCTCTTCGGGCAGTTAGTGATCCTGAGCCTCATCCAGCTCGGCGGGATCGGCTTCATGATCTTCGCCGCCCTGACCCTGATCCTGCTGGGGATGAGACTGCCGCTGCGCCAGCAGAGCGTCATCCAGGAGAACCTCAATTACACCTCGTATCGGGACCTGCTTCACCTGGTACGGCTGGTAGTGGCCTTCGCGCTGGTCGCGGAGGTGATCGGCACCGGTCTGCTGGCTCTGGCCTGGGTGCCCCGCTACGGCCTGGCGGAGGGGCTCTGGGTCAGCTTCTTCCATGCCGTGTCCGCCTTCAACAACGCCGGTTTTTCGACCTGGTCCGAGAGCCTGGTGGCCGATGTTGCCAACCCCATCGTCAATATCACTATCAGCCTGCTCTTCGTCATCGGGGGTCTGGGGTTCATCGTCGTTGCCGAGCTGATCGAACGACGCCGAATAAGGCGTGTCTCCCTCCACGCGAGGGTCGTCCTGCACGCGACCTTCTGGCTGGCCCTGGTGGGTATGTTGCTTTTCCTGCTGCTCGAATGGCACAACCCGGCGACGCTGGGCGGCCTGGAGAGTCTTCCGGCCCGCCTGCAGGCGGCCTGGTTCCATTCGGTCACGCCCCGCACTGCCGGTTTCAACACCCTCGATACCGGCTCCCTGAAAGAGCCAACGGCACTGATGACCATGTTGCTGATGTTCATCGGCGCCGGCTCCGGCTCGACGGCCAGCGGCATAAAGGTCACCACCTTCGTGGTCATGCTTCTAGTGGCTCGTTCCTTCTTCAGGGGTGGTGCTCAGCCCACGGTATTCCACCAATCTCTCTCCGACATGACGGTATTCAAGGCGGTAGCTGTCGCACTGTCCGGCATGTTGCTGATCTTTACCTGCCTCTTCGTGCTCACGATCACCGAGCCGGGCAAGGACTTCCTCGCCCTGGCATTCGAGTCGGTCTCGGCGTTCGGCACGGTGGGCCTGTCTCGGGGTATCACGGCCGAGCTCTCCCTGGCCGGGCAGGCGACCATCATGGTCACCATGCTTCTGGGGCGTGCAGGACCGATCTCGCTGGGCTACTTCATCGCCACGCGACAGACCAAGGGACTCAAGTACGCCAAGGGCACCGTCCATATCGGCTAGCCATCAGAAGAACGTCAACCCGACCTGGAAGAGCCGCTCCACGTCACGCAACCGGCGCTTGTCGATCACGAACAGGATGACGTGATCGCCGGACTCCACCACCACGTCGTCATGGGCGATCAGCACTTCCTTGCCGCGCACCACGGCGCCGATGGTGGTGCCCTGGGGCAGGTCGATCTCGCCGATGGTGCGTCCCACCACCTTGGATGACTGGGTGTCGCCGTGGGCGATGGCCTCGATGGCTTCGGCCGCGCCGCGGCGCAGCGAGTGGACGTTGACGATGTCGCCGCGCCGCACGTGGGTCAGCAGGCTGCCGATGGTGGCCTGCTGGGGGGAGATGGCGATGTCGATCTCGCCGCCCTGCACCAGGTCCACGTAGGCGGCGTTGTTGATCAGCGTCAGCACCTTCTTGGCGCCCATGCGCTTGGCCAGCATCGACGACAT
>NZ_FOBC01000029.1 GCF_900109725.1 Halomonas daqiaonensis
GCGCCATGAACGGTGTGGTAATGGCCGATGCCCTGACCCGTGGTGACGAGTCCACCGCTCGCGTGGCCCTGCGTGATTTCTGGCGGGCCGTCAGCCGAGCCGGCATGGCGAGCCCCGTGCGCCGTACCCCGCTGGACATGCTGATCGGCAACTGGAGTCTCGACCACTCCCCGGGCTACATCACCCTGGACCTGATGAGCCGACTGGTCTCGCCCTACCAGTTAAATCCCTTCAACTTCAATCCGCTTCGGAAGATCGTCGCCGAACAGGTCGACTTCGAGCGGGTCCGTGCCTGCGAGAACCTCAAGCTCTTCGTCACCGCCACCAACGTGCGCAGTGGCAAGCAGCGAATCTTCTCCCGCGAGGAGATGAGCCTGGATGCGGTGATGGCCTCGGCCTGTCTGCCCACGGTCTTCCAGGCGGTGGAGATCGACGGCGAGGCCTACTGGGACGGCGGCTACATGGGCAACCCCTCGCTCGCGCCGTTGCTGCACGACTGCAGCGCGGGAGACATCCTGGTAGTACAGATCACCCCCATGTACCGCCCCGAAGTACCCACCAGCGCCGCAGAAATCCTGAACCGCCTCAACGAAATCACCTTCAATGCCGCCCTGATCAAGGAGGTGCGCACGATCGTGATGGTGCAGGAGCTGCTCGGTGAACACGACATCGACATCGGCTGTTACGGGGAGGCCCGGCTCCACCACCTCAGCGGCGACGAACCACTGTCGCATCTCTCGGTCTCGAGCAAGCTCAATGCCGAATGGGCCTTCCTCTGCCACCTGCATGAACTGGGACGTGAGACCACCGAGGCCTGGCTCACCGAGCACTTCGACGACCTGGGTCAGCGCTCCACCCTGGACGTGGAGCGCATCTTTCAGGAAATTGAGGAGACTCGCTGAGATAGCGTTGACGGCACACCCGAATATTACCTGCAGCATGATGAAGCACCGACCATGCTCCAGCCAGGAGGGCACCATATCCTCCTGGAGGTATCCAACCCGTAGGGCCAACGAGAAAGAGGAGGTGAGTGTCGTATCGAGCGGGACGACACCGCAGGAGTCCATGTCACGTCGCTGACATCATGCGCCGGCAGTGTCGACACTATGACGACAAGGAGAACTGCGCCGATGGTACGCATCGACAAGAAGGCCACCCGGCTCTACGTGCTGGACACCAATGTCCTGATCCACGATCCCGCCGCCCTCTACCAGTTCGACGAGCACGAGGTGGTCATCCCCATGACCGTGCTCGAGGAGCTCGACAAGCACAAGAACGGTATCCGCGAGATAGCCCGCACCGCCCGCCAGGTCAGCCGCACCCTGTCCGACCTCACCGCCAACGTCGATATCGACCAGATCCGCGACGGCATTCCCATCCCCCGGCTCACCGGCCCCGAGGGCTGCTTGCGCCTGCTCTGCTATAACGACCTGAAACCGCTGGACCCGCTGGAGGAGAGCCCCGACAACCGCATCCTGGCCGAGACCTGCCGGCTGCGCGACGAGCGCCCGGACGCCTCGGTGATACTGGTCACCAAGGACATCAACCTGCGGGTCAAGGCGGCCGCGCTGGGCGTGCCCGTGGAGGACTATCTCACCGATCGCGCCTTCGACGACAGCGACGCCATGATCGACGGCGTCCGGATCTATCCCGATGCCGGCCACGATGGCAGCGGGCTCTGGGACAGCCTGCCGGTGGAGGTCAAGGTCGAGCGCCAGGACCACAGGGTCGTCTATCGGCTGGCCGGCGACATCCCCCGCGAATGGCACCTGGGGATGCTGGTCTCCGACAGCGACCACGGCGCCAGCTTCGAGGCCATCGTGCGCGAAGTGGGGCCCAAGCATGCCCACCTCGAGCTGCTCACCAACTACCGTCACGGCACCAGCGTCTGGGGCGTCCACGCCCACGACAGCCGCCAGAACTTCACCCTCAACCTGCTGATGGACGACGACATCGACCTGGTGACCATCGCCGGCAGTGCGGGCACCGGCAAGACCTTCATGACCCTGGCCGCGGCCTTCCAGCAGACCCTGGACGTCAAGCGCTTCGAGCGCATCGTCTTCACCCGGGCCCCGGTCTCGATGAGCGAGGATATCGGCTTCCTGCCGGGCACCGAGGAGGAGAAGATGTCGCCCTGGATGGGGGCCTTCCACGACAACATGGACAACCTGCTGCGCGACGAGCACGACGGCAGCAGCACCTGGAACCAGGACGCCACCCGCCAGCTGCTCGGCTCACGGGTACAGATCCGCGCTCCCGGCTTCATGCGCGGGCGTACCCTCAACGACACCTTCCTGATCATCGATGAGGCGCAGAATTTCACCCCCAAGCAACTCAAGTCCTTGATCACTCGCGCCGGGCGCAATACCAAGATCGTCTGCCTGGGCAACGTCGGCCAGATCGACACGCCGTATCTGACCGCCAACACCTGCGGCATGGCGGCGGTGGTCCAGCACTTCCGCGACTGGCCCCACGCCGGCCATGTGACCCTCAAGAGCGTGGAGCGCTCACGCCTGGCCCTGGCCGGCGAGGAGCTGCTCTGACCTACTGACCACCCCCACCCGGCCTGCCCCGTTCCGGCGGGTCAGGCCGGGGCAAACAGCATCAGCAGGGCCAGCCCCACGGCCACGCCCATCATCAGCACCGCCGCATGGTGGCGCAGCCAGCCCTCGGCACGGGTCATGCCGTCCAGTGCCCGGATGGCGTCACGTTCGCGTTCCAGCCACCAGGCCACCCAGGTGCCCTGCGCGCTGGCGAGCCGAGCCAGGTTCCCCTGCCCCAACGCCCGGAGTCGCTGCCAGCCCTTCTCAAGCAGCCACCAGAGGTCCCCGGGGGGCAACCGCCGGGGCAGCCGCAGCGGGCGTCGACGTGCCACGGCCCAGACCACGACCGAGCCCAGCAGGCCCAAGGCCAGTGGCCAGAGCAGCCCGGGAAGCTCGGCTAGCGGTGGCCAGCCCAGTCTGAAGCGCTCACCGCCCAGCCACCAGGGCAAGGTCAGCGCAGCCAGCAGGGTCGCCAGCCAGGCCAGTGGCATGGGCGACACCAGCCGCTCGAGTCCTTCCTTGCGAGCCTGGCGCTCACCCTGCCACTGGCACCACAGCGTGCGGGCCATCAACGCCGTGGTCCCCACCGCCGCCAGACTCAGCCAGGTCACCACCGCCGGGTGGCCGCCGTCATCGAGCACCGCCTTGAAGGCCCACTTGCCGGCCAGCCCCGAGGCCAGGGCGCCGGTGAGCGACAGCGCCGGCAAGACCAGCAGGGTCCAGAGCAGCCATGACGGCAGGCGTGGCGGGTGCTCGCCGATGCCCACCCCGAGGAACAGTGCGCCCTTGGTCAGGCCGTGATGGGCGGCAAACAGCACCACCGCTGCCGATAACGCCGGCCACAGCGTCGGCGCGACGAGACCCATGGCGACCAGAGCAGTGATCATGCCCATCTGACTGATGCTGGAATAGGCCAACACCGCCTTTGGGTGGCGCTGGCAGACCCCATAAAGGGCCGCCCCGATGGCGGCCACCAGGCCGGTCACCAGCATGGTCCGCCCCAGCCAAACGAAGGCCTCGCCGGCTGCCGACTCGCCCAGCGGCAGGGTGAAGAGCCAGCCAACCAGGCCCGCCTTGATCATGGCTCCACTGAGCACCGCGCTGGCCGGTGTCGGCGCCACCGGGTGGGCCAGTGGTAACCAGAAATGCAATCCGATCACCCCTGCCTTGACCCCGAAGCCGAGCCACAGCAGCAGGCCCATCCAGGCCCCACCCGGCGCATCGAGCATGCCCTCACGCAGTCCACCCAACGTCGTGGTGCCGGCGCTGCCCGCCCCCCACAAAAGCCCGGCCAGGATCAGGCCCTCGCCCAGCACCGCCATCACCAGATAGGCCAGGCCACCGATACGCGCGTCCCGGGCCTGCGAGTGCACCACCAGGCCATAGGCGGCGAATGTCATCACCGCGAATCCCATATAGAAACTGGCGATGTCCTCGGCGACGAGCAGCAAGAGGTTACCGGAGAGCGTCAGTGGCCAGAGCAGCGCGAAGCGCATGAGTCGGGCCTCGGCCGCCCCGTCACCGGCTACCGCCCTGGCCTGCTCACCGGCCAGGTAGCCGCGGGCATAGCCCCCCGCCAGCAGCCACAGCAATGCCGTGAAGGCCAGCAGCGGGCCACGCGTTCCATCCAGTGCCCAGTGTCCGCCGAGCAGCCACCAGTCGATCACCAGTGTCCCTTCATCGACCCCGAGAGCCAGCAACAGGGCGGGCAATGGTGCGCTGCACCAGGGCCCATCCAGCGGAACTCTCGGCTGGCCGCGATCGGCCAGGGCCGCCACCAGCGGCACTCGCAGCATCAGCAGCAGTGGCCAGAGCAGTGCGGCCGGCAGCGTCAGGACAAGAAGCACATCGCTCATGGCAGGTACTCCGTGTTGACCACCCGGGTCGCCCACTCCAGCGGGCTGAAGGGCACCCCCGCCAGCATCCCGGCCATCAGGCTGAACAAGGCCGTCGCCACTACCGGCACCAGCAGCCAGGGGTGGGTCTCCAGCCGGCCCAGGCGGCGCTCCTCGGGCCACTCCCCCACGCCGTGATCGGGTCCTGGGCGAAACCACAGCCGGCCGAGGATCGGCAGGAAGTAGACGGCACTGAGCAGGCTACTGGCGACCAGCACGGCGATCACCCAGGGCATACCGGCCTGGATGGCCCCAGTGCCCAGGTACCACTTGCTGAAGAAGCCCACCACCGGCGGCAGACCGATCATCCCCAGCGCCCCCACCGTGAAGGCCAGGCTGGTCAACGGCATGCGCCGCCCGGCGCCATCGAGGCCATCGATGCGATGAATGCCGAGTTCCTCGGCGTAGTTGCCGGCGCAGAAGAACAGCGTGGCTTTCATCAGGCCCTGGTGAAGAAGATGCGAGAACGCGGCGATGGTGCCCAAGGGACCGCCCAGGCCGATGCCCAACACGATGTAGGCGACCTGGCTGACCGTGGAGTAGGCCAGCAGCGGCTTGAGCTCGCGTTGGGCCAGAGCGCGCAGCGAGCCATAGAGAATGGTCACCGCGGCCACGACCACCAGGCCGGTCAACAGCCCGAGTTCGGCGCTCAGCTCGATGCCGTAGACGTCGTAGACCAACCGCACGATGCCGAAGGCACCGGCCTTGACCACCGCCACCGCATGCAACAGGGCGCTGACCGGCGCCGGCGCCACCATGGCTCGCGGCAACCAGCCGTGCAGCGGCACCAGGGCGGCCTTGACGCCGAAACCGGCGATCAGCCCCCAGAAGAGGCCCACCAGCAGCGGGCGGTGGTCGGGACTCAACCCGGCCAGGATCTCCCGCTCACCGAAACGGATGTCGCCGGCCAGAGCATGCAGGGCGACCATGCCGATCATCAGCACCAGGCCAGCGGTCAGGGTGAAGCGCAGGTAGACCCGGCCCGCCGCCAGCGCCTGGGATGTCCCGCGATGCACCACCAGGGGATAGGTCGAGAGGGTCAACAGCTCGTAGAAGATCAGGAAGGTGAAGAGATTGCCGGCCAGGCTGATTCCCAGGGTGCTGGCCACGCAGAGGCTGAAGAAGCCGAAGAAACGCTTGCGGTTGGGGGAGTCCTCGAGGTAGCCGATGGCGTAGACGGTGGTGAACAGCCAGAGCAGCGAGGAGAGCCCCGCGAACATGATTCCCAGGGGGTCGGCGCGCAGCGCGAAGGCGAGCCCCTCAAGGACCGGGAACTCGAGGCTGTACTCGCCGCCGCGACTGAGCCCCCAGACCATCCAGGCCACCAGGCTCAGCTTGATAAGCGCCGCCCCCAGGTTGAGGCCGGTGCGCGCCCGGAAGGCCCGTTCGGGGAGCAGGAAGATCATCACCGCGGCGAAAAGCGATGTGCAAAGGGTCGCCAGGAGAAGCAGTCCACCGCTCATGGCATGCCTCCCCCGCGCAGCAACGCCAGCGGCCACTCGGCGGCGAGCCCCAGCCCCAGTGCCGACAGCGACAGCAGCAGGGCAATCAGGTCCATGCCCGCCGGTAACGACCGGACCTCATGGCGGGGCGCAGCCTCGACGAAGGCGCAGCGGAAGACACGGAACACATAGGCAGCGGTGAGCAGACTCCCGACCACCAGCACCGCGACCCACAGCCACTGCCCGGCGAGGATGGCCGCCTGCAGCAGCAGCCACTTGGCGGTAAAGCCGGCGCTGGGCGGCAGTCCCATCAGGGTCACGGCGGCCAGGCCGAAGGTCATCAGCGGGAGCGGCAAGCGCCGGCTGGTCCCCGCCAGGTCGGTGATTCGACTCTCGCCGGCGGCAAGCAGCAGGTTGCCGGCCGCCATGAACATGGCGGCCTTGGCCAGGGCATGCCCGGCCAGCTGCAGCCAGGTGGCCTGCCAGGCCAGGGTCGCCACCGCCGCCGAGGTACCGGCCAGCAGCGGGAAGGCCAGCATCAGATAACCCAGCTGGCCCACCGTGGACCAGGCCACCACCTTCTTGAGTTCGTTGGCCCGCCAAGCCTGTAGCCCGCCCCAGAGTACCGCCAGGCTGCCGAGCAGCCCGAGCAGCCAGGCCGCGGCCACCCCCTCCGGCACCAGCCGCTGCCACAGCTGCATCAGGATGAAGAAGGAAGCCTTGACCACCAGGGCTCCATGGAGGGCACTCACCGGCGTCCAGGCGCTGGCATGCACCGGCACCAGCCAGCCATGCAGCGGGAAGATCGCCGCCTTGAGCAGCAGCCCGGCCGCCAGCATCGCCATGGCGATGCCGGTCACCGGTCCCGGCTCGGTGGTGGCCGCCAGCCCCGCCAGGTCCAGCCGTCCCGAGGCTCCCAGCAGAAGCGCCACGCCGAGCAGCCAGGCCAGCGACCCCACTAGGGCATAGATCAGGTAGCGCATGCCCGCCACCAGCGCCGCGCCCTTGCCGGGCAGCAGCATCATGCCCACGGCGGTGAGCCCCATCAGCTCCAGTGCCGCATAGAGGGTCAGCAGATCGGCGGCCACCCAGATCACGCCCAGCGCCGCGGCCAGGCCTCCCAACAGCGGCCAGAACCCCGCGAAGGCGCGCTCGGGCAATACGGTGGCCCGCCAATACCCGACGGCATAGGTCGCGCTGGCCAGCAGCAGCAGTTGGGTCAGCAGCAGCAGCAAGCCTGCCAAGCCGTTCAGGCGCCAGTGGAGCTGCAGCTCTCCAAGCGACCAGACGCCCACGAGCTCACCACCGGCCGAGACGCGATGCAGCAACCAGAATGTCGCCAGCGGCAAGGGTGTGCCGGCCAGCAGAACAGGCAGCATGCGCCGTGGAGGAAAGCGCCACGCCAGCAGGCCCAACAGCAACGGGACCAGCAGTGCCAGCCACAGCACGACCGCCGGGAAGGACAGGGACGGGGCCAGCGGGGCATTCATCCCGCTTCCTCCCGGCCGCCGTCCCCCAGGACCACCCGCCCATCCTGCGCATGCAGCCGACGCAGCAGCGCCACACCGAGCACCGAGCCAATCAGCGACACCACCAGCCCCACCAGGATCAGCCCCTGGACCTCGACTGCAGGCCCGGCAAGACCGGCCAACAGCAGGAAGATCCCGGAGCCCAGCACGTTGAAGGCCAGCAGGCGACGCAGCAGGTGAAGGTGGTGGGCAAAGGCCCACAGGCCCAGCGCCATGATGGTGAGCCCCGTGGCCAGCAACACCCAGCGCGTCACCTCAACGGACGCGGCAAGCTCGCTGTTACCCGACACCCCCCAGACGGCGGCCCCCGCGAGGGTCAACCAGACGAGAGCCGCCAGCCAGCGTGCCGTGGCCTGTTGGCGGGGCCGACGTTCCCGGTCACGCAGAGGAAGGGAGGACCGGGAACCCAGACGACCCAGTCCATGCAAGAGGGTAATACCGGTCAGCAGCGCACCCAGGGTGGCCTCGACCAGTGCCAGCCAGGGCGAATCGAGCCGCCACCAGGCCAGCGCCATCAGCAGCGCAAAGGCGATGAAGGCCAGGCAGGCACGCAACAGATGACGGTCGAGGAGGCAGGCCGTCGCCAGGAACACCAGCAGACCGGCCGGGAAGAGCTCCCCCGACAGCGCCACCCCTGACTCAGTTACCGGTGCGGTTGACGGCCTTCTCTATCAGGGCCTCGCTCTCGCTGCCCGGGCCCTTCTTCAGCACGGTCTGGGCCTCGTGCCAGAGGCAGATGAGACGATGGCAGGAGGCGCAGTGCACCTCGTCATCGGGGTTCTTTACCTGGGAGACCCGCATCAGGTGGCTGCCGCAGCTCGGGCAGGCGACTGGCAGGCGAAAGTCTTCCGACAGGGACATGGCAATGCTCCTCGTGTTATGGGTAGTCCCTATCCTGCCGATATCGGCCGTGATTCTCCAGTTGCATGGCTGGTCATTGGCATTCATTCTCGCCGACCCGGGGATAGCCCGGGGATACCGCGAGTCGATTGCGCCCCTCATGCTTGGCCCGGTAGAGCGCCTGGTCGGCCTGAGACAACGCCAGATCCAGGCTGCCCTCCGGAGGCAGCACGGCCTGCCCCAGGCTCACGGTGATCCGCAGCCTGGTGTCTGCCACATCGAGCTCGATCGCCTCCACCGCGGCACGCAGGCGATCGAGCACGTTCCAGGCATCCTCGGGTGCGGTATCCACCAGCATGACGACAAACTCCTCTCCGCCGAGTCGAGCGAAGATGTCATAGGGGCGCAGGCAGTCACGACAGGTCATGGCAAAGGCCTGCAGAGCCAGGTCACCGACGGAATGGCCATAGGCATCATTGATGCGCTTGAAGTGGTCGAGATCGAGCATCGCCAGCGGCACGGAGCGGCCCTGACGGGCGGCATGGGCACGTACGGCCTCGCCGAAATCGAAGAAGGCCCGGCGATTGAGCACCCCGGTGAGCATGTCGGTGCTGACCAGGCGCTGGGTGTGTTGCTCTTCCTGCTTGCGCGAGGTGATGCAAAGCAGAAGTCCATCCCACAGGGTGGTGCCATCGCCACGGCGGGTGGGGCTCGCCCGGCCCTCGAGCCAGCGCAGTCCCCCAGGGGTGTCGATACGGAACTCCAGCACCCAGGGTTCCAGGCTCACCGCCGACTGGGCCAGGGAGGCCTCCAGGGCCTCCCGGTCCTCGCTATGGACCCGCTCCAGCAGCGCGTCGGCGTGGTCCATCACCGAGTGCGACGACAAGTCGGCTAACGTTCGCAGCCCGTCGCTGAAATAGAGGAAGTCGAGCCCGCCCCTGGCATCCTGGCGAAGCTGGAAGACCACCCCGGGGAGTCGGGAGAGAGTGCCCTGCAGGCGCTCCAGCAGGGTGTGGTCGTGCAGGGCCCGTTGACGCAATTCGGTGACATCATGAAGGGTCACCAACAGCCGCAACCCCTCGCCCGTGCCAGCCGCGAGGGGTTGGAAGACCGCGTCCTGGTGGCTCAGCCGCCCGTCTGCCCGGCGACACAGCAGCACGCCCTGCCAGGGCTGACGGCGGGCAACACAGTGAGCGAGGGCATGGCTGATGTCGCCATGCAGCGGGTCGACATCCAGGCAGGTGATGCGGCGACCAAGCAGGGCCTCGGCAGGATGGCCGCTATGCTGCTCGCAGCCGGGATTGATGCGCAGGATGACTCCATAGGCATCGGTGAGCATCACGACACCGGGGAAGTTTTCCAGCAGCCCCTCAGCCAGCGACTCCCGCCGCGCCCTGTGTTTTCTCCATGTCTGCCACATGTCCCTGATTCGCGCCATACCCCACCCTGGGAGTTGCCCATCGGTTTCAAAGAGGGGACTCCTTCCCCCTATCTTTTACACCCTACCCCAGGATGGAAGGCAGTACATTCAAAAACGACGATATCCTCAGAGGTCGAGTCGCTCGTCGAGCCAGCGACCGATATCACTGATCTGCTGCGGGCAGAGCGCGTGGGCCATGGGATAGCGGCGATAGCGTGCCGGGTAACCCAGCGACTCGACCCTCTCGAAGCCGGCCTTGCCCAACGACTCGGGGACCACCGGGTCGAAGCTGCCGTGATGCACCTCGATGGGCAGGCCGCGATTGGCCTCGGAAAGCTCGATGCTGTCGGCCGTGGCGAAGTAGGTGGAGAGTGCCAGCAGCCCGCCCAGTGGCGACTCGAAGGAGAGGGCCGCCTGGTAGGCCACCGCCCCTCCCTGGGAGAAGCCCGCCAGGATGATGCGACGACTGTCGATGCCCTGCTCGATCTGTTCCCGCATTCGGGCCTGGATGCGCTCGGCGGAGGCCATCAATTGCGGCTCGTCGATCTGGCGATCGAGGCTCATCTCCTTGATGTCGTACCAGGCCGGCATGACCATGCCGCCGTTGACGGTCACCGGCATGCGTGGCGCATGGGGCAGGATGAAGCGCACGGCATCGTCCGTGGGTAGCGGCAGCGCCGGCACCAGCGGTTCGAAGTCATGGCCATCGGCGCCCAGGCCGTGGAGGATGATGACACAGGCATCAGCGGGTCTGCCGCTTCTCGGCTCGATGATCAATTCATCGGATTGGCTCATGGTCAGGTTTCCATGGTCGGTCAAGTGGTCGGGCAAAAAGCGACACCCTACCGCAATAGCAGGCGGACGGCGAGGCGCGACGTCAGAAGGGCCAGATCAGCGGGATCAGGGCCAGGGCCACCGCGGCGGTCAGCAGATTCAAGAGCCCACCAAGGCGCAGGAAGTCACTGAAGCGATAGCCACCGGGACCGAAGACCATGAGATTGGTCTGGTAACCGATGGGTGTCAGGAAGCTGGCAGAGGCGGCGAACATCACCGCGACCACGTAGGGCATCGGACTCACGCCGAGGTTCTCGGCGCTGGCCATGACCACCGGAAAGGTGATCACCGCGGCGGCATTGTTGGTCACCAGGGAGGTCAGCAAGGTCACCAGCCCATAGACCGCGCCGAGCAGCAGCCAGGGATTGCCGTCGGCCAGGCCGAGGGCCAAATCGGCCAGCGTGGCCGCCGCTCCCGAACTTTCCAGCGCCGCCCCGAGCCCGAAGGAGGCGGCGATTGTCAGCAGCACCTGGGTGTCCAGCCCCCGCTTGGCCGCCCCCACCGAGCAGCAGCCGGTGGCCAGCGCCAGGGCCGCGCCCAGCATGGCGGCATTCATCATGCTCATCACGCCCAGGGTGGCCAGCAGCACCACGCCGGCCAGGATGGCCCAGGCCAGCCAGGCCTTCTCGTGGACCGGGCGGGCCGACCCGTTGACCTTGCTGATCAGCAGGAAATCGCGCGACTGGCGATGTCGCTCGATGAAGGGCGGGCGCGCCTCGAGCAGCAGCACATCGGCGGGCTGCAGACGGATCTGGCCGAGATTGCCGGCGACTCGTTCGCCGCCACGGCACACCGCCAGCACGGCGGCACCGTAGAGGGTGCGGAAGTGACCGTCGCGAATGCGCCGGCCGATGAACTGGCACTGGTCGGAGACCACCGCCTCCACCAGGCGGCGCTCCTTGAAGTCCTTCTCGAGGTTCGACTCGCCCTGCCGGGTCGGCACCAGGCCGCGAATCTGCTGCAACTCCACGGCTCCCTCGCTGGTGCCGGCAAACACCAGCCGGTCGCCACCCTTGAGTCGCTCGCCCGGCCCTACCACGCTGACGATATTGCCCTCCCGCTCGATCTCGACCAGGAACAGCTCCTGGAGGTGGCGCAGTCCGGCCTCCTCCACCGTGTGGTCGACCAGCGGACCCTCGGCGTCCACCTCCATCTCGATGGTGAATTCACGAGGATTCTCGAAGACCGCCTCCGCCCCGCGCCGGGCCGGCAGCAGCCTCGGTCCCAGCAGGACCAGATAGGTCAGGCCCACCACCGCCACCGGCACGCCCACCCAGGCGATGTCGAACAGCCCCATGGCAAGCGTCGGGTCACGATCGATCAGTAGGCCATGCACGACCAGATTGGTGCTGGTACCGAACAGGGTGATGGTGCCGCCGAGGATCGAAGCGAAGCTGAGCGGCATCAGCAGGCGATGCGCAGGCACGGCCACACGCCGGCTCCAGTTCAGCACGGCCGGGATGAAGGTCGCCACTACGGGGGTATTGTTGATGAGGCCGCTCAGCGAGGCCACCGGCAGCAGCAGGCGAACCAGCGCCCGCCCCTCGCTGCGGGGACGCCCCAGCACATGGCGGATGATCAGGTCGATGCCGCCGGTCTCGCGGATGCTGGTGACCAGCACATACATGAAGGCCACGGTGAACAGGCCCGTGCTGGAGAAGCCCGCCAGGGCCTGGCCGGGGTCGATCACTCCCAGGGTCAGCAGCAGGATCACCGCACCGAGCAGCACGA
The DNA here is from genome assembly GCF_900109725.1 of Halomonas daqiaonensis. Taxonomy (GTDB): domain Bacteria; phylum Pseudomonadota; class Gammaproteobacteria; order Pseudomonadales; family Halomonadaceae; genus Halomonas; species Halomonas daqiaonensis. Next base: position 12,235 of record NZ_FOBC01000029.1, read on the forward strand.
TATCGGGACCTATGCGCGAGAAGGCCATCAGCGGGAAGACGGCGATAACGACGGCGAGGGCGAGCCAGGCATCCAGCGGCATGGACAGATCCGGTGACGAAGGGAGAAAGGCCCCCATTGTGACCGCCACCAGATATTCTAAAAAGTTATTTTTAGAAATCTTTCTATGCTTTTTTTGAATATATAAACCAAGGGCAGCACAACGAGAAAGGCCCGCTTTCGCGGGCCTTTCTCAACTGCCGTGAGGCAGTCACCTCAAGATCGGTCGACGTTCAGCCGATGACCTGGATGTTGGAAGCCTGGAGGCCTTTCTTGCCCTGGGTGACGTCGAAGGAAACCTTCTGTCCGTCTTGCAGGGACTTGAAGCCTTCTGCCTTGATCTCGGAGAAGTGAGCGAACAGGTCGTCACCGTTGTCGTCCGGAGAAATGAAGCCGAAGCCTTTAGTGTCGTTGAACCACTTAACTGTGCCAGTAGCCATTATCGAATTCCTCGAATAGCGTTAGATAGTGCCGGGAAATACCCGAGTTGCAGTGGGTAAAACAAGAAACTTTCACCGGGAGATCGACGCCATGAGCTTTCGATGACCACTTGCGATGTTCCACTTGCTAACCAACTGCCGGCATATTGCCCCGTTGCCGAGCGCAGGTCAAATACTATTTGTCCCAGATAACCATCGTGTTACCTCGCCTCAAGAATCCACCGCGCCGCCTTCTCGGCGATCATCAGCGTCGGCGAGTTGGTGTTGCCGCTGGTGATGGTCGGCATGACGCCCGCGTCCACCACGCGCAGTCCCACCACCCCACGCACCCGCAATCGAGCGTCCACCACCGCCATGGGGTCATCATCGCGCCCCATCCTGGTGGTGCCCACCGGATGGAAGATGGTGGTGCCGATGTCGCCGGCCAGGCGGGCCAGGTCATCGTCGCTCTGATACTCCAGGCCCGGCTTGACCTCCTCCGGCGCGTACTTTGCGAAGGCGGGCTGCTCGGCGATACGCCGCGTGACCCGCAGCGAGTCCGCCGCCACCTTGCGATCCTCGGGCGTGCTCAGGTAATTGGTGGCGATGGCCGGCGCCTGGCGCGGGTCGGCGCTCTTGATGCGCACCGTGCCACGGCTGGTCGGGTTGAGGTTGCAGACACTCGCGGTGATCGCCGGGAAGTCGTCCAGCGGCTGGCCGAAGGCGGGAAGGCTGAGCGGCTGGACGTGGTACTCGATATTGGGATGTTCATAGTCGTCGCTGCTGCGCGTGAAGGCGCACAGCTGCGAGGGCGCCATGCTCATGGGGCCGGTGCGCTTGAGGACGTATTCCAGGCCGATCTTCGCCTTGCCCACCAGCGAGTTGGCCATGGTATTGAGGGTCTTGGCGCCCTTCACCTTGTAGACCGAACGGATCTGCAGGTGGTCCTGCAGGTTCTCGCCGACCCCCGGCAGGTCATGGATCACCGGAATTGCGTGCTCGCGCAGCAGGTCGGCCGGACCGATGCCGGAGAGCTGCAGCAGCTGGGGCGAGCCGATGGCGCCGGCGCAGAGGATCACCTCGCGGTCGGCGTGCACCAAGGTCGCCTTCCCGTCACGCTCGACGCGCACGCCGGTACAGCGCGGCCCTTCGCCCTGGCCGGACTCCGCTCCTCGCTGAATCTCGAGCCCCAACACCTGGGTAGAGTGCCAGAGGGTGAGGTTGTCACGCTTCTCGGCGCCGCGCAGGAAGGCCTTGGCGGTGTTCCAGCGCCATCCCGAGCGCTGGTTGACCTCGAAGTAGTCGACCCCCTCGTTGTCGCCGCGGTTGAAATCGCGGGTCCGCGGAATGCCGGCTTCCACGGCCGCAGTGGCGAAGTCGTCGAGCACCTGCCAGCTGAGGCGCTGCCTCTCTATCCGCCACTCGCCACCATGGCCATGATAATCGCGGTGCGCCGCATCGGCGTCACCGCCGGCATCCAGGCGCTGATGATCCTCGTGTTTCATGAAATCGGGCAGGCAGTTTTCCCAGCGCCAGGCATCGTCGCAGGTGAGCTCGGCCCAGCCGTCATAGTCGCGCGACTGGCCGCGGATATACAGCATGCCGTTGATGCTGGAGCAACCTCCCAGGATCTTGCCGCGGGGATAGATCAGCGAACGCCCGTTGAGGCCGGGGTCGGACTCGGTGCGAAAGCACCAGTCGGTACGCGGATTGTCGATGCAATAGAGGTAGCCCACCGGGATATGGATCCAGTGGTAGTTGTCGCGGCCCCCCGCCTCGATCAGCAGCACCCGATTGGCGGGGTTTGCGCTCAGGCGGTTGGCGAGCAGGCAGCCGGCGGTACCGGCGCCCACGATGATGTAGTCGAATTCTTGTTTAGCCATGGCGTGCTCTCAAGTCGCTATCGGCTCGAGGCTATTCCGTCGGCAGCTTTGGGGCCGGCCCTCCGGGGGCGCTGTGAACCCTTCCTTGGTCGCTACCGATGCCATCCCTGGCATAGGCCCCCTCTTCAAGCTGTCCCCGGCGCCTCTTGCCTGGGCAAAGGGTGGCCAGTCTTATTTATGGGTCGGCATGGCGAACTCGGAGCCGGCTGCGATGGAATCCGACCAGCGCTGCATGATCGACTTCTGCTTGGTGTAAAAGCGCACTCCTTCTTCTCCGTAAGCATGGGTATCGCCGAACAGCGAGCGCTTCCAGCCACCAAAACCGTGCCAGGCCATGGGCACCGGGATCGGCACGTTGATGCCGACCATCCCGACCTGGATGCGACGACCGAATTCACGGGCCACACTGCCGCTCTCGGTGAAGCAGCTCACGCCGTTACCGAACTCGTGGTCATTGATCAGTTGGATGGCGGTGGCGACGTCGGGCACTCGCACACAGACCAGTACCGGGCCAAAGATCTCTTCCTGGTAGATGGTCATCTCCGGGGTAACATGGTCGAACAAGGAGCCGCCCATCCAGAAGCCTTCGCTGCACTCCTTGCCGGTTGAGCTGGTGTCGAAGTCGCGGCCATCGACGACCAGTTCGGCGCCTTCGCTCACTCCCTTCTCGATGTAGCCGGTGATGCGCTGGTGGGCCTGGGCGGTAACGATCGGGCCCATCTCGGCATCCTGCTCCAGGCCGTTCTTGACCTTGAGCGCGCGGGCACGCTCGGCCACCCGTGACACCACTGTATCGGCCACGTCACCCACCAGGACCGCCACGCTGATCGCCATGCAGCGCTCGCCGGCACTGCCGTAGGCAGCACCGATCAACGCATCCACCGCCTTGTCGAGGTTGGCATCGGGCATCACCACCATGTGGTTCTTGGCACCGCCCAGGGCCTGGATGCGCTTGCCGTGGCGGGCTCCCCGCTCGTAGATCAGGTTGGCGATCGGCGTGGAGCCGACGAACGACAGCGCCTTGACGTCGGGGTGGTCGAGCAGCGCCTCCACCGAGTCCTTGTCGCCCTGCACGACGTTGAAGACACCATCCGGCAGCCCCGCCTGCTTGAGCAGGTCGGCGATCAGCAGCGAGGGGCTGGGATCCAGCGGGCTCGGCTTGAGGATGAAGGTATTACCCGTGGCAATGGCGAGGGGAAACATCCACATCGGCACCATGACCGGGAAGTTGAAAGGCGTGACCCCGGCGACCACCCCCAGCGGCTGGCGCATCGTCCAGTTGTCGATGCCGGTGCCGACCTGCTCGGTATAGTCGCCCTTGAGTAGCTGCGGGATGCCACAGGCGAATTCGACGATGTCGATGCCGCGTGCTACCTCGCCCTGAGCATCGCTTAATACCTTGCCATGCTCCAGGGTGATGGCCCGCGCCAGGTCATCCTGGTGCTCGTTGAGCAGCTGCAGGAACTTGAACATCACTCGAGCACGGCGGATCGGCGGGGTGTCGGCCCAGGCCGGAAAAGCAGCCTGGGCGGCGGCCACCGCCGTGGCCACATCGGCCTGGGAGGCCAGGGCCACCTGGCCGGTCACCTGGCCGGTGGCTGGATTGGTCACAGCCTGATGCTGGCCGGACTCACCGGCTGACATTTGCCCGTTGATATAATGCTGGATACTGGCTGTGCTCATGGCGACATCGTCTCGTTGTTGTCGGAATCGGGGGTATACGTCTGGTGTCGGGGATGGGGAGTTAGAAGTGGCCCCATTGGCGCCAAGATTAGCCCTATCGTCATCAGGATCAATTGAGAAATTCAAAATCAGTGTATAAGTTCAGCTGATATCACTCTACGCCGAAGGGGCGACACCATGCAGGACCTCCAGACTCTGCGTGCCTTCGTCACCGTGGCGCGGGAAGGCAGCGTCTCCCGCGCCGCCGAGCGACTGCACCTGACCCAGCCCGCGGTGAGCCTGAAGCTCAAGCAGTTCCAGGTGGTGCTCGGCCTCACGCTCTTCCAGCGCCGCCCCCAGGGACTGGAGCTCACCGCCGATGGTCGTGCGCTGCTCGTCGCCGCCGAGAAGGCACTGGCGGCCATGGCCGCCTTCGAGCAGAGCGCCCGGGCCCTGCACAGCACGCTGCGTGGCCGGCTCAAGATCGGTACCATCGTCGACCCGGAATTCATCCGCCTGGGGGCCTTCCTGCGCCGACTGGTGGAACGCGCCCCGCAGCTCGAGACCGAACTGCACCACGGCATGAGCGGCACCGTGCTGGAGCGGGTGCGTCGCGGCGAGCTGGACGTCGGCTTCTTCCTGGCCCCACCCGGCGAGGGGCCGGGCATCCCGGAGATTGCCCACCGCGAGCTCACTCACTTCCACTACCACGTGATCGCCCCGGCCGGCTGGGGTAGCCGCCTGGCCGGTGCCGACTGGCCCCGGCTCGCCGCCCTGCCGTGGATCACCACGCCCGGGGACTCCGCCCATCACCGCCTGCTGCACGGCGTACTCGACCCGCTGGGCATCGTGCCCAACGGTGTGGCTCAGGTGGATCAGGAAGCCTGCATGCTCGACCTGGTACGCGCCGGCGTGGGCCTCAGCCTGGCCCGGGACGCCCTGGCCATGGCCGAGCGTCAGGAGCGCGGCCTGGTGGTCGCCGAGGGCATGCGCCTGCCCTGCGCGCTCAGCTTCGTCTGGCGTCGCGATCACGGCGAGGAGGCGGTGATCGCCGAGTCGCTGGAGATACTCACAGATGTCTGGGGAGCACTGCCGCCATGACATTCAGAAATGGGAAAGGAGCGCCCTGATGGCCGACCTCGAGATTCCCCAGCTCGTCCTGATCGGACTGATCTTCGTCTGGAGCGGCTTCGTGCGTACCAGCCTGGGCTTCGGCGGTGCCGTGCTGTCGCTGCCCTTCCTGCTGCTGGTGCTCGACGAACCGCTGGTCTTCCTGCCGATCATCGCCATCCATCTACTGATCTTCTCCAGTTGGATCGCCTGGCGCGGCCACCGACAGCTGGTGGCCGACAACGCCGGCCAGGCGCCGAGCGAGGGCAACATCGACTGGGGCTATCTGCTAAGGGCGATGAAGGTGATGATCATCCCCAAGCTGATCGGCGTGGTCGGCCTGCTGACCCTGCCGGGCGACGTGCTGACCAGCATCATCTTCGTGATCGTAATGGTATACGCGGTCGGCTATGTGCTCGACAGACCCTTTCGCAGCCATAACCGCATCCTGGACGGCGTACTCCTGGCGCTTGGCGGCTACGTCAGTGGCACCTCGCTGATCGGCGCCCCGCTGATCGTCGCGGTCTTCGCCGCCCATGTCGCTACCCACCAGCTACGCGATACCCTCTTCGTGCTGTGGTTCATCCTGGTGCTGATCAAGATGATCTCCTTCGTGGTCGCCGGCATCGACCTACAGCTCATCCACCAGCTATGGCTGCTGCCGTGCGCCCTGATCGGGCATCTGATCGGCGAGCGTGCCCACCGTTTCATGGTCGGCAGCCGCACCAATCTCTACTTCCGGGTGCTCGGCGGCGTCCTCATCCTGGTCAGCGTGGTGGGACTGTTCAGCTCGGCAGGCTAAGGCCCATAACGGCACCCACAGGGAGTGCTCCGGCACCACATGAACGCCAGGTGAATGGGGCGTTAAGGCTGCAGCAAGGTCAGGCGGCGTAAAACGGATCACGTACCCACACAAGAGGAGTGATCCTGATGAACTGGCTTGATACCGAACACCGCTACGGCGCGGTCTCTCGTTTCCTGCACTGGACCATGGCCGTGCTGATACTGCTCATGTTGGGCAGCGACTGGTGGATGGAGGGCATCGCTGGCCTCGGTGAGGGTGCCGCGATGGAGCTGCATCAGAGCATCGGCATGGCGCTGCTGGCCCTGCTCGCCTTCCGATTGGCCTGGCGCGTCGTCAACCGCGGCCGCCTGGATCCACCCGGCCACTGGCGCCTGGCCGCGCGCCTCGGCCACCTGGTCCTCTATGCCCTGCTGCTGCTGATCCCGCTAAGCGGCCTGCTCACGGCCTGGGGCAGCGGCGAGGGTGTAACCGTCTTTGGCGCACCGCTGATCGCGGCAGGGGCCGAGATCGAGTGGCTCGAGGAGGCCTCCGAGGAGACCCACGAGCTGCTCGCCAATCTGCTGTGGTTTGTCATCGCCGGCCATGTGCTCGCCACACTGGCCCACCAGTGGTGGCTCGGGGAACGCAGCCTACAGCGCATGGCCTGAACCATGCCCACAGCAAAGAAAGGGCCCGGCGCGAGCTATAGCGCCGGGCCCTGTTAGTGTAAACCAAGGAAATCTCCATCGACGGGGGCCAGGCCCCCGGCGAAGGCGTCAGTCGTGCTCCACCTCGAGTAGCTCGCCGCCACGGCTCCTGACCTCGAGCTCGCGGCCGTCGGCGTCAACCCCCTCGATCTCGACGCGGCCATCTCGGTCGACCTGGAGCTCCTCGAACTCGACCAGGCCCTCGGCCACGGCGACGGCCATGGCGTCGCGCACCTCGGCCTCACCGAGGCCCCAGGCGCCGCCGTCGCGCTTCTTGCGCTCCTCCTTCAGGCTCTCGCCGCTGGCCAGGTCGAAGCGCACCTCGGCCTGCCACTCGTCGTCGAGCCAGCCCTCGACCTCCACGCGATCGCGACTCTTGACCTCGATCTCCTCATAGGTCTGGAAGCCGAAGCTGCCGGCCTGGACCAGCACCTCGTCGAGGCGCTCGGTGGTCAGGCGATCATCCGCGGCCTGGGCCAGGGTGGCGGCGCCCATCAGGGCAGCCAGGGAAGCGCTCAGGATCATCTTGCGTTGCATGGGTCATACCTCCGTTCATGGGTGCCGCTCCGTTATACCGCCAGCGACCTTGCCACAGGGTGAAAGGGCCATTCATGCTGCATTCATGTTTGGCCTGGCACGCTATGGTCATGAAGAATCGACGCCTGCTGTCCCGCCTGCGCCTGCCGGCGCTGGTCACCCTCCTCGCCCTGCTGGCCACCTCTCCCGCACCAGCGGACGAGGCATGGCGCGACCTTCATGAGGCGGTGCGCGAAGGGAAGATCGTGCCCCTGCCCGAGATCCTCGATTGGCTCGAGGCCCACTACGTGGGCCAGGTACTCGAGGTGGAACTCGAGCGTGACGATGGCCGGATGCTCTACGAGGTCGAGATGCTCGGCCCCCAGGGCCAGGTGGTGGAATTCGAGTTCGATGCCGCCAGTGGCGAGCTGATCGGCATGGAGGGCGTGAACATCAACATGATGCAACGCGAGGATGGCGCGGAATGAAGGTGCTGCTGGTGGAGGATGACCGGCCGCTGGCCGAAGCGCTGCAAGAGGCGCTGGGTGACGCCGGGGTGCTGCTGGAGACCGCCACCACCGGCGGCGAGGCGGACTTCCTGGTGCGCACCGAGGCCTACGACGCGGTAGTTCTCGACCTGGGCCTGCCGGACGGCGACGGCAGCCGCTGGCTGGCCGAGTGGCGCGAGGACGCCATCGACACGCCGGTGCTGGTGCTCACCGCCCGGACCCGCTGGGCCGACAAGGCCGCCGGTTTCTCAGCCGGCGCCGACGACTACGTCACCAAGCCCTTCGAGACCGCCGAGGTGCTGTTCCGGCTGCGCGCCCTGGTGCGGCGCAGCCACGGCCACGCCCACCCGGTGCTGAGGATCGGCGAGCTCACCTTCGACACCCACACTGGCAGCGTTACCCTGGCCGGCCGCCCGGTGAGCCTGACCGCCCAGGAGTCACGGCTGCTGGCCTACCTGGCCCACGCCACGCCCCGCGTCGTGAGCCGCAGCGAGCTCGCCGAACACGTCTACGATCGCGACCACGAGCCGGATTCCAACGTCATCGATGTCCAAATCAGTCGGCTGCGCCGAAAACTCGGAGCCTCGCGCATCCAGACCCTAAGGGGCCAGGGGTATCGCCTAGCGGCAGGCGATGAGACACCATGAGGCGATTGCGACAATTGTCGCTGGCCAGCCGCCTGCTGCTGGCCTCCCTGCTGACCCTCACGCTCGCCCTGCCACTGGCCGGCGCGGGACTCTCCCACTATTTCCGCACCACCGCGACGGCCGCCTTCGACGAGCGCCTGGACGCCCTGCTCAATGTGGTCGTCGCCGGTCTCGCCTGGGCGCCAGCACAGGAGCAGCTGGTCCATGAGCGCTCGCTGGGGGACCCGCGCTTCGAGCAGGTCTTCTCCGGCTGGTACTGGCAGATCAGCGACGGAGCGGAGCGGGTGCTGACCTCACGCTCGCTTTGGGATCAGCGCCTACCGGTCCGCTCCCATCGCCAGGTGATGATCCGTGACCTGGAAGGCCCGCGCGGGACTCCACTGCGCGTTATCGAGCGCGATATTCAGCTGGCACCGCTGGACGGCCCTCTGCACGTCAGCGTGGCCGTCTCCCGGGAGACGCTGGACGCGGAACTCGCCCACTTCACCCGACTGGTAACGCTCTTACTGGTTGGCCTGGGGGTGTTGCTGCTGGTCACCCTGGCCCTTCAGGTGCGCTGGGGGCTGGCCCCCCTGCGCCGCTTACAGGCCGACCTGCGGCAAGTAGAGAACGGCGATGCTGAGCGTCTCGATACCCGCCTCTCGCCGGAACTCGCTCGTCTCGCGCAGGCCATGAACGGCGTGCTGGACCGGGACCGGCGACTGATGACGCATGCGCGGCATGCCGCCGGCAACCTGGCGCATGCGCTGAAGACCCCGGTGAGCGTACTGACCACCCTGGCCGATGGCACCGACGAACCACGGCGCACGCGCATCCGCGACGAACTGACGCGCATCGATGCCGCTGTCCGACATCACCTGGCCCGCGCTTCGGCGGCCGGGGACGCTGCCCTGGCGCCCCGGGTCGCGGCCAGCGACGTGCTGGCGCCGATCTTTGCAGGGCTTGGCCGCCTGGCCAAGCGGCGCGGCCTCACCCTCAGCCATCGCCTGCCGGCCGAGATGCGCGTGCGCATGGAGGCGCAGGACCTACAGGAACTGGTCGGCAACCTGCTGGACAATGCCCTGCGCTGGGCCAAAGGCCGGGTCGAGGTACGCGGTGGCAACGATGCCGGTGGGAGCTGGCTGGAGGTCGAGGACGATGGGCCGGGCATGGACGAGGCCCAGCGTCAGGCCGCGCTTACCCGCGGCGCCCGGCTCGACGAGCAGCGTCCGGGCAACGGCCTGGGCCTGGCCATCGTGGCCGACCTGGTGAAGCTCAGTGGCGGCCGACTGGAACTCGCCCGCTCGCCCCTCGGCGGCCTGGCGGTGCGCGTCTGGCTGCCCGACCGCCCCTTTCAGCCTTACGCCTGACGCGTCACACACGGCTCAGCCCCGATGGCCTTCGTCGGGCTCGGGCTCGTCGGCACACTGGTGCCAGCTCTCCAGCTGGATGGTGGCGTGGTGCAGGCCATAGCGCTCCGCCAATAGGCGGCGGATCGCTAGCAGCGCGGCCTGGCGATCCTCGCCCTCGTCGATGGCCGCATGCAGCGACACCAGGTGACGCCCAGGCGTAAGCGACCAGACATGCACGTGATGCACATTGCAGACCGCCTCGAGCTGTTCGGGGATCTCGCGGCGCAGAGTCGCCGCGTCTAGCTAGTCCGGGGCACCCTCCAGCAGAATATGACCGGACTCTCGGGTCAGCTTCCAGGCGCTGCGCAGGATCAGCATCGCCACCAGCATCGAGAGCAGCGGATCGATGGGCATCCAGCCAGTGGCCAGTATCACCAAGGCCGCGACGATAGCCGCCACCGAACCCAGAAGGTCCCCCAGCACGTGCAGGGCGGCCCCACGGATATTGAGGTTGTCGCGGTCGCCGAAGTGCAGGATGGCGAACACCACCAGGTTGACCAGAAGCCCCAGGGCGGCGATCGCCAGCATGGTAGTACCCATCACCGTCACCGGCGAGAGCAGCCGGCGGATCGCTTCGATGACGATCCACACCACGATGGCAATCAGCGTCAGGCCGTTGACGAAGGCGGCAAGAATCTGAACCCGGTGGTAGCCGAAGCTGCGCTTCGCATCGGCCGGGGGGCGGCTGATACGCGCAGCGAACCAGGCCAGCGCCAGGGCGGCGGTGTCGGTAAGCATGTGGCCGGCATCGGCCAGCAGCGCCAGCGAGCCGGAGAGGATACCGCCCACCACCTCGGCGACCATGAAGCCGCCGGTGAGCAGGATCGCCCAGGCTAGCCGGCGCTGACTGTCGTGCCCGGCATGATGAAGGTGGTGATGCGAATGGTCGTGATCGTGAGCCATGGGCCCTCCCTTGCCAGGCTTCCAGCATAGCGCAGCGCCAAGACGTCCTTCACACCTGGCGCGAGTTCTCCGCGCCGCTTGCCCTGTCAGCCGATGAGAGGCGCCACGAGCAGCCCCCCGGCCAGCCAGACCAGGGCCAGCACCACCAGCCCCTGCAGCACTCGCTTGCCCAGTGAGACATTACCGCCACCGTGGTCATGATGGTGATGGTGATGCCCGCCATCCTGGCGTCCCTTCCACCAGAGACCGACCAGCCCCGCCGTGACGGCCAGGAAGATCAGGTTGAGAAAGAAGCCGTAGTTGACCGCGAAGAAGTCACGCTCGGTGATCGCGCCGGCGCCACTTCCTTGGGGCAGCCAGCCGAGCAGGTCCATGCCGTAGTGCAGCAGCAAGGCCGTCACCACCAGGGTGCTGAGCAACAGCGCCAGGATGTAGAGCGCCATGCGCCACCCATAGTAGGTGGCATTGATGCGCAGCACCGGCAACACCACCAGGTCGGAGAAGATGAACGCCATCACCCCGGCGAAGCTCACACCATTTTCGAAGAGCACGGCGGCCAGCGGGATATTGCCCATGGAACCGATGAAGGTGAAGAAGGCGGCCAGTGGGCCAACCAGTGCCTGAGCCAGCAGTGCGAGGAAGCCGGGGTCGTCCTCACCGGCACCCAGGAACAGCGCCTGGAAGAAGCTCTCCGGCACGAAGGCCGCGATGATCCCTGCCACGGTGAAGCCGATCAGCACGTCCTTCCAGACCATCTGCCACTCCATGACGTAAGTCTGGCCGATCTGCCGCCAGCCCTCGCGGCTCTTGATTTTCTGCCGCCAGTCCGGAGCCCGAGCTTCCTCCTGCTCCTCGTTGCCCTCCAGACGCTTGCGAACTCGCGCAATCAGGGCATCGGGTCGAGTGATGCGGATGAAGGCCCAGGCCAGCAGGATCAACAGGATGCCGCCGGCATACTCACCTACCACGAAGGGCCAGCCCAGGAAGAGCGCAATTACGAAGCCCAGCTCCACCACCAGGTTGGTGGAAGCCAGCATGAAGGCCATGGAGGGCGCCAGGCCGGCCCCCTTCTGGAAGAGCGTGCGGGTGGTCGCCAGGGCTGCGAAGCTGCAGGAACTGGAAATGAAGCCGAAAACGCTTCCCAACAGCATGCTGCGAGGGCCATCCGTTCCCATGGCACGCTGCATCCGTTGCCGGGTTACCAGCACCTGGATCAGGCTGCTGATCAAGTAGCCCAGGGCGAAGGCCCACAGGGCCATCCAGAAGAATCCCAGGCTGGTGACGGCCGCCTGGTTCCATAGCGACAGGAAACGTTCCATGGTCTCGCTAACCTCGAAAGTGAACGAAACGGCGGACCGGGTGCCCCCGGCCCGCCATGGATGACCCATCAAGCTACAGCCTGTGGGCAGCCCAAGGGTCAAGCCAGCACCGCGACGGGCAAAGCAAGAAAGGGCTCACACGATGAGCGCGGGGCCGGTCACATCACCGGCACACCGGTAACCCATACGTGCAGGTGGAAGGCGAAGAGGTAGTAAGCCATCAGGCCGATCACCACGGTCGCGACGGTGCCGACCATGCCCGGAGCAGCGGTGTCCGGCCGCGGGCGACGACGGGCCGCGCGGAAGTCGAACACCGCCCACAGCAGGAAGGCCCCGAAGAAGACGATGTCGCCCAGCCGACCGTTGGCCAACAGGTGAGCGAAGGCCCACAGCTTCACGGCGATGATCATCGGATGGCCCAGCTTGGCCTTGATGTGGTTGCCGGGCACATAGGCCGCCACTAGCAGCACGAAGGCGGGGATCATCAGCAGCGAGACCAGATGGCGCAGGCCCACCGGCGGCTGCCAGACTAACATCGGGTCCAGGCGCATCTGGCCATAGCCCCAGATCGCCAGGGCTAGGCCGATGATCGAGACCACCCCATAGGCCGCCTTCCAGGGCAGCACGCCCATTCGCTGAATCTGGGCGGTTCGCCAGTCGTCCGCCACGATGCGCACCGAGTGCATACCGAGAAAGATCAACAGGCCGAGAATCATCACGGTCATGGTAGAAGTCTCCATCAGGGAAAAGGCAAACTGGAACGAAACCGCAGCCAGCCTAGTCTGTTGGCCTGATCACGACCAGTGCCGACGAGCGCTAAGGCACCAAAGACGCAAAGGATTGTCATGTCCCGAGATGCTTCTCCCCTGCCCGAGGTCCTCGCCGGTCCCATCCTGAGACGCCTGAGCGCCGAGCGCCTGGTGATCTGGCTGGTAGGCTCGCAGCCCCTCGAACTCGGAATGATGCTGCATCCAACCGGACACCCGCCACGCCGCCTGACACTGAACGAGCGCCGCCTGCAGCGCCTGCCGCTCGGGCAGCATGCCTGGCTGCACCTGATCGATGTGGCTCTCGACACGCCGCTGCCCCGCGGCGTGCGCATCGACTACGACCTGAAGATCACCAATGACGGAGGCGACAGCAGCATCGCCGACTGGGCGCCCCACGTGCTGCATGAGGGTGCCACCTACCCCGCCTTCGTGCTGGCCGACAGCCACCGTCGACTGCTGCATGGCTCCTGCCGCCGACCCCATTACGACGGTCCCGACGGCCTGGTGCGTGCCGATGCCTGGCTGGCCGAACGCCGGGAGACTCCCGAGGCCTGGCCCGCCTGGTTGCTGATGACCGGCGACCAGATCTATGCCGACGACGTCGCCGGCCCCCTGCTGGTCGCCATCCACGCACTGATCCGCCGCCTGGGCCTCTTCGACGAGACCCTGGAGGGCGCCACCGTGGCCGACAGCCAGGCCCTCCACGCAGACGCCGCCAGCTACTACCGGCGCGAAACGCTATTGCCGGACGCCGAGAGCAGCGAGGACGTGCGCAAGGGCTTCTTCGGCGGCGTGCGCAAGCCAGTCTTCACCTCGGCCAATGCCCACAACCACCTGATGAGCTTCGCCGAGGTCATCGCCATGTACCTTCTGGCCTGGTCGCCTGAGCCCTGGCGGCTGGTCGAGATGACCGAGCCGGCGCTGGGTGAAGAGCACGCGGCACTCTTCGGCGAGGAGCGAGCGATCATCGAACGCTTCGCCGAGGGGCTGCCTGCCGCCGCCCGGGTGATGGCCCATTTGCCCTCGCTGATGATCTTCGATGACCACGACATCACCGACGACTGGAACCTCACCGCGGACTGGGAACGCACCGCCTACGGCCATCCCTTCTCGCGGCGGATCATCGGCAACGCCCTGCTGGCCTATTTGCTCTGCCAGGGCTGGGGCAATGACCCGGACCGCCTGGCCGAGCCGCTGGGCGAGGCCACCGCACTGCTGGAGTCGGCGGCCAACCAGGAGGGTTGGCTGCCCGCCGGGGAGCAGGACGCCGTGATCGAGCAGTTACAGCGTTTCCAGGGCTGGGAAGTGGAGGTCGAGGGCGAGCCCAAGCTGGTGGTGCTGGACACCCGCACCCGGCGCTGGCGCAGCGAGCGCAGCCCGAAACGCCCCTCTGGCCTGATGGACTGGGAGGCCCTCTCGGAACTGCAGCAGCAGATTCTCGATGCCCCTTCGGTGGTGATCGTTTCACCGGCTCCGATGTTCGGCGTCAAGCTGATCGAAGTGATCCAGAAACTCTTTACCCTGGCCGGCAGGCCGCTGCTGGTCGATGCCGAGAACTGGATGGCCCACCGCGGCGCCGCCAGCGTGATGCTCAACATCTTCCGCCACTCCCGCACCCCGGGGCACTACGTGATCCTCTCCGGCGACGTGCACTACTCCTTCGCCTATGACATCCACATCCGCCAGCATCGCGAGGGACCGAAGATCTGGCAGATCACCTCCAGCGGCATAAAGAATGCCTTCCCCGATCCCCTGCTCGACTGGTTCGACCGCCTGAATCGCTGGCTCTACGCCTCGCGCTCGCCTCTCAACTGGTTTACCAAGCGCCGGCGCATGATAATCGCGCCGCGCGACCCGGATCGCGCCAAGGCCGGCGAGCGGCTATGGAACGGCTCCGGCATCGGCCTGGTGGAACTCGACGATCAGGGTCGCCCGAGCGACATCCGCCAACTCGATGCCCGCGGCTTCGACGTCACCTTTCCACCGCGCGATCAGGACCGCTAACGCCGGCGCCACAGAGCGAGGCCGCCGGCCACCACCAGCCAGCTCATGGCCCCCGCCACGCTGTCGTCGAGCACGATACCCAGCCCACCGGGCACCGCCTCGGCCTGGTTCACAGGAGGCGGCTTGGTGGCATCTAAGAGCCGATAGACCACGAAAGCACCGGCCATGGCCACGGGATGGCGCGCCGTCGACTGGCCCAGCACCGCCACCGGGAAGGCGACGATCTCGTCGAGTACGATGCGCCCGTCGTCCTTGCCACCCAGCGTCTGCTCGGCCAGGTGACACACCGGCACGGCGGCGAGCAGCAGCACCAGCGTCACCGCTATCTGCATCCCCCGGGTGCGGCCCAGCAACCACCAGGCCAGCGGCAGCCCCAGCAGCGACCCGACGGTACCCGAGGCCCAGGGCGAAAGCCCCGTGCCCAGGCCGGTAGCCAGCCACATCACGACGTTGTCCATGTTCTTTGCTCCCTGAGCGACCGATACCGGCCGAAAATCCGCCAAGATACCCGCCGGCCCGGCGGACGTCGACATTCATCGCCGGCCGACGCATCATTCAGGGATGACCCTCGATACGACCCACCGCAACCGGCAAATGACCCACTTCGACGGCCACGACGAGATCTGGCTGTTCGGCTACGGCTCGTTGATCTGGAAGGCCGACTTCCCCTTCCTGGAGCGCCGCCCGGCCTATATCCACGGCTGGGTGCGGCGCTTCTGGCAGGGTTCCCACGACCATCGCGGCACCCCCGAGGCGCCGGGCCGCGTGGCCACCCTGGTGTGCCAGCCCGGCTCGATCTGCCACGGCATGGCCTACCGCATCACCCCCGAGGTGCTCGGCCCGCTCGACGTACGTGAAAAGAACGGCTATCTGCGCGAGGTGACCCGGCTGCACTTCGATGACGACGCCTCGCCGGCGAGTGCCGAAGGGCTGGTCTATCTCGCCACGGAGGACAATGCCGCCTTCCTCGGCGACGCCCCGCTCGACGCTATCGCCGAGCAAATTGCCATGGCCCACGGGCCCAGCGGGCCCAACCGCGACTACCTGGTCAACCTGGCCAAGGCACTGAGCGAACTCGGCGTGGACGATCCCCACGTGTTCGCCCTGGCAGCACGCCTGCCCCACCCAGCAGACGCCCGTTGCCCCGACAAGAGCCCACCCACGGAGAAGACCCTCCCATGAGCGTGACCCTCGACGACGTCCGACAGGCCGCCGCCCGCCTGCAAGGGAACGTGGAGCGCACCGCCTGCCTGCACGCCACTACCCTCTCGCAGCTCACCGGCTGCGAGGTCACCATCAAGTTCGAGAACCACCAGTTCACCGCCTCCTTCAAGGAGCGCGGCGCCCTGAACCACCTGCTCTCGCTGAGCCCCGAGGATCGCGCCCGGGGGGTGATCGCCATGTCGGCAGGTAACCACGCCCAGGCGGTGGCCTATCACGCCGCCCGGCTCGGCATCCAGGCCACCATCGTCATGCCCCGCCACACTCCCAACCTCAAGGTGCGCAACACTCGCAACTTCGGGGCCGAGGTACACCTCGAGGGTAACGGGGTCGATGAAGCCGGCGTCTATGCGCGGCGCCTGGCCGAAGAGCGCCACCTGGTCTTCGTGCACCCCTATGACGACGCGCGGATCATCGCCGGACAGGGCACCATTGCCCTGGAAATGCTCGAAGAGGTTGCCGACCTCGACTGTCTGGTGATTCCCATTGGTGGCGGCGGGCTGATCAGCGGCATCGCCGTGGCAGCCAAGGCGCTGAAGCCCGATATCGAGGTGATCGGCGTGCAGACCTGCCGCTTCCCGGCCATGCAGCAGGCGCTGGCCGGAGAAGCGATCCACTGCGGCCTGGCCAGCCTGGCCGAGGGCATCGCCGTGAAGCAGCCCGGGATACTGACCAGGGAGATCGTGCGCGAACTGGTCAGCGACATCGTGCTGGTCGACGAGCCCGAGATCGAGCGCGCCATCCTGATGCTGCTGGAGATCGAGAAGAGCGTCGCCGAAGGTGCCGGCGCCGCCGGCCTCGCCGCCCTGCTCACCGACCCGGCGCGCTACCGCGGCCGCAAGGTAGGGCTGGTGCTGTGCGGCGGCAACATAGACATGCTGGCGCTCTCCTCGGTGATCCAGCGCGGCCTGGTGCGCACCGGCCGCATCGTGCGGGTGCGGGTCGGCATCTCCGATGTTCCAGGGTCGCTCACCGAGCTCACCCGTTTGCTCGCCGAACAGCGCGCCAACGTCATCCAGATCGCCCACCAGCGCACCTTCACCGACCTCTCGCTGCGTGCCACCGAGGTCGAGGCCACCCTCGAGACCCTGGGCAGCGACCACACCCGCGAGGTGATCGCCGCGCTGCGCGCCGAGGGCTACGACCCGGTGCTGCCCGCCAACGAGGTGCACCCGGACGAGCGCTGGGCCACCGACCCCGAGGGGCATTGACCGGCGCCCCGAGCGCCTGGCGAACGACAAACGGCAGGCGTACCCTGTGCGCATTCCATCATCGAAGCGGTTTCCATCGTCTCAACAAGGAAAAAGTGATGAGCAGCAAGATCAACGTGACAACCCCCCTGGTCATCCTGCATGGCGACGAGATGGCACAGGTGGCCTTCGAGAGAATCCTCGATACCTTCGTGACCTCCCGGCTCGGCATCGAACTGGTCGAAATCGACCTGACCGCGGAGAACCGCCTGGTCACCAACGGCCAGGCGGTGATCGATGCCATCGAGGCGCTCAAGCGCTACGGCGTGGGCGTGAAGAACGCGGGGATGACGGTCAACCGCGCCCAGTTGGGTGAGCTGCTATCCGCCCATCCCGAACTCGACGGCACCACGTTGCATCCGCTGGCCACCAAATCGCCCAACGGCGCCATCCGCAAGGGCATCGGCGGCAACATCACCCGCGAGGACATCCAGTTCCGCAATCTGCAGTTCAACAAGCCGGAGTGGATCGGCCGCGACATCGAGGTCGACACCATGGAGGCCGGTGGCAGCAAGGACAGCTACAACGAGCTCTCCCGCGCGACCGGCATCGTCAAGCTGATGTTTGTCGGCGCCAGCGGTGACCCGGTGGAACTGCACCGCCGCGAGGTCAAGAAGGGCGACCCCTGGCTGCTCGCCACCAACGACATCGACGCGATCAAGGCCTGGGCGCACCGCTTCTTCCAACGCGCCATCGACGAGAAGCGCGACATCTACCTGGGCCTGAAGGATACCGTAATCGCCGGCTACGACGGCGTGATGCGCGCCGCCATCGAGGGCATCTACGAGAGCGAATACCGGGCGCAGGTCGAGGCGTTGGGGCTCAACTACCACTACGAGCTGATCGATGCCCAGGCCGCACGCATCGTCGCCAACCCGCCGGAACGAGCGCTGTGGGGCGTGCCGGACAACACTACCGGCCGCAAGCTCTACAAGCTGGTCGAGCAGCTCAAGCAGCACGGCATTCCCACCCGCAAGGCGCACGTCTCGCTGTCGCGGATGAGTGCCGGCGGCGGCGACCAGTATGGTAGCTACAACGCCCCCGCCGTTGAGGACGGCATCCTCAAGGTGATCGTCGACGGCGACGAGAAACATGCCCGACACGTCAAGCGGGGCGACCCCATCCTGCTGATGTCCAACGACCACGAGGCCATCAAGGACTGGGTCACCCAGGTGTTCCGTGACGCTTCGCGCAAGGGCAAGGAGGTCTACTTCGGCCTCAAGCGCGAATACATGAACTACGACGAGGTGTTCAGCACGGTGATCACCGACGTGCGCCGTGAGCTGGCCCAGGCCGACACCCCGCCGCCATCATTCATGATCATGCGACCCTCCAGCCAGCTCATCAAGATGATCACCGACCCGCCGCGCAACGCCCTCTACCCGGCGCAGAACCTCGACGGCGACATCTTCTCGGACATCTCCGCGGCGCTCGGCGGCAGCCTTGCCACCGCCAGCTCGATCATCGAAAGCAAGA
Source organism: Halomonas daqiaonensis (assembly GCF_900109725.1). Lineage (GTDB taxonomy): Bacteria > Pseudomonadota > Gammaproteobacteria > Pseudomonadales > Halomonadaceae > Halomonas > Halomonas daqiaonensis. The sequence continues at coordinate 30,845 of NZ_FOBC01000029.1, forward strand.
GCGGCACCATGCTCTTCGAGGCCCCCCATGGCACCGCCCATGACCTCTACCTCAAGTACCTGGAGAGCGATGGCAAAGAGGCGCACTTCAACTCCTCGGCGCTGATCTTCGCCGTGGCCAATGCCCTGGAGACGCTCGGCGAACGCGAGGGCAACCCGGCCTTGGTAAACTACGCTACCCGCCTCAAGGCCGCGCTGATCGATACCGTCGCCGACGGCATCATCACCGGCGATCTCAAGGGCAAGACCACCGACCCCGCCGCGGAAACCGTAGTCGACATGCAGGGCTTCCTCGACGCCGTAGCCGAGCGTCTGGCGGCCTGACACGACAACGCCGGCCCCGTATGCCTCGGGGCCGGCGCTGTCATCTGTGCTGCAGGGTCAGCCGCGGGTATCGTCCTCGTGATCTTGCCACTCGGTGTCCTCGGCATCGTGGTCGGACACCACTCGGTCACGCCCACTCTTCTTGGCCTGGTAAAGCAGTTGGTCGGCCCGACTGTAGAGCCGATCGAAGCCCGTCTCATCCGCCACCTCGACCACTCCGATACTCACCGTCAGCCGGCGATCGGCCGCCGGCCCGGGTAACGGCATCGCCCGGGTCGCGCGCAAGATCCGCTCGGCCAGGTGCTGGGCTCCCGCCATGTCGCTGTCGGGCATCAATATCGCGAATTCCTCGCCGCCCATCCGCGCCACGGTGTCGATGCGGCGCACTTCACGCTCGAGGGCGCGCGCAAAGGCGACCAGTACCGCATCGCCCAGGGGGTGGCCGAAGTCATCGTTGATCCGCTTGAAGTGGTCCAGATCCAGCAGTATCAGGCTCAGGGGTGCACCGTGACGTCGCCACCGGTCAAATGCCTGCTCAGCCATTTCCCGCAGCCAGCGGCGGTTACTGAGACCGGTCAGTTCGTCGGTGCGGCTCTGCAGGCGCATGGTCTCCCGCTGACGATACAGATGGAGCAGCATCAGCATCACTGCGCCGACCGCCAACAGGAGCAGCAGGAGCAACACCGCCACGGCAAGGGTCAGCCGCTCCATCAACAGTCGCTGCTCGGCCGAGGCCTGGTGGAGCTGCTCGTTCAGCTCGCTGTAGGCCCAGGCCAGGCCTTCCTCGACCTCCATACCCAGGCTCAACATGGCCTCGCTGGCCGGCTCGTCGAGTCCCTCTTCGGCGGCGGCATCGACGGCGGCCTCCAGTGCGGGCAACCGTGACGCCACATAGGTCAGTTCCTCGACCAGATCGGCATATCTGGTGGGCGCGAGTTCGCTGCGACGCAGCTGCCGCTGGATACTCTCGATACGGCGAGGAATCCGCCACAACAGATCATGGATCTGTTCCAGGTGGATCAGGTCCTGACTGTCGATCAGGCTATCCAGGGTTATCCGCAATGCGGCGGGATCCTGCTGGGCCCTCACCACATCGGTGACCAGCGCCGTGTAGTCGGCCCCCACATGCCGTCGTGCCTGGGAGACGTAATAGCCGAACGCCAGGGCACAGAGCGTGGCGATCAGGCAGAACACCACGACCAGGCGCATGCCCAGGCCTCGGCTCGAGGCAGCGTTCATCGGGCGCTGATCTCCCGGATCGACCAGATCCAGCGCGTTATCGACACATTACCCTCCAGCGCGGCGGCAGCGTCCTCGGGCACGATCAGCATCAGGGGCCCCAGCATATCTTCATCTAGGGGTTCTCCCTCGAGACGCGTGGCCAGAAGGTAGCGTTTCTCCTGCCGCTGGGCCGGGGTAAGGAAGGTCGTGTAGCCATCGAAGGCGAGAAACCTGACACGACGCGCCTCCTCGAGGCCCTGAGCGGTGAGGAAGTCATCCAGCCAGACCCCAGCAAAGGTGCCCTCGGGTCCCTCCGGATGGCGCATGTCCACCTCATGGAGGCCCGCCTCCTCGACTTGTTCGAGAGTGAGTTCGCGAGACTCGGTGCCCTCCGTCACGGTCAGCATCGGAGATGAGCTATCGGCGAGTGCGGGACCCGACGCATACAGCAAGAAAAGCCAGCCGGCCAGGAAGCCGGCGCGTAGAGGAGAGGAAAGAACGCCCATGGAGACTCCCGTAACGGGATGGAAGGTATCGGATGGCAGCGGTTGCAGGCAGCTGGCCTGGTAGGTAAGACGTGTGTCTGAACGTACAGACTATCGCGAGCACCCTACCCGGCGTCCACTTTTTGCGACAGGTCGTCACCAACGGATGACCCATTACGAGGAAATTGACTCGACTCCCCTGGCCAAAGGCGGCAGTCAGCGACTGGTGCCGGCGGAGAAGCCAGACTAGAGTGACTGCTCCCCGCCCGAGTGTGCGGGGCTTCCCACTTCTCAGGCAGCAACCGGCGACATGCCGGATTTACGCGAGCCTCCATGGGCAGAGACCGACAATCCTTCAGCCTTCAGCTTGATAATGCCTTGATGCTTGATGTTCAGTGCCGCGTTGATGTCCCGGTCATGGGGCGCATGGCAGGCGTGGCACTCCCATGACCGGATGCTCAACGGCATGGCGTCGACCTTGTGCTGGCAGACATGGCAGGTCTTGGAGCTGGCAAACCACGGATCGATCTTGACCAGGTATTTGCCCTGCTCCTTGGCCTTGTAGTCCAGCTTGGTGGTCAAGGCGTGCCAGGAGG
>NZ_FOBC01000027.1 GCF_900109725.1 Halomonas daqiaonensis
ATCAGGCTCCAGGTGGCGGAAGACCCGGCTGAAGGTGTCGTGGCTGGGAATGCCATGGGGCAGCGTCAGGAAGCGGCGTAGGAAAGGTTCTTTCGACTGTCCGAAAAGCGCCATATCTGAACAGTCCTCAGCCCCACAGAGCACAGCGCAGAGGGCAATAAACAGGATCTCATCCAACTCGTGACGGGCGTTGGGCCCCCTGGGGTCAGGCAGATCGGAAAAGCAGCTGGTGACAGATGCCATATCACTCCTTGATACCGGCACATAGCGGATACCGGCAAGAGTGCCTACGATGCGGGCAGCGTGTCTATGGACGACTACTTATCTAACTGCGATAGCCCTGCAGTATACCGCCCCTGCCGTGGCTGTGAACCGCGGGCCCGGTTACAATCGGTCCTCGTCTCGACCCGAACCCTCCGACTCCAGGATGCCTTGTGGCTGATTCTCCCGCTGATGTGTCTTCCTCCACCCTCGTGCTGAGCGACGAGGCCCTCGCCGAAGGCCTGGTTACCCTGCGTGACTGCCTGCGCTGGGCCGCCAGCGAGTTCCACCTGGCGGGCCTCTTCTATGGTCATGGCACCGACTCCGCCTGGGACGAGGCCGTGGCACTGACGCTGGGCGCCCTGCATCTGCCCTGGAATGTCGACCCGGCGGTGCTCGAGGCGCGGTTGCTGCCCATGGAGCGTACCCGCATCGTGTCGTTGGTGCGGGCCCGTATCGAGACTCGACGTCCTCTGCCCTACCTGCTGGGTGAAGCCTTCTTTGCCGGGGCTCCCTTCAGCGTCGACGAACGGGTGCTGATTCCGCGCTCGCCTGTCGCTGAACTGATCGAGCATGGCTTTGCCGCCTGGTTTCCCGACGAGCCCCCGGCACGGGTACTTGATCTCTGCACTGGGTCAGGCTGTATCGGCATCGCCACGGCGCTGCATCTGCCGGGCTGCGAGGTCGACCTGGCCGATATAAGTCCCGATGCCCTGGCCGTGGCCCGAGAGAACATTACCCGCCACGACGTGGGCGAGCGGGTGCGTGCCGTGGAATCCGATCTCTTCGCGGGGCTCGCTGGGCCACGCTATGACCTGATCGTCTGCAATCCGCCCTATGTGGATACCCGCGACCTGACCACCATGCCCGCCGAGTTCCGCCATGAGCCCGCATTGGCGCTGGGCGCCGGGGCCGATGGGCTGGATATCGTGCGGCGCATCCTGCGTGAGGCCCGCGAGTACCTCACTGGTGAGGGCGTGCTGATCGTCGAGGTCGGCAATTCCGACCACCACCTGGAGGCCGCCTTCCCCGAGGTGCCCTTCCTGTGGCTCGAATTCGAGCGTGGTGGCCAGGGCGTGTTTGCCCTGACCGCTGATGAACTCGACGCCCATGCGGCGTCCTTCGCCTGATTTCCCTCTCCCGATCCAGGAGGAGCGCCCATGTCCGGTAATACTTTCGGTAAGCTGTTCACCCTTACCACCTTCGGCGAGAGCCACGGCCCTGCGTTGGGCGCCATCGTCGACGGCTGCCCGCCGGGATTGACGCTCACCGAGGCGGACCTGCAGCACGACCTGGATCGTCGCCGTCCCGGCAGTTCCCGCCACACCACCCAGCGCCGCGAGCCCGATCGGGTAAGGATCCTCTCCGGCGTCTTTGAAGGGGTGACCACCGGCACGACCATCGGCCTGATGATCGAGAACACCGACCAGCGCTCCAAGGACTACTCGGAGATCAAGGACCAATTTCGTCCGGCCCACGCCGACTACAGCTACCATCACAAGTACGGGATTCGTGACTACCGCGGCGGCGGACGCTCCAGTGCACGGGAAACGGCCATGCGGGTAGCGGCCGGGGCCATCGCCAAGAAGTATCTCGCCGCACAAGGGATCATTGTACGCGGCTTCATGAGCCAGCTCGGCCCCATCGAGATCGAGTTCAAGCAGTGGGACGCCGTGCACGACAATCCCTTCTTCTGCCCCGATCCGGACCGCGTGGCAGAACTCGAGACCTACATGGACCAGCTGCGCCGTGACCAGGACTCGGTGGGGGCAAGGATCACCGTGCTCGCCGAGGGCGTGCCGCCGGGGCTCGGCGAACCGGTCTTCGACCGCCTGGACGCCGAGCTGGCTCACGGCCTGATGAGCATCAACGCGGTGAAGGGCGTCGAGATCGGCGATGGCTTTGCCGCCGTGGGCCAGCGTGGCAGCGAGCATCGCGACGAAATGACTCCCGAGGGCTTTCTCTCCAACCATGCCGGCGGCGTGCTGGGCGGTATCTCCAGTGGCCAGACGATCATCGCGCATCTGGCACTCAAGCCTACCTCCAGTATCACCACGCCGGGACGCAGTATCGATGTTCACGGCAACCCGGTTGAGGTGGTCACCAAGGGGCGGCATGACCCCTGTGTAGGCATCCGTGCCACGCCTATCGCCGAAGCGATGATGGCGCTGACCCTGATGGACCATCTGCTGCGCCACCGCGGCCAGAATGCCGAGGTCCAGGTATCGACACCCCGGCTGCGTTGAGCCGCGCCATCCGTCATGGCTGCTACACTCCAGTAGACCACCAAGAAGAGTGACGCCATGAAGATCAACGTCGAGTTCGACCTGACACCCGAGGAGTTTCGCCAGGCGCTTGGCCTGCCCGATGTGGAGGCCTTCCAGAAGGATCTGCTTAACCGGATCCAGAAGCATATGGAATCGGGGGTGGAGGGGTACGACCCGATGAGCCTGATGCAGCCCTTCCTTCAGCAGCCCGGCTTATCGCAGAACCTCTCCCAGAATCTCTCTCAGGGGCTGTCCAGTTTCGGCAACTACCAGCAGATGATGCTCGACATGCTGACCAAGGCTGCCAGTTCCGCGAGCAGCGGTGGTGGAGCAGCGAGCGAGTATCAGAAGGGTCAGAAGAACCAGAAGACCGAAGCTGGGGGCTCCGGTAACTCGGGGAACTCCTCCAGTGGCTCTGCCGGAACGTCCAGCACCGGCAGCAGCTCTCGCAAGTCCACGGCCAGTGCCCGCTCCCGCAGCAAGCGTGAGAGCTGACAGCGTGAAACGTCGGCGCTTATTCGACCTTCGCAGTAGGTGCTGTTAACACAGTTGCAACTGTAGAGGTGGAATACTACGCTTTGTGCATTGCAGCAAACCGATCGTTACCGATCCTCGAGGAGGAATTCGATATGAAAGACCAGGACAAGATGATGGACGCATTCAACGAGCAGACTCGTCAGTTCTTCGAACCGATGCGTAAGCTCAACTCGCTGATGCTGAACAACATGGAGAAGATGACTCAGTATCAGATGGAGTCCATGAAGCGCTATAGCCAGATGGGTACTGAGCGCATGCGGGACGCCAGCGAGATCAGCGATGCCGAGGGCATGAGGGACTTCGGTACTCGCCAGACCGAGATGATGAACGAGCTTTCCAAGCAGATGCTCGAGGATGCCAAGGCGATGAGCGAGATGAGCCTGGAATTCAAGGCTGAACTCGAGAAGCTCTACGCCGAATCGGGCAAGCAGCTCGCCGAGCAGGCCGAAAAGGCCGGTCAGGCTGCCAAGGGTGAGGCACCGAAGTCGGATGAACCCGCCAAGGCGAGCAGTCAGTCCACGTCGCGCAAGCGCTGATATCGCGATAACCTAATCGCGTCTGTCCGGTTCTCGGGTCACGAGGGCCGGACAGTGCCGTTGTTGGCCATATCGAACCCTAGGTCGGTTCCAGTCTCCGCCCGTCAGAAACACCGGCCTTCATGAATAACAGGAGGGGGCAATGCAGTCAGGGGTGCAAGCACCGACACAGGTCGAGCTCGAGGCGTGGAACGCCCAGCTCGCCGTGATCGGCGAGGAATACAAGGCCTTGATGCAGGATCTGCTGGCGCGCATGGTGCCCAGCGATGCAGCGGAATCGGTCCATGAAGATATGCGCCAGTGCTTCCAGGCCGGTGCCCAGTCGCTGATGCAGAACCCGCCCCTGCTTTGGCAGACCCAGTCGCGACTGCTCCAGGATCAGTTCCAGCTCTGGCAGCAATCGCTGCGTCGTCTCGCCGGTGAGGACGTCGAGCCGTTGATCACGCCGAGCAAAGGCGATCGTCGCTTCAAGGACGATGCCTGGCTTGACGACCCCTATTACCTGGCAATCATGCAGCAGTACCTGCTGTTCTCGCGCACCGTGGAAGAGCTGATCGAGAGCCTTGACGGTCTCTCGGAGGACCAGAAGCGCAACCTCGGTTTCTATGCGCGTCAGCTGGTCAATGCCATGGCCCCGACCAACTTCGTCACCACCAATCCCGAGGTGATGCGCAGGACCATGGAAACCCGAGGTCAGAACCTGATCGAGGGACTGGCCCGGTTGCGCGAGGACCTGGCCAACTCCGCCGAGGGCATCAATGTCACCATGACCGATCGCAGTGCCTTCGAGATCGGTGAGAACATTGCCGTCACCCCGGGGGCGGTGGTCTACGAGAACGAGTTGATCCAGCTGATCCAGTACACGCCGACCACCGAGCAGGTCTACAAGACGCCGTTGCTCGTGGTGCCGCCCTGGATCAACAAGTACTACATCCTCGACCTTCGCCAGGATAACTCCCTGGTCCGATGGCTGGTGGAGCAGGGCCACACCGTCTTCCTTATCTCCTGGCGCAACCCTGGTCCCGAGCAGCGTGACCTGACTTGGGCCGACTACATGCAGATGGGTCCCATCGCCGCCATGGGGGCCATCGAGCAGGCTACCGGCGAGAAGTCGGTCAATCTGATGAGCTACTGCATCGGTGGAACGCTTGCCGCCTCGACCGTGGCCTACCTGACCAGCACCCGGCGTGGTCGCAAGGTCAAGTCGGTAACCTACATGGCTACCCTGCAGGACTTCCGTGACCCGGGCGAGATCGGTGTCTTCCTCTCCGAGACGGTGCTCGAGGGCATTGAGGCCAAGCTCGAGCGTGACGGCTACCTGGACGGTCGGGTCATGGCCTACTCCTTCAACCTGTTGCGCGAGAATGACCTCTTCTGGTCCTTCTACATCAACAATTACCTGAAGGGTAACGCGCCGGCTCCCTTCGACCTGCTCTACTGGAATACCGACGGCACCAACCTGCCGGCCGGGACCCATGCCTGGTACCTGCGACGCATGTACCTGGAGAACCGTCTGGTCCAGCCGGATGGCATCGAGCTCGATGGGGTCAAGATCGACCTGCGCAAGGTCTCCACGCCGAGCTACTTCATCTCCCCCAAGGATGACCACATCGCCAAGTGGAACAGTACCTACTACGGTGCCCTCCTGCCCAAGGGGCCGGTCAAGTTCGTGCTGGGTGGCTCCGGTCATATCGCCGGAATCGTCAATCCGCCCAGCAAGAACAAGTACGGCTACTGGACCAACGACGAACTGCCGGCTACCGCCGATGAGTGGCTGGAGGGCGCTCAGCCCCATGAAGGCTCCTGGTGGCCCCACTGGCAGCAGTGGATCACCGAGAACGGCTACGTGGACACCGAGAAGCTGGTACCGGCGCGACAGCCCGGTGATGGCGAGCTCGACATCCTCGAACCGGCGCCGGGGCGCTATGTGCGCATGACTATCCCCGAGGTGCTGGGCGATAAGTAAGCACCGAGCTGTAAGCGCCGAGCCGTCTAGTGGCAGGGGCCGGTGACGAGGTAGAAAACAAAAAACCCGCTGGACTCTTTGTCCACCGGGTTTTTTTATGGCTTGGCCGCTTGGCCGCTTGGCCGCTTGGCCGCTTGGCCGCTTGGCCGCTTGGCCGCTTGGCCGTTAGTAGCTCGGTCCTCGGCACCGCAGCCGCAGGCCGGGCACCACCAGCAGGGCCGCCAGCAGCCAGGTCGGCCAGCTGCCCGTGCGGGTGAAAGGGGTGAGACCTTCCATGGGCGTGACTTCACCCTCGAGGATGGTGGTCTCGAACTGCGGTGCCCGGGCAGTGATCCTGCCCTGTGGGTCGATGAAGGCGGTGACGCCATTGCTGGTGGCACGCACCACCGGGCGGCCGTTTTCCAGGGCCCGCAGGCGGGCCATCTGCAGGTGTTGCAGGGGCCCGATGGAGGCCCCAAACCAGGTGTCGTTGGAGACCGTGAGCAGGACCCCCGCACCGCGGGCTCGAGAGGCTACCAGGTCGGCATAGATGATCTCGTAGCAGATGGCATTACCGAGGGTCAGCTCGCCGGCGCGGATCGGTGCTTGATTGGCCGGTCCCGGGGTCATGGTCGGCGCCGGCAGGTCGAAGAAGGCGATGACCCCGCGCAGCAGGCTCTCCAGGGGCAGGTATTCGCCGAATGGCACCAGGTGGGCCTTGCGATATTCACCCTCGACGTCGCCTCGGCCGACGACGCTGTTGTAGTAGAGGCCGCTGTCGTCACGCTGGAGGACGCCGGTGAGCAGATCGGTGCCCGTCGGCAGGCTGGCCCTGGCGCGGTCGAGGATGGGCGCAGCCTGGTCCTCGAACATGGGCAGCGCGGCCTCGGGCCACACCACCAGATCGATGTCCTTCTCTAACTGGCGGGTCATCGATAGGTAGGTGTCGACCGCGCGGCGCTGCCCCTCGGGGGTCCACTTGATCAACTGGGGGAGGTTGCCCTGAAGCAGGGCGACGCGCACAGGCTCGCTGACGGGCGAGGTCCACTGTGCGGGCAGGACCAGCGGTACCAGCCACAGCACGGCGATGGGCGCGATGGCCCACCAGCGGCGCCGCAGGACCTCGATACCCAGGCTGCCCGTTAGGGCGGTGATCAGCGAGAGCAGGTAGACGCCACCCACCGGGGCCCAGGGGGCGAGCGGCGAGTCCACCTGGCCAGTGCCCAGCAAAAGCCAGGGGAAGCCGGTGAACAGCCAGGTTCGCAGCCACTCGCCGAGCACCCAGGCACCCGCAAAGCTAAGCGCTGCGAGGTGTGGCCCGCACAGTCGCCGGTAGAGCCAGAGAGTAATGGCGAAGAACAGCGCCAGGCCTGCAACGAACAGCGCGGTGAGGAAGAGTGCCAAAGGCACCCCGGTGTATCCGTAATCATGAATCGAGACATAGACCCAGGAGGCGCCGGAGCCGAACAACCCCAGCCCATAGCACCAACCGCGAAGCGCCGCCTGAGCGGGTGTCAGGGCATGAAGGCCCAGGTAGACGAGGCCGGCTGCCACCGGCGCAAGCCACCAGAGCTCGAAGGGGGAGGCGGTCAGGGTGGTGAGGCCGCCGGCGATCAGTGCCGCCAGGCAGCCCAGTGCTGGGGTCAGGCGGAACTCAGCCAATGGTTTGTCCATCCGTGGTCATCGGGTCGCGCTACTCCTCGTCGCTCTCCTCGCAGGGTTCGGCCTCGAGCAGGCGGATGCGGCGGTTGTCGGCGTTGAGCACGGTGAAGCGCCAGCCACCTATCTCGGTATGCTCGCCGCGTCCCGGCAGGTGGCCGAAGCGCTGCATCACCAGGCCGCCAAGGGTGTCGAACTCGTCGTCCGAAAAGCGGGTGCCGAAGCGTTCGTTGAAGTCCTCGATGGTGGTCAGGGCACGAATCGCATAGCGATCGTCGCCTAGCTCGCGGATATCGATCTCTTCGTCGATGTCGTGTTCGTCCTCGATCTCGCCGACGATCTCCTCGAGGATGTCCTCGATGGTGACGATGCCCGCCGTACCGCCATACTCGTCCACCACCACCGCCATATGGTTGCGGGTGTCCTGGAATTCCTTGAGCAGGCTGTTGAGGCGCTTGGATTCGGGTACGAACATGGCCGGTCGCAGCACCTCGTCGAGTTGGAAGGGCGTGCCGTTCCCGTGGCCGTTGCGCAGCAGGGGCAGCAGGTCCTTGGCCAGCAGGATGCCCTTGACCTCGTCGAGATTCTCGCCGATCACCGGATAGCGGGAGTGGCCGGTTTCGAGGATCACCGGCAGGTATTCCTCGAGGGGTTGGTCGAGTGCGATGGCGGTGATCTGGGAGCGCGGGATGAGGACTTCACGCACCTGCTGATCGCTGATGTTCAGGGCGCCCTCGATGATCATCATGGCGTCCTGGTCGAGCTTGAGGCGGGAGCCCGCCTGGCGCAGGAATTCCAGCAGTTCGTCGCGGGAGCTGGGTTCATCGCTGTCGCTGGACAGGGCGCTGAACAGCTTGTCGAGCCAGGACTTGTTGCCCTGGCTGCTCGATCGATCTTCGCTCATGCGTCGGCTCTCTCGTCCTCGGTATCGGAATCGCGATTCGACGGCGCATAGGGGTCGGCGATCCCCAGCGACGCGAGTATTTCACGCTCGATGGCCTCCATGGCCTCGGCCTCGGTGTCTTCCTCATGGTCATGGCCCAGCAGGTGCAGGGTACCGTGGACCACCATGTGAGCGTAGTGAGCGCGCAGCGACTTGTCCTGCTCCGCGGCCTCACGGACCACCACCGGGTGGCAGATCACCAGGTCACCGAGCAGCGCAAGCGTGATCCCGGGCGGGCTCTCGAAGGGAAAGGAGAGCACGTTGGTAGGCCTGTCCCTGCCGCGGTAGTCACGATTGAGAGCCTGGCTCTCGGCGTCATCGACGAAGCGGATGGTGAGCTCGTGGCGTGATTCATCGGCATGGCGCGTTAATACGACGGCCACCCACTCCTCGAGCTCGGCCTGGCCCGGCAGGTCATCGGCCTCGAGCGCGACCTGGCGGTCGAGGAGAGAGTGGCTCATGAGTCGGCGGGTCCCTGGTCGTCGTGGCGCTGCCTGTCATGTCGGACACGCTCCAGGCGTTCCTGCCGTTGTGTCTCGCGTTGCTCGCGCTGGGCACGCTCGGAGGCTTCCTGTTCGGCCTCGAAATGGTCATAGGCCTCGATGATGCGCTGCACCAGCGGGTGGCGCACGACGTCCTTGGCGGCGAAGTGGGTCACGCCGATGCCGGGAGTCTCCTTGAGTACCTCGAGTACCTGGATCAGCCCGGAGGCCTGGCCACGGGGCAGATCGACCTGAGTGATGTCGCCGGTGATCACCGCGGTGGAGCCGAAGCCGATGCGGGTCAAGAACATCTTCATCTGCTCGCGGGTGGTGTTCTGGCTCTCGTCGAGGATGATGAAGGCGTTATTGAGGGTGCGTCCGCGCATGTAGGCCAGCGGGGCGATCTCGATCACCTGACGCTCGATCAGCTTGGCGACCTGCTCGAAGCCGATCATCTCGTAGAGAGCGTCATAGAGGGGGCGCAAGTAGGGGTCGATCTTCTGGGCCAGGTCGCCGGGCAGGAAGCCGAGCTTCTCGCCGGCCTCCACGGCCGGGCGCACCAGCAAAATGCGGCGAACTTCCTGCTGGTTGAGGGCCTCTACCGCCGCTGCTACGGCCAGGTAGGTCTTGCCGGTGCCCGCCGGACCGATGCCGAAGTTGATGTCGTGGGCACGTATGCTCTGCACGTAGCTCTGCTGATTCAGGCCGCGAGGCTTGATCAGCGTACGCGGGGTGCGCAGCAGGACCTCGTCCTCCGCCTCGCCGCCTTCCTCTTCGTCTAGTGCCTCCAGCCCCGATTCCTGCAGGAAGAGATGCACGGTGTCCGGGTCCAGGTCGCTGGCCTCTGTCTCGCGGTAGAGGTGCTCCAGCACGTTGGCAGCTGCCTTGACGTGATGCGTCGGTCCGGCGAGCTGGAAGATGTTGCCGCGGTTGCGAAGCGTGATACCGAGCCGCGATTCGACCAGTTTGAGGTTCTCGTCGCGTTGGCCACAGAGATTGGCCAGGCGACGGGGGTCGTTGGGCTCGAGGTTCAGGGTGATGATGCGATTGGCCTGGGAGGCTGGTTGGGTCAAGTCGGGGTGGTCCTGGCTAATGGATGTAGGATCAGCTTACTGCCCCGGAGCTCGCCGGGGCAACGGCAGAGCGACTCAATAGCACGCCGGCGAAGCGAGTTCGCCACGCAGCGAATTGGGCAGCGCCTCGCTGATCTCCACGTCGACGAAATAGCCGATCAGCTCGGTGGGGTTGGGCGCACGGAAATTGACCACCCGGTTGTTCTCGGTGCGTCCGGAGAGCTGGCCCGGGTCTCTCGGCGAGAAGCCGGTGACCAGGATGCGCTGGGTGGTGCCCACCATGCGCCGGCTGATCTGCATCGCCTGCTGGTTGATGCGCTCCTGGAGAATCGCCAGGCGCTGCTTCTTGACGCTTTCCGGGGTGTCGTCCTCGAGATTCGCGGCCGGCGTGCCCGGGCGTGCCGAGTAGACGAAGCTGAAGGAGTGGTCGAAGCCGATGCGGTGGATCAGATCCATGGTGGCCTCGAAGTCCGCCTCGGTCTCGCCGGGGAAGCCGATGATGAAGTCCGAGGAGAAGCTGATGTCCGGGCGCAGTTCGCGGATACGCTCCAGTTTCTCGACGTATTCCTCCACGCCGTGGCCGCGCTTCATGGCCGCGAGCACGCGATCCGAGCCGGCCTGCACGGGGAGGTGCAGATGGCTGACCAGCTCGGGAATCTCGCCGTAGGCCTCGATCAGGCTGTCGGAGAATTCCACCGGATGGGAGGTGGTGAAGCGCACGCGGTCGATGCCCTCCACCGCCGCCACGCAGGCGATCAGCTCGGCCAGGTCGATCTCGTCGCCCAGCTGGTTTTCGCCACGGTAGGCATTGACGTTCTGGCCCAGCAGGTTGATCTCGCGCACGCCCTGTTCGGCGAGGTGGATGACCTCGTCCATCACCGGTTCGAAGGGGCGTGAGACCTCCTCGCCGCGTGTATAGGGCACCACGCAGAAGGTGCAGTACTTGGAGCAGCCTTCCATCACCGAGACGAAGGCGGTGGCGCCGTCGGAACTCGGCTTGGGCAGGTGATCGAATTTCTCGATCTCGGGAAAGGTGACGTCGACTACCGAGATCTGGTCCTGCTGGCGCGAGTCGAGCATCGACGGTACCCGGTGCAGGGTCTGCGGCCCGAAGACCATGTCGACATGGGGCGCGCGCGTGCGAAGCGCCTCGCCTTCCTGGCTGGCCACACATCCCCCGACGCCGATCAGCAGGTTGGGGTTGGCCTCCTTGAGCTTCTTCCAGCGACCCAGCTGGTGGAATACCTTCTCCTGGGCCTTCTCGCGGATGGAGCAGGTATTGAGCAGGATGACGTCGGCATCGCGTTCGTCGTCGGTGAGCTCGAGCTGGTGGGATTCGCCGAGCAGATCCGCCATGCGCGCGGAGTCGTACTCGTTCATCTGGCAGCCGTGCGTCTTGATGAAGAGTTTCTTCGCCATAAGAATAGGTCGCGGCATCTGGCGCGACGATGCACCGGTGGATGGATGTTGGCGGGTGGCCGAATGGCTACCCGGAAAGACCCGTCATTATACGCCCGGGCCGCCATCGGGGCCAGCTGTCGTCAGTCGCGACTGTGGTACCCTGTGCGTCTCGCCGGGATGGGTGCGGGAGCCTGTCCTGGTCAGAAAATGACCGGAAGCGCCATGGGGCAGTTGGCATGCCGGCTGCCGGTCGCTTTCCAGCGGTTTTCCCGATGGTTGTCCACAGCCGCTGTGGGTAACCGATACCACGAACATCAGCATCGCCGCCACGGTCTTCTGTGGGTGGTGAATCTTTCGCAACACGCGAGCCTTGGACAGCCAGGACAACGGCATGACGATACACAGACTCAAGATTCTGACACTGGGCGTGGCGCTCGTGACGCTCCCCCTAACCCTGCATGCCCAAGAGGAAGTCGACGCTACCGCCTGGGTGTCGGACGACCTCACCACCTTTGTGCGCAGCGGCCCGACCGATGGCTATCGGATCATCGGAACCCTGACCGCCGGTGAGCCGGTGACGGTCCTCGAGACCAGCGGCGACTACAGCCGAGTCGTTGACGCCGAAGGTGACACGGTCTGGATTCTGAGCGACGAGTTGCAGGAGACCCCCAGCGCCCAGGAGCGATTGCCGGTGATGGAAGCTCGGGTGGAGGAATTGACCGAGGAGCTTGCCGGCATCAACGACACCTGGCAGAGCCGTACCGCGTCGATGAGCGAGACCCTCGAGGTCCGCGAGCGGCGCATCGCCGAGCTCGAGTCGCGCAACGCAGCCCTCGAGGAGGAGACCGAGCAGGCGCGCTCCACCATTCGTGAGCTCCAGGCCCGCCTGGATACCCAGGAAGAAGACCTTCTGATGCGCTACTTCATGTACGGTGGCGGTGTCGCTGGGGCCGGGTTGCTGGTGGGGCTGATCGTGCCCCACCTGCCGCGTCGTCGTCGCAAGCGCGATCGCTGGTTCTGACGCGGGCAGGGGGAGAGATGGCCAACGAATGGCTGGCGCGCTGGCGCGAGGGGCGCATCGGTTTCCATCGTGACCGGCCCCATCCGATCCTCGTCCGTTACTGGCCCAGCCTGGGGGCGCGCCCCGGCACCAAGGTACTGGTACCGCTGTGCGGCAAGAGCCTGGACATGCGCTGGCTGGCGCGCCATGACCACCCGGTGCTGGGCATCGAGCTGGCCGGGCAGGCCATCGAAGAGTTCGTCGCCGAGGGTGTGGGGGAGCTGACGCGTTACCGCCAGGCGGGTTTCGACATCTGTCGCCAGGGCAACGTGGAGCTGTGGTGCGGCGATTTCTTCCACTTCCATATCCAGCAGGCGGCGGAGATCGGTGCCTTCTACGACCGCGCCGCCCTGATCGCCCTGCCGGCGGCTACCCGCCAGCGCTACGCCTTCCATCTGGCCCAGTTGATTCCCCCCGGCGCTCGAGGGCTGCTGATCAGCCTGACGCGTGGCCCGGGCGGCCCGCCCTTCAGCGTCTCTGCCGAGGAAGTGCGCGAGCTGTTCGAACCCAACTTTCGCGTCACGCACCTGGAGGACGGCGAGCCGGAGCCCAACGGCTTTCGCGAGAGTGCCTGGGCGCTGGTACGCCGCGGCCCGCTGACCTGAGAGGATTCAGCGGGCCAGCAGTCGTCCCAGCTCGGGGTCGCGGAAGGCGCGGTCGAGGCCGTCGGAGAGCAGCTCGTTGACCATGCGGGTGTTGGCCTCCTTGCCGGGGCGCATGGCATAGCTCTGGGTGCGGCGCGAGGTGTAGGTGCCGGTATAGGTGGTACCGTCGTTGGTCGCCTCGGCGACCAGTACCGACTCGAGCCTTGCCTCGTCGATCACGGGACGGCTATTGCCACGCTCGTAGCCCAGGTGATCGAGGGTCAGTGTCAGGCTGGGTCTTCCCTCGGCGGGCTCCGGGGTGGGAGTGAAGCCCATTTCCCTTACGGCGCGTTCTGCCTCTGCCTGCAGCCGAGGCACCAGCTCATGGGCCTCCACCGTGATCACCGCAGTGGACATGGCACTGCCGGTGCGGGTGCCGATGACCTCGCTGTCGCGATCGTCTACGGCTGTCACGGTGACCGCCTGGCCGCTACCGCTCTGCGGCACCTGGGCCGTGCGCTTGGGGTCGAGTTGCAGGTAGTGAGGGCTTGAACAGCCGGCCAGCCAGCCGGTGATGAGCAGCAGGGCGCAGGCACCCAGGAAATGGCGACGCTGCATGGAAAGTCTCCCAATGATGGCAGGGCCTCGAGTATAGCCTCCGCCCCGGGTAGCGGGAACCGGTGCGAGACCCCTTGCCTGCAAGGGTTTACACTGCAGGGACAGCCTCAGGAGCCTCGACATGATCCGACCCGCCACATGGGAGGAGTTCCCGCATCTTGTCGACATCTGGTTGCGTGCCTCCCAGCAGGCCCACCCCTTCATTTCCGAGGCCTACTGGAGGGCGCTTGCCGATGACATGGCGCTTCGCCGCTTGCCCGCCTGCGAGGTGCTGGTGCTGGAAGCCGGGCAACGCGTGATCGGCTTCTGTGCCATGCATGGCGATCATCTCGAGGCGCTGTTCGTGGACCCTGAGGTGCAGAGCTTCGGGTATGGCAGCGGTTTGATGGCCCACGCCATGGCGGGCCACTCGTATATCACCCTGTGGGTCTATTCCCGTAATGTGCGCGCCGTCTCCTTCTATCGACGGCTGGGTTTCAACATTGTCGATGAACGCGAGGACCCGCAGACCGGGGAGTGGGAGTCACTCATGGCCTGGTCACGCTGACGGTGTGCGGTGAGGTCCTGACCCTCGCGGGGCTCTGGTAGAATGCCCGGGATCGCGCGATCGCCTGCACACCCTCATGACGGATGACTCCATGACAGACACGACCCGCGACTTCCTCATCGCTCCTTCCATTCTTTCCGCCGATTTCGCCCGGCTGGGCGCCGAAGTGGATGATGTCCTTGCCTCCGGCGCCGATATCGTGCATTTCGACGTGATGGACAACCACTTCGTGCCCAACCTCACGATCGGGCCGATGGTCTGCGAGGCCCTGCGCAAGCACGGGGTAACGGCGCCCATCGATGTCCACCTGATGGTCAAGCCGGTGGATCGGCTGATCGGCGATTTCATCGACGCCGGGGCCAGCTACGTCACCTTTCATCCCGAGGCTTCCGACCACATCGACCGCTCGCTGCAGCTGATCCGCGACGCTGGCTGTCAGTCCGGCCTGGTCTTCAACCCGGCCACGCCGCTCTCCTTCCTCGATTACGTGATGGACAAGGTCGACATGATCCTGCTGATGAGCGTCAATCCCGGTTTCGGAGGCCAGTCGTTTATCCCCGCGACCCTGGACAAGCTGCGCGAGGCCCGGCGGCGTATCGATGCCTCGGGCCGCCCGATTCGCCTGGAGATCGATGGCGGGGTGAAGGTCGACAACATCGCCGAGATTGCCCGGGCGGGGGCCGATACCTTCGTGGCTGGCTCGGCGGTGTTCAAGGCGCGCAACGAGGCCGATCCGCATCGTTACGATAGCGTGATCCGCGATTTTCGCGACCAGTTGGGCAGGCTATAGGCCACCCCTTGGAAGAGACGCCTCCCACCCCTCTGTGGCACATCTACCTGGTGGAGACGGCCGGCGGAGCACTCTATACCGGTATCACCACCAACGTGACTCGCCGCCTGGCCGAGCACCGTACCGGCCGGGGGGCCAAGGCGCTGCGCGGTCGCGGGCCCCTGATACTGCGCCATCACGAGTCGGTAGGTGGTCACGGTGAGGCGCTGCGCCGCGAGGCCGAGATCAAGCGGCTCTCGGCGGCACGCAAGCGGGCCTGGCTGGAGGATCGGCAGGCCGAGCAAGACGATCAAAGGCGGCAAGGAGCGAGCATGCACCCCATTCTTGACGGTATCGAGCTGGTGGCCTTCGATCTTGACGGCACCCTCATCGACTCCGTGCCGGACCTGGCCCTGGCCGTGGATGCGGCCCTGGCCGATCTGGGCCTGCCGCCCCCCGGCGAGACGAAGGTGCGCGACTGGGTGGGTAATGGCTCGCTTGTTCTGATGGAGCGCGCGCTGCGGTGCGCAATTCAGGCTTATGGCGAAGCTTCTCCCGACGAGGCGCCAGGGACCGATCGCAGAGGGGATCCTATGCCATGGATGGCATCGGTAGCGCCCAGGGAGGGGGTCACAGCGCCCCCTCGAAGATCAGTCGCCGGAAAAGCCTCACCGCAGACACAAATATACGACAATGCCTTGTTGGAGCGCGCCCACGCCGCCTTTCTTGAGCACTACGGCCGCGACCCCGGCGCTCATACCCGGCTCTATCCCGGGGTGCGGGAAGCGCTGGACGCTCTACGCGATCGAGGGCTCCCGCTGGCGCTGGTGACCAATAAGCCCTACGCCTTTATCGCACCGATCCTCGATGGCTTCGGTCTCAGTGATACCTTCGCGCTCTGTCTGGGCGGCGACAGCCTGCCCGAGAAGAAACCCGATCCGGCTCCGCTGCTGCATGTGGCGGCCCACTTTGGCGTTTCGCCTTCGGCCTGCCTGATGGTCGGTGACTCGCGCCATGACATCGCGGCCGGACGCGCCGCGGGGTTTCGCACCCTGTCCGTGACCTATGGCTACAATCACGGCGAGCCGGTGCGCGACAGCGGCCCCGATGGCGTGGTTGAATCGCTCTCGGAACTCGTTTAACGTGATTTCGGCTAATGCTATAAGCGCGGCCCAATCAATATGTTATTGCTATAAGACGCGGAAACCACTTGATGATCAGCCGCACGAAGCCCGACTCCCTCTCGACCGTTGGTGGCGCCATGGCCGCCGTCCGACGCCTGCCCCGTTCGCCTGCCCGCTGCGGCTGGCGATGGTGACGCTCGCCTCGCGAGCCTGACCCGCAGCGCCCCCTGCGCCCGCCATCGCCAACCCGTCATATCGAGGACCCGGGCATGATGACCCCCGAACGTTTCCATGAGCTGGCCGACGCCGGCTACAACCATATTCCGGTCACCCGCGAGGTGCTGGCCGATCTCGACACCCCGCTTTCCACCTATCTAAAGCTGGCCGACGCCCCCTGGACTTTCCTGCTGGAGTCCGTGCAGGGCGGCGAGAAGTGGGGCCGCTATTCGATCATCGGGTTGCCCTGCCGCGAACGTATCGAGATCCGTGGCTTCACCGTCAGCCACATAGTCGATGACGAACTCCACGGCGCCGCCGAGGTGGCGGATCCCCTCGAGTGGATCGAGCAGTTCCAGGCTCGCTTCAAGGTGCCGCGCCTCGATGACCAGCCGCGCTTCGACGGTGGCCTGGTGGGCTACTTCGGCTACGACACCATCCGCTACATCGAGCCGCGACTGCGCAGCGAGGCCGCCGCCAAGCCTGACCCGCTGGGCGTGCCGGATATCCTGCTGATGGTCTGCAACGACCTGGTGGTGTTCGACAACCTCTCCGGCCGCCTGGCCTTGTGGACCCATGCCGATCCGGCTGAGGCCGGCGCCTACGCCAGCGCAGTGGAGCGCCTGGAAGCCCTGGAGATTCGCCTGCGCAGTGCCACCCTCAATACCATCAGCCCCGGCACCGGACGCGCCGCGGTGGAGGAGGGTCACTTTACCTCGGGCTTCACCGAGGAGGGCTTCAAGGCGGCCGTGGAAACCATCAAGGAGTATGTGCTGGCCGGCGACGTCATGCAGTGCGTGCCCTCCCAGCGTATGTCGATCCCCTATCAGGCGCCGCCGCTCGATCTCTACCGGGCCCTGCGCAGCCTCAACCCCTCGCCCTACATGTTCTACCTGAACCTGGGCGATCATCAGGTGGCGGGTTCCTCGCCGGAGATCCTCACGCGGCTGGAGGAGGGCGAGGTCACGGTGCGCCCCATCGCCGGCACCCGCAAGCGCGGCTATAGCGAGGAGGAGGATTGGGCCCTGGAGGCCGACCTGCTCGCCGATCCCAAGGAACTCGCCGAGCACCTGATGCTGATCGACCTCGGGCGAAACGACGTGGGGCGCATCAGCGAGACCGGCACGGTGACGGTGACCGACCGGATGGTGGTCGAGCGCTACTCCCACGTGATGCACATCGTCTCCAACGTGGTCGGTCGCCTCCAGCCGGGGCTTTCTGCCATGGACGTGCTGCGCGCCACCTTCCCGGCGGGCACCGTGTCTGGCGCGCCCAAGATTCGTGCCCTGGAGATCATCGACGAACTGGAGCCGGTCAAGCGTGGCGTCTACGCCGGCGCGGTGGGGTACCTCTCCTGGCACGGCAACATGGACACCGCCATCGCCATCCGTACCGCGGTGATCAAGGATGGCCAGTTGCATGTCCAGGCCGGGGGCGGTGTGGTGGCCGACTCCGTGCCCGAGATGGAGTGGCAAGAGACCCTCAACAAGGGCCGCGCCATCTTCCGTGCCGTGGCCATGGCCGAGCGCGGCCTGGACAATCTCGAGTGATACGCCACCCCTGAATTCCTTGCGTCTGGCCTTGACCGGACGAGCGCCCCGCGGGCGGGAGAGAACGACCATGAAAGTCTGCATGATCGATAACTACGACAGCTTCACCTTCAATGTGGTGCAGTACCTGGGAGAACTGGGCGCCGAGGTGGTGACCCATCGCAACGACGCCATTAGCCTGGAGGAGATCGAGGCCCTGGCGCCGAGTCACCTGGTGATATCGCCGGGCCCCTGCACGCCCGACGAGGCCGGCATTTCCATGGCGGCCATTCGCCGCTTCGCTGGGCGGCTTCCCGTGCTGGGGGTCTGCCTGGGTCATCAGGCGATCGGCCAGGTCTATGGCGGCAAGGTGGTCCGAGCGACCCAGGTAATGCACGGCAAGACCTCGCGGATCCGCCACCTCGGCCAAGGCGTTTTCGAAGGCCTCGAGGACCCGCTGGAGGTGACGCGCTACCATTCGCTGGTGGTGGAGCGCGAAAGCTTGCCCGACTGCCTCGAGGTCACCGCCTGGTGCGACGATGACGACGTCACTCCGGGGCTGATCATGGGGCTGCGCCACCGTGAGCTGGATATCGAAGGGGTGCAGTTCCACCCCGAGTCGATCCTGACCCGCCAGGGCCATGAACTCTTGGCCAACTTCCTGAAACGTCGCTGAGCCGTGCCCATGCCAGAGGAGACCAATGTCATGCAGATGCGAGAGGCCATCGGTGCGGTGATGCGCCGTGAGAACCTGAACTTCGCCGAGACCCACGAGGTTATGCGCCAGATCATGACCGGCGAGGCCAGCGATGCCCAGATCGCCGCCTTCCTGGTGGGCATGGCCATGAAGGGCGAGACTGCCGAGGAGATCAGTGCCGCGGCTCAGGTGATGCGCGAACTGATGAACCCGGTCCGGCTGCAGGCCGACAACGTGGTCGACATCGTCGGCACCGGGGGCGATGGCGCCAACCTCTTCAACGTCTCCACGGCGGCGAGCTTCGTGGTTGCCGCGGGCGGGGCCCATGTCGCCAAGCACGGCAACCGTGGCGTCTCCTCGTCGTCGGGCAGCGCGGACCTCTTCGCCGTGGCGGGCATCGATCTGAACCTGGATGCCGAGCAGGTGGGCCGCTGCATCGAACAGGTGGGCGTGGGCTTCATGTTCGCTCCCAACCACCATCCGGCGATGCGCTATGCCGTGGGCCCGCGTCGCGAGATGGGCGTGCGCACCCTGTTCAATATCCTGGGGCCGCTGACCAATCCCGCCGGCGTCCTCAACCAAGTGCTGGGCGTCTATGCCCCCGAGTTGGTGCCGCTGATGGCCGAGGTGCTGCGGCGTCTGGGCAGTGACCACGTGCTGGTGGTACATGCCGAGGACGGCCTCGACGAGATCTCGCTGGCGCAGCCGACCCTGGTTGCCGAACTGAAGGATGGCGAGATTCGCGAATACGTCATCACCCCCGAGGACTTCGGCATCGAACGCCAGTCACTGGACCCGCTGCGGGTGAAGACCGCCGAGGACAGCCTGCGACTCGTCGAGCAGGCCCTGGTGGGCGATGGGCCGGCAGCGGACATCGTCGCGCTCAATGCCGGTGCCGCCCTCTACGTCTCGGGGGTGTCCGACAGCCTCGCCGAGGGCGTAGCCATGGCCCAGGATGCCCAGGCCTCGAAGTTGCCGCTCGAGAAGCTCAGGGAACTCGCCAACTTCACCCGCGTGTTCACCCAATGAGATCCGACATGACCGATAGCCGCCCCCTGCCCACCATCCTCGAGCGCATCCTGGCCCGCAAGGAGGAGGAGGTCGCCGAACGCCGCCGCGTCGTCTCCGAGCAGGAGCTGCTGCGCCTGGCCGCCGAGCAGTCCGACCCACGGGGCTTCGTCGCCGCGCTCGACCGTGCCATCCAGGCCGGTGACCCGGCGGTGATCGCCGAGATCAAGAAGGCCTCGCCCTCGAAGGGAGTGATCCGCGAGGACTTCCGCCCCGGAGAGCTCGCCGCGAGCTACGCCGAGGGCGGTGCGGCCTGCCTCTCGGTGCTCACCGATGCCGACTTCTTCCAGGGTCATGAGGACTTCCTGATCGAGGCACGCGAGGCCTGCACCCTTCCCGTGATCCGCAAGGACTTCATCACCCACGGCTATCAGGTCAGCGAGGCTCGCGCCCTCGGCGCCGACTGCATCCTGCTGATCGTCGCCGCCCTCGACGATGCCCGCATGGCGGACCTGCATCGCCAAGCCGTGGAGTTGGGCATGGACCTGCTGGTGGAGGTGCACGACGCCCAGGAGCTGGAGCGGGCCCTCAAGCTTGACCTCGCCCTGGTGGGCATCAACAACCGCGACCTGCACACCTTCGACACCCGCCTGGAGACCACCTTGGAATTGCTGCCGCGCATTCCCGCCGGCGTCACCGTGGTCACCGAATCCGGCATCCATACCCGCGATGACGTGCTGCGCATGCGCGAGCACGACGTCAACGCCTTCCTGGTGGGCGAGGTCTTCATGCGCGAGGCCGACCCCGGCCAGGCTCTTCGCCGGCTGTTTTTCTGAGCGAGCGGTGGGAGGAACCGAGAAGGGCCGGCGATGCCGGCCCCTCTGGTTTGTGCATCAGCGATCCAGCAGCCACATCACCGCCGAGAGCACCACGCTGATGATAATCATGGTGGTAATCGGGAAATAGAACGAGAAGTTCTCGCGGCGTATGGCGATGTCGCCGGGGAGCTGGCCCAGGGGCAGCCTGGAGAGCCAGGGCCAGAGCAGGCCCACAGCGATAACGAGCAGGCCGATCAGGATCAGGGTTCGGTTCATGGGTTCGCCTCCTTTCGCAATGATCTCACGAGTGCGGCAGGAGGCCCAACGGCAGCTCCTCTAGAAGCTCAGCTCGAGACCGGCGAAGTAGGTGCGTCCCGCGGCGGGTTCGTAATAGCGTCCTCCGAAGGAGTTGATGCGCACGTTCTCGTAATACTCCTCGTCCAGCAGATTGCGGACCCCCAAGTTGGCGCCCAGCCGAGTATTGCTGCCACCGAGGCGCCAGCTGTCGCCGCCCTTGAGGTGGAACAGCCAATGATCGTCGATCTTCACTTCGTTGGCGTTGTCGGCATAGTAGTCGCCGGTGTACTGGGCCTCGAGGGTGGCGAAGCGGTCACCGCTGCCGTACCAGGTCAGGCCATTGTGCCAAACCTGACGCGGCTGACCGGGCAGGCGATTGTCGGCGAAGTCGTTGTTGCCGTCATCGAACCGGTCGAAGCGATAGTCAGTCAGCGTCAGGGCGCTCGTCCAGCGCCAGTCCAGCGAGAAGCTCCAGTCCAGTCCCAGTTCGATACCGTCTCGGGAGGTCTTGCCGGCATTCTCGTAATAGGTCCTGCCGTCAGTGGCCTCGAAACCTATCAGTTCATCATCGACATTTACCGAGAAGGCCACCAACTCGTAGCCCAGGCCATTGCCGAAGATGCCACGAAGTCCGACTTCACGGTTCAGTGCCTTCTGGGGTTCGATCTCGGGGTTGAAGCCGCCGCGGCCGTCGGGGCGGGCGAACTCGGTGAAGGTCGGCGTCTCGAAGGCGTTGGCCACCGTGGCATAGACCTGGTGGTCGGGCTGGTAGCGGTAGCTCATCCCCAGGCTGCCGGTCCATTCACGAAAGGTGCGCTCGCCGCTGTCATCCTGGTCGTCGGTGAAGAAATGGTCGTCGATGTCCATGTGTACCTGGTCATGGCGGATGCCGGCGCTGAGATCCAGTGTCTCAGTGAGCCCCAGCTCCGACTGCAGGAAGACACCCGCTGAGGTGGCATTCT
Organism: Halomonas daqiaonensis; assembly: GCF_900109725.1. GTDB lineage: Bacteria > Pseudomonadota > Gammaproteobacteria > Pseudomonadales > Halomonadaceae > Halomonas > Halomonas daqiaonensis. Next base: position 21,334 of record NZ_FOBC01000027.1, read on the forward strand.
GCTGCTCATCGCCGGTGATGCCGGTAACATCACCCTGGGGATTCACTGAACGCCGACCACGATCGTCTTCCTGACGCGCCAGGTCGACGCCGGTGACATAACGCAGTGTCATGTCACCCACCGTTAGTGCCCCCGTGTAGTCGGCGCCTCCACCATAGTAGTTCCGCTCATAGTCGATCAGGCTGCTACCCGGAAAAGGCAGTTGCTGTTCGAAATCCCGGCGGCTGGCGAAGCCACGGATGTTGATTTCGCCGCCCAGGGCGTCGAGGTCTTCGTAGTGCAACCCGACCAGCTGCTGTTCCACGCTCTGCCCCGAATCCAGCGGGATTGCCACATCGCGCGCCTGGCGTCGATCCTCCTTGACCTCCTCGAGGGTCAGGGCACTGGGATCCTTGGCGGTGGGCATATCGAGGATATTGACCAGCGCTGACAGGGTCCGGTTATCATCCAGGCGATAACCGATGCGCGCATTGAGCAGCCGCTTTTCCACATCGCTCTGTTCGCGGTAGCCGTCGAAATCCAGCGCCGAGACACTCACGCTGTGCACCCAGTCGCCGGTTTCACCGCCATTACGCACTGAAAGCTTGCGAAAGTCGTCGCTGCCGCCCTGAAGCTTCAGGACAGGCGAGCGCGGCATCTCGCTGCCATCGCCGGTGGTGATGTCGATCACGCCACCTGCGGCATTGCCGTAGAGCACTGACGAAGGCCCGCGTATCACCTCGATGCGCTCGGCGCTGTCCAGGTCCACGGCATCGATCTGGGCTTGGCCGTCGGGCAGGGTGTAGGGAATGCCGTCGACACGGATATGCAGGCCGCGGATGCCGAAGGTGCCCCGGGCGCCGAAACCGCGGCTGGAGATGCGCTGGCCCTGGGCGAAGTTGTCGCGGTTCTGCAGGAAGACCCCGGGCACCCTGTCCAGGGCCTCATCCAGTCGAACACCTTGCTGGCCCTGCTGGATGTCCTCGCGGGTCAGGGTCGAGACAGCAACCGGGGTGTCGTAGAGGTCCCGCGCGAGTCGCGGCGCGCTCACCGTGATGGTCGGCAAGGCCTCGTCGGCTGAAGGGCCATCGTCCTCATCCAGGTTGCCGAGGCCTTCGGTGGCCTGGGCCCAGGAGAGGGTGCTCCAGCAGGCCAGCAGCAGGAAACTGGAACGATACGGCATGGGCTCATCCCTTATTGTGTTTTTGGTGAACGATCGATCCGGCGGCGAGTGGTTCTTGACATCAGGGTGACGGTCAGCGCCGGCAGGAAGGTCACCGTCACGAAGGCGGTGCCGAGCAGGCCGAAGAGTACTATGGCACCCACGCCGCGATAGAGCTCGGTGCCTTCGCCGGGCAGAAAGACCAGCGGCGAGAGCCCGCCGATGGTGGTCAGGGTGGTCATGGCGATGGGGCGCAGGCGGCTGGCCACGGCATCACGTACCGCCTGGCGCACGTCGGTGGAGGCCTCGCGCAGGTTCTCGCGGGCCTGGTGCACCACCAGGATGGGGTTGTTGACCACCGTGCCCATCAGGATCAGGAAGCCCAGCATGGTGATCATGTCGAAGGGCTGGCGGATCTCGGCGAGCCCGATGCTGGGCAGCCAGCCGCCCACCAGGTTCATCAAGGCCAGGCCTACGATGCCGCCGGCCGCTCCCAGCGGGATGGTAGCCAGGATCAGCAGCGGATAGCCCCAGTGCGCGAAGATGGCTACCAGCAGCAGATAGACGAGAGTCAGGGCGATCAGTCCGTTGTCCATCAGCGACACGCGGGTGGCATCCAACTGGTCGCCGGCACCGGTAAGGGTGATGTCGATGTGCCCCGGCAGTTCCCCCGAGGCGCGCAGGTGGTCGATCACCTCACGGTTCACCCGTTCTATCCCGGCTTCCAGGGGAACGTCGCGCGGCGGAATGATGTCGAGGGTTACGCTGCGCCGGCCATCCACGCGTCGTAGCGTGGCGGTAGCGACGGTCTCGCGAATCTCCGCCAGGCTGCTCAGCGGCAATGTGACACCCAGGGGCGTATGGACTGGTAGGTCGACGAGGTCGTCCAGATCGGTGTTCCCGATGTTGGGCCCATAGCCGTAGAGGTCGATCTTCTGGTCCTCGAGATAGAAGTTGTCCAGATAGGCACCGTCGGTGAGGGCGGCCACGGTGGTGCCCAACGCCTCGGCATCCAGCCCCAGTTCAGCGGCCCGATCCCAGTCCGGGTACACCTCGATCAGCGGCTGCCCCAGGGCCAGTGACGACGGCCGCGACTGGATGCGTGGATTGTCGAAAATCTCTTGCGAGCGTTCGTAGAGTAAGTTGGCGGCGGCGTAGAGCTCGGCGAGGTCGTTGCCGGCGATGTCCAGGGTGATGCTGCGCGTACCGCCGTCGTTGCTGGAGATGATCGAGCCACGCGCCGCGAAGGCGCGCATGTCAGGATAGGCCTCGAAGCGTTCGGTCAAGGCGTCCATCAGCGCCTCGATATGGTCCGGGTCGCGGGTCTCAGCGATGATCCGCAGGCTCTGCGCCTCCACTTGGGTGCCCATGGTGCGCATGGCAGGAACCTCGCTTCGGCCCTCGTCGAAATCGCGGGGATCGGCACCCACATGGGGGAGCAGTTCAGCCTGTATCTCCTCGGCAATGGCCGTCATCGTCGAGAGGTTGTAGCTCGCCGGGGCGTTCATGCTGGCGAAGGTCTTGGCCTCTTCGCCCTCCGGCAGGTAGGCGGCTGGCGGCGTCAGCCACACGAAGATCGCCAGGCCGCCCGCGATCGCCATGGCCATGGCCGCCCAACGCCGCACCGCGGAGGCGATCAGCACGTCGACCAGGCACAGGCAGCCGCGCATCCAGCGTGGCGTCTGCCCCTCGCCGGACGAGGCGCGGCCACGAAAGTCCAGGTGCGCGCCAAGCGTCGGTATCACGGTGATCGCCACCACCAGCGAGGCGAGGATCGAGGTGGCGATGGCCACGGCGATGTCGGAGTAGAGCTGGCCGGCTTCCTCCTCGATGAAGAAGATCGGAACGAACACCAGCACGGTGGTCAGGGTTGAGGCGAGCACCGCGGGCCAGACCTGCTGCACGCCCACCAGGGCAGCCTCGAAGCGATCGCGGCCACGGCGGCGCTGGGTCTCGATGCTCTCCAGCACCACGATGGTGTTGTCGATGGTCATGCCGATGGCGAAGGCGACACCGGCAAGCGAGATCACGTTGAGGGTGCGGCCGGCCAGCAGCAGCCCCAGGAAGGCGGCGATGGTACAGATAGGGATGCCGATCACGCCGGCCAGGGTAGCGCGCGGGGAGCGCAGGAAGGCGAACATCACCAGGGTAGCAAACAGCGCACCCAGGCCGAGATTGGTCCAGACATTGGCGATCGAGGCCTCGACATAGCGCGCGTCGTCGCTGGAGAGCGTCATGTGCAGGCCCTGCTCGGCGAACAGACCCTCGTTGAGCGACTCGACCTCGGCCAGCATGCGCCGCTTGATGTCAATGACATTGGAGCCGGGCTCGCGACTGACCTGGACGCTGAGCACCGGGTCGCCCTGGGAATCGAAGGAGCGCGAGGTCAGTTCGGCATGAGATAGCCTCACTTCGGCAACGTCGGACAGCCGCACCACGGCATCGCCGCGGCGCGTGAGGATCAACGACTCGAGTTCGGCGATGTCCTGGAAACGCCCTACCATGCGCAGCAGGTAGCGTCGCTTGCCGCTTTCCAGATCGCCGCCGGAGACATCCTGGTTGCGGGTCTGGAGGGCGGTACGAATGTCGTCGATGCCCAGCGCGTGCTTGGCCAGGGCATCGGGATCGATCAGCAACTGCACCTGCCGTGCGGCGCCGCCCGACACACCGATCTCCGAGACCCCCTCCACACTCTCCAGGCGAGGGCGGACATTGTCCTCCAGATAGTCGCGTAGCGCCGGCATGTCGAGATTGCGCGGATTGCCCTCACGGGGCGCCACGTTGAAATACATGAAGGCATTGGCCGAGAAGGAGGTGGCCACGATGCGGGGCTGGTCGACATTGGCCGGATAGGAGGGCACCTGACTCAAGGCGTTGTTGACGCGAATCAGCGTCTCAGTGAGGTCGATGCCGAAGGGAAAGTCGAGCTCGATCTCCGCTGCGCCGCTGGTGGCGGTGGATTCCATCCGCACCAGGTTGGGCACATTGCGCAGGTACTCCTCCTGCTCGATGAGGATATCCTTCTCGATGTCCTGGGGCGTGGCGCCGGGCCAGCGGGTCTCGATACCGATGGTGCGGACCTCCAGGTCGGGGATCATCTGCACGGGAATCCGCCAGATGGCGGCGATGCCCAGTATCAGCAGGATAAGCACCACGACGCTGACCAGGACGCCATGACGAATGATGGCCGCAAACATGGATTCAGTGCTCCTTCATTCGTCGTCCAGAATGAGCGGCTGGCCTTCTTCCAGGCGCTCGTTTCCCCTGAGGACGACGCGCTCACCGGCCTCGACGCCCTGCTGGATGGCGACCTGGCCCTCGTGGCTGGCGCCGGGGGTGACGCGTTGCTCGTTGGCGCGCCATTCGTCGTCCTCTTCACGGGCCAGCCAGACGCTGATGCTACCGTCCGGGCGGCGGATGAGGGCGTCGCGTGGCACCACAGGACCGCTCCCGTTCCTGAGCAGCAGCCGCCCCTGCACGGCCATGCCCGGCAGCATGGCCGGGGGGTTATCGAGCGTGGCGCGCAGCAGGAACTGGCGCGAGGACCCGTCCTCGAGCGGCACTTCGGCGATGGTTTGGGCCGAGAGCCAGTCGTCGCTCCCAGGAAGGCGGACCTCGAGCTCGGCGTCGGCGAGCCGGTGATGCAGGTCGAGGGGCACGGCAAAGTCGAGGGTCAGCCGTTCGAGGTCGATCAGCGTCAACAGCGGCGTACCTGGCGTCGCCCACTCACCGATGGCCACGTCGCGGTGGGTGAGCCTGCCGGCGAACGGTGCTTGCAGGCGGTGGCGTTCGAGCCGGACCTCGAGACGGTCGAGCTCGGCGAGGCGGCGCTCCAGCGTCGCCTCGGCGATGGCGACGTTGGTCTCGCGCTGACTCAGCTCGCTGCTGGCGATGTTGCGCCCTTCGCCGAGTCGGTTGCCTTCCCGTAGCCGCCGACGGGCGTTGTCCAGCGCCGCCCGGGCTTCGCCGACATCGGCGTCGGCGCTTTGTGCCTGAAGCGCGACCTCCTCGCCATCGATGGCCAGCAGCAGGTCGCCTTCCTGTACATGCTCGCCGAGCGAGACCGGCAACTGGGTGATGCGTCCAGCCACATCGCTGGAAAGATGCGCGGTTCGTGGGGCCGTCACGCTGCCGTTGATCGCGATCGTTTCCACGATGACGCGCTTCTCGATCCGGGCGGTAGTGACGCGAGCCTCCTGGGCCAGCAGCGGGGCGGCAAGCCCAAGCAACAGGCCCAGGGCGAGGAGGGAGCGCATGGGGCGAATGATGATCACGATTCTCCTTGTGAACTCGGGCGGCAAAAACTTCCCTGGGCCATGGTTTTCGCCGCTCAAACTTGAGCGATGCGCAGCTGCTGCAGCAATCCCTGCAGCGGGTGGGGTATAGCAGCGTCGGAGAACCGCTTTGCCTGGCTGCGGCAGGAGTAGCCGGTGGCCAGTAGCCTGCCGGCGTTGGCGTCATCCTCCACTACCGGCTGCCACGATTGGGCGTAGATGGTCTTGGAGGTCTCGCGGTTGCGTGCCTCGTGGCCGTAGGTGCCGGACATGCCGCAGCAGCCGGTGCTGACCAGTTCGAGCTCCAGGCCGAAGGCGGCGAAGACCTGCTGCCAGGCCTTGGGGCTGCCCGGGGCGTTGGTCTTCTCGGTGCAGTGGGAGAGCAGCCGGTAGCGCGGGTCATCCACGTCCAGGCCATTGGGGACCAGGGGGGTGGCCAGGGTCGTGGACTGAGCCAACAGCCACTCCTGCAGCATCAGCACCTCGGGTACAGCGTCCGGCCCCAGCGCCTTCACGTACTCCTGGCGATAGGTCAGGGTCATGGCCGGGTCGATGCCTACCAGGGGCACGCCGAACGCGGCCAGCGTTCGAAGACGCTTTGCCTGCTTCTCGGCGGTGCGTTCGAAGGCGCCCAGGAAGCCCTGGACATCGAGCGGCTTGCCGTTGGGCGCGTAGGGGGCGACGAAGACTCGCACGTCGAGGCGGCTGAACAGCTCGACGATGTCCATCACCAGCCTGGCCTCGAAGTAGCTGGTGAAGGCGTCCTGCACGAGCACCACGCTGCGTGCCTTCTGCGTCTCGGTAAGCAGGCCGAGCGACGTCGGCGTCGCTTCCGCTACGCCCCAGGCCGCCAGCTGCTTCTTCAGGCTGGCGCGGGAGAGCCGTGGGCTATCCACCATGCCGACGGGGCCAGCCAGCAGTCGGTTGACGAGGCGATTGCCCAGGGCGGCGTTATAGAGCGACGCGATCCAGGCAAGGCTGGGAGCGAGGAACTCCAGGCCGCCGATCAGGTAGTCGCGTGGCGGCCGCAGATAGCGGCCGTGGTAGAGCTCGAGGAAGCGCGAGCGCGAGTCCGGCACGTTGACCTTTACCGGGCACTGGCCGGCGCAGGACTTGCAGGCCAGACAGCCCGCCATGGCCTCGTAGACCTGGTGAGAGAAGTCCGCCTCACCGCGCCGCTTGGCCAGGGTGTTCCTGAGCCGCATGGGGAAATCCCTGATGAAGCCCCAGGTGCCTTCGGCCTTCTTCTTTCTCGACTCCTCGACCAGGTCGATATCGGCCTCGCCCTGCAGGCGCAGCCACTCGCGGATCAGGCTGGCGCGCCCCTTGGGCGAATGGACGCGGTCGCGGGTGGCCTTCCAGGAGGGGCACATGGCGTCATCGGGGTCGTAGTTGTAGCAGGCGCCGTTGCCGTTGCAGTAGACGGTGGCCGCGTGGGCCCGCCAGACCCGCTCATCGATGGTGCGGTCGAGCTGGCCTCGAGTGGGCACGCCATCGATAGCCAGCAGGCCCGGATCGACCAGCTTTATTCCCTGCTCCTCGACCGCTTCGACAGGCGTCGCGATCTTGCCGGGGTTCAACTGGTTATGGGGATCGAAGGCGGCCTTGATCCGCTGCAGGCTGGGATAGAGCTCGCCGAAGAACGCCGGCGAGTATTCGGAGCGCACCCCCTTGCCATGCTCGCCCCATAGCAGGCCGTGATACTTCTGCGTCAGCTCGACCACCTCGTCGGAGACCTCACGGATCAACCGCGCCTGTTCGGGGTCCTTCATGTCGATGGCCGGGCGCACGTGCAGCACCCCGGCGTCCACATGGCCGAACATTCCGTACTCGAGGCCCCGGGCGTCCAGGGCGGCGCGGAACTCGCCGATGAAGTCGGCCAGATGCTCCGGCGGCACCGCGGTATCCTCCACGAAGGGAATCGGGCGCTTCTCGCCCTGAACGTTGCCCAGTAGGCCCACGGCGCGTTTGCGCATCTCGTAGACGCGCTGGATCTGCTCGCGCCCCTCGGCCAGCGTATAGCCGAGGCGTTCGACGCTCGCATCTACCGCCAGATGGCGACAGAAGGCAGCGACCCGTTCGGCCAGCCGGTCGGGGTCGTCGTCATTGAACTCCACCAGGTTGATGCCGCGTACCGGCGTTTCCCCCGAGGGAAAGAATTCCGCCACGCTGTCCCAGACAAAGTCCTCCATGGCCAGCATCAGCACGGTGTCGTCCACCGTCTCGATGGAGGTGGGACGCGCCTGCGGCTGAGCTTGTGAAGAGCCCATGAGGGCCCGTGCATCGCGCAGGGCATCCATGAAGCCGGCGTAGCGCACATTGACCAGTGTCGAGTGCTTAGGGATCGGCAGAACATTGAGCACCGCCTCGTCGAGCAGGCCCAGCGAGCCCTCGGAGCCGCACAGCAGGCTGTTCATGTCGAGCCGGCCTTGCGAATCTCTCAGGTGTGCCAGATCGTAGCCCGTCAGGCAGCGGTTGAGAGGCGGAAAGGTGGCCTTTATCAGTTCGCCCTGGGTGTCGATGACCTCTCGCGCGGTGCGGTAGGCGCGGCCGCTGACGTCATCGCGAGCACACAGCGTCTCGAGTGCGTGCTCGTCCACCGGGTGGCTCACCAGCCGCTCGCCGCCCAGCAGTACGCTCTCGAGCTCGAGGACATGGTCGCGGGTCTTGCCGTACTCGCAGCTGCCCTGGCCGCTGGCATCGGTCGAGATCATGCCCCCGATGGTGGCGCGGTTGGAGGTGGAGAGGTCCGGCGCGAAGAATAGGCCATGGGGCTTCAGTGCGGCGTTGAGCTGGTCCTTGACCACCCCCGCTTGTACCCGTACACGGCGATTCTCCACGTCGATGTCGAGAATCCGGTTCATGTGCCGGGAAACATCCACCACCAGGCCGTCGGTGAGCGACTGGCCATTGGTGCCGGTGCCGCCGCCGCGGGGGGTGAGCACCACCTGGCGGTGCTCACCCCGACCGGCCAGTTGGGCGATGCGCTCGAGATCCTGCGTATGCCGGGGATAGAGCACTGCCTGTGGCAGCCGCTGGTAGATGGAGTTGTCGGTGGCCAGTACCGTGCGGGCCGCATAGTCCGGAGCGATTTCGCCCTCGAAGCCGGCAGCCTCGAGGGCATCGAGGAAGCGCAGGTAACGAGCGTCGAGGCCCTCGAGTCGGCGCGAGTCGGCGGTATCCAGTCGTGCAATCATGGTGTCGTGTTCAGTCTTGGCGCCACCACGGCAAGGCCGGGCGGGGGAGAGAGGGTGGCCCTACTCTACCCCGGTAGGCCGATGCGCGCACCCCGGCGCCGGGCGTGCGTGGCGCCCCTGCGGCCTTTTGCCTACAATGGGCGGCCTGTTTTCCAGCCGCCGCGTCCACGCGGCCGATACCTCCAATCACCGACTGCAACGGACCGGATTCCATGCTCGATCCCAAACTGCTGCGCAGCGACCTCGAAACCGTCGCTCAACGACTCGCCAAGCGGGGCTTTACCCTGGACATCGATCGCCTGTCGGCCCTGGAGTCCCGGCGGCGTGAGCTACAGGCCGAGACCGAGTCGCTGCAGAACGAGCGCAACACTCGTTCCAAGGCGATCGGCAAGGCCAAGGCGTCGGGCGAGGATATCCAGCCGCTGCTCGATGAGGTGAGCGACCTGGGCGATCGCCTGGATAGCGGCAAGGCGCGACTGGCCGAGGTGCAGGCCGAGTGGGACGATGCGGTCAGCGGCATTCCCAACCTGCCCCACGAGAGCGTTCCCGAAGGCGAGGACGAGAGCGACAACGTCGAGCTGCATCGCTGGGGAACACCACGCGAGTTCGACTTCGAGGTTCGCGACCACGTCGACCTGGGCGAACTGAAGGGCGATCTGGACTTCGACCTGGCCGTCAAGCTGACCGGGGCGCGTTTCGCGGTGATGCGCGGACCCGTCGCCCGGCTGCATCGGGCGCTGGCGCAGTTCATGCTCGACAAGCAGACCCTCGAGCACGGCTATGAGGAGTGCTATGTCCCCTACATGGTCAACGAGGCGTCCCTGCGCGGTACCGGCCAGCTGCCCAAGTTCGGTGAGGATCTGTTCAGGCTGGACGATGAACGCGGCTACCACCTGATTCCCACCTCCGAGGTGCCGCTGACCAACTTCGCCAGGGACGAGATCCTCGATGCCAAGACGCTTCCCATGCGGCTAACCGCCCACACACCCTGCTTTCGCAGCGAGGCGGGCTCCCACGGCCGCGACACCCGCGGCATGATTCGCCAGCACCAGTTCGACAAGGTCGAGATGGTGCAACTGGTGGCGCCGGAGACGAGTTATGCGGCGCTGGAGGAGATGCGCGGCCACGCCGAAGCGATTCTCCAGGCACTGGAACTGCCGTATCGTGTGGTGATCCTGTGTACCGGGGACATGGGCTTCGGTGCCGCCAAGACCTATGACCTGGAAGTGTGGTTGCCGAGCCAGGATACCTATCGCGAGATCTCCTCGGTCTCCAACTGCGAGGATTTCCAGGCGCGGCGCATGCAGGCGCGCTTCCGGCACCCCGAGCAGAAGAAACCGCAGCTCCTGCATACCCTCAACGGCTCCGGCCTGGCGGTGGGCCGCTGCCTGGTGGCCGTGCTGGAGAACTTCCAGAACGAGGACGGCTCGATCACCGTGCCCGAGGCGCTGCGGCCCTATATGGGTGGGGTCGATACCATCAACGCCTGACCCGGCTTACGGCTTGATTGCCCAGCTGACGCTGACGCCTGCCTGGATGGTGATGGTGCCTGGGCGGTATTCGGCCTGGGGCGCACTCTCGCGCGTATCGGCACTCATGGCCATCATCTGCGGCTGGAAGACCGGCGACCGGGTCTCGTTCACGTTGATCACCTCACCCAGTTCGATGTCCAGCGTCTCGGCCATTAGACTGGCCTTGTGGCGGGCCTTCTCCAGCGCCTTGACCAGCGCCTCGTCGGTAGCCCCGTCTCGGTCGGCCAGGTCATAGCTCACGCCATCCAGGGCATCCACGCCGGCCGCGGTCAGGGCATCGAGCAGCCTGGGCAGTTGCTCGAGATCATCGATCTGGACGCGAACAGGTCGCTCGAGGCGGGTGCGCACCAGCGTCTCGCGCTCCCCTTGCGCGCTACGCTCGCCCGGCAGGTGCTCGGGTTGCACATTCAGGGAGCCGGCATTTATCGCCTTGCGTTCCAGCCCCACCTCTTCCAGGGCGCGAATCAGGCTGGCGGCACGAGTTTCCAGCCTGTCGCGGGCCTCGCGAAGGGCATCCGGGTCGTTCGTCGACCCCTTGTGCTGGGCGATGGCCGGTGTGTGTTCCCACAGGCGGGCATTGAGCGTGGCGCGATCCGGCACCACGTGCAGTTCGGTCTCGGCCTGGACGTCCAGGCGGCTGGGCGTCTCCGCGGCGAGAGCATGGGACAGCATCGGCGGCGATACCGTGACCATCAGTATGGCCAGGGCCGGCACGAGCAGTGGTCGCAATGGGCGGGCAATCGGCATGTTTCTCTCCTTGTTGCGTAGCGCACACCTCGGCTTCGAGGCCGTGGACAGGGGATGGTTCCCGTGCTTTGCATTTCCCTCCTGCCCCGGCATCATGAATAGACTTCTAATGATCGTGAGTCCGGGTATGCCCCTTCCCCAAGACAATCAGCAGAGCACCATCCCCCTTAACCTGACCCTGGCATTGGCCGCCCTGGTGGTAATCGTCGCGGGCATGCGTGCGGGATCCAGCCTGTTGGTGCCGCTGCTGCTGGCGCTGTTTATCGCGGTCGTCTGCACTGCGCCCGTGCATTGGTTGCATCGTCTCGGGCTGGGCATGCGGTTGGCCGTATGGCTGACGCTGGTGGTGATCGGGGGTTTTCTCTTCCTGCTCGGCCTGCTGCTGGCCAACAGCTTCGGCACCTTCGTCGATGCATTGCCGGGGATCGAACAGAAGCTCTACCAGTACTATCTGGGATTCCTTGACGGCTTGGCCGGGCTGGGACTTGCCATCGATACCAATCGGCTGGCCGAACTGCTGGACGCCGAGCAGATCGGCGACTGGATTCCGGCGGTCCTAGGCGAGGTGGGCAACCTGATGATGCAGAGCGTCGTGGTGGCCCTGCTGGTGATGTTCCTGCTCTTCGAGACGCTCAACTTCCGCGACAAGGTCTCCCGCGCCCTGGTCAATCCGGCCCCTAGCCTGCGCCGCTTCAACGAGTTCAGCCTCACCCTCAAGCGCTACCTGGCCGTCAAGACGCTGATCAGCCTGGTAACCGGTGCGCTGATCTGGGTGGCCTGCAAGCTGGTGGGTGTGGAGTTTGCACTGTTGTGGGCGGTAATGGCCTTCGCGTTCAACTTCATTCCCAACATCGGTTCGGCCATCGCCGCCTTTCCTCCGGTGTTGCTGTTGCTCGTGGCTCCCGAGGGCGGTTTATTCGATGCGACGCTGTTGGCGGCGGCCTATCTGGGGGTCAACTTCGTGATGGGCAACATCATCGAGCCGCGGGTGATGGGAAGGGCTCTGGGGCTGTCGACTTTCGTGGCTTTCCTGTCGCTGGTGGTGTGGGGCTGGATCTTCGGTGCGGTGGGGATGCTGCTCTCGGTGGTGCTGACCATGACCCTGAAGATCGCCCTGGACAGTCATCCCGAGACCCGCTGGATCGCCCATCTACTGGGGCCGGGGGATGAGTCGCCGATCGAGAAGGCCGACCGCCCGATCTCCGAACGGGAGGAGGAATAAGTACGAGACGCAATGTAGGGACAGGAAACACCAGGGGCAGGAAACAACATCGCCCCAGGCATGGCCGGGGCGATAAGGCGTCCAGGGGGGCGTGAGATCAGGCGTTCTGATCGATGAACTGGGTCAGCTGTGACTTCGACTGTGCGCCGACCAGTGAGGCGACCTTGGTGCCGGACTTGAACAGCATCACTGTCGGCACCCCGCGCACGCCCTGTTCCGCGGCGATCTCGGGGGCATCGTCCACGTTGATGCTGACGACCTTGAGGTTGCCGTCACGCTCTTCGGCGACCTCGTCGACCACCGGTGCCATCACCTTGCAGGGACCACACCAGGGGGCCCAGAACTTCAGCAGGACCGGCGTATCGGCCTTGAGGACTTCCTGCTCGAAGTTGGCATTGGTGACATCGACGTTATTGGCCATGTGATTCTCCAGTTTCGTTGCGCTGCATCGAGCGGATGGGGTGACATGCAGGGCATGCCCGGTCGGACGATGGTAGCGGCCGACCGGAGTGCTGGCAAATCCCTTCCATGTAGCAGAGTTCATGAAAGCGGTTGCATCGGTTCGGCCAGGTTATGCTATAAAACGATCATGGGTAATTTTCTTATGTCTTACGGGTATTTTAAAGGCCCCGCGACACGCGAGGGAGGGCGGCCATGAAACTTCAACAGCTGCGTTACATTTGGGAGGTGTCGCGCCACAACCTCAACGTCTCGGCCACTGCCCAGAGTCTTTTCACCTCCCAGCCGGGAATCTCTAAACAGATCCGCCTGCTCGAGGACGAACTCGGTGTCGAGATCTTCGCCCGTAGCGGCAAGCACCTGACCCGCATTACCCCCGCAGGGGAGGCGATCATCGAACTGGCCGGGCAAGTGCTGAGGCTTGCCGAGAACATCAAGGAGGTCGCCCAGGAGCACAGCGATGAACGTCGCGGCAGCCTGGCGATCGCCACTACCCATACCCAGGCGCGTTATGCATTGCCCCCGGTGATCCGCGACTTCACCCGGGAGTATCCCGATGTCGCGCTGCACATGCAGCAGGGTACACCCAAGCAGATCGCCCAGATGGTCAGCGATGGCCAGGCCGACTTCGCCATTGCCACCGAATCTCTCGAGCTCTTCAACGACCTGGTGCTGCTACCCTGCTATCGCTGGAACCGCTGCGTTCTGGTACCCCAGGGGCATCCGCTGGCCGAAATGCAGACCCTGACGCTGGAGGCATTGGCGGCCTATCCGCTGGTCACCTATGTGTTCGGCTTTACCGGACGCTCTCAGCTCGACGATGCCTTCCGGGCCCGGGGGCTGACGCCCAACGTGGTGCTAACCGCCGCCGATGCCGATGTCATCAAGACCTATGTTCGGCTGGGCATGGGGGTCGGCATCGTCGCCCACATGGCCGTGGATGCCGAGCACGATACCGATCTGGTGGCGCTGGAGGCCGATCATCTCTTCGAGAGTTCCACCACCAAGATCGGTATCCGGCGCGGCACCTTCATGCGCGGCTACATGTATGACTTCCTTGAGGGCTTTGCCGTCCACCTGACGCGGGATCTGGTCGACGCGGCCCTTGCCGCTGGCCCGCGACACGAGGAAGTCCTCTTCAAGGATATCGAGCTGCCCGAGCGCTGAGCTGCCGTTTTGTCAGTCATCGCCGGTGATCGCACCGGCGATGGCCCCTCGCCATCAATGCTGCAGGTGCAGGCCGCACTCGCGCTTTTCCTCGACCTTGGTGGGGTCGAAGTAGTCGAAGTTGTTGGGCAGGTCATGCTCCTGCAGGTAGCGGTAGAGATCGCGAGCCGTCCAGTGAAGCAAGGGTGAAACCTTCAACAGGCCGTTCTCATTGCGACTCACTGGTGCCATGCGGGCGCGTTCCGGCGTGTCTTCGGCGCGCAGGGCGGTGAACCAGACATCCGGTGCCATCTCGCGCAGGGCGCGTTCGAAGGGTTCGAGCTTCACCTCTCGGGTGAAGGCGTCGTGGTGCGGATCCTCGATCCCCGGGGCAGGGCCTTCCAGTGCCTCTCGATGGGCCCTTGTGCGCCGTGGCAGGTAGCTCACAAGGTTGAGCTCCAGGCGCTTTATCAGGTCATCGGCGAACCGGTAGGTGGCCTCGGTATTGTAGCCACTGTCCATCCATACGATCGGAATATCCGGTTGCTGGCGCGTGACCATGTGCAGGATCACTGCCTCGAAGGGGCGGAAGTTGGTCGTGCAGATCGGCCGTTGCCCTTGGTCCAGCGCCCAGCGGATCAGGGCCTCGGGGTCGTTGCCGAGCTCCCGGTTGATGACATCGAGTTGCTGCGCCATTAGGGGCTCCCGGAGTGTTGCTCTTGAGTATGGGGCTACCCTAGCAGAGCCGGTGATGCCTTCCCCAATACCGATTCATTGGATATCTATTCCTTCAGGCAGTAACGGGCTGTCTTTTTATTCCATAAGAGGTCATTGTCAGCCGCGGACAAGGCCTGCATCAGGTGGCGGATCTTGTCCAGCGTCTCGGCGTATTCGTCTTCGCCCCGGGAGTCGGCGACCAGGCCTCCTCCGCCCCAGAGATGCAGCTTTCCTCCCTCGGCCACCACGCTGCGAATGGCGATGGAGGTATCCATCTGTCCCCGCACGTCCACGTAGCCGAGGCTGCCGCAGTAGGCGCTGCGCCGACTGGGTTCCAGTTCGTCGATGATCTGCATGGCTCGCACCTTGGGTGCACCGGTGATGGAGCCGCCTGGGAAGGCGGCGGCCAGCAGGTCCATGGGTCGCTGTCCTGTCGCCAGTTCGCCGATGATCACGCTCACCAGGTGGTGCACATTGGCGTAGCTCTCCAGGCCGCAGAGCTGTGGTACCCGTACGCTGCCCGGCCGGCACACCCGACCCAGGTCATTGCGCAGCAGGTCGGTGATCATCACGTTCTCGGCCCTGTCCTTGAGGCTCGCGCCCAGTTCACCGGCCAGCCGCCGGTCCTCCTCGGGTGTCGTGCCTCGCGGCCTCGTGCCCTTGATCGGGCGGGTCTCGACCCGCCCATCCCGGCAGAGCAGGAACCGTTCCGGTGAGAGCGAGAGGATCGCCTTGTCGTCCCAGGCCAGGTAGCCGGCAAAGGGGGTGGGCGTGGTATCGCGCAGGCGACGGTAGGCCGCCCAGAGGTCCCCTTCGAAGGGGGCGCTGAAGCGTTGGGCCAGGTTGATCTGGTAACAGTCGCCGGCGCGGATGTAGTCCTGCACGGTAGCAAAGCGAGCCAGGTAGTCGTCGCGGCTGAGCTCGGCGGTAAAGGGAACGGTAAGGCGGAAGTCCGCTGCCGGACGGGCCGGCGCGTTCAGCCACTCGGTTACCTGATGGCGGCGTGAGGCGCTGCTCACCAGCCAGCTTTCCCGGCAATCGTGGTCCTGGATCAGTGCCCAGTCATAGAGGCCGACCCGGCTGGCTGGCAGCTTGACCGTCTGTCGGGCCTGTCCTGCCACCGGTTCGAGTCGTTGCCCCAGGTCGTAGCTCCAGTAGCCGATCAACCCGCCGAGAAACGGTAGCCGGCTGTCCGGGACATCGCCGGGCAAGCGGTCTAGCAGCGCCTGCTGGGCGGCGAAGGGCGAGTGTGCCGCCAGTGTCGGATCACCCTGCACGCGGCCGGCGGCGTCGACCTCGAGCAGCGCGAGAGGGTCGCAGCTGAGGATGTCATATCGGCCACCCGGCGCCGTCGGGCGGCCGCTATCGAGCAGCACGGCACCGGGCCTGTCGCGCAGCGCAGCGAAGTACGCCAGCGGATCCTCGCGGTAGGGCAGGGGGGTGATCTCGATCGGTGGTGTCATCACGGCATCTTCCCGAAACAGACGCCCCATTCTAGGCATCGTGAGCCCTCTTGTCCCTCCCGCTGGCGTACCCGTCACGCTCTCGGCATGTCGCCTGGCGTCATCATTGTCGACATTGAAGGATAAGCGCTCCGGGTTGTCTACAACCAAAGGTTAAGCGCTTCTGCCCTTCCGGGCTGTTGACCCCGATGAGGGCAATGTCTACAGTTCTCTCACCACTTGATTGTCGACAATTCCCATGAACTCACTCGCACCGGAACACGCCACGCTCCCCGAAGTCCGCACTCTGGCGGAACGGGTCTTTCAGCAGCTGCAAGATGCCATCGTCAGGGGAGAGCTGGCTCCAGGCAGCAAGATCACCGAGCCGGGGTTGTCCAAGGCCTACGGAATCTCGCGCGGGCCTCTGAGAGAAGCCATGCGCCGTCTCGAAGGACATCGGCTGATCGAACGGGTGCCTCATGTCGGGGCCCGGGTGGTCAAGCTCTCCATGAAGGAGTTGCTCGAGCTCTTCGACGTGCGCGAGGCCCTGGAGAGCATGGCCGCCCGGCTCGCCGCCGAGCACATGACCCCCGGGGAGATCGCCGGGCTGCGTGAGGTGCTGGCCTTGCACGAGCGCCAGGCCGACCTGCGTCGCGGCGAGGCCTACTATCAGCGCGAGGGCGACCTGGATTTCCACTTCCGGATCGTCCAGGGCAGCCACAACAAGATGCTGATGGGCATGCTCTGCGATGACCTCTACTACCTGGTGCGGCTCTATCGTACCCAGTTCAGTGCCAGCGGCGCGCGACCCCAGCGCGCCTTCGTCGAACATCACCGCATCGTCGATGCTATCGAGGCCGGCGACACCGAGCTGGCGGAGCTGCTGATGCGCCGCCACGTCAGTGCGTCCCGGGCGAATGTCGTCCAACGCTATGCGGCATCCCTTGAACTGCAGGACAGTGAGACGCCCACCTGAGGCGCTCGGACAACATACGGAGACCTTTCATGACGCAACAGACCCCAGGTGCTCGCTTCCGAGCTGCCCTCGAGGCCAACCGCCCGCTGCCCATCCTCGGTACCATCAATGCTTACACTGCCTTGATGGCCGAACGGGTGGGTCACCAGGCCATCTACCTTTCCGGTGGTGGCGTGGCCAATGCCTCCTTCGGCCTGCCGGATCTCGGCATGACCACCATGAACGATGTGGTGCAGGATGCTCATCGCATCTGTGGCGCCACCGATGTGCCCTTGCTGGTGGACATCGACACCGGCTGGGGCGGCGCCTTCAACATCGCCCGTACCGTCAAGGAGATGCAGCGTGCCGGTGTGGCTGCCGTGCATATCGAAGACCAGGTCGCTCAGAAGCGCTGCGGCCATCGCCCCAACAAGGCGATCGTCTCCCAGGAAGAGATGGTCGACCGCGTCAAGGCCGCTGCGGATGCTCGCCTCGACCCGGACTTTTACCTGATCGCGCGTACCGACGCCTTCCAGAAGGATGGCCTGGATGCTGCCATCGAGCGGGCCAATGCCTGCATCGAGGCAGGGGCTGATGCTATCTTCGCCGAGGCCGTGCACACCCTCGATGACTACAAGGCGTTCTGCGAGCGAGTCGATGCGCCGATCCTGGCCAACATCACCGAGTTCGGGGCCACGCCGCTGTTCACTCAGCAGGAGCTGGGTGAGGTCGGTTGCCGCATGGTGCTCTACCCGCTGTCTGCCTTCCGCGCCATGAACGCTGCGGCGCTCAAGGTCTACCAGAGCATTCACGACAACGGCCATCAGAAGGACGTGGTCGACACCATGCAGACCCGCGACGAGCTCTACGACTTCCTCAACTATCACGACTTCGAGCGCAAGCTCGACGCGCTGTTCGCGGAAAAAGGTGGCGAGGCGTAACGCTGCCCGGCCACCAGCTCGACAAGAACCGACTTACTAGGAGACACCAGATGGCAGATAAACCCGTCAGCGGCGCCGGCCTGCGCGGCCAGAGCGCCGGCACTACCGCCCTGTGCACCGTCGGTCAGACCGGCTCAGGCCTGACTTACCGTGGCTTCGACATCAAGGAACTGGCCGATAAGGCCAAGTTCGAGGAAGTGGCCTACCTGCTGCTCAAGGGCAAGTTGCCCACCCAGGCCGAGCTCGATGCCTACGTCGCCAAGCTCAAGGGCATGCGTGGCCTGCCCCAGGCACTCAAGACCGTGCTCGAGCAGATCCCGAAAGACGCCCACCCGATGGACGTGATGCGCACCGGTGCTTCCATGCTGGGCAACCTTGAGACGGAAGAGAGTTTCGATGAGCAGCAGGACGTCTCCGACCGCCTGCTGGCCGTGCTGCCCTCGATCATCTGCTACTGGTATCGCTTCAGTCATGACGGCGTGCGCATCGAGACCGAGACCGATGACGCCTCGGTAGGTGGCCACTTCCTGCACATGTTGCGCGGCGAGCCGGCCTCCGAGCTCCATGCTCGCGTGATGAACGTCTCGCTGATCCTCTACGCCGAGCACGAGTTCAATGCCTCGACCTTCACCGCTCGCGTCTGTGCCTCGACCCTCTCCGACATGCACTCCTGCGTGACCGGTGCCATCGGTTCCCTGCGTGGCCCGCTCCACGGCGGTGCCAACGAGGCGGCCATGGCGATGATCGAGAACTGGCAGTCGCCGGACGAGGCCGAGAGCAAGATCATGGGCATGCTCGAGCGCAAGGACAAGATCATGGGCTTCGGCCATGCGATCTACCGCGAGTCCGATCCGCGCAATGCCATCATCAAGCACTGGTCCAAGAAGCTGTCCGAGGACGTGGGCGACAGCGTGCTCTACCCGGTCTCCGAGCGCGTCGAGGAAGTCATGTGGCGCGAGAAGAAGTTGTTCTGCAACGCCGACTTCTTCCATGCCAGCGCCTACTACTTCATGGACATCCCCACCAAGCTGTTCACGCCGATCTTCGTCTGTTCGCGCGTCACCGGCTGGTGCGCTCATGTGTTCGAGCAACGTGCCAACAACCGCATCATTCGTCCGAGTGCCGACTACGTGGGCCCGGAGAAGAGCGAGTGGGTGCCCATCGAGCAGCGTGACTGATCGACTGCGGCCGCCAGGACGGCCTAAGGGCCGTCCTGTCCAATCCCCGTCACGTGCCAGTTGTCAGTGAGAGACCCCAGACGCCATGAACACCGAATATCGTAAATCGCTTCCCGGCACCGAGCTGGACTACTTCGACGTGGGCGCGGCCGTCGAGGATATTCAGCCCGGTGCCTACGACACCCTTCCCTATACCTCACGAGTGCTGGCCGAGCAGCTGGTTCGCCGCTGCGAGCCGGAGATGCTCACCGAGTCGCTCAGGCAGTTGATCGAGCGTCGGCGTGACCTGGATTTCCCCTGGTACCCGGCCCGCGTGGTGTGCCATGACATCCTCGGCCAGACGGCACTGGTCGACCTCGCCGGCCTGCGTGATGCCATCGCCGAAAGAGGTGGTGACCCGGCCAAGGTCAACCCGGTGGTGCCGACCCAACTGATCGTCGATCACTCGCTGGCCGTCGAGCACGCCGGCTTCGATCAGGACGCCTTCGACAAGAACCGCGCCATCGAGGATCGTCGCAACGAGGATCGCTTTCACTTCATCGAGTGGACCAAGACCGCGTTCGAGAACGTCGACGTGATTCCCGCGGGCAACGGCATCATGCACCAGATCAACCTGGAGAAGATGTCACCCGTGATCCAGGTGCGCCGCGATGAGCAGGGCAAGCAGGTGGCCTTCCCCGACACCTGCGTGGGTACCGACAGCCACACCCCGCACATCGATTGCCTGGGCGTGATCGCCGTGGGTGTGGGCGGCCTCGAGGCCGAGACTGTGATGCTGGGTCGTCCTTCCATGATGCGCCTGCCCGACATCTTCGGTGTCGAGCTCACCGGCAAGCCTAAGCCGGGCATCACCGCCACCGATATCGTGCTGGCCATCACCGAGTTCCTGCGCAAGGAGCGCGTGGTCGGGGCGTATCTCGAGTTCTTCGGCGAGGGAGCCAAGAGCCTGACCATCGGCGACCGCGCGACCATCTCCAACATGACGCCGGAGTATGGTGCCTCGGCGGCGATGTTCTACATCGATGAGCAGACCCTCGACTATCTCACCCTCACCGGGCGCGAGCCGGAGCAGGTAGAACTGGTCGAGACCTACGCCAAGCAGGTCGGCCTGTGGGCCGACAGCCTGACGGAGGCCCAGTACGAGCGCGTGCTGACATTCGACCTCTCCTCTGTCGAACGCAACCTGGCCGGTCCTTCGAATCCCCATCGCCGCCTGCCTACCAGCGCCCTGCACGATAGCGGTATCGCCAAGGACCTTGACAAGGCCCGGGCGGAAGAAAAAGCGGGCAAGATGCCCGATGGCGCGGTGATCATCGCCGCCATCACCAGCTGCACCAATACCTCCAACCCACGCAATGTGGTGGGTGCCGCCCTGCTGGCCAAGAAGGCCAACGAGCTCGGCCTGATTCGCAAGCCCTGGGTGAAGTCCTCCTTCGCTCCCGGCTCGAAGGTCGCGCGCCTCTATCTGGAGGAGGCTGGCCTGTTGACCGAGCTGGAGAAGCTCGGCTTCGGCATCGTTGCCTATGCCTGTACCACGTGCAACGGCATGTCCGGCGCCCTGGATCCCGATATCCAGCAGGAGATCATCGACCGCGACCTCTACTCCACCGCGGTGCTCTCCGGCAACCGTAACTTCGATGGTCGTATCCACCCCTACGCCAAGCAGGCCTTCCTGGCCTCGCCAGCGCTGGTGGTGGCCTACGCCATCGCCGGTACCGTGCGCTTCGACATCGAGAAGGACGTGCTGGGTACCGACCAGAACGGCAACCCGGTGACGCTCAAGGACCTCTGGCCCTCCGACGAGGAGATCGACGCTATCGTCGGCGAGTTCGTCAAGCCGGAGCAGTTCAAGCAGGTCTATATCCCGATGTTCGACCTGGACGCCTTCGAGAAGGCCGAGAGCCCGCTCTACGACTGGCGTCCGCAGAGCACCTACATCCGTCGCCCGCCCTACTGGGAAGGCAACATGGCGGCCGCGCGAGCGCTGAAGGGCATGCGCCCGCTGGCGATCCTGCCGGACAACATCACCACCGACCACCTGTCGCCGTCCAACGCCATCATGATGGACAGCGCCGCGGGGGAATATCTGCACAAGATGGGCCTGCCGGAGGAGGACTTCAATTCCTACGCGACCCACCGTGGAGACCATCTCACCGCCCTGCGGGCCACTTTGGCGAACCCCAAGCTGTTCAACGAGATGGTG
The DNA here is from genome assembly GCF_900109725.1 of Halomonas daqiaonensis. Lineage (GTDB taxonomy): Bacteria > Pseudomonadota > Gammaproteobacteria > Pseudomonadales > Halomonadaceae > Halomonas > Halomonas daqiaonensis. The sequence goes on from NZ_FOBC01000027.1 coordinate 42,488, forward strand.
CGGGACGAGAACGGCGAGGTGAGGCAAGGGTCGCTGGCGCGCATCGAGCCGGATGGCGAGGTCACCCGCATGTGGGAGGCCATCGAGACCTATATGGATCGCGGCCAACCCTTGATCGTCATCGCCGGTGCCGACTATGGCCAGGGTTCGTCGCGTGACTGGGCGGCCAAGGGCGTGGCCCTGGCCGGTGTGGAGGCGATCGTCGCCGAGGGCTTCGAGCGCATCCACCGCACCAACCTGATCGGCATGGGCGTGATGCCCATCCAGTTTCAGGAGGGGACGACCCGCCATACCCTGCAGCTGGATGGCACCGAGACCTATGACGTGGAAGGTGCCCTGGCCCCCCGTGCGACACTAGAGCTGGTGATTCACCGCAAGACCGGCGAGGTCGACCGAGTGCCGGTCACCTGTCGCCTGGATACCGCCGAGGAGGTTTCCGTCTATACGGCTGGCGGCGTGCTGCAGCGCTTCGCTCAGGACTTCCTCGAAGGTGCAAAGAGTGAGGAGGTGGCGGGAGCATGAACCAGATCCGGATTCCTGCCACCTATATGCGTGGCGGTACCAGCAAGGGCGTCTTCTTCAAGCTCACGGATCTGCCGGAAGCTGCCCAGGTAGCCGGCGAGGCCCGTGATCGCCTGCTGATGCGGGTGATCGGCAGTCCCGACCCTTACCAGAAACAGATCGATGGCATGGGGGGAGCGACTTCCAGCACCAGCAAGACGGTGATCCTGAGCAGGAGCGAGAGTCCCGATCACGACGTGGACTACCTGTTCGGCCAGGTCTCCATCGACAAGCCCTTCGTCGACTGGAGCGGCAACTGCGGCAACCTTTCCGCAGCGGTGGGGCCCTTCGCGATCAGCAATGGCCTGGTGGACCCGTCGCGTATCCCGGAGAACGGCCCAGCCGAGGTGCGGATCTGGCAGGCCAATATCGGCAAGACCATCGTCTCCCGTGTACCGATCACTAACGGCCAGGTCCAGGAGACCGGGGATTTCGAACTGGACGGGGTAACCTTCCCTGCTGCTGAAGTGCCGGTTGCCTTCAAGGACCCGGCGGACGGCGAGGGCGCCATCTTTCCCACCGGCAACCTGGTTGATGAGCTTGAGGTGCCAGGCATCGGCCGACTCAAGGCGACCATGATCAACGCGGGTATCCCGACCGTCTTCCTCGATGCCGCCGATATCGGCTATACCGGTACCGAGTTGCAGGAAGCCATCAACGGCGATGTTAAGGCGCTGGGGATGTTCGAGACCATTCGCGCTTACGGAGCAGTGCGCATGGGGCTGATCGGTGACGTCAGCGAGGCAGCAGCCCGCCAGCATACCCCCAAGGTGGCCTTCGTGGCGCCTCCGGGCGACTATCTCTCCTCGAGCGGAAAGCAGGTCAACGCGCAGGAGATCGATCTGCTGGTACGCGCGCTCTCCATGGGCAAGCTGCACCACGCCATGATGGGCACCGCGGCGGTCGCCATCGCATCGGCCGCTGCCATCGAGGGGACTCTGGTCAACCTGGCTGCCGGTGGCGGCAAGCGCAATGCAGTGACCTTCGGTCATCCTTCCGGCACCCTGGGAGTGGGCGCCGAGGCCAGCCTGGTGGACGGCCGCTGGGTGATCGATGAGGCGGTGATGAGCCGCAGTGCCCGTGTGTTGATGGAGGGCTTCGTGCGAGTGCCCGGCGATAGTTTCTGAGCAGAGATCGCTGGAAAATTGTCATCGCCCCGGGTCCTGAGACTCGGGGCGTTTTCTATAGTGGTAGGGTGTAATCTCAAGCGACAGCAGGAGAAAAGCATGAGTACCGTGGAAGCCAATGTGCGGCCGGATTATGACGCCGAACTACAGAAGATCGCCGATTATGTCCTCGGCTTCACGATCGACAGCGGCGAGGCGCTGGACACCGCCCGCCATTGCCTGATGGACACACTGGGCTGTGGCCTGCTGGCGCTGCGCTTTCCTGAGTGCACCAAGCACCTCGGCCCTCTGGTGGAGGGCACCGTGGTGCCCCATGGCGCTCGCGTTCCGGGGACCTCGTTTCGACTGGATCCCGTCAAGGCGGCCTGGGACATCGGGGCCATCATCCGCTGGCTCGATTACAATGATACCTGGCTGGCCGCCGAGTGGGGTCATCCCTCCGACAACCTGGGGGGGATCCTGGCCATCGCCGATCATCTTTCCCAGAAGCGACTGGCCCAGGGCGAATCGCCGCTGTCCATGCGCGAGGTGCTGGAGGCCATGATCATGGCCCACGAGATCCAGGGCATCCTGGCGCTGGACAACTCCTTCAACCGCGTCGGCCTCGATCATGTGGTACTGGTCAAGGTGGCCTCGACCGCGGTGGTGGCCAAGCTGATGGGCGCCGGTCGCGAGCAACTGCTCTCGGCACTCTCCCATGCCTGGGTCGACGGCCAGAGCCTGCGTACCTACCGCCATGCCCCCAATGCCGGCTCACGCAAGAGCTGGGCCGCCGGCGATGCCACATCACGGGCGGTGCGCCTTGCCGATATCGCCATGCGCGGCGAAATGGGTATACCCGGGGTGCTGTCCGCCCCGCAGTGGGGGTTCTATGACATCCTGTTCAGCCATACCAACAAGAATTTGGCACTCAAGCCGGAAGCGGAGCGAAAGTTTACCTTTCAGCGCGAGTTCGGCACCTACGTGATGGAGAACATCCTGTTCAAGATCTCCTTCCCGGCCGAGTTCCACGCCCAGACGGCCTGCGAGGCCGCCGTCACGTTGCATCCTGAGGTCAGGAACCGTCTGGAAGAGATCGACCGCATCGTGTTGACCACGCACGACTCGGCGATACGTATCATTTCCAAGGAGGGAGGGTTGGCGAACCCCGCCGACCGAGACCACTGTCTGCAGTACATGACCGCCGTACCCCTGATCTTCGGCAACCTGACTGCCGAGCACTACGAGGACGAATTCCACGAGGCGAACCCGCTCATCGATGAGCTGCGCGCCAGGATGGAGGTGGTCGAGGATGAGGCCTATTCGAGGGATTACTACGATCCCGAGAAGCGCTCCATCGCCAATGCCATCCAGGTCTTCTTCAAGGACGGTAGTGCCACGGAGAAGGTCGAGGTCCACTACCCGGTAGGCCATCGCCGCCGCCGTGCCGAAGGGATCCCGTTGCTGGTCGACAAGTTCCGGCGCAACCTGGCGACCCGTTTCCCGTCCGGCCGCTGCGAGGAGATACTCGAGGTGTGCGAGGAACAGGCGCGCCTGGAGAGTACCCCGGTCAATCGTTTCGTTGATCTCTTCGTGATCTGAACATCCGCAGGGCCCGTCGCCATCCGGACTTCGCACGGCAGGGAGTACGGGAAAATCAACCGTCCTGGTTGCGACTCGAAGGGTCCCGAGGCGACTCTCCGGAGCGGCGTTGGCGGCGATCATGGCGCGTCGCGAGATGATGGACTATATTTTCTGACGCACAGGGGTTGCGTGTTTCAGCTGAAGATCGTAAAGTACGCATCCGCTGCCGGCGACGGGCAACGTTGCAGGCGGTGATGATCGGCGGAAGTGGTTGTTTCTGTTTGGGTTTTTCGAAACGCCCCGCAGGGTTGACAGCGCCAGCCGATCACGTAGAATACGCCTTCCTCGCAGGGCGCTGACGAGCCACCTGGTGGCACGCCAGCAAGCGAGACGCTCCTCTTGTTCTTCGAGAGATCAGAGCCGCTCTTTAACAATCGATCAGGTAATTCATGTGGGCGCTTGTCGGGATGTTGGTGACCAGTCACTGAAACATTCAAGGCAAGCGACTCGTCAAGGATCTTCGGATCCTTTTGAGAACGTTTAGACCTTGAGCCAAGTTTGGTGTGCTTAACGCACCGATGATTTTAAACTGAAGAGTTTGATCATGGCTCAGATTGAACGCTGGCGGCAGGCCTAACACATGCAAGTCGAGCGGTAACAGGCCCTTCGGGGTGCTGACGAGCGGCGGACGGGTGAGTAATGCATAGGAATCT
>NZ_FOBC01000026.1 GCF_900109725.1 Halomonas daqiaonensis
GGTCAGATTATACCCCGCCGGTACCCATCAGGCAGCTGCGGCGAGATTTGTGCAGCGTTTCCCTAGAGGCGAAATTGCTCGCTCACCATGACGATGCAGGACGCTTGGAGGCTCCCCTCCTACCGCGTTTCATCGGCACCGTGTCGGTTCCCGGCGGGTGGCCAGTTCTGGCATCGACACTTTTTGGAGGATAGTTTGACATCCACTATGCCCATCCTGCGTTGGTCGTGATCTTGCGTGATCAAGGCCGTTTGGCAGGGTAGGCCACCATGTCCACCCAGCATAGGGAGGAGGGCCGCATGACAACACCTGCTGAGCGAACGCGTACCGTGATCCAGGCACGAGCATTCCTGATCGACATTGGCCAGGACCTGTCGCTTCCCGAGTCCCTCCGCAACGAAGCTCGGCGCTTGCTCAGGCACTACCCGACCCAGGAGGAAATGTTGATGGCTGGACAGCTGGAGGAGAGCGCCGACGAGGGCACCTTTCTCCCGCCGGTCTTCAGCTCGAGCACGGATGTGAAGCAGCCGGGGGACGAAGGCCAGCATGGTGCGACAGCGAAGGCATAAGTGACGATGCCGTTGGCATGCGCGGCCAGCGCCTGAAGCACCTGAAGCGGCTGAAGGGGTTGGCGCCCGATGAAGACCGGCCGAGCGAGTCGGCCGGTACTGATGACGGGAGGCGCATGTTGAAGCCGCCATCAGGCGCGGTGGTCACGCGGACCATGCCGACCATGCCCGCCGAGTGGGCTTGTCGCCTATCGTGATGACGGCATGACCCGGCGCGACTATGGAGACGTATCGCGCCTGGAGACTTGATCAAGCTCTGGCGGTGCTCGAGCCCGTCATTGCCACGGTGCAACACCTTGCCACTAATCCAGGCGCGAGTGCCTGGGAGGATCATATGGGGAGTGACGGACACGGGTCGGATCTCAGCGGTCAGTCGCTATCCCAGAAGCGCCGGTTGCCCCACGGGTGCCTTCGCCAGGCGTACCCGGCGTAGTCATTGGCGCGAGGCACCGGGGGGCGCCACCTCAGTAAGCGGCTTTGCGGTTGGACCACGTCCGGTTCACTTCATGACTATGGATCATGCCCAGCGAATGCGTGTAGGTATGCAGCAGGGTGTTCACATGCCGGTGGCCGATCAACTTGGCCAACTGGCCCATCAGTGTTCCCCGCTCGATGGCGTCATCGCCTTCGGCGCCACACAGGTACGTCAGAAACGCCTCCAGTGTGGATGGCTGGAACATCCAGTGGAACTTGTAATGAAGGGTCTCACGGAAATCTTCATGCTGGGCGGCATGCAGACGCAATTGCCACCAGGAAGCGGCGCAATGGCGCAGGCCGTGGAAATCGACACCCTCTCCCCAGCGGTCGCGAAGCCAGCTCAGCAGCGGATCGATCAGCCCCTGGCGACGGTAGGCCTGGGGGCTGAATAGCGGGCCAAACAGGCCGATCTCCTTGAGGGGCAGAGTGGGCGCCACGGCACGGCGCGTCTCCCACCACCGTGCCATGCATTGAGTGACCTCTGGAGGAGCCAGCAGGTGAAGCGGAATCCGTCGCCGGCCAGAACGCGATTTGCTCTCACGAATATAGACCCAGCACGGCTGCAGGGGGAAAGGGCCCGTATCCGTCGACAAGCGGCGGCCCGACGCGTAGCCATCCTGAAGCGCCGCCCAGTCCTCCTCCAACGTCGGCGACTCGATGAGAACATCCCGCAGCGTCAGCTGACAGACCTCCGAGGCTCGCAGGCCGCCGTAATAGCCCAGCGCCAATGCCAGCGCGAATTGCGTGTTGGTCTGGCTGGGACGTGCGTGGCCGACCAGCGCCTTCCAGGCATGATCCATTTGCACGGGGTTGATCAGTCGGGTGCGACGGGTCGAGATTCGCGTTGTCGTCGATGAAGGCGGAACGACATCATCGAGAATGCCGTAGTCCTGGCAGAACCGGACAAACATGCCCATGGTGCGGAGAAAATGCTGGCGGGTATTGTGGCTCCAACGCGCGTAGGACTGGCCTTCAGCACAGAGCTCGTCAACGCTGTCCTGATCCCAGCCAGGCACATCCGCGATGGCCTCGTTGAGGAGCAGGGGCGGTGGCATCAGACGCGTCAGGAAGGTCTGTGCGCTGGAAATGGTGTCGCCATGGCTGATCAGTCGGGCACAGGCGAACGCCACGAGCCAGTGCCCGAAACTGTCTGGCGTGCCGACGATGTCGGTGAGCGTGTCGAACGTGTGACGTCGCAGCTGCTGAAGGGGCTCGCGGTACACCTGGCCCGATAACCGTTTCCCCGTGGTGAGGGTGGGGAGCTGACGGGAAAAGGCCCGGACGGCATGGCGAAGGGCAAAGCTTTGCTCGATGGACAACGGCTCGGCGCCGCTCTCGACGGCGCCAGGGGCGGTAATGGCGAGATCATCCGGCCGGTGCATGCTGGCCGCGTCATGAGGCCTTGGCGTCGCCGGTCCGTCATCCAGAAAACGCAGCTCCTCGCTATCAGGCCGCGCATGGTGACGACTGGCCGCGCCGGCAGGGGCGTAACGTCCTCGATCCGCGCCGACGGTGATGGGCTCGCGAGAATCGGTGGGGAGGGGGTACTCGGAGAGGATATCGAGCCAAATCGAGGCGATGCCCTTGCGCTGCGCGACCATGGGCCCCCACCGGCTCATTTTGGGCCAGCCTGATAGGCGTTCCAGCAGCGCGCGATGCTGGGGATGCTGTATCTTCATCTCCTTGACCAGCGCCTTGGCAGCGCGATCGAGTCGCTCGCGAAGCTGTTTTTGACGGGTCTTGAGCGTCGCTATCGGTTTTGAAGGACTCTCCAACGCCAGCCATTCGCCTTGATCGCCGGTGGCGGCATGGACCAGGTGCCGGAGGGGATCCCATACGGCCCGGGGCAGCGCCAGGGTGTAGTAGTGCATCGGCTGGTAAGCCGGATCCTGCTGTGGGGCGGTTCCGAGTGCCTGTGAGGGGTTCGCCTCCCCTGTTGGTAGGCTGTCTCGGTCATCTTGCAGCTGAGAAGGCAGGCGGATCTGGCGGGTGGCGGTGTCGACATGCCGTGTCCCCAGCATGGCCAGAGTCCCGAGCAGCACCTCCGAGCCCATGCCGAGTCGACAGCTCAGGCGCAGTGCCAACGTGAGCAACCAGCGGTCACGGTGCCGGGCATGCTGTCGCCAGGTATCGAGATGGCGATCCACCAGGAGCATGGCGGCCAGCCCCTGAGCCTCCTCGACCGAGGTAGGGGCATGACTGGGGCGAGGCGGACGTACGGGTTGCGTCGGTATCTGGATCGTTAATCCTGGCAACGCATTGAGCGAGGCGAAAATCATCGCCACTCGCTTTCGGTGGTTGCTACGTCGGGGGGGCTTGGGCTGATGGGCTGTGGCCCATTCATAGAGCTCATCGGTCATCTGGCAGACGGCCGATGCCCTCACCCTGCCGTGCTCGTCGATGTGCGCCGGCAAGCGTTGGCAGACCTCCCACACGAGAGCCGAGCGTTCCGCGCGATCTGACCGACACAGGTCCGATTGCGACAACTTGTCAAAGTCGTCACCGCGCTGCGAATGCGTGTGATCCTGTTGATCACGCTGCAGGTGACGCAAGATATCGAGTGAGGTCATCTCATTGGCCGAGCGCATATGACAGCGAGCTCCTATTGAGGGGGTGATGACCGGCTTCTTTCAGCAGGTCGGAGATCATCGTTTGCCAGACACGCCGGCCGGGACCCGCCGCCGAGCTACCGGGACCCTGCTGTCGAAAGCCGTGGACATGCCCCAGTATCGCGTCCAGCTGAGGGGTGGGAAGCCGTCCTCGGCAGCTTGTGGTGACGCTATGGCGGGTGACGTTGCGAACGGCCTTCGCCGGCACCAGGTCAGGTCGCGCATCGGGTGGCTGTAGCGTGGTGAGCGTTTGGATAAACCCTCGGTGGGTGATCGACGTGACCGCCATGCGTGAACGCTGAGCACGGTTGATCTCAGCGCAGAGGGAATACTCCCCGGCGAGACGGTGGTCCGTGACCTCAAAACCCCGGCGCCTCAGCCAGTCCATCGCTTCCGCCACGAGCGTCTGATGGGCGTCGAGACTGGCCTGCAGTTCTTTGGCAATCGGTATCCAGCGGCTCTCTTGTGCGCGTCGTGAGTCCTTGTCGGCCAGCCACAGGTCATCCGCCACGCGCTCACAACGCACCCGCGAGCCCTGGGGGCGGCAACCCGTTGACAGCAAGAACACGAGATAGCTGTGAGCCGCGGAGATGGCCAGGACCTCGAGTAGGGTATCGGGCGAGCGGTCGCGTGGACGCAGTGGGCTCATGAAGCGGCGGACGGCTGACCCCATCCCGCGTTGCAGCCATTCAAACCACGAGCGAAAGGCGCTGATCGGGACCGCATGGGGAGAGCCTGTGTGCCAGTTTGCGGCAAGGGGGTTCGGCGTCACGCCCCATGCCACTGGGGCGATTGTCAGCCAGTGGGGTGGGGACCGGGTTGTCAGGCTGGAGAGTAGGCAGGCCACTGCGTGCTGAAAGAGTGTATTGAGCTCGCCAGGGGCAAGGGTGCGATAGGCGGCGGGGGCCGACAGGGCAATTCCGAAGCGTCCGCTCAACGCTTTGGCGGTCACATCGTCCCGCGCCGCGGGACGTATCAGCATCCAGCTGCTGGCCGTCAGGCGGTTGGGTGTCGGTGGCAGACCGGCTGAGTGGACTGTTTGCCGGGCCCAGGTTTTCTGCAGCTGTTTGGCGGTGTCATGGAAGGGTCGGTCGCCATGGTGCTCGACCGCCTGGTGTATGGCCTGTATCAGCGCATGGGGAAGGGCCAGGGTGACCCAGCGATGATCATCGGTGTCGGGGAGGCGGCTGGGGCCGTCGAGCAGGCGAAAGGTCAGTAGGGTACCGTCGTGTACGACCTTGGGCGTTTCGTCGTCCTCCGGCGGGTGGTCTTCTGTGGAGGCCATGACGACCGTGAGCGTTTCGAGCCTGGCAAGCGGCATGCCGGTGCATAACAGCAGCATGCTCAGTGCCCATTGGGTGGGATCATGGCGGCAGCTGTCCAATGCCTCTCGCAACTGACGGGTCGTCAGACGATGAATATCGGTCATGGAGGTAAGGGTGTCGACCAGTGACATCCGCTGGACGTGATGCACGACGGCACGGTCATCGTCGACGGTCATGGTGCTGGGTGTCCTGCGCTGCAGCAGGATGTCGTGTTCATCCGCCTCGCTGGCGGCCGTGGAGGGGCTGGCAGCAGCGGCGTCACGATACGGGCCACGCCTGATCAGTTCGTCGAACTCACCATCCGGCTGCGCCGCGCTCTGTGGGGCATCGAGGTCCCTCGTGGTGGTACTTGCGCCCGATGATGCCTGATGGCGCGACGCCCGTTGCTGCAGGCTCTCCAGCAGCTCCTGGTCCAAGCGCTTATCCCGCGGTTTTTGTTTCGTTTTTCGGCGCTGCTGGCCGCGGGTGCCACTGCGGATGCCCGGTTCACGAGGAATGAGATGGTCGCTAGTGATGCGATTTTTGCCGTGATAGAGCTTCAGGAACGTGATGGATTTTCTTTTCTCATCCTCCGTCACGGCGTTAACGCGGGTCAGATAATTGTTAACCTGTCCCACCAGGTAGTCATCGTCTTTGTCACCGCCCGTAGGCCCGGATAGCCCCTGCTGGGAGAGTGCCCACAGGACATCCCGGCTCTGCACGATGTGGTTGTATAGCGTTTCTGGGTGAGCCTGCTCCGATACATGAGCGAAATAGTCACTCAACATTCGCCGACAAGATTGCTGAAAAGGATGTGCCAGATGCCTGTTCCCTGTCAGGTGCATCATGGCAGTGTAAAGCGGGTGGGAGGTGGCGGTATGCCGGCATTTTTCGGTTTGAACAGGTAGGTGCTCAACCAGTGCTTCAGCCGACCTTGTGGTATGCGGTTGGTGATCGTTGATATAAAAAAGTAGCCCTTTGAGGACATCCAGGCGACTGATAGGTGGCAGGGAGTAGCGAATGGCAGCGCGCACGAAGCAGATGTCGGCCTCTGATAGGGTGGTCACCTGATCCATGACGTTGTCCCAGGCGTTGATGATCTGCCCAGGGAGCTGATGTCGCTCGGTGGAGGTCTGAGTCATATCGAATCGTCCTGTGAAATCAAAGCCGCGGTGAGGCTGTGTCGCCGACCTCACCGCGGGAATTCAGCCATTACGCTGCGTTTTGATATTCCAGCTGCGTTCTGAACGTGCTAATCGTTGCCAGTGAAGCCCGCTCGGCGCAGAGCCATTGGAGGTCAATGAGCCGCAGGGTTTTTCGACCGAACAAACAACGGGCCACGGCCAGTGCGACATCATCGTTCTCGATCAGGATCGTGACGATATCCTGCCAGCTCGGCGTCCGGGGGGTGTAGCGTGAATGACGATGGTGCTGGCACCAGGCGCGCTCTTCGTACCAAAACCTGAGCGCCAGTTCCTCCTCGTCATTCACCTCACTGATCTTGATCAGGTCACAGAGCACCGACTGCTCGGCATCCAGATGATCCGTCAGGTCGGGCAGTAACGCGCGATTGAGCAGTTCGACGTCACCGTCCCGATGGATAAAACCGACCGGGCGGTGGGAGGTGCAGTCCACGTCGTGTTCGACGCGCTGGCCCTGCTGGGTCCCCAGGTCGAGATCCTGCAGGCGAAGGCTGGCGGTATATGTCGTGATGGACAGGCGGCTCTTGGGTGTTACCTGCACCTGGCGTTGATGTGGCAGTTGCATTGTCGTCGTCCTCTGTATGGTGTCATCAACAGGCACGTGTTTCGTGCCTGTCATAACTACAGGGGCCTGCTAGCGCCACTTTGCGGACGTAGATGTAAATTTTTTTGCTGCATCCCGATCAGCGATGCCGCGAAATATTGTAAGTCATTGAATATATTGCATATAATTTTGTCCGCGGTGGCGCTGATGACACGGCTGTCTACCGTCGCCCTCGCTGCTGTTACGCCGCCTCCTCGTGCGTCAATGGTTCCGGATGATGACCCGGCGGTCTGATCCATGACGTTGTCCCAAGCGTTGATGATCTGCCAAGGGAGCTGATGTCGCTCGAGGGCAGGGGCTGTTGTGGGGCCGTGAGAGCCCCGAAGAGCACGCCGCCCGGGTGACGAACTTCGTGGTCGAGCACTACGCGCCCACGGTGGCCAGGGCGGCGACGGCCGACCTCGATCGCCGCCGCGCGGACGAGATGGAAGAGACCGCCCGGCCCACGGAGGCCGCCCTGGAGAAAGAGCGTGAAGCCCATCGGCAGACTCGGGAGCGCCTGACGGCTCTGGCAGGCGGCCTGACCGCGGAGGAAGTCGCTAAGATCAAGGGGTTCGCCCGCAAGTGCCGCCGGCAACGTCGTGAGGCCGAAGAGGCTCGCAAACGCGAGGAGGCCCTGGCCCGACTGGAAGATGGCGAGCGCGTGACGGCGTGGCGCCTGGCTGTGGCTCGCGATGACCTGGCGCCGACGCTGGAGAGCTGGGCGGAGAGCGGCCTGTTCGAGGTGGACGGCACCCTGACCTCGAAGGGATGCACCCTAGTCGAGGGCGGAGCGGCCAAGGCGGAGGACAGTTCTGCCCTGAGGCGACCCCGGCGAAGCCCTGGCCGGGCATGCTGTTACGTCTGCCGTTCGAACGCTGAGGCGGGATGAACTGTAAGGTTTGACAGTGGTCCCAACTTGGGACAAAATGCCTGACAAGGAGGTGGCATGAGAATAATAGCGATCAAAAACCTAAGGGATTTCTGGGAGCAGCATCCCGACGCCAAGGGCCCGCTGGAGGCCTGGGCAGACGAAGTAAAGCATTCGGAGTGGCAGAGCTCGCATGACATCAAGGCGAGATACCCAAGAGCCAGCATATTGGGTAACAAGCGCGTCGTTTTCGACATCAAGGGCAACGATTACCGGCTTATCGTGAGCGTTGCGTATCGGTTCGGCGCGGTCTATATCAAGTTCATCGGCACCCACGCGGAGTACGACAAGGTGGACGCCGAGACAGTTGAGATGGAGTGATCTATGAATATTCGCCCGATTCGCACCGAGGTCGATTACAAGGCCGCCCTGCGCGAGGTATCTGCGTACTTCGACAACGAGCCTGAGCCCGGCACTGAGGACGGCGACCGCTTCGACATCCTGATGACTCTGATCGAGCACTACGAAGCGCAGCAATTCCCCGTGGATCTGCCGGACCCCATCGAGGCCATCAAGTTTCGGATGGAGCAGGAAGGTCTTACCGCCAAGGATTTGGAGCCGGCTATCGGCAAGCGAAACCGCGTCTACGAGATCCTCAACGGTAAGCGCAACCTGACCCTGGTCATGGTCTGGAAGCTCCACGAAATGTTCGGGATCCCGGCAGAGAGCTTGATCAAGCCTCCGCGTCATGCGGAGAGCAATTGATCCTCCTCTTCTCCAGAATCCCTTCTACAGCCGCTCATCGAGGCGGCTTTTTTGTTGGTAAGCGATCGAGTATCACCATGGGCTACCCTGATAGCCATATCATCAGCTGGGTAGCCTCCCCATGAAACCGTCCTCACATCCTTCCACAGACCCGCTAGCCCAGATCTTTGCCTACAGGGCCATCGACCTCCGTGACCGTTTCCCCCAACCCCTGGAGAGCTTTCGCAAGGCACTGGAATGCCTGCAGAGCGAACGCTCCTACATGGCCGCGATGAGCGGCGAGATCATCGCATACCTGCGCGGTGGTAACTTCCTGACAGTCCCTGACGAGTTTTTCATACGCCGCAGCGGCGAGCTCGACGCCACTCTCGTACCTCCTGCAGAAAATGATCCGGTGTGCGCGAAAGTGCAGGCCTGGCTGAGGAAAACGCTCACGCGACGTGATGTAGATACCACCAAGGGTGTTCCCGCGGAAGAGCGACCTTACTCACTCGATCAGCTACTGGCACAGTGCAATCCTCAGGCTCCAAACCCTGATGAGCTAAAAGCCTGGCAGGACATGCCCGATGTTGGACGCGAAATCCTGGAGGCGCCTACCGAGACAGATATCTGGCAAGCCGCCGAGCGCTTGTTTGAAAGTCGAGAAGGCGCCGAACGTTGGATGACGAGCCCAGAAATTGCTCTCCGAGGCCGCACGCCGGCAGATGTTGTGGTTGAAGACCCTCAACGCGTTTACGACCTTATCATGCGACTGGAGTATGGGGTGTTTAGGCGCTGAAACCCCCAATGGCATCTGTAGAATGGTGTGGTTTTTCCTTTCTCTCAAGGTCTGATATGTCATGGTGTGGCGGGTAGATATGCAAATATCACTCTTTCGCGACTGGGTTTGATATCATTGTTGGCCATGTGTTTCGTGAAAGTAGTTTTCATAAAGATAGTGGTGTTGATAATAGGAAAAAAATCTTTACCTAATCTTGATGATTTTAGTGAGTATGAGATGGCTTTTTTTGAGAATGAAAATACGGTAATAGCGCGCTATGGGGTTCGAGGCTGAAGCAGGCGTTTTGAACCTGAAACGACCCATAATGAAAACTCAATAGTCCGGTATCTGAGAATTTCGAGGCTGAAAATAAGCCAATAGCGCGAAATGGGGTTCGATGTCGAAAGGAGCATTTCGAGGCTGAAACGGCGACCCCGATGCGACAAGGATAACGGCAGTGCCACATTTCGAGGCTGAAATTCAGCCAATAGCGCGGCAGGCGTTTCGAGGCTGAAACAGGCCCTTCGATGTCAAAACGCCGGTGGGGGCATGCAGGAGGGGGCGGTCGGCCACGAGCGGCTCTGTGGCGGGCCTGGTGGGGCATTAGCGATAAGTCCCCCCCTTATCAGTAATGGTTATTTAAATCAAAAGTTTGGAATATATTCATTACCAGCAACCCGGCTTCTTGCCGGGTTGTTGCGTATTGGGGGGGGCTGGCGTAGGGCTCTAACCCGAGACGCCGGTGGTCCTCAGGGGCTGGAAACGCGAGATCGACATCAGCGAACGCGCGCTAACTAGCTCGGTGAAGATAGAGGTTCACGGCTATCAGGGTTATGGGGGTTATTAAAATCTTGCTCTTGAGGATTGGTAGGGGGTTACGATAACCCCAATATCAGATGGCAGGGAGCCGGAGGTGAAAAGCTGTGAACTGATCAAGGAACTGGAAGCGGATGGCTGGACGCTGGATCGCATCAAGGGCAGCCATCACCACTTCCGGCACCCCACCAAGCCCGGCACCATCACGGTGCCTCACCCGAAAAAGGATCTGAAGAAGGGCTTGATACAGGGGGCAGAAAGCAAGCCGGCCTCAAGTGAGGCCGGTCATCACCGGCGCGCCACAGGAGACACACATGCACTATCCCATCGCCATTGAAGTGAGTGACGAACATCACGCCTATAGCGTGGCCGTCCCCGACCTGCCGGGCTGCTTCTCGACGGGCGACACCTTCGACGAGGCGATCGACAACGCTCGCGAGGCCATCGAGGGCCACCTCGAGAGCCTGGCCGATCACGGCGACCCCATCCCTTCGGCCAGCGCCATTGAGCAGCACCTGGCGAACCCTGACTATGTTGGCTGGGTATGGGCCGCGGTCGAGATCGACATGACCCCCTATCTGGGTAAAAGCCACAAGGTCAACGTCACCCTGCCGGACTTGCTCATCAAGCGCATCGACCGCGCCGTCGCGCGCCATGGCAAGTTCAAGAGCCGCTCCGGCTTCCTGGCCCGTGCGGCCCTGCATGAACTCGAGCGCTATGCGGGCTGACACTCTAGCTTATCACCCAAGCGCCCCGACCAATGGCCGGGGCGCTTGCATTTACTCTGGAGCAAGCCGAAGGACGCCCCGGGGCTCTGCTACCCCGAGCCCCCTGGGATCGTGATCCTCTCCCCCGTAATCCGGTCCGCACGACCGTGCCAGATGGCAACAAAGCCTCGCTGGCAGACCTGGCACTGGCAGGCAGCAATCTGCAAGTATACGGCGATTAGGTGTAGGGGCCGAGGTTCGAAGGGCGCGGGAATAGGGCGATGGAGGCCTTGAGGATCAATCAGTGAATCAGCCAAGGCGAGGCGCTGGAATCACTCGTGCACTAGTGAGGGGGGACATCGCCAGGGAGCGGTATGCGGGCAATCTCACGCTTCGGTGTACCCTTCCAGCGCAAACGGGTTCAGAAACTGCCTGCTCCACAGGAAGTCACGGTCGACTGGGGTAAGGTCGGCCTCATCGCATACAGCATCCCAGTGATCACGGATCGTGGCGAGCTGGTGGTCGATGATCTCCCGGGCGTGGGCGTGGCTTAGTCCAAGCTGATCCGCGGCTGCCAGACAATGAACGAGCTGGCTCCTGCGTTCCAGGCCATACAGCAGCATGGCCTGGGTGGCTTCGCCACCGGTTCGTGACTGTGGGCAAATGTCATAGGCCGGCGTCAGTCGATAGCTCACGCCATCCCACAAGGCAGCATGGTTGCGTGCATGGTCGTCGGTGTTGCCGCAAAGCACGTTGAAGACGATGCGGCCAAACAGCTCGCGCAGTGTTTGTCCTGGCTGGTCGAACTCGGCTCGTATTCGATGGGCCAGATCCTCGTAGCTGGCATAGCGCGCCGTCATCTCATCCAGACCGAGCAGTGTGAGTGCCGAGAGCACGATTTTCCTGCACCAACCGTCAGCGGCCCGCACCCTGTCGAAGCGCTCCACCAGCAGGACGTCCTTGCCCAGTGAGCGAGCCATCTCGACGGGAGCGACGTCGAGTCCCGTCAGCCTGGCGAGCCGCATGGCGACGAACTCCGCCTTCACTACGCTGTAGAGATCGGTGCTGGAGGAAAATTTTGCTACCAGCTTGCGATCTCGGTCGTCCAGCAGCGCTTTGGGACGGGCGCCGCCGATGCTGCTGCCGTGTTGAATGGCCTGGTCCAGGGCAGGGGGGAGTGGCTCCCCTGCTTCCACATACGCCGATGCTTCCTGCAATTCCGCCAGGGTCGCGTCCTGGTACTCACGGGCCCGGTAGTCGGTGGGAGAGAGTTGGAAATCAAGCGCACCAATCCTGTCCGACCCGGATTCCAGTAGGTAGACCAGCTCGTTGAAATCGACTTCACCAGCAGCTTCGCCCTTGTTACCCGTCAGTCGGTTGATGATGACGCGGCGTCCCCACGCATCGGGGGAAGCGTCACGCAGGCAGGAGGGCAGTGCGCCATCTATCTGCTCATGGCTCCCGGGCCGAAGGGGAAGCTCACTTGGGTAGAGGCTGATCGCGTCTTGACGCGCTAGATAGCGGCGACCATAGGTAAATCGGTACCGGCCTTGGTCATCACTCTCGACTAGACCGGCCACCACGGGTGATGTCTGGCCGGGCAGCCAGACCCAGACATAGGCGCGCCGGCTAGAAGTCATCGTCTATGGGATCTTGTGGCTGACGGCGAGCGCGCTTGGGGAGCAGCGTAAGCCGTTCCCGCTGGGTAGCATGCTCGCGTTTCAGCGTGTCTAGGTTATCGGTGAACAGCGATACGCCAACCAGCGCCGCCGCCTCGAAATAGGTGCCGATGGCCACACGGGGAGAGCCCTTGGCAACCTGGCGGAGTGTCACTATGCCGACGCCGACGCGGTCGGCGAGCTCGTCTCGGGTCCACCCCTTGCGAAGCCGCCCCTCCTCGATCAGCCCGGCGAACAGGCTAAGTGAAAAGGAAGCTTTGGGGCTTAGGGTGACGTGTCTTGTTTTCATGCCGATAGTATGGCATCGCTTAAGCTTTTTATCGACACTATAATGTCGTTTTCTTTGCGCATGCTGAGCGGTGCCGAGCAGAACATGGAGCGGTTTAGGAGCGCCCCAGCAGCTATCTGGCGACACCGTCGGCGCTCGAGCGCAAGGCCACGGTGGTAGTGCTGGCATGGTTGTTGATTAGCGAGTGGGGGGGCGGCACGAGATCTGGCGGAGCGGGAAGGTGTGGTCGGCTGGTAGTTCGGGAATAACTCGCTCTGGGCACTGTTCTACTGCGCGTCGCTGTCGCTGCCAGGCGGGCCAATAAAGGAGGTTGGCACGGCAGCCCAGGTTGTGTGGTGGCAGCTGGCCAAGGATGGCATGGGCCGTTGGGAGTGGCGGCTGACTGGCCGGCCGAGGCCGAAGACGGCGAGTTGGGGGGATGGCGGCAACAGTGCCATCTCGGGGTCGGGGCCGCCTTGCCCGATGATGGCACATGTGGGATGAAAACAAAGTTTCATCCCTAGAAATAAAGATTCATCCCCACAAGCTCAGCACTGATCTGCTTCTGAATACTTTCAGGCCACACTCAGTGAAGGCACCGCACTGACGTCTACTTCGCGTTCGGCATGCCAGGCGTCGTGAGCCGCCTGGAGACGCAGCCATAGGCTGGGACCGTTGCCGAATAGCTTGCCAAGACGTGCAGCCATTTCTGGCGATACTGGCTTACGCGCGGCCAGGATGGCGTGCAGCTGCTGGCGTGAGATGCCCAGCATCCTCGCGATGGCACTCTTGCTGAAGTCCAAATCCTCCAGCATGTCTTCGATCACCTCTCCGGGGTGCGGCGGGCAATGGTTGGGGTTCTGCTTTGCGGTAATAGCCATAGTGGTTCCACCTCACTCAGTGGTATTGCTCAAAATCAACCTGATAGGCGTTGCCTCCCTCGAATTCAAAGGTGAGGCACCATGGGCCGTTCACATGCACGGTGTAACGTTTGGGGTTGAAGCCTTGCAAGCCGTGGAAGTTATAGCCCGGTAAGTTGATGTCCTCAACGCTTGCGGCCTCGTTGATCACGGCCAACCGGATCAGGATGCGCCTATGCATACGCTTGTCGATCTTGGATTCAGGAATTTCTGTCCTTGATATTTCGGGTGTTTATTAACCACGCCTTCCCGTGTCTGCGCCGCCCCCCCCCCCAATATGCCCTCCCTGACGCTCTCCCGCGACAGACCGTCCTGCTTGTTGCCCGTGTGACGCCGCTGATCTTAACCTCGCCGTTGGATTCGCGAGGATATCGATGTGAATCAATCCGAGCGTATGCGCATAGGGCTGCAGCAGAGTGCCGGGGTATCGATGGCAGATCCGCTTGGCTATCCGCAGCAGAAGGGTGCCTGGGCGATCGCATCTTCATCTTCAGCACCGCAGAGTTCTTGTGGATTTCCCCACCGAGATAGGAGTTTCTTGCATGCCTCCCCTGAGCCAATCGATTCTGCATCGAGATTTGGAGACGTTGCTGGAGGGATGTACCGCCGGTGAGTTGATGCAGCTGATCATCGACCTCGGAGATGAGGAACACCCGCGCAATCGCCGACCGTTCCTGGAACGTATTCGACGACATCGGTGCTCTGTCGATACCGCTCCCACCGAGCTCTCGGCTGAGGACGGGCTACAGACCCAAATCGATAGCCTGGCAATGGAGGTCGCGGCCATCGCCGAAGCGGAGGACGCTGGCTGGTATGACGAGGAGGATGGCCTCGGCCCTTTTGCTGAGTTGCTGCCAAGCGTCCATGACCTGTTGGATCGGGTTAGACACTTGTTGGTGCAGGGCAGGGCGGTATCGGCGCAGCACGCCTATGAACGCATCTGGTCGATCCTCGAGGTGGAAGACGACGTCGGACGTCGGCCCAGCCTGGAAGAGGCCGATCTGGACTTGGCCAGGGAGCACGCCGCTCGTTACCTACGTGCGGTGTTCTTGGCCTGCGAACCAGGCGAGCGGCCGGACGCCATGCTGTGCGCCGCTGCGCGTGTCCGCTTTTCAGGGATCACGGCCAGGCCGGCCACGCTCTACCTCGCCCTGCAAGAGATCGATGAGGTAGAGGTGACACCCATGCCTGACTGGGACGCTTTTCTGGATGCGCTGATCGCGGCACTGGCCGAGCCACAAGATATCCTACAGGACATGTGGCTTCGCGAGGCGCTTAAGCAGCGACAGGGGGTGGCCGGCATGGCCGCGCTGGCGCGTTGTGAGGGTGGTGGCTCCCCCGAGGCTTGGCTCGACTGGGTTCGCGAGGCCGTGCAGCAGGGTGACACGAACGAGGCGGTCGCGGCCTGGCAGGAGGCGCAGGGGCATTTTCCTCGCCGGGCCGAAATCTGGGGACGATTAGCCGACCTGATTCTGCCCGGCGACGGCGCCTTGGATGCCGAGCGGCGGGCCGACATCGCCTTCGAGGCGCTGGTGGCAAAGCCCACTCCTCAGCGCCTGCTGACCCTTTGGGCGGCGGTGCCCGATGACAAGAAGCGCAAGGCTTGCCTGCTCGAGGCGGCCTGGTGTCTTCAAGAAACGCCGCCCGAGCAGACCACGGAGCGGTGTCGGGTGACCCTGGAGCGCCCCGGCAGCCATCTGGCGACCCCCTCGACATTCGAGCGGAGGGCCTCGGTGGCCGTGCTGGCCTGGCTGCTGATCGGTGAGTGGCAGCCGGCGCGAGACCTGGCGGAGCGGGACGCCGTGGTGGGCTGGTCATTCGGTGACAACGCGCTCCGGGCACTGTTCTGCTGCGTACCGCTGGCGCTGGCTGGCGGGCCGGTACGGGAGGCGGGCGCGGCAACCCAGGTCATGTGGCGGCAGCTGGCCCAGGATGGCATGGGGTCGTTGGGGGTGGCGGCTGACTGGCCGGCTGAGGCCGAAGACGGCGAGTCGTTGGGACAGGTGGCCGAGGCTAGCGTGTCCGCTCGGCTGGGCGATGCCCTGGTTCAGGCCAGCCAGTGTCATCCTTTGCCTCCCTCTGACGCCATGACCTGGCTGCAGTGGTGCTTCGATACCGCCCGGGCGCGCTGTCATGCCATCGTCTCGCCACGACACCGCAAGGCCTATGACAGGGCAGCATGTGCCGTGATGGCGAGCGTCGAGACCGCCATGGCGATGGGACATGCGAACACCGGGCGTCAGTTCCTCCGTGAGATCCGTTCTCGCTACCCCCGGAATACTGCCTTCCAGCGTGCGCTCGACGAGTACGGCAGCCGTTGAGCACTTGGCTGTGGGTAGCAGCGTGGCTACAGTCCCCATGCAGGCGGGCGGATAGGAAAACGGTTCTCCTGCCTACCTTGGAGTCCCGGGTCAAGCGGGTCCCTACAGCTACCCTTCAACCGAGGCCTTCGAGGCCTTCGAGGCCTTCGGGGCCTTCGAGGCCTTGCAGGCCGCGAATAAGTGGGGAGATAAGATGTAGCGTGCTACCCTCCGTTCCGTTTCTGGTCAACATGGACGATGAAATGTTGAAGTGTCTGCTGCCGTTCTCGAGACGCTCGACTCGAGTTGGCCATCCAATCGAGCGAATGGCATGAGGTCTTGCCGGCTTTGGACCAGGTTGAACAGTGCCGGGGTATTCGCCTTCATCGCCTTGTTGATCGTGACGCAGTGGAGCTATGCCGTGGTGCCGCTGCTGCTGGCGGCAACATTGCTGGCAGGTCTGGTGTTTGCACTGCGTGACGCCGATTGGCAGGGGCTCGATCGAGAGGACGGGCTTTTCTGTCTGACCCTGGTTGCTTATGGCGGATTATGGTTGCTGGATGTGTGGCGAAGTGGCCATTGGCCGGTGGGCGAGGGTAATCAAGGTATCCTGCTTCCCTTGTGGCCTCTGCTGGCAGCGGTAATGCTGGTTTGGCTGCGCCTTTTTCCACCTGACCCGGTCGTGCTCTGGCAGGGCGTGGGTTGTGGAGCTCTGGGTGCAGGCAGCATTGCACTTTACGAGCGTGTGGTGCTGGGGCATGAGCGCGCAAGCAATGGCATGAATGCCATTCCCTTCGGAAATCTAGCGTTACTGCTGGGGGCGCTCTCGTTATTGGCAGCGCTTTGGAGCTCGGGGACTGGAAAAGGGCGCCATCCGTGGTGGCTACTCTTTGCCCTTTCGGCAGCCATGGCTGGCCTGCTGGGGTCGTTGCTCTCCGGAACGCGGGGTGGATGGATTGCGATGCCATTCTTGATGCTGCTGGGGCATCGGGCGGCAGCAGGGTTGATGCCATCCAACGTACGCCATTGCATCCTGGGTGGGGTAGTGGTGATGCTGATGGTCGTTTTACTGATACCCCAGACTGGGGTGTCAGGCCGGATCGGACTCGCGGTCGATAATGTGCAGCAATACTGGCAGGACGAGTCTCGCGGGACGTCGGTGGGTCTCAGGTTAGAGATGTGGCGTGCAGGTTATGCATTATTTCTTGAACGACCTCTGACGGGCTGGGGGGAAGGACATCTGGAAGCCGCGCGAGATGCATTGGTCGAGCAAGGCGCTCGCCACCCGGGCATTCGTCAACACGACCAGTTGCACAGTGACCTGATCGATACAGCCGCTCGTCGTGGATTGGTGGGCCTCAGCGTGCTGCTGCTTCTCTATCTTGTACCTTTGTGGCTTTCTGGCGGAGACTCGCCACGTCAGGCACTGACCCCAATATAAGGGTGTTGGCGACAGCCGGCATCATGGTGCCGGTCGCTTTCATCGATTTCGGCCTGACCCAGTCGATGTTACGTGACGTTCGGGGTCTTAGCGGCTATCTCGGTCTTTGTGTCGTGTGTTGGTCTGCACTGAGGAGGGCTGAGACGGATGCAGAGCAAGGCGCGGAGGACAGACATATTGAGCAAACCAGCCGCGCATCCTACGCATCGACGCGAAGCGTGATGCGCTAGTCAAGCGGCAAGCCTTGGCGAGAGCCAAGGCGCATGCTGGATAAATATCAGGGAATGGCTTAGGCTTTTCGCATGGCTCGAGCGATGATTCGCACGGACAAGTGGCCCCTACAAGCCACGCCGCAGCAGCGACACCTGATGCGTCTGACGCTGGCGGAATACCGCCAGTTCTGCCGTGCGTTGTCAGTGGTGGTGCTGACCAACTGGCCCTCGCTGCAGCAGGCGCCCAGCTTTGCCACAGCCGTGGAGCGGCTGATGCACCCCACTGCCAAGAATCCGTCGCCGCGCCATCGCTACTTCATTCGACGCTTCTACAAGTTCCCGTCCTACCTGCGCCGAGCGGCCATCGAGTTCGTCAAGGGCCAGGTATCGAGCTACCTGACCCGCTATCGGGCCTGGCAGGTGGGCGAACGGAAGCATCGTCATGCCCGGCCACCGCGCTTCAACCCGGTCGCTGGCTGCTACCCGGTGATGTATCGCGGGCAGTTGGTCAAGTTCGATACCGAGTTCACCACCGCCAGTCTGAAGCTGTGGGACGGCAAGGAGTGGCTGTGGCATGACGTGGCGATCAAGGCAGTACGCCAGCGCCACCGCCTGGGCACCGTCAAGTCACCGACCCTGGTGCTCAACCGGCGTTGCCACCTGGCAGTGCCGGTGGCGATGGCACCAGAAGCTCTCCCCGATCAGCAGCACGCCTGCGCCGTTGATGTGGGGATCAACACGCTGGCCACGGCCAGTATCGTGACACCGGACGGCACTGTCGTGGCGCGAAGGTTCTTCCACCCCGCCGCGGACATAGACCGTCGTGACAAGCGCGCCACGCTGATCCGCCGCAAGGCGCGCAAGACCGCCAAGCTCTGCAGGGGATTCGGGCGGACGTGGTACCGCAAGGCCCAGCATATCAACGAGCACATGGCCCAGCAGACCTCCCGCCGACTGGTCGACTTCGCGTTGACGCATGGGGCCGATGTGATCGTGCTGGAGGATCTGAAGGGCTGGCGTCCCAAGGCTGGCAAAAAGCGCTCGGGACTGCGCCAGCGCTTCCACCACTGGCTGCATCGCCGGCTGGCCACGCTGATCGAGCAGAAGATGGCCGAGGCCGGCGGCCGGGTCGTCACCGTCTACCCGCGAGGCACCTCTTCCTGGGCCTTCGACGGCTCGGGTCGCATCAAGCGGGATAAGGCATAGCACGAACTGGCCACCTTTCAGAGCGGCAAGCAGTACAACGCGGATCTCAATGCCAGCTACAACATCGGCGCCCGCTACTGGGCCTGGAAACACCAGCTGACCCGCCGCAAGGACGGGCAGTTGCCAGTGGGCAAAAGCTCCCCTGGCAAACCGAGAATGCCGGTCACGCTCTCAACGCTCTGGCAGCGAGAGCGGGAAGCCCCGAATCAATGCGTAGCATGATTCGTGGGTGCATTCACCGGGACCTGGGTTCAGGATCCCAGGCCTGTTGAAAGCCCTTGTCGATACGGATCAGCCTTCCCATCGCGCTGATTTTGCTACCTGGAAGCGGGCAGCGCCGCGCCAGTGTAGGGGTCGGCCGGGGGTCCGCGGCTGACCCTAACGGAACTTGATCGCCCCTTCCCACGTCCCCCGTTGAGCGTGTACTGCTCTAATCGAAGCCCGGCCGGGCTTTGTCGTTGGTGCGCCAGGAATGGCGCGCAGCGCCTGACTGGCGCTGTTCCCGAGGGTGGTGCCTCGGGATGACTCGGGGGTGAAAGTCCCCTACGGACCCTGATAGCGGGAACCGTTAGCTGAACAGCAAGGGTGTCCGCCGCGAGGCGGAATCTGAAGGAAGCTGAAGGCAAACTCCCGGCCTGACGAACAGGAACCGCATACGAGGCTGTCGCACCTGGGCGAGAGGGCCAACGCACTCAAAGCCCAATAGCTATCCGGAAGGGGCGGCAGTATATGCGGCAGGTAGATGGGAGGAAGGTCGCGCGTCTTACCCTGGGAGGTCTGGTGGTCTGCCACGGTGCTACCGGCGTCGAGAGGCGACGGGATGGGCCGCCAGACGTCAGCAGAGGCCATAGTACGTGCCGGTTCACCGCGGCACCAAGGGCCGAACATGAAGAACCGCGAGTAGGCGATGACGTCTCGAGGATCGATCATGAAGACCGAAACTGGTGCTGATACCACCACTCACCCAGAGGGGCAGGGGCAGTACCCCGAGTTCCGGCCGGTGGGCGTCGAGACGGTCCCGGCGTCGTCATCGTGGACGAAAGCGGAGCCCGCCCCGCTCATGGAGGCCGTGGTAGAGAAGGCCAACATGGCGCGGGCTTACCGTAGGGTGGTCGCCAACCAGGGCGCGCCGGGTGCTGATGGCATGACGGTGCACCAGTTGGCCGACCACCTGAAACATCACTGGCCGACGCTGCGCGAGCGGCTGCTGGCCGGTGAGTACCACCCCAGCCCAATCCGAGCCGTCGAGATCCCCAAGCCCAAGGGCGGGACGCGACAGCTCGGCATCCCCACGGTCACCGACCGGCTGATCCAGCAGGCGCTGCTGCAGGTGCTGACGCCGCGCTTCGACCCGGGATTCTCGGCATCGAGCTACGGCTACCGCCCCAAGCGCAGCGCCCAGCAGGCCGTCTCGGCGATGAAGGACCATGTCGCCGCCGGCCACCGCTGGGTGGTCGACCTTGACCTGAAAGCCTTCTTCGACCGAGTGAACCACGACCTGCTGATGGCCCGGGTCGCGCGCCGCGTCTGCGACAAGCGAGTGTTGCGCCTGATCCGACGCTATCTGGAAGCCGGGATGTTCCAGGATGGCCTGGCCGCGCCACGCCGGCAGGGCACGCCCCAGGGTGGGCCGCTGAGCCCACTGCTGGCGAACATCCTGCTGGATGACGTGGACAAGGAACTGGAGCGCCGCGGTCACCGCTTCTGCCGTTACGCCGACGACCTGCAGGTGTATGTCAGGAGTCGGCGAGCGGGCGAGCGCGTCATGACCAGCCTGAGTGATTTTCTCGAGAGCTCGCTCAGGCTGACGGTCAACCGCGACAAGAGCGCAGTGGATCGCCCCTGGAACCGGGGGTATCTGGGCTACACGCTGACCCGACACAGGCTGCCGAAGCTGACGCTGGCCAAGGCCAGCCTGCGGCGCCTGATGCAACGTGTCCGCGAGATCCTCAGGCGTGCCAGGGGGTGCCACATCCGACGAGTCATCGAAGAGCTGACCCCGGTCTTGCGGGGCTGGGCCAACTACTTCTCCCTCGTCGACGTGAAGCGCCCTTTGGAAGCGCTAGATCAATGGATACGTCGCCGACTGCGCTGCATGATCTGGCGGCAGTGGAAGCGTCCGGTAACTCGGCGCCGGAAACTCCTGGCGTTGGGCCTGGACGAGCAGCGTGCCTGGAAGTCAGCGGGGAATGGGCGAGGTCCTTGGTGGAATGCCGGTGCCTCGCACATGAATCAGGCCCTGCCGCGGAAGTGGTTCGACTGGTTGGGTCTGATCTCGGTACTGGACACGGTCAAGAGGGCTTAATCGTTCTCCATGAACCGCCGTGGTACGGAACCGTATGCCCGGTGGTGTGGGAGGGCGCCGGGGGCAACCCCGGCCCCTACCCGATATGCTCAACTCGCGTTACCCCAGACGACGAAGTAGGGGTTCAGGTGTTCCTGGGGCTTGGCATGGCGAAGTGGCTGACCTGCCAGGGTTTCCACCCGGCCGCCGGCTTGTTCCACTACGGCCTGGGCGGCGCCGGTGCGTCGGCCAAGCAACTCGGCGACCTGCTGCTGGAAGCGTGGCGTGCCCAGCGTAATCGGACAGACCCTCATTCCCTGGGATGGTCCCTCATGCCGGTTCGCACCGGTCGCAGGGGTATAGGCCTCCGTCGCTTGTCGACGCGCCGCGCTTTATCAAAATCGCTATGTTGCACTGCACAAAAATACCTGCTATTGTGGATGACATCAGAGCGGGAATCTCCCGCTCCATGTCATCCAGAACCAGGAGGTTCCCTCATGACCAACGCATTCGCCTTTGACACCAAGCAGTTTGACACCGCTCAGCTCGAGTCCATGTTCTTCGCTCCAGCACGCGCCTTCGCTTCTCTCTCCGTCGATTACACCGAGAAGCTGGTCAACGCCCAGCTCGAGGCTACCAAGGCCTATACCGACACCGGCCTGGCGCAGCTGCGCAGCCTGATGGAAGTCAAGGACGCTGAAGGCCTCAAGAGCTACATGGAAGGCCAGCAGAAGGTCGCCCAAGAGCTTACCGAGCGCATGAAGGGTGATGCCGAGAAGGCCGTGGCCCTGCAGCAGGAGTTCGTCGAGGAGAGCCAGAAGCTGACCGAGAGCAGCGTCAAGCAGGCTCAGGAAAGCACCAAGGAAGCTACCGAGACTGCCACGAAGGCCGTCAAGGAAGCCCCTCCCAAGGCTGCCAAGTAAGCGTTGGACCCCCGGCCCTCGGGCCGGGATAGCGCAAGAATTCAGCAGGCCGTCGATCATCGATCGACGGCCTGCTTGTGTGAGATCTTTACGCTTTATAGATTTGAGCGTCATACGAGCGCTCAAATATAGAAGCACGGCATACGGTGCGAGGGGCGGCTCCATGTGATGAGAGCGCGCTCGAGGCTACGGCGACGGTTCGCCGAGCGTAGCGGGGGCGCGGGGAGTAGCTGACCCCAGATGCTGGCGAGCGGCCTTGACGTTCATCGTGACTCTCCGGGGCCCTGACGGCCCATTGGTGGATGTGAGCAAGTTGCTATTATACTGGAGGTCAACCACTTGTTTACGACTAAAGTCTAAGGCGATAGGCGAGCTACACTCTGAGCATCGGATAACGGGCAGCGATGTCCCCCGGATGCAACAACCCCCACGGATTCTCCACCACGGCGCCGCCGAGGGCGTCACCGGCAGCTGCCACCGCTTGCAGATCAGTGACGACCGCGCACTGCTGGTGGATTGCGGGCTCTTCCAGGGCCAGGCCGCCGACCACCTCGACAGCCTCGAGCAGCACCGGGTGCGCTTTCCGGTGGACGACGTGCTGGCGCTGATCGTCACTCATGTGCATATCAACCATATCGGCCGGCTATCAGGGGCCGATCCTCTGCTCGGTGCCTTCCGCGCGGCTGCTGCCGCTGGTGATCGAGGATGCGCTGAAGATCGGCTTCACCCGCGACCGCTCGCTGATCGAGCGCTTCCTGGCCGAGTTGGAGGAGCGGCTGGTCCCGCTGGACTACCGGCAGTGGCATACCCTGATCGATGACGCGCGCCACCGTATCCGCGTCAAGCTGCAGCGCGCCGGGCACATCCTCGGCTCGGTCTATGTGGAGGTCGATGTGCGCGACCACGCTTCGGGTGAGACGCACCGCACGGTGTTCTCCGGCGACCTCGGCGCACCCTACGCGCCGCTGCTGCCGGCGCCGAAAGCGCCGTATCGCGCCGACACCCTGGTGCTCGAGAGCACTTATGGCGACCGCCACCATGAAAACCGCACCACCCGCCGGGCCCGGCTCAAGGCCGCCATCGACCGGGCGCTGGAGAATGCCGGCAGCGTGGTGATCCCCGCCTTCAGCATCGGCCGCACCCAGGAGCTGCTCTACGAGCTCGAGGGGCTGATCCACACCGCCACCGACCCCCGCTGGCGCGAGCTCGAGATCATCGTCGACTCCCCGCTGGCCGCGCGCTTCACGCAGGTCTATCGCGACCTCAAGCCCTGGTGGGATGCGGAGGCCCACCGGCGCGTGCGCAGCGGCCGCCACCCGCTAAGTTTCGACAACCTCTACACCGTGGATGACCACGCCGAGCACGAGCAGACCGTGGACTACCTGGCGCGCACCCATCGGCCGGCAGTGGTGATCGCCGCCAGCGGCATGGTCACCGGTGGGCGGGTGGTCAACTACCTCAAGCGCATGCTCGGCGACCCCCGCCATGCCGTGGTGTTCATCGGCTACCAAGGCGCCGGTACCCCGGGTCGCGACATCCAGCGCTACGGGCCGAGCGGCGGCTGGGTACTCCTCGACGGCGAGCGCATCGACATCCGCGCCGAGATCCACACCGTCAGCGGCTACTCCGCTCACGCCGACCAGCAGAACCTGCTCGCCTTCATCCGCCGCATGCGCCACCCGCCGCGGCATATCCGCCTGGTCCACGGCGACCATGACGTCCAACTCGCCTTCAAGGCTCACATCGAGCAATGGGCAAGGGACGCCGGCCGGGAGGTCGAGGTCACCCTCGGTCGAGATTACCTCACAGAGCGATAGTGGAGGTTTTATGTAGGAGCTGTGCTTGCACGGCGATGGGTTGTTTTTCGCGGTGCAAGCACAGCTCCCACAGGGGCAAAGTGCCAGCATAGGGCATTGTAGGAGCCTTCGATTCGGCCGCGGGCTCTGTTACGGTGGTGGTGCTGCGCCTTTTTCCATGCCGCTGCGCTTTACCGGCCCTACCGGTATCATCGTGCTGCTGATTGCTGCCATGCTGGTGGCGGTCTTCCAGCGCTCTTTGTTACCAAATAGCGCGTAAAGCATCGCCCAATCGGGCGGTGATATAAGCGCGCACCACGCAGCGGTGCCGTGTTGATAACACTTTATTATGCTGATAATTTATCCAGTATGACAAGACGTGCCTACAAGGAACGCTTTTATCCTACGCCTGAGCAGGCTGAGCTTCTGGCGCAGTCGTTCGGGTGTGCACGGTTTGTCTGGAACAACACGTTGCAGTATCGCACCGAGGCGTATCAGCAGCGCGGTGAGACAGTGTCGCATGCCGCCGCGGAAAAGCGGCTAGTGGCGCTGAAAGCTGAGTACCCCTGGCTTGCCGATGTGTCCAGTGTGATACTGCAACAAACCCTGCGTGACCAGAAAGCCGCCTTCGACAACTTCTTCAACCCCAAGCTCAGGGCACGTTATCCGCGTTTCAAGGGTAAGGATGGCCGACAATCGATCCGGCTGACCAAGGCCGCGTTTCGCTATCGGGATGGCGAGATCACCATCGCCAAGACGAAGACGCCGCTGCCGATACGCTGGAGCCGACCGCTGCCCAGTGAACCATCCAGCATCACGATTTCAATGGATCGTGCCGGGCGTTACTTCATCAGCTGCCTGTGCGAGTTCTCGCCCGAAGCGCTGCCGATCACGCCGACGATGACCGGGATTGACCTGGGGTTGACCGATCTCTTCATCACCAGCGACGGGGGAAAATACGGTAATCCACGCCACCTGAAGCGATACGAAGCCAAGCTGGCCTATCTACAACGCCGGCTGGCCAAGAGGCAAAAAGGCTCAAAGAATCGCGCCAAGGCCAAGCAACGTGTGGCGCGGCTGCATGCCAAGATTGCGGACTGCCGCCGCGATGCGGTCCATAAAGCGACGCGAACGCTGATCAACGAAAACCAAGTCATCTGCGTCGAGTCGCTCAACATCACCGGCATGATCAAGAACCGTTCACTGGCTAAAGCCATCAGTGATGCCGGCTGGGGTGAAATTGTCCGCCAGCTCGAGTACAAGGCCGAGTGGGCGGGACGGCAAGTAGTGAAAGTGAGCCAGTGGTTCCCCAGCAGCAAGCTCTGCCATGGCTGTGGCCACAAGGTTGAAAAACTGCCGCTCTCGCAACGTCATTGGCACTGTGCAAGCTGTGGGCAAGCCATCGATCGCGACATCAATGCAGCCAGGAATATCCGAACCGCCGGGCTGGCGGGGTTAGCCTGTGGAGCGACTGGATCGGGGGCAGCGGCCTAGCCGCTGCCTAGTGAAGGCGTGTTGAAGCAGGAAGGTTCTGGGGGTGACCTTAGAACCCTCGCCCAAAGCGCGAAGCGCGGCGGGCGGGGAGTGTCAGAACATCATGGTTGGGTCAGGATATAGTATCTTTTCAGTCAGCTGCTCTTGGAACTTGAGATCGTCGATCCAGAACACCAAGGAGCTGAGCTTTCTGAATCCTGAATTCAAGCAAGAGCCACGTGCCGCCACTCGACCCACTGATCTCTTGAAATCTCGATCCTCATAGGATGGCAATGAAAATTCTCGTGACCGGTAACGCCGGCTTTATCGGCTTCCACACCGCCAAGCGCCTGCTGGAGCGGGGCGACAGCGTGATCGGCTTCGATGTGGTCAACGACTACTACGACCCGACGATCAAGGAAGCACGCCTCAAGATTCTGGAGGAGACGGCAGCGCGCACCGGCAGCGAATACGTGTTCGTGCGTGAGGATCTCGCCGACCTGCAGGCGGTGAGTGCGGCGTTCGAGGCGTACCAGCCGGAGCGGGTGATCCACCTTGCTGCCCAGGCCGGGGTGCGCTACTCGTTGGAGAACCCGCATGCCTACGTGCAGAGCAACGTGGTGGCCTTCACCAATATGCTGGAGGCGTGCCGGCATCACCAGGTGCAGCATTTGACCTTCGCCAGCACCAGCAGCGTGTATGGGGCTAATACCAAGATGCCGTTCTCGGAGCACGAGGGCGTCGATCATCCGCTGCAGTTCTATGCCGCCACCAAGAAGGCCAACGAGCTGATGGCGCATAGCTACAGCCATCTTTACCGCCTGCCGACTACCGGGCTGCGTTTTTTCACCGTCTATGGCCCCTGGGGCCGCCCGGACATGGCGCTTTTCCTGTTCACCAGGAAAACCCTGACCGGCGAGCCGATCCCGGTGTTCAACCATGGCAACCACACTCGCGACTTCACCTATATCGACGACATCGTCGAGGGGGTGATCCGCGCCAGCGACGATATCGCTCAGCCCAATCCTGCGTGGAACAGCGATGCCCCGGACCCCGCCACCAGTAACGCGCCTTACCGCCTCTTCAACATCGGCAATAACGACCCGGTGAAACTCTCCGCCTATATCGAGGCAATCGAGGAGGCGCTGGGCAAGAAAGCGATCAAGGAGTTGCTGCCCTTGCAGCCGGGCGACGTGCCGGATACCTACGCCGACAGCACTGAGCTTGAGAAGGCGGTGGGCTACAAGCCTGCCACTCCGGTGAAGGAGGGCGTGGCGAATTTCGTGGCGTGGTACCGGGATTTCTATCATGTCTAAGGAGCAAGGATGAACGTTACGGTTTTCGGCACCGGCTACGTGGGCCTGGTGCAGGGCACCATCCTGGCTGAGGTCGGCCATCAGGTGATCTGTGTCGACGTCGACGCCGAGAAGATCGAGAAGCTCAAGCAGGGTCATATCCCGATCTACGAGCCGGGCCTGGAGGCACTGGTCAAGGAGAACAGCGCTTCCGGACGGCTGCAGTTCACCACTGATGCGACCATGGCGGTGGCCCATGGCGATATCCAGTTCATCGCCGTGGGTACGCCCTCGGATGAAGACGGCAGCGCCGACCTTAAGCACGTGCTCAAGGTGGCCGAGACCATTGCCGAGCACATGGAAGCCCATCGCATCATTGTGGATAAGTCCACCGTGCCGGTGGGTACCGCCGACAAGGTGAGCGCGCGAATGGCGGAAGTGCTGGAGAGGCGGGGCAGGGCGGAGCTGACCTTCGATGTGGTGTCCAACCCCGAGTTCCTCAAGGAAGGCAGCGCGGTCGCCGATTGCCAGAAGCCGGACCGCATCATCATCGGCACCGAGGATGAGGCCACGGTGGAGGTGATGCGTGAGCTCTACGCCCCCTTCAGCCGCCAGCACGAGAAGATCATCGTGATGGATGTGAAGAGCGCCGAGCTCACCAAGTACGCGGCCAACTGCATGCTGGCCACCAAGATCAGCTTCATGAACGAGATCGCCAACCTGGCCGAGCGCCTGGGGGCGGATATCGAAGCTGTTCGCCAGGGCATCGGCAGCGACCCGCGCATCGGCTATCACTTCATCTATCCCGGGGTGGGCTACGGTGGCTCCTGCTTCCCCAAGGATGTACAAGCGCTGATTCGCACCGCTGACGCCATCGGCTTCGACAGCAAGGTGCTCAAGGCGGTTGAGGCGCGTAACGCCGAGCAGAAGACCACCCTGTTCGCCAAGATTCGCGAGCACTTTGGTGGCGAGCTGGCCGGCAGGACCTTGGCGCTGTGGGGGCTGGCCTTCAAGCCCAACACCGATGACATGCGCGAGGCGCCTAGCCGCGTGTTGATGGAAGCACTGTGGGAGGCCGGCGCCCGGGTACAGGCCTATGACCCCGAGGCGATGGAAGAGACCCAGCGCCTCTACGGCACCCGCGACGAGCTCACTCTGTGCGGCACCAAGGAAACGGCCCTGAAGGGCGCCGACGCCTTGGTGATCGTTACCGAGTGGCAGAGCTTCCGCGCGCCGGACTTCGACCTGATCCATCAACAGCTGAGCGAGCCCAGCATCTTCGACGGGCGCAACATGTACGACCCCGCGCGCATGGCCAGGAAGGGCTTCACCTACTACTCCGTCGGCCGCCTTCCCTCCCGGGGGCGGAACCAAAAGGCGATTTAGGGGCTGGACCCCCTGGACTTAACCACGAAGCCCGGCCTGTGCCGGGCTTCGTCGTTTCAGGGCTGCCGATTCAGGCCTGATGCCCCCAGACGATAAAGTAGGGGTTGAGGTGTTCCTGAGGCGTGGCGTAGCTGAGCGGCTCGCCTTCCAGGGTTTCCACTCGGCCCCCAGCTTGCTCGACCACCGCCTGGGCGGCGCCGGTGTCCCATAGGCAGGTGGGGCCGAGGCGCGGGTAGACGTCCGCCTCGCCCTCGGCGATCAGGCACAGCTTCAGCGAGCTACCCATGGGTACCATATCGTGCTCGCCAAGCTGCTCCAGCCACTCGGCCAGGTCGGGGCTATGGTGGGAGCGGCTGCCCACCACCCGCCAGGTAGCGCCCTCGGCGGGCTTGCCTGCGACGCGGATCGGCTTTCGTTCGCCGCTGGTGTTTACCTTGAAGGCGCCCATGCCCTCAGCGGCGAGATAGCTCACCTCCAACGCAGGCGCCACGACCACGCCGAGCACCGGCTTGCCGTTCTCGATCAGTGCGATGTTGACGGTAAACTCGTCATTGCGCTTGATGAACTCCTTGGTGCCGTCCAACGGGTCCACTAGCCAGTAGCGGCCATCGGCATCCGCGCCGGCAAAGCCCCCGGCATCCTCCTCGGAGAGTACTGGTATGCTCTCGGGCAGCGCGTTCAAGCCCACCACGATAACCTCGTGGGCAGCCTTGTCCGCCTCGGTGAGCGGGCTCTTGTCGTCCTTTTCCTCTACCGTGAACTCACGGGAGTAGATGGCCATGATGGTGTCGCCGGCGTCTTTGGCGATGGAAAAGACCTGCTCCAGCAGGTCGGGGGGATTCATTGGCATGTGATTGTCCCTATCGGGTAAACCCGGCCCATCCGGCCGGAGGGTTGATGTTGTAGGAGCGGTGTTTGCACCGCGAAAGGAGCGAGAATCGCCGTGCAAGCACAGCTCCCACAAGAGCACAGCCCCCACAAGCACAATACAGGACTGGGTTTTGTGGGAGCCGTCGGTTCGACGCTTCGACTCGCACGGCGATGGCAACCGGCATCCAATCGCGAAGCAAGCTTCGCTCCCACAAGGGCACAGAGCCAGCATAGGGTTGTGGGAGCCGTCGGTTCGACGCTTCGACTCGCACGGCGATCGGCAGAATCAAGCGATGAGCTGGCGTTCCCGCAGCCGTTCGATGCCGGTGAAGTTCTTCAGCTCGTCGCGCCGTGCCTTGCGGTAGAGGCCCTTGGGTGAGAGCTTAGCGTGCGTTCATCCGTGGGCGGAAGGCCGTGAGAGAGGCTTGATGGTAAGGCGCAGCCCCAAGGCGTTGGCGACCTTGCTGATGGTGGCATAAGCGGGGTTGCCTTCACCGGACAGGGCTTTGTAGAGTCCCTCGCGGCTCATGCCTACTTCCTTGGCCAGTTGGCTCATGTTACGCGCTCGGGCGATATCCCCTAGTGCAGCAGCCAACAGAGATGGGTCATTTTCCTCCATGATGGCCTCCAGATAGGCCGCAATATCTTCTTCGTTCTGGAGATATTCAGCGGTATCGTAATGGCCGAATGACACCTTTTGGTTGGTCATGAATTCACTCCTCCCATTGCGCGGCAATGGCTTTGGCCCTGTCGATATCCTGTGGCTGGCTGCTTTTGTCGCCACCGCAGAGCAGCACCACGATAACGGGCCCTCTGGTGATGTAGTAGACGCGATAACCGGGACCATAGGGAATACGCATTTCCGAAACGCCCTCTCCTACGGGCTTCACATCCCCCGGGTTCCCATGCTCAACCGCTTGATCCGAGCCGCCACCCTGGCACGGGCCCGCGTGTCGCGTAGGCTTCGGAGCCATCGATCAAACACATCTGTTTTTATGAGTTCGAGCATAGTGATAACTGTAGTTAACGTTACGGGGAGTGTCAACCAAAGTTAACATCCAATACCCATTCGGGTGCATCCGTGACCAGCCGCTGCTGGTGTTTCCTTTCTAGCGTAGCTCAAGCTCTAAATTTCCTTAAGGTCATGCCCCTGGCAGCTAAGTTACACTACCAAGTGTAACCATGGTATCGTGAATCGAATGTCAAAAGTCTTGGCAACAAGAGGGCGAAGAGATGCACGCCACGGTAAAAGATCTACGCCTTCAGGCTAGGGCGCTGCTGGCTGCTACGCAACGCGGCGAAGTTGTTGAAATCACCCTTCGTGGCAAGCCCTGTGCGCGGTTGGTCGGCTTGGCGGCCAATCAAGCGGAAGAACGACCTTCGCGTAACCCGGCATTTGGGCTATGGGCGGACCGAGAAGAGATGGACGTCGATGCCGAGGTCCGCCGATTTCGTGCATCGCGCACCTTCGGCATCAACGATTGATGCTGGTCGACACCGATGTGCTGATCTGGAACCTGCGCGGGAATACCGCCGCAGCCAACAGGTTGGATGAGATGCCGGGCTTTGCGATCTCCGCCATCAGCTACATGGAACTGGTTCAAGGCCTGCGCAACACGCAAGAGCTTCGTCAGTTGCGTCGGGCCATGCGCTACTGGGAGACCGAACTTGTGCATCTGGAGGAGGGCATTTCGGCACGTGCCACTTTCCTGGTCGAGAGCTATGCGCTCAGCCACAGCATGCAGATGGCCGATGCATTGATTGCGGCAACCGCGTTGGAACTTGGGGTGACGCTGCTAACTGCCAACGATCGCCACTATCGCCACATCGATGGCCTGGAGGTCGAGATCTTCCGCCCGACGTGATCACGCTCCCGTGAAGAAGACAATGCGCGTTGCGACAAGCTGAGCTGCCGCGTTCGGATCAGGAGGTAGCCCGCATCCCTTGCTATGCAGCGTTCGACGCTTCGACTTGCACGGCGATGAATGTCGGGGTGTGCCATTGTGGCCGCGGTGGCGGCTCTGTATCCTTCAGCGACCAAGTAATCTTAGCCTCCGGCTACCGTGTGCGGCGCTCATTCGGCGCTCAGCGTGGAGCCGGCCGGTACAGTTGCGTAGAATGGCGCGACCATCGAAGGATGTCGTCACGGGGGCAGGGCCTACCTGGCCATATCCCTGTTTCTGAAGGGCATGGGAATGCGCCCGGGACAATCCTCGGGCGGTAGCGTGCCTGTTTCCGGCACATCCTGACTCCAGTGCCTCGTTTGGCACTTTCGGTAGAGACGCCTTCGGCTGCGCCGTTGGATAGCCGCCGGCATACCTGACCCTGCCCCCATCAATCGAGACATCCTCCGCCTACTTATGCCCATCAAGATCCTCTGTGTGTTCGGCACGCGTCCCGAAGCCATCAAGATGGCGCCCCTTGCCCTGTCCCTCGCCGCCGATGAGCGCTTCGAGGCGCAGGTCTGCGTGACCGGCCAGCACCGCGAAATGCTGGATCAGGTGCTGGACCTCTTTGAACTGATACCCGACCACGACCTGAACATCATGAAGCCGGGGCAGGATCTCACCGACGTGACCACGTCGATCCTGCAAGGCATGAAGGGCGTTCTGGCCGAGGTCAAGCCGGACATCGTGCTGGTGCATGGCGACACGGCGACCACCTTCGCCACCACGCTGGCGGCCTACTACCAGCAGATTCCGGTGGGGCATGTGGAAGCCGGCTTGCGCACCGGCAACATCTACTCCCCCTGGCCGGAAGAAGCCAACCGCAAGCTGACCGGTGCCCTGGCCGAGCTGCACTTCGCACCTACCGAGCGCTCCAGCCAAAATTTGCTAGAAGAGGGGGTTGCGCCGGCCAAGGTGCATGTCACTGGTAACACGGTGATCGACGCTCTGCTGGAGGTAGTGCATAAGCTCGAGGATAGCGAACGATTTCAGCAACAGTTCGCCGAGCAGTTCGACTTCCTGGATGCCAACCGTAAGTTGATCCTGGTGACGGGACATCGGCGCGAGAGTTTCGGTGGCGGCTTCGAGCGGATCTGCCGGGCGCTTCACGATACCGCCGCAGAGCATTCCGAGACTCAGCTCGTCTACCCGGTGCACTTGAACCCCAATGTCCTTGAGCCTGTCAAGCGCCTGCTCTCCGACATCGACAACGTGCACCTGATTGAGCCGCTGGATTATCTGCCGTTCGTCTACCTGATGAACCGGGCCCACCTGATCCTCACCGATTCTGGTGGCATCCAGGAAGAGGCACCGTCACTGGGCAAGCCCGTGCTGGTGATGCGGGATACCACCGAGCGGCCGGAAGCCGTGGATGCCGGTACCGTCAAGCTGGTGGGAACCGATGTGGCGAGGATCGTCGATGAGATGCATACCCTGCTGACCGACAGTGCCGCCTACGAGGCCATGAGCTATGCCCATAATCCATACGGCGATGGCAAGGCTTGCAGCCGCATTCTCGAGATCCTGGCCAGCACCCTGTAGCAAGCCGGCATCGCTCGCCTTGGTATCGCATCAGCTCCAGACTCCTTGAACTCAACCTGTCTTTGGACGGAACCATGAACTACGACACCATCTCCGTTATTGGTCTCGGTTATATTGGCCTGCCGACGGCTGCCGTTATTGCCTCTCGTCGCAAGCAGGTCATCGGCGTAGATATCAACCAGCACGCCGTGGATACCATCAACCGCGGCGATATTCATATCGTCGAGCCCGAGCTGGATATCGTGGTTCATGCCGCCGTGAAGGAAGGCTACCTGCGGGCGGCGACTCGCCCCGAGTCGGCGGATGCCTTCCTGATTGCCGTTCCCACCCCGTTCAAGGCAGAGAACGGCAACGACCACGTACCGGACCTTACCTATATCGAGTCGGCGAGCAAGGCCGTTGCCCAGGTGCTGAAGGCGGGTGATCTGGTAATTCTTGAGTCCACCTCGCCGGTGGGTGCCACCGAGCAGATGGCGGCCTGGCTGGCCGAAGCGCGGCCCGATCTCACCTTCCCGCAGACCCATGGGGAAGCGTCCGATATCCGCATTGCCCATTGCCCCGAGCGCGTGCTGCCCGGCCACGTGGTACGCGAACTGGTGGAGAACGACCGGGTGATCGGCGGCATGACCGCCAAGTGCTCCGCGGCGGCCACGGCGCTCTACCAGATCTTCGTGGAAGGAGAGTGCATCACCACCACGGCGCGTACCGCCGAGATGGCCAAGCTCACCGAGAACAGCTTCCGCGACGTGAACATCGCCTTCGCCAACGAGCTCTCCATCATCTGCGACAAGATCGACATCAGCGTGTGGGAGCTGATTCGCCTGGCCAATCGTCATCCGCGGGTCAACATCCTGCAGCCTGGCCCTGGCGTGGGCGGCCACTGTATTGCCGTGGACCCCTGGTTCATCGTCAGCGAGACACCAGATGAGGCGCGCCTGATCCGCACCGCGAGGGAGGTCAACGATGGCAAGCCGCAGTGGGTGGTCGACAAGGTCAACGAGGCCGTGGGCAAGTACCTGAGTGCCAATCCGGACAAGACCGCCAGGGACGTGACCATCGCCTGCTTCGGGCTCGCGTTCAAGCCGGATATCGATGATCTGCGGGAAAGCCCGGCCTTGAAGATCGCAGAGGCCATCGTAGCGAAGCATCCCGGCCAGTCTATGATGGTGGAACCGAATATCGGCAGTCTTCCTGGAGAGAAGTTAGGCGATGCTCAGCTGGTCGACATGAACGACGCGCTGGAGTCAGCGGATGTGCTGGTCATGCTAGTGGATCACAAGCCATTCAAGAACATCATCGTAAAGGATACCGATCGCGACTACTTAATTGATACCAGAGGCGTTTGGGCGGAAAAGAACTAAAGTTCTTGACTTGATAGTCTACATCTGGTTATAAGGCTAGAGGTGTCGCGATGTTAATAAAGTTAAGAATGATAGAAAGAGGAAAAACAGCCTCTCTAAAAGTTGCTGATGCATTAGGTGTGTACTCGTCTCTTGTAAAGACAAAAAAGAGAATTCTGAGAGTGGCTGGAACGGCACTTTCTCCACAGTTATTGATTTCCTATGCAAAAAGTAAAGCCTATAGTGATCACTTTTCGCGTGCGAGTTACATTTTTTATAAGCAAGGTGGCATCAGTGATGCGTTGAGTATTCTGGATGACCTTTGGCGTAAAGGCGTAGCTTTCAATAAGAAGCACCAAGATTTATATAGCTTTATTCAGGGGCTGGCTCGCCTTAAGGGTGGCGTTTCTATTCCTCCGCGTCAGCCAAATGCGGGCTTGTTTACGCGACGTCAGAATATTCTCTACTGCCTGCACCAGTCGGTGCCCCATGCCAGCAACGGCTACTCGACCCGTTCACACGGTATTGCTGCCGGGCTACAGCAAGCTGGCTGGAAAGTCCGGGCCACGACTCGCCCAGGATTTCCCTGGGATGTCGGCGCCAAAGCACTCGACAAGGGCTACTACGAGGCTGAGGTGGAAGGGGTGACTTACGCCGCCTGTGCGGGATGGAACCTCAACAAGACCCCGCTGGATTACTATCTCGCCGAGGCCGCCGATCACTATCTTCGCGAAGCCCAGACCAGCGGTGCCGAGATCATCGCCGCCGCATCCAACCATATCACCGCGCTTCCCGCATTGATGGCGGCGCGTCGCCTGGGGCTGCCATTTGTCTATGAAGTTCGCGGCCTGTGGGAGGTAACGCAAGCTTCCACCCAACCTGAGTGGGCTGGCTCCGAGCGCTATGAGTTGATGCGCGAGCTGGAGCAACAGGCGGCCCGCGAAGCGGATCTGGTCATAACCCTGACAGAAGAGCTGGCCGATGAGCTGGCGTCGTGGGGCGTGTCGCGCGAGCGTATTGTGGTGGTGCCCA
The DNA here is from genome assembly GCF_900109725.1 of Halomonas daqiaonensis. Taxonomy (GTDB): domain Bacteria; phylum Pseudomonadota; class Gammaproteobacteria; order Pseudomonadales; family Halomonadaceae; genus Halomonas; species Halomonas daqiaonensis. The sequence goes on from NZ_FOBC01000026.1 coordinate 34,577, forward strand.
ACGCCGTCAATGCCGAGCGCTTTCAGCCCATGCCCCCCGATGCCGATGTGGTCCAGGAACTGGAACTCAAACCTGGTGTCCCTGTGATCGGCTATGCTGGTAGCGCCGTGGCCTACGAAGGGCTGGAATTTTTGATGGAGGCACTGGCTCAGCTCAAGGCCCAAGGTCAGGACTTCGTCTTCGTGCTGGTCGGCGACGGCAAGCTGATCGATACCGTCAAGGCTAAGGCCAAGACGCTCGGCATTCAGCAGCACTGCCGCTTTACCGGACGGGTACCCTTCGATGCTGTGCCACTCTATCTCTCTTGCATGGATATCATGCCGGTGCCGCGACTCTCGTGTGCCGTCACCGAGATGGTCTCGCCGCTCAAGCCCCTCGAAGCCATGGCCATGGGCAAGGCGGTGGTGCTCTCCGATGTCTCCCCCCACAAGACCCTGGCGGGAGATAACCAGCGTGCCCAGCTGTTCACCAAGGATAGCGCCGACGACCTCTGCCGCGTGCTCAAGGCGCTGATTGACAGCCCTGCAGAACGCAAGCGCCTGGGCCAGGTGGCTCGTGCCTGGATAGAGCAGGAACGCACCTGGAACCACGTCACGAGGCTCTACGCCGATAGCCTCCAGCGTGTGCGCTCCACCAATCACACCGCAGCCCCTGCGCAACAAGCCCCCCAGGCCAAGCCGCTGGAGCAGATCACGCTGGGCCTGATCGCCGATCAGTTCACCACCGATACCCTGGCCAGCGCCGTCAAGGTGGTGCCGCTCTCGCCGGACAACTGGCGGCAGGAACTCGCCCGGCAGCCCATTGACGCCATGTTCGTGGAGTCCGCCTGGAAGGGCAACGACGGGCAGTGGCACCGCAAGGTGGGCTGCTACAGTGACGAAGAGTTCGCTCCGCTCAGCGAACTGCTGGAACACTGCCGCCGTCAGGGCATTCCCTCGCTGTTCTGGAACAAGGAAGACCCGGTCCACTTCGAGCGCTTCCGCAAGGCGGCCAGCCTGTGTGATCACGTCTTCACCACCGATAGCCGTCGGATCATTCCCTACCTGGCCTCCCCAAGGGCACTGAGCCAGACGGCCAGCAGTTGCCCGTTCTACGCCTCGCCGAAGATCCACAACCTGCTACCCTCCACCCGTGAATGGCAGTCTACGGCGTCCTATGGCGGCACCTACTACGGCACGCGCTATCCCGAGCGCTCCGAGTACATGGACAAGATCATGAGTGCGGCGGCCCCGCTGGGCCTCACGATCTACGACCGCCAGCACGACGATCCGGAATCGCCCTACAAATACCCTGGCGGCCTGGGCGACTATGTGGCTGGCAGCCTCAACTACGAGGAGATGATCCAGGCCTACAAGGCCCACCCGGTGCAGATCAACGTCAACTCGGTGCTGGATTCCCCGACCATGTTCTCGCGGCGAGTGATGGAAGCCGCCTCCTGCGGTTCGCCGATCATCTCCGGCCCCGCGCTGGGCATGAACCGCTACCTCGAAGGGGTAGGGCAGATCGTGCGCACTGAAAGCGAAGCTGCACAAGCGCTGGAGAACTTGCTGAATCACCCGGCCTACCGCTGGCGGATGGCCCTGAAGGGCGCCCGTGCGGTGATGCGCGCACACACCACTGAGCTGCGTCTAACGCAGATGCTGCGCACGGCTGGCCTGGTGATGATGGCACCTGAACCGCCGGCGTTGAGCGTCCTGGCATCAGACATCACCACGGCTGGCATGCGATGTTTGCTCGCCCAGACGCTACGTCCTCGGCGCGTCGTCGCCAGCCAGTGGCAGGCCGAGACCCAGGCCCGTCTGGAAGCCGCCGGTATCGAATGCGCTACGCCGGATGGCGAGATCAGCCAACGAGATGATCTCTGGCTGCTGGCCGAGCCTCAAGTATTGGAAGAACTCGAGCCAGAAGATCTGGAGGACCTGGCTTGGCCGACCTGCTACGCCCCTCAAGTGCGCATTGGCATTATGCGCGACTCTACCTTGGCGAAGGGTCAGTGGCCCGGCGTGGCCCTAGAGAGTGAAGCCATTGCGCCAGATTTGGCGCTTACCCGCCCGCCGGAAGGCATGTCTCTCGAGTCCCTCAACAATTGGGCAGCGAAGCAGCCATCGCTGGCCCTGCGGAAGCCAGTGCAGACCCACGAGCTGGCGCCCAACGTCCCACCCAAGAAAACGGTGGTGATTGCCGGGCATGACCTCAAGTTTATCAAGCCGTTCTATCCTTATTTCACCCAAGCCGGGATTCGTCTCCTGCTTGACTTCTGGAGTGGTCATAAGCAGCACAATGAAATGGCCAGCAAGCGCCTCATACGCCAGGCCGATACGGTGTTCTGCGAATGGATGCTGGGCAATGCCATCTGGTACGGCAAGCACAAGCGGGAAGGCCAGAGGCTGGTAGGGCGGTTGCACGCCCAGGAGCTACGCAGCGCGCTGTTCGACAAGGTGCCGTTCGAGCAGTTTGATAAGGTCATCTTTGTGGGGCCGCATATGCTGCGCAACGCTCAAAAGCGCAACCTCGCACTGAAAAAGAACGGGGTAGTTATCTACAACGGAGTGGACGTAGATGCCCTGCGAGCCGTACCGCGCAAGCCCACTAACGGCAAAGCACTTGGCTTGGTGGGCATGGTGCCGCAAAGCAAGCGCCTGGACCGCGCATTGGATATTCTCAAGGAACTGCGCAAGGAAGACGACGGCTACACGTTACGCATCAAGGGAAAGCGCCCTGAAGAATACCCCTGGATGGCCAACCGCCGGGAGGAAATGGCCTGGTACGAAGCCCAATACCGTCGCCTGGTAGACGATCCTGATCTCAAAGATGCCGTCATCTTCGACCCCCACGGTAACGATATGCCCGAGTGGTATGCGGGCATCCACTATGTATTGTCCGTCAGTGATCACGAAAGTTTCCACTTGGCCGTGGCAGAAGGCGCCGCAGCCGGCTGTACACCGGTGATTCTGCCTTGGGAGGGCGCGGATGAGATTTATCCCCCGCAGTGGGTGTATCCGGATATGGCTGCTGCATCTAATGCCATCTCGCTTCTCGCAAACGAGCCGTTGTCGCGCCTCGAGACAAGGAGGCGGTCAGATGCCTTGTTTGTTGAGCAAAGTTTCAAACGCGATGTGATTGCGAATCAAATTATACGCATCTTTGAGTGTTAAGGGGTTCTTGTGCTTTTGAATAGTCGGCAGCTACACTTCAAGGTCACTGTCAATGGTCGAAGTGTGAGCTACCTTTACATACGTAAGAATGCATGCTCGAGTTGGAAGAAGTTTTTTACGGGAGTGTCTCCATACAAAGAACATGCAGAGGAATATCAAAACCTGTTAGGGTTCATGGGTAAATATCACAAGATAAAGACAGTTGCCGATCTCAAGAAGATTCAATTATTGTAGTAAGGGAGTCGGCAGAGAGGCTGTTCTCTGGTTTCGTAAATCAATATTTGATGCGTCTTGATCGTCGCTCGATACTTCATGAGTCTGTCGAGCAATATACTGGAAAGCGGGCTGAAGATGTCACATTTAATGATTTTTTGTACGCTTATGTAACGGACATAGGTGATGACAAAGTCGATGCTCATTTTTGGACTCAAAGGTCACATATGGCAGATATTCGCTATCGCCATGTCTGGCCGATATCGCAGATACATGGAAAGGCAAAAGAAGTGTTTGGCGAACATATTGCAGACAGATATTTCCTAAAAAAATCCAACTCGACTCAGCAAATTGAGAGGCAGGAAATATCAACGCCCTACAGTACCTCGAAGGATATGTTTGAGATCTATGAACAAACAGGAAAGCTTCCAAGGTTTGAGTGCCTTGTGGATCCGAGTGCATCTAGGCATATAAAATACTTGTATTCTGAAGATTATGCTCTCTATGAACGGGCCCTCAGAGGCTAGCCTATTCGTGAGATGAAAAAAGCGCTTGTGATTCACGTGTTGTGAATAATGGCTTTCTGCAACTAATATCTGGCTGGAGTGATATAAGAATGTTCGCAGGGTTTGGCTCGATAAAAAGAATTGAAAGGCTCTTGATTGATATTAAAAAAAATGTTGGCGACAATGACGAGGCCACGTTGCGTGATGTCATAAGTGAGATTGGTGAAAAAAGTGACAAGAATGCAAGATCAATCAAGAGTTATGTTGTCAACTCACTAAAGAGTGCCGAGCTCAGGAACTATCGCCAGATGGAAAGTCTTCACTGGTTAACTAATGGCCTCACCACTCGGCACCGCCTGCCTCCCTTGAGGGGGTGGGCCTCTTCACCCGATCTGTTATTGGAGTTGCAAGACTTTGTTTTATCGACGAAGCCGGAGTCGGTGGTCGAACTTGGAAGCGGAGTCTCCACGCTGGTCATAGCCGATGCCTTGAGGCAAAATGGATCAGGAAAGCTGATTTCGCTAGAGCATTCGAGTCACTATGGCTCGAAAACTCGATTGATGTTGGAAAGGGATAATCTATCGGGTTGGGTTGACTTGAAAATCGCTCCTTTAGAATCTTGGGAAGGTGAACATCTGAGTGATGATTCTGAAGAGGAGCTGTATTGGTATTCTCAAGACTGTCTGAAAGATGCTTGGGATATTGACCTCTTATTGGTGGATGGCCCTCCAGCTGCGACGTGCAAGTTTTCTCGCTACCCGGCTATGCCAGCCATCGTTGGCAGTTTAAAAGATGGTGCTCAAGTATGGATGGATGACACTACGCGTGAGGAAGAGTCGACGATTTGCTCTGTTTGGGGCGAAAAGTATGGTTTTTCTGTTGAATTTGTAGAGATGGAAAAGGGGTTGGGTGTTCTTAAGAAAAAATAATATATGTTCTCATGTAATGCTGTTAAATGGAGATGAGTTGTTGTCTATTGTTTAAGGCATAGCTGACGACATTTTGCCCGAGGAAGCATAATTTGTTTGAGAAAATTCTGGCCACCTTGAGGTGATCATTTTCGGTTGGGAATAAGTTTTGTAACTATTCAGGTCACGCCGCCTGATTCAGGTCGTCCTGTCGCATGAAGGTAGGCACCTCACCGGCAAACAGTTGCTCCAATGCCGTGTGCGCCGCCAGGCCCTGCTTGACCGCGGTCGAGAGAAAGCTGCGCATTCGACAGAAGATCTCGGCGCCTTCCTAGGTGCGAAAACAGCCCGAGATCTTCTGCTGAACCTTGGTCATCCGCAGGTCGCGCTCCCCCTGGTTGTTGGTGAAGGGGGCGGCGGGATCCTCGAGGAACGCAGCACGTCGTCCTCGCACGCCTGGAGGCGTTCCAGCAGGTTGCGCGCTTTGGTGCGTTTGGTACGTCCTCGCGTCCCGGGCGGTGGCTTCATCGGTGGCGGGCACTCGGCGTCGCCCTCCGCCAGGCAGTGTCGGTAACGCGATCGCCATTGCTGGGCCTCCTCCGGGGAGACGCTACCGCCGGCGGCATCAACGGCGTGGTGCATGTCCAACAGCAGGTCATGCAGCGACTTGGCCCACGCCTGGTCGTCGTTTTCCCAGGCAGCCGTCAATTCACGCAGGTCGTGGGCATTGCACAGGGCGTGCCGGCAATCCGGATAGCGGTAGTAGGGCTTCCAGTGATCATGCACCATCACACCACGCACAAAGGGCAGCACCCCGATGGCGTCCATGGCCTCCTGGCCGCGCTTGGGATGCGGCGCCAGCCAGGTCAGCGCTTCGTTGGAGGCGCTGTGCAGCCAGTAGCGTTTGCCGCCGACCTGCATCCCTGTCTCATCGGCATGCACGGTGGCCGCTTCCCGTAGCGCCGGGATCACCCACTCGGCAAACGACTCGGCCCGCTGGTAGGCCTCCTGATTGAAGGCGAACAGGGTGCCCGTGCTCAACGACAGGCCGCACTGCGAGGTGAGCAGCTCCCGAATACGCGCATAGGGCAGCAGCTGGTACTGGGAGAGATAGACGACGTGTGCCTTGAGGCGAGGGCCGTACTGGATAGGGCGGGTCACGCCCTCGGGGAATGGCGCGACATAGCGCTGTCCCTGGTCATCTTCCAGCACCTCGACCCGATACTCGGTGACGACAGCCTGGATCACGATGTCCTGCACCTGACGAGTCTCAACGCCCACCGCGCGATAGGTGCGCCCGCGCGGCAAACGCCGGCGATCGACGCGCAGCTTCACGACCTCGTCGGGCTCCGTCACCGGCGCCAGCGTCTTGCCCTCATGCCCCGGCTGCCCACCGGGGCGGCGCTGCCCGTTGGCCCGTGAGCGGCGCTGGCGATTGGGGTCCTGGGACGGTGGCTTGCTGCTGTTGCGGCTACTGGTGGCCAGTCGGTCGGCCATGAGCTTGACCAGCAGCATCAACACGTCGATGGCGGCACGCAGCGACGGGGAGACCGTGCGGTCTTCCTTGAGCTGCTGCCGGACCCGCTCCAGGGCCTCGTCGACGTTGATGTCGCTGATGGTCATGTCACCGTATGGCGTGTCGGTTGTTTGGACACACTGTGCCAGAGAAATCAGGGGATTGGCGACCCTCTCGCGAAACCACCTGAATAGTTACTAAGTTTTTTAGTGTGGTGCCTGGCACCACACTGCTTATCATTACGTCGACACTGGTATCACAGCTCTCCATTCTTTTTTTGCATTCCTCCTGCCACTCAAGATCATAATGTTGTTGGGCTCGCCAGATATGCTAGCTATTTTCCTGCGTTCCTCTCTGTATTCAGCCGCGATGTTCTGGTCTTGCTGCTCAGCTTGTGTGCCGTGATCTTTTATGTGGTACACATGGCGTCTGAGCGCGTTATTTTGAGTATTTCTAGAAGTGAATCTGAGGCTCTGCTGTTGAAGAGCCAGAAAATGATTCTTTTTGAAAACCAAGAAGAAGCAGCAAGACGTGCTTTTCAGCGGTACTCGAGAAGTGTGGCAAGTGGTGTGTTCTTGCTGATGGTTTCGGCTGTTATTGGCCTTATATATTCTGGGTTGATGCTGTTTCTGGTTGGTTATGTTGTTTGCGTGTTTTTACTTTTTGGTTTTTTGTATAGCAAGAACAACAGGTTCAGGAAGGGGCTTGTTGATGACCTGCCGAAATATGTAAATAGTGCGACAGGGGTAGGTTTTCTCTTGTCCTTTGGGTATATGGTTGGACAATTTCTGTGGGGAGCCCCCCAGGGATATTGATCGCTGTTATATCCTTAATACTACCTGAATCCGTGAACCCGGCACCTGAAAACACTTCTAACCCACTGACCTGCATGGCAATATAGCCCAATCAGCCCTTCACCCGTAGCCTACCATGCCCAACGTCAAATTCCGCGCCAGTGGTCGCACCCTCACCAGCCATGCCGGCCTCTCGATCATCGGCCAGTGCTTGGATCTTGCCGGCGTCGACAGCCTCGATGCTCGCTTCCCCTCTCAAGGGGTGCCGACCAGCGACATCATCAAATCCTATCTGGGGCTACTGTGCCTGGGCATGAGTGACTTCGATGCCATCGAGAACTTTCGCCAGGACACGCCGTTCAAGCAGCTGCTCACCCTGCAGAAGGTGCCCAGCACCGCCACGCTGCGCCAACGCCTGGAGAAGCTCGCCGCCCAGGGACTTCAGGAGCGCACCGCGTCCTGGTCCACGACGTTACTGTCGCTGGCCGAGGCGCCCATCACCGCGGAGAAGGGGCATGTCTGCCTGGATATCGACACCTTCGTGATGGACAACAGCAATTCCCACAAGGAGGGCGTGACGCGAACCTATCAGAAGGTCGACGGCTACACCCCCATTGCGGCGTACCTGGGCAACGAGGGCTGGTGCCTGGGCATGGAACTCCGTCCCGGTAAGCAGCACACCATGAAGGAGAGCAACGCCTTCCTCGAACGCGTGCTGACGCGGGCTTACCCTCTGACCGACGCACCGCTACTGGTACGTGAAGACAGCGGCTTCGACAGTCAGGAACACCTGGCACTGCTGGAACAGCAACGCCAGGCCCGTGCCGATGACGGGCGCGTCCTGGACTACATCGTCAAGTGGAACCCCCGCAGTTCGGCCAAGGAAGACCTGGCCACCTGGCAGGCCGTCGCGGAAGATTATTGGGAAGAACTGCGACCCGGCAAGCGTCAGGCCCTGTGGACGCAGCGCGTCTCGATCCGGCATGACAAGGTCGAATACGAGGTCAAGCGGGTCATGCGCCTGGTGGAGCGCACCACCCAGCCGGATGGTCAGTTCCTGTTAGAGCCCGACTATGAGCTGGAAGGCTGGTGGACCAGCCTGGATGACACCCCGGAGGCCGTGATCCAGCGCTACCAGGCGCATGCCACCCACGAGCAGTTTCACAGCGAGATCAAGACCGACCTCGACCTGGAGCGCCTGCCTTCCGGCAAGTTTGCCACTAACGACTAGATCCTGCATCTGGCCCAGCTGGCCTACAATATCCTGCGGCTGATGGGGCAACTCGGCATGACCGGCGAGCTCAGTCCGGTGCGTCATCCGGCGAAACGTCGCCGGCTGCGCACGGTACTGCAGGAGCTGGTGTATCGTGCCGCCCTGGTTATCCACAAGGCGCGGCAGATCATTCTCGATTTCGGCCAGGATATCGGTAAGCGCGCCACCAACCCCATCTTCTTGAACTGATCGGCGTCGGCCAGACTGGTGTCCTCTGATCGATAGGAGGACACCATGAACGAACTGACTTCGTCTCAGGCCTACTGGCTGGGCCATCTTTTTCATGCCTCGTCTCGGCAATTGTCGCTGAGCGAATACGCTCAGGAGCAAGCCCTGGATCTGGCGGCACTTCTGGCCTGGGAAAAACGCTTGGTGGTACAGGGTGTGCCAGTGCCGTTGCGTCACCGCCCGGCACGCTTTGTGGCCGTGGAGGTGGCCCTATGATCCGGCCGGATACCGGACTGCGGGTCTATCTCTGCCGTGAGCCGGTCGATATGCGCAAGCAGATCGATGGGCTGGCCCTGCTGGTTCAGGAGGCCATGGAACTCAATCCCTTCGAGGAAGCGGTATTCGTGTTCGGCAACCGCCAGCGCGACAAGGTGAAGATCCTGTTCTGGGAGCGCAACGGCTTCGTGGTCTGGTACAAGCGCCTCGAAAAGGAGCGTTTCAAGTGGCCGGCACGTCTGGACGGCGACACGCTCAGGCTTTCCGGGCAGGAACTCAATTGGCTACTGGACGGCTATGACATCAGCCTCATGAAGCCCCATAAGGCGCTTCAATATCAATCGGTTGGGTGATATTTCGCTGCCCTTTCGTGGCGGTTTTTGGTAGTATTATCAGCATGAAAACCGCCGCTTCCACATCACCCGAGACCGTCGCCCAACTTCAACGTAAGCTGGCTGCGGCCGAGTCGGAGAATGACCGCCTGCTGGCCTTGATGGCCAAGAAGGAAGCCCAGTGGGAAGCCGCCAAGGCGGCGCTGTTCGAGCAGTTCCGCCTGGCCATCGAACGCCAGTTCGGTCCCTCCACGGAGAAGTACCGCGTCGAGCAGCACGACCTGTATATCAATGAGGCGGAAGCGGCCGTCGATGAGGAAGACGCCGCCGTTGGCGAAGATACCGCTCCGGCCGAGCCGGCTCCCGAAACCAACGCACCCACCAAGCGCCGCACCCGCGGTGGCCGTATCGCCTTACCGCCTGAACTGCCGCGCGTCGAGGTGGTGCACGAGCTTCCTGAGGACGCGCGACACTGCGCTGAGGATGGCACTGCGCTCAAGGTGATCGGTGAGGAGATCAGCGAAGAACTCCACGTGGTCCCGGCGCGGGTCGAGGTGATTCGCCATGTCCGGCGCAAGTACGCCTGCCCGGCTTGTGAAGAGGGCGTGCAGATCGCCCCGGCACCGGCAAAGCTGCTACCCAAGAGCAACGCCAGCCCCACACTGCTGGCTTACGTGGCCACCGCCAAGTACCAGGATGCCTTGCCACTCTATCGGCAGAGCCAGATCTTTGCCCGGCATGGCGCCGAGATCCCGCGCAATACCTTGGCACGCTGGATGGTTCAGGTCGGCGAACGGATGGCCCCGCTGATCGAAGCGTTGCGCCAGCATTTGCTGCAAGCCTCGCTGATCCACATGGACGAGACCACGCTGCAGGTTAATACCGAAGCCGACCGAGCGGCGAGCTCAACGTCTTACATGTGGCTGCAACGTGGCGGCCCGCCGGGCCAACAGATCGTACTGTTCGATTATGACGCCAGCCGCGCTGGTCGGGTGCCCGTGCGCCTGCTGGGTGACTATGCGGGCCGCCTGGTCACCGATGGCTACGAGGGCTATGCCGAGGTCGTGCGTCGTAATGGCATCACCCATGCCGGGTGCTGGGCGCACGCACGCCGGAAGTTCGTCGAAGCCCAGAAGGTGCAGCCGAAGGGCAAGACCGGCAAGGCCGACTGGGCGCTCAACCAGATACGCAAGCTCTACGCCGTGGAGTCACAGGCCAAGGGCCTGGATCACGAGGCTCGCCTGGCGTTGCGCGACCAGAAGAGCCGCCCGTTGATCACCCAGCTCCGTACTTGGCTCGATAAATCCGTCCAACAAGTGCTGCCGAAAAGCGCACTGGGCAAGGCGCTGCACTATCTGAATGGCCAGTGGGAGCGCCTGACGCGTTTCCTCGATGACGGGTTGATCCCGCTGGACAACAACCCCGCCGAGAACGCTATTCGCCCCTTTGTAGTGGGCCGCAAGAACTGGCTATTCAGCCACACACCGAGCGGTGCCCACGCCAGCGCGGCGATCTACAGCCTGATCGAGACGGCCAAGGCCAACGGCCTCTCACCCTACGCGTACCTGCAGTTCGTGTTCGAGACCCTGCCGACACTCGGCGAGGATGACGACCTCGACACCCTGCTGCCCTGGCATTGGAAGGACACTCTACCGGCCTGACTCACGCCGCAACAGGTGGGGTTTGTGGACCGCTTACGGATATCGGACGCATGACGGTGCTTAAGACCCTGCGCGCCCGGTTTCGATATCCCAAGGCGGCGCCATACTGACCGTCGATCGACGACAAACTATCCACAGGCAGTTCCGAGTGACACGCGACCGGCAGGGATATCGCGCCTGGCTGGTGGAAATGCATAACAAAACGGGTCGTCATCGCCGGTCGGCGCGGCAATTTTCCGCCATAACAGACTCGCGCTGGTCGATTAAGACGAGGGGGTGGGGAAAAAAATGCTCGTTGGCGATGATAGGGTGATAGGTTGTACAGAAGATAGGATTATTCCGGGGGTGGCGTGCAGAGATTTTTCTTGTCCGAAATGGAAATATAAGAGAATAGGTTCTATGTTGATGAGTTGTATATCTGATCTTCGATTTTGTGAGGCTGGTTTTGTTTCTTCGTGTTTGTGAGTTTTTAAAAAGTAATTTTAAATATAGCGCTCGCGCTAAACGCGTCGTTGGAAAACTTTTCGATATTTATATTTTCCTGCTAAGATTTCGGTATGAAAGAAAGTTGAAAAAAATAGGTCATGCTGCTTTTTTTGAAGAGGTGGAGAAGAAATTTAGAAGGAGGAGTGATGAGTCTAAGTCAAAGCGCATCTCTACTATATCCAGAAGACTAAATGGCAGCCATCTTCGTGATGTCAGGTTCGAGTTGGCACAGAAGTCCGTTGGCTATCATGTATCGGAAGACTCGTTGTATGCACTGCTCCTTGCTGCCCAAGAGTGTGGTGATATCGATGTGGCATGGTCAAGCTTGAAAAGATATGAGCGCCTTGTGGGTGATTTATGGTATAGTTTCCGTTTCAGGAAGTTGAGGGCATCTCCCGTCAATCTCTTGTCACTCCGCGATCTGGTCGGCTCCAGCAATGCAAGCCAGCAGAATGCGAATAACAAAAAAATATGTTATGTCTTGAATAATAGTTTACCTCACTCGACGCTTGGTTATGCAATACGTTCACAGTGCGTTGCAGAGTGCCTGACTGAAAAGGGTTTTCAGGTCGTTGGTGTTACTCGGCCAGGGTTTCCCCTGGATGCTGGCCTTGGTTTCAATAGCGAGATGGATTCTCCTTTGGTCGACCATGTCAATGGAGTCGAGTACCACAGGTTGCTGTCCCCTAACAAGAAAGAGATGCGTCTTGTCGATTATATTCCCAAGGCATCAATAGCACTGGAAGAGAAATTCAAAGAGCTCGATCCCGGTCTCGTTGTTGCAGCGTCAAATTTCGTGTGCGGCCTGCCGGCGTTGATTGCCTGCAGGAATCTGGGCATTCCTTTTATCTATGAGATTCGAGGGTTCTGGGAACTGAGCCGAGCTTCTCGTGAGCCTGCTTATAGCAACTCCATTGAGTATAAAGTCCAAGAAGCCATGGAGGCATTCGTTGCCCAGCAAGCTGATCATGTGTTTACCCTGACCCAAGCAATGAAAGATGAGCTCGTTAGAAGAGAGGTCGATGCAGAAAAGATCACCCTGTTGCCGAACTGTTGTGATCCAGAGAGGTTCTATCACAAGCCTGTCAATGTTCAGTTGAAAGAGCGGCTGGGCATGGGTGGAGGTTCAGTTGTTATTGGTTATATCGGTACTTTTTCTGAATATGAAGGGCTCGACGATATTGCACGGGCATGCGGGATGCTGCACGATAGAGGGTTAGATTTCAGGCTATTGCTGGTAGGAGGCGAAAATACATTGGCCAATCGCCTCGGCGATATTTCAGACCAGATAAAGGCCATAGCATCTGAAAAGGGTTTTGTAGAGAAATTAATCATGCCTGGCAGGGTGCCGCATGATGAGGTTGAGGGTTATTATTCTATTATCGATATCGCGCCTTTTCCCAGAAAGCCCTTTCCCGTGTGCGAAATGGTATCGCCTATGAAGACACTGGAGGCACTGTCTTCGGAAAAGGCAGTGGTAGTGTCAAGTGTCAGTGCTCTAGCTGAAATGGTACACGATGATGAGACGGGCCTTGTGTTCAAGAAGGGTAATATCGAAGACCTTGCCGATAAGCTGGAAGAGTTGGTGAAGAATCCTTCTCTGAGAAGCAGGCTTGGGAAAAACGGACGTGAGTGGGTGTGCAGAGAAAGGGCGTGGGAGAGTGTGGGAGCTATTGCAAAAAGTGTGATCGATGACACGACAAAGGATGTAAGGGTTGATGGTAACGTTGCTGAAAGATAGCGTTTCAAAGTCCAGAAAGCCACTTGCGATGCTCCGGTCACGACTGTATAGGCTGAAAAAGCGTGCCTCTGATAAAGGATGGTTTAAAAGTGCCGTTCCAGTCTCGTTTCCCTTTGAGCGCGGGGCTCCTGATGCATCGAGTGTGGTAGAGGCCAAGAAGAATTACCAGCATAGCAATATCACTCAGAAGGACGAAACTTTCGTTCTCTACCGGATTATCGGCAATGATCTGGTTCCACGCCATGCCAAGGGCCAGTCACGGCAGAACCTGGCCTTCATTCTTGATCATGAGCCGGAACTCCCAGGATGTGAAAAGCGCTTCGTCGTCAATCGCCTTGTCGATTCAGAAGAAGAGCGTGCCATTATCGGCATGCTGGAAGCGGCAGGAATGCCGTACCTGCACATTCCCTTCAGTTGGGAAGACTATCGGGCAACATCCTGGGATGTAGGGGGAGTGCCCAGTGAATATGCGCCCTATTCAAGGGGCTATTCAAGGCTAAGCGACAGTGAAAAGCGTCGTGTTGTCATGCGCCTCTTTCGATTCAAGAATAATTATGTGATGAACAATAATGGGGCACGCAATGCCGCCTTGCAAGATGGCAAGAAGCTGGCCAAGTGGGTCTTGCCATGGGATGGCAACTGTTTTGTCACCTCTGCGGCCTGGCAAGATATCGTGCGGGATGTTACTGCTCGCCCGGAGTGCCCGTACTTTATCGTACCGATGGCGCGCATGACCGATAATGATGCGTTGCTTGCGGAGGAAGAGCGGCCTGTAGCCATTGAGGAACCGCAACTGATTTTCCGTAGTGATAGTCAGGAAGGGTTCGATCCTGAGTGTTATTACGGTCGCCGTCCTAAGGTTGAACTATTCTGGCGGCTCGGGATACCGGGGGTATGGGATAAGTGGGCCATTGAGCCTTGGGATCTTCCATGTCCTGAATATAGTCAGGAGGCCGGTGTTTACGCGAAAGCAGGCTGGGTAGCGAGGCTTTTTTCAGGCCAAGCCCATCTGGAAAATACGCCCAAGGGGGTGGTCGACCGTGGAGTAGCGCGAAACGATGCGATCGCTGGCTTGCTGGAGCACCTGGATGAGCAGGCTTTCCAGGCCCATTATCAGGCATCGAACACATGCTTTATTGGCTCACCCAGCACCATGCAGCGCTCATTTAGTAATGACCAGGCTTTGTATTCGACACTAAGGGAGGCGGCTGAAACTGCTCTAGGACGTGGTCCTTACTCGGTAGTGGATAAAAAGACCCTGCCACCCAGTAATAATTCTCATGACTACTGGCATCCGGCGCCTTATTACTGGCCAAACCCTATTCCGATCCCTGGTTTGCCCTACTGGCCCAGAGACGGCAAGCGCGTACCCGGCACGCGCCTCTATGAGCCGATGAGCGACAACTATGACCGTATGCGTCTTCAGCGACTGTTCGATGATACCTTCGTGCTGGCACTGGCCGGAAGCGCCACCGCGAATGGCCGTTTCGATGTCCATGCGGCTCAGCTGATCCGCCGTTGGTTTCTTGATCCTGAAAGTGCCATGTCACCCCATCTCGAATATGCCCAGGTGCGCCAGGGCTGGAACCGCAATCGAGGAAGCAGTTCGGGGCTGATCGAGGCCAAGGATTTCTATTATTTTCTCGATGCGGTGCGGCTGCTGGAGCAGCGCGGTGCCCTTAGCGCCAGTGAGTCTGCCGCCTTCCGGGAGTGGCTGGCTCAATATCTGCACTGGCTGCGCACCAGCCCCCAGGGCGTCAGGGAGCGTGCGTCTCTGAACAACCACGGTACCTACTATGATCTTCAGGTGGGTGCCATTGCGGCCTTTCTCGGCGAGGGCAAGCTGCTACGCCATACGCTGCTCGATAGCCGTTGTCGGATCGTGCAGCAGTTTGCGGCCGATGGCGCCCAGCCGGAAGAGCTGAAGCGCACCACCACGGCCCACTACTGCTGCTTCAACCTGCAGGGCTGGATTCACCTGGCCCAGCTGGCGGAGTCCTGCGGGGAAGACCTCTGGGGCTTCGAGGGGCCGCAGGGGCAGAGCCTCCGCAAGGCCATGGAATGGCTGCTGCCGTTCATGGGCAAGGCGTGGCCCTACCAGCAGATCGATGATTTCGATACGGAACGCTTCTATCCCCTCTACCATGCCTATCGGGAGCACTACGGCATTCCGCCCGGCCTGGAGCATATCGAGGTGCCGGCGAAAGCGGCAATCAAGCCGCTGTTCTTCCCCCATGACGGGATTAGGCCATTCTGGCAACGCTACTAAGGAAACGCTGCACAAATCTCGCCGCAGCTGCCTGATGGGTACCGGCGGGGTATAATCTGACCTTCCTGCCATCCTCTGACAGAGCCACCCGATGAAGCAGATCTCGTTCGCCCAGGCTGAGCACCAGAACAAGAAGAAGGTTACCCGCCGAGAGCGGTTCCTGGCCCAGATGAATGCCCTGGTGCCATGGCAACGACTGATCGACGCACTGTCGCCGTCCTACTTTCCGAATTCGGCAGGCAAGCGGGGCCGGCCGCCGATTG
>NZ_FOBC01000025.1 GCF_900109725.1 Halomonas daqiaonensis
GAAGGCCACGGAGTCATAGGTGGCGCGCTCGATCTTGCGGCTGGAATACACCCCGGTGGCATAGCCGTAGACCAGCAGGCTCAGCAGTACACCCGGGTGATGCGCCTTGTGCCCCCGGCCGGCGTAGCGACGCGTCAGTGCCGAGAGATCCAGTTGCTCGACCACCTCCACGACGAAGCGCGCCAGGTGGTCATCGGGCAGCCACTCATCCACGGAAGGCGGCAGAAGATAGTCGGTCTGGCGGTCAACAGGGATGAAGCGGCTCATGGCGTCGTTCCGGTGATGGCGGCATGATGCGAGTATCGCACGACGTTATCGAAAACCCGACAGCCTGCTAGCTCCTGTAACCAGGATGGGCCGAGCGGGTCAGTGTGATCAGCAGGGTTGCGCAATGAGAGCAGCAGGGTCTCATCGATGCTCTGGGTGTCACCTTCGGAGACCTCATCGGCCAACTCGACGAATCCCCAGACCCCGGCGGAAAGTACTACTACGCTCAGCAGCGCCGCAAACTCGTAACGGGCAAACCGAGCCAGCATGGAGAGGCTTCGGCGTGCCACATGCTCGCTCTTTTCGAAATGTTTCATAGCAACTCCATTGCTGTGAAAAGCCATGTTCCAACCCGATACCCTGCCACATTCAGCTCTCTTGGCACCTGCAGGCCATTACTCCCAAACTGGAGAGGCCAAGTTCAAAACGTTCAGCATGGACTCTCGGTGCCGTTCGGTCGAGCCGGTACGGCTCCCTTCAACTCGGAACCATGGCGGGCTATAGAGTGACAATGGGTAATTTCGGCTTGAAAGTATGGCTTGAATTCAGGTCAGAAAGTTGCTCGCAAGCAGTTTTTTCTGACAGGGTCTAGACCGTGCCCCCGATTTTCCCATTTTCGTCTTCGGCCTCCATCCAACGGGCCCGACCCGCCTGCTTGGCCCGGTACATTGCCTGGTCGGCCAGCCGATAGATGGTCTCGGGCTCAGGGCCCGGCCCGGGTGTTCGGCACAGCAGACCGCCGGATGCAGTGATGTACCGATGCGGGCCACACTGGGCGGGCACTTCCATGGACTCGATGGCCTCCAGCAGCCGATCCGCCATCAATGCGGCTTCGGCCCGGTCCCGGGGACGGAACACGATCCCGAACTCCTCTCCACCCAGCCGAAATATATGGTCCTCGGCGCGATTGAAGAGCCCTTGCACGGTCTTCGAGATTCGCTTCAGCAGCTCATCCCCCTCGGGGTGACCGAGCGTGTCGTTGTAACCCTTGAAATGATCGATATCGAACATCAGGAACGCGAACAGCCGGTCATCGGAACGCCGCCTCATCTCCCGGCCGATGACGTCATCAAAGATGTAGCGGTTCAGCAGACCGGTCAACTGGTCATGAGTTGACTGAAAGGCAAGGATATCTCTCAGTGACTTCAGCCTGGCCATGGACGACTGTCGGCTGCGCAGATACAGGGCCATCACTGCCGCCTGGAAAGCCATGGCAAGCGTGATGGACATCGCACCGTCCAACACGGCACCCGTATTCTCGAAAAATCCCCCGGAACTGGTGAGTATGATGGCATACAGACACAGGAGCATCAGCGCTGTCCCGATGCTGGCCCGGGCGACCGAGTCCAGCAGCAGGTAGGCAGGCGCGGGGTAGATCAAGGGTATGGTGATAGCGATGACGCTCTCGCCTCTTGCCAGAGCCAGCAGCAGCAGGAGGGCGAACATGGCGAGGTGAGCCAGTTTAGCCATCACTCCTATGGGTGCGCCTGCCCGCAACGCAATGAGCACAACAAGCGTCACGGCGATGCCCAGCAGGTTGACCGTAATACGAAACGCCGACCAGCCGACCAGCCCACTCAAGTCCAGGACGAGAAAGAGCAGAAAGGCCACACACCCCGCCCCGGCGATCATGTTCATGATGCTCAGACGGAGATAGTCGGGTTCTTCCGGTGTGGAGCGCCCTCCCGAGGTGATGAAGTTCTTCCACGCTACCGACCTAGCCCAGTACTCCATACGTGTCTCGATACGAGGGTATCGCCCCCAAGTGGTCTTTGAGCATCGGACTGCCCTCGGCCTGCCGGTAGTCGATGATGCCAGCACGTCGCTTCTACAGTGGCGATTATAGAGTAGAACAGAGGTAGGTCCCGATTTCCTGCTCCTCATTGGCCTCATGGAGGGGGCCACGACCCGCTGGTGCCGGCTTTACATGGTGGGTGGCTTTCTGCTAATTCAGAAGGGTGTTTCTCCTACCCCGATACGCCCGATTCGGCGAAGCAGGTGCTAAATGGCAAACACCATAGAGGAAGGCGACATCTACTTTTTCTACCGGCCAAGGGTCGATGCCGACAAGGTTCGGAACCTTGACGACGTGCAACGCCTGTATCTGATTCTGGTGCCGGACGCTGTCGATACCGCCCGCCTGTTGCTGGTAGGCAAGAAGCGGATGCCGGAGATCGTCAAGGACGAGCCGAAATCCACCACGCGCGAGTGGATGATCAACGACCTGACGGGCAAGCCCGAAAAGGTCGGCGAGGCCCTGGCGCCGTTGGAATACGAGACCAGGACCCGCGGCGAGCGGGAACAGGGCGAGGCCATTCCCGTTGCCGAGGGGCGCTACGCGATCCTTGCGCGCAATGACAGCTCTCGCCTGGCCTATCGCCTGACAAGCCCGGAGAAGCCCCACGAGGCACAGACGGAGCTGGGCATTCTGGCCGAGGCAAGTTATGTGATCTCGGTGCGCAATCCGGCCATCGACGTGCCTGGTTTCCCGGATGCCAAGCCCGACTATCCCAAGTCTCTGCAGGAGAAGTTTGCCGAGAAGCGCTGGATCGACATCGACGACAGCCGTTTGCTCGACTACGAGGACGCTCAGCTGCTGCTCATCGGCGCGAACGACGATCTGAGTGAAGAAGGCATCTCGATCACCGGTAAGGCGGCGCTGTTCAAGACCCTGGGGCTGAACGAACAGGAGTGGCCCACCGAGGCACTGGGGGCCGGCAAGCTCACGGAACCACGGATGAAGCCCGAGTCACGCGAGCCTGAGGGCGACTTCAGCAAGGGCGGAGAGCGCGGCGGCAGGAAGGCTCGCCAAACGGACTCGGCATCCGGCATCGCCATGGCCCTCAAGGGCGTGGATTTCCCTTGCAGGAAGGCCGACCTGGTCAAGCAGGCCAAGGCCAACGACGCCTCCAAAGAGATCGTCGAGGTGCTGAACGAGCTTCCCGGCGAGCAGTACGAGACGATGGCCGACATTCAGAAAGCCTTTGGGGACGTGCGCTGATGGGACAGTTCGTTTGTGAAATCTGTGGTGACGAGTTCGAGCAGAAGTCTCGCTATGAGCGGCACATGCAGACCTCCCACCCCAGGCAGGCGGTTTCCGCCGCGGATATCGAGAGGGCGCTGAGAGGCGTGGCGTTTCCCAAGGAACGCAGCGAGCTGATCGAGGCCATCGATGACGATAACCGCGAGGTGCGTGGCATCGTTGAGCGACTGCCCGCTCGTGAGTATCGCGATGCGGCCGAAGTGGCGCGCGCCTTCGGTGAGCTGCGTAGCCACCAGAAGCTCCCCGACAACCAGCCGAGCAAGACCGGCGGCGAGCGTGCCATGCAGGCACCATCCGCCGCCCGCTTCGCCAGCCTGTTTGCCGGCATGGAGTTTCCGGCGAGCCGCGACGAGCTCAAGGCGCACGCCCGCACAAGGGCGAGCGACGAGGAGATGCAAACGCTGGAAAGGTTCGGCGAGCACACCTACGACAGCATGGCGGAGGTAACCAAGGAACTAGCGAGGGTGAGCTGAGGGGCTGATTTACAGAGAGACGGCTGCGCGATGCAGCCGCACTGCCCTGGCGGCATTTCTCTCACTGAAAGGGCTCGGCTAGTATAGGGATTCCCTGATACACCGAGCCCCGTCCATGCAAGCCACCCTCGAGCAGCGCGCACTGAAGCTCTCCATCCTCATGACCCTGGGAGTCGCCAGCCTGGGGGTCATCTTCGGCCTGCTTGCCGGCTCGCAGTCGATCCTCTTCGACGGCGTCTTCTCCACCATCGATGCCGCCATGTCGGGGCTGGCGCTCTTCGTGGCGCGGCTCGCCGTACGCGAGGCCAGCGAACGCTTCCAGCACGGCTACTGGCACCTGGAGCCGCTGGTCGCAGCACTGAACGGCAGCATCCTGATGCTGCTCTGCTTCTATGCCTTCCTCACCGCCCTGCTCGACCTGCGCGAAGGCGGCCGCGAGCTCGCCTTCGACCTGGCCATCGGCTACGCCGTGGTGGTGGCCATCGTCTGCTTCGTCATGACCGACTACCAGCGGCGTATCAACCGCACCGCCGATTCCGAGTTCGTGCGCATCGACATGCAGGGTTGGCTGATGGCGGCGCTGATCACCACCTCCCTGCTGGTGGCCTTCGTCATCGCCCGCTTCCTGCAGGGCACCGCCTGGGCGCATGTCACCCCCTACGTGGACTCGGTGCTGCTGATGGTGCTGACGGCCAGCTTCATGCCGGTGCCCATCGGCATCGTGCGCCGCGCCATGAAAGAGGTCCTGTTGATCGCGCCGAGCGAGATCGACCGGGAGGTGCATGCCGCCATGGCGCCGGTGATGGCGCGCGAGGGGCTGCTCAACTACTACAGCCATGTGGCCAAGGCCGGCCGCGGCCACTATATCGAGATCCATATCGTCACCACGCCCGCCTTCGGGCAGGGCCAGGGTATCGCCGTGCTCGACGAGATCCGCGAACAGATCAGCGCAGGGTTGAGCCCGCCGCCGGAACGGCGCTGGTTCACCGTGGCCTTCACCGCCGACGAACGCTGGGCATAGGCCAGACGACCGCCCGGGCATGAGCGGCCCTCAGCCCTCCCGGGAGATCCACTGCCCCGCCTGCTGCTCGGCGCGCCCCTCGGCCTCGAGCTTGAGCAGATGGGCCAGCGCCGAACGCGCCGCCACTCCCAGCTTTTCCTCCGGCACGTCGTCGTAGGCGTGGCGCGTCAGCGACTCCAGGCTCGCCGGCCCGTGGCGTGCCAGGGCTCGGCGCATCTTGTGCTCCCGGGCCATGCGATGGGTAACCAGGAAGTCGATGGCGGCATGGCCTTCGCCGATCAGGAAGCCGTGGCCCGGGGCGATGGTGTCGAAGGGTTCCTGCCCCAACTCATGCAATGCGGCCAGGTAGGCGGCCATGTCGCCGTCCGGCGGGTTGATCACCACCGTGGAGCCCTGCATCACCTGGTCGCCAGCGAACAGCAGGCGCGCGGGCTCAAGCAGGTAGCAGAGGTGGTTGGAGGCGTGCCCCGGCGTGTGCAGCACCTTGAGGGGGCCGACGGGCGTGGTGAGGCACTCGCCCTGACGCGGCCGGTAGTCCGGCACGAAGCCGGCGTCCTGGCTGGCTCCGGGCGGCGGCGGCAGACCCACCAGCAGGGCGCCGGTGCGCGCCTTGAGCCATGAGGCCCCAGGCGAGTGGTCGATATGGGTGTGGGTGACCAGCGCCTGGGAAATCTTTCCTCCAGCCAGCTCAAGCAATCGTTCCAGATGTGCCGGCTGCTCGGGACCGGGATCGATCACCAGATGGTCATCGCCGTCGCCCAGCAGATAGCTGTTGGTGCCGGGGCCGGTCATCGCCCCGGGATTGGGCGCGGTCACCCGGGTCACCCCCGGCGCCAATTCGACCGCCCGGCCGGGCTCGATCTCGGCGCTGGCCGTGCCCTGCCGGTGCGGATCCAGGCGGCGCACCTCCGCATAGGCCGGGGCATCCGGCTCCACCAGCCAGGCGTCGCCGCCCTTGCGGGCCGGCCAGGGGCGGCTGGGGCGCGGCGTCGGCGGGTTGGCATGGGCGTGGCGCAGCAGCGATTCGGTATCAGCAAAGTCGGCGAGCAGGCGCAGGGTCCGCAGGGTGGGATAGCCCAGCGCCATCTGGCCCTGACGATGCGCGGCCAGGGCCTCGACGGAGGTCAGCCAGGCGTGGTCGATGGTCTCGCTGCCGTCATGCGCCGCCTGCTGGTCCGGCGGGGCCAGGGCGACGAAGAAGCGCGTGTCGAAGCGCCGCGGTGCACCCCGGGGAGTGACCCAGTGGCCCAGGTAGGCCAGCCGGTCCAGCGGCAGTTCGAGGCCATGGTGCTCGCAGAGTGTTCGGAAGCTCGTCTCCTCGCGCCGCAGGGCCTCGCGCCCCTCGGTCAGCACCGGATGGTTCCCCGGCGGCAGGCGCCCCTGGCCATCCACGGCCAGCAGTAGGCCCGCCTCCTCGAGGCACTCGCGCAGCGCCGCGATCATGTAATCGGCCCCGCCCTCGTCGAGGCTCAGGGTCTGGCTGATGGCGGCATCATCGCGGCCCGAAACAAAGGCGCGGACATCCGGATCATGTGGGTCCACGGCCCCGCCGGGAAAGACAAAATAGCCGGGCAGGAAGGCCGCCTGCCAAGTGCGCTGCAGCAGCAGGACCTCCAGCCCCTGATTGCTGTCGCGTACCAGGGCGAGGGTCGCGGCGGGACGGATCGCCGTCATCCTGTCAGCCTCCCCTTTCGCTGCTTCCTTGGGCCGGCGGTCGGGAAGTCGGTGGCGTGTGGCATGGGGCCTCCAGGGCGTGGAAAGGGTCGGCGAACAGCAATACCACACCGGCGGCGAGGCGCCCAGCTTCCTGAAAGCCAGCGCATCGAGGCGACGCCCCATGCACCAGCTAGACTCAAGACGTACCAACATCTCAGATAGGGAGATCCCATGCCGAAATTCCACAACGATGCCACTCTGCCCATCCCGCTCTTTCCGGGCAGCCATATGGTCATCGACGACAACTACGTCTTCCTCTCGGGGATGTCCGCTGAGGATATCCAGAGCGGCGAGTCGATAATCGGCAATGTAGCGGAGGAGACCCGCCTGGTGATGCGAAGCATACAGCGCATGCTGACCTCCGTCGGCTGCGATTTGTGCGACGTGGTGCGCGTCGACGTGTACCTCACCGACCTCGAACTGATCCGCGATATGGATGCCGCCTATGCCGAGTTCTTCGACTCAAGACGCTACCCGGCACGTACCTGCACCCAGTCGCCCCGCCTCTACGGCTCTGCCCATGTCGAGATCACCGTGATGGCGAGCCGCCCCGCCGAGGCCGAGAAGAAGGAGGCCGAGAACGAAGAGGGTGAAAACGAGAAGCCCGAGGACGAGGAAAGAGAGGAGAAGAAGGGAGAGGAGGAGGCCTCGGACTCCCCCGACAACTGAACAGAACGCCTACTCCGTCGATGGCCGCTCGCCACCGGGCGGTGACGATTCGTCGACTTCCCGCACCGTCGCCGCTCGCGTGATGTGTCGGTGCGCCGGAGTGTCGCCCCGGGCGATATCGTGATGGCTGAGCACCACCACGTCTCTGGGCCACCACTCGGGATGATGGTCGCGGATGTAGGCCAGCAGCTTCTCGCGCACCTTCGCCTCCGCTTCCCAGGCCGCCATGGGCTCGGGGCCCATCAGGTAGAAGGAGACCTGCTGGGTTGCCTCGTGCTGTCCCGTGACGAAACAGGCCAGCTTGTGGTGCTCGATGACCTGATCCTCGGCCATCGCGAACTCCTTGAACTTCTCCCTGAGGGTTGCCACATCGGCGCTGAGATGGAGGGTCAGGACGATTGTCTGGTAGAGCTTGGCTTGCTTCGAGGAGAGGTTCTCGTAGGGCTTCGAGACGAAGTATCTCACCGGTACGATCAGACGCCGCTCGTCCCAGGTCCTCAAGCGAATGAAGGTGTAGTAGATAGCTTCCACATAACTCCATTGGCCCTCGAAGACCACCAGATCGCCGATACGTATCGGCTTGGACAGGGAGACCTGGAAGGAGGCCAGGATGTTGCCGAGCACGGCCTGGCCCGCAACCCCTACCAGCACCGTCAGGACACTGGCCGAGGCCAGCAGCGTCATGCCGAGGGTCTCGAAGAGGCTGACCTGGGTGATCACGAAGATGGCCACGCTCACCACGGTGACCAGAATCACGGCGCGACGCAGCGCGTAGAGGGTGGTCAGCAACTGACGATCGTCGCGGGGCTTGGTGTCGTCGATCTCGCCCACCAGCCGGCGCGTCATCCGGATCAGCAGCGTATCCACCAGACGCACCGCGATCAGGCCGACGCCCCAGGCCATGATGATGATCAGCAGCACTCGCAGCGTGGCCGTTATCATGCCCGAGAAAGAGACCACATAGTCGAGCAACCACTGCGCCAACAGCGTCATGGCGATAAAGGCCAGGGGCAGCCTGATCATCTGGGCAAAGATGCTGGGAAGTCCGGAAGGCAGGGCGCGGGTCAGCAGCCCCGTCACCGCATGGATGCCCCACCCCACCACCCCGGTAGTCAAAAGGAAGGCCGGGATGGCGAGCCATTCCCAGAGCTTCAGCACGCCGAAGGAACCCTGGAAGCGCTCCGGAATATGGTCCTCCAGCCAGGAGGGGCCATATTCCTCATAGAGCCTGGGGATCACGGTGAGCGTCTCCGGGGCAATCAGCCAGACCGGGGGCTGCTCTCCCACCCGGTAGCGGGCAACCCGAATCTGATAACTCTGCCCATCGGTCCCGAGCGTGGCCAGCTTCAGGTTGCGCCGCGGCTGGCCGGCAAGGGGGTTCTGGCCAGTGGCGTCCATGACCATGGCATCCTGACGCGCGGATAGGCTGGAGAGGCTGAACCACTCTCCCCGCTGAAGGACAACGGCAAGCTGCCTGGCCAGCATCGCGCCGCGCTCGGCCTGTTCCTCGCGGGGCAGTTCGTTGAGGTTGAGGAGATGGGCCGCGGCCGCATGGTCCTGCTGTTCGGTCAGTGCCAGGAAGCTGCGTACCGTGTCCCGCGGTGTCTGGCGCTCAACCTTGTCGGGCGGCTGGTCGAGGCCGGCATTCAGCGCATCGACGGCGTACCAGCGTGTCTCCTGATCCTGTTCCTGGGCCACGCCCAGGCAGGAGACGGCCATCAACACCACGAGCAGCAACCATGCCAGAGGCGTCTTCATAAGCATCCTCAGGGGTTATCGAAACGTCCCTACCGGGTCGCCGTCACCCCTCCTGAAATGTCTCCAGTTGGCCGTACCAGGGCCGCATGGCCAGGATCTCGTCGAACCACTGCAGCGGCGCGGATTCGATGGCCTCTTCCGGCCGGGGTGCCAGCTCGACCGGCTGCCAGCTGACGGACTCCAGCGACTCGCGCAGCCGGGCATAGTCCACCGGAATGTGGGCCGCGCTCTCATCCGCCTGCAGCTGGTTGAGTGCCTCCAGCAGGTCACCCATGCCGTTTTCCTGCTGATCGAGCGGCTTGAAGGACTGCACGTAGAGGCGATCGCCCTCCCGGCCCACCTTCACCGGCATGTCGATGATGTTGACTCGGGCGCCGACCGGGATGCGAGAAAAGAGCGCCTCGATGGTCTCCGGCATCATGCGAATGCAGCCGCGACTGGCGCGCATGCCGATACCGTCCGGGCGGTTGGTGCCGTGGATCAGGTAGCCGGGGATGCCGAGCAAGATGGCGTGCTGACCCAGCGGGTTGTCCGGGCCCGGCGGCACCACCTCGGGCGGCGGTTCGCCATTCTCCCTTGCCTCCCGGCGGACGGACTCGGGCGGGTACCAGGCCGGATCCTTGATTTTCATGGTGGTCTGGGTCACTCCCAGCGGGGTATCGAACCCCTCCCGGCCGATACCGATGGGATAGGTCTCCACCCGGGGCGTCTCGCCCTCCGCCGTATCCGGATAGTAGTAGAGGCGCAGCTCGGACAGGTTGATCACCACCCCCTCCCGGCGCTCCGGCGGCAGGATGTAACGCGCCGGAATCTCAACCTCGGTGCCCGGCTCGGGCGCCCAGATGCTGACGTCCGGGTTGGCGTTACGGATCTCCTCATAGCCGACGTTATGCTCGCGGCCGATGTCGAGCAGCGTCTGTCCTGGCTGCGTCTCGACGTAATAGACCTCACCGACCATGTTGCCCGATTCGGGCAGCGGGTAGTGGCCGCGGGGCCACTCCTCCTGGGCCATGGCCGCCGCCGGCAGGCACAACAGCGCAAGGGACAGGACCAGGGACCGGCAGCACCTGGCCAGGGGGAAAATCGTGGAAGCATTCATGAGGGTCATAGACTCGAGGATATCATCGGGGAGAAGTGCTGCTTTGCGACGAGTGTTTCATGGCACCCGTCTCGCGGCAACCGGATGGCGCGCAGGTCCGTGATCCGCATGCCACAGCAGGAGCGCCTGCTTACCCGCTCTCGCGCAGGATGCGGCCGATGTCATGCAGGGCGTGTTCGGCCAGCGCCTCATGACCGCGCTCCGATCCAGCGGGTCAGGGCAATCCAGGCCGCGGTTGCTGGCACCAACGCCAGGCCGATACCCAGCACCTGGGGGTAGCTGTAAACCTGCCAGGCCTCGAGCAGCAGGCGGAAGATTGCGAAGATCACCACGATGTGGAAGGTGAAGGCCGCGAGCGCATCCGAGCCGACGACCGTGATCGGCCGCAGCCAGGCGGCGGCACGCGCGCCGCCCGCCAGGCAGAGGGCGAGCACCAGCAGCGCCCCGCCGAGGCTGAAGAGCATGAAGTCGAGCGCCGGCGGGTGCTTGCCCGTATTGCGGGCCACCGCCATCAGCGCCTCGTCGAGGCCGGGCAGCGAGACGGCAACGAACCCCAACAGCATGGCCGCGCCGACCCCGGCCAGGCCCGGCACCAGGCGACGGCGCAGCGCATCGCGCTCCCTGCAGCGCAGCACCCTCTCGCCGATCAGCAGGCCGAGCATCACCAGCGGCAAGCGCGAGAGCTGTCCCCAGGTGTAGTGGTCGTCGTCCTCGACGAGGATCGCCTTGAGCGGCTCGATCCCCCAGAAGGCAAAATGACGCTCCAGCCAGCCGGCCAGCAGCGCCACGGCCAGCGGAGCGACGAGCCGCGACCAGAGTGGCATCCTGCACCACAGCGGCAGTACCCAGGGCAGCCACAGCAGGGCGATGGCATAGAAGCCGAGTATCTCCACCCAGATCGCGGAACGCTGGTAGAGCAGCGTATCGAGGATGTCCTGCGGGCCGTAGAGCGGCAGCATCTCGACGACGGTCAGCACCTTGTACCAGAACAGCACCTCGACCCCGCGCAACATCAGTTTCAGGCGCCGCCGGGGCCAGTCGGGCGCATCGGTCCTGGGCAGGAAGGCCACCGCCAGGGCGATGCCGAACACCGTGATGAACAATGACGAGGAGAACTTGGTGAGCAGATGGATCGGCACCATTCCCCACTCGGGCACCTGGCCGGTGCCCAGCAGTCCGCTCACCGCATGGCTCACGATCATCAGCGAGATGGCGACGCCCCGAGCCAGATCGATCGCCTCGATGCGTCCCTGTCCTGCCGGGAGGGAGGGGCGCTCTCCCAGCCGGTCCTGGACGACCCGCCAGGTTTCGCTCCCTGCCGCTGGCATCACTCGGCCTCCAGCCGCTCGACGCTATCCAACCGCTCAATGCTCTCCAGCCGCTCAACGCTCTCCAGCGTCAGCCGTCGTCCCTCCCGGGGCGAGAAACGGAAATGGCCCTTGACCCGCACGGCCTCGCCCAGATGGGGGGCGATCCGCTCGTGGGGAAAGATCTCGACCCGGTTGAGGTCCTCGTCCTCGATCCAGTAGTGCAGCGGCTCCTCGAAATGGCGCACCACGCCCTGGGTGGCGACTCGGCTGTCGTCATGGGCCTCGGGGTTGTTCACCAGCACCGGCAGGGGCGCCTCGGTGACCGGCGCCTCCCCGTCACAGCCCACGAGCAAGAGTCCGGCGAGCAGCATCGCCGCCAGGTGGCCGGCGCTTCTCGGGAGTGGTCCCATCACGTCTCTCCCTCTGGTCGAGGGTCGCCCACCATGGACGACGTCGGCGCCAGTATCGCCCAAGCGCCGCGGCCCCGTCATCGCCAGGGCTATCATCGTCGGGGCACTTTTCGCCCAGCGGACCTCGGGGTAGGCTGGACCGATGCCCATCCACCGAGAGTCGCCGATGTCGCGGTCCTGCTCCTTCCGTTTTCGATCCCTCTGCCTCGGAGTTTTGCTGGCCTCGCTGGCGCCACTCGCCGCCCAGGCCGATAGTTGTCCCACCCCCGGCCAGTGGCAGGTCGCCGAGGGCAAGACGCAGACCACCGCCGACTTGGTGGCCGAGCTCGCCGAAACAGAGGTGGTGCTGCTCGGCGAACAGCACGACCGCCTTGATCACCACCGCTGGCAGCTGCACACCCTGGCCGCCCTGCATGCCCATCGCACGGAGATGGTGATCGGTCTGGAGATGCTGCCCCGCGAGGCTCAGTCGACGCTGGACGCCTGGGTGGCCGGCAAGCTCGACGAGGCGGCCTTTCTCGAGCAGAGCGACTGGCATCGGGCCTGGGGCTTCGACCCCGACCTCTATCTGCCGATCCTGCATTTTGCACGCATGCAGCGAATCCCGCTGCTGGCGCTCAATGTGACCCCCGAGCTGCGCGGTCGCCTGGCCACCGAGGGCTGGGAGGCGGTGCCCGAGTCGGAGCGCTTCGGCCTCACGCCGCCGGCCCCGGCCCGGCCCGCCTACCGAGAATCGCTGGAGGAGATCTACACCGAACACATCGACCGCGACGACGACCCGGCGGACCTCGAGCGCTTCATCGCGGCCCAGCTGGTCTGGGACCGTGCCATGGCCACGGCCCTGGTGGATGCCGCCGCGGACGGCAGCCTGGTGGCGGGATTGTTGGGCGAGGGCCACCTGGCCGACGGCGACGGCGTGCCTTACCAGCTCTACGACCTGGGCCTTCGTAATTACCAAAGCCTGCTGCCCTGGGCGCCGGGCCCGGACTGCCAGCCACCGCTCGAGAAGGCCGATGCCCTCTACGTGCTGGGTGACGAATCTGCCTTCCAGCCGCCCGACCCGCCACGCCTCGGCGTGATGATCGACGACCATGCGGACGGTGTGCGCATCGACGGAATCTCACTCGGGAGCGTGGCCGAGGCTGCCAACCTCGCCGAGGGCGATGTCATCGTCACCGCCGCCGGCCTGCCCATAGAGCATCCCGCCGACCTCATCGCCGTGGTCAATCGCCAGGCCCCGGGCACCCTGCTGCCGCTGGAGATTCGTCGCGACGGAGAGCCTCAGGAAGTGCTGGCACGCTTCCCGCCCGTCGAACCCTGAGCGCCCGGACGGTCGAGATTCTCGCAACCCGAGGCCACGACAGGCATCATGGGCGCCCCTTACCCACCCATCGTCCGCGAGGTTGATCACTGCCGATGAGAATCCTGATTCGTACCTTCTTCCGCGGCCTGCGCCTGGTGCTGGCGCCGGTCATGCTGGTCTCCGAGAAGCTTTCCACCCCCCAGGCCATCGAACGCAGCGCCGAAGAGCAGGCCCGAGTCGACGAAGCGTGCCGGAACCTGGCGCTCTACCAGTTCCGCACCTGCCCGTTCTGCATCAAGGTGCGCAAGGAGATCGCCCGCTTGGGCCTGAACATCGAGCGGCGCGACGCCCAGCTCGACCCCGAGCACCGCCGCGAGCTCGCCGAAGGCGGCGGCCGTGTCAAGGTGCCCTGCCTGAAGATCGTCCACGATGACGGCACCACCGAGTGGCTCTACGAGTCCGACGACATCAACGCCTGGCTACACCGCCGCTTCGGCAAGGCCGACGAGGCCCAGGCCGCCTGACGCGACGCGCCCAAGGGCCGCACAGGACACGCAGGGAACGGGAGCTGACAGTTTACGGCGGCACTTGCCCTGTGCTGGCTGTCCGCCTACACCTTGAACATGGGCTCTCCTCCAGCACGCCCGGCTTCCGGCCGTGGTCCACTGTCCGTCGTCCGCTTCCTGGGCCTGGTGCTCCTGGGGGCCATCGTCGGTGCCGTTGCCGCCCTGCTCTCCGTCGCCTTCGTCAGCGCGGTACTAGCCCTCAATGACCTGCTGCTGATCTCGCCACGCAGCCGCATGATGTTCGACCATCCCGGGCTGCTGATGGCCACCACGATCGCGGTACCCGCACTGGGTGGCCTGATGGTCGGCCTGCTGCACCTCAAGATCCCCGAGCAACGCCCCCACACCCCGGCCGACGTGATCGCCGCGGTGCAGACCCGCCGCGGCCGGCTGCCGGCCGGGGCCGGGGGAATCTCGGCACTGAGTGCCTTGGTATCGCTGGGGTCCGGGGCCTCGGTGGGACAGTACGGTCCCCTGGTCCATCTAGGCGCCACCCTGGGCTCACAGGTCGCACGGCTGCTGCGCCTGGGGCGCTCCGATGACAACATCACCATCGCCTGCGGGGTGGCCGCGGCCATCGCCACCGCCTTCAACGCCCCCCTGGCGGGCATCGTCTTCGCCCACGAGGTGGTGCTGCGCCACTACGCGCTGCGCGCCTTCGCCCCAGTGGCCGCGGCGGCCCTCGTCGGCTATGTGATTGCTACCAATGTGCTGGACCGCGGCGCCCTCTTCCACGTCGCCGACACCGCCGTGCCCCTCCCCTGGGAGTTCGTGGCCTTCCTCGCCATCGGCGGCCTGGGGGCGTTGGTCGCCGGGGCCTACATGCACACCATCCTCGGCGTCACACGCCTGGCCGGCACCCTGCCGCTTCCCGCGCCGATGCGCCCCGCCCTGGCGGGCGCCCTGCTGGGCCTCACTGCCCTGTGGATTCCCGACATCCTCGGCATCGGCCAGGAGACCCTGCGCTTCGCCACCATCGCCGGCGCCTTCGGCAGTACCGAACTGCTGCTGGTACTGGTGCTCAAGATCGCCGCCACGGGGCTCTGCCTGGGCATGGGCTTCAGCGGCGGGGTGTTCAGCCCGGCGCTGGTCATCGGCACCCTGTTCGGAGCCCTCTGCGGCAGCCTGGTCGGCCAGCTCAGCGGCGCGCCCCAGGAGACCTTCGTGTTCTATGCCGTGTGCGGCATGGTGGCGGTGACGTCGCCGGTGATCGGCGCGCCCCTGACCAGCCTGCTGATCGTCTTTGAATTGACCGGAAGCTATGCGCTGACCACCGCCGCCCTGGCCAGCGTGACCCTGGCCAGCCCCATCGCCGCCCAGCTGTTCGGCCGCTCGCTGTTCGACATCCAGCTCGAGCGCCGCGGCCTGGACCTCTCTTCCGGACGCGGACGGGCCGTGCTGCGCAACACCCCGGTGGCCGAGCACCTGACCGAGGACTGCGTGATCCTGCAACCACAGACCCCGGTGGCCGAGGCGGTGACCACCCTGTGTCGGGCCCGGCATGGCGAGGGCTACCTGGTCGATGACAAGGGGCGCTACCTGGGCTGCGTGAGCCTGGCCGACCTGGAGGCCGCACGAGAGGCCGAAACCGGGCCGGCGCGGGTCGGTGAGGTGGCGACCCTGGCGCGACCGGTACTGCACCCGGATACCTCGCTGTGGGATGCCATGGCCGAGTTGCAGGACGTTACCGGCGAGGCCCTGCCGGTGGTCGACCCCGACGCGGACGACGCCTTCCGGGGGGTCGTCTACGAAACGAGCATTACCCGCGCCTACCTGGCGCACGGCGACGAACTGAGGCGGGAAGAACATGGCACAGGATAAGCGCAACCAGCGGCTGGCGAGCGTGCTCTGGCTGGCGCTGTTCGCCGCTGCGCCCGGCCAGGCCGACGACGGCGCCCTCAGCGTGCTAAGCTGGGGTGGCGCCTACGAGCGCGCCCAGCAGGCCGCCCTTTTCGCGCCCTATACCCAAGCCACCGGCACGCGCATCGAAGTGGCGCAGTACGATGGGGGCCTGGAGGACTTGCGCCGCGCCGTGGCCGAGGGCGAGGTGCCCTGGGACCTGATCGACATGACCCGCAGCGAAGCCATGGCCGCCTGCGCGGAGGGGCTACTCGAACCGCTCTCGCCCGACCTGCTGGCATCGGCGCCGGACGGCACGCCGCCACAGCAGGACTTCGTGCCCGATGCCTTCGGACGTTGCGCCATCACCCACAGCATCTTCGCCACCGTGGTCGCCTATCGCCGAGACGCCTTCCCCGGCACGCGCCCCGACGGCATCGAGGACCTCTTCGACCAGCAGCGCTTCCCCGGACCCCGGGCGCTGCAGCGCACCCCGGCGGTCAACCTGGAATGGGCGCTGCTCTCCTATCGCGTTCCTCACGAGGAGCTGTATGGCCTGCTGAGCTCCCGGCGCGGCCTCGACCTGGCGCTGGAGCGCCTCGACGAGTTGGAGGAGATCCACTGGTGGGAGGCCGGCGATACGCCACCGCGGTTGCTGGCCGAGGGCGAGGTGGTGATGGCCTCGGGCTACAACGGTCGCTTCTTCGATGCCATGGTCAATCGTGGAGTGCCCATCGAGATCCTCTGGGACGGTCAGGTCCAGGAGCACGAGACCTGGGCGATCCCCCGCGGCGCGCCGCATCCCGAGACGGCCCGCGACTTCCTGCGCTTCGCCACCACCACCGAGCGTCTCGCCGATCTGGCGCGGCACATTCCCTATGGCCCGGCGCGTCGCTCGGCGGCCGTGCGCGTCACCACCCACCCCGACAGCGGCGCGGACATGCGGCTACACATCCCCACCCATCCGCTGAATGCCGAACGGGCCCTGACCAAGGACGAGACGTGGTACGCCCACACCCTAGGCCGCATCCAGGACTACTTCCAGGCCTGGCTGGCGAAGCGGGAGGAGGAGTAACGTCCTCCGATCACGTCACTCGTCGAGGGTCTCCCCCGTGCCGCCCATCTCGGCGGGCACGTCGCGCATCTTGGGCAAGCCATCGGGGATCCGCAACACCGACTCCTGATAGTGGACGTGGATGCCCGGCGTGAAGGGAAAGTCGGGTATCACCGCGGCATAGACATCGATCAAGCCGAGCTCAGGGTGCTCGGTCAACACATGCCCGCCGCAGCTCCGGCACCACTTGCGAAGGCTGGCCGGCGTCCGGTGGTAGCTGGCCAGCATGTCGGCCCCCTGCACCACTTCCACCGCCTCCGGCTTCCAGAGCGTGAAGGCGTTCACCGGGCCCGCCGACCAGTGTCGGCAGTCCTCGCAGTGGCAGTAGCCCATGGCCTCCGGCTCGCCGGTCACCCTCAGCTGAACGGCACCGCAGAAGCAGGCGCCGTGATAGGTCTTGGCATCGCTCATGTCACACCTCCCGGGCGGGTTCCTCCGAACAAGGGAAACAGCTGAAGTGTAGAAGCTCCCTCTCTATCACCGCGAGGCACGCAGCATCAGATTGCGCGGTGTCAGCTCCCGGTCGCAGAAGGTGCCGAGCTCGACCCTGAAGCCCGCCGCCTCGAGGCGCCGCTGGCGATCCAGCACCAGCCACACCTCCAGCGGGCGACGGAAGAGATGGCGGACAAGCTCCAGGCGGGTGACCTCGGCCTGGCGTCGCTGACCTTCCTGCTCGAAGGCGTGCCAATCGACATCCGCCGGCAGAACCAGCCCCTTGCGCTCGGCCGCCCAGCGGCAGAATTCCTCGAAGCTGTCAGGCATTCGGCCATAGGCCAGGCTGGGCACCGGCAAGTAGGCATCCAGGCCTCGCACCTGGCGCTGCAGGGCATCGAAGCCCAGCCGCCAGACATTGGCCCGCTCGCGATGACGGCGCACATGGCGCGGCGCGGTCACGGTCTCCTGCACCGCCATGGCCAGGTCCTCGCGGGAGAGCGAGAAGCCGTGGGCCGCTGCCAGTTCGCGTCCGCACTGCGAGAAGGGATGATAGTGCGTCCGGGCGGTGCGGTGATAGCAGCATGGCGCCAAGGTCACGGCGCTGCCCTGCTCGGCGGCCAGCTCGATCAGCCGCCCGTGCAGGTCGCCGCAAGCATGCAGGGCCGCCACCTGGGTATCCGCCGTGAGCCAGCGGGCGGCGCCGGGGGCCAGCACGTCCTGCTGCGCCAGCCGTACTTGGGTCCCCTGCCGCTCGGCCAGCGCCTGGCCGTCATGGCAGAGCGCGGCCTGCCACTCCAGGCCGGCGACCTCGCGGTCGAGGTGGCGGGAAAGGGTCCGGGCCAGGTGACCCTTGCCCGCGCACCACTCCAGTAACGAGGTGCCCGGCTGCGCTGCCATCCGCGGTACGAAGGCCTCGATCTGCTGCCACTTGCGCCCACCCACCTGCTCGGCCCATTGCGCTGGTAGATCCGGCCCCTCGGCAGCCAGCTCGGGGAGTTCGACCAGGGCTGCCAGTTCCGCCACCGGCAACCACTCGGCCAGGGGACAATCGGTAAAGGGATCGGCCTGAAGCCGCAAGCACTCATCGTCATCGAGTGCTCGCAGGCTTTCGGCGAGCTCGGGATACGCCTGGGCCCAGGGGAGCCGACGATGCTGGAATGGCATGGGCCGCCACAGTGGCTGCCATTCGGCCAACAGTTCGGTCAGCCGAGCGAAGCGGTCGACATCATGGGAGGGGGATTCGGACATGGCGGTTCGACCTCGGAACAGGGCCGCATTGTAGGGGCTTCGTGGCTGGCTTGCATGGCCGCGCGCCAGGCGACAGTGTGCGGGGGTTCAGCCTCCGGGCATAATCAATGCCCCGGAATCCGATCTTCGACCCCTCAGGAGTGCCGCCGATGCCCGCTTCTCCCGATGCATCTCCCCGCAGCGTGCTGGTCACCGGCTGCTCCAGCGGCATCGGCCAAGCCGCCGCCAAGGCCCTGGCCGGCCGTGGCTGGCGGGTGTTCGCCACCGCCCGGCGCGAGGAAGACCTGGCCCGGCTGCGCGAGGCCGGCCATGAGGCCCTGCCGCTGGAACTGGAAGACAGCGCCTCGATCGAGGCCTGTGTCGCCGCGGTGCTGGAGGCGACCGGCGGACGGCTCGATGCGCTATTCAACAATGCCGCCTATGGCCAGCCCGGGGCCGTGGAGGACCTCAGCCGCGAGGTGCTGCGCGCCCAGCTGGAGACCAACCTGCTCGGTACCCACGAGCTCACCTGCCGGGTGTTGCCGGCGATGCGCCGCCAGGGACACGGGCGCATCGTGCAGAACAGCTCGGTGCTGGGCCTGGCCGCCCTGCCCTACCGCGGCGCCTATGTCTGCTCCAAGTTCGCCCTGGAGGGGCTCACCGACACCCTGCGCCTGGAGCTCACCGGCAGCGGCATCCACGTTAGCCTGATCGAGCCGGGCCCCATCAGCAGCCGCTTCCGCGAGAACGCTTACCGGGCCTTCATGGCACACATCGACACCGCCAACAGCGCCCATGCCGAGACCTACCGCGCCGTCGAGGCACGGCTGGCCGGCAATGACGGCGGTGGGCGCTTTACCCTCGGCGCCGAAGCCGTGGCCGACAAGCTGGTGCACGCCCTGGAGAGCCCGCGCCCCAAGGCGCGTTACTACGTGACAGTGCCGACTCACCTGTTCGGCAACCTCAAGCGCCTCCTGGGCACCCGAGCGCTGGACAAGGTGCTGCTGCGCTCGACCCGGGGAGAGCGACAGCTCTGAGGGCACGACGACGTGCGATGCCCTTGTGGGCACAGCTTGCTGCGCGATGGCGCCGGCAGGCGCCCTAAAGCTGGATGCTCTTTGCCGGGGAGGTCTGCGGCCTCCAATCGCGACACGAGTGTCGCTCCCACAGGTAGGCGAGTGCCCATTGCCGGAGAAACCTTCGCCTCATCAGATGGTATTGCGTAGCCCCAACTCGTAGGGATGCGGATCCAGATAGGTCTGCTCGCGGATATAGTCCGAGCCGTGGCGCTTCACGTAGTGGTTGAGCAGGCGGATAGGCACCACCAGGTGCACGCGTCCCAGGCGATAGTCCTCGATGGCCGCCAGCAGGTCTTGACGCGTCTCGCCGTCCACTGCCTCCTTGAGGTAACCCAGCACGTGCATCAGCGCGTTGGCGTGGGTCTTGCGAGTTGCCGGCCGGCCCAGCGCGGCCATGAAACGCTGCAGGTAGTGGGCCATGGCGTCTTCCAGCGGCAGCTTGCTGGACTCGGCCAGGTAGCGTCCGAGTTCACGATAAGCCTCCACGTGATGGGCCATCAGCAGGTATTTCTGGCGGCTGTGGAACTGCAGCAGGGCATGATAGCTCGGGTCGGCCTCCACCCGGCGCTTCCAGTCATCGAAGGCATAGACCCGGGTGATGAAGTTCTCGCGCAGCACCGGGTCGTTCATGCGCGCCTCCTCTTCCAGCGGCAGTTCCGGGAAGTGGCGGCGCAGGGCGCGCACGAAGGCACCCGAGTCGGCGTGGCTGGGCATGCCGTTGGGATGGTAGACCTTAACCCGCTCCAGCCCGCAGCTCGGTGAGCCCTTCATCAGGATGAAGCCGCGCAGATGGCGGTGGCTGTCGGCAAAGGCGGTGCTGACCTCGTCCAGCTCCTCGGTGACATCGAGGCTCGGATCCTTGGTCCCCTGCACGCGAGGATCCTCGCCCTGCAGCCCGACCAGGCGGATGGGATCGCGGGGCACGCCGAGCCCGGCCTCGAGTTCGGGGCAAAAGGGCTCGAAGGCGAAGCGGTCCTGGAGGACCTCCAGGCAGTAGCGGGAGCGCTTGTGCCCGCCGTTGTAACGCACTTGCTCGCCCACCAGGCAGGCGCTGATACCCACCGGAATCCCTTCACTGCTTGCCGCCTGTTCCACCATTACCGCTCTACTCCTTTCGACCTGCACTCCGCTCCGTGCAACGCTCTGCGTGCAACGCTTGCCGGGTGCTTCCTCCGCCATGCACACCGGGAAGCGCCATTGTGGCACAGCCGGATCGCGCTGCCAGTCCCGTCGCGCCTGTCGGCTAGCATTCCAGGCCCCGTCGCCGGTGCCACTCGGCCAGGCTCTCCTCCGGGTAATGGGCGAAGCACTTGTCGTTGTCGTGGGCCTCGACCTCCACCCAGGAGGCCTTGCTATCGAGCAGGAGGTGCACTCGTTCGGGCGGGACCGGCAGCTCGCTGTCGATCGCCGAGGCGAAGGGATGTACCAACTCTGGCCAGCCCGGGTCGAAGACCCACAGCGCACTGGCGCAGTGGCCACAGAAGTGACGCTCGCCCGAGCTCTCCTGGCCATCGATCACGGCATGGTAGATCCGCTTGTGCTCGGTGCCGTCCACCTCCAGGGTATCGGCCAACGCCCCCAGGTTGATGGCGTAGCCGCCACCGCCGGCGGTCTTGCGGCAGATCGAGCAGTAGCAGCGCTGATAAGGGTAGGGATGCGGTGACTCGACACGGAAGCGAACCGAGCCGCAATGACAGGAACCTTCGAGCAACATGAGGATACCTCGCGATGAGAGAGTGAAAGGAAGGGTCGTTCCTGCCAAGCCCGTTGCCGAGGCTCTGCCGGGGTTCAGACCGAGGCGAGCGGTCCCAGCAAACTTTCCGGCAGATCTTCCGGCAGGCTGGCAGCGCCCAGCTGCCTCAGCCCGGCCCACAGGGTCACCTGGTTGGCGGTCAGCAGCTCCCTACCGGTCTCGCGGCTCAAGGCCTCGCGGAGAGACAGCGAATCGACCGCCGTGTCGGGCACCAGCAACGGCTGCGAGGTATCGGGATAACGCGCGCAGAAGCGAAGCACCTCTGCAGCCAGGTCGGCCCGATGGGAGTCGGCGGCATAGGGACAGTCCAGTGCCTTGTCGTTGACCACGGTGACGCCGCCCTCGCGCAGGAAACTCACCAGCCGCAGGGTCACCTCGTCCGGATAGGGACTGAGCAGGTCCACTCGGGCATGACCCAAGGCGGCCAGCGCCTCGTGGAAGGCCAGCGCCGTGCTGGTGACCGGTACGCCCAGCCGAGCCGCCAGGGCTACACTCTGTTCCCGGGCCCAGTCGAGCCCACCGATAAAGCTCGCACTGGTGCAGGCCCATACCACGACCTCGGCACCGTCCTGCTCCACCAGCGTCCGGCCCACCGGCGCCAGCCGCTCCACTTCGCCCAGCGCCAGCAACGCCGTCAGCGCATGGTGGCCGTCACTCGGCACCTTGCCTACCTGAATCCTCGGCAAGCCGGGCACCTTGTCGCCGAGGGTGTACCACTCGTAGTCATCCGGTCCGTCGTCGGGCAGCAGGATGCCCAGGCAGGATTCTTGCGCCATGCGATGATCTCCCGGTCTGGCGTTGCACAAGTGGATGTTGCCCAAGGGGTCAGGACGTATCCTCAGGCTATCGTAGTTGCCCCGGTGGCTGACAATAGCCCGAGGGCATCACGCTCACAGGAACTCCCGGGTGGCATCCAGCACTCGGCCGTCGACCGTGCGCTGCAGCTTGTCCTCGATCTCGCTGCACAGCGACGTCACGTCCCGCGATGCGTTGCCCACCACCACGAAGGTCCACTCGCTGGCATCGTGGCGGTCGAGATCGCCGCTCTCGCAGACCGCAACCGACGGATAGCGTCCGAAACGCTCGTGCAGGCCGCCCATGCGCTGGCGCTTCTCCTTCAACGAACCGCAGCCCGGCAAGGCAATCTTGAGGGTAAGGACGGCGATATGCATGAAAAACTCCTCTTGCCGGCAAGGGCATCTCCCAGGGTGGCAGCTGGCGCAGCGAACGCCTACCCGGGCTGAAGGCAGCATAGTAGCCTTTCCCTATCGCCTGCCCCCCAACGGGATTCACATCACCTCACCGGAATAGGCCAGTCATGCATTCTCCCGCCCTCGCCGTTACCCGCACGCCCCTGGTTGCCGTCTACGGCACCCTGAAGCGCGGGCTGCGCAACCACCACTGGCTAGAAGGCGCCCATTTCCTCGGCGCGGACTGCCTCACCTCGGCCACCCTCTACGATCTCGGGCCCTACCCCGCCGCCAAACCCGAGGCCTCCCGGGGCATCGAGGTGGAGGTATTCGAGGTCAGCGCCCGGCTGCTGGCCGGCCTCGACCGGCTGGAGGACTACCGGGTGCGGACACCGAAGCATGGCGACTACGAGCGCGTCATCCATACCACTGCCTTCGGTCCCGCCTGGCTATACCTCTACAACCATGCGGTGGCCGGATGCCCGGTGATTCGCGAAGGAGCATGGCAGCCCCGCTAGCCACACGGCCGTGGTATAAAAGGCAGACGCTCAGCAATCCCTGACTGGCAATGCCACCAAGGAGACGGTCATGGTCCGCTTCATCTTTTACCTCGCCCTGCTGGCCGGCCTGGCCTATGGCGGGCTCTATTTCTATTACGGTGTGGAGATCAAGCGTGCCCTTGAACATCGCCTCGACGATCTCGGCCTCACCGCCGTGGAGGTAAGGCGCATCGACTTCCCACCCATGGCACCCGTGACCGAGGACGCCCAGATCAGTGCCGAGGTGAGCTATGGCGGTGCCGAGGCGAGCCTCGACATCCGCGTCATCGGCCATCCACTGTTCTCCGAGGAAACCCGCCTCGAACTCGACAGCCTGCAGACCTTCCGACTGACCATCGGCGCCGGCCAGTGACCGAATGCTCGAAACAACGCATGAGAGATTCGTAAGCGGACCGCCCCCGGCTGGAATGACAACCCGGGGGCGGCTGGGGTCAGAACTGCAGCCCGAGGGCGAAACCGCCAAGCACGTAGCAGAAGAAGGTGATCAGGACGATCCCGATGACGTTGAGAACAATGCCCCCGCGCGCCATCTGGCCGATGGTGACCGCGCCGGTACCGAAGACGATAGCGTTCGGTGGCGTGCCAACCGGCAGCATGAAGGCGCAGGTCGCGGCGAAGGCCGCCGGGATCAGCAGCGTCATTGGATCGGCACCGATGCCTACCGCCACCCCCCCGAGCACGGGGATGAAGGTCGCGGCCGTCGCCGTGTTGCTGGTTACCTCCGTGAGGAAGAGCACGATCGTGGCTATGGCGGCGACCAGCAGCAGGATCGGCAACACCTCCAGCCCGGTCATCTGTTGACCGAACCAGCCGTCGAGGCCAGTTGCCGCCACAGCGCCGGCGAGGCTCAGGCCGCCGCCGAACAGCAGCAATACGCCCCAGGGCAACCCGTCCTCGGCGTCCTGCCAGTTCAGCACCATCTCGCCGCGACCTTTCGCGGGGAGGATGAACATCGCGATACCGGCGGCGATGGCAATAGCGGTGTCGTTGAGGTTGCCCAGCGGCCCCATCAATTCACCCATCCCGGGGATCGTGGCGAGCAGTCCGGGCACGACCCACAGAAACGCCGCCGAACCGAAGACGAGCATCACCATTTTTTCGCCCTGGCTGAGCGGGCCAAGCTTGTGGATCTCGCCGTCGATCATCTCCTTGCCGCCGGGAATATCCGCGATGTCGAAGCGGTAGAGCACGCGCGTCATCAACACCCAGGCCACCAGTATGAAGGTCAAGCCCAACGGCACCCCGACCATCATCCACTCGAGGAAGCCGATGGTACGGCCCAACTCGGCGGAGGCGTAGCCGGCGACGATGGCGTTCGGCGGGCTGCCCAGCAGGGTGCCGAGGCCGCCCATGCTCGCCGACCAGGCGATCGCAAGCATCAGACAGACACCGAACTGCTTGATATTTTTATCATGGATGAAGTCGACGTGGCCGGCCCGATGGTGGTCGTGTGCGTGGCCCGCGGGGTCATGGCCTGGGGAGACCGTTTCCGCGGACTCGCCGCTGCGCTCCGCGACCAGGGCAAGCACGGACAGGCCGATCGGCAGCATCATCAGCGTCGTTGCCGTATTGGAGACCCACATCGAGAGGAAGCCCGTGGCGAGCATCATGCCGAGCACGATGCGCTTCGGCTCGACCCCTACCCGGGCCAGCGTCAGGAGTGCGATGCGGCGGTGGAGGTTCCATTTCTCCATGGCGATGGCGATCAGGAAGCCACCGAGGAACAGGAAGACGAGGGAACTGGCATAAGGCGCAGTGGCCTCGCCGACGGTGCGCTCCGTCAACATCGGTATCAGCACGATCGGCAGCAGGGCCGTCGCCGAGAGCGGGATCGCCTCGGACATCCACCAGACCGCCATCAGTGTGCCGATCGTTGCCACCCAGCGCGCGTCCGACGACAGCCCTTCGGCCTGGCCCATGGCGAGCCAGACCAGCAACGCCATGACCAACCCGAAGGCGCGTAGGCCCCAGATCAGCTTGGCGGATCGACCGCCAGTCGTCTCATCGTATTCTTCCGGCTGGCGAGGTTGATCGTTCATTTTTATATCCTCCCCCATCGTTTGAATTCAGGATGTTCAGTCGCTAGGTGCTCAAAAACCAGGGCTGAGAAACCGCCTGAATGTGGTGGCCTCAGCAGCCCATGGAATCGACCCTATCGCTTCTTCTGCGGGGGTAGATCGGTACACACCCCTTCGAACATCTCGGCGGCCATGCCGACCGATTCGCCCAGGGTCGGGTGCGGGTGAATGGTCTTGCCTATGTCGGTGGGATCGCAGCCCATCTCGATGGCCAGGCAGAGTTCGCTGATCAGATCCCCGGCCTGGGTGCCGACGATGGCGCCACCGATGATGCGATGGGTCTGCTCATCGAAGATCACCTTAGTGAAGCCCTCGTCGCGGCCGTTGGCAATCGCCCGGCCGGACGCGGCCCAGGGGAACACCGCCTTGCCGTACTTGATGCCTTCGGCCTTGCACTGCTCCTCGGTCTTGCCGGCCCAGGCGACTTCCGGGTCGGTGTAGGCTACTGATGGGATCTGGCGAGCATCGAAGAAGCTCTTCTGGCCGGCGGCGGCCTCGGCGGCGACATGCGCCTCGTGCACCGCCTTGTGGGCCAGCATCGGCTGACCGATGATGTCGCCGATGGCGAAGATGTGCCCGACGTTGGTGCGCATCTGCTTGTCGGTGGCGATGAAGCCACGCTCGTCGACCGCCACCCCGGCGTTTTCGGCACCGAGCTTCTTGCCGTTGGGAGTGCGGCCCACCGATTGCAGGATCATGTCGTAGGTCTGCGGTTCGGCCGGTGCGTTATCGCCCTCGAAGCTGACCTTGAGACCATTCTTCTGGGCTTTCACCTCGGTGGTCCGGGTCTTGAGCATCACGCTTTCGAAGCGGGGCTTGTTGACCTTCTCCCAGACCTTGACCAGATCGCGGTCGGCGCCTGTCATCAGCCCGTCGAGCATCTCGACCACATCGATGCGCGTGCCCAGGCTGGAATAGACCGTGGCCATCTCCAGGCCGATGATGCCGCCGCCGATGACCAGCATGCGCTTGGGAATGTTCGTGAGTTCCAGCGCGCCGGTGGAATCGACCACCCGGGGGTCATCGGGAATGAACGGCAGCTTCACCGACTGCGAACCGGCGGCGATGATGCACTTGCCGAACTTGATCACCTGCTTGTCGCCGCTCTGCTCCTTGCCGTCGCCGGTGGTCAGGGCGACTTCCAAGTGGTGCGGATCGAGGAAGGTCCCGACCCCGCGCACGACGTCGACCTTGCGGGCCTTGGCCATGCCGGCCAGGCCACCGGTGAGTTTGCCGACGACCTTCTCCTTCCAGCCGCGCAGCTTATCGAGGTCGATTTTCGGCTTGCCGAAGGCGATGCCGTGCTCGGCCATGTCATTGGCCGAGTCGGTGACCGCCGCGACATGCAGTAGTGCCTTGGAAGGGATACAACCCACGTTCAGGCACACCCCGCCAAGGGTGGCATAGCGCTCCACCAGCACGGTCTTCATGCCCAGATCGGCGGACCGGAAGGCGGCCGAATAACCGCCCGGGCCCGCGCCGAGCACCAGCACTTCGCATTCAATGTCGGCCCCACCGCTATGGGTGGCCGCCTGGGGGGCGGGCGCAGCAGCCTTCTCTCCCGCCCCCTGTGCCGGGGCGGGTTGGGACGCATGGGATGTCCCCTCCGCTTCCAGCATCAGGATCGCCGAGCCTTTCGAGACCTTGTCGCCGACCGACACCAGCACGTCCCTGACCTTGCCGGCCTTGGGCGCAGGCACGTCCATCGAGGCCTTGTCGGACTCCACGGTGATCAGCGGGTCCTCGGCGCGGATCGTATCGCCCGCACGCACCAGCACTTCGATGATCGGCACATCGCTGAAGTCGCCGATGTCCGGTACCCGAACCTCTTCCAGGCTGCCGCCGCCATAACCGCCACCGGCATCGCCGGGTGCGGCAGAGCCGACACCTTCTCCATGCACCGCCGGCTGCGGGTCGTGGTCCGCCACTCGCGGGCCAGTCTCGGCCGGCTCCAGCATCATGATGACCGAGCCTTCGGAGACCTTGTCGCCGGTCTTGACCTTGAGCTCTCCGACCGTGCCCGACATGGGGGACGGCACGTCCATGGAGGCCTTGTCGGTCTCCAGGGTGATCAGCGGGGTTTCGATATCGATCGCATCGCCCGGCTCGACCAGCACCTCGATGACCTCGACATCCTTGAAGTCACCGATGTCGGGAACCTTGATTTCAATTGCCATGGTGTCGTTTCCCCTTACATGATGATGCGCCGCATATCGGCGAGCAGGTTGGCAAAATGCACGTTGAAGCGTGCTGCGGCGGCGCCGTCGATCACCCGGTGATCCCAGGAAAGCGACAGGGGCAGCGTGAAGCGCCATTCCGACTGCTTGCCGTCCGGCGAGACCTGCTTCCAGTAGGAGCGACACACGCCCATGATGGCCACTTCGGGGGCGTTGATGATGGGCGTGAAATAGATCCCGCCAATCCCGCCCAGGGAGGAAATGGTGAAACAGCCGCCCTGCATCTGATCGGGCTTGAGCTTGCCGTCACGTGCCAGCTTGGCCAGTGAGCCCATTTCCTGGGCGATCTCGACCACGCCTTTCTGGTCTGCATCGCGGATCACCGGCACCACCAGGCCGTTGGGCGTGTCGGCGGCGAAGCCGATGTGGTAGTACTGCTTGTAGATCAGGTTGTCGCCGTCCAGCGAGGCATTGAACTCGGGGAACTGCTTCAAGGAGGCGACCGCGGCCTTGATCATGAACGCCAGCATGCTGACCTTGATGCCCGCCTTCTCGTTGGCCTTGTTGAACTGCACCCGGAATTCTTCCAGGTCGGTGATATCGGCCTCGTCATGGTTGGTGACGTGGGGAATCCTCACCCAGTTGCGATGCAGGTTGGCGCCGGAGATCTTCTTGATGCGCGACAGAGGCTTGGTCTCCACCGGGCCAAACTTGCTGAAATCGACCTTGGGCCAGGGCAGCAGATCCATGCCTTCTCCGCCGCCGGCGGGGGCCGCGGCGGCCGGCTGTGGCGCCGGGGGGCCGCCCTTGGCAAAGGCCTGGATGTCCTCGTTGGTGACCCTACCCTTGAGGCCGGTCGGCGGCACGCGGTTCAGGTCCACGTCCAGTTCGCG
This sequence comes from Halomonas daqiaonensis, assembly GCF_900109725.1. Taxonomy (GTDB): domain Bacteria; phylum Pseudomonadota; class Gammaproteobacteria; order Pseudomonadales; family Halomonadaceae; genus Halomonas; species Halomonas daqiaonensis. The sequence goes on from NZ_FOBC01000025.1 coordinate 27,981, forward strand.
GGCGATACGGCGAGCCGAAGGGCTGGCGTGAACCCGGCTGAAATCGGCAATCGGGCCGCTCGGCGCTGCGCTGGAGGGTGTGGAGGAAGGTGTAGACGGCGCGGGGGGTGCAGAAGGCGCAGCCGCCGGTTGCGGTGCCTTCTGTTCTGCCCCCGCGGGCGCCGCGGCCTTTTCACCCGCTCCCGTGTCTCCCGCTCCCGCCTCGGTCTCCAGCATCAGGATCGTCGAGCCTTCGGAGACCGAGTCGCCGAGCTTGACCTTGACCTCCTTCACAATGCCGGCCTTGGGTGCGGGCACGTCCATGGACGCCTTGTCGGACTCCACGGTGATCAGCGGGTCTTCAGCCTGAATGCTGTCACCGGCCTGAACGTGGAGTTCGATGATCGGGACATCGGTGAAGTCGCCGATGTCCGGTACCTTGATTTCTTGGATAGCCACTGTTGTTCTCCTCCGGCTCAGGCGTACAGGGGGTTGGGCTTTTCGGGGTCGATGCCGTACTTGGCGATGGCATCCCGGACCTTGGCGCTCTTGAGCTTGCCCTCGTCGACCAGGGCCTGCAGCGCGGTCAGGGTGACGTAATAGCGATCCACCTCGAAGTGGCTGCGCAGGGCCTCTCGGCTATCGGAACGGCCGAAGCCATCGGTACCCAGCACCTCGTAACGCCGCGGCACGAAGGGTCGGATCTGTTCGGCGAACATGCGGATGTAGTCGGTAGAAGCGATGACCGGTCCGTCGGTGCCTTCCAGGCACTCCTCGACGTGGCTCTTGCGCGGCGTCTTCCCCGGATGCAGCCGGTTCCAGCGCTTCACGGCGTGGCCGTCGCGGGCCAGCTCATTGAAGCTCGGGCAGCTCCAGACATCCGCCGCCACGCCCCAGTCGTCACGCAGCAGGTCCACCGCGGCAATCACCTCGTTGAGGATGCTGCCACAGCCCAGCAGCTGAACCCGCGGGCTCTTGCTCTTGCCCTTGCCTTCCTCTGCCTTGCTGAACGAATACATGCCCTTGATGATGTCGTCCTCGGCGCCTTCGGGCAGTGCCGGATGATGGTAGTTCTCGTTCAGCGTGGTGATGTAGTAGAAGACATTCTCCTGGTCTTCGTACATGCGCTTGATGCCGTCGCGCACGATCACCGCCACCTCGTAATGGAAGGTGGGGTCATAGGCCATGCAGTTGGGGATGAACTGAGCGAACAGCTGGCTGTGCCCGTCCTGGTGCTGTAAGCCCTCGCCGTTCAGGGTGGTGCGTCCCGAGGTACCGCCGATCAGGAAACCGCGTGCCAGCATGTCGCCGGCCGCCCAGGCCAGGTCGCCGACGCGCTGGAAGCCGAACATGGAGTAGTAGACGTAGAACGGGATCATGGTGACCCCGTGGTTACTGTACGAGGTGGCCACGGCGATCCACGACGACATGGCGCCGTCCTCGTTGATGCCTTCCTGGAGGATCTGGCCCTTCTGGTCCTCCCGGTACGGCATGATCTCGTCGGCATCCATGGGCACGTACTTCTGCCCTTCGGGGGCGTAGATACCGATCTGCCGGAACATGCCCTCCATGCCGAAGGTGCGCGACTCGTCGGCGACGATCGGGGTCAGCCGCGGCCCCAGGGTCTTGTCCCGTGCCAGGGAAACCATGATGCGTACCATGGCCATGGTGGTGGACATGGTGCGCTCGCCGGTGTCCGCCAGCACCTGCTTGAACATGTCCAGCGGGGGCGCCTTGAGCACATCGCCGTTGCGCTGGCGCTGGGGCAGGTAGCCGCCCAGAGCCTTGCGCTGCCCGTGCAGGAACTGCATTTCTTCGCTGTCTTCGGGGGGCTTGAAGAATTCCGCCTTGGTGACCTGTTCGTCACTGAAGGGCAGGTCGAAGCGCTTGTTGAAGTGCCTGAGGTGGTCCTCGCCCAGTTTCTTCTTCTGGTGGGTGATGTTCTGGCCTTCGCCGCCCTCGCCCATGCCGAAGCCCTTGACGGTCTTCATCAGCAGCACCGAGGGCTTTTCCTTGGTGTTGACCGCCGCGTGATAGGCCGCATAGACCTTCTGCGGATCGTGGCCGCCGCGGATCAGCTTGTAGTAGATGTCGTCGTCCGACATGTGGGCGACCATTTCCTTGAGCTCCGGGTACTTGCCGAAGAAATGCTCGCGGATATAGCCGCCGCCCTTGACCTTGAAGTTCTGATACTCGCCGTCGACGCACTCCTCCATGCGCTTGCGCAACAGCCCCTTGGTGTCCTTGGCCAGCAGTTCGTCCCAGCCAGACCCCCACAGGCACTTGATGACGTTCCACCCCGCGCCCCGGAAGTTGCCTTCCAGTTCCTGGACGATCTTGCTGTTGCCCCGCACCGGGCCGTCAAGGCGCTGCAGGTTGCAGTTGATCACGAAGATCAGGTTGTCCAGCTTCTCGCGGGTCGCCAGGGCGATGGCCCCCTGGGACTGCGGCTCGTCCATCTCGCCGTCACCCAGAAACGCCCAGACCTTGCGGTCTTCGGTGTCGGCAAGCCCTCGGTGCTGGAGGTACTTCATGAAGCGTGCCTGGTAGATGGCCATGATCGGCCCAAGCCCCATGGACACCGTGGAGACCTGCCAGAAGTCCGGCATCAGGTAGGGGTGGGGGTAGGAGGAGATCCCCTTGCCGTCCACTTCCAGGCGGAAATTCTCCAGCTGCTCCTCGGAGAGCCGCCCCTCCAGGAACGCCCGCGCGTAGATACCCGGCGCACAATGGCCCTGTACGTAGATGATGTCGCCGCCGTGGGTTTCGCTGGGGGCATGCCAGAAATGGTTGAAGCCGACCTCGTACATCACCGCCGAGGACTGGTAGCTGGCGATATGCCCGCCGGGTTCGGCGGGTTTCTTGTTGGCCCGCACCACCATGGCCATAGCGTTCCAGCGCAGGTAGGCGATCAGCCGCTGCAGCAAGGCCTCGTCGCCGGGCAGCTTGGCCTCCTTGTGGGGCGGGATGGTGTTCACGTAGGGCGTGCGGGTGGTGTCTGGCGCCTCGGTACCGGTCCGGTAGGCTTCTTCCACCGCCTTGTGCAGCAGATAGGTGGCCCGCTCGGGGCCCACTCGCTCCACCACCACGTCGACGGCTTCCTGCCATTCCCGGGTTTCCAGTGGATCGAAGTCGTTATAGTTTTCGAAGGCCATGGATCGTCTCTCTTGGTTGGATTGGAATTGTTCTAGTTATCGATCGGTCTGAGCCTCGACCACGGCGAAGGCGCTCATGTTGGTGATGCCTCGCGCGGTAACCGTACGGTTGAGCACATGAACCGACTTGGCGGCCCCCAGCAGGATGGGCCCCACCGCCACGCCGTTGCCCAGCGCCTTGAGGGCGGAAAAGGTGATGTTCGCCGCATCCAGATTGGGCATGATCAAGAGGTTGGCCTCACCCTCGAGGAGCGAATCCGGCAGGATGCGCCCGCGTACGCCCATGGAGAGTGCCGCGTCGGCCTGCATCTCGCCATCCACCACCAGATCCGGTGCGCGTTCGCGAATCAGCGCCAGGGCTTGGCGCATCTTCTTGGCACTGTCGAAGTCGTCGCTACCGAAATTCGAGTGGGAGACCAGCGCGGCCCGCGGGGTAATGCCGAAACGGCGGACCTGCTCCGCGGCCATCAGGGTGATCTCGGCGATCTGGCTGGCATCGGGGTCGTAATTGACGTAGGGATCGGCAATGAACAGCGTGGCCCGTTCGAGGATCAGCAGTTGCAGGGCCGCGGCCGTGCTCACGCCCTCGCGCAGGCCGATAACATCCAGCACCAGGCCCAGGTGCTCGCGGTAAGTCCCCACCGGGCCGGTGATCATGGCGTCCACATCGCCCCGGCGCAGCAGCAGCGAGGCCAGGATGGTGGCGCGGCTACGGACTCGCTTCTCGGCGGCATCCGGTTGAATACCCCGCCGACCCATCAGTTGGTGGTACTCGCCTGCCAGTTCGGCGTAACCGGGATAGTCCTGGGTGTCGATCAGTTCGAAATCGACGTCCGGCTTCACCGGCAGCCCCAGTTCCTCGAGGCGCGCCTCGACGACCGCGCGACGACCGATCAGCACGGGCTTGGCATAGCGCTGACTGACGCAGACCTCCATGGCGCGCAGGACACGCTCGTCCTCGCCTTCGGCGTACAGCAGGCGGAGGGGATTCTGCCGCGCCCGCTCGAACACCGGCTCCATCACATTGCCGGAGCGATAGACCAGCTTGGAGAGCGAGCGGGCATACGCCTCCAGGTCCTCGATGGGTCGTGCGGCCACGCCGGTGTCCATGGCGGCCTTGGCCACCGCCGGCGGGATGGTGTCGATCAGCCGCGGGTCGAAGGGCTTGGGCAGGATGTACTCCGGGCCGAAGGTCATCGCCTGCCCGCCATAGGCCACCGCCACCGTTTCCGGCACCGTGGTGGTCGCCATGTCGGCGATGGCCATGACGGTGGCCAGTTTCATCTCCTCGTTGATGGTGGTGGCGCCGCAATCCAGCGCGCCTCGGAAGATGAACGGGAAACACAGGACGTTGTTGACCTGGTTGGGGTAGTCCGAGCGCCCGGTGGCGATCACCGCATCCGGGCGTACCGCCTTGGCCTCCTCCGGCATGATTTCAGGGGTGGGATTGGCCATGGCCAGGATCAAGGGACGATCGGCCATGGTCGCCACCATCTCCGCCTTGAGCGAGCCCCCGCTAGAGAGGCCGAAGAAGACGTCGGCCCCGTTGACGGCGTCGGCCAGGGTGCGGGCCTCGGTCTCGACCGCATAGCGTGCCTTGTACTGGTCCAGGCCTCCGGCACGCTCGGTGTGGATCACGCCACTGCGGTCGCAGACCAGGATGTTCTCCTTGCGAACCCCCAGGGCCACCGCGAGATCCAGGCAGGCCAGGGCCGCGGAGCCCGCGCCGTTGCACACGAGACGAATATCGGCGAGATACTTGCCCACCACCCGCAGGCCATTGAGCAGCGCGGCCGCCGTGACGATAGCGGTACCGTGCTGGTCATCGTGGAAGACCGGAATATCCATCCGCTCGCGCAGGCGCCGCTCGATCTCGAAGCATTCCGGCGCCTTGATGTCTTCCAGATTGATGCCGCCGAAGGTGGCCTCCAGACCGGCGACGATCTCGATGAACTTGTCCGGGTCGCGCTCCTCGATCTCGATATCGAACACGTCCACATCGGCGAATTTCTTGAACAGCACGGCCTTGCCTTCCATGACCGGCTTGGAGGCCAGCGCGCCGATGGCCCCCAGCCCCAGCACCGCCGTGCCATTACTGACCACGGCCACCAGATTGCCGCGGGCGGTGTACTCGGCCGCATTCAGGGGGTCACGCTCGATCTCTTCGCAGGCCGCGGCCACCCCGGGCGAATAGGCCAGCGACAGATCGCGCTGGCTGGCCATGGGCTTGATCGCCTGGATCGCCAGCTTACCGGGGCGGGGGAATCGATGGTATTGCAGTGCGCTGTCGCGCAAATCGTCTGCCATGTGCTTGACCTCACTCGCGTGCATTCGCGGCGACAGCGGCTTCGGATGGCCACCTTGCCGATCTCACTCTCGAACTGCTTCCGGGCCGATGTCCTCGGCCGAGCCCTACCTCCCTGCCTTCGGGCTCGGCTCGATCAGCCGGTAGACTTCAAGCTAGTCGAAAGGTGAACGGACCTGCCACTACCACGAGTGTCGACGACCCAGGCGTTGAAAACTGACCGCAAGATCCGACCCACCGGGTCTTGCTTCAACGCCGTGAGACGACGAGCGGCCTCACCAGATTGCGGCTGGATAACGCAAATTTTTCAATATCATGGAATGCAAGCTGCTACAGATAAATACATCAGTATGCACATATAGATATATCAAAATAGCGCCGGATCAGGTTGCAATCGACTTCCAAGCCCAGATACCTCAGGCGGATTTCTTTGGAGGTCGGCCAGATTGTTTGGCGTTGCCCTCAAACTCCGGAGTCGTATCCACCAATCGCGCACGAAGGCGGGGCAGTTGCGAGGGGTAATGCTTCTGTATGAACGTCACCATCCCCTCACGGATAGCGCATCGCAGATCCCAGTTCTGGTTGGAGTTAGGTGCACTCATAAGGAAGCGGACCTGTAGCGCCTGATCATTGGATTCGGTAACCTGAACAGTCGCCACCTTGCCATCCCACTGCTTCATCGTATCCAGCAAGCGCGAGAACTCCTGGCGCAGTGGCTCGATGGGCATGGTGTAATCAACCCAGATAAAGACCGTGCCCTGCAAATCCGCCGTATTCCGCGACCAATTCTGGAAAGGGTTCTCGATAAACCACTGCAACGGTACTATAAGCCGACGCTGGTCCCACACCCGCAGGACTACATAGGTTGCAGTCACTTCCTCGACCCAGCACCACTCGCCCTGCACGATCAGCACATCATCAATGCGGAACGGCTGGGTGAGCGCAATCTGAATGCCCGACAACAGGTTACTGAGTACCGGCCGTGCAGCAAAACCCAGGACAATGCCGCCAACACCTGCGGACGCCAGCAGACTGGCGCCCACTTTCTGTACCGGCTCGAAGGTCATCAGCGCGGCACCAATGCCCACGATGATAACGAGGACATTCAGGCAACGCACCAGGAAGCGTGTCTGTGTCTCTACTTTGCGGGCCCGTTTCCACTGTCCTTCCAATACCGGATTCAGCAACACGATAACGTCGCCAATGACTGAGGTCAGGCGAACCGCTGCCCACGTCAGTGACAGAATCAGTAGCAATGTGACCAACTGTTTTACCGGCGACAAGAGCGGCAGGTCATCCGGAGCGCCATTGAGCAAAGCCCTGAGGACCAGGAGGCTGGTGACCAAGCCCAGCGCCTTGGCAGCCGCGTCCAAAAACAGCCGGGGGACGGTTCGCTGTTTCGAAAAGTGCTGGATCACCGCTAGCGTCAGCCGGTAGAGGGTGTAACTGGCTATCACGGCAAGCAATGCCAAAATGCCCGGCAACATCCAGGCCTGTAAACCCGCTTCCAACGTTTTCAGCATTGCACTTTCCTTCTCGATGGTGGCTCCACCCCGAATAACCTATGATAGGCGGCTTGGAAAATCCAGAAAGTAACCCAAAACCTTTGGTAAATCTCTGTAACAATCCGGACTTATGAAATAAGCGTCTTCCAAAGAACCTCGGCTGATATTGCTCTAGCTCTTCTTCCAGATCGTTTACTCACTCAACCAAAACAAGGTTCTGAATCAAACACTCTCTCGGAGCGCTGACAGGGTGGCAACGGAGATTGCGATAGTCAGTTGCGAAGCCTCGCTGCGTACGTTCATGCCACTTCTCGAACGGCAGAGATCGGGAGGATCGGAAGAATAACCCTTCTTTCGCTCACGAAACATTTGAACCTTCTTCGACATCGACATTTCGCCAGATGACGATTACTTTCTCAGCTTCGGTGCGTGCGATTGTCACAACCATCCGAGTGTCCCGATGGGCTCAGATAGCGGAGAAGTTCAGGATGGCTTGGGTTTGTCGAAAAGTCGGCGAGCGAAGGTCAGACCAGGCAAAAATCGACGAAAAGACGGAGGATGCCAGCCGCCCGACGTCCGCGATGGGTTGCCGGCTGAAAAACGCCTTCCATCAGCATAGACTAATATTCCTCTTTCGGCCAGAAGCGGTCTTTCAGAAAGGGCTGATGTAATGCTGAAAAAAACGGGTGGCGAAGCCTAGCGGCTTTTTTTTCACTGAAAAGTGAATTCAGATATCAGAATCAAGCTGGTTTGACAGTTTCATAAGGCGCCCAACCAAAATAACTGTAGAAAAACATACCACAACCCTGGCGATCCGTTAGCTTAGCTTTTAATTTAAATTTTGTGCCAACGGGATATTTATAAAAGTAATTCTTGCTGCACTCAGTCAACAAATCAAATGGATCTATCTTTCGTCGATTACATTCCAAACCTATTTCTTTAGGGACTTTCTGCCCCGCAACCAACCTCAACTGTATAGGATCTTTGTGCCCACTGATGGTAGACAGACGAAAACTCTCGAACCATAGAACATGGTAGTTTTGATTTAACGCCATACAGGAACCCTTAAAAATTACAAATTATGCCCCAGCGTTGGCGTCAGTACGCAATAAATTAAGCACTGCTGACAACGCATCTTGTATGCACTAAACTAAAAAATTACCCCTCAACATAAAAATTATTTTCACTATTTGGGCATTCCTCGTTCATAACAGCGAAGCATCGCTTAATGCTTGCAGATCCATCTCCCCAACTCATGGTTTCGTGTCCACACCGCGAACATGTTACAACCACACAATCCACCTCGACCCCATCATCATCAAAATCAGTAGTGTAATCAACTTCACATTCTATTTTGGACATCCATACCCCCCTTGGCCATGAACACAACAAACCATATACTTTTATATCGACCTTAAAATTCTTACTTTCCCGCACAGCCCACTTTGGCTCGTCAGCTGCCGCATCAGGCTTTATCAGCATAGCCCGAAGCTCAGCTTCCGGCCAGAAGCAGCCATTCAGCTGTTGCCAATATAATTCAGCACAAGCAACTTTACCATTTCATATCTTCGTTACACAGATTTATCCCTAATATAAATATGGGCATTCATCGAACCCTCTCCAAAAGTCCTTTCTTCTACTTCAAGGTAACTCAATGATCTAACCAATTTCCCGAGCTTGTCGTATCCGTAATTCCGGGGGTCAAATGATGGGATGTTTTTATTAATATAGCTTCCAACCGCCGACAAAGGTGCCCAGCCATCATCCTTAGATACCGCTTCAATAGCCGATGTTATAATCACCTTTAGGTCTCGGTTATTGGATTCATCCGCCTTATCAGATTCTTCAAGTTTCCGTAGAATTTCAGTAAATACAAATTTATCACAAGCGGACACAAAGGGTTCTGGTGTTTTCTTTTCCCCAAACCCATACACGACCAACCCACTCTCGCGTACCCTATTGGCCAATCGCGTGAAATCGCTATCTGAGGAAACCAGGCAGAAGCCATCAAGCCTATCTTCATGAAGCAAATCCATTGCATCAATAATCAACGATGAATCTGTTGCGTTTTTTCCTTGGGTATAACTAAACTGTTGAACGGGCTGGATAGCATGCTTATGCAAATGCGACTTCCACCCTTTTAAGTTTGTTGTCGTCCAATCCCCATATGCTCTCTTAACGCTAGCCACACCAAGCTTGGAGATTTCCGCAAGCAACTCAGCACAAACAGATGCCTGTGCATTATCCGCATCAATTAGCACAGCTAGTTTACTGTTTCCATTTTCGGCCATTCAGTCCTCCACCATCCATGTAAAAGATATTACCCTGCTGGCTCAACCATATTTAGTCATCAGAATTAGAGTAGCCTAAACTTCACCATTCGGCCAGAAACTGACATTTGGAAATCTCTAATATGAAAACTTGCCGTAAATAGCCTCTATTCGTTCGCTGGCTAGGTGTCTGATACCCACTCAGCCCTCATAACTACAAGCCGAGTGGGATTGCACTTATTGCTTCCCTAGTTTTTACATTCGTTCTTGTCGCAAGTTATTCGTTGAGAGGATGAAACCCAATGATCAGCATTCTCCCGCGTATTAAATCCGCAACCAGTAGTACCACCTTTGGTTCCCTTATGAACCACTCCTGTAGGTGTGTGCTTGACAGCCATAGCAAACCTCTTTTTTAAGGCTCTTCGTCGTTGGGTGTGGAATTCGCCCCCTGAGCTGGGCCAGGATATGACCTCCAATGGACAGGAGGTATGGCATGGACGGTACCCAAATTCTGACCCTCGGCCTGGGCTTGGAAGCACCCTGGATTCTCAAGGACCAGCACCTGGATACCTCCGTGTCACCCCACCGTCTGGATCTCTATGTCGAGGCCGAGCGCGGCAGCCTCTACCCCTGCCCGGAGTGCGGCGAGGCCTGCCCGGCCCATGACTTTGCCGACAAGACGTGGCGGCATCTGAACTTCTTTCAGCACCACTGCTACCTACACGCCCGCTTACCCCGCACCAAGTGTCCCGAACATGGCGTCAAGCGCATCGAGGTCCCTTGGGCGCGGCCGGGCAGCGACTTCACCCTGTTGTTCGAGCAGGCCGCCATGTCGCTGGTCAAGGAGATGCCGGTGCTGGCGGTCTCCCGGCAGTTGGAGATCTCTGACAAGCGCCTGTGGCGCATCGTGCACCATTACGTGGGCCGCATGCTGGGTGAGCTGGATCTGTCCAGCGTGGCCACTGTCGGGGTGGATGAAACGGCCTCCCGGCGCGGCCAGCGCTACGTCACGGTGTTCCTCGACATGCAGCGCAAGCAGGAGCCGGTGATCTTCGCTGTGCCGGGGCATGGCAAGGCCACCATCACGGCCTTCAGCGCCTTCCTGGCGGAGCATGGCGGCGACCCGGACAACGTGGTCGAGGTGGTCTGCGACATGTCTCAGGCCTTCCTGAGCGGCGTTGCCGAGAACCTCCCCAATGCCGAGGTGACGGTCGACTGGTTCCATATCGTGCAGACCTTCACCAAGGCGCTGGACGAGGTTCGAAAGAAAGAACGGCGTGAGAAGGGGCACCCCAAAGCCCTCCGGTGGGCGGTCTTGAAGAACCTGGATAACGGCAACCTGACGGCCAACCAGATCACCGCCCTCCAGGAGTTGGTGGCCGATCAGGGGGCCACCGGCGATGCCTGGGTCATCAAGGAAAAGCTGCGCTGGATTCAGAAGGCGCCGACGCCGCGCGCCGTCCGGTGGCGTATCACGAACTACCTCAAGGTCATGCGCGGGGCAGTCACCGATCAGCCACTACTCACGCCGATGGCGAAGGCCTTGACGACGCTGGAGCGCCACGCAGAGCAGGTGGTAAGGCGCTGGATTTCCAGCCTGACAAACGCCCGTCTGGAGGGCATGAACGGTCTCTTCCAGGCGGCCCGATCACGCGCACGCGGCTACCGGAACGAGGCCAACTTCATCGCGATGATTTACCTGATTGGCAGCCCCGTGGGACGCCTGGTTGATCAGGCAAAATCCACATGAAACGACGAAGAACCTTTTTTAAAACCAGTCATCCAAGGGATGAACGACCTATAAGAATGATTAAGCGTGCAGACATCACCCCTACCGTGCTACGCACATTTAATCAGTACTTTCAAGCTCAGGGTACTAGAAATATCTCGTTTCGGCCATGAGCGGACATGCAGTGAGTTAAGATATAGCAAAATTCTTTAGCCGACATATTCTCTAGTCGGATATTAACTATCACTTTTATACCCAGAATCTTTCAAGGGCATATGGAACTTCCCCAATGTTCGAGGAGCATTTCGATAAACAGCTGGGCGGTGCTGGAAATACTGTGCGAATTACTTCTTACCAGGCCGATGGTGCGCTGAATACGTGGTTCAGGCAGCTCACGTGAACACAGGGTGTCATGATCGGGGCCGGGCATTGTCATTTTAGGTAGGATCGCCACTCCGAGACCAGATTCGACAAGGCCAAGGGAGGTGGACAAGTGCTGGACTTCGTAGAAACTATTCAAACGGATGCCCTCAGACGAGAGGGTATTGTCCAGCAGCATCCGGTTGCCACTGTCTCGGCTCACGGTGATCAACCTGACCTGTTCGAGATCCGACCACTCGATGCGACCTTTATCCGCAAGAGGGTGGTCGGAACGGAGTGCCAGAACAAAGGGATCTCGTAATAGTGGTGTGAAGGAGACTTCCGGACTCTGGGCGCTGAACATGTTGATACCGAAGTCGGCCTCTCCGCTGATCACCTTTTCCAGACCTTCCTTGGCACTGACATCGAGGATCCTGATGCGGATCCCCGGCCATGCCTCGCTGAAGCCACGGATCACACTAGGCAGAAAATAGAAGGCCGCGGTGGGGATGCAAGCGATGGTAACCGTCCCCTTCTGATGCGTGGCTAGCTCGCGGATGCCCAGGATCGACGATTCGTACTCCTCGATCATGCGTCTCGCTCGGGGAAGGAAGTCCGTGCCGATGGGGGTCAGCCGCGTCCGCCGGGTGGTTCGTTCCAGCAGCTCTACCTCCAGGAGTTCCTCCAGCTTCTGAATGCGTCGTGAAAGTGCCGGCTGAGAGAGGTGCAGACGTTGAGCGGCCTCGTGGAAGGAGCCCAGCTCTGCAACCTGAATAAAGGCTTGCAGATCAAGAAATTCTAGCCGATGTTGCATATCCTCACTCTTGCATGGAGTAGTGACGATTGATTACTTTAGCACATTAATGCGAAATTCACATTTATATACCTATTCATTTGCATTTGAAGCATCAAATACCTCCTGACATGCTCATATCACAACTTTCAGACGCGATATGGCATGACGATTATGAACAGCATTCCCTGCATGATCATGCGAGGTGGCACCTCCCGAGGCCCCTTCCTGCGCATGAGGGACCTTCCGGACAGCCAGGCAGCGAAAGCCGAGATCCTGCTTAATCTCATGGGTTCGGGCCACGCTCTCCAGATCGATGGCATTGGAGGGGGGGATCCGCTGACCAGCAAGGTAGCCATCGTGGAGCGCTCCTCCCATCCCGAGGCGGATGTCGACTACCTGTTTGCGCAGGTCGATGTGCTCAACCGGCGCGTCGACTTCAACCCGAACTGCGGCAACATGCTGTCCGCTGTGGGGCCGTATGCCATCGAGACGGGCCTAGTGGAGCCTCAGGAAGAGACTACCGTCGTCCGCGTTCACAATCTCAATACCCAGCGCCTGATCGAATGTCGCGTGCCGACGCCAGGGCGCCAAGTATCCTACGAGGGCGATACGACCATCAGCGGCGTACCAGGGCGTGCCGCAGGCATTCAGCTCAGCTTCCTGGATATCATCGGTACCAAGACGGGCGCGCTGCTGCCGACAGGGCAAGCCACCGACACGATCGATGGCATCGAGGTCACCTGCCTCGATGCCGCCACTCCCGTCATGATGGTCAATGCGGCCGACCTGGGTCTCAGCGGCCGGGAGTCTCCCTCGGAGTTGGACGCTCATCCCGCCATGCTCGAGCGGCTGGAGCTGATTCGTCGCCAGGCCGGACGTCGAATGGGGCTGGGGGATGTTAGCCAGAGTGTCTTGCCCAAGCCCGTGTTGGTGTCGGCACCGTCCAACGACACCAGCACGCTGTGCACCCGCTACTTCGTGCCTCACCGCTGTCATAAGGCCATTGCCGTTACGGGCGCCATCGCAGTGGCCACGGCCGTCAGTGTGCCTGGCACCGTGGCAAACCGAATCGCGGTTGAGGCGGGAAAACTGGCGGCCAATGGTCAGCTGTCACAGGTAAGGCTGGAACATCCCTCTGGACTCATCGAGCTGGATGTCGAGCACCGCAACGGAAACCCTGTCGACATTGCCCGCGTTTCCCTCATCCGTACTGCCAGGAAGATCATGAGTGGGACCATCTTCTACTCACTTCCTTCTGCCCCCAGTCAGGATATGCTGACATCAAAGGCCAGCTGAACCCTCATATCCGCTGGGATCCATATCACTAACCATGACAACGACAACACATCAGGAGTAACGTCATAATGATTCAAAAGACTGCTGTTTCACACCTCTCTCTCGGTCGGCTTAAGAACGCCGCGCTGCTCGGGATCGCGATCACCGGACTTGGCCTGACTAGCTCTGTTCAGGCTCAGGATGTCGAGGTGCCAGGTAACATCAAATGGACCATTCCATTTGGTGTCGGCGGTGGTACGGATGTCTGGGCACGCTTCTTCTCCCCCTGGCTCAGCAAGTCTCTACCGGGGGAGCCGACCATTATGATCGATAACGTACCCGGTGGCGGCTCCATCAACGGAGCTAACCTGTTCGCCGTGCGTGCCAAATCGGATGGTAGTGACTGGTTAGGGACCTCGGCCTCAACACAGTATCCGGCCATGCTCAACGATCCTCGCGTTCGATATGACTACAGCGACTGGACCCCCATTCTAGCCACCCCAACTGGGGGAGTGGTTTATGCCCAACCCAGCCTCGGTGAAACGGCCGATAAAGCGCTGGACGCCCTGCTGCAACAGCCGGTCAAACTGGCAGCGCAGAACCCCACTGGCCTTGAGTTACCGGTCTTGATCGCCTTGGACATGCTGGGCGCCGACGTGCAGGCCGTCTTCGGCATGCGGAGTCGGGGTGAGGGTCGCCTGGCATTTGAGCGTGGCGAAGCCGATATCGACTTCCAGACCACTTCCGCTTACCTGAGCAACGTTGAGCCGCTGGTGGATGCTGGCAAGGCAGTGCCGCTCTTCTCGCTTGGCGCGCTGAACGACGAAGGAAAGATTGTCCGTGACCCTGCTTTCCCTGAGCTGCCTACCTTCAATGAGGTCTATCAGGCTCGGCATGGCGAGGCACCGTCAGGTAACGCCTACGAGGCGTTCCGCAAGTTCTTTGCCTCCGGCTATTCCCTGCAAAAGCTGATTATGGTCCCCAAGGACACCCCGCAAGCCCTGATCGATACCTATCGTCAGACAGCCCGGGACTTCGTGGGCACCGAAGCCTTCAAGGAGGCGGCAGCCGCCCAACTGGGGCCATACACGCCGGTTATCGGCGATGCTGCACAGCGTCACCTTGATGATGCCATGTCCATCGATGACGCCACCCGTGACTGGCTGGCCGATTGGCTGGAGTCGGAGCACGGCGCCAAGATCTAACGCGCAGAGGGATGTGCCGGCCCTTTGGGGGCCGGCAGCCCCAGCTCCCCCTGATCACACAACATAAGAGCCAGACGCCATGCTCGATATTTTTCTCTCCAGTCTGGGACAGCTTTTTACCTTCTCCCATCTGCTCTTCATGGTCCTGGGCGTGCTGGTTGGCCTCGTGGTCGGCATCATACCCGGCCTCGGGGGCATCGCAGGGATGTCGCTGCTGCTGCCCTTCCTCTATGGCATGGAACCGACCGTCGCCCTTGGCATGCTGATGGGCCTGGTTGCCGTGATTCCCACCGGCGATACCTTTGCCTCGGTGCTGTTGGGTATTCCCGGTTCCAGCGCTTCCCAGGCGACCGTCATCGATGGCTTCTCGCTGGCCAAGCGCGGCCAGGCGGCACGCGCACTGTCCAGCGCTTTCCTGTCCTCGATGATCGGGGGTCTCATCGGTGCCATTGTGCTGACCGGCTTCATCCTGATCGCGCGCCCCCTGGTGCTGTCGTTCTCTTCTTCCGAGCTATTCATGCTGACCCTGCTCGGCCTGTCGATGGTGGCTGTGCTCTCCGGGCGCGACCTCTTCAAAGGACTGGCCGCCTGTGGACTGGGCCTGTTGGTAGGTGCCATCGGCATGGCGCCGGCCACCGGCGAATTCCGAATGAACTTCGGGCTCGGTTATCTCTACGATGGTCTGCCGCTGGTGGTGGTAGGGCTCGGTATCTTCGCACTCCCGGAGATTGTCGATCTGCTGGTCAAGCGAGGTGCCATCGCCGAAGAGCCTTGCAAGCTCGGCGAGGGCTGGCGGCAAGGCATCCGCGATGTTCGTGAGCAACGTGGTCTCGTCGCGCGCTGTGCTGCTATCGGCAGCCTGATCGGCACCATCCCGGGCCTGGCCGGCTCGGTGGTCGATTGGCTCACCTATGGCCATGCGGTGCAAAGTGCCAAGGACAAGTCCCAGTTTGGTAAGGGGGATATCCGCGGGGTGATCGCCCCCGAATCCGCCAATAATGCCTGCGCCTGCGGCGCCATGGTCCCGACCCTGTTGTTCGGCGTGCCCGGCTCGGGTACGGCTGCGGTCTTCCTGGGTGGACTGTTGTTGCTCGGATTGCAGCCCGGCGTCGGGATGATCGAGACTCACCTCGACCTGACCTATACCATCATCTGGTCGCTGGCCCTGGCCAACATCTTGGGGGCCGCGCTATGCCTGGTGCTGGCTCGCCCCGTGGCCAGCCTGACCCGGGTCCCCTTCGCCACGCTGGCCCCCTTGATCACGGTGCTGATCATGTTCGCCGCTTTCCAGGCCACGCGTTCCACGGGAGACCTGCTTGCTCTGGGGGCGGTCGGCATCTTGGGGGTCTTGTTCAAGCAGGCGAACTGGTCGCGTCCCGCCTTCCTGATCGGCTTCGTGCTGGCTCCGGGAGCAGAGGGATACTTTTACCAGGCAGTGCAGTTCCAGGGCACGGACGCCTTCATGCGCCCCGGCGTGTTGATCATCGGTGCTCTGATCCTCGCCGCCATGTTCATTCCCATGATCACTGCCGCGTGGCGCAAGCGCCGGGAAGCGGTCTCCGTGGGCGCGGCGGCCACCCAAAAAGCCGAGCCTCCCACCCTGGGCGTCATCGATGTGGTGCTCTTCGCCGCACTGCTGGGTACCGCGGTCGTCGCCTGGGTGGATGTCGCCGACCTGACCTTGATCGGTGGCATCATGCCGCGGCTGGCCATCGTGATCTTGGCCCTTTCCTGTCTAGCGGAGATCATCCGCTGTGTGATTCGCCGGCCTCGTTGGGAGCATCAGGCTATCGGTCTGCAAGGCCTCTGGCTGGTGGGCTTCTTTGCCCTGATCGGTGCCATGTTGCTACTGGGCTTCATTACTGCGGCCACGCTGTTCTGCCTCGTTTTCCTGCTGGCCATTGCCCGGCTCAAGCCTTGGGTGGCAGCTGTTATGGCGCTTGGGGTCACGGTCTTTCTGGTTGGCATGGCCGAGTTCCTGACCCTGACCTACCCGAGCGGCCTGATTGATCCCTGGTTGTTTGGCTGAATCAGTCCTGTCATGCACGTTCACCGCGGGCCGGCGACCATTAGCGTCGCCGGCCCGCGCAACGAAAGGAGACACCATGAACACCTCGTCACTACCGGATACCCTGCAGACGCTGGACGCCGGCGGCACGACCTACCACTACCACAGCCTGGCGAAGGCCGCCGACGCGCTGGGCAACATCGACCGCCTGCCCAAGACCCTGAAGATCCTGCTGGAGAACCAGCTACGCTTCGCCGATGACGAGAGCGTCTCCCGCGAGGACATGCAGGCGCTGGTCGACTGGCAGCAGCAGGGCCACTCCGACCGCGAGATCGGCTATCGCCCGGCGCGGGTGCTGATGCAGGACTTCACCGGCGTGCCCGGGGTCGTCGACCTGGCCTCCATGCGCGCCGCGGTGGAGTCCCTCGGCGAGGACCCGGCCCGCATCAACCCGCTGTCGCCGGTGGACCTGGTCATCGACCACTCGGTGATGGTCGACAAGTTCGGCAACCCCACGGCGTTCAAGGATAACGTGGCCATCGAGATGGAGCGCAACCACGAGCGCTACGAGTTCCTGCGCTGGGGCCAGCAGGCGTTCGACAACTTCCGCGTGGTACCGCCCGGCACCGGCATCTGCCACCAGGTCAACCTCGAGTACCTGGGCAAGACCGTCTGGACCAAGGAGCAGGACGGCAGGATCCTGGCCTACCCGGACACCCTGGTGGGCACCGACTCCCACACCACCATGATCAACGGCCTGGGCGTGCTCGGCTGGGGCGTCGGCGGCATCGAGGCCGAGGCGGCCATGCTGGGCCAGCCGGTCTCCATGCTGATCCCCGAGGTGGTGGGCTTCAAGCTTACCGGCAAGCTGCGCGAGGGCATCACCGCCACCGACCTGGTGCTGACGGTCACCGAGATGCTGCGCAAGAAGGGCGTGGTGGGCAAGTTCGTCGAGTTCTACGGCGATGGCCTCAAGGACCTGCCGTTGGCCGACCGCGCCACCATCGCCAACATGGCCCCGGAGTACGGCGCCACCTGCGGCTTCTTCCCGGTGGACGACGAGACGCTGACCTACATGCGCCTGACCGGCCGCGACGATGCCAAGCTGGCGCTGGTCGAGGCCTACAGCAAGGCCCAGGGGCTGTGGCGCGAGCCCGGCGACGAGCCCATCTTCAGCGACACCCTGGCGCTGGACATGACCGAGGTCGAGGCCAGCCTGGCCGGCCCCAAGCGGCCCCAGGACCGGGTGGCGCTCAAGGACATGAAGACGGCCTTCGCCAAGGTGATGGAGGACGACGGCAAGCCGCTCTCCACCACCGAGAAGGGCAAGCTGATGTCCGAGGGCGGCCAGACCGCCGTGGGCGTCGAGGAGAGCTACGAGCACCACGACAGCCAGGAGGTGGACCTCGACGGCGAGGCCTTCCGGCTGAACCCGGGAGCCGTGGTGATCGCCGCCATCACCTCCTGCACCAACACCTCCAACCCCAGCGTGATGATGGCCGCCGGCCTGCTGGCCCGGAAGGCCCGCGAGAAGGGCCTGCACACCAAGCCCTGGGTGAAGACCTCCCTGGCGCCGGGCTCCAAGGTGGTCACCGACTACCTGGTCGCCGGCGGCGTGCAGGATGACCTCAATGCTCTGGGCTTCAACCTGGTCGGCTACGGCTGCACCACCTGCATCGGCAACTCCGGCCCCCTGGCAGGCCCGATCGAGGAAGCCATCGAGGAGGGCGACCTGACCGTGGCCTCGGTGCTCTCGGGCAACCGCAACTTCGAGGGCCGGGTGCACCCGCTGGTCAAGACCAACTGGCTCGCCTCGCCGCCGCTGGTGGTGGCCTATGCCCTGGCCGGCAACGTCCAGCTCGACCTGAGCCGTGACCCCCTAGGCACCGACCATCACGGCCAGCCGGTCTTTCTCAAGGACATCTGGCCCAGCCAGGCGGAGATCGCCGAGGCCGTGGAGCAGGTCAACACCGAGATGTTCCGCAAGGAGTATGCCGAGGTGTTCGACGGCGACGAGACCTGGAAGGCCATCGAGGTGCCGCAGAGCAAGGTCTACCAGTGGTCGAAGGACTCCACCTACATCCAGCATCCGCCCTTCTTCGAGGGCATGGGGCGCACGCCTCCCGCCATCGAGGACGTCAAGGACGCCCGGGTACTGGCCATGCTGGGCGACTCCGTGACCACCGACCATATCTCGCCGGCCGGGGCCATCAAGCCCGACAGCCCCGCCGGGCGCTACCTGCAGGAGCGTGGCGTGAAGCCGGTGGACTTCAACTCCTACGGCTCGCGGCGCGGCAACCACGAGGTGATGATGCGCGGCACCTTCGCCAACGTGCGCATCAAGAACGAGATGCTCGATGGCGTGGTCGGCGGCGAGACCCGCCACGTGCCCTCCGGCGAGCAGATGGCGATCTACGACGCCGCCATGACGTACCAGCAGGAGGGCACGCCGCTGGTGGTGATCGCCGGCAAGGAGTACGGCACCGGCTCCTCCCGCGACTGGGCCGCCAAGGGCACCCGCCTGCTCGGCGTGCGGGCGGTGCTGGCCGAGTCCTACGAGCGCATCCACCGCTCCAACCTGATCGGCATGGGCGTGGTCCCGCTGCAGTTCCCGGAGGGCGAGAGCCGCAAGACCCTGGGCCTGACCGGCGACGAGACGGTCTCCATCGAGGGGCTCGGTGAGCTCACCCCGGGGGGCAAGGTCAAGGTGACGATCGCCTCCGACAAGGGCGAGAAGACGCTCGAGGCGCTGTGCCGCATCGATACCGCCAACGAGCTGGAGTACTACCGCCACGGCGGCATCCTCCACTATGTGCTGCGCAAGATGATCGGGGCGGCCTGATCAGGCCGGCCTAAAACACCTTGGAAGCGACAGGCCCCGCCCGGTGTCACCGGGCGGGGCCTGCTTCATTTCGGCAGCGAGTTTCGGCAGTGGCTTTCGCACCAGGGTATGCCTGGCTTGCACAGACCGGAGACTACATGTCGACTTTTTCATACAACACTGAGCCCACGCGGCACATGCACTGGACCATCCTATACATCCAACAGTGGAGGTCCATATCATGAATCGTTCAACAAACGCTGCTCGGGAGCCTTGGAATAAAGGCAAGCTGGTAGGTCAGAAAACACCGCTTCGTCTCAAAGACATCTGGGCCATTCGTGTCAGACTGCAGCTTGCTGGGAAGATACGAGATCTGGCGTTATTCGAGCTGGCGATCGATAGCAAGCTGAGAGCCTGCGATCTGGTCAAGTTGCAGATCCGCGATGTAGCCCATGGTGATCGTGTCTCTACAAGGGCCATAGTCACGCAGCAGAAAACAATGAGACCGGTACAGTTTGAAATAACCGAGCAAACTCGCACTGTCCTAGAAGAGTGGATGCAGCTCGCACACCTCCGTAACGATGACTATTTGTTCCCAAGTCGCCTGAACGGTTCGTGTCACTTATCTACGCGACAGTACGCGCGCATTGTTAAATCATGGGTAACCGCTATTGGCCTGGAGCCCTCCGCTTACGGTACTCACACGTTGCGACGCACCAAGGCAACGTTAATATACCGCCGGACAAAAAACCTGAGAGCCGTTCAACTTCTCTTAGGCCATACGAAACTCGAAAGCACTGTGAGATACCTTGGGATTGAGGTGGATGACGCGTTAACCATGGCTGAGCAGACGGAGGTCTAACCGTAGCTAGCGACGGCTTAGCCTCTAGGCCGTCGCTATCCGGCCAAGAGCGGCCATTAATATTTTCCTGATCTATGAAGCTCCGTTCTGAGGTAAATTTTCCGACAGCAGCCCCTTGTTATATTTTTTGAAACTTACTTAAAAGCAGCTCTAACAGCTGAAACCGCTTTCCATCCCCAGCTATTATGCTCAAGATACACCCTTCATCCATTGTTGGCCGAGATCTGCCGCTAATGAGGCGGGGCAGACTTCGGAGTAACCCGGCTCCAGGAGGCCGAAATTGGGGGTCAAACGCAGGTCCGGAGCAACACCGGATGCTTCTGGAAAGCAGGGAATTGAGCGCTTATACTTCCTGTGCTCTGGGCTGGCGTCTCGCGTGAGGATCGAAGTGTTGGCTCGCATGTTGTCGTCAGGACTGGGATCATGGTCGAGGGGATAATTCGCTGCAGAGAGCTTGGGACCGAGAAAGACACCGATGCTGAATTTCATTCGACAGGGCGCAGGCCCGCCACTTCTTCTCGTGCACGGCCTCGGCGGCTCGTGGCGATCCTGGACCACGATCCTTCCTGCGCTTTCCGAGGCGCGCGAGGTTGTGGCCCTGGACCTGCCGGGGCATGGCGAAACGCCGGCAGCTGCCGACAGCGGTACGTTTAAGGGGCTCGCCGACAGCGTCGATGCCTTCATCACCGAACAGGGCCTTGACGGCATCGACATCGTCGGCAGCTCGCTCGGCGCAAGGATTGTGCTCGAGATGGCGCGCCGCGGCAAGGTCGGCGCGACGGTCGCCCTCGATCCGGGCGGCTTCTGGCAAGGCTGGGAAAGAAAGTATTTCCGCGCCACGCTTACAGCGTCGATTCGGCTCCTTCGCGGCCTTGGTCCAGCACTGCCAGCCCTCTCCCGGTCTGCCGCGACCCGCAGCATGCTCCTGGCGCAGCTCTCGGCACGGCCCTGGAAGCTGGACGGCGATATTGTGGCAACGGAACTGAAGAGCTTTGCCGCGACGAAGACCTTCAATGCGCTGGTGCGCGACCTCGCCACGGCGCCGGCACAGGAGGGACCGGCGTCAGAGGCATCCCGCTCCGTCGTGATCGGGTGGGGACGCCAGGATCGCCTGTGCCTGCCCCGCCAGGCCGCCAGAGCGAAAGAGGCCTTTCCATCCGCCAGGCTGCACTGGTTCGGCAAATGCGGTCATTTCCCGATGTGGGATCGGCCCGAAGAGACCGTTCAGCTCATTCTCCAGGAAACCGAAAACCAGGACACCCACGCCCACGATTTTCTCAGATAAATCAGGCCCGTCACGGTCCGCTGGGAAGCTGACTTCGGCCATGAGCGGACAATTAGATCACGCTGTTTTTTCGTTGTCGCATATAGACATGGAAAAATCCGACTCCCATTTCTGGCATTCAGCCTTCCATGAACACACTCGATACGCTTTTTAAGCCCAAGCTTTAAAGAGAACTAATCCTCACAGAACCCATTAATTTTCCTGAATATCAAGTCTGCAAGCTTTTCAGGGGGCGTTTTTTCCACATATCCAAGTGTCGGCCTAATCCCTGGAATCTCGATCTCATCAAGTTTGACAGGTAGTATGTACTCGTTTTGCTCATCAAATGCTCGCGCTTGAGCACTCTCGCGCTCATGGTTCGTCCACAACTTCTTGGCATAGTGCTGAGAGAGAAAGACAACACAATACTGAGCTTGTTTGCGATAAACGTCATCAAGGTGTGCATACAAATCCTTACCCCATAGTGACGCTGTTTCATACTCGTCATAGAACACGCGCACCCTTTTCTGGCGGAGGATACGGGCTACCTCCGAGACGTAATCACGATTCTCACCAGCGAAGGATAGCGCGACCTGGTACTTTCTGTAGGGAGTATTTCGCACCCCCTCAACACGCTCATGGTTCTTGAAGCATTTCACCTTATCGAAAGGCACGTAAAAATACGTATCCCCCATGTCCGATTTTACTTTAATGCGGTAACGTTCATTCTGCTGACATCCTATTTCAAGCTCACCGACTCGCTCTTCGCTTAGGTGGGCAATTAATATATATTCATCACAGACTCCACGGATCCATGCATCATCTGTCGTCACGTATGAACACAAATTGAGTGCGACTCCACTGCCATCCTTTCTTAACTCCCTATCATGATTGAGCTCACCCTCAATACGATTTAATACAGGAGCCAGTTCTTGAAAGAAACCAGACTGGATTGAATCTATAAACTCCGCTAACAGCTTATCATTGTTATCAAAGAATGTGTTTATATCAACTGAGACGTTGCGGAAGGTTCCTGGACCAACGAAACACCCGCAAGGGAAGGATCGAAAATCATCGTCTTCAGTCCAAAACACAAGTTCGTATTCCCAAAATTGCCCCTTAGCCTCGGGCATTTTCCGCATGAACGAGAAATGTGAATAGAGAGCATTTTCGGTAACACTGGAGAGGATGTCTTCAACCTCCTCCCGTAGTTCGCGCAAAATAGCGACATCGATCACACCAACCTCCACAAGGTATTGCGACCTAATACCTATGAGAATATCTGCCGCCTTTGTCTGACTGGCCGCTTTGTGTCGCCAGCGGAAGACACATAATATATCGGCGCATACTAACATTCTACAAGCAGCTAAGAGCGGCTATATAATGATCCTCAGGTAACGAAAGTGTCCAACTGAGAAATTGTACATCGCCGGCTAAAACTATTCCTGATTACTCATGTTTATCAGCCACCATACCGTCAGCCTGACCTATACTGAGGTTATGTCCAGTAGAGGAGGTGGCGTCATGGCACGCAATCCTATCCAGTTCCAGGCCGGCCTGTCGTTGCCGGCGTTTCTCGAGCAGTACGGCACGGAAGCGCAATGCCAGGCAGCCCTCTTCCGGCATCGTTGGCCCAGGGGGTTCGTCTGCCCCGACTGTGGCAACACCACGGGCTGCCGGCTGTCGCGGGGGCTCTACCAGTGCCATCGCTGCCATCATCAGACCTCGCTGACCGCCGGCACCATCTTCCATGCCACGCACCTGCCGTTGACGACCTGGTTTCTGGCCATCTATCTGCTGACCCAGCGCAAGAGCGGCATCTCAGCGCTGCAGCTGTCCCGGGAGCTCGGCGTCAGCTACAACACCGCCTGGAAGCTCAAGCACAAGCTGCTGCAGGTCATGCACGAGCGCAACCAGGGAGAGAAGCTCTCCGGACGCATCGAGCTGGATGATGCCTACCTGGGCGGGGAACGGCCGGGAAAGCGCGGGCGCGGCGCTGAGCACAAGTTCCCGTTCCTGGCGGCCGTACAAACCGATGCGGAAGGCCACCCACTGCGTGTTCAGCTTCGCCGGGTGAGCGGCTTCACCCTCACCGAGATCCGACGCTACGCCCAACAGGCCATTGTCCCCGGGAGCCAGGTCATCAGCGATGGCCTCGGGTGTTTCCGAGCCTTCGACACCCCCCTCTACGTCCATGACTGCCACATCACCGGGGGTGGGCGTGCCAGTGTGGAGAACCCCGAGTTCAACTGGGTCAACACCCTGCTGGGCAACGTCAAGAACGCCATCACCGGCACTTACCATGCCATCCGCGGGCAGCATGCCCCACGCTACCTGGCCGAGTTCGAGTATCGGTTCAATCGGCGCTATGACCTCAAGGCCATGATCCCGCGCTT
>NZ_FOBC01000024.1 GCF_900109725.1 Halomonas daqiaonensis
ACTGGCTGCAGAGCGCCCATCAGTGGCCAGGCCTGAAGGCCGTGGGGCGCATTACTCGCCGTCGTGAGCTGGCTGACAAGACCACCGAAGAAGTCGCTTACTATCTCCTGAGTGACGCGCTGTCGCCGGAGCAGCTGGTCGACGTGACACGCGAGCACTGGGGAATAGAGAATCGCCTCCATTGGGTGCTGGACGTCACGATGCAGGAAGACCAGAGCCGCCATCGCCGAGATCATGGCCCTGAGAACCTGGCCCTGCTGCGCCGACTGGCGTTCAATGTGGCCAAGTTAGAGCCTTCCAAAGGGTCTATGAAAGGAAAGCGAAAGCAAGCAGGCTGGAATGACGACTACTTGCTGAGCCTCATTCGTCAGTTCGCTCAACTGCGATAGCCCTGGAGCCGTCCTGCTTCACCAGTTCCGTGTCCAGGAGATCCACCAACTCGTCGCCCAGTACCTTCCTGGGCTCGCCGGCCAGGGCATCCGCCACGCTGATACCCAGGAAATCCTCGATATTGGCACTGACCTGGCGAATCCGTCCCAGGTTGGCATCCAGGCTCACCAGGCAGCCCATCGGCTGGATAGCGCCAGGGATATGCACTGGTTCACGGGCACAGGCCTCGAGGGCGGCAGCGATCTCGGCATCACTGTAATGGGTGTTGGACATGCACGAGCTCCGGGCGGTGGGGTCAAAGGGTGGCCAGGACAGCGACGGGTCGTGAGGCATCGAGGTTCTGACTGAACCTAGCGTAGACCTATCGTGCCATGCTGGCAGTGGTGGTCTTGCCCTGTCGAGCGCGATTTCCGAGGGGATGCCGTACATGTGCCCTCTGGAATGTCCGTCTGGTGGGCCATCCTGGCGAAATGAGCGCAGCAGAAGATGATGCTGCGGGAGCGCCTAGAGATGCCTTAAGAGCCGAGAAAGGTCGTTAGTTTGACGATATACCCACACCGAGCTCAGCAGCCAAGTAGCTGTGCTGCGAGATTCTCGGGAGTGATCCACTATACATGGCTTAACGCCGCGACCGCGGACTTCGGTCTGCCCGCAGGGACAGATCATGATCCAGGTGCCATCAGGTACCGGCTTCATCTCGATCTCGTCCATGAGGGCTCCCACCGTGTCATAGCACCGTAGTCCGGACGGCATATTGCCGCCGTAAGCCAGTGCCGACGGCGGATGTACGATTCGATTGATCCTGAGACGCGCGGGGGTGACCATGCTCGCTTTTTATCAGGAGGTTTGAATGCTCACACGCTGGCTTCTGTCACTGATGGTCGCGTTCCCGGAGTTGGTCCAGGCCGACGATGCTTACCTGGGCGGCGAGCGTAGCGTTGGCAAGGCCGGACGCGGGTCGGAGAACTAAGGTATAGCTCATGGCTACGGTCGCGCTCAACGATGACGGCCATCTCCTTTCCTTTAGGCTCACCCCCTAAGGGGATTACTCAGACGAAAAACCAACAAGTGCCCAGGATGGCGCAGCTCTGTGGTTCTTTATCCGAGGATCGGGAGTCATGTCTATAGCCATGCACCGAAGTTCAACACTATAGACATGCTGTAGTACTATGGCTCGAAGCTGCAATTTTTCTGTGACAACACCCGATCAACCCAGCTGCGATCGCTCTTTCTTGCACGGATCTGCGCCAGCTCCTCCAGTTCAGCACTCTGCTTGGCATTCGCCGTCCTCAGGATTTCCTCAGCCTGGTCCCTGGGGACACAGAGAACACCATCTTCATCGCCGATGACCAGATCACCTGGCATCACCACCATTCCATCAATGGAAACCGGTACATTGATCTCCCCTGGGCCATCCTTGTAAGGCCCCCGATGAGTGACACCGGCAGCGTAGACCGGAAGGCCGAGTTTACGGATCTCGTCCAGGTCACGAATGGCACCATTGATGACGATACCTGCCAGACCGAGCGCTGCCGCATGGTGGGCCATCAGCTCTCCCATCATGGCGTTGGTCAGATCCCCGCCTGCATCCACAACGACGACATCACCCGGAACGGCCATGTCCAATGCCTTGTGGAACATCAGGTTGTCTCCCGGGCGAGTCTTGACCGTCAGCGCTGCTCCAGACAGTCGCCTTCCCCCGCCATGGTAGGGGCGAAGCCTGGTCCCGGCCGACGTCATCCGAAACATCGAGTCGCTGACATTGGCGACGGGGACATCATCAAAGGCTTTCGCCAGGTCAGGGGCAACAGCTGCCGCGCGGTCGAGTACACGAAATCCTAAGCTCATCACTTCATTACCTTTGCTGGTTCGCGCCTGGGCGCATGTTTTAGTTAGCTCTTCGGCCCATATCAATCGACATCGAGCTCCGCCAGAACCTTGCTGACGACTTCGAGTCCTGTTCTTCGAAGCCCCTCACGAGTCGAGCCACCGATATGCGGGGTGGCGATAAACCCTGACTGCTGGAGGAGTGGAAGATCTGGAGAAGGTGGCTCCTGCTCGAAGACGTCAGAGGCAGCGCCGCCGAGGTGTCCTCTTGCCAGCGCCTCGGCAAGGGCTGATTCATTGACGACACCTCCCCTTGCGCAGTTGATTAAGAAGGCCCCTTCGGGAAGCGCTGCCAACTCCTCGCTACCGATCATTCCCCGGGTGGCATCGTTAAGGCCGACATGCAAGAACAACAGTCGGCTCGACGAAAGAAGCTCACGGAGAGTACCGGCACGGCCTATTCCCTTGGGCCAGGCATCAACGGGAATCCCGGGATCATAGGCAGTCACCGAAACGCCGAAGCCTCCTTCAAGCCGCTTAGCAACAGCCTTTCCGATTGCGCCGAGCCCGATGATGCCGGCCGGCAACTCACTGACTTCCCAACCGATCCGCTGCGGCCCCGTCAGGGGGGTTCCTCGCTGCAATGCAAGGGTGTGCCCTATCAGGTTGCGCGTCAGAGATAGCGCCATGGCAACCGCCAGGTCAGCGACGGACGCCGCATTGACCCCCGGAGTGGAAACCACTTCAATCCCCTGTCGCTCCGCTGCCTCTACATCGATCGTATCGGTTCCAGCGCCGTGCTTACCGATCACCTTCAACTTCTGCGCCTTGGCAATGTCGGCAGCACTCACTTGATGGCTGCGAACGATGATGGCATCCGCCTTGTCGAGCCAGTGCTCGATGCCTTTCTCTTTCCAGGTCACCACATGCACGTTGGTGCGAAGCCTTTCGATGGCCTCTTCGTGGATGGGCTCCAGCACATAAACGGTGAACCGCTCTGCACCATCGGGTTTTGTCATTTCTCGTACTCCTGTCTTCAGACGAAAGGAAGGCCTGGGCCAATTCACGTCACTGCCGGCCAACCCCCGGTCATCGCGAGTTGCTGGCGATTACCCCCGACCGGGCCTTTGCACTGGAACCAGCACGAAATGCTCATGGATTCCAAACGCACTCCGGTCACAAAGTGATCAACTCAAGTACAGGAAAAGTACATTGCGGATGCAGATCGAACAAGGAGATTTTGAGGCAGTCCTCGATATTTCAGCTTATACCAAAGGATAACATCATATAATGTATTGTTTTATATGATTAAAATTCCCGATATGTACAGTTGTCATGGATGAACCTAGAATTGCCCTTGACGCAATCATGCGCCAGTCTCAGTGTTCTCTGTATCCAGAGTCTGGATGCGCAATCACTACAAAAGGAAGAGCTCCAATGAATGCAAAAATGCCGATCACCCTTATTGCCGCGGGCCTGCTGGGAGTCGCTGGCATGAGCAACGCCTGGGCCAGCTATCCCGAGCGCCCGGTGACGATGATCGTTGCCTATAGCGCCGGCGGCGGAACGGATGTGGCCGCTCGCACACTGGCCCCCTACATCGAGGAACATCTCGGGCAATCCATCACCGTGCTCAACAAGCCGGGAGCCGGAGGGGAGATAGGTTTTACCGCGCTCGCCCAGGCGGAGCCGGATGGCTACACCTTCGGCTTCATCAACATCCCCAACATGCTGGCGATCCCGATTCAGCGTGAAGCACGCTACTCCATGGATGACATCGATCCTGTCGCCCAGATCGTCTACGATGCCGGCGCCCTCAGTGTTCGCTCGGACAGCGAAATCGACTCACTTGAGGAACTGGTCGCAGAAGCGAAGGAAAATCCCGGCACCGTCACCTATGGCACCACTGGTATCGGCTCCGACGATCACCTGGCGGTGCTCTCGTTCGAACGCAAGGCCGACATCAAGCTGCGCCATATCCCCTTCCCTGGCGCGGCCGACTTACGTGCGGCCACCCTGGGCGGACACATCACCATGGCGAGCATGAACATGAGTGAATCCGTTGATGACATGGAGGCAGGTAACCTGCGCATCCTGGGTCAGATGGCGGAAGAGCGCTGGGAAAGCGCCCCTGAGGTTCCGACCTTCCAGGAGCAGGGCTATGACGTGGTGATGGGATCGCATCGCGGTATCGGCGCTCCGGCCGATCTGCCGGAAGATGTGTTCGCCGCACTGAGCTCTGCAGTGGAGAAGGCTGTTGCCGATCCTGAATTCCAGGAAAAGTCCTTGCAGCAGGGCCTGCCCATCTCCTATCAGGGACCGGCCGAGTTCGATGCGCAGCTGGATATGCTGAATGACGAGTTGCTGGAACTCTGGAAAGACCAGCCCTGGGCACAAACTAACTAAGTCTAATGACGGGGGCATGTCGGCTGGACCGGCATGTCCCTCCCTGTGACGACACCTGGAAGCTACTATGCCAAGGCCCTTGATTGAACTGGTCTGTGCGCTGCTCGTGGGCGGACTGTGTATTGCGGGATTCGTGGAAGCGACAAACTATACGGGACCTTCGGGATATCTACCCAAGGCCGTTATGCTCCTCGCGCTGCTGCTTTCGTTGATCTGGGCACTCCAGAGTGCCTTGTCACTAAGAAGGAGGGAGAAGGGGATCACTCAGGAGCCGGGGAATCTGTCGAGAACAGTCCTGTTCATGGGCTCATCCCTTGCCTACGTCATAGCGATTCCCTTCATCGGCTATTTCACTGCAACGGTAGTGTTCATACCGGTAGTTTCCAGGGCACTGGGGTACCGGAAGATTCATATCCTGCTGGGAGCGCCGGTCGTCTTCGTGGTCGCACTCTACATCCTGTTCAGCTTCGTCCTGCAGGTCCAACTGCCTGATGAACTGCTGCTTCAACTCGTGGGTATCCGCTAATGGACATACTCAATCACATCATGTCGGCACTTCCGCTGATATTTTCCGTAGAAGTGATCATCGCCATGATCATCGGCACCGTCGTGGGAATCACGGTAGGGGCCCTACCGGGTCTGTCGGCAACGATGGGCATTGCCGTGCTGATTCCCCTTACCTTCACTATGGAGCCACTGGTGGCCCTCGGCATGGTCGCCGGCATCTACAATGGGGCCATGTATGGCGGCTCCATCCCAGCCATTCTCCTGCGAATTCCTGGCACACCAGCGGGCATCGCCACCGTCTTTGACGGCTATCCCATGGCGCAGAAGGGCCAAGCTCGCCTGGCATTGAAAATATCGTTGGTCTCTTCTGCCATCGGCAGTGCCGTCAGCGCCGTCGCCCTTCTGGCACTGGCGCCTCCCCTGGCCGCCATCGCCTTGAAGTTCGGTCCCGCCGACTATTTCTGGCTGGCTCTCTTCGGCATGACGACGATTGCTGTTCTGCTGAGCAGCAACCCCGCCAAGGGACTGCTCAGCACTTGCCTTGGTCTGGTGGCTGGGATGGTCGGCATCGACGCCATGACCGGATCGGAGCGCTTCGCTTTCGGAAGCATGGATCTATTGAGCGGCATCAACATCATCGTGCTGCTGACCGGCCTTTTCGCAATTCCACCGGCGATCGACCTGGCGGCAAAGAGCATCTTCGAGAAGAAGGCGACCCAACTCGACTTGCCGGACGAACGGGTCCGGTGGAAACCCTTTATCCCCGTCTGGATAAAGTCTTCCGTCTTGGGGGTCGTCATCGGCATCATTCCGGCGCTGGGCGGGAACATCGCGGCCGTCCTGGCCTGGAACGAGCAGCGACGATCCGATCCGAACAATGACCAGTACGGCAAGGGCGAGCCCAAGGGAGTTGCTGCACCGGAGTGCGCGAACAACGCTGATACCGCGGCAACGCTGATTCCCGCCCTCACGCTTGGTATACCAGGCAGTGCTGTTGCCGCCGTCATCCTCGGTGCCTTGCTCGTGCACGGCCTGCGCCCCGGTCCTCAGCTGTTCAGGGATGACCCCGAGATTGTCTTCGGTTTCATGCTGACTATGTTTGTCACCGCGATCCTGATGTTTGTGATCGGTCGCTTCGGGGCACGGGCCTTTGTCCACGTGCTCAAGGCACCGACCACGCTTCTGGCTCCGATGATCATCTGTCTCGCGGTCGTGGGGATCTACTCGATCCACAACAGCATGTTCGAAGTCTGGCTGATGCTATTCTTCGGCGTGCTGGGGTATGGCATGGAGCGCCTAGACATCCCGACCGCGCCTGCCGTGCTGGCTGTCATCCTGGGCCCCATGGCGGAAGAGTCGCTGCGTCGGGCCCTGCTGATCTCCGGTGGGTCTTTCGACTATCTGGTGCAGAGCTGGATCTCTTGGATCATCATCGCCATGATTGCTGTGACGCTGATCGTCCCTTTATGGAAGCGTCTGCGGAGGTCGCAACCCTCTAGTGGAGATCAGGAATAAGCCCGTGGGGTCTGCCGGCATCAGTGACTGTAAGAGTACTGATGCCGGCAACGCGGGACAGGCCCCGAGGTGAGGGTCACGCCACTAGCTCCAGGCAGAGACGGATTCTTGCGGACCGGGGTGCTCGTTGCAGCCATGTCAGTTATCATCAGCACTAGGACCGCTCCCAACAACCACTTCCTCGGCTCCTTCTCACCCTCTCAACGACGGCTCTCGTAAAACCCATGTTTCGAGTCCTGCAATGAAAATCGGCGAACGAGTCTATCAAACGCTGCGGCGTCGGCTCATGGTGAACCACTACGAACCTGGAGCTCACTTACGCGAAGAGGTAGTGGCAGAAGAGCTCGGCGTCAGTCGAACTCCTGTCAGGAATGCCTTCCATCGACTGATTTCTGAGGGGCTACTAAGTCAGGAAAAAAGCCGCGGAGCGACCGTCACGGGATGGAGCAAATCGGACACAGAGGACATCTTCAAGCTCCGAATTCTTCTCGAAGGGCACGCTGTTGCCCTTTCAGCGCAACATATCACCACTGAACAGCTCGACGAGCTGATCATGGTAAATGACGGCATGCGGGAAGCCATCGCCGGTAAAAGCACCGATCGAATAGAAAAAATCGCTCAGGCAAACAAACGCTTCCACGAAGGGCTATTCGATGCCTCGGGACAGGGATACTTGCGCATGTTTGCTCGAACACTGCTGCATCTTCCTATGGTAAGCGGATTCTTTATCTATAGTCGTGATGAGATGGAAGAAAGCGTCCGTCAGCATCAGGAAATCATTACAGCATTGCAGGCTGGCAACGAAGATTGGGCAAACGCTGCCATGACGTGTCACCTGAACGGTGCACTGGAACGGTTTCGCCGGTCCCGTTGAGCAGAATCGGTATACACACTACCCGACGAGTGCGTCCCGACACCCGCATTGCCACGATCCTGCATACCAGCCCGCTCACCGGCATGAGCATGGACATCGCCGAGATCGCACAGGCGATTCGTGCCGTGACCCCGGAGTGCATAATCATCGTCGACGGCATCCAGCATGCGCCACATGGTTTCCTGGCCGTCGATGACTATGGTGTCGATGCCTACGTCATCTCGCCCTACAAGGCATACTGCCGTTTCAATAACGGCTATGCCTGGCTCTCCGGTCGGCTGAGCGTGGTTGATCATGACCGACTCTCAGGCAAGCCAGCCGATGCCTGGGAGTTGGGCAGCCGCGACCCGTCGGCCCTGGTCGGTGTCAGCATGATGATCGACTATCTCGACTATCTCGACTGGCTCGGCGCGCACTTCACCGATGAATCGTCACGCCGTGCTCGCCTGCTCGCGGCCGGCCAGGCGATGCAAGCCCATGAGCGCGCCCTTGTGAACCGGCTGCTGCATGGTGGCACGGGCCTGCCAGGGCTTTGCGACTATCCCGGATTACATCTGATTGGGCCGGCGGATGCGCCGCAGCGCGAGGGGGTAGTGTCGTTTGCCGTTGAGGGGATCGAAGCCAAGCATATCGTCGCCGAACTCGGAGACCGGGGAATACGCGTCCATGCACGAACCGATGATGTCTTCTCCGGCAATATTCTGCGACCGCTGGGGCTGAAGGCGGTCACTCGCATCTCAATGGCACATTACAATAGCCCTGAAGAAATCGATGCTTGCCTAGCTGCTTTGGCTGAGATATTGCCGCGGCCCTGAGAGCCTTTGATTTGTACAAGTCATGGCCGTGGGTTCGTGGTTATTTTCGGTGGAATTACCCCGGTTTAGTGGACGGTACACGGCTTCAGCCTGAGGCAACCACATGCTGATGTTCGAACTGTATAGGAATGGCATAGCGAATCGCCGAGTGGCGGCGATGTGGGTTGTACCATCCTTCGATGAACGCGAAGTCCGCCTTCTTCGCCTCTGCCGGCGTGGCGAACCGCTTCCTGCCGAGCAGTTCGCATTCCAAGGTGGCAAAGAAGCTCTCGGCAATCGAGTTATCGTAGCAATCTCCGACCGATCCCCTCGAGGGCCAAACGGAGACCTTCCGGCAGCGCTCACCGAAGGCAATAGAGGTGTATGCATTACGTGATTACCGCGCCACCCTGGATTGGTACGGGTTCCAGGCCTCGATGTGCCGCAAAGGGAACTGCTGGGACAATGCGGTCATGGAGCGCTTCTTCCACTCACTGAAAAGCGAGTGGCTGGCAGGCCAACGGTATGCGAGCCGACAGGCAGTACGGCGGGACGTGATCGACTACATCGAGAGTTAGTACAAACAGCGGTTCTTCGTCGTTTCATGTGGATTTGGCCTGATCAAGCAGGCGCCCCACAGGGCTGCCGATCAGGTAGATCATCGCGATGAAGTTGGCCCCGTTCCGGTAGCCGCGTGCGCGTGATCGGGCCGCCTGGAAGAGACCGTTCATGCCTTCCAGACGCGCGTTAGTCAGGCCGGAGATCCAGCGCCTCACCACCTGCTCAGCATGCCGCTCCAGCGTCGTCAGGGCCTTCGCCATCGGCGTGAGCAGTGCCTGGCCACTGACGGCCTCCCGCATGACCCTGAGATAGTTCGTGATGCGCCACCGGGCAGCACGCGGCGTCGGCGCCTTCTGAATCCAGCGCAGCTTTTCCTTGATCACCCAGGCATCGCCAGTGGCCCCTTGGTCGGCCACCAGCTCCTGGAGGGCGGTGATCTGGTTGGCCGTCAGGTTGCCGTTATCCAGGTTCTTCAAGACCGCCCAGCGGAGGGCGTTGGGATGCCCCTTCTCACGGCGCTCTTTCTTGCGAACCTCGTCCAGCGCCTTGGTGAAGGTCTGCACGATGTGGAACCAGTCGACCGTCACCTCGGCGTTGGGTAGGTTCTCGGCAACGCCGCTCAGGAAGGCCTGAGACATGTCGCAGACCACCTCGACCACGTTGTCCGGGTCGCCGCCATGCTCCGCCAGAAAGGCGCTGAAGGCCGCGATGGTGGCCTTGCCATGCCCCGGCACGGCGAAGATCACCGGCTCCTGCTTGCGCTGCATGTCGAGGAACACCGTGACGTAGCGCTGGCCGCGTCGTGAGGCCGTTTCATCCACCCCGACAGTGGCCACGTTGGACAGATCCAGTTCCCCCAGCATGCGGCCCACGCAGTGGTGCACGATGCGCCACAGGCGCTTGTCCGAGATCTCCAACTGCCGGGAGACGGCCAGCACCGGCATCTCTTTGACCAGCGACATGGCGGCCTGCTCGAACAGCAGGGTGAAGTCGCTGCCCGGTCGCGCCCAGGGCACCTCGATGCGCTTGACGCCATGCTCGGGGCACTTGGTGCGGGGCACGCGGGCGTGCAGGTAGCAGTGGTGCTGAAAGAAGTTCAGGTGTCGCCACGTCTTGTCGGCAAAGTCATGGGCCGGGCAGGCCTTGCCGCACTCCGGGCAGGGGTAGAGGCTGCCGCGGTCGGCCTCGACATAGAGATCCAGGCGGTGGGGTGACACGGAGGTATCCAGGTGTTGGTCCTTGAGGATCCAGGGCGCTTCCAGGCCTAGGCCGAGGGTCAGAATCTGGGTGCCGTCCATGCCATACCTCCTGTCCATTGAAGGTCATATCCTGGCCCAGCTCAGGGGGCGAATTCCACACCCAACGACGAAGAGCCATTGAAATAATCATTTGGATTTCCTACTTTTATAAGGTGCAACGAAATCGGAGCAATCGAAATAGGAGCTATAAAGATGAGACAACGCAATCTTCTGCCGCTGTCACCCATCCTAACGGCCGGTGCGGTGTTAACCATCACCAGTGCGGGCTTCTTGCCGGCTACTGCTACGGCGGCTCCATGCGATTCCGCTGCAACCGTCGTTTCTGACTTGTGGAGCGAGCACGAAGACATCGTGAAGCAGACCGGCCCCGGAGATAAGGCCGAAATCGTAGACAAGATGATCACTCGCTGGAATGACCTAGCGGACAATAGCTGGGCGAAGATCGGTCCCCGTATGCTGGAGTTCGGTAGCACCCAGAAAGGGACGATCCGAAGCAAGGGGACGCGGGTATTCGTAAGCCCCCACCCGGTTTACGGCGAGATCGATCTGACGATCGAAAAGGTGGGCATGCGCGGCAAGACGTATGTCGAGGCCTGCAAGTTCCCCGAAGGCTTGGATTCGGGCGAGGAAATCTGGTCGTTCACTATCGATCCCGGCGGTCAAAACGTCGGCAAGCAATGGAGCCGGACATTCGACAACGTCGACAGCCATATCGTCGCGGTTAAGTTCGCGGGCCAGAGCTGGGCTAAGGGAATGGAGTACCAGCTCAGCGCCAGCACGGCAGGCAGCACGAACACGAAGCGGTCCGGAAGCACCGCAGTGTCTCACTCCATCATCATCGACGGCACCGCCGCTTCAGGGCGCACCAAGTACACGATCGAAGGC
This sequence comes from Halomonas daqiaonensis, assembly GCF_900109725.1. Taxonomy (GTDB): domain Bacteria; phylum Pseudomonadota; class Gammaproteobacteria; order Pseudomonadales; family Halomonadaceae; genus Halomonas; species Halomonas daqiaonensis. The sequence continues at coordinate 11,019 of NZ_FOBC01000024.1, forward strand.
GGCGGCACACTGAATCAGATGAAGGGCAATTTCGCCGGGCACAACGTCAGCATCCAAGGCAACGACAAGGTTAGCGGCAATCACGCAGAGGGTTACGTAGGCAACGGCATAGATGGCTATGCAGTGAGCGGCGAGTTTCCCGATATCCTGCTTGAGAACCCGGACAACGCGGCGGTCTACGTTGACGGGAAAGAATACCATTCCATCGTGATTGACGGCAGCGCCGGCTCCGGCAGTACGAAATACACAATCTCGGGCGGCGGCGACCTGGAACAGGTAAAGGGTATCCTCGCCGATCACAAGGTGACCATCCAAGGCAATGACAACGTCAGCGGCAACAGCGCTGAAGGATATGTTGCCGGCGGTGAGGACGGTTTGCGGGTGTTCGGGTCCGTGCCGAATGTCAACCTCGCCAACCCCCAAGCTGCCGTGGTCTATATCGACGGCCAGCAGAAATAGTGCTCATGCAATCTGGAAGGGGGCTTCAGCCCCCTTCCATTCTTGCGGGCCTCCTCTCTTCGGCCTATCGCGAAGATCTTGTTCTGAGGCAGCGGCGAGAACGCCGCCGATGCCGTACCGGTTCCTAAAGTTGGCTGAGCCTTATGTGTAATCAGGTTACTTTTTAGACCTTTTGACACCTGCCATGCAAAAAAGAAGCATCTGGCAGATGTTCCACCACAGCGTCTCCTCGCGGGAAGCGCTGTGGTGGCTGGTATGCCGTCAGGTTACAGATACCTTCGCTCCGCAAAGGAGACACACCCCTCGCTCCCAACCACGATGTGATCGATGACCCGGATCTCCACCAAGCCCAGCGCTTCTTTCAGGCGCTGGGTGATGCGCCGGTCGGCGTCGCTGGGGGCCGGATCGCCCGAGGGGTGGTTGTGTACGAAGATCACGGCAGCGGCGTTGTGGGCCAGGGCACGCTTGACGACTTCGCGAGGATAGACGCTGGCCGAGTCGATGGTGCCTCGGAACAGCGTCTCGAAGTGGATGAGGCGATGCTGAGTGTCGAGGAACAGGGCACTGAACACCTCGTGCTCGTAGCCTTGGAAGAGCACCTGCAGATAGTCGAAGACCAGGTCCGGCCGGATGAGCTTGCGTCCTCTGGCCAGCCGCCGTCTGGCGAAGGCCTGGGCGATGCTGACCAGCTCGGCCTCGGTGATCGGGGCGGTGATGTCATAGGTGCCGGCGACTTCGCCGGCCTTGAGCTTGCGGTGGTTCATGGTGGTTCTCCTCAGGCTGCCATCACCAGCGCCATGCGGCGCTCCAGTTCCGCGTAGAACGCCTCGACCCGCTCGGCGATGGTGCGGATCATTGCCTCGTCGCGGTAGGCCCGCTTGACGAACAGCGGCATGCCCGGCCAGTAGCTGACGAAGTCTATCCACTCCCGTTCGCTGACCCACAGGCCGCCCTGGCACTGGGCGACATGCTCCTGGGGCAGCTCTCCCTCGAGCAGCAACTCGATCTGGTACTTGGGCAGCTTGGTCTTGATCTCCACCAGGCCACGGCTGTCCACCAGGCAATCCGGTGAATAGCCCACCCCGTGGTTGAGGATGATGCCGACCTGCTCCAGCCGGGGCAGGCCGGTGGCCTCCTGGTAGAGCTCGCGGGCCACGGGCTCCAGTTCGTGGCCCCGCTGGGTATGGCCATTGCCCTGAAAAACATCGCTGGGTTCGCCGGTGATGCGCTCACCGATCAGCTGGTGCATGTAACTCAGGGCACCGGCACCGAAGCCTGACGGCCCCTTGCCCTTGACCAGCAGGGTCTTCAGCTCGGACATGGTGACGATGCCCAGACGCGCGGCATGCCACTCAGGCGTGCCCTGTTCCAGTGTCAGGATCTGCATGACGATCTCCTTTTCGATGACACGGCATAGGCGGCGAGGGGGGTGCCCCTCGCTGGCCGGTCAGTGACGTTGACGGTTGGGCTGTGCCCGCTTGTGCAGGGAGGCCCGCAGCTTGTCGAAGTCGCCGCGTGGCACCCGTTCAGCCTCGCCGTACTTGCCGACGAACCATTCCTGGGTGGCGGGGGGACAGACGGCGATCAGCTGCCTGAGCTGGCCCGCCTGGAAGGGCGTGACCAGCTTGACCGGAGCAGCGGCATGGCCGTTGTCGTCCTGGCCGCGGGTGGTGATGTTGAGCAGGGCGCAGAGCACGTAGCGCTTGCCGTAGCTGGTCGAGGAGCCGAAGGCCTGCACGGCGTTCTTGCTGCCACTGGTGTCCGCTGGCAGCAGCATGCTGGTCTCCTCGCGGTGACCGTCCTGGTGCATCAGTACCCCGGTCACCTGGATGCCGCGCTCCTGGGTCTGGATCCGGAAGCTCACCGCGAAGCCGTGCTTCTGCATGATCGGGCGCACGGTGTCGACGATGTCCTCCAGGGTGGCGTAGGCGCCGTTGTTGCCCTGGCCGCGCTCGGCGATGCTCGGCAGCTCCGTCTGCATGGCCGCCATGGCGGCGCTGTAGGCCATCAGGGCCTGGCGATCGAGGACGCGCTCCTGCATCTGCAGCAGACGCTCCATCTTGTCGATGTCGACCTCGGGATTGAGGGCGGCCCGCTCGATCACCTGGATGATCGCCGTGCTTTCTTGAAGGGGCTGGGTGACGGGTGTCTTGCCGTTGGTATCGGGGTGGATGGGAGTGGCCATGGGGATCTCCTTACTGGTAGCGGTTGATGACGTCCTGAAGCTGGTCGGTAGGGACCGGCTCCAGCGACACGACCACGCGATAGAGATGGCCCTTGGCCAGCACGTGGGTCTGGGCTTGGTGCTCCCTGGCCTCCAGCAGCTGACGGGTCAGCTGGGTCAGGGCGCGGCAGATCTCGAAGGTCATGGGCGGTTGCATCGGCGCCTCCAGAAACAAAAACGCCCAGCCGTAATGGGCTGGGCGCTATGCCGTGGTGTGGGAATGAGTAAAGGAATAACGAACTACCAAGGAAGGGACGACGACGATCAGCTCACCAGCGCCATGGCCGATTCCAGGGCCTTGTCCTTGAGACTGGCCCCCTGGCCGAACCAGGCCGAGTCCATGCGATAGTCGTTGCTGCGCGCCCGCTTCTCATGGTCGACGTACTCGGTCACCGCATTGAGCAGGCCCCATGCCGTGTCCCTGGCGGTACACAGCTGGGAACCACGTCCCTCTCCCTGGTAGAGCGCCTGTACCCGATTCAGGGCGCGGACGTTGGGCAAGCCGGCGGGATCCGCCAGCGGCGCCTCGGCATTGCAGATCACCGACTGGAAGTAGGCCTGGGCCTCGGAACGGGTGACCCGGCGCTCGGCCAGGGTCTTCATGCGGACCATGAAGTCGTCCCATTGCGCAACCGAGATGCCCAGCTGCTGCTTGACCAGTTGCGGGCGGAACTCGGTGCTGTGCGGTACCTTCACGCCCTGAGCCATGCCATCCACGGCGATGGTCAGGGTGTTGTTGCAGACCACCCGTACCGAGGTGGGCGTGGCCACCGTCGCCAGCGAGCCATCACAGGACGTGGCCAGCAGCAGGTAGGCATTCACCTGGTCCTGGCCCTTGATCGCAGCGCCCAGCCCACTGCGGGCCAGTGCCCAGAACTTGCGCCCGCCCTTGAGCACCCCGGCGGTCTCCAGTTCATAGCCGGCGTACTCGGTCAGGTCGCGATAGAACTCCAACACCTCCTCTGGCTGGACTACCTTGTAGCGCTGGGAGACCACCGACAGCGGGGCTCGAGTATCTGAGCGGTAGAGCACCTTCTGCTCCGGGAAGGAATGGATGCTGCCCAGGTGCCCCGCGTCATCGGCGATAAAGCGCACCGGGGAAGCCTCGATGTGCCAGTCCATGCCGGCCTGCTGCCGCCAGACCTCCAGCGGTTGATGACGCGACAGTTGCTGCCCCAGGCCATGCCAGGGGGTGTCGCCGACGTAAGCCATGTGTTCGATCTGATGTGCCATGAGAAACCTCCAAGATGAAAAAAGCCGGCAAGTCGCCGACAGAGGGGAAGAAAGTGGGGGATGGATCAGTCAAGCACCCGAAAGGCATGGCCGCAGCCCAGGCAAAGCCAGGGCGAGCCTTCGCCGGGCGGAAACAGGTGCTGGACCATCTGATGGCCGGCGGCAGCCCCGGCGATACCGCTCGATGCGGCGGCGATCACGGCAACGGCGACACGACTGAGGGGGAAGTGCGCCGAGGAAGCCGGTAACCGGCCAGGCGTATAGAGCGCTACATAGGCGCCCTTGAGGGAGCCGGCCAGCGCGCCGGTCGCCGTCCCCAACTTACGGGCGGTCTCGAGGTTGATCACGCGCGGCGAGACACAGCGCGAGCAGGATGGGGGCATGTCATGTCTCCTGTGCCGGTGGAAAAAGCCTGGGAAGGGCTTGGCTCACAGGAGTGATATAGGTCTGAAAAAAAATACAATCGTCGCTCATGGTGTGAGCGAGTGCCGAGCCTCTGTGGCTCGTCGTTATCTCATCAATAAAATGGAATTATTTTCTATTAGCTGGGATAGACGGAAAGCCGGGATCGGAACGCCGCAATGGCTCATGGAGAGTGGGACACAACCCCCCTACTCCATCGGGCTGTTCCCCGCATGACTGACGGTACTAAGTAGTATGCATACGCAGAACACCACAGGAATACCACCAGGGAGGAGGCCTAACAGAGCCGACGATCCTTACCTATAGAACCACAGGAGATAACCCGTAGGGGGAAAGCCATAGCCAACAGTAGGAGGTCGCTTACCTAGCGACCCTCCCTCAGAGACACATACCGACAGTGACACCAGTAACGGTCCTTCCAGAGAACCAGGGGACCTGACCCCTCAGTAACCCTGATGCCTTCACCAGGGCTATCAGCTGATCAGTGACTGACACGGGGCGTGGGGCCGAAGGCCATGACCACGCGCGTGTCATACCCCGCCAGAGCCTATCCCCTTCCTGCACAGGACGATGGCTGCGCGTTGTAACGCGCCATCGCCTTGGTGTGGGCTAACCCTTCGACCCTTTCACGATGACACCGCCCCGTTGGACACGGCCTCAGTGCCGTGGGCATCCGCGTGGCTGTCTACCAGGAGACAGATGATCATGACACTCAAGCCAACCGTCGGACAGCGCTTCCGTAAACGCCACCCCGACAATCCCGCGCTACGCCTGTGGTTCGATCAGTACTACCACGACATGCGGGTCCAGACCTCATGGGGACCGTTGATCGAGAACTACCTGTATACCCTCCTCCGGGTGATGAACCGAGCACGCCACGCCAATAGTCGAACCTACGCGATCCGCATCGATCTGCGTTTCCCCGAGGCCATGCCGGTCAGTTCCCTGTTGGCCAGTAATGCCGCGATGAACAAATTCTTCAAGGGACTGGACTGGGAACACGGCCTGATCAAGCTCAAGTACCCGCATGACATGCGCTACGTGTGGGTACGGGAGCAGAAGAACAGTGACAAGCCCCATTACCACGTCCTGCTGTTGTTCAACGGCAATGCCCTGCAAAGCCTCGGGCCGTTAAGCGCCTACGTCGGCAAGGGCGCCACGGAGGCATTCGCAGCGGACACCCTCTACCACCGCATTGTGCGCGCGTGGGAAGGGGTCATCGGCTGGCCAGCGGAACATATGGTGGGACTGGTCAACGTCTCCAGGGATAAGGTCACCGAAAAGGTCATTACCTTTGACTTCAAGAAAGACGACCAGGCCACCTTCGAGCAGCTCTTCTTCGCGGCGAGCTATCTGTGCAAGGCGCACACCAAACCCATCGCTCAAGGGGTGCATTGCTGCGATGGGAGTCGCCGGTAGCCACCCTCCTGCCCAACCACATAAGACTAATGTCTAGTGACCAAACGCCAGCCTTAATTTGGCTTTCTCCTATCTCAGTGGGCGGAATTCTTCGCCGATTCCTCTATGCCACTGCTTTTTTCGCTATGCCATAGCGAGAATATCAACAGCACCGGGGCAAGAGCTGTATGGAATACAATTCCTCAATCACAGAAAACACTCAATGTCAATAGATGTACTTGATTATCTACTCCGAAATTAAGCACAGCTCCTGACGAGCATTGCCGGGCTTCTCTACTGTGGCGATGTCGAGTTTGATGCTCGGCATTTTCAACAACCACAGGAGATGCCACATGGCCTATCCGTTTAATCAACACCCTCGCCTGCTGCTACCACCGGGACAGCTCCACTTGAATGAACCTGCAGATACACTTTTTGTACGAGCGGCGATGGAACTGAGCAATAACCTACAGGTACCACTTGACATGGTGCTGTATGCATTGGCGTCGGTGATCAGCACCACAGCTCAAGGACCCTACCGTGTCCGGTTACCAAATGGTCAGATCAAACCACTCAGCTTGGCGGTTCTGATCATCGTTGCCTCGGGTGGACGTAAGTCGACGCTGCTCAAGCACTTGCTCGCTGCGATACTGAAAATCGAACGGGAGGAGCGTCAAGCCTACCACAAGCGCTTGGAGAGCTATGAAGCTGAGCTGGCCCAGTGGGAGGCAGAACGTGATGGTCTATTGCGTGCCATGAAACATCAGCGCAGCAAGGGGCTTCCGACCGAGGAGGCCAAACAAGCCCTGAATGAACATGAGACCTTGAAACCGACTCGTCCGCGACGGTTTCGTCTGGTCTTCGAGGATACCAGCCCATCCCCCTTGTTCACCCACCTCGCGAAGGGAATGCCCAGTGCCAGCCTGATTACGGCAGAAGGCCAGACGCTGTTCGATAGCGCGATGCTCAAGTCCGTAGGTAAAATATGTGGGCTGAACAGTGGAGATCACGTAACCGTGGATCGTGCCAACCAGCCACCGCTAGAGCTGGATGAGGTAAGCTTAGGGATTTTGGCCATGACGCAACCTGGCGCCCTCCAGAAACACCTCGAGACCATGGGTGAAGAGGCAAGAGAGATCGGGCTCTATGCTCGTATGCTGGTTTGCAAGCCAGCATCCCTAAATGGTCAGCGTTTTCTCGACCCAGAAGCCCCCACCCCAACCTGGGATGCGTGGCGGGAATGCGAGGCGCGACTGGAAGCGCTGACTCGGGAAAATCTCCAATTGCTGCGTGCTCCCGAAACAGAGCCCACTATCGTAACCTTTGACGATGAAGCGGGGAGCATGTGGGTTCAGTATCACAATGAGATCGAGGCGGAAATGCGGCCGGAGGGTCGCTTCCCTCACAGCCAGGATCACGCTTCCAAGATATCGGAAATAACCGCACGGATTGCTGCGAGTCTTCACCTGCTTATAGCACAGGATGACCTAATCACCAAAGCGACGCTGCTGCAGGCCATCGACTTGTCCAACTGGTCCTCAATGCAATTCCATGAGGTGTTCGAACCATTACCACAGGTGTGCCGGGATGCTCAACTCCTCAACGTGTGGTTTCAGGATCACCGCAATCGAAACATCCGTTTCCTGCCCCGCACGTGGGTCCGCCAGCGGTGCCCGAATTCGTTGCGCAAACGCGACCGACTCTTGGGGGCCCTTGATGAATTGCAGGCGCATGGACAAGTCATGCAATTCATGGACGGCAAGACTGGAATGCTGGACTTGATGCCTTGGATGCCATTCTAACCGCCGACGGCTCAATTCGTAATGCCAAAGCTGTAATTCAGGCATTATACAAGCGATGCCCCCACCCTTCGGGATGGGGGCATTTTGCGTTTTATGTCACGCGAATAAGCTGTATAGAGCAGTCAGCGTACAGTCAGTGGCTACTTACGAGGGCGACTTTTGCTTCGGTCAAACTTATCATAAACCGATTTAACATCTTTAGTATGTTCTAATAGATCATAAATTTCGTCCATGAGTTTATCGCCCTTCTGTCGGACGGGAAAATGCTGCTCCTCAGCGATACGCTCAATCGCCTTGGCAAGCGTTCGGGCTGCATGGTCAGTATCAGCCCAACCTCTTTGTGCGTCTGGATGGTGCTCTAGCTGTGCTTTAACCAAGGCGATAAGGATGACGTCTTCTTCATTCCGCTTCAATGATCTGGCATTCCCACCGCTTTTTACTTTTTCGGCATGGGCACGCTCTCTTCTTCCACAAAAATCTTCGGCACATGCCCAGTGATAGAACCCCCACCCCAAAGATTCTGCCATCTCAACAGAAATCTCAATGTGATGCTTTATACGGGCACCCCCCTCAGGCATATCCTTCCGCTCGGAATAATACTGAATCATTAGGTGTCGAAAATAGGCTTCCTGGACCTGTGAAGCAAACCAATGCCAGCACATCTCCTCAGTAAGATTCATTGGACGGTCAAGTATTTCTGGCTCATCCAAACGCCAGTATTCTTTTGGGTTAACTACTCCGTTAAAAATATCATCCTCAATATCCTCAAGAGAAGGACCAGGAGCAATGCCATTAATGGCAAATTTACGATCTCGCAATTTTTTTTGTAGCTGAAGGGCCTTTATATTCATGTTGGAAATGAGATCCACAAAGCCTCCTATCAAACAGTATAAATACAGACCTTGAATATACCCTATTATCAAACAAAACAACACATAAGAACAACTTTTCCGGGCTGCCATAGCCTGCCACACACAGACACCTCGCTCACAAAAAAACAACAATGTCAAGAGGAGCGCTTCTTCCTTTATTAAAAATTAAGCACAAAGATTAAAGCGCGCAAATGATCCCGCCATGATCTCCCAGACCATTAAGCCAAGGTAGTGAGCATGAGCAACAAACTACTTAGACCAGAGCACGTGGCTGAACGCTTGGGGATGAGCCTCAGCTGGGTGTATGGCAACAAACACAGCATCGGCTATGTCCAACTGGGCAACGCCGTTCGCTTTGAGTCCGAGGTGGTTGAGGAGTACGCTAAACGTTGCAGGCGCGGTCCTCAGCGGAAGGAGGACCGGAAATGGGATACACAGTCTCGCACAGGAAAGATCGCGGCGCGTGGGTCGTCCGCTGCACAGTCAACGGCCAGCGTACTCAGCGAACTTTTCGCACAGAAGGAGAAGCAAGGCAGTACGCGCTGAAGGCAGAGGCTCAGCGCCAGGAGGACGAGTTCAATGGTGTCATGGGCCGCAAGCCCAAGTACACCTTCTCCGAGGGGCTGCAGCGCATGGTCAGCGAATACGATGTCCGCTCTCAGAAGCAGCACATCCTGCTGGTTGCCAGGTGGATGGATGAGCATGCCCCTGGCGTGATCGTTGGGCAGGAGCTGCTGGACGCAGCGCGAAGGATGCAGAAGGCTCTCAAGGAGAAGGGACTGGCGCAGTCGACCATCAACAACCGCACTCAGGTCGTCAAGCGGGTACTCTCGCTGTCGTACCGCGAGTGGGACTGGATCGACCTGCCGCTGGACGGCAAGCTCCGCAAGCCATCTCCCAAAAACGAGCGCCATATCTACCTGTCCGAGAAGGAGCTCGCCGAACTGCTTGCAGCAGTGCCGGAGCGCTACAAGATCGAGCGGAAGGTCATTCTGCTGGCGATGCTGACCGGCATGAGGCGTGGGGAGTTGATGGCACTGGAATCAGGGAACGTCTACAACGGCCGCATCGTGCTCAGGCCCAACCAGACGAAAAACGGGAAACCAAGGATCATCCCCTTGACGGATGAAGCTCTACCGCTGGTGGAAGGCCTGCCGTTTGATACGACTGGCGATAGGGTACGTGGTGCATTCGAGAAAGCCAGGGAGAAGATTGGTCGCCCTGATATTCGCTTTCACGATTTGCGTCACTGCTACGCCTCACTGCTGGCCAGCAAGGGTGAAGCGCTGACAAGCATCAGGGATCTACTGGGTCATTCGTCCCTAACGGTGACAAGCCGTTATGCCCATGCAGATCCGGCAAGGTGGGAAGGTGTGGTAGCGAAGTTGCCGCGGATCAGCAACCAAACCGCAACCACACATTGATTAAATGTGAGCCTTGGTCACGCAACCACTTAATTTCAATGGTGGGCCCAGTCAGACTCGAACTGACGACCAAGGGATTATGAGTCCCCTGCTCTAACCAACTGAGCTATAGGCCCTTTTTGAGGAAGGTGCGTCGAAACGCCGGAGTATGATAGCGAAAGGCGAAGGAGGTGGCCATAGCCCGCCGCCCTCGCCTGGCCGAATGTCCCGCCGCGACACCGCCTCCCTCGGCTGCGCCCCGCTGCAGACCTGCCCTTCTGGAAATCGAACGGTACGAGGTCGTCCCCTTTCCGGTTTCCCTGCCCTTCCGGCACTGAGCCGGGAAAGGATCAGGGCACGGTGATTTCCAGGATCGTGTAGGGCGCCTCACAGGCGTGGCGCTCGTCGCGTTCGTCGATGCTGCCCAGGCCCAGGTGGCGGTCGTTGTCGTAGGCGACGAACAGGCGATCATGGTCCAGCACCGCCAGGCCCTCGGCCTTGTGTTCGAATTCCAGTTCCGTGCCCGCCGGGGTGGTGACCAGGGTCGGGCGCCGACCGGCCCGGAAATCCTCCAGGCTGATCTCCCACAGGTACCCGCCGATGTGCTCCTCGCCGTCTTCCTCCACTTCGTAGCTGTTCAGGAGATACAGCCGCGCATGGTAGGGGTCGTACTCCAGGCTCGATAGGCCGCAGTCGTAGCGGACCGCGGGATGCTCGCTCGGGTCGAAGGCATAGTGCTCGCGCATCTTGTCGATGAATACCAGATTGCCGCTTTCGCTGATCTCGTAGTGGGCTCCCACGACCCGGCTCACGTAGTCGAAGTCATCGTGGGCGCGACCCTGCTCGCGCACGCCGAACAGCAGCAGGCCGTCGCCCCGCTCCCCAGGGATCGCGGCGAGCCCCTCGATCTTGTAGTAGGGAAAACCGAGGGCGGCATTCAGCTTGTTCCGAAGCTCCAGCGACCCTTCCACGCCGTCGCGCGGGTCGGGGTCCACTACCTGCACCCGATCAGGCTCGCCCAGCGGCCAGATCAGCAGATGATTGTAGTCGTTCAGTGCATGGCTCTCGTCGTCGATGCGATCGAAGCCGGTGGTGGCCAGCACGTGACGGCCGTCGGCGGTCAGCGCGAAGTCCTCGTACTTGGTGGCTTGCTTGATCAGCGGCTGCGTAAAGTAAGTCAGTTGGGTGTCGTCGGGCCCTTCGGGGGTGAGGGGCAACGCGAAGACGGCCGAGCGTCGCTCACCGGGAATCGGCTTGTCGCTGGCCAGCAGCAAGCGCTCGCCGTCGTAGGCCACCGCAGAGACCTCGGCGTTCACGATCCGCCCCTGTTCATCCTTGAGGCCGGCGGGAAAGCAGTGGATGGTTCCCTGCTGCACTATCCTGGCATTCGCCATGTCGTGCTCCTCTGGATTCATTGATGACTCACCCTACTACGGTGAAACGTGCGCCGGGAACCGCTCGGGAAGCAAGACAGCCACTTTATTGATAATGATTATTGTTTGTATAATAGAGCTTTCCGCGGATCCTATGGTCTCGCCATGCCCTCAATCCTGGCCCAGCTCTACGTCGGCCCCCTGCAGCACCTCGCCCCGCCGACGATGGGGTTGGAGGCGCCCGATGGCGTGCCCGCCCAAGCCCTTATCGACCCGGCCTATCTGGATACGCTATTGGAACGATTCGGCGCCCAGTACGGTCACGGCGACCGCCGGGCGGTGGCCTCGCTGTGGTCGAAGTGGCACTTCAGCGCCCTGGCGGCCCACGGCCTGGCGGCCAACCTGCTGCTCGCGCGCGACCTGCCGCTGGGCCTGGACGAGCTCCATCTCCAGCAATCTCCCGAGGGCCAGACCATAGGGTACAGCCTTCGTCACGCCGGCCGCCCCCTGGCCAAGCTCGATGACCTGTCGCGCTTCGCCACCCTGCTCGAGGGCCACCTGGAACCACTGATCGAGGCGCTGGCCGCGGCCAGCGGCGCCTCGCCCAAGGTGTTCTGGAGCAATGCCGGCAACTACCTCGAGTACTTTGCCGGCGCCCTGAAGGACCATCCCCTGGCCTCTCCCGGTATTGCCGAACCCGCCCGGGAACTGATGGCGAGCCGCACGCTGCCCGGCGGCGGTCGCAACCCGCTCTATCGTCCGGTGCGCTACGTCGAGGGCGATATCGCCGGAAACCCCCGACGAGTGCGTCGTCTGTGCTGCATCCGCTATCTGATCGATGAACTGGGCGTCTGCGGCAACTGCCCGCTGGCCTGCCGAGACAGGGCCCGCTCCCTCGAAACACCCTGACCACTACGCAAAGAGCTGGGCCCACCCCGTTGCCGGGATGGGCCCTCGTTCCATGCCTGGTCGTGGAAAGGCTCAGTAGGTCCAGGTCAGATTGGCCATGACATGGCGTGGGGCGCCGTGGAAGGCCTGATCCCACTTGAGGCTGGTCAGGTACTTTTCGTCGGTGACGTTGTTGAGGTTCAGAGAGCCGGTCAGGTTCTCGCTGAAGTCGTAGCTCACCATCAGGTCGACCAGGGCATAGGCGCCCTGGCGGGTCTTGCCCTCGGCGAGGTCGCGGTCACGCTCGATATCATCCTGCCAACGCAGTCGCGCCCCGACCTTGAGCGCATCCAGGGCGGCCGGCCGATAACTGGTGGTGGCGCGCACCAGATGGCGCGGAATGTAGGTGTTGGCGGCCTCGCCCTCGGCGTCCTCGACCTCCAGGTACGTATAGCCTACGCTGGCCTGCCAGCCCGGGGCCAGCTCGCCGGCGAGGGTGGCCTCCACGCCCTCGCTGGTGATGCCGTCGCCGCCCGTGAAGAAGGCGGTGCCATCCGGCCGAGTACCCGCCGGCTGGGCCACGTTGTCCTGCTCGATGCGGAACAGCGCCAGCGATGCATCCGCGCCGCCGTCGAACAGCTCGGCCTTGATACCCACCTCCTGGCTGACGCCGTCAACGGGGTCGAGGTAGTCGCCGTTGCTGTCGATCTCGGTCTGCGGATCGAAGATCTCGGTGTAGCTGGCGTAGAGGGACGCCCGGTCGGTGACGTCATAGATAAAGCCGGCATAGGGCGTCAGCACCCGGTCGTGGTCGCTGGCCTGGGAGACCCCGTACTGCTCGCCGGCGGTGTCGGCCCAGCTCAACCGGGCACCCGTGAGTGCGGTCCAGCGCTCGGCGAGGTCCAGCTTGGCTGCCCCATAGAGGCTGCGTTCCTTGACCGTAGCATCCCCGTCGGTGCCGGGGAAGGCCACCCAGGCATCGGGTTCGGGGTAGCGACCGTTCCAGTCGTCCAGCGGCGGCAGTCCCTGACCGCCCGCATCGAAGCCGGCCGTGGGGTAGCGCGAGAGCTGCTGATTGCGGCTCTGACTCCAGTCCGTGCCCAGCACCAGTTGATGGCTGCGCCCGAAGGCGTCGACGTCGCCCTTGGCGTGCAGGTCGGCCACCCACTGCTCCAGGTGGCGATCGTAGCGGCTCAGGGTCAGCTGGTCGTCGCCGATGCGCCCGGTTGTGGCATCGGGCCCTCCGTAGATATAGAGCAATTGGGTATCGGAGAGCATGTCCAGGTGGGTGAGCGTGCCCTTCAGCGACCAGCTGTCACCGAGCGCCTGCTGCACTTCGAGGAAGCTGCGGTGGGTTTCCACATCCCAGTAGGACCAGTCCGGCGCGGAGGAGGTGCTGCGATCATAGTTGGTCGGGTTGCCGGCCGAATCATAGAGCGGCAAGGAGCCCCACATGTTGCCGTCGGTGTTGTTCTGCTGCCAGGTGTGGCCGAGGGTCACCAGGGTGCTGTCAGTGACATCGGCTTCCAGCACGCCGTAGAGCAGCCCCCGCTCGCGGCTCAGCCGGTCCAGGTAGAAGTCGCTCTCCATCCCCGCCACCACCAGGCGTCCGCGGACGCGCCCCTCGCCGTCCAATGGCCCGGCCACATCGGCCTCCAGGCGCCGCTGATCCCAGGAGCCGACGCTCGCCGAGACCGAGGCCTGGGGCTCGTAGGAGGGCCGCTTACGCACGAAGTTGACCGTCGCGGCCGGGTTACCCGAGCCGGACATCAGGCCGGTGGCGCCGCGCACCACTTCCACCCGGTCGTAGATCGCGGTATCCACGTCGCCGTGCACGTTGTTATAGGGCATCGGTACGCGCAGGCCATCGACCTGGAAGTTCGAAATCTCGAAGCCCCGCGCCATGTAGTAGGTACGGTCCGTCTCGAGGCGCTCCACCGTGACCCCGGGGGTGCTCTCCAGGACGTCGTTGGTGGTGTCGAGGTTGAAGTCGTCGATCTGGGCGCGGGTCACGGTCGAGACGGACTGGGGCGTCTCGCGGGGCGTGAGGTCGAGCCGCGTGGCGGTGCTGGTCAGGGGCACCCGGTAGCGTTCCGTGCCCTCGGTAATGATCGACAGGGCCTCGGCCTCGACGGTGAGGGTCTCCAGAGCGGTGGTCGCGTCCGGGGCCGTGGTCTCCTGCTGGGCCAGGGCAACCGGGGCGAACAGCAGGCTTCCGGCGGCGGTCAGGCCCAGGCAGCCACGGATGGCACGGGTCAACGGATGGATGTCGCCGCGGCGGCGGGGAGGGAACGGCATGGGGGACGAGCCTCGTGTCATGGATTAGAATAATTATGATAATGATTCGCATCTGCCTTAACAACGATAGGTCGCCCTCTCGTGGCACCGGGGCCATGCTGGCCCCGGTGCTGTCATGCTAACGGGGCGTCCGCCGCCTCGATCTCGCCGGTCTGCACCCGCCATTGGGCGGTGTAGCGCCCGTTGCGCGCCAGCAGCTCGCCATGGGTACCGCGCTCGACCACCCGCCCCCCATGGACCACGGCAATCTCGTCAGCGTGGACGATGGTCGAGAGCCGGTGAGCGATCATGATCACGGTGCGCTGGTGGGCGATGCGCTTCAGTGAGAGTTGGATGGCCGCCTCGGTCTCGTTGTCCACGGCGCTGGTGGCCTCGTCCAGCACCAGAATCGGCGGGTCCTTGAGCAACGCTCGGGCCAGCGAGAGGCGCTGACGCTGACCGCCGGAGAGACGCACGCCGCGCTCCCCCACCGGGGTATCGAGCCCCTGGGGCAGCGCCTGGATAAAGTCCCAGGCCTCGGCGGTGCGCGCCGCCTCGATGATAGCGGCCTCCGGGGCATCCGGCTTGCCATAGGCGATGTTGGCCCGTACCGGGCCCTCGAACAGGTAGACGTCCTGGCTGACCAGGCCGATGGCCCGGCGCAGCGAGGTCAGGTCCAGTTCTCGGATCGGCTGGCCGTCGATGCGGATCTCCCCCGCCTGCGGATCGTGGAAACGCAGCAGCAGCTTGATCAGGGTCGACTTGCCCGACCCCGTGGCGCCGACCAGGGCCAGGGTATGGCCCGCTGGCACCGCCAGCCGGACCTCGCTGACGCCCTCGTCGCTGCCCGGGTAGCGAAAGCTCACGTCAGCGAAGGCCACCTCGCCGCGCACCGGCTCGGCCAGTGCACGTCCGCTGTCGTCGCGCACGACGATCGGCGTGGCCAGCAGGTCGAGGATGCGCCGCGTGCTGGCCATGGCGCGCTCGAAGAGGTCGATGACCTGAGCCAGGCCGGTCAGCGGCCACAGCAGCCGCTGGGTGAGGAACACCAGCACGCCGTAGGCGCCGACATTCAGGTCGCCCTGTAGGGCCATCATGCCGCCCACGGTGAAGGTGGCCAGGAAGCCGGCCAGGATCGCCATGCGGATCACCGGGATAAAGGCGGAGCTGATGCGAATGGCCTGCTGATTGGCCTCCACATAAGCCTCGCTGGCCTGGCGGAGCCGCTCGGCCTCGCGAGCCTCGGCGGTGAAGCTCTTGATGGTGGCGATGCCGGCCAGGTTGTTGGAGAGCCGGCTCGAGAGGTCGCCGACCCGCTCACGCACCTCGGCATAGAGCGGCCCAGCCTTGCGCTGGAAGTAGAAGGCGCCCCATACGATCAGCGGAATCGGCGTGAAGGCAAGCAGCGCGATCAGCGGCGAGAGCACGAAGAACACCGCCCCCACCGCCACCACGGTGACGCCGACCTGGATCATGGCGTTGGCGCCACCGTCCAGGAAGCGCTCGAGCTGGTTGACGTCGTCGTTCATGGTCGCCACCAGCTGGCCGGAACTGCGCGACTCGAAGAAGCCCATATCGAGCCGCTGGGCATGCTCGTAGGCATCCTGGCGCAGGTCGGCCTGCAGCCGCTGGGCCAGGTTGCGCCACAGCACCTGGAAGAGGTACTCGAACAGCGATTCCCCGGCCCAGATGAAGAAGGTCAGTACGCCGAGTATCAGGATCTGCTCCCGGGCGGACTCGAAGCCCAACCCCGCCACGAAGCTCTGTTCCTGATTGACCACCACGTCGATGGCCACACCGATGAGGATCTCCGGAGCGATATCGAACAGCTTGTTGATGACCGAGCAGACGCTGGCAGCGATGATCCGGCGGCGATAGCCGCGGGCATAGCGCAGCAGGCGCGCCAGGGCGCGGAAGCTGGAGGTGGTGGAGTCAGACATGGTGAACGGGTCCTGGCGAATGAAACGCCACAGCATACCGGGAAGGCGACCAGTTCGAAACGGATCATATTGATAACCATTACCATCGGAGCTAAGGTAGCGCCCATCGCCCGCCCCGCCCGGGGCCCGCCGAAGGAGCGTCCTGCATGTTCGAACTGCGCGGAGCCGGTTTCGCGATCGCCGACCGGCCGCTGCTCGCCGCCTCCGACCTGACCCTGGAGGGCGGCCGGGTGCATGGCCTGATCGGCCATAATGGCTCGGGCAAGTCGACCCTGCTCAAGCTGCTGGCCCGCCAGCAGCCGGTCAGCCATGGCGAACTACACTTCGCCGGCCGCCCCCTGGCCCGCTGGGGGCAGCGCGAATTCGCCCGCCGTGTGGCCTACCTGCCCCAGCAGCTGCCCGCCACCGAGAATCTGCTCGGCCGCGAGCTGGTGGGCATGGGCCGCTACCCCTGGCGCGGCCTGCTGGGCCGCCACACCGACGAGGACGAGGCAGCCATCGACCGGGCCATCGCTGCAACCCACACCGAGGCCTTTGCCGAGCGCCTGGTCGACACCCTCTCCGGCGGCGAGCGCCAGCGGGTCTGGCTGGCCATGCTGCTGGCCCAGGGCAGCGACTTCCTGTTGCTCGACGAGCCGCTCGCGGCGCTCGACATCGCCCACCAGGTGGAGGTACTGGCGCTGATCCGCCGGCTTAGCCAGACGCTGGGGCTCGGCGTGGTCATCGTGCTTCACGACGTCAACATGGCGGCGCGCTACTGCGAACATCTGGTCGCCCTGCACAACGGGCGCGTGCTGACCCGGGGCACCCCGGCCGAACTGATGGACGAGGCCACGCTGGAGGCCATCTACGGTATCCCCATGCGGGTGATGGCGCATCCCGCCAGCCGCCATCCCGTCGCCCTAGTCCATGCCTGACGCGCTCGCCTGGCTGCGCCGCCGCCTCGTTCCCACGATGCTGCTGGCCCTGGTGCTGCTGCCAATCCCCCGCGCCCAAGCCCAGCAGGACGTCGTCACCCTCGACTGGACCCTGGCCGAGACCCTGGTGGCACTGGGTGTCACCCCGGCCGGCGTTGCCCAGCGCGACGCCTACCATGCATGGGTCAGCGCGCCGCGACTGCCCGAGGCGACCGTCGATCTCGGCCTGCGCAGCCAACCCAACCTGGAGCTGCTGGCGAGCCTCGCTCCCGACCACATCTTGATCTCGCCGATGTTCGCCAACCTGGCGCCGCGGCTCTCGCGCATCGCCCCGGTAGCGACCCTGCCGCTTTACACAGCGGGTCACCAGACCTGGCCCCAGTTGCGTGAACTGACCCTCGAGGTCGGCCGCCTGGTCGAGCGCGAGGCGGCCGCCGAGCGTCTGATCGACGCGACACAGACGCAGCTGGAGACCCTGCGGCACCGACTTCCCGAGCGGGTGCCGCCGCTGCTGGTGGTGCAGTTCATGGACGAGCGCCATGTCCGGGTATTCGGCGCTGGTGGCCTCTACCAGGCCGTGATGGCACGTCTGGGGCTGGACAACGCCTGGCATGGCGAAACCAACGCCTGGGGCTTCTCGCTGGTGGGCCTCGAGCAGTTGGCCGGCTTGGAGGCGCGGCTAGTGGTAGTCGAGCCCTACCCGGTGGGAGTCGAGGCGGCGCTGGCCGACAGCGGCCTCTGGCAGCAGCAGCCGAGCGTGCGCGATGAGTCCCTGGTCACCCTGCCGCCGGTGTGGAGCTTCGGTGCCCTGCCCTCGGCGCAACGCTTCGCCGAACACCTGGTCGCCGCGCTGGAGGAGACGCCTCATGGCAACTGAGGCCGCCCACCGCCAGGCCCCCGCCCTGGTCTGCCTGCTGCCGGGCCTGGCACTGCTGACCCTGATACTCGGCTCGCTTGCAGAAGAGGGACTGTTCGATGGCCTGCGGGCGCTCACGACCGTGACGCCGACGAGTGCCGAGGCGCTGGTGCGCCACTACAGCTGGTGGCCACGCCTGGCCATGGCGCTGCTGGCCGGTGGTGGCCTGGCCCTGGGCGGAGTGCTGATGCAGCAGGTGCTGCGCAACCCACTGGCCGCCCCCACCACCCTGGGAGTAACCAGCGGCGCAAACCTGGCGCTGATGGCCGCCACCCTGCTCGCCCCGGGCCTGCTGCTGGCCGGACGCGAATGGGTGGCCCTGGCCGGTGGCGGCGGCGCCATGGCGCTGGTCTTCGCCCTGACCTGGCGCCGCGGCCTTTCGCCGGCGTTGGTAGTGCTAGCAGGACTGGTGGTCAACCTCTACTTCGGGGCCCTGGGCATGGTGTTGCTGCTCTTCCATCAGGAGACGCTCAAGGGGCTGCTAATCTGGGGCGCCGGCTCACTGGCCCAAAACGGCTGGGACGACGCCGCCTTCCTGGCCCCTAGACTATTACTGGGCGGCCTAGCGGCTTGGCTGCTGCTGCGCCCGCTGACGGTGCTCGAACTCGACGACGCCAGCGCCCGCAGCCTGGGTGTCTCGCTGAAGCACCTGCGCCTGGCGGGGCTGGGGCTGGCGATCTTTCTCACCGGCTGTGTGGTCAGTGTGGTGGGGGTGGTCGGCTTCATTGGCCTGGCGGCGCCCAATATCGTGCGCCTGGCCGGCGCGCGACGTCTGGGGCCACGGCTTGTCTGGTCGACGCTGCTCGGCGCCCTGCTGCTCGCCACCACCGACCTGCTGCTGCAGCGCTTCGCCGGCACCCTGCCGACCCTCATTCCCACTGGGGCTACCACCGCCGCCCTGGGGGCACCGCTGCTGTTGTGGTTGATTCCGAGGTTGCGCCTCGAGGCCGGTCGTCCACCCAACCCAGCTACCACTCTGGCCCCACGCCATCCCGCTCCCGGGCGCCTGGCCACGAACCTGGCCCTTGGCCTGCTCGCGGCGATCGTGCTCGCGCTGATGCTGGGCCAGAAAGCCGGCGGCTGGTTCGCGACCCTCGACATCGCGGTGCTGGAGTGGCGCTGGCCGCGGATGTTGGCCGCCGCGGGCAGCGGCGTGATGCTGGCCATCGCCGGCACCCTGATCCAGCGCCTCACCGCCAACCCCATGGCCAGCCCCGAAGTACTGGGCATCAGCGGCGGCAGCGCCATCGCCCTGATCGCTGCGCTATTCCTGCTGCCGGCCCCCGGCAACCTGACGCTTGTCGCCGCCGGCACCCTCGGCGCGCTGACCAGCCTGGCCGTGCTGGTCGTGCTCAATCGGCGCAGCGGCTTCGTACCCGAGCGTCTGCTGCTCAGTGGCGTGGCCATCACCGCCCTGTTCGATGCGGTGCGCACCATTGTGCTGGCTGGCGGCGACCCCCGCAGCCAGCAAGTCATCGCCTGGCTCTCGGGCTCCACCTACTACGTCGACCCCGTCAGCGCGATGCTGGTCGCGGGCCTTGCCGTGGTGCTGGCGCTGGCGGCACACCCTTTCGTCCGCTGGCTGGATATCCTGCCGCTGGGCGCCGCCACGGCCGTGGCGCTGGGGGTGCGGGTGGAGCGTGCCCGGCTGTCACTGCTGCTGCTGGTCGCGCTACTGACCGCCTGCGCCACCCTGGTGGTGGGCCCACTCTCCTTCGTCGGCCTGCTGGCTCCCCACATGGCCCGCCTGGCGGGCTTCTCACGGGCCCGCGCCCATCTGCTCGGGGCCGCACTGATCGGCGCCCTGCTGACGGTGCTGGCGGACTGGCTGGGCCGCCAACTGCTGTTTCCCGCGGAGATACCCGCCGGCCTGGTGGCCTCATTGCTGGGCGGCGCCTACTTCATGTGGGGCCTGAGGCGCCGATGACCGGGCCTGCCACGAGGCAGCCATTGAACTTGCCAGCCGCTGGCCACACTAATGAGGGAGGCGTCGACAGGCGTCATCGGTCATATGGACCTTCACGAATCACAAGGAGTGAACGAATGACCCACCGCAACCCCCTCCATCACGTTATTAAGCAGGCCTCCCTCGGGGCGCTGCTCGCCGGAGGCCTGGCCGCTGGCACTGCCATGGCCGAGCCCCAGGGCCTCTATTCGACAAGCAAACTGCTCGGTGCCGATGTCTATGCCACGTCCGGCAGCGAGCAGATCGGCGACGTCGAGGACATCCTGCTCGACAACGACATGCAGGTTCGTGCCCTGGTCATCGACACCGGTGATCTGCTCGACTTCCAGGGCGATCAGCATTTCGTGATCGAATCCGGCAAGTTCACCGTCGAGACCCAGGACGGCAACAGCCTCGATGAGATCGACTACCGGGTGAACGTCGACCTGAGCGAGGAGCAGATCGCTGAGCAGCCGCAATACACCAACGACTGGTGGCAAAACGCCCGAGAAGGGGCCCAGCAGGCCTGGGAAGAGACCAAGGAAGGCGCCGCCAGTGCCTGGGAGACCACGCAGGAAGGAGCTACATGGGCCCTGGACCGCATCGGCCAGGCCTTGGAGAACGTCGGCGAACAGACCCAGGAGGCTGCCGAGCGTTCCAACGAGTAACGCCTCCGCCGCTATCCGCCCGCCAAGCCCGGTCATCGACCGGGCTTTTTTCATTGTTGCGAAATCTGCAACTCAGCGTTTTATGAGAATAAGTATCAATTGTTGGACTTTCTCCACTAGAATAAATTCGCTATTAATAATCAATATCATTCAAGGATTCCCATGAACTGCTTCCCTCCTCATGCCCTGGCGAACGCCGTGGCGCTGGCCGTCACCACCTCCGTCCTGCCGGCCCTGGCTCAGGATAGCCAGCGGCTGGATAACATCGTGGTCACCGCCGCCGGCTTCTAGCAGGCCATGGCCGAGGCGCCGGCCAGCATCTCGGTGATCACCCGCGAGGAACTGCAGCAGAAGCGCGTGGCCAGCCTCGCCGACGCACTGCGCGACGTGGAAGGGGTCGACGTCGGCGGCCAGGTCGGCAAGACCGGCGGGCATAACATCAGCATCCGCGGCATGCCCAGCGACTACACCCTGGTGCTGATTGACGGCCGCCGCCAGAACACCGCCGGCAGCGTCACCCCCAACGGTTTCGGCGAAACCGCAACCAGCTTCTTCCCGGCGGTATCGAGTATCGAGCGCATCGAAGTGATCCGCGGCCCGATGTCGACCCTCTACGGCTCCGACACCATGGGCGGGGTGATCAATATCATCACCCGCAAGGTGGGTCGCGAGTGGAGCGGATCGGTGCAGGTCGAGAGCACCTTCAACCAGCACGACGAGTTCGGCGACAGTCGCGCCACCAGCCTCTATGCCACCGGCCCGCTGGTCGAGGACACTCTGGGCTTGCAGGTGCGTGGCCGTTTCTTTGATCGCGACGCCTCGAACCTGACCTACACCGAGGCAGACGGTACCGAAGTACCCGTCAGCCAGCGCGGCCCCAGTCCTGTGGAGGGCGATGTCTACAACCTGGGCGCCAGATTGACCCTGACGCCGCACGAGAACCAGGAGCTGTGGCTCGACGGCGAGACCAGCCGCCAGCGCTACAATAATGATGAGGCCCAGTTAGGCACCTTAGACGATTCTCAAGGGCGCGTTGGAGGCTACTCGGATGAGTTGCGTTTCGAGCGCGACCAGCTGGCCATCGGCCATACTGGGCACTTCGCCGCCGGCACCCTGGAATCCAGCCTGATGCGCAACACTACCGAGACCACGGGGCGCACCATCCCAGGACGCCGCAGCGGAGGAGATTTCGGGCAACCCCTACCTGCCCTGCCTGAGCTGACCATCGGCGACCCGCGCAAACTAAAGACTACCAATACGGTGCTCGACAGCAAGTTCACCCTACCGCTAGGCGAGCATATGGTGACCCTTGGCGGCCAGTGGATGGATTCCGAGCTGACCGACGGCCTGGCCACCGAAACCTTCGAACAGACCACCTGGGCGCTCTTTGCCGAGGATGAGTGGTGGCTGGCCGACGACTGGGCGCTGACCCTAGGCGGACGCTACGACCATCACGACGCCTTCGGCAGCCAGTTCAGCCCGCGTGGCTATCTGGTGTGGAGCGCCACCGACGCGTGGACGCTGAAAGGCGGCGTCAGCCGGGGTTACAAGACACCCTCGCTCAACGACTTGCACGATGGCGTCAACGGCGTGACCGGCCAGGGCACCATCCTGACCATCGGCAATCCCGATCTGGAACCGGAAACGAGCACCAGCAGCGAGCTGAGCGCACAGTACGACAATGGCAAAGGCTTCCTGGCCAGCGCCACGCTCTTCCACAACCAGTTCGACGACAAGATCGCCGACGGCCCGGATATCTTCATCGATAACGATCCGCTGATTCCCACCGGCAGCTATGCCCAGCAGATCAATATCGACGAGGCCGAGACCCAGAGTATCGAGCTCACGACCCGTGTTCAGCTGTCCCCGACGGTCAACCTGAGCGCCAACTATACCTACACCGACAGCGAGCAGAAGAGCGGTGAACAGAAAGGCGAGCCGCTGACCGATACCCCGGAGCACGCCGTCAACACCACCCTGCGCTGGCAGGCCACCGATAAGCTGAGCACCTGGCTCACGGGTGAGTACCGCAGCGAGCGTTACCGCGCTCGTGAACGTGTGCGCGGCGCGCCCTCCTTCGACGACCTGGGCGACTTCAAGGCCTACGCGCTCTTCCACCTGGGCGGCAGCTACGCCGTGTCGGACAGCGTCGAGGTCAGTGCCACCCTCTACAACCTCTTCGACAAGGACTTCGTCGACTACCGCGCCTACGACGATGGAGGCAGCTACGGCAACGTCTACGCCAACAGCGAAGAGGGCCGGAGGCTGTGGCTCTCCGCCCGCTACGAATTCTGAATCCCCATGCACGACTTCCTCCGCGACGCCGTGCCAAGGGAGTGGCAGGCAGTCGCCTGATCGGCTGCCTTGCCAGGACGGTCACCGATTCACGACAATACCCGGCACTCATTCCTCAGGGACGACCAGATGCTCGCCGAACTCTTCGCCGTGATGGCGCCCGTGCTCACCGGGTCGGGACTCGGCTTCGCCTGGGTGCGTCTCGGCCACGACTTCCCGGTGGCCTTCGTGACTCGGCTGGTGTTCAACATCGGCACCCCGGCCCTTGTGATCGCTTCGCTCTCCGGGGCCGAGATCGACGCCGGCAGTTTCGGGCGCACCATGCTGGCCACGGCGCTGGTGCTCACCGCCATGGCGGGCATGGCTTTCGTGCTGGCCTGGCTTCTGAAACGCGACTGGCGAGTCTTGCTGGCACCGACCATGTACCCCAATACCGGCAACATGGGGCTGCCGGTGGTTCTCTACGCCTTCGGCCAGTCGGGCTTCGTGTTCGGCATCACGGTGATGGTCACGGTGGCACTCTTTCAGTTCACCCTGGGCACCATGCTCATCAGCCGCGGCAATCCGCTGAAGACCCTGGTAAAGACCCCTACCGTCTACGCCATCCTGATCTCGCTGGTGCTGCTGCTCACCGACACTGCCTTGCCGCTGTGGCTCGACAACAGCGTCGACCTGATCTCGGGCTTTACGGTACCGCTGATGCTGATCACCCTGGGCGTCTCGCTGGCCAGCATCCAGGTGAGGAGCCTGAAGTCCGGTATCGGCTTCAGCCTGCTGCGGATCCCCTTGGCCGCCGGGGTCGCCTGGGTAATCGGCACCCTGCTGGCGCTACCGCCTATGGCGCTGACCATTCTGGTGCTGCAGATGAGCATGCCGGTGGCGGTATTCAACTACCTCTTCGCCCAACGGGCCAAGCGTGAGCCCGCGTACACGGCGAGCCTGGTCTTCTGCTCCACCCTGCTATCACTGATCTATCTGCCGATCCTGCTGGCGATCTTGATGTAGCGCCAACCCGTCGACGGTGCTTACGGGGAACACCCTCTTGCCGGCAGCGTCCTGGTGTAGAGTCCTTGTGTAGAGCCCCTATACGAGAACAACCTTCGAGGGAGAAGCCGCATGCACACACCACGTCAAGCACTCTCGACCGCGCTGCTGCTGGGCGGTGCCCTGGTCGCCGGCCCGGGCCTGGCCGCCAAGGTGATCGAGGAGCGCATCGCCACCGACCACCATGATCTGCGCCTGGAACGCGTAGCCTCCGGCCTCGAGCACCCCTGGTCGGTAGCCGAGCTACCCGACGGCCAATGGCTGGTTACCGAGCGCCCCGGTCGCCTGGCACGGGTCACCGAGGAAGGTGAGGTAACCCGCCTGTCCAGTGTCCCCGAGGTTTCTACCCGAGGCCAGGGTGGCCTGCTCGATATCGCCCTGCATCCCGACTACGGCGAGGGCAGCGACTGGGTCTACTTCACCTGGAGCCAGGCCCGCCATGGCGTCAGCGCCACCACTCTCAGCCGCGCGCGGCTAGAGGGCGACGGACTGGTGGATGTGGAAGAACTCTTCGTCCAGGACCGCTTCTCCCGGCCGGGCCGCCATTATGGCTCGCGGCTTGCCTGGCGGGACGATGGCACCCTGCTGATGAGCGTCGGTGAGCGCGGCAGTCCGGAGCGCGCCCAGGACCGAGGCGACCACGCCGGCAGCATCCTGCGCCTCACCGAGGACGGTGAGGTCCCCGACGACAACCCCTTCATCGACGACGCGGACGCCCGACCCGAACTCTTCACCTACGGCAATCGCAATCCCCAGGGGCTGGTCGTAGCCGCTGACGGCACTGCCTGGTCCACCGAGCACGGCCCGCGCACCGGCGACGAACTCAACCGCCTCGAGGCCGGCGTCAACTACGGCTGGCCGGAAGTGAGCCGCGGCAACGACTACGCCACCAACCTCCCCATCGGGCTCGACAGCGCCCCCGGCATGCGTGATCCCGTGCATGTGTTCGAGGGTCGCTTTGCCCCCTCGGGCCTGGCCGAGGTGACCGGCGACACCTTTCCCAAGTGGGAGCACGACCTTCTGGCTGGCGGCCTGGCCAGCGAGCGGCTGGTACGCCTTGCCCTGGACGGCGACGAGGTGGTTGAGCGCGAGGTGATCCTCGAGGGCGAGATCGGCCGCATCCGCGATGTGCACCTGGGTCGCGACGGCGCCCTCTACCTGCTCAGCGACCACGCTGACGGGGGGCTGTATCGCCTGACTCCCGCCGAATAACCTCGACACCCTGGATTTTAATTTGAATGATCATTCAATAACCGCTAGGGTAGGTTCCACTTCATCGTCACCTGATGCGCCGTCAATGCTGCAGTGAAGCATCATGGCGTCGTTTTTTTACGTCACGACACTCGACCCTTCGGCGCAACCCGCCCGATGACGGGAAGCCGACAAAAGGCAGAGCCAATGAACGAGAACCGAAACGTCAAGATTCGGGTACGCAACCTGAGCAAGGTCTTCGGCAGCCAGCCGAAGAAGGCGCTCGAACTGCGCGAACAGGGACTGAAGCGCCCCGAGATTTTCGAAAAGACCGGCCTAACGCTGGGGCTGTCGAACATCGACTTCGATGTCTACGAGGGCGAGTTGCTGGTGATCATGGGTCTGTCCGGCTCGGGCAAGTCGACCCTGATCCGCTGCCTCAACCGCCTAATCGAGCCCACCGAGGGCGAGATCGTCATCGACGGCGAGAACATCCCGGCGCTCAGCGAAAAGGAACTGCTGGATTGCCGCCGCCGCCACTTCTCCATGGTGTTCCAGAACTTTGCCCTCTTCCCCCACCGCACGGTACAGCAGAATGCCGAATTCGGCCTCGAGATTCGCGGCGTGGACAAGGCAGAGCGGGTCAAGGTGGCGCGCAATGCCCTTCACCACGTCGGCCTAGATGGTTGGGAGGATGCCTATCCCAACCAGCTCTCCGGCGGCATGCAGCAGCGGGTGGGGCTGGCCAGGGCACTGGCCAACGACTCGACGGTGCTGCTGATGGACGAGGCCTTCTCGGCGCTGGATCCGCTGATCCGCGGTGACATGCAGCAGGAACTGCTCGAGCTGCAGCATCGCATGCAGAAGACCACGGTGTTCATCACCCACGACCTGGACGAGGCGATCAACATCGGCGATCGCATCATCCTGCTCAAGGATGGCGAGATCGTACAGATCGGCACGCCGGAGGAGATCCTCACCCACCCCGCGGACGACTATGTGGCGCGCTTCATCGAGGGTGTGGACATGTCCAGGATCCTCACCGCCCAGCATGCCATGCGGCCGGTGCGCGCTACCGCCCGCGCGGAGGACGGCCCGCGCACTACCCTGCGCAAGATGAAGGAGAACGGCATCGATTCCATCTACGTCACTACCCGCGACCGCAAGCTGCAGGGTCTCGTCGAAGTGAACGCCGTGGAGCAGGCCGAAAAGCAGGGTCAGGAGAGCATTCGCGACTTCATGACCCAGGACTTCCGGGCCGTCGGCCCCGGCGAGCCCCTGCACAATCTCTTCGCCATGTTCAGCGAGAAGAGCTTCCCCATCGCCGTGGTTGACGACAACCGCAAGCTGCTGGGCGTGGTGGTCAAGGGCGCCGTTCTCGACGAACTGGCCCGGGCCGCCGAACCTGCAGAATTGAGCGAAGAGGGGAGTGAAGACGGAAACGAAAACGCCAACGAGAACATGGCATCGGCAGGAGACGCATGATGGCTATCGAGATTCCGAGCATCCCGCTGGGCGACTGGATCGAGGGCGGCCTCGACTGGCTGACCAGCGAGTACTCCATCGTCACCCGTGCCATCTCCCGGGTGACCCAGACCGGCATCGACGGGCTCAACGATGGCCTGATGTGGCTGCCCGAATGGGGCCTGCTGGCGATCGTCGTCGGCCTATGCTGGTGGGTGGCAAACCTTCGCCTAGGCATCGGTGCCGCCCTCGGTCTGGCGCTGATCTGGAACCTGGGGCTCTGGGAGCCGATGATCGAGACCCTCACCCTGGTAGTGATCGCCACCTTCGTGGCGGTGGTGATGGCCCTTCCCGTGGGCATTGCTGCGGCACTCTCGGAGCGGCTCTACAAGACGATCATGCCGATCCTGGACTTCATGCAGACCATGCCGGCCTTTGTCTACCTGATCCCGGCGATTCCCTTCTTCGGCATCGGCTCGGTGTCGGCGATCTTCGCCACGGTGATCTTCTCCATGCCGCCGGCGATTCGTTTCACCACCCTGGGCATCCGCCAGGTCCCGGTGGAGCTGATCGAGGCCGCCGATGCCTACGGTGCGACCCGCAGCCAGAAGCTGATCAAGGTGCAGTTGCCGATGTCGCTGCCCACCGTGATGGCAGGCATCAACCAGACCATCATGCTGGCGCTCTCCATGGTGGTGATCGCCGCCATGATCGGTGCCGATGGGCTGGGCAGCGAGGTGTGGCGCGCCATTCAGCGCCTGCGCCCGGGCGACGGCTTCGAGGCCGGCATCGCCGTGGTGATCCTGGCCATGCTGCTCGACCGTGTGACCCAGTCCCTGCGCAAGGGCCGCAAGACCTGAGCGTTGAGGCGGCATCTTGCATCTCGCCAGGAGCACCTCCAAGGTAAGTGGTTGAACGTCAAGAAAAGGGGAACACGATGAAGAAGCATCCGCTGAACCGTCGCATCCGTCTCGCCGGCCTGGCCATGGCCACTGGCGCCGTACTCACTGCCGGTGCCGCCCAGGCCCAGGACAAGGGCAGCGTACATCTGGCCTACGTGGAGTGGTCCTCCGAAGTCGCCTCCACCAACGTGGTGCGTGCCGTGCTCGAGCAGCAGGGCTTCGAGGTGGACATGACCTCACTCTCGGCCGCCGCCATGTGGCAGGCCGTTGCCACCGGTGATGCCGACGCCATCGTTGCCGCCTGGCTGCCCACCACCCATGCCGACTACATGGAGCGCGTGGGTGATGAGGTCGTCGACCTCGGTCCCAACCTGGACGGTACCAAGCTGGGCCTCGTGGTTCCGGCCTACACCGACGTCGATTCCATCGCCGAGCTCAACGAGAGCGCCGAGGACTTTGAAGGCAACATCGTCGGCATCGACCCGGGCGCAGGCATCATGAGCCTCACCGAAGACGTCCTCGAGGCCTATGAGCTCGAAGAAATCAACCTCCAGAGCGGCAGCGGCGCCACCATGACCGCCGCGCTGGACAGCGCCATCAAGAACGAGCAGGACATCGTGGTCACCGGCTGGACCCCGCACTGGATGTTCGCCCGCTGGGACCTCAAGTACCTAGAGGACCCCAAGAACGTGTACGGCGGCGCCGAGCAGATCCACACCATCGCCCGCCAGGGGCTCGAGGAGGACATGCCGGAGGCCTACGCCATCCTGGACGCCTTCGAGTGGACTCCGGAGCAGATGGGCGAGGTCATGCTGATGAACCAGGAGGACGACGCCGACCCCTACGAGAATGCCAAGCAGTGGGTCGAGGAGAACCAGGACGTTGTCCAGCAGTGGCTGCCCGAGTCGTAAGGGCATGCCGGGCCTCGCGTTTCTCGCGAGGCTGACTGCATCGACTCCAAGGGGAGGACCGAAAGGTGCCTCCCCTTCTCTTGGGCGCTCGGGCGACAGTCCAGGGCTGTCGCACAAAGCAGACATACCCAGCAATCCTTGCCGGGTATGGGTACCATGGAACCGGACGCGAACGGCGGCCGTTGAACTCTCGCCTGGCAAACTGGCGGTAAACGGCCACACTGAGCACCTCGCATCACCTTTGCGATCAACAAGGAGATACAAGCATGTTCCAAAAGATCATGGTGCCGGTCGATCTGGCACATCTCGATGTGATCGAGCCGGCGCTGGAAAAGGTGGCGGACCTTGCTCGACACTACGATGCCGAAGTCTGCTATGTGGGCGTCACCTCCAACGCACCGAGCAGCGTGGCGCGGACGCCCCAGGAATACGCGCAGAAGCTCGAAGCCTTTGCAAAGGAACGGGCCGAAGTACATGGTCAGCCGGTCAGCACCAAGACCATCAACAGTCCTGACGTGATCGCCGATCTCGATGACATCCTGATCAAGGCCATCGATGAAGTCGGCGCTGATCTGGTCGTCATGCCGACCCATCCGCCCAAGCACCTGGACGTCATCATACCGTCCCATGGTGGCAAGGTGGCCAGCCATACCAAGGCCTCGGTCTTTCTGGTCAGGCCCTTCGACAACAAATCCAAATGAGTTCTCAGATGATTTCCAACCCGACGACACTAAGGGAGATGTCTCGTGGCTAAAGATCCTCACGATCAAGACGAGAAACCCCAGGAGCCGGATACCGGTTCCGAGGGCATTCCCGCCCCGCAGGGGGCGGCGAACCTGATCGACACCGACTATGTGATCGGCCAGGACAACATCGTCACCAACAAGTTTGGCGTTGACCTGGACCTGCATGGCAAGGTCTTTATCTTCTCTTCCATCGTGATCCTGCTGTTCGTAATCCTGACGCTGGCCTTGCAGGATCAGATGGAGCCGATCTTCAACAGCATGTTCAACTTCCTGACCACCAATCTTGGCTGGTTCTTTATTCTCGGAGCCAACGTCTTCGTTATCCTGGCGCTGGTGCTGATCTTTACCCCGCTGGGCAAGGTACGCATCGGCGGCGCCGATGCCACACCGGACTTCGGCTACGCAGGCTGGTTCTCGATGCTGTTCGCCGCCGGCATGGGCATTGGGCTGATGTTTTACGGCGTATCTGAGCCTTTGGGCCACTACGGCACCGCCATGGGTGGTATCAGCATGGGCGAGGATGGCGTGCGCACCGATTGGGCACCGCTGGGCGGTGCCGAGGGTGACCAGGCCGGCGCCATCGACCTGAGCATGGCCGCCACCATCTTCCACTGGGGGTTTCACCCCTGGGGTGCCTACGCCATCGTCGGCCTGTCGCTGGCGATCTTCGCCTTCAACAAGGGCCTGCCGCTGACCATGCGTTCGATCTTCTACCCCATCCTGGGTGAGCGCATCTGGGGGTGGCCGGGGCACGTGATCGACATCCTGGCGGTATTCGCCACCTTGTTTGGCCTGACCACCTCGCTGGGCATCGGCGCCACCCAGGCGGCCGGGGGTCTCGAGTATCTGTTCGGCATCCCCGCCGGCGACACCACCCTGGTGCTGCTGATCCTGGGGATTACCCTCGTGGCCCTGGGCTCCATCCTGCTCGGCGTCGACAAGGGCGTACAGCGCCTCTCCCAGTTGAACATGGTGCTTGCCGCCCTGCTGCTGCTGTTCGTGATTGCAGTCGGCCCCACGCTGATGATCGCTACCGGCATATTCGACAATCTGATCGGCTATGTGACCCACCTGCCGGCGTTCTCGATGCCGTTCGGGCGTGAGGATGCCAACTTCAGCCAGGGCTGGACGGCCTTCTACTGGGCCTGGTGGATCGCCTGGTCGCCCTTCGTCGGCATGTTCATCGCCCGCGTCAGCCGCGGCCGTACCGTGCGTGAGTTCCTGATCTCCGTACTGCTGGTACCGACCTTTGCCTCGGTGGTGTGGATGACCGCCTTCGGTACCACTGCCATCGACCAAGTGGTAAATTCCGGCATCACCCAGGTGCAGGATGCGGCCCTGGAGCTGCAGCTGTTCACCATGCTCGAGCAGCTGCCGCTGAGCGCCATCACCTCCTTCGTCGGGATCACGCTGGTGATCGTGTTCTTCATCACCTCCTCGGACTCCGGTTCGCTGGTGATCGACTCGATCACCGCCGGCGGCAAGGTGGACGCTCCCAAGCCCCAGCGTATCTTCTGGGCGCTGATCGAGGGGGCACTGGCCATCGCGCTTCTGCTCGGCGGCGGTCTCGCCGCGCTGCAGACGGCCGCCCTCACCACCGGCTTGCCCTTCACCCTGGTGCTGCTGGTGGGCTGCTACGGCATCGTCAAGGGTCTGATGAGCGAGCCACGCGCCAAATAGTAGCAACATTCATGTCGGCGCTATTGGCGCCGACCTGCAACCAGCCTGCAACCAGGAAGGCGGCCTCAGAGCCGCCTTCTTCGTTATTAATGCCGGCGGGGGCCGGCCGGATCAGCTCCAGAGCACCCTCAGCGGCGTCGTCGGGCTGTAGTGGCGAGACACCTGGGCCTGCAGCAGCTCGGCAGTGGCCAGGGCATCGATCAGCGCATGATGCCCCGAATAGGGCGGGAGACCGTAACGCGCGCGACTGTCGTTGAGGCGAATCGAAGCCGGCGGTCGCCCGACCCAGCGCTTGAAGCGGGCCAGTAGCGACTGGCGGTGGATGCGCGCCTCCAGCGACATGGTGTCGATTACCGGAAACATCACGCCCTCTCCGACCCGCGCCTTCACCGCGGCGTCCAGGAAGGGGCGCTCGATATGGCGAAAATGCACCACCACCATGCGCCCCGCCAGAACCTCGAGCAGTTCATCGAGAATCTCGTCGAGGTCCGGGGCCTTGGCGATATCGGCATGGGTGATGTGATGAAAGGTCACCGATTTGCTGCTAAGCGGACGCGGAGGACGCAGGACCCAGTGGCGACGTTGTGCCAGGATGATGCGTCCCAGTGTGAAGGGCACCACGCCGATGCTGACGATGGCGTGGTGATGCTCGTCCAGGCCGGTGGTCTCCATGTCCATGGCCACCATCGGCACCTCGCCGATGGGGGTCTCGGGGTCCGGCAGGCCGGCGGCGAAATAGCGGGCCAGGCGTGGGTCCCTGGCCGTTGCGGCGCGGCCAGCTAGGTAATCTGGCCAGCCCGGTTTGGGGGGCGACGCTCTCGGACGTAGACGAATCATGGCCATCTCAGCGAGACCGTGAGGGCATGGGGTAGCGGAACTTGAGAAATTTCTGGGCGTTGCTCAACACCTGGAAAGCATCCTTGAGGTTGTGACGTTCCGTGTCGGAGATGCTCTCCGGCTCGATGTTGTTGTCCGGCGTCCTCTCGTGCTCGATATCGATCACATGGTGGCGAATCCGCGAGATCGAGAGGAACTCGTGGGCATAGCGCAGCTTCTGGCTCACTCCCGTGGCCAGCAACTGGGTGCGGTCGATATCGTCGAGTCGCGTGAAACTGTTCTGGGCACGCGACCCACAGGCCAGGGCATGCACCCGGATCAGATCCGTCATCGGCGCAGTGCCACGACGCTTGAGGTTGATGGAGTTGTTTTGCTTGCCATCCTTCTCCATCACGAAGGTCCGGAAGAAGCCCAGCGGCGGGGTCCGATTCAGGGCATTGCGAGCCATGGCGGCCAGGAACAGCGGGCTCTTGGGGGCGCGGGTCGCGACCAGATCCTGGAGCTGCTCGACGAGGGCATTCTCACCGTAGACGGCGTCCAGGTCGAAGAAGATCGAGCTATGCAACAAGCGTTCCGGAGAGGGGTGATCGATCCAGTCACAAAAATACTGCTTCCACACCGACAGGGGCTGCCGCCAGCGGGCGTTGGTCGCCATGATGTCACCCTTGCAGTAGGGGTAGCCGCAGGCATCCAGACCATCGCTGACCCGCTGTGCCAGCGCCAGGAAATAGGCGTCGTGGCGCTCAGGATCGAAGTCGTCGGCGAGTACCAGGGCATTGTCCTGGTCGGTGACGATGGACTGCTCGTTACGCGCCATGGACCCATTGGCCATGAAGCAGTAGCCCACCGGTGGCGGGCCCAGCTCCTCCTCGGCCAGCTCCAGCAGCCGGCGCGTGAAGCTGCGCCCGATGGTGGAAAGTGCGCTGCCCACCATGCGCGAGTCGGCGCCCTCTTCAACCATGCGCACAAAGGCGGCACGCACGTCGGGGGCCAGCCGCGCCAGCCCCTCGACGCCGGACTGGTGGAAGATGTTGCTCACCAGGTAGAGGCTGCTGCCGGTCTCGTAGCGGATGATGTCGGAGAGGTGCACGATGCCGACGGGATGGCGACGGTACATCACCGGCAGGTGATGGATATTGTTGCGCAGCATGCACAGCATCGCCTCGTGCACCGACTCGTCGGACTGGATGGCAATCAGCCGGGAGCCTATCACCTCCCCCACAGGCGTCTCGGAGGGACGTCCCTCGGCGACGACGTGCTTGCGGAAGTCACTGTCGGTGAGGATGCCTCGCACCTGCCAGCGGCGATCCTCGCTGTCGCGGAAAGTATAGCGAGGGTTGTCACCGGGAGCATCGAGCACCAGCACGGCAGAGGCGCCGGACTGGGTGACCTGACGGGCAGCCTCCTGCACCGTGGCGGACGCTTCGACCATCACCGGGTAACGTGTCAGCAGCTTGCGCACCCGGGTAATCAACATGTCGCTGTTCTTCTTCTGCTCCTTGACCGTCGATTCCAGACGCGGTCTTTCCAGCTCGACGAAGTCGGCGAAGTTGTCGTCGGCCTCGCAGAGCCGCTGAAAGGCGGGCTCGGGGATGAAGTAGATCAGGCTGTCTTCCATGGCGCGGGCCGGGAAGCGAGCACGATGATTCCGCATCAGGCTGAAGTGACCGAAGATGTCGCCCTCGCCCAGGCGGTTGTAGAGTTCACCGCCGCGACGATAGACTTCCACCGCTCCGCTGCGAATGTAGCAGAATTCGTGGACCTCCTGATCGAGCTCCAGGATATCGCTGCCGGCCTTGAAGTAGGCCACCTCCACGCTACCGGCCACCTCATCGAGCAGTTCGTCGGAGAGTCCGTCGAAGGGAGCGAAGCGTGCCAGATGCTGGCGGATCTCAAGCAGTTCCACGTCCATGCGTCACGCTCCCA
This sequence comes from Halomonas daqiaonensis, assembly GCF_900109725.1. Lineage (GTDB taxonomy): Bacteria > Pseudomonadota > Gammaproteobacteria > Pseudomonadales > Halomonadaceae > Halomonas > Halomonas daqiaonensis. The sequence goes on from NZ_FOBC01000024.1 coordinate 44,753, forward strand.
CCAGTGTCATGTATGGCATCAGTCTGGAATGCCCGCGAGAGGCTGTAAAGGGGACGGGGGCTGACCACCAGACATGACGAGGGCCACCCCGTGGGGTGGCCCTCGTCTGCCGATTACCTCGGCCGGGATATGGCTGTCCTTACGACTCGACCATCTCCTGAACGCGCTGCATCATCTCCGGGTCCTGCTGGATGGCCTGACCGATGGCATTGAAGGTATCCACGTCGAGACCGCTGTCCTCGACCACCTCGACCATTTTGTCATTGGCCTCCATGCGGACATCCTGCTGGGCTTGCTCATCCTCTGCCGCCTGCAGCTCCGATGTGTACTCCTGGGAAATCACGGCGATCTCCTGAGACGCGTTGGCGAACTGCTGAAGCTGCTCGTCAGAAAAGTCCTGAACCGGCGCCTGAGCCTGCGGCTGGTCCGCGGCGGCCGAGTCCTGGGTTTCCTGCGCCTGGGCGGTGGCAGCCAGGCCGAGAGAAAGTAGTGCAGCCGAGAACAAAGCAGTCATCCGTTGCATGAATACCTCCAGGGTGTTGCGTTATGAATGTGCACCTCTGTGACGCCCGGTGGAGCGACGAGTTCACAGAGTGTTGTTACAGGTTGTAAGAGACGGCGCCCCCTGCCGGGAGCGCCGTTGATACTTCAATAGTTCGAACGCCTGGCGTCAACCATAGGCCAGGTTGGGCAGCCAGGTCACCAGTGCCGGGAAGAGGATCACCAACAGCAGCCCCAGCGCCTGGATACCCAGGAAGGGGAAGGAGGAGCGGAAGATCTGCGCCATGGTGATGTGCGGCGGACAGACCCCCTTAATGTAGAACAGCGCATAGCCGAACGGCGGGCTGAGGAAGGACATTTGCATGTTGACCAGGTATATGACGCCGAACCACAGCGAGACGTCGGTGGGGTCGACCCCTGGCAAACCGAACATGCCATCGAAACTCATGCCCTGGATCAATGGAACGAAGATCGGCACGGCCAGCAGCAGGATGCCCACCCAATCGAGGAACATCCCCAGGGCCACCAGCAGCACCATCATCAGCAACAGCACCGCATAGGGGCCGAGACCCGCGCCGGAGATCAACTCCTGAACGAAGGTCTGACCACCCTGCAGGATGTAGAAGCCGACGAAGATGCTGGCGCCGAAGATGATCCACATCACCATCGCCGAGGCTACCAGGGTGCTCATGCAGGCAGCATGCAGGTTGGGCCAGGTCAAGCGCTTGTGCATGGCGGCCACCACCAGAGCACCAAAGGTACCGATACCGGCGGCCTCGACCGGCGTCGCGATACCGGTGAAGATGATGCCCAGTACCAGTATCACCAGGATGATCGGTGCCAACATGTTGCGCAGCAGCCGCACCTTCTCCTTCATGTCGACCCGGTCCTCGACCGGCATCGGTGGCGCCAGCTTGATGTTGAGGGTACCGCGCATCCAGCAGTATAACCCGTACATGAAGGCCAGCATCAGGCCGGGGATCAGCGAACCGAGGTAGAGCTCGCCCACCGACTGCTGGGCAATTACGCCGTAGATGATCGCCAAGATAGACGGTGGAATCAGGATGCCCAGGGTCCCACCAGCCATGATCGAGCCGATGGCAATCTCCGGGTCGTAGTTGCGCTTGAGCATCGCCGGCAGGGCGATCAGGCCCATGGTCACAACCGCGGCCCCGATCACGCCGACCATGGCGGCAAGCAGGGTGGAAGCGATGATGGTAGCGATGGCCAGGCCCGCCTTGAGACCGCCCATCCACTTGTAGACGACGTCGAACAGCTCCTCGATGATCCCCGCCTTCTCCAGTACCGAAGCCATGAAGATGAACAGCGGAATCGCCGAGAGCTGGTAATTGGTCATCATCGGAAAGATGCGCGAGGGCATCAGGTTGAGCATATTCTGATCGCCGATCAGGTAGAGGAAGGCCACCCCCAAGCCGCCGGTAACGAAGGCCAGCGGCAGACCCGCTACCAGTACCACCATCAGCGAGCCGAACATTACCAGCGTCAGGGCACCAATGCCTACGGAGCCAAGGCTATTCTCGAGGCTGCCGGCGAGGCTGTCGTAGTCGGTCACTGCGATATTGATCATCTCGAAGGCCAACCAGGCCGCCAGCAGCCCAGCGATGATCAGCAGCACACGGGCGAAGGTCCGGCTGCCGTTATGCAGGCGCCAGTGATAGCGATAGGATTGGGCGTCACGCATCAGCTGGCCAAATCCCTGCAGCAGCAGCAACAAGGCACCGAAGAAGAGCATGAACTTCACCGGGTAGAACTGGATGGCCCATTCGGTGAAGGAGGTCTCGTTGGCGTAGCTGGACCCGAAGAAGAACTCGTCGCTCACCGACTGGGAGAAGAACTTCCAGCCGGTAAACAGCAAGGCGATGGTAAAGATGAAGAAGAAGATCGAGGTGACCAGGTCGAGCGCCGCCCTGTTGAGGGGCTTGGCTCGGCTGTAGAGGATATCGACCCGCACATGCCCTCCCTCGCGCAGGGCATAGGCACCGGCCACCAGGTACTGCATGCCGAACATCAGGGTCATCGACTCGTGGGCCCAGTTGGTCGGCGAATTGAAGGCGTAGCGAACCAGCACTTCGTAGGTGAAGATGAAGGGTGCGATCAACGCCCAGTAGGCCACATAACGGCCGGAAAACCCGGAAATGCGGTCGACGACGTTGGTAAACAGATTGCCGGGGGGCTGATAGGCAACCTCGACTTCCTGGCCGGGCGGCACCTCGGCGGTGTCGCCACCGTCGATGGCCCCGCCACGCCGGAAACTGCGATCGACGAAGAACATCACCACCAGCGGCAAGATCAGCAGCACCGACCAGTAGAGCCAGTGCGGAAGAACAAATTCGATATCAAGATTCATGGATACTCCTCCGCGACACCATCACCTCCCGGCGATGGCTACGGATCATCGAGTCGACGGGATGCGAGATCAGTAGTGGTTACCCTACCCAAACCGGGTGTTGCGGCCCACGGCCTACAACACCCGGTTTGGTCGTACAGGCGGTTCAGACGTTGAGTTCGTAGCCCTTGATATCTTCTTCGGTGATCAACGCCACCGCCGGATCCATCATGGTATCGAGATGCGCCTTGAACAGTCGCGCGGCATCCGGGTCCTTGTTGGCCCACTTGAACCACAGCGGGATGGCAGCATCACGGAAACGGCTGGCATCGTCCTCGGAGAGGTGGATGATTTCCACGCCCTTCTCGCGATACTTCGGCCAGGCCTCGGCATTGGCCTTCTGGATCGCCGCATAGTGCTCGCGGGAATACGCGGCCACAAGATCATGCATGAGGTCCTGGGTCTGCGGGGACATGCGCTCGAAGGTGCGACGGTTGACGGCGATGTCCATAAGGTCGACGGCCTGGTGCAGGCAGGGAGTGGAGGGCGGGCCCATGATGATGTAGTCGGCGACCTGCCAGAAACCCAACTCGTAGTTCACCGCAGCGCCGGTGTAGTCGGCAGCATCGATGGTGCCCTTCTCCAGCGCCGGATAGACCTCCGAGCCCGGCAGCAGGGTGGTCTGGGCGCCGATGGCAGCGAAGGTCTCGGCGACGATACCGCCCGGCATACGAAGCTTGATTCCCTTGAAATCGTCGAAGCTACGCAGCGGAATCTTGGAATGGATCAGGTTGAGGTCGTGGTGGACATAGCCCAGCAGTTCCTGACCCTGCTTGCGATAGAGGTCCTTGGCGATGCCGAAGCCACCGTAGGCGCCGAACATCATGTCCCACTGGTGGGGTACGGAGAGGCCCATCGGATAGGCCGTCAGGAATACGCCGGCCGGCATCTTGCCGGGCCAGTAGACGGTGAACCAGTTCTGGCCGTCGATCACGCCGTTGCGTACCGCATCGGCGACCTCGAAGGCACCGGCCACGGCACCAGCGGGGAAGGGCTCGATGCGCACCTCGCCCCCTGTCAACTCGGCGACGTTGGCAGCCCACTCTTCGAAAATCTTGTAACCGGTGGTACCCGGCTGCCAGGAGGACTGCATGCGGATACGAATGCCCTCCTGGGCCTGGACGTTACCGATCCAGGGGGCCGCCACGGCCGCCGCCGATCCGACGGCTGCAGCCTTCAGGAAGTTACGTCGGCTCGGGGTCTTGAATTCCTCGAGGACTTTCGTGTTGTCGTTGTCGACGGATGAAATGCTTGACGGCTGCTTGTCGTCTTGCATGGCATGGACTCCTGATGTGGTGGCGTCCGCGGATGCCGCGAACGTAGACGAACACTTGTTGTTGTCATCCATGGCCGACCTCGTGCGCCGGTAATCACGGAGGATTCACCGTACGGCTGACACCGCCTTCCCTGCGGGGCCCGGGAAAGGTTTCGTAATCTGGAAACGTCTTCCAAGGCGAAACCTAAGCGAAACCTAGCGAAAAGCCCGCCTCCGGCCAATAGCGACATTCAACGCAAGCCAGCTTCGAAAATTGGTCAGACCAAGGAGTTGCGGAGGGCAACACTCTGTCTATACAGGCAAAATTTTGGTCTTACCAATTCTCCGTCGACACTTCGCCTACGACCAAAGCACAATCCGCAAGATTGGCATCGCGTGCCCCGTGCCGCGATGATGCCCACATCCCCTGACCCTGGAAGCCCTTAGCCATGACATCGGCACGTCAACGCCAGGCCTGGCTGGCCGCCATGCCCTTTCTCTTCGTGGCCCTCTGGAGCACCGGCTTCATCGGCGCCAAGTTCGGCCTGCCCCATGCCGAGCCCTTCACCTTCCTGTCCGTACGCTTCATGCTGACCCTCGCCCTGCTGGTCCCGCTGGCACACTGGCTGTCCGGCGAATGGCCACGGGGCGCGAGACTCTGGGGCCACATCGCAATCTCCGGCCTGCTGGTCCACGGCGCCTACCTGGGCGGCGTCTTCTATAGCATCTACCAGGGGATGCCAGCGGGCCTGGCCGCCCTGCTGGTGGGGCTGCAACCCCTGCTGACCGCAGGGCTTGCCGGCCCCCTGCTGGGCGAACGGCTGGGACGTCTCCAGTGGCTGGGACTGGTGATGGGACTCGCTGGCATCGCCCTGGTACTGGGCGGCAAGCTCGACCCTGGCGAGATGCTGTTTCAGGGATTCGGCCTCGGTGCCCTGGCCAGCGTACTGGTGGCGCTGGTGGGCATCTCGCTGGGCACCCTCTACCAGAAGCGCTTCTGCACCGGCATGCCACTGCTCTCCGGCACCGTGGTGCAATATCTCGGCGCCGGGACGCTGCTGGGCCTGGGAGCCCTGCTGTTCGAGACCCGGGAGATCGACTGGGCTCCCACCTTCCTGCTGACTCTGGCGTGGCTGGTGCTGGTACTCTCCATCTCCGCCATCCTGCTGCTGATGGCGCTGATCAAGCGTGGCGAGGCCTCGCGAGTGGCCAGCCTCTTCTATCTGGTTCCGCCCGTGACCGCCCTGGAGGCGTGGTGGCTGTTCGACGAGCGACTGACGCCGCTGTCACTCGCCGGCATGGCCATCGCCATCGCCGGCGTGGTGCTGGTGGTGCGAAGCGGGCCTGGCAGCCCTCAAAGCCGCTCGAGATAGTGAGGACCGCCAAGGTTGCGTATCTGCTGACGAATCCAGACGCTGCGACGTTCCACCTGGGGACCGGGGCGCGCCGCATCACGTCCGCGGGGGTCGGGCAGGATCGCCGCCAGGCGACTGGCCTGGGTCTCGGTGAGCTGGCCGGCGGCGACACCGAAGTAGTGGCGTGAGGCGGCCTCGAGGCCGAATACCCCGCTATCCCATTCGACGATGTTGAGATATACCTCGAGAATGCGCTGCTTGGGCCACAGCGCCTCGAGCAGCAGGGTGAACCAGGCTTCCAGCCCCTTGCGTACCCAGCTGCGCCCGGTCCACAGGAAGAGATTCTTGGCGGTCTGCTGGCTGATGGTGCTGGCCCCGCGCAGGCGACCCCCGCTACGACTGGCCTCCCACGCACGGCGCATCTCGCCGAAGTCGAAGCCATGATGAAGCGGGAAGCGCTGGTCCTCGGCGGCGATCACCGCCAGCTTGGCGTGGTCGGAAAGGCTCTCCCAGGGCTGCCACTGATGGCGAATGTCGAGGGACTCTCCGGCGAACCAGGACTGTACCTTGCGCTCCACCATCACCATGGAGCCGAACACCGGCACCACACGAAGCAGCAGCACCAGCACCATGGAACCCACCACGAAGCCCAGTAGAGTGCGCCAAAGCACCCGCCAGGCCAGCTGCCGCCACTCCCTCATCGTGCATCTCGCTCGTCCATGGGCTCCTCTCGCCTCATCGTCAATACCCGCCAGTATAACGACGCTGCCTCCTCGAAGGGAGGCAGCCTGTCACCCTGGTACGAGCATGCCCCCGCTCAGCGCTTGCTCAGCCGCTCGGCATGGTAGCGCAGGTGCTCCTCGATGAAGGTGGCGATGAAGAAGTAGCTGTGGTCATAGCCCGGCTGTCGCCGCAGGGTCAGCGGATGGTCGTGCTCAGCGCAGACCGCCTCGAGCCGCTCGGGACAGAGCTGCTCCTCGAGAAAGTCATCGGCGTCACCCTGGTCGATGAACAGCGGCTGGCTCGAGGCCCCGCGGGCCACCAGCTCGCAGGCATCGTACTGGGTCCAGAGGCCGCGGTCCTCTCCCAGGTAGCCGGAGAAGGCCTTCTGTCCCCACGGGCACTCGCTAGGATTGACGACCGGTGCGAAGGCCGATACTGAACGGTAGTGGCCGGGGCGCCGGAGCGCCAGGATCAGCGCGCCGTGTCCGCCCATGGAGTGGCCGCTGATCGACTCGCGACCATTGACCGGGAAGTGCTGGCGCACCACCGAAGGCAGTTCCTCGGCCACGTAATCGTACATGCGGTAGTGCTTCTTCCAGGGCTGCCGTGTGGCATTGACGTAGAAGCCGGCGCCGCTACCGAAGTCATAGCTGTCATCCTCGCCCGGCAGGTCGGTGCCCCGCGGGCTGGTGTCGGGACAGATGATGGCAATGCCGAGCTCGGCGGCGACCCGGTGGGCACCGGCCTTCTGCATGAAGTTCTCGTCAGTGCAGGTCAGTCCCGAGAGCCACCACAGCAACGGCACCCGCCCGGCCTCGGCCTGGGGCGGCAGGTAAATGGCGAAGGTCATCTCGCAGTCCAGTGCCCGAGAGCGGTGGCGATAGCGCTTGTGCCAGCCATCGAAACTCTTGTTGGCCGAGACCAGTTCGAGGTGTTCAGTCATGGTCATGGGTCAGGCTCCTGAAGACTCAATAGTGGAGGACGGTGCGGATGCTCTCGCCTCGGTGCAGCAGCTCGAAGGCCTCGTTGATCTTCTCGAAGGGCATGTCATGCGTGATGAAGTCATCGATGTTGATCTCGCCCTT
>NZ_FOBC01000041.1 GCF_900109725.1 Halomonas daqiaonensis
CTAGCAGGCTGTCGGGTTTTCGATAACGTCGTGCGATACTCGCATCATGCCGCCATCACCGGAACGACGCCATGAGCCGCTTCATCCCTGTTGACCGCCAGACCGACTATCTTCTGCCGCCTTCCGTGGATGAGTGGCTGCCCGATGACCACCTGGCGCGCTTCGTCGTGGAGGTGGTCGAGCAACTGGATCTCTCGGCACTGACGCGTCGCTACGCCGGCCGGGGGCACAAGGCGCATCACCCGGGTGTACTGCTGAGCCTGCTGGTCTACGGCTATGCCACCGGGGTGTATTCCAGCCGCAAGATCGAGCGCGCCACCTATGACTCCGTGGCCTTCCGCTACCTGGCCGCCAACACCCATCCCGACCACGATACCCTGGCCACCTTTCGGCGGCGCTTCCTGCCCGAACTGGAGCAGCTGTTCGTCCAGGTGCTGTTGCTGGCCCGCGAGATGAAGCTGCTCAAGCTCGGTACCATCGCCCTGGACGGCACCAAACTCAAGGCCAATGCCAGCAAGCACAAGGCATTGTCGTATGGCCATGCCAAGAAGCTGGAAGCCCAGCTCAAGGCCGAGGTGAAGGCGCTGACCCAGCGGGCCGAGGCGGCCGATCGGGACGACGCGTCCGATGGCATGGACATCCCGGCCGAGATTGCTCGGCGCGAACAACGCCTGGCCGCGATCGCCGAGGCCAAGGCCAGGATCGAAGCGCGAGCCGAGGAGCGGGATGCTGTCGAGCAAGCGGCCTACCAGGAGAAGGTGGCGCAGCGCGAGACGCAACGAAGCGCAGGAGAAAAGCCCCGAGGGCGTGATCCCAAGCCCCCGACGGGAGGCCCGCGCGACAAGGACCAGGTCAACCTTACCGATCCGCAATCGCGCATCATGCCGGTCACCGGCAAGGGCTTCGATCAGTGCTACAACGCCCAGGCCGCTGTCGATACCGACACCATGTTGGTCACCCACGTGCATGTCACCCAGGCCACCAACGACAAGCAGCAGGTCATGCCCTTGCTGACCGCCTGGCAGGGCTATCCCGAGGCCCTGGGACGACCCACCCGCCTGCTGGCCGACACCGGCTACTTCAGTGCCGCCAATGTCGAGGCCTGCCAGGCGCATGACATCGAGCCGCTGCTGGCCATGAAGCGCGATGTCCACCATCTGCCGGTCTTCGAGCGCTTCGCTGCCGATCCCCCGGCGCCGGACGTGGCGGACCCTGTCGAGCAGATGGCGCACCGCCTGAAGACGCGAGCAGGACGAGCGCTGTATGCGCTGCGCAAGCACACGGTGGAGCCGGTCTTCGGCATCATCAAACACGTGATGGGGTTCCGGCAGGTCTCGCTGCGCGGTCTCGACAAGGTCAGCGGTGAATGGCGCTTGGCCACCATGGCCTGGAACATCAAGCGGATGCACCGCCTGACGGCAGGGTGAGGGAAACCCCCTCATCTGGCCCCGCATAACGGGGCCAGAATCGGCGCAGGGAGGGTCAACAGCGTCTTTCCAGCCGCATGACCAATTACCCTGCGGAAAAACCAACGAGGGGACGCTGCATCTGCGGTTCGAGCCCCTTAACCCGACAGCCTGCTAG
>NZ_FOBC01000023.1 GCF_900109725.1 Halomonas daqiaonensis
CCTTCAGCATGTCAATGCTCACTGCTATAACAGCCGCAGATTAAGGGCTATAATGAGGAATGGCAAGTGAGTGTGCATGAAGGTTATCGGCGAGGCCGACATAGCGTCACTCGTCTAGTCGTCCACCTTGTTTTCACGACGAAGTATCGGCGCAAAGTGTTCGACGGCTACATGATCGGGCAGCTCCGAGAGGCTTTTGAACCGGCTTGCGAGAAACTCGACTGCCGCATCCTTGAGTTCGATGGTGAAGAAGACCATGTTCACCTGCTCGTTGAATATCCGCCGAAGCTGTTGGTCAGCGTGATGGTCAACAACTTGAAATCCACGTCCCCCGGCGGGTGCGCTTCTTGAACACGCATATCCCAATGTTGAGCAAAAGCGCTGCTTTGTGGTCACGGTCGTATTTTGCTTGTAGTGCGGGTGGGGCAACGATCGAGATGCTCAAGGGCTATGTGCAAGCGCAAGCGACCCCCGAATAGAGTCGCTGCGCGACTCTCGCTTGTATCCCCGCCCGAATGGGCGAGGGTTTACGCGGATTTTCGCTAAAGTCAACATCAATCCATCCAAAGGGTGTCGATGAACGGCCCGATAGCAGGAGGGCGCATCGCCGAACAAACCCGCCAGCTGCTGCAAGAGAGCCACCATGACCCGGCTTGACCATCGTTCCGAGCCCCGTAATCTAATACTGGTACCTACCGACAGCGGTGTGGGACTGACCTCGGCCTGCCTCGGCTTGATCCGGGCGCTGGATACCCTCGGGCTCAAGGCCGGCTTTCTCAAGCCGTTCCGACAGGATGAGCTCAATGGCAACGGGCCGGATCGCTCCTGTGCCCTGGCGACCAGCACCCTGGGGCTGGCACCTCCGTTACCGCTTTCCCAGGCGCGGCTGGAGCGCCTGCTGCGTGAGGATCGCACCGACGAGCTGATGGAAGAAGCCGTGGAGCGCCATGCGCGGGTCGCGTCACCAGCCGCGGGCGAGGCCCCCGAGCTGGTGGTGATCGAAGGCCTGGCGCCCAGCCAGCACAGCAGCTATGCGACCCAACTCAATGCCCAGCTGGCTCACGCCCTCAATGCGCGTACCATCCTGGTCGCCGACGGCGACCTGAGCGACTCCCAGGACCTGGCGGAACGGCTCGATATGCATGCCCAGGCCTTCGATGGCACCGATTCGTCGCGCACCCTGGGCTGTATCCTGATGCGGCTGCGTCCGCTACCGGACGACGAGGCTTCCAGCTCCTTGACGGCCCCCGAGCTCACCGCCCAGCGCGACGCACAGTTGGTCGCCAGCCTGCGCCGCTACCTGCCGGCCCTGGGCAGCGAACGCTTCCATCTGATCGGCGCCATACCCTGGCATGCAGCACTTTCGGCACCGCGGGTGCTGGACGTCGCCCGAGCCCTGGAGGCTCGCTTCCTGCACGAGGGCGAGGCCGCCAGCCGTCGTGTGCTGGGCACCAGCCTGTGCGCGCGCAGTGCCTCCCATGCCCTGCACGTATTCCGCCCCGGCCGCCTGCTGGTCACTCCCGGTGATCGCGACGACATCCTGCTCGCTGCGGCGCTCTCGACCATGAACGGCGTGCCCCTGGCAGGCATCCTGCTGACCCACGGCGAACTGCCGGAAGATGCCATGATCAACTTCTGTCGGCCGGCGCTGCGCAGCGGGCTACCGGTGATGGCGGTGGACTCCGACAGCTTCGCCACGGCCCAGCGTCTCGATCGCATGACCAACGACATTCCCATCGACGACCCGGAGCGGGCCGAACAGGTAACACGCTTCGTCGCCGAACACCTCGATCTGCAGTGGCTCAAGGAGAGCCTCAGCCGCGGCTATCCGAGCCGGCTCTCCCCCGCGGCCTTCCGCCATCAGCTGGTCAAGCTGGCCCAGCAAGCGAGCAAGCGCATCGTGCTGCCCGAGGGCAGCGAGCCACGCACCGTGGAGGCTGCCGTGATCTGCCAGCAGCGCGGCATTGCCCGCTGCGTGCTGCTGGCCAGGCGCGACGAGGTGGAGGAAGTCGCCCGCCAGCGCGGCATCGAGTTACCCGAAGACCTCGAAATCCTCGACCCTGCCGATATCCGCCGGGACTACGTGCAGCCGATGGTCAAGCGTCGCCCCGACAAGCTCAACGAGATAACGGCCGAGGACCAGCTGCAGGACAATGTGGTGCTCGGCACCATGATGCTGACCGAGGACGAGGTGGACGGCCTCGTCTCCGGGGCGATCCACACCACCGCCAATACCGTGCGTCCGGCCTTCCAACTGATCAAGACGGCGCCGAGCTATCGACTGGTCTCGTCGATCTTCTTTATGCTGCTGCCTGAACAGGTGGTGGTCTATGGCGATTGCGCGGTGAATCCCGATCCTGACGCCGAGGCCCTGGCCGAGATCGCCATCCAGAGCGCCCGCTCCGCTGCAGCCTTCGGGATCGAGCCCCGGGTGGCCATGATCAGCTACTCCACCGGCGAATCCGGCAGCGGCGCCGACGTGGAGAAGGTACGCCAGGCCACGCGCATCGCCCGGGAACGCGAGCCCTCGCTGTGCATCGATGGCCCGCTGCAGTACGACGCCGCCGCCATCGAGAGCGTGGGCCGCCAGAAGGCACCCGACTCCCCGGTGGCGGGTCGCGCCACGGTCTTCATCTTCCCCGATCTCAACACCGGCAACACCACCTACAAGGCGGTCCAGCGCAGCGCGAGCGTGGTCAGCGTCGGCCCCATGTTGCAGGGCCTCAACAAGCCGGTGAACGACCTGTCACGTGGAGCCCTGGTCGACGACATCGTCTACACCATCGCTCTGACCGCCATCCAGGCCGCCCAGCGCAGTTGAGGGAGCTTTAACCACTCTATGGCATTTCGCATACTGAGAGGCGCCAGGGAAAAGCCGTAGAGGGGATCCGCATGGCGTGACCTACTCGACGTTGCCTTTCAGGCGCTCGCTGCGCCGGCGCAGGAGTTCCATGGTCGCCAGTAGCAGGGTCGAGAGCAGGATCAGGATGGTGGCCATGGCGGCGATGGCCGGGCGTGACAGGACCCTGAAGGAGGGCACGTTGCTGGTCGCGGCACATCAATGGGAATATGCTTGAGATACCCTCAGCCTTCGCCCCGGAAGGCCCGAATCAACACGGAGAACGAAATGGCCGGCTTGCTACCCGATGTCGACCCCGATGGACTGCTGGAGTATTCGGTGGTTTATACCGATCGCGCACTGAACCACATGTCGAAGAGCTTTCAGGGCGTGATGCGCGACGTCTCCTCCACCCTGAAGGACGTGTACAACGCCCATTCGACGGTGATCGTTCCCGGTAGCGGGACCTTCGGCATGGAGGCCGTGGCCCGCCAGTTCGCCAAGGGCCGCAACTGCCTGGTGATCCGCAACGGCTGGTTCAGCTATCGCTGGAGCCAGATCCTCGAGATGGGCAAGATCCCCGCCGAGGTTCATGTGCTCAAGGCGCGTCGTCTCGACGAGGATGACTCGACCTCGCCCTTCGCTCCGCCCTCCATCGAGGAGGTGGTCGAGTCGATCCATGACCAGCAGCCCGATATCGTCTTCGCCCCCCATGTGGAAACCGCCTCGGGCATGCTGCTGCCGGACGACTACCTGCGCCAGATCGCCGACGCCATCCATGAGCAGGGCGGGCTCTTCGTGCTCGACTGCATCGCCTCCGGCACCCTCTGGGTCGATATGCAGGACATCGGCGTCGACGTGCTCGTCACCGCTCCGCAGAAGGGCTGGAGCGCCAGCCCCTGCTGCGGCATGGTGATGCTCTCTCGCCAGGCACGAGAGATCATCGAGGAGACCACCAGCACCAGCTTCGCCTGCGATCTCAAGAAGTGGCTGTCGATCATGGAAACCTACGAGGCCGGTGGCCACGCCTATCACGCCACCCTGCCCACCGACGGTCTGCGTCAGTTGCGCGACGTGATGCGCGAGACCCAGCAGTACGGCTTCGACAAGGTGCGGGACGAGCAGTGGGAAGTCGGGCAACGGGTGCGCGGCATGCTCGCCAAGCACGGCTTCCGCAGCGTCGCGGCACCGGGATTCGAGGCGCCCGGCGTGGTGGTCTGCTACACCGAGGACGAAGGCATCGTCGGCAAGTTCCTAGCCGCCGGTGTCCAGGTGGCCACGGGTGTTCCCTTGATGTGTGACGAGGGCGACGACTATCGTGCCTTCCGCATCGGCCTGTTCGGTCTCGACAAGCTCCACCATCCGGAGCGGACCCTCGAGAGTCTGGAAACGGCCTTGGCCAAGGTGCAGGGTGCCGAGGGCTAGATCACGACGGCTTCAGCGACATGCCCGATAATGACAGCGGGGCGGCCAGATGGCCGCCCCGCTGTCGTAACCGTCAAGGCCGCATGGCCTAAGTAACCTCAGTAGCCGCCCATGCCCCGTGGCACGAATCCCAGGTTGTTCTCGACCTCCGTCACACCGTCGATGTTTTCCGCCGCGACCTGCACGGCCTGGCGCTGCTCCTTGCTGTCCACCAGCCCCCAGAGCTGTACCTTGCCGTCAGCCACGATGACGTTGAGCCGATCGACCATCACCCCGGTGTTCTCGTCCACCTCCTTGAGGATGGCGTCACGGATATCGCGATCATCAGTGCCACCGGCCGGCTGGCGGTTCACCGAGAAGCCGCGCAGCAGGTTGGAGCGGCTGACGATGCCGACCAGCTTGCCATCGCGCACCACCGGCACACGCTTGATACGGCGCTTCTCGAGCAACGAGGCGATACGGTGCAACGGCTCGTCCTCGGTGATGGTGAGCGGGTTCGAGGTCATGATCTCATTGGCCTTGCGGCCATGGCTCTTGACGTAGTCGACGGCGTTGCTGCCTCCGCCGAAGAGCTTCAACCACCAGGACTTGTGCTCGTCCGCGTCATTCTCGACCCGGCGCATCAGATCCCCTTCGCTGACGATGCCCAGGACCTTGTCGTCGGCATCGATCACCGGCACGGCACTGATACCGTGTTCCATCAGCAGGCTGGCGATCTCGCTGACTTCACTGTCAGCGGTAACGGTGATCACGTTGGTGGTCATGACGTCTGCGGCTTGCATGGGATGCGGTCTCCGGACGATAAACAGGCAATGTTGAGTGTTGCGTGCCTTACAAGTTAGCAACTCTTTGCCCGCTCTGCCTTGATTTCGGACAGGTTTCTGCTGAGCGCATCAGCCCGGCCGGGCGTCCGATGTGGCCCTGTGCCCCTCCCGGGGCTATGCCTCGAGCTTGCCATCGGTGATGAGTTCGTCGACCTCCTCGAGCCCGGCGAAACGCGCCGGGCGAATCACCCCGAGCTTGCTCTCGTCCACCACCAGCAGACGATGTGCCGCCGTGGCAATCACCGCCTGCTTGGGGGCCACCTCGTGGAAATGGAAGCAGCTCAGGCCTTTCTGCCGGTGCACGCCCGCCGCGGAGAGGAAGGCCTTGTTGATGCCGAGCCGCCGGATGGCATCGTCCATGGCGTCGCTGGAGAAGGAACGCGAGGAGCTATGGTAGACCCCGCCCAGCAGGATCAGGCGAACCCCGGGCAACATGCTCACCGCATTGGCCACGTTCAGGGCATAGGTCACCACGGTCAGCGACTGATCGGCGGGCAGGCCGGCGGCCAGCGGCATCAGCGTCGTCCCGCAGTCGATGAACAGGGTGTCGTCGGGCTCGATGCAGCGGGCGGCCTGCTCGCAGAGACGGCGTTTGGTCTCGGCTTGAAGGTCCTGCTGGGCCGCCAGATCGTAGACGGGGGCATAGCGCGGGTCGTCACTACGCACCAGGTGGCCACCCATCAGCAGCAGCCCGCCATCCCCGGCGGCCAGATCGCGACGGATGGTCATCGCCGAGACGCCGCACAGTTCCGCGGCATCTTGCAGGCGCAGGCTCCCCCCGTGGGCCAGGGCATCACTCAGGCGGGCGAGACGCCGGGCAGTGCGTTCGTTCATGTCCTGCGGCTCCCTGACGGTGCTGCGGTGGAAAAATGTTAGAAAAATAACACTGAATGTTATAGATTTCACCTCACACTCATCCGGATGCCTGTCGCCCCAGGCCGCCCCGTCAGTTAGGTGCCCCATGACCCTCTTCATGAGCCTGGTGGGGATGGTGACCCTCGTGGCCATCGCCCTCGTCTTTTCCTACAATCGCCGCGCCATCCGCATGAGGACCGTCGTCGGTGCCTTCGCCATCCAGGCCGGCATCGGTGCCTTCGTGCTCTACGTGCCCTTCGGCCAGGTGGTCCTCAAGACCATCTCCGACGCCGTCAGCCAGGTGGTGCTGTATGCCAATGACGGCATCAATTTCGTGTTCGGCGGACTCGCCGATGTCGACGGCGTGGGCTTCGTGTTCGCCATCAAGGTACTCCCGGTGATCATCTTCTTCTCGTCGCTGATCGCCGTGCTCTACTATCTGGGCATCATGCAGTGGGTGATTCGCATCCTCGGCGGCGCCCTGCAGAAGGCGCTGGGCACTTCCCGCACCGAGTCGCTTTCCGCCACCGCCAACATCTTCGTCGGCCAGACCGAAGCACCGCTGGTGGTGCGCCCCTTCATTGCCCGCATGACCCCCTCGCAGCTGTTCGCGGTAATGTGCGGCGGGCTGGCCTCGGTGGCCGGCTCAGTGCTGGCCGGCTACGCCGCCATGGGCGTGCCCATGGAATACCTGGTAGCCGCCTCCTTCATGGCCGCCCCGGGCGGTCTGCTGTTCGCCAAGCTGATCATGCCCGAGACCCGCGAGCCCGAGGACAGCGTCTCGAAGGTCGAAGAGGAGCAGGAGGAAGACGAGGACAAGCCCAGCAACGTGCTGGATGCCGCCGCCAATGGCGCAACCTCGGGCCTCAAGCTCGCCGCTAACGTGGGGGCCATGCTGCTCGCCTTCATCGGCCTGATCGCGCTGATCAATGGCATGCTCGGCGGCATCGGCGGCTGGTTCGGCTTCGAGGCACTGAGCCTGGAGTGGATCCTCGGCTGGCTCTTCGCGCCGCTGGCCTTCCTGCTCGGTGTGCCCTGGGAGGAAGCCACGCTGGCGGGTTCCTTCATCGGCCAGAAGGTCGTGGTCAACGAGTTCGTGGCCTTCATCAACCTCGGCCCCTACCTGAGCGGCGAGGAGATGGTGGCCGCCACCGGCCAGGCGATGACGCCCCATACCATGGCGATCCTCTCCTTCGCCCTGTGCGGCTTCGCCAATTTGTCATCCATCGCCATCCTGCTCGGCGGCCTGGGCAGCATTGCCCCGAGCCGCCGCCATGAGATCGCCAGCTTCGGGCTCAAGGCGGTGCTGGCCGGCACTCTCTCCAACCTGATGTCGGCCTCGATCGCCGGCTTCTTTCTCGCCCTGGGTGGCTGAGGAAGGATGGCTGAGAAAGACGGATGATAAGGATGTCTGAAAGGATGGCTGAAGAGACCGGCACGCGCCGTGGCCCCCGCCACGGCTCCGACAACCCCGTTTACAGGACGCTTCCATGACCGAACTGCAACAGGCCGCGCGCCAGGCCCTGGCACTGATGGACCTCACCAGCCTCAACGACGACGACAGCGATGCCACCATCGAGGCCCTCTGCCAGCAGGCCAAGACGCCTGCCGGCACGCCGGCGGCGGTATGCATCTACCCGGCCTTCGTGGTCACCGCACGACGTGCGCTGAAGGCCCATGGCCTCGAGGGCATCGTCAAGGTAGCCACGGTCACCAACTTCCCCAAAGGAGACGACGACATCATGGCGGCCGCCAGGGAGACGCGCGCGGCAGCGGCCTCCGGCGCCGATGAGGTAGACGTGGTCTTCCCCTGGCGTGCCCTGATGGCCGGCGACGAGGAGACCGGCCGCGAACTGGTCGCGGCCTGCAAGCAGGCCGCCGGTGATGCGCTGCTCAAGGTCATACTGGAGACCGGCGAGCTGAAGGATCCGGCCCTGATCCGCCGCGCCAGCGAGCTGGCCCTGGAGGGCGGCGCCGACTTCCTCAAGACCTCCACCGGCAAGGTGGCGATCAATGCCACCCTGGAAGCGGCCGAAATCCTGCTGATCGCCATCCGTGACAGCGGCCGCGACGTGGGCTTCAAGGCTGCCGGCGGCGTTCGTACCGTCGAGGATGCTCTGGCCTACCTGCAGCTCGCCGAACGCCTGATGGGCGTGGCGTGGATCACCCCAGCCCACGTCCGCTTCGGCGCCTCGGGGCTACTCGGTAACCTGCTCCAGACCCTGCGTGACGACGCCGAAGGAAACGCGACATCCGGGGACTACTGATGGGCAGCCAGGCACTTCCCCAGGAACTGATCCGTGCCAAGCGCGACGGACGCGCGCTAGGCCGTGAGGCCATCCAGCAGCTGGTCGCCGGCATCAGTGACGGAAGCCTCTCGGATGCCCAGGTGGGGGCCCTGGCCATGGCGGTGTTCCTGCGCGGCATGGATGGTCAGGAGACGGTGACACTGACCGAGGCGATCCGCGACTCCGGTGAGGTACTCGACTGGTCCGACCTAGACCTGCCCGGGCCGGTGCTCGACAAGCACTCCACCGGCGGCGTGGGCGACCTCGTTTCGCTGGTGCTCGGCCCCTGGATCGCCTCCTGCGGCGGCCATGTGCCGATGGTATCCGGCCGCGGCCTGGGTCACACCGGCGGCACCCTGGACAAGCTCGAGGCGATTCCCGGCTATTCGGTCACCCCGGACACCGCCACCTTCCGCCGGCTGGTCAAGGAGGTGGGCGTGGCGATCATCGGACAAACTGCCGACCTCGCCCCGGCCGACAGGCGCCTCTATGCGGTACGCGACGTGACCGCCACCGTGGAGTCGCTGCCGCTGATCATCAGCTCGATCCTCGGCAAGAAGCTGGCCTGTGGCCTTGATGCGCTGGTGATGGACGTCAAGACTGGCAGCGGAGCCTTTATGCCCACTCATGACGCCTCCCTGGAGCTGGCCCAGTCGATCGCCAACGTCGCCACCCAGGCCGGCACACCGACGACCGCATTGGTCACCGATATGAGTCAGCCGCTGGCCCCCTGCGCAGGCAATGCCCTCGAGGTGCGTGAGGCACTCCGCTTGCTCACCGGCGAGAAGCGCCACGGCCGCCTGCTGAGAGTGACCCGGGACCTGGCCGCCGAGCTGCTGCTGGCCGGCCGGCTGGTCGACTCACTGGACGCCGCCGAGACCCGCCTCGACGAGGCACTGGCCTCGGGCGCAGTCGCCGAACGTTTCGCGCGCATGGTGGCCGGTCTCGGCGGGCCCGGCGACCTGCTCGAACGCCCCGATCATCACCTGCGCGAGGCTCCGGTCATCCGCGCGGTGCATGCCACGCAGCCGGGCCGGGTCCAGGCCATGGACACTCGTGCCCTAGGCCTGGCCGTGGTGGCCCTCGGCGGTGGCCGATGCGCCCCGGGCGAGGCCATCGATCCCGCCGTGGGGCTGTCGCGCCTCGCCTCTCTCGGCGAGGCAGTGGACACCGAACGTCCGCTGGCGCTGGTTCACGCCACCAGTGCCGCGGACGCTGAGCGGGCCGCCCACCAGGTCCGCGAGGCCATCACCGTAGGCGATGGTCCAAGCACACCCCCACCACTAGTTCATGACGTCATCCGTCGGGAGGCCCCATGACCCGTGCCATCGTGCTCGTGCTCGACTCCTTCGGCATCGGGGCGACACCGGATGCCGAGCGCTTCGGCGATGCCGGCGCCGATACCCTGGGCCATATCGCCACCGCCTGTGCCCGCGGCGAATGCGACGCCGGTATCCGAAAGGGGCCGCTTCAGTTGCCCAACCTATCCCGGCTGGGGCTCTTTCATGCCCACCATGCCAGCACCGGTAACGGGGCCCAGGGCGTCGCGATGCCCGACGAGGTCATCGGTGCCTGGGGCCACGCCCGGGAGCTCTCCTCCGGCAAGGACACCCCCTCAGGCCACTGGGAGATCGCCGGCGTGCCGGTGCGCTTCGACTGGGGCTACTTCGCGGACAAGCAGCACAGCTTCCCGCCCGAGTTGCTCGAGGCCCTGGTGCGTGAGGCCGGGCTTGCCGGGGTGCTCGGCAACTGCCACGCCTCCGGCACCGAGATCATCACCCGACTCGGCGAGGCGCATGTCGAGAGCGGCAAGCCCATCGTCTACACCTCGGCGGACTCGGTGTTCCAGATCGCCGCTCACGAGGAGACCTTCGGCTTGGAACGGCTCTATGCGGTTTGCGAGGTCGCCCGCGACTTGCTGGAACCCTACAACATCGGCCGGGTCATCGCGCGCCCCTTCAACGGGGCAGACGCAACGAACTTCGCCCGCACCGCGAACCGCAGCGACTTCAGCGTCGAGCCGCCCGCCCCCACCGTTCTCCAGAAATTGCATGAAGACGGCGGCACGGTAGTGGCCATCGGCAAGATCGCCGACATCTACGCCCACTGCGGTATCACGCGAACGATCAAGGCCAGCGGGCACGACGCCCTGATGGACGCGACGCTCGAGGCCCTGACGGATGCCGGCGAGCGCCAGCTGATCATGACCAACTTCGTCGACTTCGACATGGTCCATGGCCACCGTCGCGACGTGGCCGGCTATGCCGCGGCCCTGGAACACTTCGACGCCCGCTTGCCCGAGCTGCTGGCACGGCTGCGGGACGACGACCTGCTGATCCTCACCGCCGACCATGGCTGTGACCCCACCTGGACGGGGACCGACCATACCCGCGAGCATATCCCGGTGCTGGCACTGGGGGCGGGTCTCGCCCCGGGCTCGCTGGGTGCCCGCGAGACCTTCGCCGACATCGGCCAGAGCCTGGCTGACCACCTGGGCCTGACGCCCATGGATGACGGCAGCAGTTTCCTGTCCTCAGCCCCGTCCTCCAATACGCTACCCAAGGCTACGGGAGGCCACTGATGACCACGCCCCATATCAATGCCGAGCGCGGCGACTTCGCCGATACCGTGCTGATGCCCGGCGACCCGCTACGGGCGACGTACATCGCCGAGACCTTTCTCGAAGATGTCCGCCAGGTCAACACGGTGCGCAGCATGTCCGGCTACACCGGCACCTACAAGGGCCGCGAGATCTCGGTGATGGGCCACGGCATGGGCATCCCCTCGGTCTCCATCTATGCCAAGGAGCTGATCACCGAGTACGACGTGAGGACGCTGATCCGCGTCGGCTCCTGCGGCGCGGTGCGCGACGACGTGGCGTTACGTGACGTGGTCATCGGCCTGGGCGGTTGCACCGATTCAGGCGTCAACCGGACGCGGTTCGGCGGCATGGACTTCGCCGCAATCGCCGACTTCGCCCTGACTCGTGCCCTGGCCGATGCCGCCAGCACGCTGGGCGTGGCCACCAAGGTGGGCAACCTCTTCTCGGCGGATCTGTTCTACGACCCCCGCCCCGAGACCGCCGAGCTGCTCAGGCGCTACGGCATCGTCGGTGTGGAGATGGAGGCCGCCGGCCTCTACGGGGTGGCCACCGAGTTCGGTGCCCGGGCCGCCACCATCTGCACCGTCTCGGACCATATCCTCAAGGGCGATTCGCTTTCGAGCACCGAACGCCAGAGCACCTTCGACGAGATGATGGAGATCGCCCTGGAGAGCGTGCTGCGCGATGATGCGACACGGGGAGCAATGACATGAACGATTCCACCAATCCCGCCATCGTCGCGGCACTGCTGGCGGTGCGCGACCGCGCCTATGCGCCCTACTCCCACCACCCGGTGGGCGCTCTGGTGATCAGCGAGAGTGGCACCCACTATGCCGGCGCCAACGTGGAGGTAGCCCACTACAAGGGAATCTGCGCCGAGGCCTCGGCCATCGCCGCCATGGCCAGCGCCGGGGAGCGCCTGCTGCGCGAGGTCTGGGTCATCGGACCGGGCAGGCATCTCTGCACGCCTTGCGGCGACTGCCGTCAGCGTATCCGCGAGTTTGCCGACAAGCAGACCCGCATCCGCGTGGTGGACGGCCAGGGAAGGCTGCTCAAGGAGTACGACATGGACGCGCTGCTGCCGGACTCCTTCGGCCCCGAGAACCTGGCGTCCTAGCCTCTGGGCTCGTTGGCCCGGGTATAGGTGGTACCCGACAGGCCGCCTACGGACGGCTCTCTCGCCGATGGCCTGCAGCTAGCGAGTGCCTTCCTCGGCTTCATTGCCCTCCTCGTGGACCAGTTCGACGTCGACGATCCGCGAGCGGCTCATGACGATCTTCCAGCGCTGCAGCAGCGGCGTGCCGTCACCCTCCACCTCGCGGATCACCAGATTGATCAGGTGGCGCTTCTCCACCGCTTCACGGACCACCTGCCCTTTCTCCTCCAGTCGGTAGATATGGTGACTCCCCTTGTCCATCAGCCGCGCCAGCGTCGAGAGGTCAAGGGTCAGGGTCTCGCGGGTGCGGTCATAGCCGCTCAGGAAGCGGGTCGGTGACATGCGCGAACTGGAGCGATAGTGCAGCACCACCTCCTCGCGCTGCGCCAGATTGCGCTTGCGCACCCGGCGAATCTGTTCGTCGAGGTGTGCATAGCGATGGTAGTCGAACCACTCGAGCTGGCGACCCAGGACGGCATTGCTGGTGGGATCCAGGTAGCGGCGCCGCCACTTGGGACGGCCGCGGCGCAGCCAGCGCCACAGGGTGATGCGCAGGTCGTCCTTGAACACCTCACGCAGCGCATAGATCACTGCCAGGGCCAGCACGAAGAGCGCTGTGATATCCCCCAGGGCCTCCCGTGCCTGCAGCAGGCCCAGCGTGACGAAGACCATCACCACTGCCGTGGCCAGCCCCTTCACCGCTTTCTCCTCACCGCCGCCAAGTTCCTGGCTGCGCTGCTTGAGAGTAACGGGATGTTCGATCAGCCGTCTCAGCAAGTGCATCTTGTTGGACATCCGGGTGGGGTCCCGGATGACTCGCTCGGAGTTGTACTCCTGAGCCCGGCGATGCTCGACCTCCTCCCGGCAGATCGCCAGCAGGCGTTCACGAATCGCCCGATAGCCTGTGCCCCTCGGCAGGTGAGCGATCAGCGCCAGCAGGTTCTGCTCGGTGAACCAGGAGAGGTAGTTGTCGATATTGGCGTAATAGCGGTGCAGGCTTTCGTCGCTCGGTTCCTGGCGGCGCAGCCGCCCGAGGATACCTAGAGCCAGATCGGCGGTCTCCTCTAGCCGGGTACGCAGTTGCTCGGCCTCCTCGTCATCTTCCGTCGTCCCCGCAGGTGAGGGGGCCTGCGTCTTCGCGGCCTTGTCGTCACCTCGCTTCTCCACCCGCCGCACGCGACGCAAGGGTTCCACCAGCGACTGGGTGGAGCGCTCCAGGGCCACCACGTACTGATAGGCATAGAGGCTCAGCCCCAGGCGGTACTGATCGGCATCGAGCCGCTTGCCCGCCAGGCGGCTCATCACCAGCGGCAGTCGGTGGCGGTCGCTGTAATAGGTACGCTTGACATGGATGGCGCCGTGGTAGAACGCCTCCTCCGAGAGCACATTGGGACTCAGACTCAGCTCGGCGGGTACGAAGAGGAACACATCCAGCCGGTGGGAGGTCTCCTCGCGGAGCACGCGGGAGACCTTGAGGTGCAGGCTGTCCCGGCGCTCGACGGTGATCGAATGAGTCGCCATACGGACTAGGCGGGATCCGGGGAGCCGCCCCGGGCATTGGTGTTGCCTTCGGGGTCGGCGACACCGGCCTCGCCGGGCCGCCTGCCGCTGGCATCGCGGGTCTCGGCGCCCTCACCGGTCCCGTCCAGGTGGCCCTCACCATGCCCTTCCATGCTGACGCTGAGCCGCGGTACGCCGAGGTCGACCGACTGTTGCTCCATGCGCTGCTTGAGCAGCAGATTGAAGGCACGCGATACGTCCCACTGCATCTCCGGGGCGGTCCGGAAACGCATGCGCAGAATGGCACAGCCATCCTCGAAGCTGTCGATGCCCTGCATCTCCAGTGGCGACCAGATGTAGTGGCGCATCATGGGGTCCTGGCGTAGTTCCAGGGCGGTCTCCTGCAGCAGGGTGGTGGCATCGTCGATCTTCATGTCGAAAGGGACCCGGACTCGCATCAGCGCGACGCCGAACTGGCGCGACATGTTGTGGATGGATTCGATGCGGCTGAAGGTGATGATGTGGACGACGGCATCCAGATCGCGCAGGCGCACGGTGCGCAGTGTCAGCCCTTCGACGGTGCCGATATGGCCGTTTATCCTGACGAAGTCGTCCACGGCCAGCGAATCCTCGATGAGGATGAAGATGCCGGTGATCAGGTCCTGCACCAGGGTCTGGGCGCCGAAACCCACGGCCAGGCCGATCACACCGGCACCGGCCAGCAGCGGGGTGACATTCACCCCGAGGTTGGCCAGGCCAACGATGGTGGCGACGATCACGATGGTGGCGAAGATGATGTTACGGATCATCGGCGTGATGGTCTGCGCTCGGGCCAGGTTGACCCTTCGCCCCCGGGCACGCGCCGGGCTGGTCAGCGCGCGCTGGATGGCGGTATCGGCGAAGATCCAGATCAGCCAGGCCAGCAGCATGGTGAAACCGATGGCCAGCAGGGCCTGGCCGATGCGCACGCTGGCCACCCCCTGCTGGCCGATACCCATCAGCGAGGCCCCCCAGACCTGCAGCGAGAGCTCGGCAAAGCCGATCCAGGCAAGCACGTGCGCCAGCGCATAGCCGAAGCGTTCCAAGCGCTTGCGGTAGTCGCTCAGCCGGCGGCCCTTCGAGCGCCGCTCACCATGCCGGCGTAGCAGGCCGGTGACCACCAGGGTCAGCACCAGCAGCGACGCCGAGATGATGGAGCGAGCCAGCGCCGTACCCACATCGCCCCCGGTGATGAAGATAGCCAGCAGCGAGCCCCCCACCAACAGCAGGGCCGGCACATGCCATAGGCCGCCCACCAGCCTCACTACCTCGGAAGAGCTGCCTTTTTCGCGACGCAGGGTATAGGGACGGTTACGGATCAGGTGCTTGATCGGGCGCTTGAAGCGCAGGATGAAGCGTCCGCTGATCAGCGCCGCCAGCACGTTGGCCAGTACCGACATCAGGTCCGCCAGGTCATTGCCGATGATCCCCGAGAGGCGCGTGGAGTTGAAGGCATCGCCCAGCGCGATCAGCGCCCCGATGACAAATAGCGGCCTCAGGCTCTGCTGCTGCAGGATCTGCACGGCGATGAAGCGGTGACCGTTGGTAAACACCGAGATCACTGTCTCCACCACCACCGAGAGGGTGCGCCCGCACAATGCTACATAGGCGATCACCAGGGTCGCGGTGCGCCCGGAGCTCTCCGGCACCAGCTGGGCGATACCCAGCACCAGCAGGAAGGCCAGCGCCCAGGGCAGCATGCGGCGCAGTAAGTGTACTACCAGCAGCCAGGCCCAAGGTTCACGGGGCAGGTCCAGGGGCCAGCCATGGTGCTTGGCCAGCCGCCGCCCCAGAGCAATCAGGATCACCAGCAACCCGGCCCAGATCACCAGCAACACCGTCAGCTCGATCACGAAACGCAGCAGCTCGGCATCGCCCGTCTGGACCATCAGGGAAACCAGGTCGGCCCAACCTTGTTTCAGCTGACTCCGCCATTCGTCCAGCGGCAAATGGCCGTCCTCGGCCTGCTCGCCAAGTTCGGTGAAGGTCTCTGCCAGGGCGCCAAGCAGACCCTGGGGACCCACGACGCCAGCCTCCTCTGCGGCCGGGTCGTGGGCCTGCTGCAACTGGCGCAGGTTTTCCAGCAGGGCCTGACGCTCCTCGGCATTCTCGAGAGTGGTGATCACCTCTTCCAGCGACGCCTGGAAGGCCTGGGGATCGTGGGAGGCCGGCTCCTCGCCGCCCCCCGGTGTCAGTGCAGACAAAGGCAGCGACTGGGCGGAAGCCAGCGTCGACAGCAGCATCGACAACAGCAAGCCCATCAGCAGGCCCATCAGCAGGCCGCGAACGATAACGAACAGGCGGTTCGCTTCAGGCACTCTCTCGTCTCCCTGGCATCTCGTTTCCCTTGAATCTCGTCTCTTGTGCAGACGGATGGCGGCCCGAGCCGCCTCATGCTTCCCGATGCAATGTGGTAGTCTGCCGACAATAATGACCTACAGGATGCCGTCATGACGCCGCAACCGCCACCCGAACCCCGAAATCCCGACGGCGATACGCGTCGCGTCGGCGTCGAGATCGAGTTCGCCGGCCTGCCGCCCAGGGAGACAGCCCAGCTGGTGCTCGAGCTTTTCGGCGGCGAGATCGAGGTACTCAGCCCCCATCGCCTCAAGGTCAGCGGAACTCGCTGGGGAGAGTTCGGCATCGAGCTGGACACCCAGTTCGCCCATCCCGACCAGACCGTGGTGGATGCCGAGGCCGACGGCGACAGTGAATGGGAACGCATGCGCCTGGACTTCCACTCCCGGACCCGGGAGCTGATTGGCGACGTGGTCACCGGCCTGGTGCCTACCGAGATCGTCTGCCCGCCAGTACCCTGGGACGAGCTGGAGGACCTCGATGCCCTCTTCGAGGCACTGCGCAATCGCGGGGCCAAGGGCACCGACGCCAGCCTGCTCTACGGCTTCGGCCTGCACCTCAACCCCGAGGTGGCGAGTCTCGAGGCTGAAAGCCTACTGGCCTACCTGCGTGCCTACCTGCTGAGCGCCGCCTGGCTGCGGGAGCAGATCCACGTGGATATCACCCGGGAAGTACTGCCGCATGCCAACCCCTTCCCCCGGGCCTACGCCCTTCGGGTACTGGATCGGGACTATGCGCCGGACCTGGATACCTTGATCGACGACTATCTGGTCGACAATCCCACCCGCAATCGCGAGCTGGACATGTTGCCGCTGTTTGCCCACCTGCGACCGAACCATTCCCACGAGCTGCTGCGCAACAAGCTGGTCAAGGCGCGGCCGACCTTCCACTACCGCCTGCCCAATGCCCAGCTTTCCGAATCGGACTGGGGGGCGGTGGCGGAGTGGAATCGCTGGCTGGAAGTCGAGCGGCTAGCCACCACGCCGGAGACGCTGGACGAGCGCAGCGCACAGTTTCTCGCTCGCCACCGTCCTTCGGCACCGCGCCGCTGGCTGACGCGCCTGCGCCGCTGGGTGACACGCCAATGAGCCTCGCGACACGTCCCCTGATCGGCATCACCACCTCCGATGCCAAGAGCCGAATTGCCTGGTGGTTCGACTGGTTTGCCATCTGGCGTCATGGCGGCCGACCACGGCGGCTATCGCCCATGCGTCCCTTCCCCGAGGCGCTCGATGGCCTGATCATCGGCGGCGGCGACGATATCCAGGCCCACCTCTATGGCGGCGAGATAGGCCTGGACGTCCGCCTCGACCCGCAGCGCGACGAGCTCGAGCTCGAGCTGCTGGAGCGTTTCATTCCGATGGGCAAACCGGTGCTGGGCATCTGCCGTGGCGCCCAGCTGATCAACGTCTACCAGGGCGGCACTCTGGACCCGGACATCTACACCACCCATGAAGGCCTCAAACGCCGACGCACGGTACTGCCTCGCAAGACAGTGGACATCATCGCCGACAGCCAGCTGCATCGCATTCTCAAGGTGAGCTGGTGTCGCATCAACAGCCTGCACCATCAGGCGGTGCAAAAGACGGGAAAGGGCATCGCGATCGTCGCCCGAGACCGCGACGGCCTGGTGCAGGGCATCGAGTCCCGCGACCATGAGTTCCTGATCGGCGTGCAATGGCATCCCGAATGGCTGGTCTTCAACCGCCCCCAGCAGCGTTTGATCCGCGCCCTGGTGAAGGCCGCCAAACGCGGGATGGCCTCGTCCTCGTCTTAGCTATCCCGCAACAAGAGCGACACCCAAAAAGACGCCGGGGCCACCCTGTGGTGGCCCCGGCGCTCATGATACCTGGCCCGGCCATCACGGCCGGAACCGGCGTCAGCCTTCCAGCTTGGCCTGCAGGGTGATCTCGGCGTTGAACAGCTTAGAGACAGGGCACCCTTCCTTGGCCTTGTCGGCCGCATCCTGGAAGGTTGCCTCGTCGGCGCCCGGGATCTTGGCCACAGTATCGAGATGAACGGCGGAGATGGCGAAACCGCCCTCGACCTCCTCTAGGGACACCTTGGCCTCGGTGGCGATGCGCTCGGCGGTCAGGCCGGCCTCGCCCAAGATCAGCGATAGGGCCATGGAGTAACAGCTCGCATGGGCGGCGCCGAGCAGTTCCTCAGGATTGGTGCCTGCCTCGCTCTCGAAACGCTTGGCGAAGCTGTAGGAAGCGTCCTGGATCACACCGCTCTGGGTGGACACCGTCCCCTTGCCGTCCTGGAGACCGCCTTGCCAGACTGCGCTACCGGATTTCTTTATGCTCATGTCGACTCCTTCTCGTTGTCAGGCACTTCATTGCCTCTTCACCATACACCATGGGGGTGGCCTCCTCCCGGTACAAGGGCAATGACATCGACAGCGGACAGCTCAGGCGCCCTTCAGCGCGGCGAGCTCGCGCGCCAGGGCCTCATGGCCGACCTTGCGCAGCGCCGCGATATTGCGCTCGGGAATGCCCTCCGGGTCCGGGTGATGGGCCAGGGCCCGCTCCAGCCCCGCCTCACGCAGCAGATGCCACATCGGCAAGGGCGAACGGTTGGTGAAGTTGGCAGGGTCCTCCGGCGCGGCGTCCGCGAAGACGTAATTCGGGTGAAAGCTCGCCAACTGGTAGGTGCCTTCATAGCCCTGCTCGGCGAGCAGCGCCTCGGCGATGTCCAGCAGATCCAGGTAGTCGTCGAAGTCCTCGAGCCCCTCGGTCAGCACCAGCAGGGTGGTCTCCACTTCGGGCGTCTCATCCAGGTGGCGACACTCATCGAACAACGCCAGTAGTGCCGCCTCGCGATCGTGGGCCGACACCGCCACATAGCGGATGGTGTCGCGAGCCACCTCACGGCCGGCGAAGGGACAGACATCGCGGGCGACCACGAAGGTCTCCACCCAGGCACGGGTGGCGGCAAGGGGATCGGGGGATGCGGTCATGGTCGCCTCGGGCATAGTGAGAGTGAGAGAGAAGAAAAAGAAAGAAGGGAGCGAAAGAAGCGGAGCTGCAGTATAGCCCAGGCGACCACCCTACCCTATTAGCCCCGTCGCGAGGCCAGGCGATCGGCCAGCCGGGTCGGCTCCGGCAGCTTGGTGCGGCGCAGGCAGGACGTGACCCACTCAATCGCCGTAGGCAGCGAGACCCGATGGCCGGGTGAAACGAAGATCGGCTTTACCTTCACCCGCGAGCGCAGCACCGCGCCGATCACCTCGGTGTCCGAGCCATCCACCAGCGGCGTCCAATCACCTCGCTCGGGCCCCGGCTCGCCGTGACGACCACACAGCCGCGACTTGGCCACGCCGATGGTGGGCAGGTCGAGCCACAGCCCCAGATGGCTGGCCACGCCGATCCGCCGCGGATGGGCGATGCCCTGGCCGTCCACCATCACCAGCTCAGGTTTCACCTCCAGCTTTTCGAAGGCCCCCAGCGCCGCCGGCACCTCGCGGAACGACAGCAGCCCCGGCACATAGGGCATACGCGTCGGTTCGCGATGTACCACCTGCTCCACTACCTCGAATTCGTTCCCGTCGTTGGGCGACCAGGCCAGCACCACCACCGCCGCTCGGGTAATCTCGCCGCCCTGCTCGAAGCCGATGTCCACGCCGGCGAGATGACGTACCGGGTCCAGGCGGTCGGCACGCTCCACCCGCCCGGCCAGGCGCTTCTGCAGGGCGATGGCCTCGGTCGGGATGAGGTTCCAGTCATGAAGGGGAGTGTGGGGCATGGGGACTCCTGAACAGCTGCTTTCCAGTGGCGTAGACTATCGCCTTCATGAGGCAGGCTGGGAAGGGACAAGGAAACAAGATGAAGTTGATCCATACCGCCGACTGGCACCTGGGCCAGAGTTTCCATGGCCAGGAGCGCCATGCCGAGCATCGCGCCTTCCTCGCCTGGCTGCTCGACACCCTGGTGGAACGCCAAGCCGATGCCCTGCTGGTGGCCGGCGACATCTTCGACGTGGTCAATCCCTCGCTGCGCGCCCAGGAAATGCTGTACGACTTCATCGTCAGTGCCCACGAGCGGCTGCCACGGCTCGATATCGTGCTGATCGCCGGCAACCACGACAGCGGCAACCGCATCGAGCTGCCCGCCCCGCTGATGCGACGCCTGCGCACCCACGCCCTGGGCCGGGTCCGCTGGCTGGACGACGGCACCCTGGACGCCGAGCATCTGCTGGTCCCGCTGACTGACGGCTCGGGCGAGACCCGCGCCTGGTGCCTGGCGCTGCCCTTCCTGCGCCCCGCCGAGGTCACCGGCTCGGCGCTGGCAAACGCGGCAGCCGACGAGGAGGCGCCGAACGACGCTCCCAACGATATTCCCAACGACTATGTCAGCGGCATCAGCCGGGTCCACAACCAACTGGTCGAGGCCGCCCGCGCCCGGCGCCAGCCAGGCCAGGCGCTGGTCGCCATGAGTCATGCCCACCTGCACGGCGCGGCCATTTCCGAGGCCAGCGAGCGGCCCATCGTGATCGGCGGCGAGGAGTCGATCTCCGCCACCCTCTTCCCGCCTGAGATCGCCTATGTGGCGCTGGGTCACCTGCACCGCGCCCAGCAGGTCGGCGAGGCGCGCATCCGCTACAGCGGAAGCCCCTTGCCGCTGGACTTCAGCGAGGAGGCCTATCCCCATCAGGTGGTGGACGTCACGCTGGATGGCGAGACACTGGCCGCGACCGAGGCGATCCCGGTACCACGCCCGGTGGCCATGCATCGCATCGGCCCCGCTCCGCTTAATCAGGTGCTGACCGAGCTCAAGGCCCTGAAGGACGACCAGGCGATGCCTAGAGAACTTTGGCCCTGGCTGGAGGTGCGGGTCGAGCTCGAGGCGCCGATCCCCGACCTGCGCGCCCGGCTGGAGGCGGCGCTGACCGGCAAGGCGCTGCGCCTGCTGCGCCTGGAGCGCCGCCTGCCCAGAGTCGAGGTCGCCGCCGCACAGTCGAGGGTCGACCTAGAGGCCCTCGGCCCGCGCAAGCTCTTCGAGCGTACGTGGGAGGCACGCTGGGGCCAGCCCCCGGACGACGACGTGCTCGCCGACTTCGACCAGCTGCGACAAGACCTCCTCGATGCCGGCGACGACACCTCCGGGGAGGGTCACCCATGAGAATCCTCGCCCTGCGTCTGGAGAACCTGGCCTCCCTGCCCGGCCCACTGGAGCTCGACTTCACCGTGGCACCGCTGCGAGATGCCGGTCTCTTCGCCATCACCGGTCCCACCGGTGCCGGCAAGAGCACCCTGCTAGACGCCCTCTGCCTGGCGCTCTATGGCGGCACGCCGCGGCTGCGTCAGGCGCCGGCCCGCGATAGCCAGATCAATGACACCCCGGACTCCACCCTGACCACCAGCGACCCGCGCACCCTGCTGCGCCGCGGCACCGCTGCCGGCTTCGCCGAGGTGGATTTCCTGGGCCGCGACGGGCGCCGCTACCGCGCCCGCTGGGCGGTACGCCGCGCCAGGGAGAAGGTCAGCGGCAAGCTACAGAAGGCTGAACAGTCGCTACGCGACCTCGAAGACGACCGCCTGCTCACCACTCAGAAGCGCGAGTTCGACCGCCTGCTGCCGGAGCTCCTGGGTCTCAGCTTCGACCAGTTCACCCGCGCCGTGCTGCTCGCCCAGAGCGAGTTCGCCGCCTTCCTCCAGGCCGATGACAACGAACGCAGCGATTTGCTCGAGCGCCTCACCGGCACCGCCGAATATTCGGCGATCTCCATGGCCGCCTACCGCCGCACCAATGATGCCAGGAAGATCGTGGACGCCGTGGAGGCGAGGCTCGCCGACGACCAGCCCGCCGAGCCCGAGGCCCGCGCCGAGCTGGAACGCAATGCCAAGGCCAGCCAGCAAGCGCTCACTGACCTTCAGAAGCAGGCAGAGTCGCTCAAGGCGCAAAGCCGTTGGCACGATGACGATGCCCACCTGCACGAGGCCTATCACCAGGGCCTGACGCAACAACAGACAGCCGAAACGGAGTGGCAAGCGCTCGCCGACCTGCGCGCCGACCGCGACTGGCGCCGGGTGATCGCCCCGCGACGCCAGAATCTCGCCCGCCAGGCCGAACTGCCGGAGGAGATCGCCACCCTGGAGGCGACCCACGCCGAGACCTTGAAGACGCGGGAGGCCGCTCTCGCCGAACAGCAGGCGGTGGAGTCCGCCAGGCAGCAGGCCGAGCAGGCCCTATGCGAAGCCGCTGATGCCCGCCGCCGGGCCGAGCCTGAACTACGCGAGGCCCGCGACGAGGCCCAGCATCTCGCCACCCGGGAGAAGCAGCTCAGCGACCTGGAGACGGCCCGAACCCAACAGCAGACACAGGCTGACGTCCTGGCCCGCAAGCACTGCGCGGCCAACGAGAAACAGCAGGCCCGAGAAAGGCAGCGCGACGACTGGCAGGCGACCCTGGAACGGTTGGTGGACACTCACTCTCGCCTTGAGGATGCTCGCCAGGCTGCCCAACAGGAACACGACCAGGCCGCTCATCGCAACTTGGCCCTGGACGAGCTGGCCAGCCGCTGGCAGGAACTCGGCCGTACCGAGCAGGCCCGGCACCGGCTGGCCAAGCAGGTCACCGTCGACCTGGCCCGCCGGGAGGAGCTGTTGGCCGAGGGCCAGAGCGCCCGCGAGCGACTGGACAAGGCCCTGCACCACCTGGACACGGTTTCCGCACTGATCGATCGCAGTCGCGCCGTGCGCAGCGAGAGCGTGGTGCAGCTGCGCGAGGCCCTTCAGGAGGGAGAACCCTGCCCAGTATGCGGTGGCCTCGACCACCCCTGGCGCCAGCATCCGCCGACCACCCCGGAAGCCACCCAGCTCGCCGCCCAGGAAGCCGAGGAAGGCCGCCAGCTCAATGAAGCCCGGCAGGCCCGTGACACGGCCCAACAAGCGCGCGATGAACGGCTGGGCGAGTATCGGGCCGTGGAAGCCGCGCTCACTCGGCATCGGCAGGACCTGGAAGCGGCCGAGCGGCAGCGGGAGGCGGCCCACCAGGCCCTGGAGGCGCATCCCCTGCAGGAGGAACTCGCCGCCATCAGCGAGCCCGAGCGCGAAGGCTGGCTGCAGGCCCAGCGCGAGCAGAGCGACACCCAGCGCCGACAGCAGCGCCAGCGCCTGGATGACCTGGCCCGAGCCGAAGCCGAACTGGCCCCGCTGGAACAGGCGCTGCAAGAGGGCCGAGTGGCACTGGCGCGCCTCGAGACAGAAAAGACCGGCGTCGACAAGCAGCTGGCCGAACTGGACGAACAGCTGCCACCGCTGCGAAAAGAGCGCGATGAGCTCGCCCGTCGACTCGCTGCCCGGCTCGGCGACTACACCTCACCGGATACCTGGCAGCAGCGGCTCGACGCCCACCAGGAGAGCGCCCGCCAGGCGCGCGACAGCGCCCAGGCGCGGCTGAACGAGACCCAGCGTGAGCACCAGCGCCTCGCCCAGCTAGCCGAGCATGAGGCCGCCCAGCTCGAAAAGCTTCGCAAGGAGCATGAAACCCTGACCCGCGAGCTGGCCGACTGGCGCCAGGCGCACCCCGAGCTGACCGATACCACCTTGGCGCGACTGCTGGCCCAGTCCGAAGACGATGCTCGTGAGGAAGAGCGGCAGATCGAAACAGCCGACCGGGCCCTCCAGCGCGCCGCCGCAACCCTGACCGAGCGGCGCCATGCCCTGCTGCGTCACCGCCGCGATCAAGGACTCACCGAAGCCGACAGCGAGGAAGCACTGCTGGACGACGCCGTGGCCAACGAGATTCATCGCCGCCGTGAGGCCCTGGAGGAAGCCCGGGCCGAGCTGGCACCCAAACTAGAAGAGGCCCAGCGGGCCCGTGACAGCGCCGCCTTCGCCCTGAGCGATGACAATCGCAAACGCGAGCGCCGCAAGGCCGGCCAGGCCGAACTGGAAGCCGCCCAGGCCGAGTACCGCCGCTGGGGCCAGATCAGCGAACTGATCGGCTCCGCCGACGGCAAGGTGTTCCGGCGCATCGCTCAGGCCTACAACCTGGAGCAACTGCTGGAGCACGCCAACGTCCACCTAGCCGGCCTCAGCCGCCGCTACCGGCTAGTGCGTGGCGGGAGTCCGCTTGGCCTGCTGGTGGAGGACTTCGATATGGGCGACGAACGCCGCTCGGTGCATTCCCTCTCCGGCGGCGAGACCTTCCTGGTTTCACTGGCCCTGGCTCTGGGGCTCGCCTCCATGGCCTCGGGAGAGCTTACCATCGAGTCGCTATTCATCGATGAGGGCTTCGGCAGCCTCGACCCGCAATCCCTGGCGCTGGCCATGGAAGCGCTCGACGGCCTTCAGGCGCTGGGGCGCCGCGTGGGGGTGATCTCCCACGTTCAGGAAATGCACGAGCGCATCCCGGTACAGATCCAGGTGGAGCCGCTGGGCAACGGGACGAGTCGGGCGAGGTTGGTCAGCGCTTGAGAGATTCGAGCCGTTGGAGAAGACACTGTTCGAAGCGAATCATGTCGTCGATGTAGAGGCGCCACTCTCGCTGGGATCGACGTTCAGACATGCAGAGCCTCACCAGGGCAGTTCCTCGCCATTGCTGTGCCAGAAGCCACCGGTGGTATGGAGGGTCAACTCGTGGATGCACTGGGCGATGCCGGTGGCAGCCTCCTCGGCGCTGATCAGGCCGCCGAAGTTGACCATGCGGGTCTTCACGTAGCCGGGATGGAGCTGGGCCACGGCGATGCCGCGGGGCTTGAGATCCATTGCCAGCGACTTGCCGAAGGCATTGAGGGCCGCCTTGGAGGCTCGGTAGCCGTAGCGCCCGCCGGAGTCGTTGTCGGCGATGGAGCCCATGCGGCTGGTGATATTGGCGACCTTGCCACCCTCGCCCAAGTTACCCAGCAGCGCCTCGGTAACACGCAGCGGCGCGTAGGCGTTGATCTCCATCTGCTCACGAATGGAGTCGAAGTCGATCTCTCCCAGGCTCTCGTCTCTGAGCATGCCGGCATTGTTGATCAGCAGATCCAGACGGCGTCCCGCCACTTCCCGCTGTAGGCGTGTGACGTCATCGGGGCGGGTCACGTCGATACCCTCGATCAGCGTCTCGGCCACCTCTCGCAGTTCGGCGACCTCCTCGCCGCCGCTACGGCAGACGCCGATGACCGCCCAGCCGGCGGCATGATAGTGGCGGGCCAGGGCCAGGCCGACGCCGCGGTTGGCGCCGGTGATCAATACGGTGGAAGTCATCTCAGCTCCAGGATGGGAAAATGGTGATACTCGGAAAAGGTGGGGGCCGGGCGCCGCAGTTCAACCCGGCGCCATCCTCAGCATAGGGCAGCTCGGCCGATCCTGAACCGCCTCTCAACTCTTGCACTCTGACCTCGAGATCGTGACGCCGATAATCGGTATCGAAAGCCATTACCTCGAAGACAGTTTCGTGGCGTGTAGTGACGAGTTTTGGCGCCGAATGGTGAATGAATGTCTCGCCATCCACCGTCATTTGCAGGCGCGGCAGGTCATCCTCGTCGTACTCCAGGCGCAACGATTCGATACGCCATGTAAGCGGTGTGCCAACGGCGCAGCTTGGAAGATTCACCGGAACGCCCGGGATAAGCTCGACCCGATGCCGCTCCAGTTCCCTGCCTTCTGAACCGGTCACTACCAGTCTGTAAGTGCGCGGCCCTGCATAAGGCTCGCCCTCTTCGGGGAGCTCTGCCAGCAACGCGGCGTGCATGGGGTCCACCGGGAACAGCGGCGGCTGATACGGCAGCTCATCGCGGGGGCCGGGGCGATAGACGAAACGCAACGAGAGCAGCCTTTTGCTGGTGACATCCAGCCCCGGCACCGAGCCGGTCATGGCGGTCACCGCGCCGGGTTCCCAGGCCAACTTGGCATGCCGCCCCTGAGGGGTGCGCAGGAAGAGCGTGCCGGGAGTATCGTTCAGCACCAGCCGCGACGCCGCAGGCGGCTCGGGAGAGGCATCCAGATAACGCAACAGGTAGCCATAGGAAGGTGTGGCGATACCCTGAGCATCGGCCGACACGAAGTGAAGCCCTCCCCCATCGGCCGCGGCCAAGGAGACCTCGAGAGGATCGCGATTCAGCGCGAGGGGATAGAGGTCGGCAAGCGCCAAATCACGAGTCGAGGCGTCGTCGATGAACGACCAGCCGAATGGCTCACCATCTTCATCCCAACCCAGATAGGCAGTGCCGCCAGGCAATTGCTCGTCGCGGTTGGCCACCGTCTGCAGGGTCAGCTCGGCCCCCGGCGGGACATGGCCCACGTCCAGGGTCTGAAATCCCTCAGCCTCGGCCTTCAAACGGCCGCCGCCGCTGCCCACCAGCCACACCGGACCGGGCATGGGCACGCGAAAGCGCCCCTCGGAGTCGGTGGTCGCGGTAGCAACATAGCGCTTATCCCAGATCAGCTCACCATGATGTTCACTGCGGCCCCAACCCTGTCGGCTCACAGTGATGATGGCATCGGGTACAGGAGAATCACTGTGGTATTCCACCAGCCGGCCCGAAACCGGTGCCGGCGAAAACCACCAAAGCGCCAGCCACACCAGCAGCGCCAACGCCGCCAGGGTGGCGGCCAGCACGATGGCGAGAAGACGGAAAAGTCGGGAACGGCCGCTCATGGCGTCTCAGCGCTCGGTGAAGCGCTGAGATAGCGGAAGGCGATAACCGCTACGTAATTATGCATAATTACTTAAGCGCAGTACGTCGCATAGGTCCCACCTCATTCTAGACGATCTCGTTCTGGGTCATGGCGTGTCCTGATTCAGAATGTCGATATAGACCCGATTGGCGTAGATCCGGTTGCGCCTCTGCTCGGTGACCTCGTAAACGATGCCGAGCGTCAGCGCCAGCATGGCGTAGTTAAGGCCTACCCTCGCGCGACAACTAGTGCTCCCACAAGAGCCGCCCGACATGGCGTGTTAGGCTTGGCCGACAATGCTAACCGGGAGCCTGATCATGACCGCAGCCGAGATACTCGACCACCTGGTGGGCTTCGCCACCGTGTCGCGGGATTCCAACCTGGCCTTGATCGACTGGGTCGAGGGTTGGCTCGACGATCACGGCGTGGAGCATTGGCGAGTGGAGAGCGATGATGGAAGCAAGGCCAACCTGCTGGCCCGCATCGGCCCCGCTGTGGCCGGCGGCGTGGTACTCTCCGGCCATACCGATGTGGTACCGGTGGACGGACAGCCCTGGTCCACCGACCCCTTCACGCTGGTCGACAAGGGCGATGGGCGTCTCTATGGCCGCGGCACCTGCGACATGAAGGGCTTCATCGCCTGCGCGCTGGCAGAAGTTCCCCGCTGGGTGACGCAGGAGCTGGCAACGCCCCTCTGGTTGGCGTTCTCCTACGACGAGGAAGTGGGCTGCATCGGCGCCCCGCGGATGATCGAGCGGCTGCTGGCCGACCACCCTCGCCCCGCGGCGGTGATTGTCGGCGAACCGACCATGATGCACCCGGTGGTGGCCCACAAGGGGGCCACCAACCTGCGCACCACCGTGACCGGCCGCGCCGCCCACTCCAGCCAGGTGAACCAGGGGGTCTCGGCAATCCATGTGGCGGCCCGCCTGGTGACGCGGATCGAGGACGTGATGGCCGAGCTACGCGCCGAGGGGCGCGTCGATGAGGCCTTCAACGTGGTGCACTCGAGCCTGCACGTCGGCAAGATCCAGGGCGGCACGGCAATCAACATCATGGCCCGTGAGTGCACCTTCGAGTGGGAGATCCGTCACCTGCCCGGCGACCGCTTCGAGGAACTGCTCGCGCGGGTGAACGATACTGCAGTCAAACTGGAAACCGAAATGCGCCGGCGCGCACCGGACGCTGGCATCGTCACCGAGGCGCTGAACACCACGGTGCCGGCCCTGGCCGACGGCAACAACGCCGAGGTGCTGGCACTGTGTCGTGACCTGCTCGACGAGCGCCCTGCCGGCGCCGTGGCCTATGCCACCGAGGCCGGGCAGTTCCAGCGTGAGGGGCTGCCCACCGTGATCTGCGGTCCGGGGAGCATCGGCCAGGCCCACCAGCCCGACGAGTATATCGACATCGAGCAGCTCGAGATGGGCGCGGCCTTCATGGCGGCACTGGGCGAGCGGCTGCAACGAAAATAACGCCTGACTCTCTGCCATCCGCCGCGTGAAGTTAGACGAGAACCGGATACGACGTTGAACAAAAAGGCCCTCGCACCTTGTGGTGCGAGGGCCTTTGCGTTGCGGGGCCGGGCTCTCGCCCGACCGGGATCAGGCGCTGGTGCGACGAATCGGCGCGTCTCCGTCCTGGCGACGACGCGGAGCACGCTCGGGTGCACCCTTGTCCTCGCTGATCTCCAGCGGACGACCGGCAACGCGGGCGCGGGCCATCTTGGTCAGGATGCTCTCCGGCAGCGAACTCGGCAGCTCGACCACCGAGAAGGCGGTACGGATATCGATGCGACCGATACGGCTGCCTTCGATGCCACCCTCGTTGGCCAGGGCACCGACCAGTTGACCGGGCTTGACGCCATCCTGATGACCCACGGCGACACGATAGCGGGTCATGCCCTCACGCGGTGCCCGGTCTTCACGATCACCACGACGCTTCGGCTTGGCGTCACGCGGATTGCGGTCAGTGCTGCGCTCGGCACGCGGTGCCTGCACGCGACCGATGGGTGCCTCGTCGGCACGCGCCATGCGCGCGAAGGCACAGGCCAGCTCGATGGGGTCGTGACCTTCCTCGACCATCCGCTCGACCAGGGCACGTTGCTCATCGGCACCGGCGGTCAGGGCGGCGACCACGCGCTGGTGGAACATCTCGTCGCGGTGGGCACGAATGGCGGCCTCGTCGGGCACGGCCATCTCAGTCATCTTCTGGCCGGTAGCCTGCTCGAGCCAACCCACCTTGCGGCCCTCGCGGAAGCCGACGAAGGTGATGGCGATGCCGGTGCGCCCGGCACGGCCAGTACGGCCGATGCGGTGGGTGTAGGCCTCGGCGTCCTGGGGCAGGTCGTAGTTGATGATGTGGGTCAGGCGCGACACATCCAGGCCGCGGGCGGCGACATCGGTCGCGATCAGGATATCGACCTTGCCACGCTTGAGGCGCGTGATGGTGCGCTCGCGCAGGCTCTGGTCCAGATCACCAGAGAGGCTGGCGACGTTCATGCCACGGGCGGAGAGCTGCTCCATCAAGGTGGTGCAGGCGGCCCGGGTACGCACGAAGACGATAGCCCCGTCGACCGGCTCGACCTCGAGGATACGCGCCAGCGCCTCCTGCTTGGCGCCGCCATCGACGCGCACCATGCGCTGCTCGATGCTGGCGGCGGTGCCGACCTTGGATTCGATGGCCACCTTGACCGGATCGACCAGGTAGCGATTGACAATGCGCTCGATCTCGGCCGGCAGGGTGGCAGAGAAGAACACCCGCTGGGCGTCCTTCGGGGTGTCGGCCACCACGCGCTTGACGTCGTCGATGAAGCCCATGCGCAGCATCTCGTCGGCTTCGTCGAGCACCAGGGCGGAGAGGCCGTCGAGCTTGAGGCTGCCACGATCCAGGTGATCGATGACCCGGCCCGGGGTGCCCACCACTACCTGGGCGCCACGACGCAGTGCGGAGAGCTGCTCACGGTACTCCTGGCCACCGCACAAGGTGGCGACCTCCAGGCCCTTGAGGTTCTGGCCATACTTGCTGAAGGAGACGGCCACCTGCTGGGCCAGCTCGCGGGTCGGCGCCAGCACCAGCACCTGGGGCTCGCGGCGTGTCAGGTCGATGCGCGACAGCAGCGGCAGAGCGAAGGCAGCGGTCTTGCCGGTGCCGGTCTGGGCCTGGCCCAGCATGTCACGTCCTTCCAGCAGCGCAGGGATGGTCTGCGCCTGGATCGGTGACGGGGTCTCGTAGCCCTGGGCTTCGACGGCAGAAAGAACGTCAGGCAGCAGGGCCAGGTCGCCGAAGCTCGGCGAGGCGACAGAAGTCGAGGTCATTAATCACACCTTGGTAAACCGACGGAGTCGGCAAAAATTCAGTGGCGTCCCTGACGCGTGCAACACGCTCAGGCATCTACGTTCCGTCCAACGGATCGTCGGATGAGCAAATCGGAGTCGGGGACGCCGGTCGCACCTGGCATTCGGTCCACGCCATCGGGGATGGCCCATGAACCGCTGTGGCGACCGTTTGCGCCGATCTCGCCCGGGTGGCGTGATCTCGGTGGCGCTCCATCTACACAATTCGAACGCGTGTGGGTCAGTTGTTGTGTCACTGAGCCCGGCGTTTCGGCGCCCACCTGCGCAAGGCAGCGTGGCGTCGTCATGATGGTGGGGTCAACACATGCGAGGAACGCGCATGCTACTATCGTCGACTGTCACTGTCCAGCTTTTTTCAAGCTTCCAACCCTGTCGGGAGTGTTGCATGCCGAATCTGTGGGTCGATGCCGATGCCTGCCCCAAGGTGGCGCGCGAGATCATCGTGCGCGCCGCCGAACGTACCGCCACCCCGACCTGGTTCGTGGCCAACCACGCGGTACCGCTGCCGCCCTCACGGTGGGTCAAGGGCCTGTCGGTGAGCCAGGGCTTCGATGCCGCCGACAACGAGATCGTCGAGCGCATCCAGGCCGGCGATCTCTTGATCACCTCGGACCTGCCGCTGGCACTGGAGGCCATCGAGCGCGGCGCCAGGGTGATGACCAGCCGCGGCGAGGCGCTGGATGCGAACAATATCCGCGCCCGGGTACAGATGCGGGACTTCATGGAGACGCTGCGCGCTAGCGGGGAGCATACCGGCGGCCCCAGCGGCTATTCCGACAGCGACCGGCGCGAGTTCGCCAATGCGCTGGACCGGTGGCTGGCGAAGAATCCCAGCTACTGATGCCGCCGGATCGCGCTGCAAGCAGCGCTCCCACAGGAAGTGCGGAGCCGCCAATCAGGTTTTTGTGGGAGCTTACCCCTTTTCCCGGATCCCCTTGCCTGGCAGGCGCTCACGGTCATGGGGCCGGTCGAGGTCGAGTAGCGGGCCGTAGGGCACGATGCCGGTCGGATTGATGGTGTCGTGGCTGGCGTAATAGTGGCGCTTGATGTGGTCGAAATTCACCGTCTCTGTGATACCCGGCCACTGATAGAGCTCGCGCACGTAGTTGTCGAGGTTCGGGTAGTCCTCGATGCGGCGCAGGTTGCACTTGAAATGGCCGTGATAGACAGCATCGAAGCGGATCAGGGTAGTGAACAGCCGTATATCGGCCTCGGTGAACCACTCCCCTGCCAGGTAACGGTGCTCCGCCAGGCGCGCCTCCATGCGATCGAGCGCCTCGAACAAGGCCACTACGTGTTTCTCGTAGACCGATTGCTCGGTGGCGAAACCGGACTTGTAGACGCCATTGTTGATGTGGTCGTAAACATCAGCATTCACCGCATCGATGGTCTCGCGCAGATCCTCGGGATAGAAATCCAGGCGATTGCCGGTCAGGTCATCGAAGGCGCCGTTCAGCATCCGCAGCAGGTCCGCGGATTCGTTGTTGATGATGCGCTGCGAGCTCTTGTCCCAGAGCGCCGGCACGGTAACGCGCCCCGTATAGTGCGGGTCGGTCAGGGTGTAGAGCTGGTGGTGGAAGTCCACGCCGTTGATCGGATCACCGCTCGAACCTTCGTCCTCACGGTAGGTCCAGCCCTGATCGAGCATCAACGGGCTGACATGGGAGACCCCGATGGCCGACTCGAGCCCCTTGAGACGACGCATGATCAGCGTGCGATGCGCCCAAGGGCAAGCCAGCGACACATAGAGGTGGTAGCGATCCGCCTCGGCGGGCAGCCCCGGCTGGCCGTCGGGTCCCGGGCTGCCGTCCGGCGTGACCCAGTCGCGCAGCTTGGCGGATTCACGCACGAACTCGCCGCCGTGCTTGTCAGTGTCGTACCACTGGTCGTGCCAGGTGCCGTCAATCAGAAGCCCCATGGGTCGTCTCCTTCATGCCGATGAGCGAATGTTCTATAACGCAATCCACACCAGCATAGGGCGTAACCATCGGCGCTCAAGCGCAGCTTTTGCGCCCCATCATTCGATGGCTTCGAATGATCCTGACGGCGGGCAAGTGCTCACCGCAGCCTTCAGGGCCTCGGCCAGGGCATGGGTCGCCGGCCCGGCTCGATCCCGATCGCGATGGATCAGCTGCACCGGATACTCGCGGCTGCCGCCGGCGGCCAGCGGCAGGAGCTTGAGGCGCCCCGCCGCCAGCGTCTGGCGAAGGCGGGTCTCGGGAATCCAGGCAAAGCCCAGGCCCCGCTCAAGCATGTCGATGGAGGTCTGCAGATGGCTCATCGTCCAGCGCTGCTCGGCCTTGAGCCAGCCGGCATCCATAGATTGGTGCAGGGCGGAGTCGCGCACCACCAGCTGGCGATGCTGCTCCAGATCGCGCAGGTCGAGCGGGCGTCCCAGGCGATGCAACGGATGCTCGGGATGGGCCACGGCGAGGAAGTGCACGGTGACCAGCGGCTCACCCAGGAAGCCTTGGGCCGAGATACCCGAGACCACCAGGTCGGCACTGCCGTCATAGAGCATCTCGATGCCGCCGTTGAGCACCGTCTCGTGGAGCTGCACGCGCACATGGGGATAGGCCGCCGAGAAGGCCTCCAGGGCCCTGGCCAGGGCATCGGGCGGGAATATCTGGTCCACGGCCAGCACCACCTCCGCCTCGAGCCCCTCGGCCAGGCGTCCCGCCACATCCTCCAGCGAGGCGGCATTCTCGAGCAACTGGCGGGCACGGCGAAGCAGCAGCTCGCCGGCCTCGGTGAGACGCACCTGACGGCCCACAGGTTCCATTACCGCCACCCCGAGCTGCTCCTCGAGCTTGTGCACGGCATGGTTCAGGGTCGAGGGGCTCTTGTGGATCGCCTCGGCGGCACGGGCAAAGCCGCCATGGTCGACCACGGCCGCCAGCATCTGCCATTGAGCCAGGGTGACACGGGACATTTCGAATTCCTCGAATCTTGAGAGCGAAACGTTGCGCTTAATCTTCGAAAAATCCGGCCTAGAATGCCAGTCAGACCTTACAAAAATTGGAGACAACCCCATGACCCCTACCCCGATCATCCGCCAGGTAGACCGTGTGATAACCAGCCAGCCGAGCCAGGATGGCGACGGCGTCAACATCCGGCGCATCCATGACTTCGGCGGTGGGCTCGACCCCTTCCTGATGCTTGACGAACTGGGCTCCGACCGGCCGGATGACTACATCGGCGGCTTCCCGCCCCACCCCCACCGTGGCATCCAGACCCTGACCTACGTGATCCACGGCGGGCTGACCCACGAAGACCACCTGGGCCACTCGAGCACCATCCGCGCCGGCGATGCCCAATGGATGCATACCGGCCGCGGGATCATCCACTCGGAGATGCCGCTGACCGATCAGCAGGGCCTCCACGCCTTCCAGCTGTGGCTGAACCTGGCGGCCCGGGACAAGTTGAGCCCGGCCACCTATCGCGACGTGCGCGCCGCAGAGATGCCGACACTTATCGGCCGGGACGCCGCCCTCATCGCCTTGGGAGGGCACTGGCAGGACGCCACCGGCGACAGCATGGAAGGTCCACTGGAGGCCCTGGCCGGCCAGGGCGCGGTGGCCCATGCCCGGCTGGCGGCCGGTGGCGAGCTGACGCTGACCTCTCCCACCACTACCCTGCTGGTGTACGTCTTCAAGGGAAGCCTCGAGATCGCCGGCACCGTGGTGCCACAAGGACGGCTGGCCAGCCTCGGTAGCGGGGAGCAGCTCGCACTGGCCAGCCGCGAGGGCGCCGAGGCCCTGCTGCTGGCCGGCGAGCCCCATGGCGAGCCGATTGCCCATTACGGTCCCTTCGTGATGAACGCGCGCGCCGAGCTCGAGCAGGCGCTAAACGACTACCGCGAGGGTACCTTCATCGGTTGAATAGCCTGTGCCCTTTACCTCTTTTATTCCTCTTACTGAGGCTGGGGTTGAAACTCCCCAGCCCCTAATGTCCAATTAAAGCTTAATAAACAGCGTTCGCATTCCTGCACCAACGTCATTCTCTTCCCGACGAGAATGTAGTGCGGGCCCTTCCTGTATGTCCGTACAGACTAGGCAACCCATGCATCATCGGGTATGGTTCTGAAGTCATTAATAAATTTCCTTTTCATCTGTTACGGTCTGTTACCAATGATGCGAATCCTTCATTCGCTGCCCCGCACTCATAAGTTGTTACTGTTACCCGTTGCTACCATGGTTACCGTGCTGGGCGCACAGAAAATCGTCGTTACCCTCGAAGATGTTCAGCGTGATAATCAGACGCTCGACACCGTCCTCATTCCACTCGATGCTGATGCCAGTCCTGGCCTGCCTTCGCTTCGCACGGAGCGCACCCCGGTAGCCGATGCCATCGAGATGGCCAGCAAGGCCCTCGACGCCACGCGCGTCCATGTCCCGCTGACCGAGCTGACCGCCTCGGAAATCGTCGATATCGATCTCGTCACCTCGGCCAAGGCCAGCCATGCCGAGCTCGGCATTCCCGAAACGCTCGCCCTGCCCGCGCAGTCCTCTGGTGCTCCCGGAAGCCGTGCCAAGGTATTGACGAATAGCGTTCCCAGCCTCGATTCAGAAGGCCGCACCGGCATCCCGACCGATGATGTACGCAGCCTCGATGATGGAGCCCTGCACATGGCCGTGGTCATCGGGACCATCGGCAGTGGCATGCTCGATCACGATGGCAGCCTCGTGGCCGATGCCACCTCCTACGAAGATGTCTCCGAGGACGAGCTCGCACTGTTCGACGAGGGGCCGGTACGGCTGGAGCAACAGATCGCCGCCAGCGAGCCCTACGTACCGGAGTGGCATACCTACCAGGTGCAGGCGGGGGATACCTTCGCCATCGTGGCGCAGAACCATCTCGGCATGGGGTACAGCGAGGTGATGAACCTGCTGAAGCGCCTGCCCGAACCCAGAACCCTGACCCACTGGCGGCAGGGTAATCGCTTCGAGTACCAGCTCGACGAAGAAGGGCAGCTACTCGCCCTGCGCCTGATGAAGAACGTCCGCGACGGCTACCTGGTCGAGCGCCAGGAAGATAGTTTCGAGGTTGCCACCATCG
The DNA here is from genome assembly GCF_900109725.1 of Halomonas daqiaonensis. GTDB lineage: Bacteria > Pseudomonadota > Gammaproteobacteria > Pseudomonadales > Halomonadaceae > Halomonas > Halomonas daqiaonensis. The sequence continues at coordinate 34,907 of NZ_FOBC01000023.1, forward strand.
AGCGTGCCGGCGAGGCGACCCAGCGCCTCTTCGCCGGCAGCATCAGCGGCAGCTTCGCCCGCTCGGCCAGGGCCACTGGCCTGACCAACGCTGAGATCTCGGAACTCTCCCGAGTCCTGGAAAAGAAACTCGACTTCCGCCGCGACACCCGTCGCGGCGATCGTTTTCAGGTGCTGGTGGAGTCCGACCTCATCGATGGCCAGAGCCTCGATCCTCGGGTACTGGCGGTGGAGTACGCCGGCGAGCGCATGGATCTCACCCTCGTGCGCAACCCGGAGGACAACCGCTTCTATACCCCGGATGGCGAGAGCCTCGACCCGGCCTTCAATCGCTACCCCTTCGAGGGTCGCTACCGGTTGAGCTCGCACTTCAACCCGCGCCGCACGCATCCGGTCACCGGCCGTATCAGCCCTCACAAGGGCACCGACTTCGCCATGCCCATCGGCACCGCCGTGCAGACGCCCGCCAACGGCCGCGTGGAAAAAGTCGGCAACCATCCGGCGGCAGGCCGCTACGTGGTGATCCGCCACGACAATGGCTACAAGACCCGCTATCTGCACCTTTCCAAGCCTCTGGTCAGCAATGGCCAGCGTGTAGCCATGGGCGAGCGCATTGCACTGTCCGGCAACACCGGGCGTAGCACCGGCCCTCACCTGCACTACGAGGTCATGGTCAACAACAGCCAGGTAAATGCCATGAAGGTAGCCCTGCCCGAAAACCAGAGCCTCCAGGGCGAGCGATTGGTGGCCTTCAAGCGCCAGTCGGCCCCCGTGCTGGCTGCTCTACGGAGCGGCGAGGCCGGCACCGTGGTTGCCAGCACCGGCGAGGTAGAGGCGGCCGACGACGAAGGCTGAATTTCACCACCACTGCTTCGCCGCCACCGCATCTCCGCGCCCCGCTCTCGAGCGGGGCGCGGTCGTTAAGGCTGAGCCATTCCGGCCGTAGTCCGCTGCTGCGGGAGCGACCCCGCCGGGGTAAACTGGCGCCCCCAAGGATCGGAGACCCTCGGCGTGTCCTCACCCCATGCCCATCCCCGGCCGGCCGAGCCGCCCGAAAGCCGCCTGGCCAGTTTTCTCGGCGTCTTCCGCTACAGCCACCGTGCCCTGGCGCTGGTCTGGCAGACCTCCCGCCTCCTGACACTAGGCCTCGCGCTCTGCACCCTGGTCGCCGGGATCCTACCTGCAGTGGCGGCCTGGATCGGCCAGCTGATCGTCGATGCCGTGGTGGCGGCAATGGAACACCACGAAGCCACCGGACAGGTCGACTGGTGGGGCGTGCTGCGCTATGTACTGGCCGAGGCCGGCGTGATCACGGCCATCGCCCTGGCCCAGCGTGGCCTCTCGGCCCAGCAGTCGCTGCTGCGGGCACTGCTTGGCCAGAAGGTCAACGTGATGATCCTCGAGAAGGCCGGCACCCTCTCGCTCGAGCAGTTCGAGGATTCCGAGTTCTATGACAAGCTGACCCGGGCTCGACGCGAGGCGTCGATTCGGCCATTGGGGCTGGTCAACAAGACCTTCGGCCTGGCCCAGAATGCCATCTCGCTGGCCAGTTTCGGCGTGCTGCTGGTGCAGTTCTCGCCCTGGGCGCTGCTGGTGTTGATGATCGGCGCCCTGCCGGTATTCATCTCCGAGGCCAAGTTCTCCGGTGACGCCTTTCGACTGTTCCGCTGGCGCTCGCCACAGACCCGCATGCAGATGTACCTGGAGACGGTGCTGGCACGAGAGGACAGCATCAAGGAAGTCAAGCTGTTCGGCCTGGAGCCGCTGCTGCTGGAGCGCTACCGGAGCATCTTCGATACCCTCTACGCCGAGGATCGTCGCCTCACGCTGAAGCGCGAGACCTGGGGCTTTCTGCTCGGCTTGCTGGGCACCCTGGCCTTCTACGGTGCCTACGCCTGGGTGGTGGCAGAGACCGTTACCGGGAGACTGACCCTGGGCGAGATGACCATGTACCTGATGGTCTTCAAGCAGGGCCAGGGGGCCCTCTCGGCGAGCCTCACGGCCATCGGCGGCATGTACGAGGACAACCTCTATCTGTCGAACCTCTACGAATACCTGGAGCAGCCGGTACCCGCCGAGCAAGGCACCCTGACCAAGGGGGCAAGTCCCGGCGACGGCATCCGCTTCGAGGGCGTGGGCTTCACCTACCCCGGTGCCGAGTCCCCGGCCCTATCAGGCATCTCGCTGCACCTCGAACCAGGCGGGAGCCTGGCACTGGTGGGCGCCAACGGCTCGGGCAAGACCACCCTGATCAAGCTGCTGACCCGCCTCTACGAGCCCACCAAGGGGCGCATCCTGCTCGATGGCAGCGACCTGCGCGATTGGGAGGTCCTGGCGTTGCGGCGGCGCATCGGGGTGATCTTCCAGGACTTCGTGCGCTATCAGATGAAGGTGGGCGAGAACCTCGGCGCCGGCGACGTGGCGGCCTTCGAAGACGAGGCCCGTTGGCGGGAGGCCGCCAGGCGCGGCCTGGCCGAGGATTTCATCGCTGATATGCCCGGCGGCTATCACACCCAGCTGGGTCGCTGGTTCAAGGGTGGCCAGGAGCTCTCCGGCGGTCAATGGCAGAAGATCGCCCTGTCGCGGGCCTACATGCGCGAAGGCGCCGATATCCTGGTGCTCGACGAACCCACGGCGGCCATGGATGCCGCCGCCGAGGCGGCCGTCTATGCCGACTTCCGCGAGCATAGCCTCGACCGCATGACCATCCTGATCTCGCACCGCTTCTCGACGGTTCGAGCCGCCGACTGGATCCTGGTGATCGACGGTGGCGAGATCCTCGAGCAGGGCCACCATGAGAGCCTGATGGCCGCCAACGGCCGCTATGCGCGGCTATTCCGCCTGCAGGCCAAGGGATACGAATAGTCAGAGCACGAGGGGACGATCCAGTGCTTCCAGGAGCTCGTCGTCGCGGTCATAGATATCGGGGCGGAAGGACAGCTCGCCCTCCTCGCCGACATGCGCGGTCCAGTAGTGCAGGATCACCGGCACATGGCTCTCCAGCGGCACGTTGCGTGTCTCTCCCTCGGCAACGAGGGCGCGGATGTCACGGTAGGTGTCGGTATCATCGAGCAACAGTTGAACCAGCGTCATGACGTTCTCCACGCGGATGCAGCCGGAGCTGATGGCCCGCTGCTGTCGCGAGAAGAGCTGCTGGGCCGGGGTATCGTGGAGATAGACCATGTGGTCGTTGGGGAAACGGATCACCACCCGGCCCAGAGGATTCTCCGGCCCGGCCTCCTGGCGCAACATTATCTTGCCGGGATCTTGCCAGTCGATGGAACGCGGATCGAGCTCGCTGCCGGAGTAACTCAACACACGGATGTTGTTGCGCTCCAGGTAGCCAAGATCACGATGAATTTTCGGAATCACATCCTCACGCCGGATGGTGGGGGGTATCGTCCAGGTGGGATTGACGGTCAGGTGGGTGATCTCCGAGCGCAGAGAGGGTGTGCGCCGATAGGGCTGCCCCACCACGATTCGCGACCGCCAGATGTCACCGTTGGGACGGTAATAGCTGACCCGATAGCCGGCAATGTCCACCAGCACGAAGGTCTCAGGAAGGCCATGCAACAACCAGCGTGTCCGCTCCAGGTTGATGCGGATCTGATCGATGCGCTCACCTACCGGCACGTTGAGCGCCGCCAGTGTATCGGGCCCGACGACGCCGTCGACCTCAAGCAGATGACGCTCCTGGAAGCGCTCGACCGCCTCTGTCAGGGCCTCGTCGTACGTGAAGGGATCGGGCGCCACCAGCTTGGCGTCGGGAAGGATCGTGGTATCCGCTGCCGCCAAACCGGGTTCGCCGATCACCGCCAGCCGCTCGCGCAGGAAAGGCACGGCATCGTGGACATCGCCTGGACGCAGCAGACCGTCCAGTGGCGGCAATGTCGGCCAGCCGCCTTGCTGGTCGATATCCTGATAGCGAGCCAGGCCGGCTCGCAGTCGCTGGTAGGGGGGATAGGAGGGACGTACGTCGGCGAAGGCCTGTTCAAAGCGCCGGGCATCCACATGGCGGGAGAGCGAGGCCACATCCAGCGCCGGCGGCTCGACAGGTACTTCCCAGCCGGTATCGAGGGCTTGCGGATCGACCTTGCCTTTCTGCAGATGACGCAGGGCCGTGAGCAGAACATGACTGGTACGCAGTTCGAAATCGGCCAGCTCTTGCGGATCACCCTCCCCGTCACCCCAGGCACGTCGATGCGCCTCTGACAGCGCATCCGGCCGGTAGTCCGAAGGACTCAGGCCGTCCCCCTCCAGGGTATGCAGAGCCTCGGCGAAGGCGGTCACCGTTGAAGGATCCTGCCAGACCGGACGCCAGTCGCGCTCCGCATAGAAGGCTTCAAGCGTCTTGTCCCTATCGGCCGACTGCTCGACGAGTGCTGCCTCGAGCGGCGTGACAGCCTCCTGTTCGGCGGCCCAGGCGCTCATCGAGAGCATCATCACCACCACGATAAGCAGCGGCTTCATTCCTTTGACTGAGGACATGGATCCTGGCTCCTGCGTTGAGAATGGGGTCTGGCCATCTTGTTTTCCTTGGTCATAATAGTTTCCGACTTGGGGCCGCAGGGAAGCCGACCCCCACTTCTGCGTTACCGCCCCGCCGCCAGGAAATGGTCGACGAGCGGGCCAGCAAGCCACACGACAGGTTTCCCGAATGCCGACATCCTTGCTCAATCGATGGCTTCCCGGCACCGCCCTCTGCAGCGCATTGCTGCTGGGCGCTCCGGCCGCCCAGGCCAGCAGCGACTTTCTTGCCCACGTCAACTCACCCGATACGCCGAGCCTGCGACCTCTCGACCAGACCCTGACGCGTCTGGCGCCCGACGCCGATCCCCGAGTCCTGCGCCTGGCGGCCCGCGCCCTCTCCTGCGCCGACCCCGATGCCGAGCGCCTGGCGGTGATCGACTTCTCGCTGCCTTCTACCGAGCCACGGCTATGGGTCTTTGACCTGCAAAATCGACAGCTGCTGTTCGAGGAGCTGGTCTCCCACGGCCAGGGGTCCGGCAATGCCATGGCCGAGACGTTCTCCAACACGCCCGAGAGCCACCAGTCGAGTCTGGGGCTCTTTCGCACCATGAACAGCTACTATGGCAGAAATGGCTATTCGTTGCGCCTCGAGGGGCTCGAGGAGGGCGTCAATGACCTCGCCTACCAGCGCGCCATCGTGATGCACGGCGCCGACTACGTCAGCGAGGATTTCATCGAGCAGACCGGCCGACTGGGTCGCAGTCATGGTTGCCCGGCGGTGCGAAAGGAAGTGACCTATCCCCTGATCGACAGCCTCAAGGAGGATCAGTACCTCTTTACCTACTACCCCGATCCGGAGTGGCTGGCGAATTCAGACTTCTTCCGCTGCGATCGGGATGAGGCGCAACTGGCCTTGAAATAACTAGCTTCCTGTCATGGTGACACCGCGGGCGGCACCATGACAGGTCGCACTGCCTCCCTACTGCACCTTTCTGCACCATCTTCAGAGCATCGATCGATGCTTCGACACCCTCTTTTATGCTATCAAGACACTGATAAAAAACTATTTTTTATCAGTTGGCAGCTGCTTTGCTTGTAGATGCACACCAAGGCAGGCGTGGACCAGGCTCCCCGGGAGTACGAGTGCGTCGAACCCGACCTTCAACGGCGAAGGCCCAGGATCGTGTGTTCGACCATCACTCGACGAGGTATTCCCATGGAGATCCGCAACAAGGCCAACAGGATTCGCCTGTTGAACTTCAGTACCCCCCAGATGCGCGCCTTCCACTTCTCGTGGTTCGCCTTTCACATCTGTTTCTTCGGCTGGTTCGGCATTGCTCCCCTGATGGCGGTGGTACGTGACGACCTCGGCCTGACCAAGACCCAGATCGGCAACACCATCATCGCCTCGGTGGCCATTACCATCGTCGTTCGACTGCTGATAGGTGTGCTCTGCGACCGCATCGGGCCGCGCAAGGCCTACACCTGGCTGCTCTGCCTGGGTTCCGTGCCGGTGATGGGCATCGGCTTCGCCGACAGCTTCGAGACTTTCTTCCTCGCCCGCCTGGCGATCGGCGCCATCGGTGCTTCCTTCGTGATCACCCAGTACCACACCTCGATCATGTTCGCGCCCAACGTGGTGGGCACCGCCAACGCCACCAGCGCCGGCTGGGGCAACCTGGGCGGGGGTACCACCCAGATCCTCATGCCATTGATCTTCTCCGGCCTGCTGATGCTGGGTGTCAACGAAGCCTTCGGCTGGCGGCTAGCCATGGTGGTGCCCGGAGTGGTGCTGTTCGTTTGCGGCATCTGCTACTACCTCTTCACTCAGGATGCTCCCAACGGCAACTTCGAGGACCTGCGCGCCCGCGGCGAGCTGCCACCGGCCAGCGGCGAGAGCGGTGCCGGCCAGACCTTCCTGGCCGCCGCCAAGGACATTCGCGTCTGGGCCCTGTTCGTGGTCTATGCCGCCTGCTTTGGTGTCGAGCTGACCATCAACAACATCGCCGCCATCTACTTCTTCGACAACTTCGAATTGTCGCTGGCCGCCGCTGGCATGATCGCCGGCCTCTTCGGCCTGATGAACATCTTCGCCCGCACCCTGGGTGGCATCTTCTCCGATCTCTTCGCCCGGAAGGCTGGCCTCAAGGGCCGGGTACGCTGGTTGTTCATCGCCATGCTCTGCGAGGGTATCGCGCTGATGTTCTTCTCGCAGATGCATGTGCTGGCCTTTGCCATCGGCATCATGCTGGTCTTCAGCCTCTTCGTGCAGATGGCCGAGGGTGCCACCTTCGGCGTGGTACCCTTCATCAACAAGCGCGCGCTGGGCGCCGTGGCCGGCATCGTGGGTGCCGGCGGCAACGCCGGCGCGGTGGCTGCCGGCTTCCTCTTTCGCTCCGAAGCCCTCAGCTACCAACAGGGGCTCTTCTACCTAGGCATCGCGGTGATCATCGCCTCGTTGTGTGTACTGGTGGTGCGCTTCTCGGAAGAGGTGGAAACACAGGAAGCCAAGGCCTACACGGATGCCGTGGGCAAGGACGTCGGGGCGGGCGCCCTGTCGCTGCGCTGACCCCTGCCTCAACATCAGCCTCAGCTTTAGTCTGACCCACACCACCGCCCAATCGGGCGGTGGTATTGCGTTGAGCGCCAGGATTGCAGCCATGTCCCGGACTGGGCCATGCTGGAAATCGAGGGGTCACTGGCAAAGGAGAAGAGGATGCAGCATCGTGTATTACTGATTACCGGAGCGTCGACTGGCATCGGAGCCGCAACGGCCCGAGCAGCATCAAGAGAAGGCTACAAGCTGGTGCTGGCCGCCCGCTCCCGGGAGAAGCTGACGGCGCTGGCCGAGGAACTGGGTCCGGAGAACGTGCTCGCCATTGGCTGCGACGTCACTTCCATGGAGGACCAGCAGGCCATGGTCGAGCAGGCCATGGAGCGCTTTGGTCGCATCGATGCCGTCTTCGCCAACGCGGGGCGAGGTGGCTCACCCGGCGGCTTCAGCGGCGCCGACCATGAAGCCTGGCGTGAGATGATCCTGACCAACATCTACGGGGTCGGGCTGACCCTGCAGGCCAGCCTGCCAGCCCTGCGTCGAAGCCGCGGCCATGTATTGCTGACCGGCTCTGCCGCCGGACGCACCACCATACCCGGCTCCATGTACAGCGCGACAAAATGGGCGGTGAGCGGGATCGGCTACAACCTTCGCGAAGAGTTGCGCGGCAGCGGTATTCGCGTGACGCTGATCGAGCCGGGGATGGTCAATACGCCCTTCTTCGACGAGCCCCCGGAGCATGCCCTGGAAGACCGTGACATCGCCAACGCGGTGACCTATGCCCTGGCCCAGCCCGAACACGTGGATGTCAACGAGATCCTCATTCGCCCCACGCCGCCGCGGGAATGATGCGCCCCTCTGTACGCGAAACATGCTTCCCCACATGCAAGACGATGACACCTAACCAAAGGACTCCCACATGACACTTTCAGTCGGCGACAGAATTCCGGACATCACCCTCAAGACCAATGGCCCCGACGGGCCACAAGACCTCTCCACCGGCGACTTCTTCGCCGACAAGCGCGTAGTGCTTTTCGCCGTGCCCGGGGCCTTCACGCCCGGTTGCTCCAACACCCACATGCCCGGCTTCGTGGTGCGTGCCGATGACATCCTTGCCAAGGGGGCCGATGCCCTCGCCTGCCTGGCGGTGAACGATGCCTTCGTGCTGGGTGCCTGGCAGAAGGATCAGAATGCCCAGGCGATCACCATGCTCGCCGACGGCAACGCCGAGTTCACCCGCGCCATCGGCATGGACAAGGACGCCACTGCCGGCGGCATGGGCATCCGCAGCCACCGCTTTGCCTTGATCGCCTTCGACGGCGTGGTGGAATATCTCGGCGTCGATACAGAGAAAGGGGTGGTGGACAAGAGCAGCGCCGAGACGATTCTCGAAAAATTGGCCGGCTAGCAGACCCTAGGTCCAGGGCTAGTCGAGCCGCTCGGCCGGACAGGCATTCATCAAAGACACAGGGTTTCATGCCTTGACGATCTGTGGCGTTGCACCGAATGTCCCGCTGGCGTGGTGGCCACCATGCGCACCACAGAGCCCACCACGATCAGGCAGGGCGAGGGCAAGGGTTCGGCGAGGAGCCTTGCCGGCATATCGGCGAGGTTCCCGATCAGCGAGCGCTCCTCGGGCAGGCTGGCGTTGGCCATCAGCATTACCGGCCAATCATTGGGGAGCCCCGCCGCGCGCAGCCCTTCACAGATCGCCGTTACCTTGCCGAGCCCCATGTAGAACACCAACGTCTCCTCTCGGCTGGCCAGCGAAGCCCAGTTGGGCTCACCGCCTTCCCGGCAGTGCTGGGCAGTGACAAAACGCAACTGCTGGGCATGGGCGCGGTCGGTGAGCGGAATGCCAATGGCGGCACACGCCGCTGAGGCGGCGGTAATGCCGGGCACGATCTCCACCGCGACCCCGGCCTCGCCCAGGGCGGCGAGTTCCTCCCCCATGCGCCCGAACACGCCGGGATCTCCGCCCTTGAGGCGCACCACCGACTTGCCCTGTCGTGCCAGCCTGACCATCAGCGAGCCGATCTCGACCTGAGGGACGCTGTGGTGGCCGCGGGCCTTGCCTACATCGTAGCGCTCCCGGCCGGCGGGAATCAGCGCCAACACTTGATCGCCGACCAGGCGATCATAGACCACGGCATCGGCCTGCCACAGCAGCCGGGCGGCTCGGAGCGTCAACAGATCGGCACTGCCGCTGCCGGCCCCCACCAGATAGACGCTGCCGTCACGGCAATCACCAACCATCGCGCCATCCGCTGGGCGCTGCGCGCTGACGAAGCGCTCGACAAGCCAGCGACCCGTCCCCTGGGCGAGACGTGCCAGCCGCCTACACACCGTGCCTACTTTATCAATCGACATCAGCGGCTTCGGAATCCGACTTGACGCGCGCATGGGCATCCTCCTCTTAGGCACTTTCTTCGATGAGCGATTTGAGCTCGGGGATACAGCTGCCGCACTGGGTGCCACAAGCCAGTCGGGCGCCCAGCGCCTCGACGCTGGCATCCCCCTTGCGGATGGCGGAGACGATGACCCCCTGGGCCACCTGATGACAACTGCAGACCAGCGGACCGCTGTCCCCGGCCCCGTCATCGCAGCCGGCCAGCAGCCGACGCCGATTGCCGATCTCGAGCGCCTCGCCCCGCGCGGCCTCGTTGAAGCGCTCGTCGAGCCAGGCCAGGCCGGGCAGTTCGGCCGGCGGGCCGACCATCAGCCACCACCTCAGGCACCCCTGATCGAGGCCCGCCGCACGCAAGCGGCCGCATGCCGGGTCCTCGCTCCACAGGGTCGGCGCCGGCGACAAGTGGTCCGCCAGCCAGACCAGCCAGTCGCGGATATCGCCGGGCTCTCCCGCCAGCTGCCAGCGCTGGCAGCGGCTCAGCGGAATGCGCGCCCAGTAGGCACTCTCGTCTACAAGGTCGTCGCCGAGGGAGGATTCGTCGGCCACCATCAGGGTGGCTTCCCACCCGGGCCGGAAGGGAGCCAGTTCCACAGCACCGTGCTTGGATTCCGGCTGGCCCGACAGCGGATCGACGTGACCCTCGAGCAGGGAGCCCATACGCGCCCTGCCGCTGAACTGGTCGGTCCAGTGCATGGGAACGAAGACCTCGCCCGGCCGCTGACCATTGGAGACGCGGATCCGGGCCAGGTAGTCACCACCGGCACCCTGAAGGCGTGCCAATTGACGGTCGACGATGCCATGGGAGGCGGCATCGTCCGGATGCACTTCGATGAAGGGCTCGGCGCGGTGATTCATCAGTCGCGGTGCCCGGCCGGTGCGCGTCATGGTGTGCCACTGGTCGCGTACCCGGCCGGTATTGAGGCGCAGCGGGCGCGCCTCGCTGAGCGACTGTGCCGGAGCGCGCGGACGCACGGGCAGCAGACGTGCCAGGCCATCCGGGGTGGCGAATCGGCCGTCCTCGAAGAGCCGCGCCGTGCCTCGCCGCGCCTCGGCGGTCACCGGCCACTGGATCGGCGCCAGGGTGTCGTAGGCCGCGCGGTCGAGCCCGGCCAGGCCGGATATATTGAAGAGCCGAGCCCCCTCGCCCGGGGTGTGAGAAGGGTTCTCGAAGCCCGAGAGCCGCGCGTGCTCGTCGAATATCTCGGCGGGATGGGTGTAGGCAAAGGCCTCGCCAAAGCCAAGGCGCCTGGCCACTTCGGTGATGATCCACCAGTCGTGGCGTGCCTCTCCCGGCGGCGGAAGAAGGCCGCGCTGGCGCGAGATGCAGCGCTCGGAGTTGGTCACGGTGCCATCCTTCTCGGACCAGCCGGAGGCCGGCAGCACGATATCGGCGTAGGGCAGCAGGTCGGTGGCGGCCGCGCATTCGGAGACGATCACCAGCGGACAGCGCTCCAGGGCACGGCGCACGCGGTTGGCATCGGGCAGGCTCACCGCCGGATTGGTGGCCATGATCCACACCGCCCACACCTCGCCGCGCTCGATGGCCTCGAAGAGCTCCAGCGCCTTGTGGCCGGGCCCGTCTGGCAGGGTGGGCACCAGATTTTCGGTCGTCCAGAAACGGGTGACCCGGTCGATGGCGCCGGGAGTGTGGTAGTCCATGTGGGCGGCAAGCTGGTTGGCCAGCCCGCCCACCTCGCGGCCCCCCATGGCGTTGGGCTGGCCGGTGATCGAGAAGGGCCCTGCGCCGGGCAGGCCGATCTTGCCGCCTGCCAGATGGCAGTTGATGATGGCGTTGCCCTTGTCGGTGCCGCTGGAGGACTGGTTGATGCCCTGGGAGAAGAGTGTCACCACATGCAGTTGGGTGGTGAACCAGTAGTAGAAGGTCTCCAGCCGTTCCGGGTCGAGGTCACAGTCGGCGGCGATCGCCTCCACCGTGGTATCGTCTTCCCGAGCCGCGGCCAGCGCCTCCTCGAGACCGGCAGTGTGGCGGTCGAGATAGACCCGGTCGAGCTTGCCGGCGTCGGCCATCCGGGCCAGCAGGCCGGTGAACAGCCGGCCGTCGCTGCCCGGCGCCAGGCCCAGGTAGAGGTCGGCGATCTCGCAACTATCGGTGACGCGCGGGTCGATCACCACCACACGCAGCAGCGGGTTGCGGGTCTTGGCGGTCTTGATGCGCTGGTAGAGCACCGGGTGATTCCAGGCCAGGTTCGAGCCCACCAGCACCACCAGTTCGGCCTCTTCCAGATCCTCGTAGCAGCAAGGTACGGCGTCGGCACCGAAGGCGCGCTTATGGGCGGCCACTGCCGAGGCCATGCATAGCCGCGAGTTGGTATCGAGATGCGGCGTGCCGACGAAACCCTTGAACAGCTTGTTGGCGACGTAGTAGTCCTCGGTGAGCAGCTGCCCGGAGAGATAGGCGCCAATCGCCGCCGCCCCCTGCGTCTCGCGAATGGCCGCCAGGCGAGTGGCCACGCTGTCCAGCGCGGTGTCCCAGTCAACCGCGACGCCGTCGACCCGTGGCCGGGTCAAGCGGCCGTGATTGCCCAGGGTCTCGTGCAGGGCAGAGCCCTTGACGCACAGGCGACCGTAGTTGGCCGGATGCTCACCGTCGCCCTGCACATGGACAATCCGTTCGTCGTCCACCTGGGCAAGAACGCCACAGCCGACGCCGCAGTAGGGACAGGTGGTTCGGGCCTGTTGCATGTCGACCTCCTCGAGACTTGTCGGGTATGACCGGACAAAAGAAGACGCCCACCGCGTAGTCCCGGTCGGGAAGGCGCAGGTGGGCGTCGTTGCCGTTTGCCGCCGGGATGACCGCCTGGCCACCCCGGCTTGATGTTTCTACCTGAAGCAAACCATGTGCCAAGAAACGAAAATGCTTGCCATTCTTGCGGGTTAGTTTGCCCGGCGAGACAAACAGAGCCCGTCATGGGAACTCCGCTTGCACCAGTTGACATGCGCCCGATCAAGAACCCGCACCACTGCAGTGCAGCATGAAGCGATCCTGCGGTGCCGCCGCATCGTCAAGGCCGCTCACCGCGGGCAAAAGGCGGATCTGGAATGCATATTGCTTTCAGGTGTGTCAGACGCCAAACGACGAGCGATGCCAATGCCCCCACCCTTGAAGATCCTGCTGGTCGACGACGAGCTCGTGCGCGCCGCCATGGTCGAGGAGGCCCTGATCGTGGAAGGTCACGAAGTGGCCTGTCGGCTGCAAAGTCCGGCCAGTCTCAACGAGATGGTTGCCCGTCACCAACCCGACGTGGTGATCATCGACATGGAATCACCCGACCGCGACACCCTCGATAGCATGGCGCTTCTCAACCGCGAGAACCCTCGGCCAGTGGTGTTTTTCGCCGACCAGCATGACCCCGACACCATGCAGGCAGCCCTCAAGTCCGGGGTCAGCGCCTATGTGGTCGACGGCCTGGTCCCCGGCCGGGTCAAGGCGATCATCGAGGTCGCCATCGCCCGTTTCGATGCCTTTCAATCGATGCGCCAGGAGCTGGACAAGGCGCGCAACCAGCTCGCCGACCGCAAGCGCATCGAGCGCGCCAAGGGTCTGCTGATGAAACACCAGGACTGTGACGAGGAGCAGGCCTACCACATGCTGCGCAAGATCGCCATGGACCGCGGCCAGCGCATTGCCGAGGTGGCCGACAGCGTCATCGACATCCTAGAGCGCCTGGACAAGGGGTCATTGTCATGAGAGAAACCGCCACTTCGCCTGCCGCGACGCCGGAACTCGAGAGTCTGACGCTCGGCTTCATCCCTCTGGTCGATGCGGTGCTGCTGATCGTGGCCCGCGAGCAGGGGTTTTTTACCCAGCAGGGCCTGGACGTCACACTGTCTCGAGAGAACGCCTGGTCGACGCTGCGCGACAAGGTCGCTGCCGGCCTACTCGATGGCGCCCACATGCTCGCGCCCCTGCCGCTCGCCATGAGCCTGGGCATGGAACGCGCCCCCTGCGAGACCCTGGCACCCGTCACCCTCAGCCATGGCGGCAACACCCTCGTGCTCTCCTCGAGGCTGTGTGAGCAAAGCCGTGCGGCGCTGGGCGACGACCCGGCCGAAAGCGCCCGCGCCCTAGGCGAGTGGCTGGCCCGCCATACCGACGCGACGAGGCCCCGCCTGGCCATGGTCTACCCCTTCTCCTGCCAGCATTTCCTGCTGCGCGAGTGGCTGGCCCGGGGCGGGCTCGCCGCCGATCGCGACGTCGACCTGATCGCCCTGCCGCCGCCGCGCATGGTGGCCGCCCTGCGCGAGGGTCAGATCGACGGCTTCTGCGTCGGCGAACCATGGGGCAGCCTCGCCGAACACGAGGGTGTAGGCCGGCTGGTGGCCAGCGGCGCCCAGCTGTGGCCGGACCATCCCGAGAAGGTGCTGGGCGTGACCCGCTTCTGGGCACGACGCTACCCGGCCACACTCGCCGCCCTCCTGCGCGCGCTGAAAAACGCCAGCGACTGGCTCGCCGATAGGCCGGAGCACCGTCGCCAGGCTCGCGACTGGCTGGCGCTGCCGCCCTATCTGGATCGCTCGGTCAGCCATCTCGACACCCTGCCCGAGGGGCAAGGTCCCATTCGCCAGCGCCTCTACGGTGGCGACCTGCTGCGCCCCAACGTCGAGGCCATGGACCGGATCGCCGAGCCATTACGCTGCCACCTGCATGACAAGGGTCGTACGCTCGATATCCGCACCCTGCACGAATGCTACGCCCCCGTGCATTTCGATGCTGCCATGCACCATTGATGTGCGACCAAGGAAGCCGCAAAGTGAACCGCTTGCATGCCTTGGCAACATCAAGCTATTGAAAAAATAGGATAAACCTTACAAACCCGGCCTTTTGGCCGGGTTCTTGTCTCTAATAAGCAATAACGGCGATCAACGGTGATTGCCCATCCCAGACGAAGACGTCTCAGTGCTTCCCGATGCCGGGAAAGCGCAGAGGCGTCTTTTTTGTCACACCGGAGGTGCCAGATCATGCACCCAGCCCCGCACGAGACCGAACACCTGGTGATCATCGGTAACGGCATGGCCGGCCACCGGCTGGTCGAGGCCTTGCTCAAGCGCTCAGACCATCCGGCGCGGATCACCGTGATCGGCGATGAATCGGCCGCCGCCTACAACCGCATCCTGCTCTCGCCCTGGCTGGCCGGCGAGATGGAACGCGACGCCCTCACTCTGCGCGAGGCCGCCTGGTACGCCGATCACGGCATCGAGCTGGTGCTCGGCGAACGGGTCACGTCGATCGGACGCGCGGAGCGCCGGCTGACCACCGATGCCGGTCGCACCTTCGATTACCACCGCCTGGTGCTAGCCACCGGCTCGCGGCCGACCATGCCGGATGTCCCGGGTATCGAGCTTCGCGGCGTCCACGGCTTTCGTGACCTCGAGGATGTCGCAACCCTGACCGAGGCCGCCGAGCAGGGAGGGCACGCCGTGGTCATCGGTGGCGGTCTTCTCGGGCTGGAGGCGGCCGAGGGGTTGCGTAAAACCGGTCAGAGCAAGGGACCCAGCCTGGACGTCAGCCTGCTGCAACGCTCGAGCCGACTGATGAACCGACAACTCGATGCCACCGCCGCCGGCCTGCTGGAGGCCGAGCTCGTCAGCCGCGGCCTCAGGATCCATACCGAAGCTCGCCTCGCCGCCCTGGAGGGGAACGAAGCGGGTCGGGTGGTCGCCGTGCATCTGGAGGATGGCCGGCGCCTGGCCGCCGACTGCGTGGTGGTGGCGGCGGGTATCACCCCCAATGCCGAGCTGGGCCAGCGTGCCGGACTCGACGTCGACCGGGCCATCGTCGTCGACGACACCCTGACCACCTCCGATGCCTCGATCCATGCCCTCGGCGAGTGCTGCCAGTTCGAGGGCACCACCTACGGGCTCGTGGAGCCGATCTGGCGCCAGGTCGAGGTACTGGCCGCCGTCCTGTGCGGTGACGACGTGGCCGGTTTTCGCGAGCAACCCAGCGCCACCAAGCTCAAGATCAGCGGCATCTCGCTGTTTGCCTTCGGCCCCATCGAGGCCGACCCCGACCATGATGTGCTCGCCTATCACGACCCCGAACAGGGCGACTACCGCCGTCTACTGCTGCGCGCTGGACGCCTCGAGGGCGCCATCCTTTACGGCGACACCGACATGGGCCCCTGGCTGTTCACCCAGGCCCAGGCGGGTAGCGACCTTACCGCCTGTCGCCAGGCGCTGCTGCTCGGCTCGGCCGATGCCAACGCCCTGCTCGAAGCCAACGATTCCGACCCCGCACAACGCCCCGTCAAGGAGGCCGCATGAACAACAAAGTACAACGACTCATCATCATCGGTAACGGCATGGTCGGCCATCACCTGGTCGAGCAGCTCATCGAACGCGGTGCCACGGCGCACTACGCCATCACCGTCTTCGGCGAGGAGCGTCACCGCGCCTACGACCGGGTCCACCTCTCCGAGTACTTTACCGGCCGCAATGCCGACTCCCTGGCCCTCTCAACCGCTGACCACTATGCCGAGCACGGTATCGTGTTGCGCCTGCACGAATCGGTGACCGCCATCGACCGCGATGTCGGCAAAGTGATCACCGAGGCCGGCCACTATCCCTATGACCGCCTGGTACTGGCCACCGGCTCCTACCCCTTCGTACCACCCATGCCCGGCAGCGATCGTGACGGCTGCCTGGTCTACCGCACACTGGACGACCTGGATGCCATTCGCTCCGCCGCCGAGAGCGCCTCCACCGGCGTGGTGGTGGGCGGCGGCCTGCTGGGGCTGGAGGCGGCCAATGCCCTGCGCGGCCTGAACCTCGACACCGCCGTGGTGGAATTCGCGCCGCGCCTGATGCCCATGCAGGTCGATAGCGAGGGCGGCGAGCTGCTGCGCGAGAAAATCGAGGCACTGGGTGTGCAAGTGCACACCGACCGGGCCACCCAGCGCATCGAGGACGGCGTCGATGCCGCCCACCGCATGGTCTTCCAGGACGACAAGGTACTGGAGGCCGACCTGATCGTGTTCTCCGCCGGCATCCGCCCCCGCGACGAACTGGCCCGGGACAGCGCCCTGGAGATGGGCGAACGCGGTGGCGTGGTGATCGACGACCGCTGTCTGACCAGCGACCCGGCGATACTGGCCGTGGGTGAGGTGGCGCTGTGGAACAACAGCATCTTCGGCCTGGTCGCCCCCGGCTACCAGATGGCCAAGGTGGCCGCGGACACCTTGCTCGGCCCTTTTGATCACATTCAGGGCGAGAGTTTCCGCGGTGCCGACATGAGCACCAAGCTCAAGCTGCTGGGTGTCGACGTGGGCGCCATCGGCGATGCCCACGGCAACCAGACACCCGGGGCCCGGGTGTTCCGCTACCTCGACCAGATCAAGCAGCAATACCGCAAGCTGGTGGTCTCCGGCGACGGCAAGCGACTGGTCGGCGCCATGCTGGTAGGCGACAACGGTGTCTACGACACCCTGCTGCAGTACTACAGCAATGGCCTGGACCTTCCCGAGGACCCGGCCTCGCTGATCTTGCCCAGCAGTGAAGGCGCCCCGACACTGGGGCCGGATGCGCTGCCGGAGACGGCGACCATCTGCTCCTGCCACAACGTCAGCAAGGGCGATGTCTGTGCGACCCTAGATGCCGGCGCCAGCGACCTGGCGACCGTCAAGGACGAGACAAGGGCCAGCACCGGCTGCGGCGGCTGCGCGGCCCTGCTCAAGAGCGTGGTGGAACATGAGCTGGAGAGTCGCGGCGTGGAGGTCGACCGCTCGATCTGCGAGCACTTCGCCCACACCCGCCAGGAGCTCTACGACATCGTGCGTATCGAAGGCATCAAGACCTTCGGCGAGCTGATCGGCAAGCACGGCGCTTCATCAAGCCGGAGCCTTGGCTGTGACATCTGCAAGCCGGCAGTGGCCTCGATACTCGCCTCCTGCTTCAACGAGCCGATCACCGATGCCGCGCATATCCCGCTGCAGGACACCAACGACACCTTCATGGCCAACATGCAGAAGAACGGCACCTATTCGGTGGTCCCCAGGGTGCCCGGTGGCGAGATCACCCCGGGCAAGCTGATGGTACTGGGCCGGGTGGCCGAGACCTACGGTCTTTACACCAAGGTCACCGGTGGCCAGCGCATCGATCTGTTCGGCGCCCGCCTGGAGGATCTCCCGGATATCTGGAGCGAGCTGCTCGATGCCGGCTTCGAGACCGGCCACGCCTACGCCAAGTCGCTGCGCACGGTGAAGTCCTGCGTGGGCAGCACCTGGTGTCGTTACGGCGTGCAGGACAGCGTGGGCATGGCGATCCGGCTGGAGAATCGCTACAAGGGCCTGCGCTCGCCCCACAAGCTCAAGTTCGGTGTCTCCGGCTGCACCCGGGAGTGTGCCGAGGCCCAGGGCAAGGACATCGGCGTCATCGCCACCGAGAACGGCTGGAACCTCTATGTCTGCGGCAACGGCGGCATGCGACCGCGCCATGCCGAACTCTTCGCCACCGACCTCGACGACGACCGGCTGATCCAGCTTATCGACCGCTTCCTGATGTTCTACGTGCGCACCGCCGACCGGCTGCAGCGCACCTCGGTGTGGCGCGAGAACCTCGAGGGCGGCCTGGACTATCTCAAGGAGGTGATCGTCGACGACAGCCTGGGGATAGGCCAGGAGCTGGAGCGCCAGATGCAGACGGTGATCGACACCTACCGGTGCGAGTGGGCCGATGCCATCGACGACCCGGAGAAGCTCAAGCGCTTCCGCAGCTTCGTCAACGACGCCCGCCCGGATCCGGACATCATCGTGACCGAGGAGCGCGGCCAGCTTCGTCCCGCCTAAAGGAGTTTTCCCATGACCACTGCAGCAGCCAAGACCATGACCCAGGCCTGGCAAGCCCTTTGCCACCGTGACGACCTCGTGCCTTTCTCCGGCGTCGCCGCCTGGATCGAGACCGAAGAAGGCCCAGCCCAGTTGGCCATCTTCTACTTACCAGGCCATGAGACAGAACTCTATGCCCTCGATCACCATGATCCCTTCGCTAACGCCAACGTCATCGCCCGCGGCATTGTCGGCGACCTCAAGGGCGAGCCGGTGGTGGCCTCACCAATCCACAAGCAGCACTTCCGCCTCGCCGACGGCCAATGCCTGGAAGACGATAGCATCAAGCTGCGCACCTGGCCGATCGGCTTCGATGGCGATCAGGTGATGATTCAGGCCTGAAGACCTGGCGTAGAGCGACGATGGATGACCGCTATCCCGTCGATGCCATGCTTTGCGGCATCTTCATGATTCGAAAGCGCCTGCCCGGTCACGCCTCGCATGCCCGAAAACGGCTGAATGTCGGCCCTCAGGCTTGTCGGGGTTCATCCGGCATGGCAGGAAAGCGTGGGGGATATGCCTCCATGAAGGCATGGCAGGCACGCAGCACACGGACATCGTCGTACTTGCCTCCCGCCAGCTGGAAGCCCACCGGCAAGCCGGCATCGGTGAAGCCACAGGGTACCGAGGCCGCGGGTTGCTGGCTCAGGTTGAAGGGATAGGAAAATGGCGCCCATTCTTCCCAGTGCTTCATGCCGCTTCCGGAGGGGACTTCCCGGTTGACCTCGAATGGCGGAATGGAGACGGTCGGCGTCATCAACAGGTGGTACTCCTGATTGAAATGCTCGAGTCGCTCGGTCAGTCGTGCCCGCTCCCCCAGCGCACGAAACAGGTCCACGGCGCGCCAGCACTCGGCCTCACGCGCATCGGCCACCAGACCGGGATCCAGCATGTCGCGAAGTCGATCATCGAGCTGTGACCACTGCTCCAGCGAAGCCGTGAACCAGAGCTTCTTGAAGATATCCAGGGGGGACTCGAAGCCGGGATGGATTTCCACCACCTCGGCGCCCAACGCTTGCAGCTTTCGCGCGGCCTCTGCCACCCGGTCGGCAACATGCCGATCTACCTGGGCATACCCCAGGTCGGGCGAATAGGCGATGCGCAGGCCCTGCAGTCCCCGGCATACGTCCTGTCCCCAGTCATCCGGCTGCCCCCGCGTGGCATAGGGGTCCCGGTAGTCGTAACGACCCATGACGTTGAGCATGCTGACAGCGTCGCGCACATTGCGGGTCAGGGGGCCCAGGTGCGAGAGGGTCGGCTCCTTGGCCGGCGGCCATTGTGGCGTCCAACCGAAAGAGGGCTTGAAGCCGAAGACACCGGTGAAGGCCGCTGGAATCCGGATCGAACCACCGGAGTCACCGCCCTGATGGAGCACCCCCATATTGAGGGCAGCGGCAACGGCAGCACCGCCGGATGAGCCCCCAGGCGTCAAGCGTGTATCCCAGGGGTTGGTAGTCGCGCCGAACACCCGATTGTCGGTCACCGCTTTCCAGCCGAATTCAGGTGTGTTGGTCTTGCCCAGGATGACGGCACCCGCTTGCCGCAGCATCCGGGCAGGCGGCGCGTCATGTTCACAGAGCGTGTCCGGTCTGGTCAACGATCCCTCGCGACACGGCATACCGGCAACCTCGGTCAGATCCTTCAGCGACACCGGCACGCCATCGATCGGGCTCAGCGGATTACCCTGGCCCCAGCGCCGCGCCGAGGCCTTGGCGGCCGACTCTGCGCCCTCGTGGTCCACGTGGACGTAGGCATTCACCGTGTCGTTGAAGCGGTCGATGCGTTCGAGAGCGACCCGCGTGGCGTCCAGCGGCGAGGCTTCACGCGACCGGAAGAGCGCCTGCAGGCTTTGCGCATCCATCATGCCCAGATCAGACTCGCTCATGCTGATATTCCCCCGCTGGTCGCCCCGATAATGATGGATCCACCTTAGATTAGACCGATCACATGTTCCAACGCAGCGACCGCGGCTTCCCTTGCTGTCTCCGCAATCGACGTACTCCCCTAGGCCAGCGGAGTATTCTGAACGCCATGCTCCTGCCAAGGTGATGGTCGTCATTCGGCTCGGCCGGTATGCTGGAATCGATGCACTGCAGCGGCGGCCTGGCCAGGCCGCCTAGGCCAAGGAGCAAAGATGAGCGAGAGAAGACGGATCGACCTGGCGCTCCAGGGTGGCGGTGCCCATGGCGCCTTCACCTGGGGCGTGATGGATCGCCTGCTCGAGGACGAGCGCATCGAGATCGAGGGCATCAGCGGCACCAGTGCCGGCGCCATGAACGGTGTGGTAATGGCCGATGCCCTGACCCGTGGTGACGAGTCCACCGCTCGCGTGGCCCTGCGTGATTTCTGGCGGGCCGTCAGCCGAGCCGGCATGGCGAGCCCCGTGCGCCGTACCCCGCTGGACATGCTGATCGGCAACTGGAGTCTCGACCACTCCCCGGGCTACATCACCCTGGACCTGATGAGCCGACTGGTCTCGCCCTACCAGTTAAATCCCTTCAACTTCAACCCGCTTCGGAAGATCGTCGCCGAACAGGTCGACTTCGAGCGGGTCCGTGCCTGCGAGAACCTCAAGCTCTTCGTCACCGCCACCAACGTGCGCAGTGGCAAGCAGCGAATCTTCTCCCGCGAGGAGATGAGCCTGGATGCGGTGATGGCCTCGGCCTGTCTGCCCACGGTCTTCCAGGCGGTGGAGATCGACGGCGAGGCCTACTGGGACGGCG
>NZ_FOBC01000009.1 GCF_900109725.1 Halomonas daqiaonensis
GGCTATGTTGGTATCTGTTGTTGGCGTGCTTTAAAAATACTGTATAAACTACTGTATATCCAGTTTTCCTCTGGGGCACGCCATGAATCAATCAGACCTCAAAGCCCTCGAACAGACACTGACTCGCCTCCCTGACCATCTCAAGAAATACCTGGCAGATCAGATTCTTGGGCAAATAAGCTCCCAAGCGAACACCTTGCTCGACACCGCGAGACCTCACCTTCCCTGCCCACACTGTGGCGCTGAATACCCTGCAAAGTGGGGGCGCAGCGGTGGCCTGCAGCGGTATCGCTGCCGGAATCCCGATTGTCGCAAGACCTTCAATGCCCTCACAGGTACGCCCCTGGCCAAACTGCAGCACCGCGACAAGTGGTTTGATTACCTGCGCTGCATGCGAGACAGTCTGACGTTACGTGTCTCGGCGGCCCGAGTGGGCATCGATTTGAAGACGGCCTTCCGCTGGCGACATCGCTTCCTGAAAACGAGCGCTCAAGACAACGCCAACCCACTATCCGGCATCATCGAGGTAGACGAAACCTTCTTCCTGGAGTCCTGCAAAGGAAAGCGTAATCTCACGCACCGCAAACCTCGAAGGCGCGGCGGGCAAGGCGATATGAAGAAAAAAGGGCAAAAGATTCAGGTTCTTATTGCGCGAGACCGTAACGGAAAGATCAGTGACTTGGTCGATCCGGCGCTCAAGAAATCCACTGTTCATGAATTCTTGGCACCGATCATCGATCGTGACTCGATTTTATGTTCGGACGGGCACAGCTGGTATAAAACCTTCTCTGCCGACCATGGCATTGCTCATCATCGACTGATCACACTCGACAATCAGCGAGTGCTTGGCAAGGAATACCACATTCAGAACGTAAACAGCTATATGAGCCGTTTGAAGGGCTGGATGACGCGCTTTCATGGGGTGGGGACCGAGTACTTACCCAATTACCTGGCATGGCGACGGTTGTTTGAAACCGCGAAGCCAGCAGAGGAAGCGTGGTTTCGCAAGGCGATAGGCGCAGACCAACAACAGATACCAACATAGCCATGTATCGACAGTTTTCGATAACCGGGAGACATCGCATGCCCAACGTCACACCGCAGTACCTGGAGCGCCGTCCCAACCTCCCGCTGACCGAGGCCTGGGCGGCCATCGAGGCTGACAACCTGACCGAGATCCCGCTGCTCGGTCACGTCTCGGCGGGAATGCCCATCGAGGCCTGCCCCGAAATAGGCAGCATCCAGGTACCCACGTGCATGGTCCGTCGCAACACCTACGCCCTGCGAGTACGCGGCGACTCCATGATCGATTGCAACATCTTCGACGGGGATGTGATCATCATCGAGCGTCGCGAAAGTGCCGAGAACGGCGAGACCGCCGTGGTGATGATCAACGACCAGGAGGTCACCCTGAAGAAGCTCTACATCGAGAAGTCGGGTGTGCGCCTGCAGCCAGCCAACGAGCGCATGGCCCCCATCTACCTGCGCAACGACGATATCCAGGTGATCGGCCTAGTGATGGGCGTGGTGCGCCAGACGGAGCTGGCCGCCTGATGCGCTTTGCCGCCCCCGACGTCCCTGCGGGACGCTGGCAGGAGAGCGAACTGGAAGTGGAGAAGAGCCGCTTCATCACCTGGCTCTGCCATGCACCGGACTCGGCGGCCTTCGAGGCGATGCTGGCCGAGGCGCGCCGCATCCACCCCAATGCCAGCCACCACTGCAGTGCCTTCATCGCCGGCCCGCCCGGCGAGCAGGTCGCCATCGGCTTCTCCGACGACGGCGAGCCCGGCGGCACCGCCGGGCGCCCCATGTTCCAGGTGCTCGAGGGGGCCGGCCTCGGCCAGGTGGGCTGCGTGGTCACGCGCTACTTCGGCGGCACCAAGCTCGGCACCGGCGGCCTGGCGCGCGCCTACTCTCGCGCCGTGACCGAGGGCCTGGAGGCCCTACCGCGCCGCACCGTGGTCGAGCGCGCCCCGCTACACCTGCGGGTCGACTTCGCCGGCGAAGCCGAGGCCCGCGCCTGGCTGGCCGAACAGAAGATCCCGATCGAGCAGGCCGACTACGGCGCCGACGGCGTGCGGCTAAAGGTGGGCTGGCCAAGTGACACCCCCGCCGACCTGACCACCCTCGAGACACGCCTGCGGGGCCGGCTGACAATGCTGGACGATTAACCCTTCTCCATGGCGAGCGGCGCCCGGAGGCGCCTCACCCCAGATACTTGATCATCACCCCGGCGGCCACCGCCGAGCCGATCACCCCGGCCACGTTGGGCCCCATGGCGTGCATCAGCAGGAAGTTGTGGGGGTTGGACTCCAGCCCCACCTTGTTGGCCACTCGCGCTGCCATGGGCACTGCCGAGACCCCGGCGGCACCGATCAACGGATTGATCGGCATCTTGCTCATCAGGTTCATCAGCTTGGCCATCAACACCCCCGCAGCGGTGCCGATCCCGAAGGCGACGATGCCCAGGCCGAGAATCCCCAGGGTCTCCATGGCCAGGAAACTGTCGGCCATCAGCTTTGAGCCCACCGAGAGGCCCAGGAAGATGGTCACGATGTTGATCAGCGAATTCTGGGCGGTGTCGGAAAGCCGCTCCACCACCCCGCACTCACGCATCAGGTTGCCGAAGCAGAACATCCCCAGCAACGGCGCGGCGTCCGGCAGGAAGAAGGCCACCAGCAGCAGGATCGCGACCGGAAAGACGACCTTCTCGAGCTTCGACACCGGGCGCAACTGGGTCATGGTGATCTCGCGTTCCCGCTTCGAGGTCAGCAGCTTCATGATCGGCGGCTGGATCAGCGGGACCAGCGCCATGTAGGCATAGGCGGCCACGGCGATGGCGCCCAGCAGCTCAGGGGCCAGCACGCTCGACACATAGATCGAGGTGGGGCCGTCGGCACCGCCGATGATGCCGATGGCGGCGGCCTGGTTGAGCGAGAAATCCATCACACCCAGCGCCGAGAGGCCTACCGCGCCGAACAGGGTGGCAAAGATGCCGAACTGCGCCGCCGCCCCCAGGAAGAGGGTACGCGGGTTGGCCAGCAGCGGGCCGAAGTCGGTCATCGCCCCCACGCCCATGAAGATCACCAGCGGGGCGATGCCCGAGGCGATGGCCACCTTGTAGAAGCTGTAGAGCATGCCGTCGCCGTAGCCGACGCCGACCGCCACATCGCGGGCGGCACGCAGCGCCTCCGGTGCGACACCGTCCTTGACCAGGCCCTTGAGGGTCTCGCGCCACGCCTCGGCACCGGCCAGCGGGTCCAGGCTCGTACCCAGGGCGGTGGCGAGTTGCTGGAGCACGGCAGGCCTGGCCACCTCGATGGCCTGTTCCAGCGCCGACAGCGCCAGACCCGCCTCGGGGATGTTGGCCAGGATGCCACCGAAGCCGATCGGCACCAGCAGCAACGGCTCGAACTTCTTGCGGATTGCCAGGTAGAGCAGCACCAGCCCCACCAGGATCATCGCCGCCTGGCCCACATTCAGGTTGTAGAGCCCCGAGCCGTGCCAGAGTGTCAGTAGTTTCTCCATGAGGGGGCCCTTAGAGCTCGATCAGGACGTCACCGACGGCGACGCTGTCGCCCTCGCTGACCTTGACGGCGGAGACGCTGCCGGCGCTGCTGGCGCGTACCTCGGTCTCCATCTTCATGGCCTCGAGAATGATCACGACATCCCCAGACTCGACGCTATCGCCTTCACGCACATTGACCTTGAAGATATTGCCGGCCAGCGGCGCGGTGATCGCCTCGCCGGACGATTCGGCGGGCTCGCTCGCGTCGGACGCTTTCTTGGCGTCAGTGGTCTTCTGCTCCTGGACATCGCCGATATCGCCGCCTTCGGCAATCTCGACCACGTACTGCTTGCCGTTGACCTTGACGGTATAGGTCTCGGGGCCGCCCGGTGCCGTGTCCTGGGTCGCCGGGGCCTTGGCCTCGGCTCCTTTATTCTGGGCCCCACCCTTCTGTGAAGAAGCCGACAGGTTGGCGCTGGCACCGGGGGTCTCATTCCCGAGAGCCTGGGGCGCGGGCTCGAAGGCATCGGGATTGTCGCGGTTCTTGAGGAACTTCAAGCCGATCTGCGGGAAGAGCGCATAGGTCAGGACGTCATCGATCTCGCGCTCGCCCTCAGCCAGGCGAATATCCTCGGCCTTGGCCTTCTCCTTGAGTTCCTTGGTGAGCCGGTCCATCTCGGGACTGAGGTTATCGGCCGGGCGGCAGGTGATCGGCTCGCCACCCTCCAGCACGCGGGCCTGAAGTTCCTCGTTGAACGGTGCCGGCGCGGCGCCGTATTCGCCCTTGAGCAGCGCCTGAACCTCCTTGGAGATGGACTTGTAGCGCTCGCCCATCATCACGTTCATCACCGCCTGGGTGCCGACGATCTGCGAGGTGGGGGTGACCAGCGGGATGAAGCCCAGGTCCTCGCGCACGCGCGGGATCTCCTTGAGCACGTCGTCAAGCTTGTCGCCGGCGCCCTGCTCCTTGAGCTGGCCTTCCATGTTGGTGAGCATGCCGCCCGGCACCTGGGCGATCAGGATGCGCGAGTCGATGCCCTTGAGCGAGCCTTCGAAGGCGGCGTACTTCTTGCGCACCTCGCGGAAGTAGGCGGCGATCTCCTCGAGCAGCTCGAGGTCCAGGCCGGTGTCGCGCTCGGTGCCCGTCAGGATGGCCACCACCGACTCGGTGGGGCTGTGCCCATAAGTCATGGACATCGAGGAGATGGCGGTATCGACGTTGTCGATGCCGGCCTCGGCGGCCTTGAGGGCGGTGGCGGTGGACATGCCGGTGGTGGCATGGCACTGCATGTGGATGGGGATATCCACAGCAGCCTTGAGCTTGGTGACCAGCTCGTAGGCGTCGTAGGGCTTGAGCAGGCCGGCCATGTCCTTGATGGCCAGGGAGTCGGCACCCATCGAGGCGATGGTCTTGCCCAGCTCGACCCAGCCGTCCAGGGTATGCACCGGGCTCACGGTATAGGAGAGCGTGCCCTGGGCATGGCCCTCTACCTTGCGCACCGCCTGGATGGCGCGCTCGAGGTTGCGCGGATCGTTCATCGCATCGAAGACCCGAAAGACATCGACGCCGTTGGTCCTGGCCCGCTCGACGAACTTATCCACCACGTCATCGGCGTAGTGACGGTAACCGAGCAGGTTCTGGCCGCGCAGCAGCATCTGCTGGGGCGTATTGGGCATGGCCGCCTTCAACGCCCGTATCCGCTCCCACGGGTCCTCGCCGAGATAGCGGATACAGGCGTCGAAGGTGGCCCCGCCCCAGGACTCCAGCGACCAGAAGCCGACGCGGTCGAGCTTCTCGGCAATAGGCAGCATGTCATCGAGGCGCATGCGGGTGGCGAACAGCGACTGGTGGGCATCGCGCAGGACGACATCGGTGATGCCAAGCGGGCGTGTCTTGTCAGTCATGGTCGTGACCTTGTCGTTATGAATGGAAGGGAGGGGGAAGCGAGAACGGTTGCCTCAGCGGCGGTGGCGACGGCGATAGCGGTGCACCGCGGCGCTGATGGCGACCATGACGTAATCGTCCTGACTCGCCGGAGCGCCGCCTCGCCCGCGTGCCGGCACCGGGGGCGCGACGGGCTCGGGGAAAAAACGACCGATGACCTTGGACATCAGGGTGGTGACGATCACCAGCACGGTAAGAAAAACAAAGACAAAGCCCATGCCCACGCCCATCAGGGCTAGGCCCTCGTTGAGCAGCTGCGTATCCTGCATGCGAATTCTCCTGCTTCTTGCGCATAACTGGCCTCGATATCACGAGGAAAACCCGGCTTGCGCATTTTTTAGGATGCTATAACCTG
The DNA here is from genome assembly GCF_900109725.1 of Halomonas daqiaonensis. GTDB lineage: Bacteria > Pseudomonadota > Gammaproteobacteria > Pseudomonadales > Halomonadaceae > Halomonas > Halomonas daqiaonensis. The sequence continues at coordinate 5,809 of NZ_FOBC01000009.1, forward strand.
CCACGTTCTCGACAGTTTGCAATGGCGTCATGGTGGAAGTCAGCGTTGTTAATTTACTACATGGCGGGCGAACCGGCCTAGCGCCCATGGAAGGGGTCATCGACGCGGTGACCCGTGACCTCCTGACCCGCACTCCCGGTTTCGACTGGGCGGTGACCGAGTTCGTGCGCGTGGTGGACGCCCGCCTGCCGCCCCGCGTCTTCCTCCGGCACTGCCCGGAACTGGCCCGCCCGGGCGTCACCACACCGAGCGGCGTCCCCGTGCAGCTGCAATTACTGGGCTCCGATCCCGATACCCTCGCGGCCAATGCCCGCCAGGCCCTGCGTCTTGGTGCCACCGGCCTGGATCTCAATTTCGGCTGTCCGGCCAAACTGGTCAACCGACACGATGGCGGCGCTTCGCTGCTGCGCGATCCGCGAAGAGTCCACGCCGCCGTGTCGGCAGTCTCCCGGGCCGTGGGCGACACGATCCCGGTGACGGCCAAGATCCGACTGGGCTTCTCCGATCGCCGCCTGGCCCTGGCCTGCGCCTTGGCCACCCAGGATGCCGGCGCACGGCAGCTGGTGGTCCATGGCCGCACCCGCGACGAAGGCTACCGCCCACCTGCCCACTGGGAGTGGATCGGTCGCATCCACCAGCGCCTCTCCATTCCGGTGGTCGCCAATGGCGACATCTGGACCCTGGAGGACTACTGGAAGGCCCGCACACTCTCCGGGTGTCGCGACGTGATGCTCGGCCGCGGCGCCTTGGCGGACCCCTGGCTGGCCTCGCGCATCCGCCACTGGCAGGCGACGGGTGAACGCTTGACCGAGACGCCCTGGCGGGTCCGGGCAGGGATCCTTGCCGACTTTGCTGCGTTGCAGCGTACCACACTTCCGGAACGTGTCGTCACTGCCCTGATGAAGCAGTGGCTCAACCACATGCGCCAGCGTGACGAAGAGGCAGCCCGTCGCTTCCAGGCCGTGAAGCGACTGCGCGACCTGGACGCCCTGCTGGCGGGCCTCGCGCCCTCCGCCATCTCCCCCGGCACCGGCCAGCAGGCCGAAACGGCCTGACAACGAATCATCGCCAGGAGAACGTCACGCACAAAAAAGAGGCGCGCGTCGCATCGCGACGGCGCCTCAAACGATCGCAGGGCCGGCACGCGAGGAACGCCGACCCGGCTAGCAGAACGCTGGCCCCGACACACCGGTAAAAAGCTCGGCACAGCGGGCCTGGAAAACAGAAGACCCGCCCTCGCAGTGAGGACGGGTCGATATCTGGCGCGCCCGGGAGGATTCGAACCTCCGACCACCTGATTCGTAGTCAGGTACTCTATCCAGCTGAGCTACGGGCGCGTAAGACAACAAACAGGATCATTGTCGGGATGAACTGGACGGCATGCCGCCGATCACATCCACTGTGAAGATGGCGCGCCCGGGAGGATTCGAACCTCCGACCACCTGATTCGTAGTCAGGTACTCTATCCAGCTGAGCTACGGGCGCTTGACCTTCGCGTGACGACAATGGCGGAGAGGGAGGGATTCGAACCCTCGAAGAGGCTATAAACCCCTTACTCCCTTAGCAGGGGAGCGCCTTCAGCCACTCGGCCACCTCTCCCTCATCGACACGGTGCGCATCCTACCGTTTTAGAAGGCCATTGTCCAGCGACCCCGGTCGAATTTTCGCCATGACCCCGTGATGGCTCTCCGCGTCGATCGCCCGCGCACTAGTCATCGCTCTCGAGACCGGAGTCGGCCTTCTCGCGCTGTATGCGCTGGTAGATCTCCTCGCGATGCACGGCGACATCCTTGGGGGCATTGACGCCGATGCGGACCTGATTGCCCTTGACGCCAAGGACGGTCACGGTGATGTCATCACCGATCATCAGGGTTTCGCCGACACGGCGGGTCAGGATGAGCATGACTGATCTCCTTCTCAGACTTATGGCTACGGGATGCTCGCCGGCAGGAACGACGAAGTTGCATTGTGCGACAACTCGTCGTCCCTGACCAATGGCACCGACCCATGACACGCCCGCACCCCGCTGAAAGGACGTCCTGTAGTACGGGTGTCGCGGACTTCCCTACAAGCGTAGAAGGTGTCGTCGACCCGAGGGAGTCTTATTCGGCCTCGATATCGCTCTTGTCGAGGCCGAAGGCCTTGTGCAGCGACTTGACCGCCAGCTCCATGTGCTTCTCGTCGATGACAACCGAGATCTTGATCTCGGAGGTGGAGACCATGCGGATATTGATGTTCTCGTCGGCCAGTACCCGGAAGAACTTGGCAGCAACACCGGCATGGGAACGCATACCCACCCCCACCAGCGAAACCTTGGCGATGTTGTCGTCACCGCGCAGATCACCGCCACCCAGGTCGGGGATGACCTGATCCTTGAGGATCTTCATGGTCTGCTTGTAATCGCCCTTGGCCACGGTAAAGGTGAAATCCGTGTAGTCCCCCGCCGGCGCCACGTTCTGGACGATCATGTCGATCTCGATGTTGGCATCGGCGATCGGCCCCAGGATACGTGATGCCACACCCGGTACGTCGGGCGTATTGAGCAGGGTCAGCTTGGCTTCGTTGGCGGTGAAGGCGATACCGGAAATCAGCGGTTCTTCCATGGAATCCTCGTCTTGGTCGGAGTCTGCAACGATCAGGGTGCCGGGGCCATCCTCGAAGCTGGACAGCACGCGCAGCGGGACATTGTACTTGCCGGCGAATTCGACGGCGCGGATCTGCAGGACCTTGGAGCCCAGACTCGCCAGTTCCAGCATCTCCTCGACGGTGATTGTATCGAGGCGCTGGGCCTTGGAGACGACCCGCGGGTCGGTGGTATAGACACCATCGACGTCGGTATAGATCTGACACTCGTCCGCCTTCAGCGCCGCCGCCAGCGCCACACCGGTGGTATCCGAGCCGCCGCGGCCGAGGGTTGTGATATTGCCCTCCTCGTCGACGCCCTGGAAGCCGGCAACCACGACCACCTGACCGTCATCGAGGTCCTCGCGCATCTCATCGGTCTCGATGCGCTGGATGCGCGCCTTGGTATGGGCACTGTCGGTATGGATTCCCACCTGTGAGCCGGTATAGGAGGTCGCCGGCACACCGATCTTCTGCAATGCCATGGCCAGCAGCGAGATGGTGACCTGCTCGCCGGTGGAGACCAGCATGTCCATCTCGCGTGGCGTCGGCTCGTCGTTGATCTCGTTGGCCATGCCGATCAGGCGGTTGGTCTCGCCGCTCATGGCGGAAACCACGACGACGATCTGGTGACCGTTGTCGCGAAAACCCTTGACCTTCTCGGCCACGGCCTTGATGCGCTCGACAGAGCCCACCGAGGTACCGCCGAATTTCTGTACGTATAGTGCCATCTGCCGATTTTCCTCGTGATTCGAGTGCGTTTAACGCTCGGATGAGTGATTCATTTACTGGAGCCGATCCTCGACCCATGCCGGGACGCTTTCCAGCGCGCCGGGCAACGCCTTGACGTCGCTGCCGCCGGCCTGGGCCATGTCGGCCCGGCCGCCGCCCTTGCCGCCGACCTGGGCCGCTACATGGTTGACCAGCTCACCGGCCTTGACCCGGCCGGTAAGATCATCGGTGACGCCAGCGATCAGGCTGACCTTGCCGGCGTCTGCATCGTCCACGCCCAGCACCACGATGCCGGATCCCAACTTGTTCTTGAGCTGGTCGAGCACCCCACGCAGCTCCTTGCCGGTTACGCCCTCGAGGCGCTTGGCCAGCACCTTGACGCCCTTGACCTCACGGGCCTCATCGATCATCTCGCTGCCGGCGGCGCTGGCCAGCTTGGCCTTGAGGCGCTCGAGCTCCTTCTCCAGGGTGCGGTTGCGCTCGAGCAGCGATTCGACCCGTTCCTCGGCCTGCTCCGGCTTGGCCTTGAGGCGTTCGCCGATGCGATGGAGGCGAGCTTCCTGCTCGCGGAACCAGTCCAGGGCCCCCTCACCGGTGATTGCCTCGATACGGCGCACGCCGGAGGCGACGCCCGCTTCGCTGACGATATGAAAGCAGCCGATGTCGCCGCTTCGCGCCACATGGGTTCCGCCGCACAGCTCGATGGAGAAGTCGTCGGCGCCGATGGTCAGTACGCGGACATTATCGGCGTACTTGGCCTCGAACAGCGCCGCGGCGCCCTTGGCCTTGGCCTCGTCGAGGCTCATCTGCTCGATATGTGTCGGCGCGTTGGCCAGGATCTGCTCGTTGACCAGGCGCTCCACCTCGTCCAGTTGCTCCGAGGTCATGGGCTCGAAGTGGCTGAAGTCGAAGCGCAGCCGCTCGGGGGTGACCAGCGAGCCCTTCTGCGCCACGTGGTCCCCCAGGACCATTCGCAACGCCTTGTGCATCAGGTGCGTCGCTGAATGGTTGCGCACCGTTGCCGCACGCAGGCGGGCGTCGACCCGCGGCTGCACCTCGGCGCCCACCGCCAGCGTTCCCTCGAGCAGCACGCCATGGTGCAGGTGGTGACCGCCCTGCTTCTGGGTGTCGGTGACCAGGAAGCGGCCTCCCTCCAGCTCCAGGTAACCGGTATCGCCCACCTGACCACCGGACTCGCCATAGAAGGGCGTGCGGTCCAGCACCACGACGCCGCGCTGCTCCGGTTCGAGCCGCGCCAAGGGATTGCCTTCCTGATCGACCAGAGCGGTGACGGTGGCGCGATCCTCCAGCAGGTCATGACCGGTGAAAGCGGTCTCGCCCTCGAGGTCCAGGGCGGCGGCGTAGTCGGCGCCGAACTGACTGGCCGCGCGGGCGCGTTCGCGCTGGGCCTCGAGCTCGCGCTCGAAACCGGCCTCGTCGAGGCTCACGCCGCGCTCGCGGCAGACGTCGGCGGTCAGATCGAAGGGGAAGCCGTAGGTATCATAGAGCTTGAAGACCGTCTCGCCGGGCAGAGTGTCGCCCTCAAGGCCGCCCAGGGCCTCTTCGAGCAGGCCCATGCCGTGCTCCAGGGTACGGGCGAACTGCTCTTCTTCCTTGAGCAGGACGCGCTCGATCTGGTGGCGTGCCTCGCGCAGCTCGGGAAACGCCTCGCCCATCTCCACATCCAGTGCTTCCACCAACTGGTGGAAGAAGTTGCCGCGCGCGCCAAGCTTGTGGCCATGGCGGATGGCGCGACGGATGATCCGGCGCAGCACATAGCCGCGCCCCTCGTTGGAGGGCAGCACGCCGTCGGCTATTAGGAAGGCGCAGGAACGGATATGGTCGGCGATTACTCGCAGCGATGGGGTAGACGTGTCGGCATGGCCGGTGGCGTGGGCCGCGGCCTCGAGCAGGTTCTGGAAGAGATCGATCTCGTAGTTGGAGTGCACGCCTTGCATCACCGCGGCGATGCGCTCCAGGCCCATGCCGGTATCGATGGAGGGCTTGGGCAGGGGATTGAGGGTGCCGGCCGCATCGCGGTCGAACTGCATGAACACCAGGTTCCAGATCTCGATGTAGCGGTCGCCGTCCTCTTCCGGGCTGCCGGGCGGGCCGCCCCATACCTCGGGACCATGGTCGAAGAAGATCTCGGAGCTCGGCCCGCAGGGGCCGGTATCGCCCATCTGCCAGAAGTTGTCCTCGTCCAGCTTCGAGAAGCGCTCGGGGTCGATGCCCATCTCCTCCTTCCAGATCCCCTCGGCCTCATCGTCGCTGACGTGCACCGTGACCCACAGCTGTTCCTTCGGCAGGCCTAGCGTCTCGGTGAGAAAGGTCCAGGCGAAGCGGATGGCTTCCCGCTTGAAGTAGTCGCCGAAGCTGAAGTTGCCCAGCATCTCGAAGAAGGTGTGGTGGCGAGCGGTATAACCGACGTTGTCCAGGTCATTGTGCTTGCCGCCGGCGCGCACGCAGCGCTGGGAGGAGGTGGCACGCACATAGGGGCGCGGGTCGCGGCCCAGAAAGACGTCCTTGAACGGCACCATGCCGGCATTGGTGAACAGCAGGGTCGGGTCATTGCCCGGCACCAGGGAGCTGGAGGGCACGACGGTATGGCCATGCTCCTCGAAATAACTCAGGAAGGCCTGTCTGATATCTGCGCTTTTCATGGGGTATCCGTGGCGATGGGCGAGGTGGCCGTCCGCAACGAGACCACCCGGGGCTTTCGCAAAACCGCCATTATAGCGCAGTTGGCAATGGACTAAAGGGGCGCCAGCTAGCACAGGCGCTCATAGCGAGGGGCGCCGGGGACAGGTCGAAGAGGAGGACCTTTGCCAGGGGTGAGGAGCACCGCTCCGAACGGGCTGGCCATGGATGGCCAGCACCGGTCCTGCAAGCGGAGCGGTACGCGAGAGCGAAGCAGGGCATCGGTAGCGTCCAGGGAAGGGTTCACAGCGCCTCCTCGATGGTCCGATACTTCGGGAGCCTGTCGCCGGATCAGCCCCGAGTGACAGTACGAAACGTCAAACATCATCCCACGCATGTTCTAGGGCATGGCGCACCTGGTCGAACTCGAAGCCGCGTTGGGCGAGGAAACGCTCGCGGCGGGCGCGCTCGCGAGGGGTGTCACCGGGCCCCGTGAAGCGCCGCGAAAGCGCCGCGGCGGCGAGGGCGAACCAGTCGACCTCGCCAGCCTGCTCGGCTTCATTGAAGGCGTGATGGATTTCCTCCCGGCCGAGACCGCGCCGTTCCAGCTCCACCCTGATCTTCAGTGGCCCCTGGCCGCGCAGGATGCGTGAACGCAGGAAACTCTCGGCGAAGCGGGCGTCAGACTGCAGCCCCTGCTCGGCCAGGTCGTCAAGACACTCGGCGATGCCGTCGGGTGCGTGACCCTTGGCCGCCAGGCGCTCGGCCAGTTCCTGGCGCGAATGCTCCCGGCGAGCCAGCAGACGGATGGCATCGTCCCGCGGCGACGCTTCGCCGCCGGAAGGTCGCCCGAGCATGACTTACAGCTGGTCGTCGTCGCGGCCGGCCTCGGCAGTGACCGCCTCGTCGACGGCCTCCTCCTTCTTGGGCTCCACCGGCGCGAGCAGCTGGCCGCGGATCTGGCTCTCGATCTCCTCCATCACCGCCGGGTTGTCCTCGAGGAACTGGGCGGCATTGGCCTTGCCCTGGCCGATCTTGTTGCCCTGATAGCTGTACCAGGCGCCCGCCTTGTCGACCAGCTTGCACTGCACACCCAGGTCGACCACCTCTCCGGCATGGTAGATCCCCTTGCCGTAGAGGATCTGGAACTCCGCCTGGCGAAACGGCGGCGCGACCTTGTTCTTGACCACCTTGACCCGAGTCTCGTTGCCGGTGACCTCGTCACCCTGCTTGACCGAGCCGGTACGACGGATGTCCAGGCGCACGCTGGAGTAGAACTTGAGCGCGTTGCCGCCGGTGGTGGTCTCGGGGCTGCCGAACATCACGCCGATCTTCATGCGGATCTGGTTGATGAAGACCACCATGCAGTTGGCGTTCTTGATGTTGCCGGTGATCTTGCGCAGCGCCTGGGACATCAGGCGCGCCTGCAGGCCGACGTGGGAGTCGCCCATCTCGCCCTCGATCTCGGCCCGCGGGGTCAGCGCCGCCACCGAGTCGATGATGATCACGTCGACGCCACCGGAACGCACCAGCATGTCGCAGATTTCGAGGGCCTGCTCGCCGGTGTCCGGCTGGGAAACCAGCAGGTCATCGAGATTGACGCCAAGCTTCTCGGCGTAGCTCGGGTCCAGGGCATGCTCGGCATCGATGAAGGCGCAGGTCTTTCCCTGCTTCTGGGCCTGGGCGATCACCGACAGGGTCAGGGTGGTCTTGCCCGAGGATTCGGGCCCGAAGATCTCGACCACCCGACCCAGCGGCAAGCCGCCGATGCCCAGGGCGATGTCCAGGCCCAGCGAACCGGTGGAGACGGAGGGCATCACCACGCGCGGGGCATCACCCAGGCGCATCACGGTGCCCTTGCCGAACTGGCGATCGATCTGGGAAAGCGCGGCTTCCAGCGCCTTGCTGCGGTTTTCGTCCTGAGCCATGGGGAACTCCTGAGAGATAGCGAATGAAGATGACGATGGCCGGTAACCACTGTATGACTGAACAGTAGTATGGCGAAAAAAACCCGGCGCGACCAGCTCTGCGATCGCGCCAATGCGACCCGAGAGGGATCAGTCTGGATCCAGCCGCCGCACCAGGCCGATCAGCGCCTCGCGCACCGCCTGCTCGCGAACGGCCTTACGGTCGCCGCCGAAATGGTGGCACTCCGACTCGGCTCGCTCGGCATCGCCCCAGGCTAGCCAGACGGTGCCCACGGGCTTGTCGGCACTACCGCCGCCAGGGCCGGCCACACCGCTTATCGCCACGCCGAGCTCGGCGCCACTGTCGCGGCAGGCGCCGACCACCATCGCCTCGACGACCTCGCGGCTCACCGCCCCCTGCTCGGCTAGCAGCGCCTGCGGCACGCCCAGCAGGCGGGTCTTGGCACCATTGGCATAGGTCACGTAGCCGGTCTCGAACCAGTCGGAACTGCCGGCCACGGCGGTGATGGCGCTGGCCACCCCGCCCCCGGTACAGGACTCCGCCGCGGTAACCGTGATGCCCTGCTCACGGCAGCGATGTCCCAGCCGCTCGGTCAGGGCCTCGAGGTCGAGATCGGCCAGGCGGGACACATGGGTGGGCATGGCATGACTCCTGAGAATTCGAACCGGCCGAGCCAACGTCGACCGCGCGTGAACGGTGACTTTTCCGTACAATAACGGCTTTGTCAGCGACATGCATGGCGCATTCGACGCCAACCATCCGTCATCCGCCAGAGCAGGAACCCGATGTCACAGGCCAGCGCCCAGCATACTCCGATGATGAGCCAGTACCTGAAGATCAAGCGCGAGCATCCCGACGTGCTGCTCTTCTATCGCATGGGCGATTTCTACGAGCTGTTCTATGACGATGCCCGGCGTGCCGCCGCCCTGCTCGACATCACCCTGACCCAGCGCGGCCAGTCCGCGGGCCAGCCGATTCCCATGGCCGGCGTGCCCTATCACAGCGCCGAGGGGTACCTGGCCCGCCTGGTGGCCGCCGGCGAGTCGGTGGCGATCTGCGAGCAGATCGGCGACCCGGCCACCAGCAAGGGACCGGTGGAGCGCCGCGTGGTGCGCATCGTCACCCCCGGCACCCTCTACGACGAGGCGCTACTGGATGCCCGCCGCGACAACCTGCTGGTCGCCGCGGCCCCCCTCGGCGAGCGCTGGGGGCTGGCCTGGCTGGAACTCTCCAGCGGTCGCTTCAACGTGCTGGAGGTCGAGGGCGAGAGCGAGATGCTCGCCGAACTACAGCGTCTCGATCCCGCCGAGCTGCTGGTGGCCGAGAGCCTGGCACTGCCTGCCGCCCTGGAGGGGCGTCGCGGCCTGCGTCGCCAGAGCGACTGGCTGTTCGACCTCGAGAGTGCGAGGCGCACCCTGTGCGACCAGTTCCAGGTTCAGGACCTGCGCGGCTTCGGCTGCGCCCACCTGGAGGCCGCCATCACTGCCGCCGGCGTACTGGTCGACTATGCCCGGGACACCCAGCGCACGGCCCTGCCCCACGTCACCGCCATCGGCGTGGAGAGCCGCGACGATGCCGTGGTGATCGATGCCGCCAGCCGTCGCAACCTGGAGATTGACGTGAACCTCGGCGGCAGCACCGACAACACCCTGGCCAGCGTGCTCGACACCACCGCCACCGCCATGGGCTCGCGGCTGCTCAAGCGCTGGCTCAATCGTCCGCTGCGCGACCGCGCTCAGGTCGAAGGCCGCCAGGCGGCGGTGGCGCTGCTCCTCGACGACGAGGGCTTCATCCCGCTGCGCGAGTCGCTCAAGGCGATCGGCGACGTGGAACGCATCCTGGCCCGGGTGGCCCTGTACAGTGCGCGGCCACGCGACCTGGCCCGGCTGCGCGACGCCCTGGTCGCCCTGCCCGAGCTCGAGGCCGAGCTCGAAGCCTACGGCGAGGGCAGCACGCTGGACGAGCTCCGGCGCCATATCCATCCCTTCCCGACACTCGCCGACACCCTGACCCGCGCCCTGGTGGAGAACCCACCGGTGGTGATCCGCGAGGGCGGGGTGATCGCCGAGGGCTTCGACGCCGAGCTCGACGAGCACCGCGGGCTCGCCGAGCACGCCGGCGACTACCTGATTCGCCTGGAGACCCGGGAGCGCGAGCGCACCGGGCTGCCCGGCCTCAAGGTCGGCTACAACCGAGTCCACGGCTACTACATCGAGATTCCTCGAGCCCAGGCCCGGGACGCTCCCGCTGACTATATCCGTCGCCAGACCCTGAAGAACGCCGAGCGCTTCATCATTCCTGAACTCAAGGAGTTCGAGGACAAGGCCCTTTCGGCGAAGTCCCGCGCCCTGGCCCGCGAGAAGCTGCTCTACGATGGCCTGCTCGACACCCTGAACGCCCAGCTCGCCGCGCTGCAGGGCACCGGGCGGGCGCTGGCGGCACTCGACGTACTGTGCGCCTTCGCCGAGCGTGCCCGGGCCCTGGACTTCGTGCGTCCGGCGCTGCCCGAGTCGCCGGGCATCGACATCCGCGGCGGCCGCCACCCGGTGGTCGAACAGGTCAGCGAGACGCCCTTCGTGCCCAACGACCTGGTACTGGACGACGCGCGCCGCATGCTGGTCATCACCGGCCCCAACATGGGCGGCAAGTCCACCTACATGCGCCAGGCGGCGCTTATCGTGCTGCTCGCCCATACCGGTAGTTTCGTGCCGGCGGATGCGGCCGTCATCGGGCCGGTGGATCGCATCTTCACGCGTATCGGCTCCTCGGACGACCTGGCCGGCGGGCGTTCCACCTTCATGGTGGAGATGACCGAGACCGCCAGCATCCTGCACAACGCCACCGACGAAAGCCTGGTGCTGATGGACGAGATCGGCCGCGGCACCAGCACCTTCGATGGCCTCTCGCTGGCCTGGGCCAGCGCCGAGCACCTGACCCGCACCCGCGCCTTCACGCTGTTCGCCACCCACTACTTCGAGATGACGGCGCTGGCCGAGCAGGCCGAGGGGGCAGCCAACGTGCACCTGACGGCTGCGGAGCATCGCGACGGGATCGTCTTCATGCACCGCGTGGAGGACGGCCCGGCCAGCCAGAGCTATGGACTGCAGGTCGCCCAACTCGCCGGCGTTCCCCAGGGCGTGATTGCCCGTGCCAAGGAGAAGCTCGCCACCCTGGAGCAGCAGGAGATCGACCAGGGCAGCCGGCTGCCGGGCGGCACGGCGGACGACGAACAGCGCTCGGCGACTCCCCGGCAGGCCGACCTCTTCGCCAGCACGCCCCATCCGCTGGTCGAGCAGCTGGGCGGCCTGGATCCCGATGAGCTATCGCCCCGTCAGGCCCTGGAACTGCTCTACCGCTGGAAGGAAGCCCTGTGAATGGCCGACAATGGCGCCGAGATCCGCTTGCGAGGCTACCCTCGCCACGACTAGAATGGCCCGATCAAATTTTTGGCATTATAAGAAAATGCTTTCTTATAACTGCATTTGAATCATCGACTAGCGGCCGCGCCCTGCCACGGCCAGAGAATGGGAGACTGGCATGACATTCGTCGTCACCGAGAACTGCATCAAATGCAAGTACACCGACTGTGTCGAGGTCTGCCCGGTGGACTGCTTCTACGAAGGCCCCAACTTCCTGGTGATCCACCCCGACGAATGCATCGACTGCGCCCTGTGCGAGCCGGAGTGCCCCGCCGAGGCGATCTTCTCGGAGGATGAGATACCCGCGGGGCAGGAGCAGTTTCTCGAGATCAATGCCGAGTTGGCCGAAGAATGGCCCAATATCAGCGAGAAGCAGGATCCGCCTGAAGATGCCGAGGAGTGGGACGGCAAGCCGGGCAAGCTTGAACTGCTCGAACGCTGAGCGCTGCCACAGCCAAAGACGACGCCGCCGGATGTCTTGTGACATCCGGCGGCGTCGTCTCTGCCCTGAGCGAAGAAGGAGAACACTCGGCAAAAGAGGCGACCCGCAGGCCGCCGGCTCCCAGCCAATCCTCGAGCGGCTCCTTCCACCCGACTCCCGTGATGTCGTCCCTGCCCGGGAGCGGCCTCCTGCCGCACCGAGCGCATCACTTCACGCATCCCGTTGCATCCTGCCGGAAGAGCATCCTTGCTCATCCACATCCCGAAACCAGTGTGACCATGGCCGAATTGCAGTACAACCCCGCCCAAGATGCCTCGAGCAAGGTCCCAGCGGCCATCTTATGCTCGAAACAGTAAACAAAGTCTCTTTAAAATCATATAGATAAAAAAGGCCGACCCGTGAAGGGTCGGCCCTGTCCGACGCTGTCATGGTGGATCTCTCCACCATCTTGTAGGCGATCTCCTACAAAAGATCACGCACAAGGCAACACCGTTCGCTTACTGACCCTTGATCACGGCGCGTCCCGGATAGGCCACCTGCCCCTCCAGCGCTTGCTCGATCACCAGCAGGCGGTTGTACTTGGCAACGCGGTCCGAGCGGCTCAATGAGCCGGTCTTGATCTGGCCGGCGCAGGTGCCCACGGCGAGGTCGGCGATCGTGGTGTCCTCGGTCTCACCAGAGCGATGGGAAATCACCGCGGTGAAGCCGGCATCCTGGGCCATGCGAATCGCCTCCAGGGTCTCGGAAAGCGAGCCAATCTGGTTGAACTTGATCAGGATGGAGTTGCCGATCTGCTCGTCGATGCCGCGCTTGAGAATCTTCGTGTTGGTGACGAAAAGGTCATCGCCGACCAGCTGAACCTTGTCGCCCAGCCGTTCGGTCAGCGCCTTCCAGCCGTCCCAGTCGGACTCGTCCATGCCGTCCTCGATGGAGACGATGGGGAACTGGTCGCACAGCTCGGCCAGGTAGTCGACGAAGCCGGCGGCGTCGAACGCCTTGCCCTCACCGGAGAGGTCATACTGGCCATTGCGGTAGAACTCGGAGGAGGCGCAGTCGAGTGCCAGGGTCACGTCGTCGCCCAGCCGGTAGCCGGCGTCTGCCACGGCCTGCTGGATCACCGCCAGGGCCTCGGCATTGGAGTCGAGGTTCGGCGCGAAGCCGCCCTCGTCGCCCACCGAGGTAGACATGCCCTTGGCGGCGAGCACCTTCTTCAGGGCATGGAAGATCTCGGCGCCCATGCGCAGGGCCTCACGGAAGGTCGGTGCCCCCACCGGCTGGATCATGAACTCCTGGATGTCGACGTTGTTGTCGGCATGCTCGCCGCCGTTGAGGATGTTCATCATCGGCACCGGCATCAGGTACTTCCCCGGCTGGCCGTAGAGCTCGGCGATATGGGCGTAGAGCGGCATGCCCTTGGCGTTGGCCGCGGCCTTGGCTGCCGCCAGCGACACCGCCAGGATGGCGTTGGCGCCAAGCGATGCCTTGTTGTCGGTACCGTCCAGCACCAGCATGGCGTCGTCCAGCCCACGCTGATCGCGGGCATCCATGCCCACCAGGCGATCACGGATGGTCGTATTGACGGCCTCAACGGCCTTCAGTACGCCCTTGCCCAGATAGCGCGCCTTGTCGCCGTCACGCAGCTCGAGCGCCTCACGAGAGCCGGTGGAAGCCCCACTGGGCGCACAGGCCACGCCCACGGCTCCACTTTCCAGACGTACCTCGGCCTGCACGGTGGGATTGCCGCGTGAATCGAGCACCTCGAGGGCGTGAATGTCGACGATCTTGGTCATCTTGTGAGTCCTTGTCGTGTCAGCGTTGAGAAAATCAGGAAATCTCGAGCGGGGCAAGGCCCTTCACCAGCTCATCGACGGCCTTCAGCTGGGCCAGGAAGGGCTCGAGGCGGTCCAGCGGCAGCGCGCAGGGACCGTCGCACTTGGCGTTGTCGGGATCGGGATGAGCCTCCAGGAAGAGACCCGCCAGGCCGACCGCCACCCCGGCACGAGCCAGCTCGGCCACCTGCTGTCGCCGCCCACCGGCGCTGTCGGCCCGGCCACCCGGACGTTGCAGGGAGTGCGTGACATCGAAGAAGACCGGGTAGCCGGTCTGCTTCATGTCACCGAAACCGAGCATGTCGACGACCAGGTTGTTATAGCCGAAGCTGGAGCCGCGCTCGCAAAGCAACAGCTTGTCATTGCCGGCCTCTTCGCACTTGCGAATGATGTGGCGTACCTCATGGGGCGCCAGGAACTGCGGCTTCTTGATGTTGATCACCGCCCCGGTCTCGGCCATGGCGACGACGAGGTCGGTCTGGCGCGCCAGGAAGGCCGGCAGTTGGATGATGTCGGCGACCTCGGCCGCAGGCCCGGCCTGCCAGGGCTCGTGGACGTCGGTGATGATCGGCACCCCGAAGCGCGCCTTCACCTCGGCCAGTATCTCCAGCCCCTTTTCCAGGCCAGGGCCGCGAAAGGAGTGGATGGAGCTGCGATTGGCCTTGTCGAAGCTCGCCTTGAAGACGTAGGGCATGCCGAGACGACCCGTCACCGCCGCGTAGGTCTCGGCGACCTCGAGGGCCAGCTCGCGGGACTCCAGCACGTTCATGCCGCCCAGCAGCATCAGCGGCAATGAATTGCCGGCCTTGAGGCCGGCAAAGTCGATATGACGTTCGGGGACGGACTTGGTCGTGACAGACATGGGCCTCACTCCTGGTGAGAGGACTGGGCGCGGGTGCGTGCCGCCTTGTGCTCCAGCGCTGCATTGACGAAACCGGTGAACAGCGGATGGCCGTCACGCGGCGTGGAGGTAAACTCCGGGTGGAACTGGCAGGCGACATACCAGGGGTGATCCGGTAGCTCGACCATCTCCACCAGGGAGTTGTCGACGCTCTTGCCGGAGACCACCAGGCCGGCCTGCTCGAGTTCATCGATAAACTGGTTGTTCACTTCGAAGCGGTGGCGATGCCGCTCGACGATCTCATCGCTTCCATAGGCCTTGCGCGCCCTGCTGCCGGCCTTGAGCTGGCAGACCTGGCCGCCAAGGCGCATGGTGCCACCGAGGTCCGAGGCTGCATCACGCAGTTCAACCTTGCCCTCGGGACTGAGCCACTCGGTGATCAGGCCGACCACCGGATGCAGGGTGTCGTGGGTGAATTCGGTGGAGTTGGCATCTTCCCAGCCGGCCACGTGTCGTGCGAACTCGATGACCGCCACCTGCATGCCCAGGCAAATGCCCAGGTAGGGAATGCCGTTCTCGCGGGCAAAGCGGGCCGTGGCGATCTTGCCTTCCACACCGCGCTCGCCGAAACCGCCAGGCACCAGGATGGCATCCTTGCCGGCCAGGCGCTCGGCGCCGTGGCGCTCGATATCCTCGGAGTCGATGTAGTCGACGTTGACCTTGACGCGGGTCTGGATACCGGCATGGATCAGCGCCTCGTTGAGGGACTTGTAGGCGTCGAGCAGTTCCATGTACTTGCCGACCATCGCGATGTTGATCGACTTCAGCGGATTGAGCTTGGCATCGAGCACATGAACCCACTCGCCCAGATCGGCTTCGTCGGCCTCCAGGCGCAGCTTGTCGCAGGCGATATCGGCGAGGCCTTGCTCGTGGAGCATCAACGGGATGCGGTAGATGGTATCGGCGTCCTGCAGCGGGATGACGGCACGCTCTTCCACGTTGGTGAACAGCGCGATCTTGCGCCGTTCGGTTTCTTCCAGCTCCACCTCGCTGCGGCAGATCAGGATATCGGGCTGGATGCCGATGGAGCGCAGCTCCTTGACGCTGTGCTGGGTCGGCTTGGTCTTGGTCTCGCCAGCGGTCTTGATATAAGGCACCAACGTAAGGTGCATGAAGATCGCCCGACTCGCCCCCAGTTCGCTTCTGATCTGGCGGATCGACTCCAGGAAGGGCAACGACTCGATGTCACCCACGGTACCGCCGATCTCGACCAGCGCCACGTCGAAGCCCTCGCCGCCGGCATAGACGCGGCGCTTGATCTCGTCGGTGATGTGCGGGATCACCTGCACGGTGCCACCCAGGTAGTCGCCGCGGCGCTCCTTGCGCAGCACGTGCTCGTAGACGCGACCGGTGGTGAAGTTGTTGGCCTGGGTCATCTTGGTGCGAATGAAGCGCTCGTAGTGGCCGAGGTCCAGGTCGGTCTCGGCGCCATCCTCGGTGACGAACACCTCGCCGTGCTGGAAGGGGCTCATGGTGCCCGGATCCACGTTGATGTAGGGATCGAGCTTGAGCATGGTGACCTTGAGGCCGCGCGCCTCGAGAATCGCCGCCAGCGAGGCCGACGCGATGCCCTTGCCGAGAGAGGACACAACGCCGCCGGTCACGAAGATATATCGTGTCATGGAGAACCTGTCGAAACGTGATCATGAGGCACGGCAGAAAGCCGCGCCAGGATGGGACGACAGACTAGCAGAATGCGACCAACGGCTCAATTTCAGCGCCGAGCAGGATGGCGCATCCGCTGCAGATATCCATCAAGCGGGGCCAATTTGGGTGAGCGGCGCCGGAACAGCCTCGCGTCATGCCGCTCATTGCGATAGCAATACCGGAAGGACGCCATCATGGCCACCAGCGTGCCAGTTCACCTCCCAATGGGTCGCGCGCGGGGCGCGATACCCGCTCAATGCGCGCCACCGCCGCGTCATGCTCGGTGGGGTCGTCGCGAATCAGGTCGAGCTCGCGCTGATCCTCGGGATAGCCGGCAAGCAGCAGGAAATCGTCGCTGGCCTGGATATGACAATGCCCGGTGCCCGCCGGCAGCACCAGGACATCACCGGCGCGGACGTCGACGTCCTCACCCTGCTCGCCTCCCAGGCGCAGCCGGCCCCATCCCGACAGCACGCCGAAGGCCTCGTGGGCGATGGAGTGATAGTGGTGATAGGGAAAGACGCCGCCGCGCCAACTCGAGCGCCATCCGTTGGTGGTAAAGACCCGCTCGAAGCAGTGTGCCACGGCCTCCCGGTCAAGCTGTGTATCGAGCCCTCGGGAACGAAACAACAGCGTGGCCAACCGGGTATTGGGAATGCGCCCGTCATCGGCGAACGTCATCCGCTCGGGTACGAGCGAGCCATTTTCCACCGGTTCAAGCCCCAAAGTTGCCAGCGTCGCTTCCATGATCGCCTCCTGTGAAAGTGGCTATCGGGTGAGTCGTGATGAAACCTCACGCAACGAAGAAATCACCCCGGCGTTGGACGAGGCGAAGCATGGACAGTGGCTCGCCGTCACACCCCCAGATAGTCGAGGATACCCTCACCGGCCTGCCGGCCTTCATAGATGGCGGTGACCACTAGGTCGGAGCCGCGCACCATATCGCCGCCGGCAAAGATCTTCTCGTTGGTGGTCTGGAAGGCATGGGTGCCGCCCTCTTCCGGCGCCATGACCCGGCCCCGCTCGTCGACCTCGATACCCACGGTCTCGAACCAGGGCGCCGGGTTCGGCTGGAAGCCGAAGGCCACGACGACGGCATCTGCGGGGATAATCTCCTCGGAACCGGGTACCACTTCCGGGCGCTGCCGACCGTTCTCATCCGGCTCGCCCAGGCGGGTGCGCACCACCTTGACACCCTCGACCTTGCCTTCACCGACCACCGCCACCGGCTGGCGGTTGAACAGGAACTCCACCCCCTCCTCGCGGGCGTTGGCCACCTCGCGCTTGGAGCCGGGCATATTCTCCTCGTCACGGCGGTAGGCGCAGGTCACGCTGGTGGCGCCCTGGCGGATGGCCGTGCGGTTGCAGTCCATGGCGGTATCGCCGCCGCCCAGCACCACCACGCGCTGCTCCTTCAAGGAAGTGAAATCATCAGGATCCTTCTCGAAACCCAGGCAGTGGTTGACGTTGGCGATCAGGTAGTCGAGGGCCTTGTAAACACCGGGCAGGTCTTCGCCGGGGAAGCCGCCCTCCATGTACTTGTAAGTGCCCATGCCCAGGAAGACGGCATCGTACTCCTCGAGCAGGCTGTCGAACTCGACATCCTTGCCTACCTCGATGCCGAGGCGGAACTCCATGCCCATCTCCTCGAAGACGGCACGCCGGCGTTCCATCACTGACTTGTCGAGCTTGAATTCGGGAATGCCGAAGGTCAGCAGCCCACCGATCTCCGGATACTTGTCGAATATCACCGGCTTGACGCCATTGCGGATCAGGATATCGGCGCAGCCCAGCCCCGCGGGGCCGGCGCCGATCACCGCGACCTTGCGGCCGGTCTGGGTGACACGGGAGAGATCCGGACGCCAACCCATGGCGAAGGCGGTGTCGGTGATGTACTTCTCCACCGAGCCGATGGTCACTGCCCCGAAGCCGTCGTTAAGCGTGCAATCTCCCTCACAGAGGCGGTCCTGGGGGCAGACCCGTCCGCATACCTCGGGCAGCGAATTGGTGCGGTGACACAGTTCCACTGCCTCGAGGATGTTGCCCTCACTGACCAGCTGCAGCCAGTTGGGGATGTAGTTGTGGACCGGGCACTTCCACTCGCAGTAGGGGTTGCCGCAATGCAGGCAGCGGTGTGCCTGGCTGGCCGCCTCCTGAGGCTTATAGGGCTCGTAGATCTCGGCGAACTCCCTCGCCCGGGTACGCGCCTCCTTCTTCTGCGGGTCCTGACGACCCACATCGATGAACTGGAAATCGTTGTTCAAGCGGTTAGCCATGGTCTCTGCTCCTGGTGTCTGCGTGGCGATGACGTCGTCTCGGCGGCTTATTCAGGTCGGCGCCGTGATTCAGCAAGCAGGCTACCCAGGCTCGCGGCCTTGGGCTTCACCAGCCAGAAGTGACGGACGAAGTCGCTGAAATCCTCGAGGATCTCGTGGCCCCGCGCGGAGCCGGTCTCGGCCACGTACTCCTCGATGACCTCACGCAGATGACGCCGATAGGCTTCCATGACCTCGGTGTTCACCCGGTGGATCTCCACCAGTTCATGGTTGTACTTGTCGACGAAGGTGCGGTGCTCGTCGAGCACGTAGGCGAAGCCGCCGGTCATGCCCGCACCGAAGTTGACGCCCACCTCGCCGAGTACGCAGATCATACCGCCGGTCATGTACTCGCAACAGTGGTCACCGGAGCCCTCGATCACGGCATGGGCGCCGGAGTTGCGCACGCCGAAACGCTCGCCGGCGGTTCCGGCGGCAAACAGCTTGCCGCCGGTGGCGCCATACAGGCAGGTATTGCCGATGATGGCGGTCCGATGGCTCTCGAAGGCGCTGCCGGCCGGTGGCACGATCACCACCTTGCCGCCATTCATGCTCTTGCCGACATAGTCGTTGGCATCGCCCTCCAGATAGAGGTTGAGGCCACGGGCGTTCCAGACGCCAAAGCTTTGCCCGGCCACGCCGGTGAAACGGGCGGTGACGGGCGCATCCTCGAGCCCAGCTTCGCCGTAGCGTTTGGCGATGGCCCCGGAGGTCAGCGCCCCGACGCTGCGGTCGCAGTTGGTGATGTTAAAGGCGAACTCGCCGCCGGACTTCGCCGCGATGGCACTGCGCAGCGCCTCGAGCACCTCCTGGTTCTTGGCCCCCGGGTCGTGGGGGACGTTGCGGCTGACCTCGCAGAACTGCGGTGCGTCCGCCGGCACGAAGTCGTTGCCCAGCAGACCCGACAGGTCGAGCTTGCGCTGGGAGGGGGTAACCCCCTCCAGCACCTCAAGCAGGTCGGTGCGGCCGATCAGGTCGGTGAGCTGACGCACACCCAGCAGCGCCATCAGCTCGCGCACCTCTTCGGCGATGAAGAGGAAGTAGTGCTTGACCATGTCCACGGTGCCGCGGAAATGCTCGTCGCGCAGGTACTGCATCTGGGTGGCCACGCCGGTGGCGCAGTTGTTGAGGTGGCAGATGCGCAGGTACTTGCAGCCCAGCGCCACCATCGGCGCGGTGCCGAAGCCGAAGCTCTCGGCGCCGAGGATCGCCGCCTTGACCACGTCCAGTCCGGTCTTCAGGCCGCCGTCGGTCTGCAGGCGGATCTTGTCGCGCAGGCCGTTGATGCGCAGCGCCTGATGCACCTCGGGCAGGCCCAGCTCCCAGGGACTGCCGGCGTGCTTGATGGAGGTCAGCGGGCTCGCCGCGGTTCCGCCGTCGTAGCCGGAGACGGTGATCAGGTCGGCATAGGCCTTGGCCACGCCGGTGGCGATGGTGCCGATGCCGGGCTCGGAGACCAGCTTCACCGAGACCTGGGCCTCGGGATTGACCTGCTTCAAGTCGAAGATCAGCTGGGCCAGGTCCTCGATGGAGTAGATGTCGTGGTGCGGCGGCGGCGAGATCAAGGTCACGCCGGGCACCGAGTAACGCAGCCGGGCGATCAGCTCGTTGACCTTGCCGCCGGGCAACTGGCCGCCCTCGCCGGGCTTGGCGCCCTGGGCCACCTTGATCTGCAGCACCTCGGCATTGACCAGGTAGGCCGGCGTCACGCCGAAGCGTCCGGAAGCGATCTGCTTGATCTTCGAGGAGCGGATGGTGCCGTAGCGGGACGGATCCTCGCCCCCTTCGCCGGAGTTCGAGCGACCGCCGGCCTCGTTCATGGCCTGGGCCAGGGCCTCGTGGGCCTCAGGCGACAGCGCGCCCAGCGACATGCCGGCGCTATCGAAGCGCGGCAGCAGGTCCTCGACCGCTTCGATCTCCTCCATCGGCAGCGGCTCGGCGGCAGGTTTGAGTTTCAGCAGGTCACGCAGGGTGGCCGGGGAGCGCTCATTGACCAGCCGGGCAAACTTCTTCCACTTGGCGTAGTCGCCCTGCTGGACCGCCTCCTGCAGTGCCATGACCACATCGGGGTTGTAGGCATGGTACTCATGGCCGTGGACATACTTCATCAGGCCGCCCTGGGGGACGCCCTTGCGTGGCGTCCAGGCCTCGCGTCCCAGCAGCTCCTGCTGCAGCTGCAGTTCGCTGAAGCCGGTGCCCTCGATGCGCGAGGCCATGCCGGTGAAGCACAGCTCCATCACCTCGGAATGCAGGCCCACCGCTTCGAACAGCTGGGAGCCTCGATAGGAGGCGAGCGTCGAGATGCCCATCTTGGAGAGAATCTTGAACAACCCCTTCTGCAGGCCCTTGCGGTAGTTCTCGCGGGCATCGGCCGGGTTGCCGACCAGCTCGCCGGTGTGGTGCATGTCGGCCATGACCTGATAGGCCAGCCAGGGGAAGACCGCCGTGGCACCGACGCCGAACAACACCGCCATCTGGTGGGCATCGCGGGCGTAGCCGGTTTCCACCACGATGTTACAGCGCGGGCGCAGGGCCAGGCCGCCCAGGTGGTGGTGCACCGCACCTACGGCCAGTGCCGCATGGATGGGTACCAGCCCCTTGCCGAGCTCGGCATCGCTGAGCACCAGGATCACCCTGCCGTCGTTGACCGCCTGTTCGGCCTGCCGGCACAGCTCATGAATCGCACCCTTGAGGCCGATCTCCTGGGGATCATATCCCAGCGACAGGGTATGGCTGGTAAAGGCAGGGTCCTCCTGGTTGACCAGGGCGGCGAACTTGCGGGGCGAGAGGATCGGCGTCGTCAGGATGATGCGATGAGCGTGTTCCGGGGTCGCCTTGAAGACGTTGAGCTCGGCGCCGATGCAGGTCTCCAGCGACATCACGATCGCCTCGCGCAGCGGATCGATGGCCGGGTTGGTGACCTGGGCGAATTTCTGGCGGAAGTAATCGGTGAGCAGCCGCTGCTTGCCCGAGAGCACCGCCATGGGGGTGTCGTCGCCCATGGAGCCTACCGCCTCCTGGCCGCTCTCGGCCAACGGCCTCAGCACCTGGTCGCGCTCCTCGAAGCTGACCTGGAACATCTTCTGCTGGGTGCGCAGGGCCTCGGGATCCATGTTGTGGAAGCTGGCGAGCTCGGTCAGCGCCGACTCCAGGTACTGTGCTTCCTGCTTCAGCCAGCGCTTGTAGGGAAAGGCAGACTTGAGGCGTTCGTCGATGTCCGAGGTATGCAGCACCTCGCCGGTCTCGGTGTCCACGGCCAGTATCTGGCCCGGACCGACACGTCCCTTGGCCACCACGTCCTCGGGCTTGTAGCCGTAGGTACCGATTTCCGAGGCCAGGGTAATGTAGCCGTTGCGGGTAATCACCCAGCGGGCCGGGCGCAGCCCGTTACGGTCGAGCATGCAGACGGCCTGGCGACCGTCGGTCATCACCACCCCGGCGGGGCCATCCCAAGGCTCCATGTGCATGGAGTTGTATTCGTAGAAGGCGCGCAGGTCGCCGTCCATCAGCTCCACGTTCTGCCAGGCCGGCGGCACCATCAGGCGCACCGCACGATGTAGTTCCATGCCACCGGTGAGCAGTACCTCGAGCATGTTGTCCATGCTCGAGGAGTCCGACCCGGTAGTGTTGACGATCTCGTCAAGCTCGGCGATCTCGGGCAGCCGCTCGTTGACGAAATTCTCCTTGCGCGAGTTGGCCCAGCCGCGGTTGGCCTCCACGGTATTGATCTCGCCGTTGTGGGCGAGAAGGCGAAACGGCTGGGCCAGCGGCCAGCGTGGCGCGGTGTTGGTGGAAAAGCGCTGGTGGAAGACGCAGATCGCCGTCTCCAGGCGCTCGTCTCCAAGATCGGGGTAGAAGGCCGGCAGGTCCACCGGCATCATCAGCCCCTTGTAGGAGATCACCTCGCGGGAGAGCGAGCAGACATAGAAGTCTTCGTCGTCGCGCAGCGTCTCCTCGGCGCGGCGACGCGCCATGAACAGATCCACATCGAAGTGACCGGCATCGTCGTCCCCCGGCTCGACGAACAGCTGGCGGATCCGCGGCAGGCAGTCCAGGGCCATGGGGCCGCAGACGCTGGCATCCACTGGCACGTCGCGCCAGCCGGCCACCCGCAGGCCACGGGCCTCGAGCTCGGCAACCAGGGTCTCGCGACCGCGCGCCTCGCGGGCGTCGTCGTCGGGCAGGAAAACCACGCCGACGGCGTAGTGCTCGCCCAACGCCACACCGAGAGACTCCGTGGCGACGTCGCGCATGAAGGCGTCCGGCATCTGCAGCAACAGGCCACAGCCATCGCCGGTCTTGCCGTCTGCGGCGATACCGCCACGGTGGGTCATGCAGGTCAGGGACTCGATGGCGGTCTTGAGCAGGTCGTGACTGGCCTGGCCCTCCATATGGGCGATCAGGCCGAACCCGCAGTTGTCGCGGAACTCGCCGGGCTGATGGAGACCTCTGTTCATGGGCGTGCCTCGAGTTGAAGAGTTTCTTTAGCAGTCAGGGCATGGTATTTTTACGGATTTTTCTTTTTTCATGCTCAATCCGAAACGGCCCACGACTGCTCGGCAAAAGGCCGACCAGCATAGCCAGAGCCGCACCCACCGCGCAATATCACATCCCGGGCACACCCCGAAAAACCATCGACAAATCCGCTACTTGCACCGTCAGCTAGACAAAAAAACCCACTAACTCAATGGCTTGCAAGACCCAACGGCAGCCCTTCCATGCGCCGGAAAAAATAGTAGACTTTAGTCTAAAGTCCCGCTATTTCTCCATGCCGATTGTGCATACGCCATGCAGATGCCTGCCCAGATACGACAACGCCCGCACTGGGGCGGGCGTCAGCTCGGCAGGCACGGAGGCCAGCGGAAGCGCGGGCTGGCATCAGCGGCGAGGAAAATTCTCGAGCAGGTCGATCAGGGTCTCGGTCGGCGTCGCGTCATGGATGCAGGCCTCACCCAGCGTGCGTAGCAGGATCAGGCGAAGGCGGCTGTCGAGGTTCTTCTTGTCCAGGCGCATGATGGCGAGGAAGTCGTCCACCCCCATGTCGGCCGGGGCCGTCAGGGGCAGTCCGGCAGCTTCGATGATCTCCCGGATACGCGCCACTTCCTCGGCGCCCAGCCAGCCCAGGCGGCAGGAGAGTTCTGCCGCCATCAACATGCCGGCACCCACTGCCTCACCATGCAGCCAGTTGCCGTAACCCTGGTGGGCCTCGATGGCGTGCCCGAAGGTGTGCCCCAGATTAAGCAAGGCGCGCACGCCCTGCTCGGTCTCGTCCTCGGCGACGATTTCCGCCTTGAGCGCACAGCTGCGCTCGATGGCCTGGGCCACGGCGAAGGCATCGAGGCCACGCAGCGCCTCCATCTCGGCTTCCAGCCAGGCCAGGAAGCCAGCATCGCGGATCAGGCCGTACTTGATGACCTCGGCGAGCCCCGCGGAGAGCTCCCGCGGCGGCAGCGTCGCCAGTGTGTCGGTATCGACCAGCACCGCCCGTGGCTGCCAGAAGGCGCCGATCATGTTCTTGCCGCGCGGGTGGTTCACCCCGGTCTTGCCGCCCACCGAGGAGTCGACCTGGGCGAGCAGCGTGGTCGGCACCTGCACGAAGGCCACCCCGCGCTGGTAGCAGGCCGCAGCGAAGCCAACCATGTCGCCGATCACCCCGCCGCCCAGGGCGATGAGCGTACAGCGACGATTGAAGCCGGCCGCCAGCAGGGCATCCCAGATCCGCTCGACGCTGGCCAGGGTCTTGGTGGTCTCACCGTCGGGCAGGACCAACTCGCGGACCTCGAGATCGGCGGCGAGCCCCTGCCTGAGGCGCTCTAGATACAACGGCGCTACCGTCTCGTTGGTGACCACCATGACCTGGCGCCCGGCCAGGTGCGGCGCGAGCCAGCGGGGGTCGCCGAGCAAGCCGGGGCCGATGTGGATGGGATAGCTACGCTCGCCCAGCGCCACCTCGAGGGTGCACGGAGCATTGCGAGGATCGTTCATGGCATCAGGCCTTGCATTGCAGGGGATCGACCAGGCGCGTGACGCGCCGCACGATCTCGTTGACCACGGCCCGCGGGCCACGCCGATCGGTGCGCACCACCACATCGGCGGTGGCACGATAGAGGGGGTCGCGCAGCGCGAACATCTCGCGCAGCAGCTGTTCGCGGTCGCCGCGCTGCAACAGCGGCCGGTTGCGGTCCTTGGCGGTGCGCCTGAGCTGCTGCTCCACGGTGGTGAGCAGGTAGATGACGGTACCGCTCTCGCGCAGCACCCGGCGATTCTCCTCGCGCAGCACCGCACCGCCCCCGGTGGCGATGACCACGCCTTCATGGCGGGTCAGCTCACGGATCATCTGGGTCTCGCGGTCGCGGAAGCCCGCTTCGCCCTCAACGTCGAAGATCCACGGAATGTCGGCACCACAGCGCGCCTGGATCTGGTGGTCGCTGTCGTAGAACGCGCGTGACAGTTCGGCCGCCAGAAGGCGGCCGATGGTGCTCTTGCCGGCCCCCATGGGGCCGATCAGTATCAGATTGGGAAGTGCCTGCATCAGCGAATGGCCAGGTTGTCGTCCAGTATTCGGGGCGTGATGAATACCAGCAACTCTACCTTATCATTGGTGTTCTCGGTATAGCGGAAAAGGTTCCCCAGTACCGGCAGGTCACCCAGGAAGGGGGTCTTTAGCAGGCTCTCGACTTCCTCGGTGGTGAGGATCCCGCCCAGTACCACGGTCTCGCCGTTGTCCACCAGCACCTGGGTCTCGATTTCGTTGGTATCGATGGAGGGGACACCGCCAAACAGCTCGCCCACGGTATCGTTGTTGATCACCAGGTCCATGATGATGCGGTTGTCCGGAGTGATCTGGGGGGTCACCTCCAGCGATAGCACGGCCTCCTCGAACTGGACGTTGGTGGCGCCGCTTGACGCGGACTCCTGATAGGGAATCTCGGTGCCCTGCTTAATCACCGCGGTGCGCTGGTTGGCGGTGATCACCCGCGGCTGGGAGATGGTCTGGCTACGCCCCTCGCTCTCCAGCGCACGCAGTTCCAGGTCGAGCAGGATATCCCCGGAGAGATAACCGAAGGAGAAGCCGGTTCCTGAACTACCGGTGCCCCCCATATCCACAGCCAGGCCGCCACTTGAGGTAAGCCCGTCAGACGCCCCCCCCAGCAGCAACGCATCACGACCACTATCTAGGACCCCTGTTACTGGCTCACTAGCTGATAGACCCCAGTTCACCCCCAGTTCACGGGTGGCGCTGTCCCGGGCGATGACGATACGCGCTTCGATCTGGACCTGGCGTACCGCCACATCAAGCTGATCGAGAGTCTCGATAATCTCGTCAATCTGGTCGGCGGTGTCCTGTACCAGCAGGGTGTTGGTGCGTGGGTCCACTGCGACCCGACCACGCTCGGAGAGCAGGCCGAAGCCGCCCTCGCTGCGCAGCAGGGACGCCAGGTCGCTGGCCTTGGCGTACTTGACCTGGATGAACTCCGACGTCAGCGGCGCCAGGGTCTCGAGCTGCTCGCGGGCCTCCAACTCCCGAAGCTCCATGCCGGCCAGCTCGCTGGCCGGCGCCACCACGATGACGTTGCCCTGCTGGCGACTGGCCAGGCCGTGACTCTTAAGCACCAGGTCCAGGGCCTGGTCCCAGGGCACATCCTCGAGGTTGAGGGTGACGCTGCCGGTCACGCTGTCGCTGGCCACCAGGTTGAGGCCGGTGAAGTCGGCGATGATCGCCAGCACCGACCGAACCTCGATGTCCTGAAAGTTCAGGGTGATGCGCTCACCGGTATAGGGAAACTGCTCGCGGACGCGCTCCTCCCGCTCCTCCTGAGTGACCGGCTGGGCTTCGACGATCAGTTGGCGGCCGCTCTGGGTGGAGAGCATAGCGAAGTCGCCGCTGCCCTCTATCTCCAGGGTGACGCCATCGCGCCCCACTCGGGGGGTGATACGCCGCAGCGGCGTACCGAAGTCGCTGACGTCGTAGACCTGGTCCAGGGAGGCTGGCAGCTCGACCCCGCGAAGCTCGGCGACGATGCGGTTGCGGCCACTTTCACGCACCCGGGCATCCACGCCGGTGCGATCAAAGGTCACGACCAGCCGCCCGGCCCCATCTTCGCCGCGACGAAAGTCGATGTCCTGGATGCTCGGCTCGTCGTATGTCGATGACGTGTCCCGGCTCGGGCTGGCCGAGACGGCAGTGGTGGAAGATGGTGACATCGAGGATGTCGCCGTCGGGGCGGTCGCGGCAGCCGGCTGGACAGCCCCGCCACCGATGGAGAGGTGCAGGCGATCGCCCTGTTGGCGGGTGTTGTAGGGCAGCGGCCCTTCGAGCTCGAAGACCAGGCGCGTGCGCGAGCCGGCCTCCAGGGCCGTGACCCGCTCGACCCCGCCGATGCCGAGCTCCTCGAGACGGCGCTCCAGGACGCTGTCGGTGTCCATCAGGTCGATGGTCAGCCGGGCCGGGTCGTCGAGGCGATAGCCGCGCACCTCGGGGACCGGACCACGGAAGTCGAGATCCACTTCCAGCGCCCCGTCACTGCCCTGGCGGAAATTCAGATCGGTGAGAGTGGAAGCCGCTGCGGCGGCCGTGGAGACCGCCAACAGTGCCACGAGTGCCAGACCACGAATCATCGATTGCATTGTTCCCTTTCCCCCCTGCAGACCTCTACCGCCTCCTGCTTGGCGGCATGGCATCATGTTGTCTAGTCGTCGAGTGTCAGCCGGGTGCCGCGTTCGGTCCAGCCGCCCCGCCCGGTGGGTACAATCTCCACCAGCTGTACCGAGGTGTCGGTGATGCCGATGATGCGCCCGAAATCGGACCCCATGTGGTTGCCTATGCGCAGGCGGTGCACCTTACCGTCCGGCGCCTGGATGAGGGCCGAAGGCTGCCCATCCACCGTGAGGGTGCCCACCAGCTCGAGCTGACTCAGATCATAGGCCTCCAGCGGCTCCTTTGGACGCGATTCGTCCGGCGAAAGGTCACTGTCGGCACCGCCTCCGGGGAGCTCCTCGGGCTCGGGCAGGCGCGCCTGGAAGGGGCTGCGCTCGTCGGCATAGTCGTAGCTCACCGAGGTGTATGTCGGCATGGGCGGTACCGGCTCCAGGTCCACTTGTCCGGGGTCGACCCGCATCGCCTCGAGCTCCCGCTCTAGCTCGGGCAGATTCGCATCGCTGCAGGCCCCCAAGGTGAGCAGCAGTGGCACCAGGGCGGCTCTCGTCAGCCAGTGAGTCATTGCGCGCCCTCCTCGGCATTGGCGGGCGGGCGATAGCTGTAAGTCTTGGCCAGCATCGACAGCTGCAGGCGGTTGCCGTCACCGGCGGGCTCAAGGCTGAAGTCATGTTGAGTGACGATGCGTGGCAGATCGGCGACGCCGGCGATGAAGGAGGCAATGCGGTGGTAGTCGCCCTGAACCCGAATATCGAAGGGCCGCTCGGTATAGAATTCCTGCGTAGCGGGACTGCGCAGGCGGATGAAGTCGATGGACAGCTGGTTATCGAGGGCCGTCTCGCTGATGTCATCGATCAGCGAAGGAATCTCTGGGCCACCCGGGAGCATGGCCACCAGCCCCGACAGCCGATTATCGAGCTCCTCGACCTGTTCGCGCAGCGCCGGCAGGTTGGCAGCCTGAGCCGCCTTGCTACGGTAGTCGTTCAGCAGGCGCTGCTCCTCTCGCTGGGCCTGCTCGAGCTCCTCGACCTTGGGCCCGGCCAGGTACCAGTACATGCCGGCGAGGGTCAGGCCCAGTACCAGCACGCAGCAGATCAACTGAAGCAGGAAGGGCCAGCCGCCGGACTCCTTGATGTCCAGCTCGCCCCAGTCCATGTCGCGTAGTCGACGAAGTTCCGTGGACAGATTCATGGCGCCTCCGTGCCTTCCCCATCGGGCATCTGCTGATTCACGCTAAGGTTGAAGCGACGCATCTCGTTGTCGGCAGTTTCCACCTCGGAGAGCACCGGCACGTCGAAGACCGGGGAAGCCTCCAACTGGCGCAACTGATCCGAGACGCGACTGTTATCCTCGGCCAAACCGGTGAGACGCAGTTGGCTGCCCTGGCGGTTGAGCCCCGTGTAGTAAACGCCCTCCTCCAGGGTCGCTGCCAGGGCATTGAAGACGTGAACCGTCTGCGGGCGCCCCATCTGCAGCTGCTGGAAGACATCGATCTGACGCTTCAGCGAATTGAGCTGCTCCTGATACTGACTCACTGCGCGGAGATCGCGATCCAGTTCGGCAGTTCGGGCACTGATCAGTTGGTGACGCTGTTGCTGATCGGCCAGCCGCTGTTCGTAATACCAGGTCATGCCATAACCGCCGCCGAGACCGATCAGCGCCATCAGCCCCAGCGCCAGGAAGAACTGCTTGCTGCGTCGGGCACGCTCTTCCTCCCGCCAGGGGAGCAGGTTGATCTCGATGGTCATTTGCCTACCCTCATCGCCAGGCCGCAGGCCGTGAGCATGGCCGGCGCATCACCGGCCAGGGTCGGGACGTCGATGCGGGGATTCACCTTCATGCGCCGGAAGGGATTGGCGATCACCACTTCCATGCCGCTCTCCTCGGCCAGGCGTTCCGCCAGCCCCGGCAGCACGCTGGTGCCGCCGGCCAGGATCATCCGCCGCACCTCCTGCTTGCGACCGGCGGTATAGTAGAGCTGCAGCGAGCGTCCCACCTGTTGAACCAGGGTATCCAGGAAGGGGTCGAGCACGCTGCGCTGGTAGTCATCAGGCAGGCCTCCACGCTTCTTGGCCAGGCCTGCTTCCTCGAGCGTCAGCCCGTAGCGATTGCGGATCTCGTCGGTCAACTGGCGTCCACCGAATACCGTATCGCGGCTGTAGGTGATGCGACCCTCGCGCAGCACATGGAAGGCGTTCATGGTGGCGCCGATGTCCACCAGAGCCACGCACTCCTGATCCGCCTCGGTCGGGGGCAACTGGTGGCGAAGTTCCTGGAAAGCACGCTCCATGGCGAAGGTCTCGACATCCACGGCCGCCGGGGTGAGCCCAGCCTGCAGCACGGCCTCGGTCAGCTGGTTGACATCCTGTTGGCGGCAGGCGACCAGCAGGACGTCCTGCTGGTCGCCATAGCGCGAGTTGAGGCCCAGCCGCTGAAAATCGAAGGCGACCTCGCTGAACGGAAAGGGGATATGCTTGTCAGATTCGAGCTGGATGCGTGCCTCGATCTCTTCGTCATCGAGCGAGGCGGGCAGGGTGAGGGTCTTGGTGATGGCGGCACTGGCCGGAACGGCGACCGCGGCGTTGCGCGATCCTGGCCGGGCATGATCTACGGCGCGCTTGAGAGCGTCCACCACGGCCGACATGTCGCGAATCCGTCGCTCGATCACGGCGCCTTCCCGCAGGGGCCGTACGGCGTAGCTTTCAACCTGGTAGTGACTACCAGCGCGCTTGAGCTCGATTACCTTGACGGTGGCCGAGGTGATATCGACACCGACCAGTCCCTTGCCGGATGCTCTCAGTCGCATCTTGAGTCATGCCCCTGCCTGATCCATGCGGCGTGCCGCTCATTATATTTATCCACTCCGAACCGGGGCGGAACACATGAAAAGCATCATACCCGACCCGCAATCGAAGATTACATGATATTTCTGGATCTAACACGAATGATGTTGTCGCCACTCGTCAACGCTGGTGACTACCCTCTCGGCTTCCTATAATGGCGACCGCAAGGGAAGCTCATGCCATCGTCACCACTCCGCCCCCGTTCCCAGCATGGATATCGCGTTTTCATGAAGTTACTCAGAACCCTCGTTGTCTCCGTCCTCTGGCTGCTGGTCTCGCTCTCCGCCGCCGGGATACTGGGCGTGGTGGGTGCCGCTCTCTATTTCGCCCCCGGCCTGCCCGATGTGCGTCAGTTGCAGGACTTCGAGCTGCAGACACCACTGCGCATCTTCACGCGAGAGGGCAAGCTGATCGG
Organism: Halomonas daqiaonensis; assembly: GCF_900109725.1. GTDB lineage: Bacteria > Pseudomonadota > Gammaproteobacteria > Pseudomonadales > Halomonadaceae > Halomonas > Halomonas daqiaonensis. Next base: position 36,199 of record NZ_FOBC01000009.1, read on the forward strand.
CGAGTTCGGCGAGGAGCGTCGCACCCCGGTGGAGTATGAGGAAATTCCCGAAGAACTCATCGGCGCCCTGCTGGCCGCCGAGGATGCCACCTTCTTTGAGCACCATGGCGTCGATCCCAAGGCCCTGGCACGCGCCGCAACAGAGCTCGTGGCAAGCGGTGGCGACATCCAGTCCGGGGGCTCGACCATCACCATGCAGGTGGCACGCAACTATCTGCTCACCCTCGACCAGACCTTCACCCGCAAGATTCGTGAGATCCTGCTGGCACTGCAGATGGAACAGATACTCTCCAAGGAGGAGATCCTCGAGCTCTACGTCAACAAGATCTATCTCGGCAACCGCGCATACGGTATCGCCGCCGCCGCGGAGGTCTACTATGACCGTCCACTGGACGAATTGACCCTCGCGGAGACGGCGATGATCGCCGGCCTGCCCAAGGCGCCCTCCGCCTTCAACCCGCTGGCTAACGCCGAACGAGCCCTGATCCGACGCAACTGGATCCTGTTCCGCATGCGCAAGCTGGGGATCATCGACCAGACGACCTACGACGACGCCGTTCAGGCGCCGGTCACCGCGCAGCGTCATTTCGTCCAGCTCGAGGTGGAGGCCGACTACGTCGCCGAGATGGCTCGACAGTTCGCCGTGGAACGCTACGGCGACCAGGCCTATACCGGCGGGTATCGTATCCATACCACCCTGGACAGCGAGCTGCAGCCGCTGGCTGGCCAGACCCTGGCTCGCGGCCTGATCGAGTATGACACCCGGCACGGCTGGCGCGGCCCCGAGCAGACCGACATCCCGCCCAGCCTGGCAGAGGCTCAAGAACGCACCGACCGCGAGGGTCTCGAGGAGGAACTCGCCGAGTCACCCGAGATCATGCAGACCGCCCGGCGTGCCGCCGAGCGCAGCCAGACCGAGGTCGAGGGAATCGAGGGCGATGTCAGCAACTGGCTTCAGGTGCTCGAGCGCACGCCCGCCTATGGCCCCTTGCAACCGGCCATCGTGGTGGAAAGCGAAGGCCGCGAGATGCGCGTACTGGCCCCCGGCGGCGAACTGCATACCCTCGACTGGAGCGGCCTGGAGTGGGCACGCCCCTATCGCAGCGCCAATAGCCGGGGTGCTGCACCGGCAGCGGCGAGCGAGATCGCCAGCCGTGGCGACCTGGTGCGCATCCTGCAGCAGGAGGACGGCAGCTGGCGCCTCTCCCAGCGCCCCGATGCCGAGGGTTCGCTGGTGGCGATGGACCCTGATACCGGGGCCATCCTGGCCCTTCAGGGCGGCTTCGACTTCGATGCCAGCAAGTTCAACCGCGCCACCCAGGCTCGCCGACAGTCCGGGTCGATCTTCAAGCCTTTCATCTACCTCGCAGCGCTGGACAGCGGCGAAATGAACCCGGCCAGTGTGGTCAACGACGCCCCGGTGGTGATACAGGACGGCAGCAACGAACTATGGCGCCCGGTGAACTCCAGCGGTGACTTTCTCGGCCCTATCCGGCTGCGGGATGCCCTGGCACGGTCACGCAACCTGGTGACCATCCGCGTGCTGCAATCCCTCGGATTGGATCGCACCATCGAGTTCCTGCAGGGCTTCGGCTTCGCCGGTGACCAGTTGCCGCACGGCCTTTCCCTGGCGCTGGGCAGCGCCAGCCTGACCCCGCTGGAAATGACCAACGCCTATGCGGTGCTGGCCAACGGCGGCTTCAAGGTCTCGCCCTGGTTCATCGAGCGAGTGACTCGTGGCGACGACACTACCGTCGTCGACGACGCCAGCCCGCGCGTCGCTTGCCGTGACTGCCGCGAGGGCCAGGAAACCGTCGAGCTCGACGGCGAGACCTACGAGGTCGCCCCCCGGGTTGCCGACCCCGCCGCCGTCTACATCCTGCGCGACATGCTGCGCGACGTGGTCGAACGCGGCACGGCACGCAAGGCCCTGGAACTGAACCGCGGCGACATCGTGGGCAAGACCGGCACCACCAACGATCAACGCGATGCCTGGTTCGCCGGCTTCAACAGTGAACTGGTAACAACCGCCTGGGTGGGCAAGGACGACAACACCCCCACCGCCGAGTACGGCGCCCAGGCCGCCTTGCCGATCTGGATGGATTTCATGGGCCAGGCCCTGGAGGGGCAGCCGGAGCGCTGGCCCGAGCGGCCGGCGGGCGTGGTCACCGAGCGGGTCGATCCCGACACCGGGCGCCTTTTGCGCGATGGCCAGGGCGGCGGCATCGAGGAGCTGTTCATGGCCGGCCACCTGCCTGGTTTCCAGCCCCGTCGAGTCGAGCGGGAGGTCGAGCGCGAAAGCGGCTCTCAGGGCACCGGCGCCTACGAGGCCATCTTCTAGGCCGACCCTGCACAGAACGGCAGGAGGCCGCCCGGCCTTCGCCCGCCGCAAACGACGCCGCCGGCCTTCTGGCCGGCGGCGTCATTGAAGACGGGGAAGATGTCGGAGCTCAGCCGCCGTAGACGTCATCCACGGTCTTCAGCGGATAGTGAGAGGGGTAGGGCTTGCGCGCCACCCCGGAATCCACCGCGGCCTGGGCCACCGCCGAGGAGATCCGCTCGAGCAGACGGATGTCCACGGGAGTGGGAATGATGTACTCCGGCCCGAAGCGCATCTCGTCCATCTCGTAGGCCTCGAGCACCTCTTTCGGCACCGGCTCACGGGCGAGATCCTTGAGGGCGTGGACGGCGGCGACCTTCATCTCCTCATTGATGCGGGTAGCACGCACGTCGAGCGCCCCGCGGAAGATGAAGGGAAAGCCCAGCACGTTGTTGACCTGATTAGGATAGTCGGAGCGGCCGGTAGCCATGATCACGTCCGGACGCGCCTCCCGGGCCAAGTCGGGGTGGATCTCGGGATCGGGATTGGTACAGGCGAAGACCACCGGGTTTGCGGCCATGCTGCGGATGTGGTCGGCGCTCATCAGTCCAGGGCCGGAGAGGCCGACGAAGGCATCGGCCCCCTCGATGGCGTCGGTCAGCGTTCGCTTGTCGGTCTCCACGGCGAACATCGCCTTGTACTGGTTCAGATCCTCGCGACCGCTGTGGATCACTCCTTTGCGGTCGAGCATAACGATATTCTCGGGACGCGCGCCGCAGGAAACCAGCAGCTTCATGCAGGCGATAGCCGCGGCACCGGCCCCCAGGCAGACGATGCGGGCACTGTCCAGCGACTTGCCGGCGATGTCCAGGGCGTTGAGCATACCCGCGGCAGTGACGATGGCCGTGCCGTGCTGATCGTCATGGAACACCGGGATGCTGCACTGCTCGATCAGCGCCTGCTCGATCTCGAAGCACTCCGGGGCCTTGATGTCCTCGAGATTGATGCCGCCCCAGGTGTCGGCAATGCGCGCCACGGTGTCGATGAAGGCCTGCGGGCTCTCGGCGTTGACCTCGATATCCACCGAATTGATACCGGCGAAGCGCTTGAACAGTACGCCCTTGCCTTCCATCACCGGCTTGCTGGCCAGCGGCCCCAGATTGCCGAGTCCCAGGATGGCGCTGCCGTCGGAGATCACTGCGACCAGATTGCCCTTGCCGGTATAGAGGTAGGCGTTCTCCGGATCACTGGCAATCTCGCGAACCGGCTCCGCCACGCCCGGGCTGTAGGCCAGGGAGAGGTCACGTGCAGTGGCGGTGGGCTTGGTGAGCTCCACCGACAGCTTCCCGGGGATGGGGTTCGCGTGATAATCCAGCGCCGCCTGCTTCTTCGCGTCAGTCATGCTGAAAGGGTCCGGTAAAACAGTGAGGGGTCGGCTAGCGTATACAAAAAGCTCATTGCTCTCAACTCGGCAGACATCCCTCCCTGTTGTACGCTTGTTTGAAGACGTTGCCGACCATTTGCCAACACTTAAGCCCTACTCCGGCCTGCCATGGCGCTTTGCTTGTCCTCGTAGCTGACCGCGCATCAACAGGGCCGCCGGCAGTAGGGCATAAAAAACCCGCCTCGGTGGGCGGGTTTCTCAATGGTGCGGTGTGCCGGCTGGCTCAGCGCTTGATGGCGGCACCGAAGCGCTTGTTGAAGCGCTCGACGCGACCACCGGTGGTCGCCTGCTTCTGCTTGCCGGTGTAGAAGGGGTGGCACTGAGAGCAGACGTCCAGGGAGAAGTCGTGATCGGCGGTGGTACCGACCTCGAAGGTGGCGCCACAGGAACAGGTCGCGTTGACCTTCTTGTAATCCGGATGGATAGCTTGTTTCATCTTGAGCCTCATGAAGCTGTATGCCGCCACCTGATCTTCTGCCAGGCACCGCATACGGGTTGTCTGTAGATGCGAACCGGTTGCCGCCACGCACTCGGAGTGTCTGCAGCGGCGAAGTATTCTAGCAGAGCCGACGCCGGAGGCCAATTGCCCGAGCCCCCCTGCCAGCCCGTGCCATGCGTACTGGGCGTTGCCGTGCCCTCTCCGCTGCGCCGGCTGTTCGACTACCGCCCCTGCCGCGAGTCGCCCTCGGGCGGCTGGCAGCCCGGCCTGCGGGTGCAGGTGCCCTTCGGTCGCCGAGAGGTCGTCGGCGTGGTGGTAGAGTGTCGCGACGCCAGCGAGCTGCCTCTTTCGAGTCTCAGGCCGGTGTCGGGCTGCCTCGACGATGCACCGCTGCCGGCCGACTGGCTTTGGCTATGCCGCTTCGCCGCCCGTTACTACCAACATGCCCTCGGCGACACCCTGCATCAGGCGATGCCGGGGCTGCTTCGCCAGGGTCGGGCGCTTGAGGCCCGCACCCGCGAGCGCTGGAGCGTGACCGCGACCGGCCGTCAGGACACCCCGCCGGGCCTAGCCCGGGCACCCCGTCAGACCGAGCTGCTGACCATGCTGCGTCAGCATCCCCACGGGCTGGTTAGCCAGGCAATCCTCGCCCAGTCGTTCAGCCGCGACCAGCTGCGCGCCCTGGCCGACAAGGGCCTGGTGGCCCGTCACGATGAACCCCTGACGGCCTCGCCGACCGCCGAAGGCGATGCCGGGCTGGCCGAACCCGCCCTGCCCCTCAACCGCGAGCAGGCGGTGGCACTAGCCGCCATCCACGAGAGGCTCGACGGCTTCCACCCCTGCCTGCTGCATGGCGTCACCGGCAGCGGCAAGACCGAGGTCTACCTGCAGCTCATCGAAGCAGTCATCGGCCGCCACCGCCAGGCGCTGGTGCTGGTCCCCGAGATCGGCCTGACGCCCCAGACCCTCGCCCGCTTCCGCCGCCGCTTCCGGGCGCCGGTGGTGGCCCTGCATTCGGGACTCACCGACCATGAGCGCCTCGATGCCTGGGAAGCCGCCGCCAGCGGCCGGGCACCCATCGTACTGGGTACCCGCTCGGCCATCTTCACTCCCCTGGCCCGCCCCGGGGTTATCATCGTCGACGAGGAGCATGACGGCTCCTACAAGCAACAGGACGGCCTGCGCTACCATGCCCGCGACCTGGCGGTGGCCCGCGCCCACCACCACCGCATCCCGCTACTGCTGGGTAGTGCCACCCCGTCGCTTGAGTCCCTGCAGCGGGCGCTGCACGGCGACTACCGCCACCTGCACCTGACCCGCCGCGCCAGCCGCCATGCTCCGGCGCGCCTCGAGCTCGTCGACCTGCGTGGCCGCCGGCGCCAGGGCGGGCTGATCCCCCCGGTGATCGAGACGGTCCGCGAGACCCTGGCCGCCGGCCATCAGGTGCTGGTCTTCATTAACCGCCGCGGCTTCGCCCCTACCCTGGCCTGCCACGCCTGCGGCTGGATGGCCGAGTGCGACCACTGTGACGCGCGCATGACCCTGCACCGGCAGCCGCCGCTGCTGGCCTGCCACCATTGCGATCGTCGCCGCGCCCTCCCCGACACCTGTCCCGAGTGCGCCAGCGTCGACCTGCGCCCTTTGGGCAGCGGCACCGAGCGCACCGAAGAAACCCTGGCGTCGCTGTTCCCCGAGGTGCCGGTGCACCGCATCGACCGTGACAGCACCCGTCGTCGCGACGCCCTCGAGCAGATGCTGGCCGAGGTACGCCGCGGCGAACCCTGTCTGCTGGTGGGGACCCAGATGCTGGCCAAGGGCCACCACCTGCCCCATGTCACCCTGGTGGTAGTGGTCAATGCCGATGCCGGGCTCTATGCCAGCGATTTCCGGGCGCTGGAGCACAGCGCCCAACTGCTCGAGCAGGTGGCGGGACGCGCCGGCCGGGCCGCTCACCCCGGCCGGGTACTGGTCCAGACCCTGCACACCGACGACCCCCACCTGCGCCTGCTGGCCGAGCGGGGCTACGACGCCCTCGCCAGCCAGCTACTCGAGGAGCGCCAGGCCGCCCGGCTGCCACCCTTCCGCTTCCTCGCCCTGCTGCGCCTGGAGGCGCCCCGCGAGCCGGCCGTGGTCGCCCTGGGCGGCCTGGCCGCCGAGGCACTGCGCCAGCGGATCGGCGAGCGCGGCCTCGCGGTCGACTGCCTGGGGCCGGTGCCGGCCCCCATGGAACGCCGCCAGAACCGCTATCACCTGCAGCTGATGCTGGCCGCCGACCGCCGCAGCCAGTTACACGAGGCCGGCGCCTGGCTGGTCGCCTGGCTCGAGGGCCGCCCTGAGGCGCGACGGGTGCGTTGGTCACTGGACATCGACCCGCAGACCCTGGCCTGACCACACACCTTTAAAGCCCGGCGCCGATTGCCGATAATGGCACCCCAGACTCGCCCGGCGGTCGCCTCGCACCGCCCACGCCACAGGACACCGGACACATCCATGAAAGAGACCATCATCGCGCTGCTCGAGGGCGCCCTGGACAACCTCCGGCAGCAGGGCGTGCTGCCCGCCGATATCGCGCCGACGATCAAGGTCGACCCGACACGCGACAAGGCCCACGGCGACTACGCCACCAACCTGGCGCTGATGCTGGCCAAACCCGCCGGCCGCAAGCCTCGCGAGCTGGCGGAGGTGCTGGTCGCCGCCCTGCCGGCGAGCGATGCGGTACAGAAGGTGGAAATCGCCGGCCCCGGCTTCGTCAACTTCTTCGCCGCGACCGACGCCGCTGCCCAGGTGGTGCGCCAGGTGCTCGAGGCCGGGGATGCGTATGGCCGCAACCTCACCGGCCGGGGCCGCCAGGTTCAGGTGGAGTTCGTCTCCGCCAACCCCACCGGGCCACTGCATGTCGGCCATGGCCGCGGCGCGGCAATCGGCGACTGCATCTGCCGTCTGCTCGAGGCCACCGGTCATGAAGTGACCCGTGAGTTCTACTACAACGACGCCGGCGTCCAGATCAGCAACCTGGCGCGCTCGGTGCAGGCACGGGTCAAGGGCATCGACCCCGGAGACCCGGGCTGGCCGGAGGACGGCTACCGCGGCGGCTACATCATCGACGTGGCCAACGCCTACCTAGCCGGCGAGACGGTGCATGCCGATGACCGTCACGTCACGGCGGCAGTCGACCCGGACAACCTCGACGCCATCCGCGACTTCGCTGTGGCCTACCTGCGCCGCGAGCAGGACCTCGACCTCAAGGCCTTCGGCGTGTCGTTCGACGTCTATTTCCTGGAGTCCTCCCTCTACGAGCAGGGCAAGGTCGAGGCCACCGCTGCGCGGCTGGTCGAGAAGGGCCATACCTTCGAACAGGACGGCGCCCTGTGGCTGCGCACCACCAACTTCGGCGACGACAAGGACCGGGTGATGCGCAAGTCCGACGGCCACTACACCTACTTCCTGCCCGACGTCGCCTACCACCTGGACAAGTGGCAGCGCGGCTTCGAGACGGTGATCAACGAGCAGGGGGCCGACCACCATTCCACCGTGACCCGGGTGCGCGCCGGCCTGCAGGCGCTAGAGGCCGGCATCCCCAAGGGCTGGCCCGATTACGTGCTGCACCAGATGGTGATGGTCACCCGCTCCGGGGTCGAGGTGAAGCTCTCCAAGCGCGCCGGCAGCTACGTCACCGTGCGTGATCTGATCGACGAGGTGGGCCGCGACGCTACCCGCTTCTTCCTCGCCGCTCGGAGAGCGGACTCCCAGCTCACCTTCGATATCGACCTGGCCCGCTCCCAGTCCAACGACAACCCGGTCTACTACGTCCAGTATGCCCACGCCCGGGTATGCAGCATGCTACGCAAAGCCGACGCCGAAGACAGGCCCTTCGACCACGCCCTGGCCGTGGAGCAGCTCGCCCTGCTGGAAACCGACCAGGAAAAGGCACTGCTCAACCGCCTGGCCCGCTATCCCGAGGTGGTCCAGCACGCCGCCGCCGCCCATGAGCCACAGCAGATCGCCCAGTACCTGCTCGATCTCGCCGCCGACTTCCACACCTGCTACAACGCGGTGAAGGTGATGGTCGACGACGACGCACTTCGGAACGTCCGGCTGGCGCTGGGCCTGGCCACTCGCCAGGTGCTGCGCAACGGCCTCGAGTTGATGGGTGTCGGCGCGCCCGAGGAGATGTAAACCATGGCCAGCAGCAGCAAACCGGCCCCCCGCAAGCGTGGCGCCACCAGCAGCCCACGGCGTCGCACCGCCCCGCCTCCGCGCCGTGGCATTCCGGGCTGGCTATGGGGCCTGGTCGGCCTGGTGGCAGGCTTCCTGCTGGCCCAGCACCAGCAGGGCATCGCCCCCTGGCAGGAGGGCAGCGACTCGCCACTGGCCACGGTGCTGACCAAGCCCGGAGACCGTCAGGAATCCCGGGAAGGCGAACCGACCGCCGCCCCCGAGGAACCACCGATGCCGACCTTCGAATTCTATACCCTGCTCCCGGAGTCCGAAGTGATCGCCCCGGGGGGCAAGGTGCCCGCCTCCACGGCCACCCCGCCGGAGCGCCCCGAGACGCCTGAAGCGACAACCAGCGACGACCCCATCGCCCAGGTGATCGCCGCCAACCTCGACGACGACGCCGCGACTCGGGACAACCGCCCGGACGCGCAGGCGACGGACGAGCCGAAGGCCGATGCCCGCTTCATGCTGCAGGCCGCCTCCTTCCGCGAGTCTGGCGATGCCAGCAAGCTGGCGGGCCGGTTGCGTGACTTCGGCCTGCTCGCCAAGATCAGCGAGGTCAAGGCAGGGGGCGGCGACACCTGGCACCGGGTCCAGGTCGGCCCCTACAGCGACCGACGGGAGCTCAACCGTGCCCAGGACCTGATGGTCACCCAAGGCATCGAGCCGCTGCTGATCCAGTTGCAGAACTGATCTAACCGGGCGAGGAAGCCGCGACCAAGGTTGAATTCCTCGTCCTCCGCCCGCACTACACTCCTTAATTACCCACGGCGCCCGGCCCGCTCGCGGCGCCGCCAGTCATCGGGAGCCCTCCGCTCCCCCAAGGAGTCCCCTCCATGACCACGATCGTTTCCGTGCGCCGCGGCGACCAGGTGGCGCTGGCCGGTGACGGCCAGGTCTCGCTGGGCAACACCGTGATGAAGGGCAACGCCAGCAAGGTACGCCGCCTCTATCGTGGCGAGGTCCTGGCCGGCTTCGCCGGCGGCACCGCCGATGCCTTCACCCTCTTCGAACGCTTCGAGGCACAACTGGAGAAGTATCAGGGCAACCTGGTCAAGGCCGCCGTAGAGCTGGCCAAGGACTGGCGCACCGACCGCGCCCTGCGTCGTCTCGAGGCACTGCTCGCCGTGGCCAACAAGGACGCCTCGTTGATCATCACCGGCAACGGCGACGTGGTAGAGCCCGAGGGCGGCATCATCGCCATCGGCTCCGGTGGCAACTACGCCCTGGCCGCCGCCCGCGCCCTGCTCGAGAACACCGACCTCGGGGCCCGCGAGATCACCGAGAAGTCCCTGACCATCGCCGGTGACATCTGCGTGTTCACCAACCATAACGTCACCCTGGAAGAGCTCTGATCATGACCCGGATGACCCCCCGCGAGATCGTCCATGCCCTGGACCAGTACATCGTCGGCCAGCAGGACGCCAAGCGCGCCGTGGCCGTCGCCCTGCGCAACCGCTGGCGTCGCATGCAGCTCGACGGCGAACTGCGCCAGGAGGTGACGCCCAAGAACATCCTGATGATCGGCCCCACCGGCGTGGGCAAGACCGAGATCGCGCGCCGCCTGGCCAAGCTGGCCGGCGCACCCTTCATCAAGGTCGAGGCCACCAAGTTTACCGAAGTGGGCTATGTGGGCCGCGACGTCGAGTCGATCATCCGCGACCTGACCGAGGCCGCCATCAAGCTGGTGCGTGAGCAGGCCAAGGAAGAGGTGAGCCACCGCGCCGAGGACGCCGCCGAGGAACGCATCCTCGACGCCCTGCTGCCACCGCCGCGCGGCCAGGAGGACGAACCTCGCCAGGACAGCTCGACCCGCCAGATCTTCCGCAAGAAGCTGCGCGAGGGACAGCTCGACGACAAGGAGATCGACATCGAGATCTCCCAACAAGGCCCCAACGTCGACATCATGTCCCCGCCGGGCATGGAGGAGATGACCAGTCAGTTGCAGAACCTGTTTGCCGGTATGGGCAAGCAGAAGACCGAGACGCGCCGAGTGGCGGTGAAGGACGCCTTCGCCCTGCTGCGCGACGAGGAGGCAAGCAAGCTGGTCAACGAGGAGGACATCAAGAGCCGCGCCATCGAGGCAGTGGAACAGAATGGCATCGTCTTCCTCGACGAGATCGACAAGGTCTGCAAGGGCAGCGGCCAGTCCAGTGGAGGCGAGGTCTCCCGCGAGGGCGTGCAGCGCGATCTGCTGCCGCTGATCGAGGGCTCCACGGTCTCCACCAAGTACGGCATGGTGCGCAGCGACCACATCCTGTTCATCGCCTCCGGCGCCTTCCACCTGTCGCGCCCTTCGGACCTGATTCCCGAGCTGCAAGGCCGCCTGCCGATCCGCGTCGAGCTCAACGCCCTGACGCCGGAGGACTTCAAGCGCATCCTCACCGAACCCTCCGCCGCACTGACCAAGCAGTACCAGGCGCTGCTCGCCACCGAGGGGCTCGAGATTGGCTTCACCGAGGATGGCATCGCACGTATCGCCGAGATCGCCTGGAAGGTCAACGAAGGCACCGAGAATATCGGCGCCCGCCGCCTGCACACCGTGATGGAGCGCCTGCTCGAGGAGGCCTCTTACCTGGGAGGCGACTTCGGCGGCCCGCTGTCGATCGATGCCGCCTACGTCGACTCCCAGCTCGGCGAGCTGGCGATGGACGAGGACCTGTCGCGGTATATTCTCTAGGAGCCGGCCCATGACAGCCCCGATCCCCACCAAGGTGCATTACCACAAGAAGGACCGTGAGCTCGAGCTCACCTACGAGGGCGGCGAGAGCTACCGACTCCCTGTGGAGTACCTGCGGGTCTTCTCGCCCTCCGCCGAGGTGCGCGGCCATGGCCCCGATACCGCCACCCTGCAGGTGGGCAAGAAGCACGTCGGCCTGAAGGACATCACCCAGGCCGGTCGCTATGCCCTCAAGCTGCACTTCGACGATGGCCACGACAGCGGGCTCTTCAGTTGGGACTACCTCTACGACCTTATCCAGAGGCGCGAGGTCAACTGGGACGATTATATGCGCCGTTTGGAAGAGGCCGGCGCCTCCCGAGAACCCCTGGGCATAGAAATCAAGCAGCTGTAGGGCGGCGTCAAGACAATCGCTATCGGGGGAGGCTACAATGGCGGCCATTCAGAGGCCGCCAGGCCTCCCCCCATCGCAGCGATTCGGGAGCCCCACGGCATGAGCGCCAGTGACAAGCACACCACCCACTTCGGCTATCAGGAAGTCCCGGTCGAGGAGAAGGCATCTCGCGTGGCCCATGTCTTCGACTCGGTGGCGGCGCGCTACGACCTGATGAACGACCTGATGTCGATGGGCATCCATCGCCTGTGGAAACGCCTGGCCATTGAACGCTCCGGCGTGCGCCCGGGCCACAGCGTGCTCGACATCGCCGGTGGCACCGGCGACCTGACGGGAAAGTTCTCGCGCATGGTGGGCCCCCGCGGGCGTGTGGTGCTGGCCGACATCAACGAATCCATGTTGCGGGTCGGCCGCGACAAGCTGCTCGACAGCGGCATCGGCGGCAACGTCGAGTATGTCCAGGCCAACGCCGAGTGTCTGCCCTTTCCCGACAACAGCTTCGATTGCATCACCATCGCCTTCGGCCTGCGCAACGTCACCGACAAGGATGCCGCGCTGCGCTCCATGGCCCGGGTGCTCAAGCCGGGCGGCCGCCTGCTGGTGCTGGAGTTCTCCACGCCGGGCAACCCGCTGTTCTCCAAGGCCTACGACGAGTACTCCTTCCGCCTGCTGCCGAAGATCGGCGAACTGGTGGCGGGCGACGCCGACAGCTACCGCTATCTGGCCGAATCGATCCGCATGCACCCCGACCAGGAGACCCTCAAGGCGATGATGGAGGCCGCCGGACTGGAACGCGTCGAGTACACCAACCTGACCGGGGGCATCGTCGCCCTGCACCGGGGCATCAAGCTGTGAGGGCATGATGGAGCTGTCTTCCACCCTGCTGCTGGCCGGCCTGGAGCGCACCCTGAACGCCCTGCTCGCCAGAGATCCGGCGGCGCCGTCGCGCCTTGCCCGGCTGGCCGGCCAGCGCATCCTGTTGCGTCTGGAGCAGCCCGCCCTGGCGCTGGCCATCCACTTCCATCCGGCCGGCCTCGACCTGCTGCGTACCGACGACACTGCCGAGGAAGGCTTCGACGCGGTGGTCGAGGTGGACGCCGAGACGCTCGGCGAACTGCTGGGTGGGGCCTCGGTCGAGCGCCTGATGTTCCAGGGCAAGCTCGCCGTGCGGGGGCGCACCCACCTGTTGGAAGCAACCCGCGACCTGCTGCTCGACCTCGACCTGGACTGGGAGGCGGAACTCGCCCGTTGGCTCGGTGACATTCCGGCCCATAGCCTGGCCGAAGGACTGCGCAGCCTCTCCCGCTGGGGCCTTCGCACCCGCCAGGAGTTCTGCGCCGACGTGAGCGAATATGTCTTCGAGGAGGCACGGCTGCTGCCGGGGCGTCATCAGCTCGAAACGTTACGCGACCAGATGACCGAGATGGAGATCGCCACTGACCGACTCGAGGCGCGCCTGGCCAGGCTGCGACGCCGCCTGTCCGAGCCAGGGATGCCCCCATGATCCTGCGGCTCACGCGCATCGTCTGGGTGGTCACCCGCTACCGGCTCGACACTCTGCTGCCGCTGGAGCGGATGCCCTGGTGGCTGCGCGGACTGTTCATGCTCTCCCCGCTGCGCCTGGTGCCGATCGGCGAACGCCCTCGAGGCCTGCGCCTGCGCTTGGCGCTGGAATCGCTGGGGCCGATCTTTGTCAAGTTCGGTCAGATGCTCTCGACCCGCCGCGACCTGCTGCCCGAGGACATCGCCGACGAGCTGCAGCGACTGCAGGATCAGGTGCCGCCCTTTCCCGGCCACCAGGCCATGGCCCTGGTGGAGGAGGAACTGGCGATGTCGCTGGAAGATGCCTTCGCCAGCTTCGAGCCCGACCCCCTGGCCTCGGCCTCCGTCGCCCAGGTGCATGCCGCCCGTCTCCACGGCGGCGAGACAGTGGTGGTCAAGATCATCCGCCCCGGGATCGAGCGGGTGATGCGCCAGGACATGGCACTGATGTATCGCTTCGCCAGCGTGCTGGCCCGGGTTCCCGAGGCTCGCCGGCTGCGTCCGGTGGAGGTCGTCCGCGACTACGAGGCGACGCTGTTCGATGAGCTCGACCTGACCAAGGAGGCCGCCAACACTTCCCAGCTCAAGCGCAATTTCAAGGGCTCGCCGTTGCTCTACGTGCCGGCCATCCACTGGGGGCTGACCCGCCGTCGGGTGATGGTGCAGGAGCGCATCTACGGGGTGCCGGTTGCCGACACCGCGGCTCTTCTCGCCCAGGGCACCAACCTCAAGAAGCTGGCCGAGCGTGGCGTGGAGATCTTCTTCACCCAGGTGTTCCGCGACAACTTCTTCCACGCCGACATGCATCCCGGCAATATCTTCGTCTCCTTCGAACATCCCCACGACCCGCAGTACATCGCCATCGACTGCGGCATCGTCGGCAGCCTGACCCGCGAGGACCAGGATTACCTGGCGCGCAACCTGCTGGCCTTCTTCCACCAGGACTACTACGAGGTGGCGGCGCTGCACATCGAATCGGGATGGGTGGGCGAGGATACCCGGGCAAACGAGTTCGCCGCAGCAATCCGCACCGTATGCGAGCCAATCCTCGAGAAGCCGCTCAAGGACATCTCCTTCGGCCAGGTCCTATTGGGTCTGTTCCAGACCGCTCGACGCTTCAACATGGAGGTGCAGCCACAGCTAGTGCTGCTGCAGAAGACGCTGCTCAACATCGAGGGGCTGGGCCGCCAGCTCTACCCGGACCTGGATCTGTGGAGCACCGCCAAGCCCTTCCTTGAGCGCTGGATGAAGGAGCGCGCCGGCATCGGCGGTCTCTGGGAATCGCTCAAACGCCAGGCACCGGAACTCTCTCGCCAGCTGCCCGAGCTGCCGGTGCTCGCTCACCAGGTCCTGAACCGTGCTGAGCTTGAGCACCGCCAGCGGCGCCATCAGGCTGATGCCATGGGCAACATCTCACGACAGCTGAACCAGCGGGGCAGGAGCCAACGACGGCTGCGACTGGGGCTGCTGCTGCTGGTTGCAGCACTCGCCTGGCAGCCCGTGACCGAGTGGGCCGCAGGTCAGCCCTGGCCGGCCCTGGCCGCCGCCGCCCTCGGCGCGCTGCTGCTGGCATGGCACTGATAGTGCGCCCCGCCCTTCCATCCACTGCAACGGAGCCTTCACCCATGAGCGATATCCTCGACCGCCTTCACCTTGTGCTCGAAGAACGCCGCCGGGCGGAGCCACAGGATTCCTATGTGGCGGCCTTGCATCACAAAGGACTGAACAAGATACTCGAGAAGGTCGGCGAGGAAGCCACCGAGACCCTGCTGGCCGCCAAGGACGCCGAGCAGGGCGACGAGCCGGCACGCCAAGCGTTGATCGCCGAAACGGCCGACCTGTGGTTTCATAGCCTGGTAATGCTCTCGCACCTGGGCCTCGACCACCGCATGGTCCTGGATGAGCTGGCCCGCCGCTTCGGCGTCTCCGGACACGACGAAAAGGCCGCACGGCAACCATAGCGTCAACTGGCCCTTCCGGGTCCTCCCGGAGCCCCAACCTGAGGAAGCAACTATGTTAGGTGGTATCAGTATCTGGCAGCTGCTGATCGTTCTCGGCATCATCATCCTGATCTTCGGTACCAAGAAGCTGCGCAACGTCGGCGGTGACCTGGGCGGCGCCGTGAAGGGCTTCAAGAAAGCCATGCACGAAGATGAGAAGGAAAAGGACGAGGCCGAGAAGACGGACGACCCTCACGCCCGCGTCAGCCATGACGAGGAGCTCAACACCTACGACGTCAAGGCCGAACAGAAGGCCCAGGACCAGGAAGAGCGCCAGGAAGAGCGCAAGTAACCCGCCATGTTCGATATGGGTTTTCTCGAACTGATGCTCATCGGCGTGGTGGGCCTGCTGGTGCTGGGCCCCGAGCGCCTGCCCAAGGCGGCGCGCACCCTGGGACTATGGATCGGCAAGATCAAGCGCACGGTGTCCGGCATGCAGCGCGAGATCAGCGCCCAGCTCGAGGCGGAGGAGCTGCGCCAGAAGCTCAACGATCAGCAGAAGAAGCTCGACGAGGGCGTCCAGCAGGTCAAGCGCGGCGTGGAGAGCATCGCAGAGGAGGACAGCGACAAGCGCTCGTCGTCCTCGGCGGATGACGATCCCGGTGAGAAGCCGCCGGCCGCCCCACCCGAGAAGCGGCTCGACGACGCCCTCGCCAGGGCTCGTACGGGCTCCGAGGGGGATGATCGCCAACGCCCCACCGATGCCTCCACCGCCGACAAGGATTCTGCCCCCCGATGAGCGACACCGGTGATTCCCAGGAGCAGAACCAGGCCCCGCTGATCGAGCACCTCATCGAGCTGCGCTCGCGACTGATGCGCGCGGTGATCGCGATCCTAGTGATCTTCCTGGGCCTCTATGCCTTCGCCAACGACATCTACTCCTTCGTCGCCCAGCCGCTGATGGCGCTGCTGCCGGAAGGCTCACAGATGATCGCCACCGAGGTGGCCTCGCCCTTCCTCGCGCCCTTCAAGCTGACCCTGGTGGTGGCGGTGTTCGCCGCCATTCCCTATGTGCTGCACCAGGCCTGGGCCTTCGTGGCCCCGGGGCTCTACGACAACGAGAAGGCGCTAGCGCTGCCGATCCTGGCCTCCAGCGTGGCGCTATTCTATGGCGGCGCCGCCTTCGCCTACTATGTGGTCTTCCCGCTGCTGTTCCAGTTCTTTACCCAGACCGGGCCTGAGGACGTCGCGGTAATGACCGACATCAACCAGTACCTGAACTTCGTCCTCAAGCTGTTCTTTGCCTTCGGGGTGGCCTTCGAGATCCCCATCGCCACCTTCCTGCTGATCCTCTCGGGTGCCACCACGGTGGAGAGCCTGTCGAAGAAGCGTCCCTATGTGGTGCTGGGCTGCTTCGTCATCGGCATGTTGCTCACCCCGCCGGACGTCGTCTCCCAGAGCCTGCTGGCGGTACCCATGTACCTGCTCTACGAGGTCGGCCTGCTGTTCGGTCGCCTGGTCCGCCGCAAGCGTGAGCAGGATGAGCAGGACGAGGAATAGCGGCCAAGCAGCCAGCAGAATGAGACCCGCATCAGCACGAGCAAGCTCCCGAGGTCATTGCCTCGGGGGCTTGCTCGTAGCTCGGCGCTTATAGCTTATAAATCCATCAGCTCATCGACACGGTCTACCAGCTTGAAGATGCCGGTGGCAGCCTCGCTGATGCGGGTGGCCAGCATGTAGGCCGGAGTGGTCACCACGCGGTTCTCGAAATCCACCACGATATCCTCGACGCCGCAACTGCGGTGCAGGCCACCCATGGCACTGATCAAACCGGTGACACCCGGGTCATATCCCACGGTCACGGCGATGCCAGGAGGGAGCAGGCGCGGCACCAGCACCGGGCTGATGCACATCAGGCCGATCGGCTTGCGCGCCTCATGGAAGCCGGACAGCGCCTCGGTAAGCGCGTCGAGCACCCGCATGCCATCTCCCGCTTCGGCAAAGTTCGAGAGGTTCTTGGCGACACCGAAGCCGCCGGGGAGGATGACCGCATCGAAGTCGTCGGCATCGAGCTCGTCGAGGGACGAGATCTCGCCGCGAGCCAGGCGCGCCGACTCGGTCAGCACGTTGCGACGCTCACCCTCGACCACTACGCCGCGACGATGATCGACGACATGATGCTGCTCGATGTCAGGGGCGAAGCAGCGATAACCCAGACCCAGTTGGTCGAGGCGCAGCAGGGTCAGGGTGGTCTCGTAGATATCGGCTCCGTCCTGCACCCCGCACCCCGAGAGGATGACCGCCACCTGTTTGCTCATGCCTTTCTCCTTGAAGGTAAGCGCCTGCCGAAGCCAGGCCCTGAAATCCGCGAGCCTTAACTTTAGAGAGTCGGCCCGGGTGCGACAAGGCGCAGCTTTCGACGTCGGGCGACACTGATATACTCGAAGCACTCGAGCTTCGCTGTCATCAATCTGTCACCCTGCATCGCCACACTGTCGGGACGGCGATCCTGACCCCCATATCCGGAGAGACGCCTTGAGTTTCATGACCACACGCCAGTTTCCCACCTCACGCCTGCGCCGCATGCGCCGCGACGATTTCTCGCGCCGACTGATGCGCGAGCACACCCTGACCGCTGCCGACCTGATCTGGCCGGTATTCGTGCTCGAGGGCGAGGAGCAGCGCGAGGCGGTGCCCTCCATGCCGGGCGTGGAGCGGCTATCGATCGACCTGTTGATCGAGGAAGCCCGCGAGGCCTTTGCGCTCGGCATCCCGGCCATCGCCCTCTTTCCGGTAGTAGGCACGGCGCTAAAGAGCGAACTGGCCGAAGAGGCCTACAACGCCTCCGGCCTCGTCCAGCGCAGCGTGCGCGCCCTCAAGGAGGCGATACCCGGGCTTGGCATCATCACCGACGTGGCACTGGATCCCTACACCAGCCACGGCCAGGACGGCATCCTCGACGAAGCGGGCTACGTCCACAATGACCGTACCGTGGAGACCCTCCTCAAGCAGGCCCTCTCCCACGCCGAGGCCGGCGCCGATGTGGTGGCTCCCTCGGACATGATGGACGGGCGCATCGGCTCGATCCGCCAGGTGCTGGAGCAGGAGCGGCTGGTCAATACGCGGATCATGGCCTACAGCGCCAAGTACGCCTCGCGCTACTACGGCCCCTTCCGCGACGCTGTGGGCTCCGCCGGCAACCTGGGCAAGGCCGACAAGACCACCTACCAGATGGATCCGGGCAACGGCGACGAGGCGCTCCACGAGGTGGCCCTGGACCTGGCCGAGGGTGCCGACATGGTGATGATCAAGCCCGGCATGCCCTATCTGGACGTGGTCCGCCGAGTGAAGGATGAGCTCAAGGTGCCCACCTTCGCCTACCAGGTGAGCGGCGAGTACGCCATGCACATGGCCGCCTTCGAGAACGGCTGGCTGGAGGCGGACGCAGTCATCCTCGAGTCACTGCTGTGCTTCAAGCGCGCCGGCGCCGACGGTGTGCTGACCTATTTCGCCAAGCGGGCGGCCAAACTGCTCGCGACGACATAGCCGCCGGGAGGGACAGCACCTTCCGCCCGACGACAGGGAAATGCCATGGAAGAGACACGCGGTCCCGACCGGCAGGCCGACTTGCCAACGCCTTCGCGGGGCGGCGAGCCACCCGAGCCCCCCGCCCCGCGGCTGAACCAGACCCGTACCGGGATCAAGCCCAAGGCGCTGCCGGACCCGGAGGCGGATTTAGCCGACCCCGGGCTCTATTTCAATCGCGAGCTATCCCACTTGCAGTTCAACGTCCGGGTGCTGGAACAGGCCCTGGACGAGGCCCATCCGCTGCTCAACCGACTGATGTTCTTGTTGATATTCTCGTCCAACATGGACGAGTTCTTCGAGATCCGCGTGGCCGGCCTCAAGAACCAGCTCCTGCTCGGCGACGACTCCACCGGCGCCGATGGTCGCTCGCCTCGCTCGGTCCTAGCCGAGATCGCTCAGATTGCCCACGCCCAGGTGGCGCGCCAGTACCAGATCCTCAACGAGGTGCTGATCCCCGCCCTGGAGGCCCAGCGGCTGCGCTTCCGCCGCCGCGGAGACTGGTCCAAGGCCCAGGCCGCCTGGGTGCGCGACTACTTCGAGACCGAGATCATGCCGGTGATCAGTCCCATCGGCCTGGACCCTTCGCACCCCTTCCCGCGCCTGGTCAACAAGAGCCTCAACTTCATCGTCCAGCTGGAGGGCAAGGATGCCTTCGGCCGCGAGGGGGGACTGGCCATCCTGCCGGCACCGCGCTCGCTGCCTAGAGTGATCGCTCTGCCCGAAGCGCTCTGTGAGGCGGGCTTCAGCGAGTACATCTTCCTCTCCTCGATGATCCATGCCCATGCCGAGGAGGTCTTTCCCGGCATGGCAGTGCTCGGCTGCTACCAGTTCCGGTTGACTCGTAACGCCGACCTTTCCGTGGATCCCGAGGAGGTCTCCGACCTCGCCTCGGCGCTACGCGGCGAGCTGCTGTCGCGACGCTACGGCAGCGGGGTCCGGCTGGAGGTGGCCGACAACTGTCCCGACGAGCTGGCCGAGTTCCTGCTCAGGCAGTTCCAGCTCGAAGAGGCGGACCTCTTTCGGGTCAACGGTCCGGTGAACCTGACTCGCATGATGTCGGTCCTCGGCGACGTGGAGCGTCCCGAACTGCTCTACCGCTCCTTCATTCCCGGCCTGCCCAAAGTTCTACGCAAGGCCGACAGCGTGCTGGCCGCGATCGCCGATGGCGATATCCTGCTCCACCACCCCTTCCAGTCCTTCTCCCCGGTGGAGGAAATGCTCGGGGAAGCCGCCCGTGACCCGGACGTGCTGGCCATCAAGCAGACTCTCTACCGTACAGGCGCCGATTCGCCCATCGTCAACGCCCTGGTCGAGGCGGCCGGCAACGGCAAGGAGGTCACGGTGGTGATCGAGCTGCGGGCACGCTTCGACGAGGCCGACAACCTGGCCTTGGCCTCGCGCCTGCAGGAAGCCGGAGCCATCGTCATCTACGGGGTGATGGCCTACAAGACCCACGCCAAGATGATGCACATCGTGCGTCGCGAACGGGGCAAGCTGCGCCACTATGCCCACTTGGGCACCGGCAACTACCACTCGCGGACCGCCAAGCTGTACACCGACTACAGCCTGCTCACCGCCGACCCGGTGCTGTGCGCCGACGTTCACAAGGTCTTCCAGCAGCTCTCGGGCATGGGCCGGGCCCGGCATATCGAGCAGCTGCTGCACGCCCCCTTCACCCTCCACGAGCAGATGGTGGCCAGGATCGACCGGGAGACTGAACATGCATGCAAGGGCAAGCACGCCCACCTGATCATCAAGTGCAATTCGCTGACCGAACCGAAGCTGATCCAGGCGCTCTATCGAGCCTCACGGGCCGGAGTGGAGTGCGACCTGATCATCCGCGGCATGTGTTGTCTGCGGCCGGGCATTCCCGGCATCTCGGAGAACATCCGGGTACGCTCGATCATCGGTCGTTTCCTGGAACACGCCCGGGTATTCCATTTCCACAACGACGGCAAGCCGGAGACCTGGGGCTCCAGTGCCGACTTCATGGCACGCAACATGTTCCATCGGGTGGAGACCTGCTTCCCGCTGCTGGACAGGAAGCTGGCCGCCCGGGTCCGCAAGGACCTCGAGACCTATCTGGTGGACAACTGCCAGAGTTGGCTACTGCGCAGCGACGGCCTATACGTCAAGCAGCAGCCCGGCGGCGCAGCCCCGATCAGCGCCCAGGAGACCCTGCTCTTCGCCTATGCCGCCAGGGCGTGACTCAGCCCTTGCGGAATGCATCGAGGTCGTGGGGGTCAAGCCCTTGCACGCGCTCGGGAAGGCCGCGCTCGCGCCGGGCGGCACGTACCACCTCACGCTCGGCAAGCAGTTCAGCATCATCATCCAGGGTGCGGCCGTTGAGCTCGGCGAGCTGGGCCATGCCCTGGTGGTAAAAGGCAAGCACCGCCAGCGCCGTATCGTTGCCCTCGGCCATACCCCGGCGCAGCGCCGGCAGGTAGCCGCTGACCCGCGACAGATGGTGCTTGAGCTGCCAGACATAGCGCACTTCGGCCATCCAGGGACGCTCGCGCAGCACCGCGAAGACCAGGCTGGTCGCGACCAACCCCAGCAGCACGCCCAACACGTTGAGCCAGAAGCCGCCATCAAAGGCGGCCTGCAGCAGTTGGACGAACACCAGACCGAAGACGATCAGTTGGCCGGCCATGGCCAGGCTGATGAAGCGGCCCTTGCGGCGATAGGTTTCGGGGTCGTGGTCTTCGAACTTGAAGGGCATGTGGCCTCCGGGCGGCGAGTCGGGAATCGATGGCATTATCCCGACATCCTCACCCGGGGTATAGCGTGGACAACCTGCTCCAAGGCTAGCGTTGCACCAGGTTAGAGGCGCCGGGGACAGGGAGGAGAGGGGGTCCTACGCCAAGGATGGCGTCGGTAGCGTATACGGATGTATTCACAGCGCCCCCTCGGAAGCCTGTCGCCGGATCAGCCTCGAGCTTCAACGTAGGCGCTCTGCGGCGCCAAGCAGCAGATGCTCGGTGGTCTCCCAGCCGATGCAGGCGTCGGTGACCGAGACGCCATGGCGCAGCCGGCCCGGCGCCAGCGGCTGCTTGCCCTCGTGGAGATGGCTCTCCAGCATCAGCCCCACCAGCGCCGTCTCGCCGTCCAGCCGTTGGGCCAGCACATCGAGCAGCACCTCGCTCTGGCGACGGTGATCCTTGCGGGCATTGGCGTGGCTGCAGTCGACCATCAGCCGCGGCGACAACCCGGCCTCTTCCAGGGCGTGACGCGCCGCCTGGACGTGGGAGCGCTGGTAGTTCGGCTCGCCATGTCCACCGCGCAGCACCAACTGGGTATGGCGATTGCCATCGGTCTCCGCCACTACAGGGCGCCCCTCGAGATCAAGGCCGAAGTGGCGATGGGGATACGCCGCGGCGCGCATGGCGTCGAGCGCCACACCGATGTCGCCACCGGTGGCGTTCTTGAAGCCCACTGACGCATCGAGGCCGCTGGCCAGCTCGCGGTGCAGCTGCGACTCGGTCGTGCGCGCACCGATTGCTACCCAGGAGAGCAGATCCTCCAGATAGGGCGCCAGCATCGGCTGCAGCAGCTCGGTGGCCACCGGTAGCCCCAGCTCGGCCACCTCGCGCATCAGCTGCCGTGACACCTCGAGGCCGCGAGGCATATCGCCGCTGCCGTCGAGGGCGGGATCGTAGGCCAGCCCCTTCCAGCCCACGGTGGTGCGCGGCTTCTCCACGTAGACGCGCATCACCAACAACAGCCTGTCCTGGACCTTCGGTGCGAGCGCGGCCAGGCGGCGTGCGTACTCCAGGGCCGCCTCGGGGTCGTGGATGGAACAGGGGCCCACCACCACCAGCAGGCGGTCGTCGTGGCCGGCGAGGATATCGCGCACGGCCTGGCGCTGGGCCTCGATGCGATGCGCCAGAGCTGGAGAGACGGGCAATTCACGGCGCAGTTCACCAGGGGTGGACAGCGGCCGGGGCGGATTGGCAGCAGAGCTCACAGTCTCGCTCAGGGGAGCGGCGGCAAGGGAAGCATTCATGGCGTCATCAACTCCGGATAGCGATCATACATCGTGTGTGTCGGTTGCCACCGATCTCGCTACGGCCGGACGTGGCGCAATGATCCGACCGCAGCTCGCTAAATCGCCAGTAGCCGTAATGGCCCGCGAAGCCCCGGGTCAGACGGATGGCGATGGATGCGGTCATGATCTCTCTCCTGGGTGTCATCTTTGTGGTCAGCTGGGGTGAAACGCAGAACCCCCGGGCGGGGCTGCCGTCCGGGGGTTCTGTCGGAGACGGCCCTGGTGGGAGTGCCTCCGGCGATGTCGCGTCTTGCGCTCAGGACATGGCCACCGGCACTCCGGGGATAAACCAGTAGCCGCGCACGCCGATATGTCCGGCACCAATGCTGGCGTCGCAGGAAGAGGGCTGTGCACGGTGGGTCATGCTCATGGGTCGCTCCGAAGGTCTGGCTTCATCCTGCCGCATTGCGGCATGGCTGGCAAGGGCCGTCCGCTCAGCCGGCGAACAGCTGGTACCAGCCGATGGTGGCCGGCAAGGCACTCATGGCCACCACCACTACCAGGCCCAGCACCACGGACAGCAAGCCGCTGTCGTCCTTGAAGTTCGTGTCGTGTCCCGCCATGTATCACTCCTCTGGATCGTGTCAGGGTATGGCCGCATTCTAGCGAAGATGGCGCCACACGGCACGGCTCCTATGGCCGCTGGCTCAACGCAGGTGGCGCCCACCGTCCACCGGCAGGGTCACACCGGTGACATAACGGTTGTCGAGCAGGTAGCGCAGGCTCTGATAGATCACCCCGGGGCCGGGAATCATCTCCATCGCCGACTTGGCGCGGGCCTTCTCTGCGTAGGCCTCATCGTCACCCTCGTTGAGCATGATCATCGCCGGAGCGATGGCGTTGACCTGGATGGCCGGGGCGTACATGGCAGCGAACGACAGGGTCAGGTTGTCCAGTCCCGCCTTGGTGGCGGCGTAGGCGGCGTGTTTCCTCGAGCCCTTCTGAACCACGTAGTCAGTCAAGTGAACGATGTCGCGCTGGGGCTCGCTACATGCCTCGAGTAGCTCCCGGGCATGCAGGTTGATCAGGTAGGGAGCCAACATATGGATACGAAACAGCCGCTCGAAGGTGGCTCCTGCCTCCGGGCCGCTCGAATCCGGCGCCCAGTCGCTGGCGTTGTGCACGATGGCTCGCAGTGACCTCGTCTCGGCCTTGAGCCGCTCGAAGAAATCCAGGATGCCCGCTTCCGTCGCGAAATCGGCCGGCAGGGTGACGATGCCTCGCTCACGCAGCGTGGCCAGTTCTGGGCGCTCACGACGATAGCTGATGATCACCGGGTGGCCATCGTCGACCAGGCGCTCGGCACAGTGCCGGCCCAGGCGCTGGGCACCGCCGGTGATCAGGATCGGCGAGGCGCTCAAGACCGCTCCTCCCTCACCAGGCTCCCTGCCGTAGGCACGATGGGGTTCCGCGGTGCGTAGGCAAAGACATCAGAGAAGACCCGAGAGGCCACCAGGCCCAGCGAGGCGAGCACGTCGACGCAGGCATAGACCATGCCCGGTGAGCCGGAGATGTAGACATCATGCCCAGAGACATCCTCCAGGGTCGTTGCCAGGGCCTGGTCGATGCGGCCGCGGTGGGCGATGACCTGCTCCCCTGCCACCGCTTGCTCGGGCGCGACCTCGGTCACGGCGTGGAAGCGGACATTGGCATGCTCTTCCGCCCACGCCCGGGGCAGTCGTTCCAGGTAAAGGTCGCGACGCTCTCGGGCCGCCCACCAGAGCTCGATCTCGCGTGTCGGATCATCATGTAGCGCCGCCTCGACGATCGCCTTCATCTGCGCAAAGCCGGTGCCGGCGGCGATCAGCAGCAAGGGACGCGAGCTGTCCGGGTCGAGCAGGCAGTCGCCGCCGGGCAGGCGCAGGGTCAGTCTCTCGGCCACCTGCATCAGTTCGCGCAGCCGGGCGGAGTTCTCTCGCTCCGGCCAGTGCTGAATGTGCAGCTCGATAACGCCATCGCCGGAATAGGCGTTGGCGACGGAGAATGGCACCCAGAGGTCCTCCTCCAGCTTCAGTTCCAGGTACTGGCCGGGCTCATGGGCCACGGCCTCGGGCCGGCCCTCCAACTGGACGCGGAAGACGTCCGGGGTGAGGTCCTCGACCTCGGTGACCAGGCAGGTCAGGGTCCTTGGCGTCATGAAAGCCTCATGCAGTTGTCAAAATGTCGTGTTATCGGGAAATTCGATACCCAGCTCATTCCAGCGCTCGCTGACGCGGGCCTTGACGGCCTCGTCCATGACGATGGGCGTGCCCCACTCGCGATCGGTCTCGCCGGGCCACTTGCTGGTGGCATCCAGCCCCATCTTGGAACCCAGCCCGGCCACAGGAGAAGCGAAGTCCAGATAGTCGATGGGTGTGTTCTCTACCATCACGGTATCCCGGGCCGGGTCCATGCGCGTAGTGATGGCCCAGATCACGTCCTTCCAGTCACGGGCATCGACGTCGTCGTCGAGCACCACCACGAACTTGGTGTACATGAACTGGCGCAGGAAACTCCACACCCCCATCATTACCCGCTTGGCGTGGCCCGGGTACTGCTTCTTCATGGTCACCACCGCCATGCGGTAGGAACAGCCCTCCGGGGGCAGGTAGAAGTCGACAATCTCGGGAAACTGGCGGCGCAGGATGGGCACGAAGACCTCATTGAGCGCGAGCCCCAGGATCGCCGGCTCATCGGGCGGCCGGCCGGTGTAGGTGGAGTGGTAGATGGCGTTCTCGCGCATGGTCATGCGCGTCACCGTGAACACCGGGAACTGCTCGACCTCGTTGTAGTAGCCGGTATGGTCGCCGTAGGGGCCCTCGGGCGACGTGTCATCCGGATAGATGAAGCCTTCCAGAATGATTTCAGCAGACGCTGGGACTTCAAGATCGGCATGGCCGCACTTGACCAGCTCAGTGCGCGAGCCGCGCAAGAGGCCGGCGAAGGCGTACTCGGAGAGCGAATCGGGTACAGGCGTCACGGCGCCGAGGATGGTGGCCGGGTCAGCGCCCAGCGCCACCGCCACCGGGAAGGGCTCGCCGGGATGCTGCTGCTGAAACTCCTGGAAGTCCAGGGCGCCACCGCGGTGGGAGAGCCAACGCATGATCAGGCGATTGCGTCCAAGCTTCTGCTGGCGATAGATCCCCAGGTTCTGGCGAGTCTTGTGGGGGCCACGGGTTATTACCAGCGGCCAGGTGACCAGCGGCGCGGCGTCGCCTGGCCAGCAGTGCTGGATCGGCAGGCGGTCGAGATCGACCTCGTCGCCCTCGTAAACAAGCGCCTGTGCCGGCGCCGAGCGCACCGTCCTGGGGTTCATGCTCATCACCTGCCGGAAGATCGGCAGCTTGCTCCAGGCATCGCGGAACCCCTTGGGAGGCTCCGGCTCCTTTAGGAAGGCCAGCAGTTCGCCCACCTCGCGCAGGGCGGCGACCGAATCCTGGCCCATGCCCATGGCCACCCGCTTCGGCGTGCCAAAGAGGTTGCCGAGCAGCGGCATCTTGTGGCCCTTGACGTTCTCGAACAGCAACGCAGGGCCGCCGGCGCGCAAGGTGCGGTCGCAGATCTCGGTGATCTCGAGATAGGGGTCCACCTCGGCGGTGATGCGCTTGAGCTCTCCCTGGGCCTCCAAGGCGGCGATGAATTCGCGTAGATCCTTGTACTTCATAGGGTGACGTTCCCGTTATCCCGAACGACGAAAGGGGCAGAATAGCATCTGCCCCTTTGCGGTGCCGCGACGCCGGACTTACCGACGCTTCATCGCCTCGAAGAACTCGATATTCGTCTTGGTATCCTTGAGGCGGTCGATCAGGAACTCGGTGGCAGCGGTGTCTTCCATGGGGTTGAGCAGCTTGCGCAGGATCCACATGCGCTGCATCTCCTCCTCGGAGGCCAGCAGGTCCTCGCGGCGGGTGCCGGAGCGACGGATGTTCATCGCCGGATAGACACGCTTCTCGGCCAGCTTGCGGTCCAGATGCGCCTCCATGTTACCGGTACCCTTGAACTCCTCGAAGATCACCTCGTCCATCTTCGAGCCGGTGTCGACCAGGGCCGTGGCGATGATGGTCAGGCTGCCGCCTTCCTCGATGTTGCGCGCCGCACCGAAGAAGCGCTTGGGCTTCTCCAGGGCATGGGCGTCGACACCACCGGTCAGCACCTTACCGGAGCTCGGCACCACGGTGTTGTAGGCACGGGCCAGGCGGGTAATGGAGTCGAGCAGGATTACCACATCCTTCTTGTGCTCGACCAGGCGCTTGGCCTTCTCGATCACCATCTCGGCGACCTGCACGTGGCGTGCCGGCGGCTCATCGAAGGTCGAGGCCACCACCTCGCCGCGCACGGTGCGCGACATCTCGGTCACTTCTTCCGGACGCTCGTCGATCAGCAGCACGATCAGATGGCAATCCGGGTCGTTGCGGGTAATGGACGTCGCGATGTTCTGCAGCATCAAGGTCTTGCCCGCCTTGGGCGGGGAGACCAGCAGGCCACGCTGGCCCTTGCCGATGGGCGCCACCAGGTCGATGATCCGCGAGGTCAGGTCCTCGGTGGAGCCGTTGCCGATCTCCATGCGCAGGCGCTCGTCGGGGAACAGCGGCGTGAGGTTCTCGAACAGAATCTTCGACTTGGCATTCTCCGGCTTGTCGAAGTTGATCTCGCTGACCTTGAGCAGCGCGAAGTAGCGCTCCCCTTCCTTCGGCGGGCGAATCTTGCCGGAGATGGAGTCGCCCTTGCGCAGGTTGAACCGGCGGATCTGGGAGGGCGAGACATAGATGTCATCGGGACCGGCCAGGTAGGAGCTGTCGGCGCTGCGCAGGAAGCCGAATCCATCCTGCAGGATCTCCAGCACGCCATCGCCGAAGATCGGCTCGCCGCTCTTGGCATGCTTCTTGAGGATGGCGAAGATGATGTCCTGCTTGCGGGAACGTGCCAGGTTGTCGATGCCCATCTCGCGGGCGATCTCCAGAAGCTCCGGCACTGGCTTTTGCTTGAGTTCGGTAAGATTCATCGGTGTGTTCAGAATTCGCTCGTGGAAGCCGGGCGGCAGTGCGCCGTGGGAAAGACAGGAGGCGAGACGATGACGCCCTGTGGATGCGTTCAGAGCCCGGACAGGCTACCTCTCGTCATGCTGCATCGTATGGCCAAGGGCGGGCGACCACACTCTGGGGTTGCCGGGCCGATATCGGAAGCGAGGAAGCAGGTTCGTTTTCGCCTGACCTGCGGGTCCGGGCCAAATGGCCGGAATCGCGGGCTGAAGCAGTGGGCTGTCTGACGACTTGGAAACTGACCGCGACGGGATCGCCGTGAAACGGTCGGGAAGCATTCGGAACAGGCGAACGCCTCGATACTAGTCAAGGCGCGGGGGGAACGCAAGCCCCTCTGTCCGCGACAATTGACACGACCGGGAGTGCCGCGCACCCTTGCCCCTGACCGCTCTGAAGGAACTGCCATGACCTCGCCACAGGACCCGGCGCCCTCCGCTGCCACCCCACTTACGGCTGACGTGACCGGCACCCCCACCCGGCTCGCCGCCATCGACATCGGCTCCAACAGCTTCCACCTTCTGGTGGCCAACTATCAGGACGACCGCCTCCAGGTAGTGGCCCGCCTCGGCGAGAAAGTGCAACTGGCCGCCGGGCTCGATGAGGAGGGCCGGCTCAGCGAGGCAGCGATGCAGCGCGCCCTGGACTGCCTGGCACGCTTCGCCCCCTTCCTCGAGGACATCACCCCGGGACACCTGCGAGTGGTAGGCACCAACGCATTGCGCGATGCCACCAACAGCCAGACGCTGATCGAGCGGGCCGAGGCCCTGCTCGGCCACCGCATCGAGATCATCGCCGGGCGCGAAGAGGCCCGCCTCATCTATCTGGGAGCGGCCCACGCCCTGGCCGAGGACGGCCGCCGGCTGATCGTGGACATCGGCGGCGGCTCCACGGAGTTCATCATCGGCGAGCGCTTCGAGCCCCTGGCACTGGAGAGCCTGCGCATGGGCTGCGTGACCTTTACCCGCCGCTTCTTCGATGGGGGCGAGATCAACGAGAAACGCATGCGTAAGGCAGAGCTGGCCACCCTCTCGGAATTGGCCAACATTCAGCGCCCCTACCAGCGACTGGGCTGGACTGACCCGGTGGGGTCCAGCGGCACCATCAAGGCGGCGGCCGCCGTGATCGCGGCCGCCGGGGATGCCCCCGAGGGCATGATCACCCGCACCGGCCTGGCGGCCCTGCGCAAGCGCCTGATCGAGTGCCGAAAACTCGACAAGGTGGCCATGGAGGGGCTGAAGGCCGATCGTTCGCAGATCTTCCCGGCCGGAGTGGCGATCCTCTGCGCCATCTTCGAGGCCTTCGACCTGGAGCGGATGCGCTACGCCGACGGCGCCCTGCGCGAGGGAGTCCTCTACGACATGGTGGGGCGTAACAGCCCCGAAGACTCGCGCCTCAAGACCCTGGACAGCCTGGCCCGGAGCTATCAGGTGGATGGACGCCAGGCCGACAACGTGGCAGCCAGCGCCGGCGCCCTGTTCGACCAGGTCCGCGGGGCCTGGAGCCTCGACAACGACCAGGCGCGCTACCTCGACTGGGGCAGCCGACTGCACGAGATCGGCCTGGCCATCTCGCATAGCCAGTTCCATCGCCACGGCGCCTACCTGCTGGAGTACTCCGACCTTGCCGGCTTCTCGCGACCGGAACAGCGACTGCTGGCCTTCCTGGTGCGTGCCCACCGCCGCAAGTTCCCAGTCAAGGAGTGGCAGGCCCTGCCCGAGTCGGAACGACGCTCTCACGCCCGGCTGGCCCGACTGCTGCGCCTGGCAGTGATCCTCAACCACTCCCGTCCCGAGCAGCCCCCCGCCGTGCCGCGGCTAGAGGCCGAGGGCGAAACGCTGACGCTGACCCTCACCGGCGAGGAGATCCCGGCGCTGCTGCTCAACGACCTGGAACAGGAGGCGGCCTACCAACAGGCCGCCGGTTTACCGCTGGTGCTTCGCCGCGGCTGACCCACCCCTCGGCCAGCACCAGCCACGCCTCATCCTCAGTATCGAGCACCGCGACCGGCGTTTCTCCTTCCCGGATCACCAGCAGCCGCCCGCGCTGCCAGGGCGGCACGCCGAGCTCTTGAAGGAGCCGCTTGAGATCGCGCCGGCCACGGTCGGGCAACGTTAGTCGCTCGCCTCCCCGCCGCGGCGCCACTCGAAGATGGAGCGGCGCCCCATCGGCTCGATCCAGCGAGACCCGCACCTCCCCCAGCGGAGTCACCAGTGGGATACGGCCATCCCATTCGGCCCACCACGTCGACGGCAACTCTACCGGCGGCGTCTGCAGGTAAAGCGTGCCGCGCCATACCCGCGCCTCTGCGCCGGGCCAGGTTACCCGCACCTCGGCATCTTGCCCGGCACCGAACTGGACCAGCAAGGTCTCCAATCGCCGCGCCGGCGGCAGCGGCAGGCACATCCGCTCGCAGCAGTGGCGCACCAGCAGACGTCGGCGAGCATTCGACAGCCCGGCCAGTCCGTCGAGCATCAGCCGCGCCGGGTCGCCACCCAATCGCTCGAGATCCAGCCCGGCCAGCTCCGCTAGCAGGGCGTCGGTCTCGCCAGCCAGCGCCGCGCTGCGTGATAGGGAGGCGTCCACTTGGGGCCAGCGGGAGGCCAGCATCGGCAGCACCGCGTGGCGAAGGAAGTTGCGATCCAGGGTCTCGTCGTCGTTGGACGGGTCCTCCACCCAGGCCAAGCCCCGGCGCCCCGCCTCGACCTCAAGGGTCGAGCGCGCGATATCGAGAAGCGGGCGTTCCAGCCGTCGGTTCTGCCAGTCGCGGCTCTTCATCATCCCTGCAAGACCGCGCACCCCGCTACCGCGCAGGGCAGCAAGCAGGAAGGTCTCGGCTTGGTCGTCGCGATGCTGTGCCAGCCAGAGGGTCTCGCCCGGCGCCACTCGTCCGGCGAAGGCGGCGTAGCGCGCTTCCCGGGCGGCTCCCTCGAGCCCCTGACCTGCGGCACGATCGACGGCCACAGGGTCCACGAACAACGGCACGCCGAGGCGCGAACAGAGCCGACGGCAATGACGTTCGAAGCTGTCGGCGGCGGGCTGCAGGCCATGGTGGACATGCAGAGCACGCAGGGGGCGGGGGTAGCGCCGGCAGGCATCGGCGGTAAGTGTCAACAACAACGAGGAGTCCAGGCCACCGGAAAGACCCACCCAGACGCAGCGCCCCGGCGGGGTCTGGGCCAGGGCGAGATCGATCAGACGTTGAAGGGGCATGGCCAAGTGCAGAGAGGCCCTTAGACAGGTGCTCCATAGCTCATCAGTCGCTCATAGCGACGTTCCAGCATGCCGTCCGTGTCCATCGACTCCAGGCGGTCGAGGCTCGCCAGCAGCGATGCCTTGACGCGCTCGGCGGTCGTCACCGGATGGCGATGGGCACCCCCCAGGGGCTCGGGAATCAGGGTATCGACCAGCCCCAGCTCCTTGAGACGCTCGGCGGTGATGCCCATGGCCTGGGCGGCATCCGAGGCCTTCTCGGCACTCTTCCAGAGGATGGAGGCGCAACCCTCGGGGGAGATGACCGAGTAGGTGGAGTACTGCAGCATGGCCAGCTCGTCGCAGACACCGATAGCCAGTGCGCCACCGGAGCCGCCCTCACCGACCACAGTGGCAACGATCGGCGTGCGCAGGCGCGACATCACTGCCAGATTGTGGGCGATGGCCTCGGACTGGCCGCGCTCTTCGGCGTCGATACCGGGGTAGGCACCCGGCGTGTCGATGAAGGTCAGCACCGGCATCTTGAAGCGCTCGGCCATCTCCATCAGGCGGCATGCCTTGCGGTAGCCCTCGGGACGCGGCATGCCGAAGTTGCGGCGCACCTTCTCGTGGACGTCACGGCCCTTCTGGTGGCCGATCACCATCACCGGCCGGTCATCCAGGCGCGCCACGCCGCCGACGATAGCGGCATCGTCAGCGAACTTGCGATCGCCATGGAGCTCGTCGAAGTCACTGAATACGTGCCGCAGGTAATCCAGGGTATAGGGGCGCTGGGGATGGCGTGAAAGCTGGGAAACCTGCCAGGGGCTCAGGTCCTTGAAGATTGACTCGGTGAGCTTGCGGCTCTTTTCCTCGAGCCGGCCGATCTCGTCGTTGAGGTTGACCTGGCTATCGTTGCCGACCAGCCGCAGCTCCTCGATCTTGGCTTGGAGCTCGGCGATGGGCTGTTCGAAGTCGAGATAGTTGGGGTTCATTGGCTGGACGCCTTATCGTGTTTCACCGCCCTGCCCCTCGAGGTCAGGCGCGGCGCGAAATAAAGAAGTGGCTGGCATTATCGCACCCTTGACGCACGGCGCAAGGCGACGCCTACCAAGGGCCAGGCACTGAGGGGCGCCGGGGACAGGCCTGAAGGGGGTCCTACGCCAGGGGTGAGGAGGATTCCTCCGAACGAGCCTGTCGACGGATAATCCCCGACGCCTCTCACTTTGTTGATTTCAATTGCCCTGAGATTCGCAGCCCGCAGCATAATTATCGATACTTCAGCCGCACGCCGTCCTGGCCCTGCACCTCGCGCAGGCCGGTGAGCAGCTCGTCGCTGGGCGTGACCCACCACTCCTCCGAGAGCTCCAGCCAGCCCGTGGCCTCGGCGTTGCGGTAGCGCAGCCGCACCGGCAAGCCCTCCCCGTCGCAGAAGGGCGCGAGGCTCGCGCGCAGGCTGTCCACCAGGCGCCCGTTGAGGCGACCGGCGTCCAGGGAGAGCTCCACCGCCTGGCCGAAGCGGCTGCGTGCCTCGACCATCGGCGTGACCTCCTTGCCACGCAGGCGCAGGCCACCGGAGTAGTCATCGCTGGAAACCTCGCCCTCGACGATCATCACCTGGTCGGCCTCTAGGCGGCCGCGCAACTGGTCATAGAGCTCGCCGAACAGCGACGCCTCGATGCGCCCAGTGCGGTCGTCCAGAGTGATGAAAGCCATGGTATCGCCACGCTTGGACTTCATGGTCCGCACGCCGACCACCAGGCCCGCCACCCGCTGGGGCTCCCGGGAGGGCTTGAGGTCGCTGATACGGGTGGAGACGAAGCGGGCGAGTTCGCCCTCGTACTCGTCGATGGGATGCCCGGTGAGGTAGAGCCCCAAGGTATCCTTCTCGCCAGCTAGGCGCTCCTTGTCGCTCCACTCACGTACCCGCCGGTATTCGGCGTAGACGTCGTCCTCCTCCGGAGCGTCGGCAAAGGCCTCGCCGAACATGTCCATCATCCCGGCATTCTGGTTCTGATGGTTCTGGGCTGCTGCGCGCAAGGCGTCTTCCAGCGCTGCCGCCAGCACCGCTCGATTCGGCCCCAGGTTGTCCAGGGCACCGGAGCGGATCAGCGCCTCCAGAGTACGCTTGTTCATGCGTTTGGGATCGACCCGGCGACAGAAGTCGAAGAGGTCCTCGAAAGGCCCGTCCGCCTGGCGAGCCTCGACGATTGCGCCGATGGGCCCCTCGCCGACCCCGCGGATCGCCCCCAGGCCATAGACGACCCTTGCCTGGTCATCGACGGTGAACTTGTAGCCGCCGACGTTGACGTCAGGAGGGGTCACCGTGAGTGAGAGATGACGGCACTCCTCGATCAGCGGCACCACCTTGTCCAGATTGTCCATCTCGGTGGACATCACCGCCGCCATGAAGGGCCCGGGGTAGTGGGCCTTCAACCAGGCCGTCTGGTAGGAGACCAGCGCATAGGCCGCCGAGTGGGACTTGTTGAAGCCGTAGCCGGCAAACTTCTCCACCAGGTCGAAGATGTTGCCGGCAAGCTCCGCATCGATGCCGTTGGCCTCGCAGCCCTCCAGGAAGCCGGCCCGCTGCTTGGCCATCTCCTCGGGCTTCTTCTTGCCCATGGCGCGGCGCAGCATGTCGGCCTGGCCCAGCGAGTAGCCCGCCATCACCTGGGCGATCTGCATCACCTGTTCCTGGTAGAGGATGATGCCGTAGGTAGGAGCGAGCACCGACTCGAGCAACTCGTGCTGGTAGTCCGGATGCGGGTAGGAGATCTCCGCCCGGCCGTGCTTGCGGTTGATGAAGTCGTCGACCATGCCCGATTGCAGGGGGCCCGGGCGGAACAGCGCCACCAGGGCGATCATGTCTTCTAGGGAGTCGGGCAGCAGGCGCTTGATCAGCTCCTTCATACCGCGCGACTCGAGCTGGAACACCGCGGTGGTCTCGGCCTTCTTGAGCATCTCGAAGGTCGGCACGTCATCCAGCGGGATGGTGTCGATGTCCAGTGGCGCCTGGTCCTGGGTGGCGCGCACCTTGTCGACCATCTCCAGCGCCCAGTCGATGATCGTCAGGGTGCGCAGGCCGAGGAAGTCGAACTTTACCAGTCCCGCCTCCTCGATGTCGTTCTTGTCGAACTGCACCATCAGGCCCGAGCCATCCTCGTCGCAAAGCAGCGGCGAGAAATCGGTGAGCTTGGTGGGGGCGATCACCACACCGCCGGCGTGCTTGCCGGTGCCCCGGGTGATGCCCTCGAGCTTCAGGGCCATCTCCCAGATCTCGGCGGCCTCCTCGTCGGCCTCGAGGAATTCCTTGAGCGCCGGCTCGGCCTCGAGGGCCTTGGCGAGTGTCATGCCCACCTCGAAGGGGATCAGCTTGGAGAGCTTGTCACCCAGCGAGTAGGGCTTGCCCTGGGCGCGGGCCACGTCGCGCACCACCGCCTTGGCGGCCATCGTGCCGAAGGTGACGATCTGGGAGACCGCGTCGCGGCCGTAGCGATCGGCGACGTAGTCGATCACCCGATCGCGCTTCTCCATGCAGAAGTCGACATCGAAGTCGGGCATCGAGACCCGCTCGGGGTTGAGGAAACGCTCGAACAGCAGGTCATAGCCGATGGGGTCGAGATCGGTGATCTTCTGGGCGTAGGCCACCAGTGAGCCGGCACCCGAGCCGCGCCCCGGCCCCACCGGGACGTCGTTGTCCTTGGCCCACTGGATGAAGTCCATCACGATCAGGAAGTAGCCGGGGAAGCCCATCTGGATGATGATCTCGAGCTCGAAGTCGAGCCGCTCGCGGTAGCGGGCGTCGATCTCGGCGTACTCCGCCCCGTCGCGCGGAAAGCGCTGAGCGGGAAAAAGGAAGCCCAGGCGTTCGGTGAGGCCGTCGTGAGAGATCTTGCGGAAGTACTCGTCCTGGGTCATGCCCTCGGGAATCGCGAACTCCGGCAGAAAGATCTCACCCAGGCGAACCTCCACATTGCAGCGCGCGGCGATCATCACGCTGTTTTCCAGCGCCTCGGGAATGTCCGAGAAGAGCTCGGCCATCTCCTCAGGGCTCTTGAGATACTGCTCCTCGGTGTAGCGCCGCTCGCGACGCTTGTCGTCCAGCGCCTTGCCCTCGCCGATGGCCACCCGGGTCTCATGGGCCCAGAAGTCGTCTCGCTCCAGGAAGCGCACGTCATTGGTGGCCACCACCGGGGTGCCGGTCTCCACGGCGAGATCCACCGAGAGGTGCACGCACTCTTCCTCCAGCGGTCGGCCGGTGCGGATCAGCTCCAGGTAGAAGCGTCCCGGGAAGGCGGCGCTCCACTCCTCGAGCTGGGCGCGGGCCTCGTCGTGATGGTCACTGAGCAGGTGGCGGCCGACCTCGCCTTCCCGACCACCGGACAAGGCGATCAGCCCCGCGCTCTGCTCGAGTACCCAGGCCTTGTCCAGCAGCGCCTGGCCCTGGCGCTGGCCGTGCATCCAGCCCCGCGAGATCAGCTCGGTGAGGTTGCGGTAGCCGGTCTCATCCATGGCCAGCAGCGTGAGGCGATAGGGATGTGCCTCGTCCTGGGGGTTGGCCAGCCAGAGGTCGCTGCCGATGATCGGCTTGAGACCCGCACCCTGGGCGCCCTTATAGAACTTGACCAGGCCGAAGAGGTTGGCCTCGTCGGTCAGCGTCAGGGCCGGCAGGTCCTGAGCCACGGCGGCCTGGACCAGTGGCTTGAGCCGAACCAGGCCGTCGACCAGGGAGAACTCGCTGTGGACGCGAAGATGAACGAAGGGCGTGGTCATGGTGGACTCGGGTTTGGCAGTGAATATTCAGCACGAATGCAGGCCGTGAATTCCGATGCAGTAAACTCGAGGCTATCCCGGGAGCAGCTCTACGAGGAGGCGCTGTAAACCCATCCCTGGGCGCTACCGATGCCATCCATGGCATAGGACCTCCTCTACGAGCTGCTCCCGGCGCCTCTCGTGGCAGAGGCTTGCGAAACCTCAGAACAGCGCCAGTTGGCGTTTAACCGGGCCGAAGGAGCGACGATGGTCGGACAGCGGGCCCAGGCGTTCCAGGGCGGCCAGGTGCTCGCGGGTCGGGTAGCCCTTGTGGCGGGCGAAACCGTAGTCGGGATACCGGGCATCGAGGGCCACCATGCCCGCGTCACGGGCGACCTTGGCGAGTATCGAGGCGGCGGCGATGGCCGGATGGCGGGCATCGCCCTTGACCACCGCCTGGCCGGGAACATGATGCCCGGGCAGCCGATTGCCGTCTACCAGCAGGTACTCCGCCGTCGGCACGAGGGCATCGATGGCGCGGCGCATGGCCAGATGCGTGGCGTGGTAGATATTGAGCGCATCCACCTCGGCGGCTGACGCCTCGGCCACGGCACAGGCCAGCGCCCGCTCGCGAATCTCGAGCGCCAGGGCCTCGCGACGCCGCGCGGTGAGCGCCTTAGAGTCGGCTAGTCCCACAATAGGGCATGCCGGATCGAGGATCACCGCGGCGGCGACTACGGGACCGATCAGGGGACCACGACCCACCTCGTCGACCCCGGCCAGGCGGTCGCCCGCATAATCGATCACCAGCGGTACCAGCTCGCTGGCCCCTTTCCGTCTTGCGAGCTCCTTGACCGTCATGATGCCACCTCGTCGGCCAGCTCGGGGGCCACGCTCGGCGGCAGGGGGTCACCCGCCACCAGCGCCTCGATAGCCTCCGCGGCCCGGCGGCTGGCATCGCGCTGCAGGACGGCGTGCATCCCGGCGAAGCGTGCCTCCAGGGCCGCCCGCCCCACGTCATCGTCGAGCATGGCGCCCAGATGCTCGGCAATAGCCTCCGGCGTAACCGCATCCTGGATCAGTTCCGGCACCAGGGCCTCGCGGGCGATCAGGTTGGGCAACGAGATCCACTCGGTCTTCACCAACCGCTTGGCCAGCCAGTGGGTCATGGGCGCCATCCTGTAGGCAACCAGCATCGCACGATGACAGAACATCG
This sequence comes from Halomonas daqiaonensis, assembly GCF_900109725.1. GTDB lineage: Bacteria > Pseudomonadota > Gammaproteobacteria > Pseudomonadales > Halomonadaceae > Halomonas > Halomonas daqiaonensis. The sequence goes on from NZ_FOBC01000009.1 coordinate 72,987, forward strand.
CTTCCAGGGCTGCGGTGCCCGAGGCGAGCAGCACGGCATCGCTTGCCACCATGGCCTCGCGGGCCTGGCCGTCGAGCAGGGTCAGACGTCCTTGCAGGGCGGGATGCTCGGCGAGCAGCGCTTCCAGCTCGGCCCTGCGTGCCGGGGTGGCCGCCGGAACCACCACCCGCAGGCCCGGCCGTGCGGCGCAGAGTCGCTCGACGGCAGCGAGGAAGGTCGCCCCCAGGAAGCGAATCTCGTTAGCCCGGGAACCGGGGAGCACGGCCAGCAGCGGACCACTCGGCCCGTCACCCTGCCCGATCAGCCCCAGTTCCTGCCGTGCCGCCTCGCGATCGTTCGCCAGCGGCAACTCGTCGGCCAGGGGATGGCCGACGAAAGCCACCGGCACCCGGTGGCGAACATAGAAAGCGGCTTCGAAGGGAAGGAAGGTGAGCATGGCGTCGACAGAGCGGGCGATACCCTTGACCCGCCCCTGGCGCCAGGCCCAGACGGAGGGACTGACATAGTGAGCGGTGGTCAGGCCTGCCTCGCGCAGCTGTCGCTCCAGCCCAAGATTGAAGTCTGGGGCATCGATGCCGAGCATGATATCGGGCCGCCAGTCGAGCGCATCCTGCCGAAGGGTACGCCTGACACGGATCAGCCCGGGCAGGTGCTTTACCACCTCGACCAGGCCCATCACCGACAAGGTTTCCAGAGGAAAGAGGCTATCGATGCCCTCGGCGATCATGCGCGGGCCGCCAACCCCGCGGAACTCGATTCCCGGATGGCGAGCCTTCAGCGCCCGCATCAGGCCGGCCCCGAGGAGATCGCCGGAGAGCTCACCCGCGACCAGATAAACGCGACGGACCGTCATGACGCCGCCATTCTCAGCGGATGATGCCGCGGGTTGAGACCTCAATGGAGGCGGCAAAGGCCTCGGTCTCGGGCAGCGCGAAGCGCTCCCGGATCTGGGCCAGTGCCTGCTCGGTGGTCAGCCCCTGACGATAGACCAGCTTGTAGGCTTCGCCCAGCGCACGGATGGCCTCCTTGGAGAAGCCGCGGCGCTTGAGTCCTACCAGATTGAGGCCGTGGACCTGGGCCGGGTTGCCGTTGATCATCACATAGGCTGGGGTGTCCTTGGTGATGATCGAGCCGCCGCCGGCCATGGCGTAGTCGCCGAAGTGACAGAACTGGTGGATGGCCGAGAGTCCACCGAGGATGACGAAGTCGCCCAGGTGCACATGACCGGCGAGCGTCACCTGGTTGGCCAGGATGCAGTCATTGCCGATCACGCAGTCGTGGCCGACATGCACGTAGGCCATGAAGAGGTTGCGCGAGCCGATGGTGGTCTCTCCACGGTCCTGGGCGGTGCCGCGGTGCAGGGTAGCGCCCTCGCGGATGACGTTGTCATCGCCCATCATCAGGCGGGTCGGCTCCCCCGCGTACTTCTTGTCCTGGCAGTCCTCGCCCACCGAGGCGAACTGGAAGATTCGCGTGCGCGCGCCCAGCACGCTGGGCCCCTTGAGCACGACATGAGGACCGATGCGGCTGCCGGGCCCGATCTCGACATCGGGCCCGATCACCGTGAAGGGCCCGACCTCGACATCGTCGGCCAAGCGTGCCGCAGGGTCGATGAGGGCGGTGGGGTGTATCAAGCGACCTTCCTCTCGGCACAGATGACGGTAGCTTCGCAGGCCAGTTCACCCGCCACGGTGGCACGACAGGCGAATTTCCAGATACCCCGCTTCTCACGCTCCACCTTGGCTTCCAGCACCAACTGGTCACCGGGCATCACCGGACGCTTGAAACGCACGTCATCGCTGCCGACCAGATAGTAGACATAGCCGTCGGCGGGCAGCTTGTTGACGGTCTTGAAACCGAGGATGCCGCAGATCTGGGCCAGTGCCTCCAGCACCAGCACACCCGGCATGATCGGGTGATGCGGAAAATGGCCATTGAAGAAGGGCTCGTTGATGCTGACATTCTTGTAGCCGACGATGGAGGTACCCAAGGACAGCTCCGTTATCCTGTCCACCAGCAGGAAAGGGTAGCGATGCGGCAGATATTCACGAATCTCATTGATGTCCATTACCATCGTAGCGACCTCTGAAATGACATGATGCCCTTCCGCGAGGGGCATGGCGGCAGCAGCGGCCGGCGGAAACAGGCAATGGATTATACCGCCCTGCGACACGGCCTCAACCGCTGCGGCCGGCCTTCTCGAGTCGCGCCAGCCGCTTGGCGATGTCGTCGAGCTGCTTGAAGCGCACCGCGTTGCGACGCCACTGAGCATTATCCATGGCACCGGTGCCCGAGGAGTAGATCCCCGGCTCGAGGATCGAGTTGGTCACCAGGCTCATTCCGGTGACCTGTACGCCATCGGCGATGGTCAGGTGGCCGGAGAGCCCCACGCCGCCGCCCAGCATGCAATGTCGGCCTACCCGAGTGGAACCGGCGATGCCCACGCAACCGGCAAGGGCGCTGTGATCGCCGATCTGCACGTTATGGGCGATCTGCACCTGACTGTCGATCTTCACGTCATCGCCGATCAGGGTATCACCGAGCGCCCCGCGATCGATGCTCGAGCAGCTACCCACCTCGACATCGTCACCCATCACCACGCCGCCCAGCTGGGCGATCTTGTGCCAGCGAGCCCCATCGTGGGCGAAACCGAAGCCGTCACCGCCGATCACGCAGCCGCTGTGCAGGATGGCACGGGCCCCGATTACCACGCCATGGCAGACGGTGACATTGGCGTGCAGGCGCGACCCGGGACCGATGCGTGTATCAGCACCCACCACACAGCCCGGACCGATGACCACCTCGTCGCCCAGTTCGACCCCCGACTCGATCACCGCCTGAGGACCGATGGCCACCTCCACGCCAAGGCGAACGTCATCGGCGACCACCGCCGTGGGATGGATGCCGGCCGGGGTACGCCCGGAGAGGGGATCGAAGAGCCTCGACAGCCCGGCATAGCCGAGGTAGGGATTGTCCATCTCCAGGCGTGCCACCCGACAGCTCTCGGCATGACCCGGTGCCAGTAACACCGCCGCAGCCCGGGTTCCCGGCAGGTCCTTGAGGTAGGCGCGATTGGCGAGGAAGGCGACCTGGTCCGGCTCGGCATCCCTGAGCGTGGCCAGGCCACTCACCCGCCTTGTACCATCACCCTCCAGGCGGGCTCCCAGGCGCTCGGCAATCTCGTCCAGTGTGAGGGTTCGGGCGTCTTGGTTCATGGGGACTCGTTATGGTGGAGCGGGCGCCTCAGTAGAGGGTGTTGAGGATCTCGGTGACTTCTGCCGTCAGGTTCTGCAGCTCCCGTTCGGAATGCAACACGCCGTTTGGCTCTACCAGCACCTCGACACCGTGGCGGTCGATGACCTGCTGGACAGCCTGATCAAGCTTGGGCTCGGCCTCCTGGAGGAACTGCTGCTCGGACTGCTGACGCGCCTGGCCGATCTCCTGACGCAGCTGCTCGAAGCGCTGCCCCTTCTGCTGGAACTCCTGCATGGTCGTGCGCCGCTCGGTCTCGGTCATGCTCTCGCCCTGCTGCTGGAGGCGCTGCTGCATCCGCTGAAGCTCCTGGCCCAGGGACTCGGCTTCCTGCTGCTGGCTGGCCAGGCGGTTGCGCAACTGGTTCATGGAACGCTGAGCGACGTCGGTCTCCATCAGCGCGGCGCGCCAATCGAGCACGGCGACTTCGTCGGCCTGGGCCGGCAGAGCGACGGTGGCCAGTAGGCCGAAACAGAGAGCGGCGGACAACTTGCGCATGGCGTGGTCTCCTCGATAGAGGCCGAATCAGAAGGTCTGACCCAGCGAGAACTGGAAGAACTGGGTGTCGTCACCGTCCTTGTCATTGAGCGGCTCGGCGACGCTGAAGGTCAGCGGCCCCACCGGGGTCAGCCAGGCGACGCCGACCCCCGCACTGTAGCGCAGCTCGCCCAGATCCACGCCGGACTCACATTGCTGACGGCCAGCATCCTCTTCAAGAACTTCGTAACATTCGGTCAGGAAGGTATTGCCGGCATCCAGGAACAGCGAGGCCTGCAGGGAGCGCTGGTCCTCGACGAAGGGCATCGGGAAGAGCATCTCGGCGCTGCCCTCCACCAGAACGTTGCCGCCCAAGGTACGGTCGTCACCACCGAAACGATCAGTTGTCGCCGGCCCCAGGGTGTTGCCGGTGAAGCCACGCACCGACCCCAGGCCGCCGGAAAAGAAGTTCTCGTAGAACGGATAGGGATCGTTGCCGACGCTGTCCGCATATCCCACTTCACCGCTGAATTTCAGGCCCCAGGTCTGCTCCTCGTTGAAGGGAAGTAACTGGCGGGCCTGAGCGCGTAGCTTGTAATACTCGGCATCACTGCCCGGCACGGCAGTCTCCAGCGACAGGCGCTGGTAGTTGCCGGCGGTAGGCATGATGCCGCGGTTGAGGTTGTTGCGGGTCCAACTGGCCGTCAGCTTCAGGCTCTGAGCATCGCTGCCCTCGTCTTCCACATAGCGCTGGATCTCGGAGGGCGTGTCGCGGTAGGTCTTGATCGACAGGTCCTCGGCGCTGGCGCCAAAGTTCAGGCGAGTCAGCTCGTTGATCGGATAGCCGAAATTGATGCCCCCGCCGTAGGCATCGGTGGAGTAGGTCGAGATATCGGAGTCCTCGTAGTCGGTCTCGCGATAGAAGAGGTTATAGCCGCGCGAGATGCCGCCCAGGGTCCAGTAGGGGTCGGTGAAACCGAAGTTGAGGCTGGTGAAGGTGTCGCTGCGCTGGGCACCGAGGTTGACCCGGTTGCCGGTACCCAGGAAGTTGTTCTGTGACAGCGAGGCACCGTAGATCACCCCGGCGCTCTGGGAGAAACCGATGCTCGCCGAGATCGAGCCCGAGGGTTGCTCCTCCACGGTGTAGGTGACGTCCAACTGGTCGGGCTCGCCAGCCACCGGCCGCGTTTCCACGTCGACCTGCTTGAAGAAGCCCAGGCGCTCAAGGCGTTGGCGCGACTGGCTGATCGACTCGGTGGAGGCCGGCGCCCCCTCCATCTGGATCATCTCGCGCCGCAGCACCTCATCCTGGGTGGTGGTATTGCCGGCGAACTCGATACGCCGTACGTAGGCTCGGCGCCCCGGCTCGACGCGGAAGGTCAGGTCCACGGTGTCCCCGTCGGTGGCGACCACGGGAATGCCGTCCACGTTGGCGAAGGCAAACCCCTCGGCACCCAGTCGCGAGCGCAGGGCCTCCGAAGAGGCGGTGACATCGCTGCGCGAGAAGATCTCGCCGCTTTGCACCTCCAGCAGCTCGCGGGCCTCGCGCTCGGCGATCCTCAGGTCGCCGGCGAAACGGATGTCACCCAGGCGGTACTGTCGGCCTTCATCGATGTTCACGGTGACGAAGATCCGCGAATTGTCGGGGCTGATCGAGACCTGGGAAGACTCGATATTGAAATTCACGTAGCCGCGGTCCAGATAGAAGGAGCGAAGCCGTTCCAGATCACCGGCCAGGGCCTCCCGAGAATACTCGTCGCTGGAAAACCAACCAAAGAACCAGCCCGGCTTGTCTTCGAGCTCGAAGACATCGCGCAGTGTCTCGTCATCGAAGGCACGGTTGCCGACGATATTGATCTGGCGGATCTTGGCCACCGACCCCTCGTCGATATCGATGTTGACCTGGACCTGGCCTTCGCCGACCTCCTCGACGGAGGTGTCGATCCGGGCACTGTAACGACCCTGGGACTGGTAGACGCCTTCCAGTTCGCGCTGGATCTCCTCGAGGGTGGAGAGCTGCAGCACCTGCCCCTCGTCCAGCCCGGCCTGCCTGAGGCCGTTGCGCAGGTCCTCATCAGAGATCTGCTCATTGCCCTCGATGTCGAGTCGCGCGATGGTCGGGCGCTCGACCACCTGGATGATCAGGATGTCGCCCTCGCGGGCCAGGCTGACATCCTCAAACAGGCCGGTGGCGAAGAGTTCTCGGGCCGCCTCGGCCAGCTCGCGCTCGTTGACTCGGTCGCGGGCGCTGACAGGAAAGGCATTGAACACGGAGGCGGGGGAGACACGCTGCAGCCCCTCGACCCTGATGTCTGAAAAGTCGAATGATTGTGCTTGTGCCGCCTGGGCACCTACGAGCAGCAGCGCCGCCAGTCCGATGGTCTTGATTTTCATGCAGTCGATTCGCTCGCGTTGATCTGCCGTCCTGTCCAGACAGGCACCTTATACATTTGTACTGGCCACTGACAAGCCAGCGCCCGGCTACCATAGCCTCATCAAGTCGAAATAGAGCGCCATCAGCATCAAGGTGCCGACCAGCGCCAGGCCGATACGCAGACCCACGGCCTGGGCCTGTTCGGATACCGGGCGACCGCGTACCACCTCGACCAGATAATAGAGCAGATGACCGCCGTCGAGCACCGGTATCGGCAACAGGTTGAGCACCCCCAGGCTGATCGAGAGGTAGGCCAGGAAGCTGATGAAGCTCTCGAGGCCGCTGCGCGCCGATTCGCCGGCAATCCGGGCGATGGTGATGGGACCTGAGAGATTGCTCGGCGAGATCAGTCCCACCACCATCTTGCGAATGGCTCCCAGGGTCAGCACCGTCATCTCGCCGGTGCGCGACAACGACTCACCCACCGCCGCCAGTGGGCCGTAACGGATCTCGCGACGATACTCGTCCGGCCAGTTGACAGACTCTACGCCGGCGCCGATATAGCCGATGGTCACGCCCTCCTCCAGCTCATTGCGACCGGGGGTAAGGGTGATCGAGAGGCGCTCGCCGTCGCGCAGTACCTCGAGGTCGAGGGGCTCCCCGGGGCTGGCGCGAACCCGGTCGACGAACGCCATCCAGTCCGCCACCGGCTCGCCGTCAACCGCGACGATCTCGTCTCCCACCTGCAGGCCGGCCTCGGCAGCCACCTCACCCTCGATCACCTGGCCCAGCACCGCAGGAATCTCGGGCTGCCAGGGGGTCAGTCCCAAGCTCCGCAACGGCCGGGGAGGATCCTGGCGTACCAGCCACTCCTCCACCGGAAGGCGATAGGTCCGCGGGTCGGTGGTGGCCTCATCACGGGCCTGCACCTCGAGCTCGCCGCTGACACCGATGGCCGCAATCAGCTTGAGATTGATCTCGTCCCAGGAACGCACCGACTCACCGCGCACCGCGGTGATCTCCTGGCCGGCCTCGAGCCCCCCGCGACTGGCCGGCGAGTCCGGTGCCACGCTGCCGATGACCGGTGCCACCGTGGTGGTACCGGCCACGAAGAGTGCCCAGTAGGCGACGATGGCCAGCAGGAAGTTCGCCAGGGGTCCGGCTGCGACGACAGCGATGCGCTGCCAGACCGTCTTGTTGTTGAAAGCCTGCTGCCGCTCGTCGGGGTCGACAGGACCCTCGCGCTCATCGAGCATCTTCACGTAGCCGCCCAGCGGGATGGCGGCCACCACGAACTCGGTGCCGTGACGATCGCGGCGCGACCATAGCGGCTTGCCGAAGCCCACCGAGAAGCGCAGCACCTTCACGCCACAGCGCCGGGCGACCCAGAAGTGGCCGAACTCATGGAAGGTGATCAAGAGGCCGAGCACCACGATAACGGCCAGCACATTCTGGATCAGGCCCAAGGCAATCTCCTTGCAGTCAACAACGTCGAGTCGCGCGCATCAGTGCCGCGCCAGCCAGTCGTACGCCGCCCGCCGGGCGAGCACATCGGCCTCGAGAATGGTCTCGAGGTCCCCGGCTGGCGCCACCGGGCGTTCATCGCGCACCCGGGCCACCAGATTGTCGATGTCGGTGAAACCGAGGTGGCCGGCCAGGAAGGCGTCCACCGCCACTTCGTTGGCGGCATTGAGCACCGCCGGCGCCGTACCACCCGTGGCCATGGCCTCCCGGGCCAGGCGCAGGCAGGGAAAAGCCATTTCGTCGGCAGGCTCGAAGTCGAGCCGCGCAATCTGAAAAAGGTCCAGCGTCTCCACCCCGGCGTCGATGCGCTCCGGCCAGGCCAACCCGTAGGCGATGGGGGTACGCATGTCGGGGTTGCCGAGCTGGGCGATCACCGAGCCATCACTGTAGGATGCCATGGAGTGAATCACGCTCTGGGGGTGCACCACCACCTGGATCTGATCAGGACGGGCATCGAAGAGCCAACATGCCTCGATCAGCTCGAGCCCCTTGTTCATCAGGGTGGCGCTATCCACCGAGATCTTGCGCCCCATGGACCAGTTGGGATGGGCACAGGCCTGATCCGGGGTCACGCTGACCAGCTCTTTTCGCGACCAGCCGCGGAAGGGGCCGCCCGAGGCGGTCAGCAGTAGCTGCGTCACCCCGTGGCGTCCCAGGCCACCACGGTGATCGGCGGGTAGGCACTGATAGATGGCATTATGTTCGGAATCGATGGGCAGCAGGGTCGCCCCATAACGCTCCACTGCCTCCATGAACAGCGCCCCGGACATCACCAGGGCCTCCTTGTTGGCCAGCAGGACCCGCTTGCCGGCCTTTACCGCGGCCAGCGTCGGCAGCAGACCGGCGGCACCGACGATGGCCGACATCACGGTATCCACTTCGCGCGCCTCGGCCACCTCGACCAACGCCGCACGGCCGGTCCGCACTTCGGTGACGAGTCCCGCCTCGGCCAACTGCCCGCGTAGCCAGGCAGCGTCCTCCTCGACATCGAGCACGGCCACCGCCGGCCGGTGGCGTCGGCACTGGGTTAGCAGCGCCTCCCGGGAGTGGTGGGCGGTCAAGGCATGCACCCGGTAGCGTTCCGGATGACGACCAAGCACGTCCAGGGTGCTGGTGCCGATGGAGCCGGTTGCACCCAGCACGGTCACGTGACGAAGGGTCACAACAGCCCCCCGTGCAACAAGGCGAACAGCGGCACCGCGGCAGTAAGGCTGTCGACCCGATCGAGCACCCCACCGTGGCCGGGTAATAACTGGCTGGAGTCCTTGATGCCGCGATGGCGCTTGAGCATGCTCTCGAGCAGGTCACCCAATACCGAAGCCTGGGTCACCACCGCTGTCGCCAGCAGCAGCATCAGGCCACCGGCGACGCCGAGGCCCTGCCAGGTGGCGAAGCCGATCGCCAGCAGCGCGGTGACCGCCAGCCCCCCGGCCACCCCTTCCCATGTCTTCCCGGGGCTGACGCTCGGAGCCAGCTTGTGGCGGCCGAGAGCCCGGCCGACGAAGTAGGCGCCGATGTCGGCGCCCCACACCAGCAACAGTACGAAGAGCAACCAGACGGCACCGCCCTCGCGCAACACGCTGAACCCCACCCAGGTCGGCAGCAATACCCAGAGCCCCATTGCCAGGCGCATAGCGGTCGACTGCCACTGCGCTAGTCGCGCGGGATAGCCGGTCACCCAGTAGAGATTGACCAGCCAGCCCAGCGCGCCCAGCCACAGCGGCCAGGTCGCACTCACGACACCTGTCACCCAGCAAACTGCCATCAGCACGGCGAGACCCGCCACCGGAAGCAGGCGACGACCCGGCGAGGCAATGCCGGCAAGGTTGGCCCACTCCCAGGCGGCGAGCAGCACGATGGCCGCGGTGAACAGCCTGAACCCCTCGCCTTCAAGACCGAACAGGCCGAACAGGGCCAGAGGAATCAGCCAGGCCGCGGTGATGATCCGTTGTCTAAGCACCCTGCGCCTCGATCTGTTCGTCGGTCATGCCGAAGCGCCGCTGACGGCCCTGAAAATCGGCCAGCGCACGGTCGAAGGCAGTGCCATCGAAATCGGGCCACAGCACCGAAGTGAAATGGAGCTCGGCATAGGCCATCTGCCAGAGCAGGAAGTTGGAGATGCGCCACTCGCCACTGGTGCGGATGCACAGATCAACCGGCGCATCGCCGGACAGGCTTACCTCCTCGTCGAGGGCCCGCTCGTCGATGTTCTCGGCCTCTAACTCGCCTTTGGCGACACGCTCGGCGAGCCGCCGGGCGGCACCGGCGATGTCCCAGCGCCCCCCGTAGTTGGCGGCGATCACCAGATGCAGGCCGGTGTTGTCCCGGGTCAGCGCCTCGGCGCTGGCGATATGCTTCTGGATGGAGGCGGAGAAGCCGCTGCGGTCACCGATTACTGACAGGCGAATGCCGTGCCGGTGAAGCTTCTTGACCTCGCGCCTAAGCGCCAGGAGGAAGAGCTCCATCAGCGCGTTGACCTCGCTGGCGGGCCGCTTCCAGTTCTCACTGGAGAAGGCGAACAGCGTAAGGGTCTCGATGCCACGCTCAGCGGCACGGCGGATCACGGCACGCACTGCCTCGACGCCGGCATGATGGCCACGCACGCCGGACAGGCCGCGTGCCTTCGCCCAGCGATTGTTGCCGTCCATGATGATAGCCACATGGCGCGGCATGGGGGATTCGCCGGTAGTAGGCCCGTCTCCGGGGGTGGCCTTGGAACGGGGAGACTGCGGTGACGTCATGATATCTCGCATGGCGGGTATGAGCACGAAGGCCGTCGAACCACGGACCCTGCACCCGGGGTTCGACGAAGGGCGGTCCGTCGCCGCCCTCAGACCTGCATCAGGTCGTTTTCCTTGGACTCCAGCGCCTTGTCGATCTCGGCAACGATGCTGTCGGTGAGCTTCTGGATAGCTTCCTCGGCCTGGTGCTGCTCGTCCTCGGTGATCTCCTTCTCCTTGAGCAATGACTTGAGATCACCGTTGGCATCGCGACGCACGCTGCGCACCGCGACCCGGGCATGCTCGGCCTCCTGGCGGGCCTGCTTGATATAGCCCTTGCGCGTTTCCTCGGTGAGCATCGGCATCGGCACGCGGATCACGTTACCTGCGCTCGCCGGATTGAGGCCGAGATCGGAGGTCATGATGGCCTTCTCGATCTTGGGCACCATCTGCTGCTCCCAGGGCACCACGCTCAGGGTCCTTGCGTCCTCGGTGTTGATCGAGGCCACCTGGTTGAGCGGCACCTGGCTACCGTAGTACTCCACGGTCACCGCATCCAGAATGCTGGAGTGCGCCCGACCGGTGCGGATCTTGTTGAAGTTCTGGTGAAGGGCCTCGAGGCTCTTCTTCATGCGACTCTGCGCATCCTTCTTGATGTCGTCGATCACTTTCTCACCCTCTGTCAATCAGCGTGCCTTCCTTGCCACCCACCACCAGGTTCAGCAGGGCACCCGGCTTGTTCATGTTGAAGACTCGCACTGGCATATCATGGTCCCGCACCAGACAGATGGCGGTCAAATCCATCACCCCGAGCTTCTGGTCGAGCGCATCATCATAGGACAACTGCTCGTACTTGACCGCTTCGGGGTGCTTGACCGGATCCTTGTCATAGACCCCGTCGACCTTGGTGGCCTTGACCACCACGTCGGCATCGATCTCGATGCCGCGCAGGCAGGCAGCGGAGTCCGTGGTGAAGAACGGATTGCCGGTACCGGCCGAGAACAGTACCACGTCGCCGGATGTCAGGTAGCGGATGGCGGTTCGGCGGTCGTAATGCTCCACCACGCCACTCATCGGAATCGCCGACATCACTCGCGAGCGGATGTTGGCGCGTTCCAGGGCATCGCGCATGGCCAGGGCGTTCATCACCGTGGCCAGCATCCCCATGTGATCACCGGTGACCCGATCCATGCCCGCCTCGTGCAGGGCCGCCCCGCGAAACAGGTTGCCACCACCGACGACGATGCCGACCTGGACACCGATCCCCACCAGCTGTCCGATCTCCAGCGCCAGGCGGTCCAGCACCTTGGGGTCGATGCCGAACTCGGCATCCCCGGTCAAGGCCTCGCCGGAGAGCTTGAGCAGGATACGCTTGTACTTGGACACCTCGGCACGGGTCTTCTCGGACTTGCTGGGGGCGGGGTGATCGGCGCTGGTCATGGGGTGTCTCCCGGTTTTAGACGCATGGGAACTGATGGGCAGCCGGATTCACCGGCCGGATACACGAAGGCGTGCGCTCGCGCGCACGCCATCTTTACACTGGAGCCTCAGACCTCAGCTGCGCTTGGCCTGTTCCATCACTTCCTTGGCGAAGTCGACCTCTTCCTTCTCGATGCCCTCACCCACCTCGAAGCGAGTGAAACCGACCACTTCGCCACCGGCCGCCTTGACGAAATCGGCCACGGACTGGTCCGGATTCTTGACGAACGGCTGCTCGGTCAGGCTGTTCTCGGCCAGGTATTTCTTGAGGCGACCCTGGACCATCTTCTCGGCGATCTGCTCAGGTTTGCCGGCCATGTCGGGCTGGGCCAGGATGATCGCCTTCTCGGCGTCCAACTGCTCCTGGGGCATATCCTCGGGACGCGCTACGGCCGGGTTGATGGCCGCTACGTGCATGGCGACATCCTTGGCCACCTCGGCGCTGCCACCCTCGAGCACGGTGAGAACGCCGATGCGGCCGCCATGGACGTATTCGCCCACCACGCCGCCTTCCGGTGCTTCGACCACGGCGCAGCGACGCACGCCGATGTTCTCGCCGATTTTCTGCACCAGCTGCTCACGGGCCGTCTCCAGCGCACCCTCCATCACCGCGGCCACATCTTCGCTCTTGGCGGCGAAGAAAGCATCGGCGATCTTGTCGGCAAAGGCCGTGAAGTTCTCATCGCGGGCGACGAAGTCGGTCTCGGAATTGATCTCGACCAGGACACCGAAGGAGCTGTCGTCGGCGACGCGAGTTACCACGGCGCCCTCGGCGGCCGTGCGGCCGGCCTTCTTGGCGGCCTTGAGTCCGGAGCTCTTGCGCAGGTTCTCGATGGCGACTTCGATATCACCACCGGTTTCGGTGAGTGCCTTCTTGCACTCCATCATGCCGAGCCCGGTACGCTCGCGCAGTTCCTTCACCTGGGAGGCGCTGATCGCTGCCATGGGTGTCACCTCTGAATATCTCGGGAAGTAGGCCGGACCCTCGCAGCGGAGAATCCGGTGAATTCTTAGAAGAAAGGGGCCCGCGGCCCCCTTCTCGTCCAACCGGCATCGATGGCAACGGCATGACAGGCCGCCCACAGCCGCCGATCAGACGGACCGCACTCATTCAGCGGCGCTGTCGCTCTCCTGAGCAGCGGCCTCTTCGGTCACCTCGACGAACTCGTCGGGACGACCTTCCTTGGCACGGGCACAGGCGTCGGCGATGGCCTTGATGTAGATCTGGAGGGCACGGATGGAGTCATCGTTGCCCGGGATCACATAGTCGACGCCGTCGGGATCGGAGTTGGTGTCCACTACGCCGATGACCGGAATGCCCAGCTTGTTCGCCTCGTTGATGGCGATGCGTTCATGGTCGACGTCGATCACGAACAGGGCATCGGGCAGGCCGCCCATTTCCTTGATACCACCTACGGACCGCTCGAGCTTGTCCTGCTCGCGCGTGGCCATCAGCACTTCCTTCTTGGTCAGCTTCTCGAAGGTGCCGTCCTCGTGCATGGCCTCGAGTTCACGCAGACGCTTGATGGAGACGCGGATGGTCTTGTAGTTGGTCAGCATGCCGCCGAGCCAGCGGTGGTTGACGAACGGCTGACCGACGCGATTGGCCTCTTCCTTGATGATCTTGCTCGCGCTGCGCTTGGTGCCGACGAACAGGATCTTGTTGTTGGCCGCGGCCATCTTCTCGACCACATCGACGGCCTCGTTGAGGGCCGGCAGGGTGTGCTCGAGGTTGATGATGTGGATCTTGTTGCGGGCGCCGAAGATGAACTTGCTCATCTTCGGGTTCCAGTACTTGGTCTGGTGACCGAAGTGAGCGCCTGCCTTCAGCAGGTCACGCATATTGACGTGTGCCATGGATGACTCCTGGAAAATCGGGTTAGGCCTCCACGCACCCCATGGATCCGACCGCCGGAGCAACCCGACAGCACCCGGGACCATGTGACGGTGCATGTGTGATTTCAAGGCGTTGCATTGATTGAACGCATTTCACAGTCCTCGCCGAGACGCCGACGGGTCGGCAGGGCTCCGCGATTGCAGGAAAGCGCGCAGCTTTATACCATGGATGGCTTCCGATATGAAGTCGTCCGATGCTCGAGCCCGCCGCTGTCCGGGCGACATTACCCCTGATTCGAGATTCCATGAACGTACCCATCAAGACGCCCGACGAGATCGGCAAGATGCGCGAAGCGGGCCGCCAGGCCGCCAGCGTGTTCGAGATGCTCATCCCCCATGTGACGGCCGGCGTGAGCACCGGCGAGCTGGACCGGCTCTGCCACGACTATATCGTCAACGAACTTGGCTCCACCCCGGCCCCCCTCGATTACCACGGCTTCCCCAAGTCAATCTGCACCTCGATCAACCACGTGGTCTGCCACGGCATCCCGGATGACGCCAAGAAGCTCAAGAAGGGCGACATCATGAACATCGACATCACCGTGAAGACCGCCGACGGCTATCACGGCGACTCGAGCATGATGTTCATCATCGGCGAAACCATCCAGGGCGAGCGCCTCTGCCGCGTCACCCAGGAGTGCCTGTACCACAGCATCGAACTGGTGCGTCCGGGCGTGCACCTCTCCGAACTGGCCCGCGCCATCCAATCCCATGCCGAGGCCAACGGCTATTCGGTGGTGCGCGACTTCTGCGGGCACGGCATCGGCAGCGGCTTCCACGAGGATCCGCAGGTCCTGCACTACGACGGCTACGCCCAGGGGGCCGACATCGCCCTTCAGGAGGGCATGTGCTTCACCATCGAGCCGATGATCAACGTCGGCGATCATCGCACCAAGGTGCTGCGCGACGGCTGGACCGCCGTGACCAAGGACAGGAGCCTGACCGCCCAGTGGGAACATACCCTGCTGGTCACTGCCTCGGGAGTGGAGGTGCTCACCGCGCGCAGCGACGAAGACCTCTCCTTCCTCGACCGCTGAGTCGACTGCCATGCTCCTGCACCACTACCGCTTCGTCCCCGATGACACTCTCTTCGATATCGAGGCCTTTCGTACCGAGCTCGCCGGCGAGCGCTCGCCAATTGCCCCCTTCAAGGCCGCGCTACGCGGCATCCAGGCTCGCCTCGACGAGCGCTTCCACGCCGGCGCCGACATCCGCGATCTGGTGCATGGGCGCGCCTGGTGCCTGGACCGCCTGCTGGCCATCGCCTGGGAACAGCACGACTGGCCCGACGAGGGCGTCGGGTTGCTGGCGGTGGGGGGGTATGGACGTGGCGAACTGCATCCCCACTCTGACATCGACCTGCTGCTGCTGCTTGAGGAAGACGACGACACCCCCTATCGCGAACCGTTGACGGCCTTCATCACCTTCCTCTGGGATATCGGCCTGGAGATCGGCCACAGCGTTCGCTCGCTCGCCGACTGCGAGCGCGAGGCCGAGGCCGATGTGACGGTGATCACCAATCTGCTCGAGACCCGTACCCTGGCCGGGCCCGAACGGCTGCGCGAGGCGATGAAGACGCGCCTTTCTACCGACCGGCTGTGGCCGGCGGATCGCTTCTTCGAAGCCAAATGGCAAGAGCAGATCAGCCGCCACTACCGCTACAACAACTCCGAGTACCACCTCGAACCCAACATCAAGAGCTCACCGGGCGGGCTGCGCGACATCCAGATGATCGGCTGGGTGGCCAAACGCCACTTCGGCACCCAGCGCTACGAGGACCTCGTCGCCGGTGGCTTCATGAACGATCCCGAGCTGCGCATCCTCAGCCAGGGCCAGGCCTTCCTGTGGCAGGTGCGCTACGCCCTGCACATGCTCACCGACCGAGCGGAGGACCGCCTGCTGTTCGACCACCAGCGCACCATCGCCGAGCTGTTCGGCTATCGCGACACGCCGGAGCGCCTGGCCGTGGAGCAGTTCATGAAGCGCTACTATCGCCATGTCACGGCGCTTGCCGGACTCAACGACATGCTGCTGCAGCACTTCGACGAGGCGATCCTGCATGCCGGCGAGGCGCTCACCACCACCCCCCTCAACGAGCGCTTCGAGATCAAGGGGGGCTATATCCAGGCGCGTTCCCGCCATGTCTTCCGCCGGCGCCCCTCGGCGCTGCTCGAGCTCTTCCTGCTAATGGCCGAGCACCCGGAGATCGAAGGGGTGCGCGCCGATACCATCCGGCTGATCCGCGACCATCGCCACCTGATCGACGACCTCTATCGCGACGATCTGCGTCACCAGAGCCTGTTCATGGCCCTGCTGCGATCCGGCGGCAACGTGGCACGCCAGCTACGACGCATGAACCGCTACGGCGTGCTCGGCAAATACCTGCCCGAATTTGGCCAAGCGGTGGGACTGATGCAGCATGACCTCTTCCACATCTATACCGTGGATGCCCATACGCTGCGCCTGCTCAAGTGCATCCACAGCTTCCGCAAGCCCGAGGCGAAGGAAGAGTTCCCGGTCGCCGCCAACCTGATTCACCAGTTGCCCAAGCTGGAGCTGCTGTGGATCGCCGGCCTCTACCACGACATCGGCAAGGGCCGCGGCGGCGACCACTCGACCCTCGGCGCCCGGGATGCCGAGGCCTTCTGCGAGCGCCATGGACTCTCCAGCCGCGACACTCGCCTGGTCAGTTGGCTGGTGGAACACCACCTGATGATGTCCATGGTGGCCCAGAAGCGCGACATCACCGACCCCGACGTGATCGCCGACTTCGCGCGCCTGGTCGGCGACGAGACCCGGCTGGACTATCTCTATGTGCTGACGGTGGCCGACATCAACGCCACCAATCCGACCCTGTGGAACGGCTGGCGGGCCTCGCTGCTGCGCCAACTGCACGGCGAGACCAAACGCGCCCTGCGACGCGGGCTCGAGAATCCCTTGGAACGCGACGACTGGGTGCAGGAAACGCGCAGCGAGGCCCACTCCCTGCTGGCCACGGTGGGTGCCGACATGGCGCGGGTCGACCGGCTCTGGGAGTCGCTGGGCGAGGACTACTTCCTGCAGTACGCCCCCAGCGAGATCGTCTGGCAGACCCAGGGCATCCTGAACCACGGCGACAGCCAGCTGCCGCTGATCCTGATCAACGCCCCCACCGATGACATGGCCGAGGGCGGCACCAAAGTCTTCATCCACACCCGATCGGTGGACGACCTCTTCGCCGCCACCGCCGCCGCCATGGACCAGTTGGGACTGTCGATCCACGATGCGCGCATCGCCACCTCCAGCAACGACTGGACGCTGAATACCTTCATCGTGCTCGACGACCATGGCCAGGCGATCTGCGATCGCGAGCGCATCGAGGAGATCCGCCGTCACCTGGTGGAGGAGCTCGACGACCCGGACGACTACCCTCAGATCGTCACCCGGCACACCCCACGCCAGCTCAAGCACTTCCGCGTGCCCACCGAGGTCAGCATCGAGCAGGACCCGGCCAACGAGCGCACCCTGCTCGAGCTCGTGGCGCCCGACCGCCCCGGCCTGCTGGCTCGGGTGGGGCGCATCTTCATGGAGCAGGACATCGCACTCTCGGCGGCCAAGATCGCCACCCTGGGCGAGCGGGTCGAGGACGTCTTCTTCATCACCGACAAGGCGGGGGCACCGCTCACCGACCCGGAACGCCAGCAGCGGCTGCGCGAGCGCCTCATCGAGGTCCTCGCCATCCCTGGCTAACGCCACCGTCGAGAAAGGGAACGGTAGGCGTTTGAGGCCTCCCCCGGGCTTCCCTATAATCGACGCCCTGTACGCCCGCGCACCGCCGACGGCACGCAGGCCACCACCGACAACGACGCCCAAGGCCATGGCTGGCGAGGCGCACCTGGACACCCATGAACCCCGACCTCGACGCCCTCAAGCCCTACCCCTTCGAGAAGCTCGCCGCCCTCAAGGCCGGCGTGACGCCACCCGAGGGGCTGGCGCATATCCCGTTGACCATCGGCGAGCCGCAGCATGCGCCCTTTGCGGCGTCGCTCGAGGCGCTCACGGCCCACCGCCAGGACTTCGCCCGCTACCCGGCCACCGCCGGAACGGCCGACCTGCGCACGACGATCGCCGGCTGGGCGGTTCGCCGCTTCGGGCTGGCCGGGCTCGACGCCGACCACCAGGTGCTGCCGGTGAACGGCACCCGGGAGGCGATCTTCGCCTTCGCCCAAGCCGCACTCGACCGCACTCGACCGGCGAAGGTGGCGATGCCGAACCCCTTCTACCAGATCTACGAAGGCGCCACCCTGCTCGCCGGCGGCGAGCCACTCTATTTGGATGGCACCGCCGAGAGCGGCTTCCGGCCGGACCTGGACAGTGTGCCCGCCGAGACCTGGCGCGATGTTCAGCTAGTGTTCCTCTGCTCCCCGGGCAACCCCAGCGGGTCGGTGACGCCGCTGGCCGAGTTCGAGAAGCTCATCGCCCTGGCGGATGAATACGACTTCCTGATCGCCTCGGACGAGTGTTACTCCGAGCTCTACCTGGACGAGGCCGCCCCGCCGCCGGGACTGCTCGAGGCCTGTGCGCGCCTCGGCCGCCACGACTACCGGCGTTGCCTGGTATTCCATTCGCTCTCCAAGCGCTCCAACCTGCCAGGGCTGCGCTCCGGCTTCGTAGCCGGCGACGCCGAGCTGATCGCCCCTTTCAAGCGCTATCGCACCTATCATGGCTGTGCCATGTCGCTGCCCGTGCAGCAGGCCTCGGTCACCGCCTGGCAAGATGAAACGCATGTACGCGCTAACCGCGATGCCTACCGTGAGACATTCACCGCGGTCACCGAGGTCCTTGCCCCGGTGCTGGACTTCCCCACCCCCGAGGCGAGCTTCTACCTGTGGCCGGCGGTACCCGGCGGAGATGACGAGACCTTCACCCGCGTGCTCCATGCCGAAGCGAATGTCAGCGTGCTGCCCGGCAGCTACATGGGCCGAGTCGGCAGCAGCGGCACCAACCCCGGCAGCGGCCGGCTGCGCCTGGCACTGGTTGCCGAGGTCGAAACCACGGTGGAGGCCGCCTGGCGAATCCGACACTTCATCGAGAGGAGTTTCCTATGCTGACACTCTTCGTGATCAAGAACTGCGACACCTGCCGCAAGGCCCGCAAGGCTCTGGAGAGCAAGGGCACCCCCTTCCAGGTCCATGATCTACGCGAGGATGGTCTCTCCGCCCCGCTACTCGAGCATATCCTCGACAAGGTGCCGGTAATGTCGCTGCTCAACCGGCGCAGTACCACCTGGCGCCAGCTCGATGACGAGGAGAAGGCCGACATCGACGCCAACAAGGCCCGTGAGCTGATGCTGGCCCACCCCACACTGCTCAAGCGCCCGCTACTCGATACCGGCGACGATATCCTCGTCGGCTACCGCGAAGGCGACTACGACTCACGCTAGGGCCTCTCCCGACCCTCCTCCACACTTCCAGAGGACACCACCCCCATGCTGAGCTTTGCACTCGGAATCGGCACCCAGAATACCCAGGGCGACTGGCTGGAAATCTATTATCCGGCCCCACTGCTCAAGCCCGACGCCAGTCTGGTGGCCGCCGCCGCCAAGATACTCGACGCCCCCGACGGCAATGCCGCCGTCAGCTTCCTGCCCGAGCATTGCAGCGAGCTGGCCGGTGCGCTGAAGGCCGCCGGCCACGAGGAGCAGGCCGAACTGGCCGAGTCCCTGGCCGCGAGCCGTCGACCGCTGGTGGCCATGTTCCTGGACGTGGACACCCCGCCCCAAAGTGCCCCGGAGGTCTATCTCAAGCTACACCTGCTCTCCCACCGCCTGGTGAAACCCCACGGGCTCGACCTCACCGGCATGTTCGGCCTGTTGCGCAACATCGCCTGGACCAGTGAAGGGGCGATCGACATCGAGGAGCTACCGGCCCGCCGCCTCAAGGCTCGCCTGGAGGGCCGCCCGCTCTCCGTGGACTGCGTCGACAAGTTCCCCAAGATGACCGATTACGTGGTGCCCGGCGGCGTGCGCATCGGCGACACCGCCCGAGTGCGCCTGGGTGCCTACCTGGGGGAAGGCACCACGGTGATGCATGAAGGCTTCGTCAACTTCAATGCCGGCACCGAGGGGCCGGGCATGATCGAGGGCCGCATTTCCGCCGGGGTGATGGTCGGCAAAGGCTCGGACCTCGGCGGCGGCTGCTCCACCATGGGTACCCTCTCCGGCGGCGGCAACATCGTCATCAAGGTGGGCGAGGGCTGCCTGATCGGTGCCAATGCCGGCATCGGCATCCCGCTGGGCGATCGCTGCACCGTGGAAGCCGGCCTCTACCTCACCGCCGGCGCCAAGGTCACCCTGCTTGACGATCAGGGCCAGGAGGTCGAGACGGTGGCCGCCCGCGAGCTGGCCGGCCAGGACGACCTGCTGCTGCGTCGCAATTCGCAGAACGGCCGCATCGAGTGCCTCACCAACAAGAGCGCCATCGCGCTCAACGAGGCGCTGCATGCCAACAATTGAGCCGCCGGCGCTCTCCCCGACCCTGGCTCTCGCCTTCGAGCTGATCCGGCGCCCCTCGGTGACGCCGGACGATCTGGGCTGCCAGGACCTGATGATCGAGCGCCTCGAGGCGCTCGGCTTCCGGATCGAGCGCCTGCCGTTCGGCGATGTGGAAAACTTCTGGGCGACCCGTGGCCACCATGGGCCGCTGCTGGCCTTCGCCGGCCACACCGACGTGGTCCCCAGCGGCCCCCATACCCACTGGGACTTCCCGCCCTTCGAGCCGTGCATCGATGAGTCGGGCATGCTGCGGGGGAGAGGTGCCGCCGACATGAAGGGTAGCCTGGCGGCAATGGTCATCGCGGTGGAGCGCTTCGTGACGGCCCATCCGGACCACCATGGGCGAATCGGCTTTCTCATCACCTCCGACGAGGAGGGGCCGGCTATCGACGGCACCCGGGCCGTGGTAGAGCACCTGCGCGAGACACATGACCGTCTCGACTACTGTATCGTCGGCGAGCCCTCCTCCACTGACCGGCTCGGCGACGTGATCAAGAACGGTCGACGCGGGTCGCTGGGCGGAGTGCTGCGTGTCCGGGGCATTCAGGGCCATGTGGCCTATCCGCACCTGGCGCGCAATCCCGTCCACCAGGCGCTACCGGCGCTGGACGCCCTGGCACGGGAGCACTGGGACGCCGGCAATGCCTTCTTCCCCGCCACCAGTTTCCAGATCTCCAATATCCGCTCGGGGACCGGCGCCACCAATGTGATCCCGGGTGATGTCGAGGTGGTGTTCAACCTGCGTTTCTCCACCGAGGTGACCCACGAGCAGCTCATGCAGCGCACTGAGGCATTGCTGGATGCCCATGGCCTCGACTATCACCTGGACTGGACTCTCAACGGCGAGCCCTTCCTCACCGCCGAGGGCGAACTGGTAGAGGCCGCCGTGTCCGGCGTCGAGGATGCCCTAGGACACCGACCTGCGCTCTCCACCGCCGGCGGCACGTCCGACGGGCGCTTCATCGCCACCCTGGGCAGCCAGGTGGTCGAGCTCGGCCCCAGCAATGCCACCATTCACCAGGTCAACGAGCGGGTCCGGGCCACGGATCTCGATGACCTCAGCCGGGTCTACCAGGCGATCCTCGCCAGACTCTTCGTCAACGGCACGGCACGGCCCTGAGGCGCCCATGCAATCCTATCCCGATATCGAGATCTACCTGGCGCACTGTGACATCGCGCGCCTGGATGCCTGGCTCCAGCAGGCCATCGCCGCCGAGCCGTTGTCGCCCGCGGGCAAGGGCAAGTGGCGCACCCTCGGCCTAGCTGCCGCCGGAGAGGTACCGGTACTTGTGGTGGAGAAGGCCGCCGACGGCTTTGCCAGCCTATGGTTCGACAGCGCCAGGACGCCCTGGACCACCGACACGGAGTGCGCCCGGGAGGCCGCCGCCCGGCTGGGCTGCGAGGTGCGCTGCTCGCTGGGGGGCTGGCAGCCCGGTGACGACCCGGACCGCTTCGTGCAGGTGCTGCCCGACGGGAAGGAGCAGGCAATCGACTGGCCCGACTCCGGCCAGTGACCCCGCCCCATGCCAGACGCGACAACGCCCCGCCGAGGCGGGGCGTTGTCATGAAAGGCTGGAAACCAGCGGTGTTTACAAGCTAGAAGCCGCCGAGCGATGGCCAAGCGCTTCGATTCAAGTAATCACGGTGACGTCGTCGGCCTGCAGCCCCCGCTCATTCTGGATGATGTGGTAACGCACCTTCTGGCCCTCGGCCAGGGTACGATGCCCTCGCCCGCGGATGGCACGGAAATGTACGAAGACATCCTCGCCATCGTCACGGGTGATGAAGCCGTACCCCTTGTTGACGTTGAACCACTTGACCTCGCCGATCTCGCGATCATCGTCCTCGACCTCGGCCAGGTTGACCAGTTGGGGCGTCAGGGCATTGACCGCCAGGGTGGCGACCAGCAGCACCAGGAAGACGGCGGCGACGGCGGCGAAATAGACCACGGCCACGCCACCCACCTGGAGGCTGGAAAACAGCTCACGGGACAGTACGCCGCCGGTGAGATGGACGAATAGGGCAATCAGCAGCGGGGCCGGCGCGGCCAGCAGCAGGCTGATGAGACTACAACGAAACACGACCTTTCGATTCATGGACCTGTAAAACTCTCTTGTCGGGGTGAAAGGAAGGAACAAACCATCATGGAGGTGCCACGATGAACGGCGACACCCAGCGCGAGAATTCTACCATGGGCACCGATTCAACGCCCGCCGAGCTAACGCGGCGGCTCGAGGCCCTGGAGAGCCGTATCGCCTACCAGGAGCACTGGCTCGACACCCTCGACGAGGCCGTGGCCGGACAGGAACAGCGGATGTCACGCCTCGAGCGACTCAATGCGCTGATGCAGGAGCGACTGCGCGACAAGCAGCGGGCACTACAGGAGGGAGATGCGACGGCACCCGAACCCATGGACGAGGTGCCGCCGCATTATTGACCCAAGCTTCAAGTAGCAAGGCATGTTGGCGGCGCCATCTGGGCAAGCGGCGCCGGGGACAGGTCTGGAGGGGGTCCTACGCCAGGGATGGCGTCGGTAGCGCCCATGGACGGGTTCACAGCGCCCCCGAACAGGCCTGTCGACGGATGAGCCGCGCATTCATGCGCCAACAGCCGCTATAGGACCAGCGTTGTCAAAGCTCGTCCAGATAGCGCTCGGCATCCAGCGCGGCCATGCAGCCAGTGCCGGCGGAAGTGACGGCCTGGCGGTAGACATGATCCATCACATCGCCGGCGGCGAACACGCCCGGTACGCTGGTCGCCGTGGCATTACCGCCGAGGCCCGACTTGACCTTGATATAGCCGCCGGCCATGTCGAGCTGGCCCTCGAAGATGCCGGTATTGGGGCTATGGCCGATGGCGATAAACAGCCCGGGAGCCTGGATTTCCTTTGTCTCGCCGGTCTCGGTGGACGTGAGGCGCACCCCGGTCACGCCGCTGTTGTCGCCCAGCACCTCATCCAGGGTCTGATTCCACTCCAGCACCACGTTGCCGTTCTCGGCCTTCTCGAACAGCTTGTTCTGGAGGATCTTCTCGGCACGCAGGCTCTCGCGACGGTGCACCAGGGTCACCTTGGAGGCGATGTTGGAGAGGTAGAGCGCCTCCTCGACGGCGGTATTGCCGCCGCCCACCACGACCACTTCCTGCTTGCGATAGAAAAAGCCGTCGCAGGTCGCGCAGGCCGAGACCCCCTGCCCCATGAACTTCTGCTCCGACTCGAGCCCCAGATAGCGAGCACTGGCGCCGGTAGCAATGATCAGGGCATCACAGGTGTAGGTGCCGTTGTCGCCCTTCAGCGTGAAAGGGCGCTCACGCAAGTCCACTTCCTGCACATGGTCGAAGAGCACCTCGGTGTCGAAGCGCTCGGCGTGGCGCTTCATGCGCTCCATCAGCTCGGGGCCCTGGACGCCGGCATCATCTCCCGGCCAGTTGTCCACGTCGGTGGTGGTCGTCAACTGGCCACCGGCCTGGATGCCGGTGATCAGCAGCGGCTTCAGATTGGCCCGGGCCGCGTAGACGGCCGCGGTATAGCCGGCGGGGCCGGAGCCCAGGATGATCAAGCGTTCGTGACGCGCATCGCTCATGGAGGACCTCGTAATGGATCGGGATGAATCGGTCGGATAACGCCCGGCGGGAGAGCCTACAGCACTTCGTCGTCACGCCCCAGCGTGACCTGAAAGGTGCTCTCGTCCTCCAGGTCGACATCGATGCGAACCTGGATCGGCGCACAGCAGATGTGGCAGTCCTCCCAGGTGACCTGACTGCCCTGGGTGGTATCGACCAGCAGATCGAAGGGCGCATCGCAGTAAGGACAATGCACACGACGCGACGCCAGCTGTTCCTCGTGCATCTGGCCTCCTGGAAGCCTCATGCCGTATTGCAGCAATATGAGGGGGTGTGGCCGGCATTTCAAGGGAGCCCGAACGGCATCCGCTCCAGGCGACGCTTGAAAAGGCCATCTATCATGACCATGTAACCACGATGGTGCCAGGATGGTGCCCTCACTCCCTGCGATGCGAAAGGAGGACAGACAGCATGAGCAACGAGTCCACACCGGATACCCTGCAGACGCTGGACGCCGGCGGCACGACCTATCACTTTCACAGCCTGGAGAAGGCCGCAGACGCCCTGGGCAACATCGACCGCCTGCCCAAGACCCTGAAGATCCTGCTGGAAAACCAGTTGCGCTTCGCCGATGACGAGAGCGTTGCCCGCGAAGACATGCAGGCACTGGTCGACTGGCAGCAGCAGGGCCACTCCGACCGCGAGATCGGCTATCGCCCGGCGCGTGTGCTGATGCAGGACTTCACTGGCGTGCCCGGGGTCGTCGACCTGGCCTCCATGCGCGCCGCGGTGGAATCCCTCGGCGAGGATCCTGCCCGCATCAACCCGCTGTCGCCGGTAGATCTGGTCATCGACCACTCGGTGATGGTCGACAAGTTCGGCAACCCCGCGGCATTCAAGGACAACGTGGCCATCGAGATGGAGCGCAACCGCGAGCGCTACGAATTCCTGCGCTGGGGTCAGGATGCCTTCGACAACTTCCGTGTGGTACCGCCGGGTACTGGTATCTGCCACCAGGTCAACCTCGAGTACCTGGGCAGGACCGTCTGGACGAAAGAACAGGACGGCAAGACGCTGGCCTATCCAGACACCCTGGTGGGTACCGACTCCCACACCACCATGATCAACGGCCTGGGCGTGCTCGGCTGGGGCGTGGGCGGTATCGAGGCCGAGGCCGCCATGCTCGGCCAGCCGGTCTCCATGCTGATTCCCGAGGTGGTGGGCTTCAAGCTTACCGGCAAGCTGCGCGAGGGCATCACCGCCACCGACCTGGTACTGACAGTCACCGAGATGCTGCGCAAGAAGGGCGTGGTGGGCAAGTTCGTCGAGTTCTACGGCGATGGCCTCAAGGACCTGCCGGTGGCCGACCGCGCCACCATTGCCAACATGGCCCCGGAGTACGGCGCCACCTGCGGCTTCTTCCCGGTAGACGAGGAGACGCTGACTTACCTCCGCCTGACCGGCCGCGAGGACGCCCAGATCGCCCTGGTAGAGGCCTACAGCAAGGCCCAGGGCCTGTGGCGCGAGCCCGCCGACGAGCCGATCTTCAGCGACACCCTGGCGCTGGACATGACCGAGGTCGAGGCCAGCCTGGCCGGGCCCAAGCGGCCTCAGGATCGCGTTGCCCTCCAGGACATGAAGGCGACCTTCGTCAAACTGATGGGCGAAAACGGTGACACGCTTCCCGACACCGACAAGGGGAGCCTGCTTTCCGAAGGCGGCCAGACTGCCGTGGGTGTGGAGGAGAGCTACGAGCACCACGACAGCCAGGAGGTGGAGTTCGAGGGCGAGGCCTTCAAGCTCAACCCGGGAGCGGTAGTGATCGCCGCCATCACCTCCTGCACCAACACCTCTAACCCCAGCGTGATGATGGCCGCCGGGCTACTGGCACGTAATGCCCTGGCCAAGGGCCTCAAGTCCAAGCCCTGGGTGAAGACCTCACTGGCGCCCGGTTCCAAAGTAGTGACGGATTATCTCGAAGCTGGCGGCGTCAACGACGACCTCGACGCCCTGGGCTTCAACCTGGTGGGCTATGGCTGCACCACCTGCATCGGCAACTCCGGACCGCTGCCGGAGCCCATCGAGAAAGCCATAGAGGAGGGTGACCTTACCGTGGCCTCGGTGCTATCGGGTAACCGCAACTTCGAAGGGCGCATACACCCGCTGGTCAAGACCAATTGGCTTGCCTCGCCGCCGCTGGTGGTGGCCTATGCCCTGGCCGGCAACGTCCAGCTCGACCTGACCCGCGACCCGCTGGGCACGGATAACGACGGCAACCCGGTCACCCTCAAGGACATCTGGCCCAGCCAGGCGGAGATTGCCGAGGCGGTGGAAAACGTCAACACCGAGATGTTCCGCAAGGAGTATGCTGAGGTATTCGACGGCGACGAAACCTGGAAGTCGCTCGATGTGCCCGAAAGCCAGGTCTACCAGTGGTCGAAGGATTCCACCTACATCCAGCACCCACCCTTCTTCGAAGGCATGGGCCGTGAGCCGGCAGAGGTGGAAGATGTCAAGGACGCCCGGGTTCTAGCCATGCTCGGCGACTCGGTGACCACCGACCATATCTCGCCGGCCGGTGCCATCAAGCCCGACAGCCCCGCAGGGCGCTACCTGCAGGAGCGAGGTATCAAACCGGTTGACTTCAACTCCTATGGTTCGCGGCGTGGCAATCATGAGGTGATGATGCGCGGCACCTTCGCCAACGTGCGTATCAAGAACGAGATGCTCGATGGCGTGATCGGCGGCGAGACCCGCCACGTACCCTCCGGCGAGCAGATGGCGATCTATGACGCCGCCATGAAGTACCAGCAGGAGGGCACGCCGCTGGTGGTGATCGCCGGCAAGGAGTACGGCACGGGTTCCAGCCGCGACTGGGCCGCCAAGGGCACCCGCCTGCTCGGTGTGCGCGCGGTTCTGGCCGAGTCCTACGAGCGCATCCACCGTTCTAACCTGATCGGCATGGGCGTGGTCCCGCTGCAGTTCCCGGACGGCGAGAGCCGTACAAGCCTGGGCCTGACCGGCGACGAGACGGTCTCCATCGAGGGGCTCTCCGACCTCACCCCGGGCGGCAAGGTCAAGGTGACCATCGCCTCCGACAAGGGCGAGAAGAAGCTCGAGGCCCTGTGCCGCATCGATACCGGCAACGAGCTGGAGTACTACCGCCACGGCGGTATCCTCCACTACGTGCTGCGCAAGATGATCGGTTCAGCCTGACCAAGACTGCCAAGCGCGAACGGCCCCGCCGGGTTACCCGGCGGGGCCGTGTTCATTCCAGGCGAAGCCTCAGAAGGAGCGGCGGCGGTAACGCCGATACATCGGCGACCAGCTACTGCGCTCGATGGCCTCGCGCAGCTTGATGCCGTTGGTCTTCAGCGCCACACCCTCGCCCTGGGCCTGGGCAGCCACATCGAAGGCGATCACCTTGGAGAGCTCACGGATATGGGAGAGCGGCGGCAGCAGCGCCCCCTCCCCGTGCTTGACCAGCGGTGCCTCGCGGGCCAGCGCCCGTGACGAGGCCATCAGCATGGCGTCGGTGACGCGCTTAGCCCCGGCGGCCACCACACCCAGGCCGATCCCCGGAAAGATGTAGGCGTTGTTGCACTGGGCGATGGGAATGCTGCGACCATCGTGCTCCACCGGCGGGAAGGGGCTGCCGGTGGCCACCAGGGCCGCACCGTCCGTCCAGCGAATGACATCCTCCGGCACCGCCTCAGCCCGGGAGGTAGGGTTGGAGAGCGGCATGATCACCGGCATCTCACAGCCGGCATGCATGGCCCGGACCACTTCCTCGGTGAAGATGCCCGGCATGCCGCACACGCCGATCAGTACCGTGGGCTCAACACGATGTACCACCTCGAGCAGCGCCTGGCCATCCCAGTCAGCCACCATCTCTGGGTCATGGGCCAGCCGACCCTGGAAGTCGCGAAGCCAGACCTGATTGGAAGTGACCAGGCCCTCGCGGTCGACCATGTAGATACGCGAGCGCGCCTCTCTCTCGGTCAGGCCCTCGGCCTGCATGGCCACCACCACCTGCTCGGCGATGCCGCAGCCAGCGGATCCCGCGCCGACGAACACCACCCGCTGCTGGCTGATGCCCTGCTCACGGGCCTGACAGGCAGCCATCAGGGTGCCCACCACCACCGAGGCAGTTCCCTGAACGTCGTCGTTGAAGCAGCAGAGTTCGTTCCGATAGCGGTCCAGCAGTGGCAGGGCATTGGCCTGGGCAAAGTCCTCGAACTGCAGCAACACATTCGGCCAGCGTCGCTTCACCGCAGTGATGAACTGCGCCATGAAGGCATCGTACTCCTCCTGAGAGACCCGCCGGTGGCGCCACCCCATGTACATGGGATCGTCGAGCAATGCCTGGTTGTTGGTGCCCACATCGAGCATGATCGGTTGGGTGTAGGCCGGGCTGATGCCGCCACAGGCGGTGTAGAGCGCCAGCTTGCCGATAGGGATGCCCATGCCGCCGATGCCCTGGTCGCCCAGCCCCAGGATGCGTTCGCCGTCGGTGACCACGATCACCTTGACCTTGTCCTTGGTGGAGCTGTGCAGGATGTCATCCATGTGGTCGCGGTCGGGGTAGGCAATGAACAGCCCCCGGTGATTACGGTAGATATTGGAGAATTCCTCGCACGCCTTGCCGACCGTGGGGGTGTAGATGATCGGCAGCATCTCCTCGAGGTGCTCCGTGACCAGTCGGTAGTAGAGCGTCTCGTTGTCGTCCTGGATGGCGCGCAGGTAGACGTGCTTGTCCAGATCGTTCTGGCACTGACTGTACTGGCGATAGGCCCGTTCTACCTGCTCCTCGATGCTCTCGACGTTCTCCGGCAGCAAGCCGATCAAGTTGAACTCCAGGCGCTCTTCGCGGGTGAAGGCACTGCCCTTGTTGAGCAGCGGCATCTCGAGCAGCGGCGGGCCGGCATAGGGGATGTAGAGGGAACGCTTCTGGTCGATGGTCATCTCTCGCCTCGATACGGTGACTGGAACGGGCCATTGACGCTCTGCGGCGCCTTCTCATCAACTCTAGCACGCCGACAACGACGACAGTCCCGGGCTGGAGCCGGGGCGTCAACGCTGAGGGCGGGCTAGTGGCTCAGTGACTCTACGCTACAGGACGGCGGGCACCCGAGAGCACCCGCAATATCGACTTGTGCGATCGCAAATCAGACAAAGCGCCCGAGTCCCGCCGACTGGCGCAGGCGATCCATGAAGGGCGCTGCCTCGGCACGTGCCCGCTCGGCGCCCTTGATCAGCACCTGCTCGATGTGACCGGGGTCCTCCATCAACGCCTGGTAGCGCTCGCGGGGTTCGCGCAGCTGCTCGTTGAGCAGTTCAAAGACGCGGTTCTTGGCCTCACCCCAACCGATGCCATTGGCATACTCGGTGCGCATGGCCTCGGCCTCGTCGCCCGTGGCAAAGGCCGAGTAGATCTGGAACAGGGTGCAGGTCGCGGGGTCCTTGGGCTCGCCGGGCTCCAGAGAGTTGGTCTTGATCTTGCGCACCAGTTTCAGCAGTTTCTTCTCGGAGACGAACAGCGGGATGGTGTTGTTGTAGCTCTTGGACATCTTGCGGCCATCCAGGCCGCCCAGGACCTCCACGCGCTCGTCCACCACGGCATCGGGCAAGGTGAAGTACTGCCCCTTGTAGAGGTGGTTGAAGCGTCCGGCGATATCGCGGGCCATCTCGATGTGCTGGATCTGGTCGCGACCCACCGGCACCTTGTTGGCGTTGAACATCAGGATATCGGCGGCCATCAGTACCGGGTAGCCGAACAGCCCCATGGTGATGCCCTTGTCCGGGTCCTGGTTGCCGGCGGCCTCGTTCTCTGCCACTGCTGCCTTGTAGGCGTGGGCGCGATTCATCAGCCCCTTGGCGCAGACGCAGGAGAGCAGCCAAGTCAGCTCGGGGATCTCGGGCACGTCCGACTGGCGATAGAAGATGGCGTTGTCGGTATCCAGGCCCAGCGCCAGCCAGGTGGCGGCGATTTCCAGGCGCGATTCCTGCACCCGGCGTGGGTCCTGGCACTTGATCAGTGCGTGTAGGTCGGCGAGGAAGTAGTAGGACTGGACGTTCGGGTCCTGGCTCGCTGCGATGGCAGGCTTGATCGCCCCCACGTAGTTGCCCAGATGGGGGGTGCCGGTGGTGGTGATGCCGGTGAGAACGCGGGTCTTCTCGGAAGCTGCATTCATGAGGTAAGCGGACTCTGCTGTCGGAAATGGCCGCTATGGTAACGCGAGGCCCCGACCAAGGCGACCGAGCAAGTTAGTGAACTATATGTCGAGTCAACCCGGAGAAGCGGCGCCGAGGATAGGCCGAAGCGGAGGTCCTAAGCCTGGGGTGAGGAGCACTGCTCCGAACGGGCTGGCCAATGATGACCAGCACCGGCCCTGCAAGTGGAGCGGAACGCGAGAGCGCAGCAGGGCATCGGTAGCGCCCACGGAAGGGTTCACAGCGCCTCCTCGCAGAGCTGTCGCCGGGATAGCCGCGGATTCAGGCCCTGACGGTGGAGCGCCAGGAAGCTCTCCACCTACGTCCTTGCCTACTTTAGCAACTCTCCCGGATCGACATATTGAAGTCCAAGGGCCTCGGCCACCGCCTTGTAGGTCACCTGGCCATCGTGGACGTTGAGGCCAGCGGCGAAGTGGGCGTCGTCGGCCAGCGCCTGTTGCCAGCCCTTGTCGGCGAGTGCAATGACGAACGGCAGGGTGGCATTGGTCAGTGCCTGGGTGGAGGTGCGTGCCACGGCGCCAGGCATATTGGCCACACAGTAGTGCACGATCCCGTCTACGATGTAGGTCGGGTCGGTGTGGGTGGTGGCCCGGCTTGTCTCGAAGCAACCGCCCTGGTCGATGGCCACGTCTACCAGCACGCTGCCGGGCTGCATCTCGGCAAGCATCTCGCGGGTGATCAGCTTGGGCGCAGCAGCCCCCGGGATCAGCACGGCACCGACGATCAGGTCGCACTCGTGCACTGCTTCGTCGATGGTGTCGGCCGTGGAAAACACCGTCTTCATGCGGCCCTGATAGCGATCGTCCAGGGTCTCGAGACGCGGGATCGACTTGTCGAGCACCGTGACCTCGGCACCCAGGCCAAGCGCCATGCGCGCGGCGTTCTCGCCTACCACACCGCCGCCGATCACGGCCACCCTGGCCGGCGCCACGCCGGGCACCCCTGGCAGCAGAACGCCCGAGCCGCCCTGGGCCTTCTCCAGGCTGTGGGCACCGGCCTGGATGGCCATGCGCCCTGCCACGGTGCTCATCGGCGCCAGCAATGGAAGACCGCCCTGGCGGTCGGTGATGGTCTCGTAGGCGATGCAGGTGGCACCGCTCTCCATCAGGCCGCGGGTGAGCTTTTCCTCGGCGGCCAGGTGCAGGTAGGTGAAGAGTGTCTGGCCGGCCTTGAGACGTGCGACCTCCTCGGCCTGCGGCTCCTTGACCTTGAGGATCAGCTCGGCACCGTCCCAGACCTTGGCCACATCGGTCTCGAGGCACGCACCGGCAGCCTCATAGGCGGCATCCGGAAAGCCAGCACCCTCGCCGGCACCGGCCTGGACGGTAACCCTATGGTCGCGGGCAACGAGTTCCCGGGCCCCGGTGGGGGTCAGGGCGACACGATACTCGTGGTTCTTGATCTCCTTGGGCACGGCGATCTGCATGGCTTTCTCCTGCTCGCTGTTGTTGGGTAGCTTTCCTCCCTATTACAGCACAGGTAGTCCATACACGATGAGCTCGCGCGGAAGAACGGAAAATGTCGACAAGAGAAGGCTTCTTAACCAGATATCTTTCTTCCCGCCAACGCCTCTACAGGAAACCCTTCCACACCGCTCCGAGGTCGCCTGGAGGCGTCTCGCCCAGGGGAGAGTCAGACAGGCCACAGGCTGTCTCAGGACTCTCGGTGGGTGCCACAGCTCCAGCAGGTATCGAAGACGCCTTCGAGGTGCTCCCCGCATCCCGGACAGGTCCATGCCGGACGGTCATTCGCCCCTTCCAGTGTCTGCTGGATCAGGGCCTCGGCCCGTTCGCGGTTATGGGGCGCCACCCAGACTTCAGGTTCGCACTCCCCCAGCGGCAGCTCACCGGCGCCGCCACCCAGGCTCATGTTGCGCAGCTCTGCGGGAATGCCGGCTGCGGTCAGCACGTTGTGCACGTGACTGACCAGCAGCGCATTGGAATGCGCAAAGGCGCGAACGTAGCCGAGAAGCATCGCGAACTAGTCCCGGAAGACGCGCATGCCCAGGGCCTTGAGATAGGACGTTTCGGGAATGGCCGGATGGACCGGGTGATCCGGCCCCTGGTGGCCCTGGAACAGGATCTGTCCCTGGCGATCCTGGTGACGCACTGCCCCGCGCACCACATCCACCAGGCGCTCCGGGGTCAGGTGCATGGAACAGGAGGCGGAGAGCAGAAGGCCGTCGCGTCCCAGCAGTCGCATCGCCTCGCGGTTGAGCTTGCCATAGGCACGCTCGCCATTGGGAATATCCTTGCGCTTGCGAATGAAGGCGGGCGGGTCGAGGATCACCACGTCGAACTCCTCGCCCTCGGCCTTGAGGGCCGCTAGGACCTCGAAGGCATCGCCCTCGCCTACCGCCACCTGCTCGTGAAGCCCGTTCAGGGCGGCATTCTCGGCGACATGCTCGAGTGCCGGACCCGAGGCATCCACGCAGAGCACCTCCCGGGCACCGTTGGCCGCGGCCTGAATGCCCCAGCCACCCACATAGCTGAACAGATCGAGCACCCGCTTGCCGGCCACCAGGCCATTGAGCCAGGCACGGTTGACCCGGTGATCGAAGAACCAGCCGGTCTTCTGGCCGTCGAGCACCGGGGCAACGAACTGCACGCCGTTCTCCTCCAGCAGCACTCGGTCGGGCAACTCACCCTTGACGACCTCGACGCCGGCCTCCAGGCCCTCCTGGCGGCGCCCGCTGGTATCGTTGCGCAGCACCACCGAGGACGGCGACAACACCTTGTCCAGGGCGTCGAGGAGCTCGGGCAGTACTGCCTGCATGCCGGCAGTATTGAGCTGCACGACCAGCACGTCGCCGAAGCGGTCGATCACCAGCCCCGGCAGCAGGTCGCCCTCGCCGTGCACCAGGCGATAGAAGGGCTTGTCGAAGAGGCGTTGGCGCAGCGCCAGTGCCTGGTTGAGGCGGTGGACCAGCAGCGAGCGATCGAGCCCCTGCGACGGGTCGCGGGAGACCATGCGCGCGCAGATCAGCGAGTGCGGATTGACATAGGCGACCCCCATGGCCTTGCCATTGGCGGCCTCGATCACCACCTGCGCGCCGGGCTCGATCTCCTTGATCGGCGTGGCCTGGGTGTCGATCTCGTTGGAATAGAGCCAAAGATGGCCGGCCTTGAGGCGACGGTCGGCGTTCTTCTTCAGGCGCAGTGAGGGGAGTGCGGTCATGGGGGTGTCTCGTGAAAGGGTGGAGGGGCGTCGGCGGGGCCGCGCCGCCATCAGGTCTGGCAGTGGCCGCAGAACACGCTGGCCCGCTGGCCCAGGGTCACCAGGCGCAGTTCGGCGCCACAGCGCCGGCAGGGCTGGCCATCGCGCCCGTAGACATTGAGTCGCTGCTTGAAGTAGCCCGGCTCGCCGGTGCCGCTGACGAAGTCGCGCAGGGTGGTGCCGCCCTGAGTGATGGCGGCGGCCAGCACCTCGCGCACCGCCGCCGCGAGCCGCGCGTAACGCTCCCGGGAGATGCGCCCGGCCTCGCGGCGCGGGTCGATGCCGGCCAAGAATAGGGCCTCGGCGGCATAGATATTGCCTACCCCAACCACGACGGCGTTATCCATGAGGAAAGGCTTCACCGCCAGGCGGCGCCCGCGGGAGAGCCAGTAGAGGCGCTCGCCATCGAAGGCCTCCGAGAGGGGTTCCGGCCCCAGCCGCGCCAGGCGAGTGTCCTGCTCCTCGCTGCCGGCCAGCCAATCAACGAAGCCAA
The DNA here is from genome assembly GCF_900109725.1 of Halomonas daqiaonensis. Classification (GTDB taxonomy): domain Bacteria; phylum Pseudomonadota; class Gammaproteobacteria; order Pseudomonadales; family Halomonadaceae; genus Halomonas; species Halomonas daqiaonensis. Next base: position 106,745 of record NZ_FOBC01000009.1, read on the forward strand.
AGCGACGCGGGTCGTGATAGCGCAGGATGGCGCCATCGTCGAGCACCAGGTCGAGATGGTCATGCTTCTTGGGCAATTCGCCCAGGCGGGCGATACGCAGGCTGCCGGACATACCCAGGTGCCAGAGCAAGGTGCCGCCCTTCTCGTCCTGCCCCGGCCGGGAGAGCGGCAGCAGCAGGTACTTGGCACGCCGGGCGAGCTTGCCGATGCTCGCCCCGACCAGCCGCTCGACGAGGTCCGCCGGCACTGGCACGCGCAGGTGAGCCTGGCGCACGATCACTTCGACGATCTCGCGGCCTTCCACATGAGGAGCGATACCACAGCGAGTGGTCTCGACTTCGGGCAGCTCGGGCATGGTCTCGTCCGGAGGGGCGGCAATACGCAAGAACCCGACCATGGGGCCGGGTTCAAGCTGACAGGCTTGTACCTGCGGTGGAAGCGACCAAGAACTACTTGATCTTACCTTCCTTGTACATCACATGCTTGCGGACGACCGGGTCGAACTTCTTCATTTCGAGCTTATCCGGGGTATTCCGCTTGTTCTTGTCGGTGGTGTAGAAGTGACCGGTACCGGCACTGGAAATCATTCTGATCTTGTCGCGCATGACGGTTGTCTCCCGTGGTAAATCGCTTAGACGGCTTCGCCGCGCTTGCGGATATCGCCGAGCACCGCCTCGATGCCCTTCTTGTCGATGATGCGCATGCCCTTAGAGGATACGCGCAGCTTGACGAAGCGCTTCTCGGCCTCCACCCAGAAACGGTGGGAATGCAGGTTCGGCACGAAACGACGGCGCGTCTTGCGCTGGGAGTGTGAAACGTTGTTACCAGTCACCGGGCGCTTGCCGGTAACCTGACATACTTTGGACATGAGAGCCTCCAACCGCTTGGCCAGGTGGTTAGACCTGAGTGTTCAAAACCTGTCGGGCAAACCGGGACGAGCCCGTCGTCATTTGACCCAAGGGAATTCAAAGGGTGCACTTTATACCAGATGCCTCCGCATTCGGCAAGCGACGCGGCGTATCATAACCACCCCCGCTCCGCGAAGGAGACGACTTCCCCATCCCCCACCACGAAATGGTCCAGCACGCGGACCTCGAACAGCCCGAGCGCCTCGCGTAGCCGCTCGGTGATGCGCCGGTCGGCATCAGAGGGCTCGGCCACGCCGGAAGGGTGGTTGTGGGCGAAGATGATGGGGCCGGCGCCCAGCTCCAGGGCGCGGCGGGCCACCTCGCGAGGGTAGACCGAGGCGCTGTCCAGGGTGCCACAGAACAGCGATTCGTAGCGGATCACGCGATGCTGGCTGTCGAGGAAGAGCGCGGCAAACTCCTCGTGGCCGAGATGACGCAACCGAGCTGCGAGGTAGGCACGCACCAGCGTTGGCGAGGTCAGCACATCGCCCCGGCTCAGTTGGCTGGCGAGATGCCGTCGCGACAGCTCAAGAGTGGCCTGGAGCTGGGCATACTTGGCCATGCCCATGCCGCGTTCGGCGCAGAAGCGCGCCTGGTCGGCCTCCAGCAGCTGGCGCAGCCCGCCAAAGGCGGACAGCAGGTCGCGAGCCAAGTCCACCGCCGAGCGCCCCTCCACGCCGACACGCAGAAAGATCGCCAACAGTTCCGCATCGGAGAGCGCCTCCGCCCCCAAGGCTAGCAACTTTTCCCGGGGACGCTCCCCCTCCGGCCAGTCCCGAATCGACATCCCCGCCTCCCTGCCTGACGCCATTGATTCTCAGTGTAGTCGGCCCGGCGGCTACGCAAGGTGCAACGCCGATGGTAAGGTAGGCGCCTGTTCATCTTCCCGGGGTCACGCCCATGTCTTCGCTTTCCGGACGGCGTTTGCTGCTCGGTATCAGTGCTGGCATCGCCGCCTACAAGAGCGCCCAGCTCGCCCGCCTGCTCACGCAGGCAGGGGCCGAAGTGCGCGTGGTGATGACCGAGGGCGCCCAGGCCTTCATCACGCCACTGACGCTCCAGGCGCTGACCGGAGAAGCGGTGCGCACCTCGCTGCTCGACCCCGAGGCCGAGGCCGGCATGGGGCATATCGAGCTGGCCCGCTGGGCCGACACCATCCTGATCGCCCCAGCCACTGCCGACCTGATGGCGCGCCTCGCCCAGGGCCTGGCAGACGACCTGCTGACCACCCTGTGCCTGGCAAGCGAAGCCGAGAAAGTGATGGCCCCGGCCATGAACCAGGCCATGTGGCGTCATCCTGCCACCCAGCGCAACGCGGGCCAGTTGGCCGAGGACGGCTGGCAGCTGCTTGGGCCGGACAGCGGTGGCCAGGCCTGCGGCGATGTGGGGCCAGGCCGCATGCTCGAGCCAGAGGCGATCCTGGTAGCGCTGCTTTCCACGGCGACCGACGCCGCGACCTCCATGGCGCCCTCAGGGGCATCTCACGAAATGTCGGCCAGGCCGGAAGCGTCACGGGAGGCAGAGGGCCTGACCGTCACCATCACTGCTGGCCCCACCCGGGAGCCGCTGGATCCGGTGCGCTACCTCTCCAACCACAGCTCCGGCAAGATGGGCTTCGCCCTGGCTGGCGCCGCCGCCTCGCTGGGGGCCCGAGTACGGCTGATCAGCGGCCCGGTCGCCCTGCCGACACCAGACGGCGTCGAGCGCACCGACGTGGAGTCGGCCCGGGAGATGCACGAGGCCGCCCAGCGGTTGGCCGCCGACAGCGATATCTTCATCGGCTGCGCCGCCGTCGCCGACTATCGGGCCGAGTCGGCCGCCGAGCACAAGATCAAGAAGGTCGAGGGCGAGGAGGGCCTCACCCTGCGGCTGGTCAAGAATCCCGACATCATCGCCTCCGTGGCCGCCCTGCCCCAGGCACAGCGCCCACTGGTAGTGGGGTTCGCCGCCGAGACCCGCGACCTGGAGGCCTACGCCCGGGACAAGCTGACCCGCAAGGGGCTCGACATGATCGTTGCCAACGATGTCTCCCGGGCCGGGCTCGGCTTCGGCAGCGACGACAACGCCGCCCTCCTGCTGTGGCGTGAAGGTGATGGCGAAGGCGGCGAGAGCCTCGCGCCCCAGCCCAAGTCGCAGCTCGCCCTGGCGGTGATGCGCCGTGCCCTGGCCTGCCTGGCGCAATATCACGCCCCCTGACACCGAATGCCCGAGGATTTCCGATGTCCAGCCTCAGCGATCGCCCTCGCCTCGCCGTCCGGTTACTCGACGAGCGCCTGCGTGACTTCATGCCCCACTACTCCACCCAAGGCTCGGCCGGCATGGACCTGCGCGCCCTGCTGGATGCACCCCTGACCCTGGCACCCGGGCAGTGCGAACTGGTGCGCACGGGGCTTGCCATCCACATTGCCGACCCGGGCCTCGCCGGGATGATCCTGCCCCGCTCGGGGCTGGGTCACAAGCATGGGATCGTGCTCGGCAACCTGGTGGGGCTGATCGATTCCGACTACCAGGGCGAGCTGATGATCTCCACCTGGAACCGTGGCAATGCACCCTTCACCATCGAGCCCCTCGAGAGGCTGGCACAGTACGTGCTCGTTCCCGTGGTGCATGCCGAGCTGGAGGTCGTCGATGCCTTCGACACCAGCCACCGGGGGGCCGACCCGCGTGGCACCGGCCAACGTGGCACCGGAGGATTCGGCAGCTCCGGTCGTCACTGACACAACCCACAGGGACGATACCCAGCCACACGATACCCATACAGGACGGACCCCATGACCCAGGAAGCGCACCAGGCAGTCCCCGCCTCCATCTTTCGTGCCTACGATATTCGCGGCATTGTCGACGAGACCCTGACCGAGACGAGCGTCGCGCTGATCGGTCGAGCCATCGGAAGCGAGGCCCGGTCTCGCGGTGAGTCCACCGTGGTCGTCGCCAGGGACGGGCGCCTCTCCGGCCCGCGACTGCTGGCGGCCCTGACCCACGGCCTGATGGCGTCGGGTTGCGACGTCGTCGACATCGGCATGGTTCCCACCCCGGTGCTCTACTTCGCCACCCATGTGATCGAGGGAACGGCCTCTGGCGTGATGGTCACCGGCAGCCACAACCCGCCGGACTACAACGGTTTCAAGATCGTACTGGGCGGCGAGACGCTCTCCGGCGACGCCATTACCGCGCTGCACACCCGTATCACGGAGGGCGAGCTGGTCTCGGGCCAGGGCAGCGTGAGTGAACAGGATCTGCGCGAGGCCTACTTGGAACGTATCCTCGGCGACGTCACCCTCGACCGCCCGCTCAAGGCGGTGGTGGACTGCGGAAACGGCGTCGCCGGCGAGCTGGGCCCACAACTGGTAGAGAGACTCGGCGCCGAGACACTCCCGCTGTTTGCAGAAATCGACGGCACCTTCCCCAACCACCACCCGGATCCGGGCAAGCCCGAGAACCTCCAGGACCTGATTCGCACTGTGCAGGAGACCGGCGCGGACATCGGCCTCGCCTTCGACGGCGACGGCGACCGCCTGGGCGTGATCACGCCGAGCGGCACGCTGATCTACCCCGATCACCTGCTGATGGCCTTCGCCGAGGACATGCTGTCGCGCAACGCCGGCGCCCGCGTGATCTTCGACGTCAAGTGCACCGGCAACCTGACGCGGGTGATCGAGGAAGCCGGCGGAACACCGGAGATGTGGCGCACCGGTCACTCGCTGATCAAGGCGCGCATGAAGGAGACCGGTGCCCTGCTGGCCGGCGAGATGAGCGGCCACATCTTCTTTCAGGAGCGCTGGTATGGCTTCGACGACGGCCTCTACGCCGCCGCACGCCTGCTGGAGATCCTGTCGAAGCAGGCTGACGACGCCGACACCTTCTTCGCCCGCTACCCCCAAGATGTGGGCACCCCGGAGATCAACATCACGGTGACCGACGAGACCAAATTCGATCTGGTGGCCAGGCTAGCTCGTGAGGGCGACTTCGGCGAGGACGGTATCAAGACGACTCTGGACGGCATTCGTGTCGACTACCCGGACGGCTGGGGCCTGTGCCGCGCCTCCAATACCACGCCGGTGCTGGTGCTGCGCTTCGAGGGTAAGGACGACGCCGCCCTGGCACGCATCCGCAGCCGCTTCGCCGACGCCCTCGCCCAGGTGTCGCCCGACCTCACACTGCCCCTCTGAAGGGCATTCGCCACATACAGGACAGGATCCCGACAGATGACCGAGCAGACCCGCGACCCCCAGCTGGTGGTGGAGATACTTTCCGAGGCGCTGCCCTATATCCAGCGCTTCTCCGGCAAGACCGTGGTCGTGAAGTACGGCGGCAACGCCATGACCGAGGACACCCTGATCGACTCCTTCGCGCGCAACGTCGTGCTGATGAAGGAGGTGGGCATCAATCCGGTCGTCGTGCATGGCGGAGGGCCGCAGATCGGCGAGCTCCTCAAGAAGCTGAATATCGAGTCGCGGTTCATCAACGGCATGCGGGTGACCGACGCCGAGACCATGGACGTGGTGGAGATGGTGCTGGGCGGCCTGGTCAACAAGGGTATCGTCAACCTGATCAATCAGTGCGGCGGCAAGGCCATCGGCCTGACCGGCAAGGATGGCGCGCAGATCCGCGCCCGCCAGCTCCAGGTGGAGCACCAGAGCCCCGAGATGAAAGCGCCGGAAATCATCGACATCGGCCACGTGGGCGAGGTGGAACACATCTCCACCGACCTCATCGAGATGCTCGCCGCCCGCGACTTCATCCCGGTGATCGCCCCCATCGGCGTGGATGCAAAGGGCCGTAGCTACAACATCAATGCCGACCTGGTGGCCGGCAAGGTAGCCGAGGCCCTGGATGCCGAGAAGCTGATGCTGCTGACCAACGTGGCCGGCCTGATGAATGCCGAGGGTGAGGTGCTCACCGGACTGACCACCGGCCAGGTGGATGCCCTGATCGCCGATGGCACCATCCATGGCGGCATGCTGCCGAAGATCCGCTGCGCCCTGGACGCCGTAAAGGGCGGCGTCAGGAGCGCCCATATCATCGACGGCAGGGTGCCCCATGCCACCCTACTGGAGATCTTCACCAACGCCGGGGTGGGCACCCTGATCACCGATGTCCCCCAGGACCCGAATGTCGACTGAGCCCTCCGGCCCGATCCACCCACCGACAAGAACATGATGCCATGACGCAGGAAACACCCATCCCCAGTCGCCGCGAGCAGATCCTGCAGGGCCTGGCGCTGATGCTGGAGGAAGACAGTGGCAAGCGCATCACCGTGGCTGCCCTGGCCCGCCAGGTCGGCGTCTCTGAGGCAGCGCTCTATCGCCACTTCCCCAGCAAGGCGCGAATGTTCGAGGGGCTGATCGAATTCATCGAAGAGACACTCTTCGAGCGCATCGGCCGCATCCTCGACGAGGTGCCGGAGGCGGTGCCGCGCTGTGGCCAGATCCTTACCCTGGTGCTGGCCTTCGCCGAGAAGAACCCCGGCCTCTCGCGCCTGCTGGGCGGCGACGCCCTGACCGGCGAGACGGCACGGCTGCGCCTTCGCATCCACCAGCTCTTCGAACGCCTCGAGACCCAGCTCAAGCAGGTGCTGCGCGAGGCGGAACTGCGCGAGGGACGGCGCCCCTCACTGCCCGTCTCGGCGGCCGCCAACCTGCTGCTCGCCCATCTCGAAGGGCAGATCTCTCGCTATGTGCGCAGTGATTTTCGCCACCGCCCCACCGAACACTGGGACGACCAGTGGGCGCTGCTTTCGGCCCAACTATTGCGGGAGAGCTCGCAGCCGGCGTAAAGCGAGCGCCGAGCGCCGCAGGATGATAATGCCGTCGTGACCGGTATCAACAAGAAACCCCGCCGAATCGAGTATCCGGCGGGGTTTCTTGTTCGTTACCTCAACACTTACCGCCCGTCACTGAGCAGCTTGGCGGCTCGGTGCTTGGCAGCTTGACGCTGCCCGAAGGGCGCTCGACGCTATCATGCCGCCAGGGCATCGCCGATCTGCTGGCGGATCTTCTTCATGGCATTCTTCTCGAGCTGGCGGATGCGCTCGGCAGAAACGCCGTAGACATCGGCCAGCTCGTGCAGGGTGGCCTTGTTATCCCCTAGCCAGCGACGCTGAAGGATGTCCCGCGAGCGCTCGTCAAGGGCCTCAAGGGCCTGCTGCAGACGGTGCGTGGCATCCTGCTCCCAGTCGCTGTCCTCGAGCTGAGTGGCCGGATCACCACTGGCATCATCGAGGAAGTGCACCGGTGCCTGATAGGCGGACTCGTCGTCCTCGCCCGGCGAGGCATCGAAACCGGCATCGTGGGCCGACAGGCGTCCTTCCATCTCGCGCACCACTTCGGGCTTGACGTCGAGGTCCTTGGCAATGGCATCGACCTCGTCGCTGTTCAACCAGGCCAGTCGCTTCTTCGCGCCCCGCAGGTTGAAGAACAGTTTGCGCTGGGCCTTGGTGGTGGCGATCTTGACGATGCGCCAGTTGCGCAGCACGAACTCGTGTATCTCGGCCTTGATCCAGTGCACGGCGAAGGAGACCAGCCGCACGCCCTGGTTGGGGTCGAAGCGCTTGACAGCCTTCATCAGGCCGACGTTGCCTTCCTGGATAAGGTCGGCCTGGGGCAGGCCATAGCCGGAATAGCTGCGAGCGATATAGACGACGAAACGCAGGTGCGACAGCACCAGACGGCGCGCCGCCTCGAGATCACCCTCGTCGTGCAGGCGAAAGGCCAGCTCGCGCTCTTCGTCGACGGTCAGCATGGGGATGCCGTTGACCGCCTGGATGTAACCGTTCAGGTCATGACCCGGGGAGAGTTGACCCACCGGTAGAAGACTGGTGCTCATGTGCAGGTTGTCTCCTTCGAAACCCATAAGGCTGTACGTGGTTGCCGCGTGAGACGGTGAAGACCGACGAAAGTTCCGGCTGGTGCCCGATATCCCGTGGATTCGGCCGGCGCTCGCCTCAGCGAGGCCGGATTTCCGCCAGATGCCGATTCACGGCGATCCAGGCTCCCAGCCAGCCAAGCAGTGTACTACAACCGAGTAATATTGTAGACCCCTCGGGGCCCAGCCGCGGCAGATGGAAGCTGGCCCCGTAGCTCGCCGCCAGGGACGAGACAGGGGCCGAGAGCCAGTCGCTGCCCAGCGTCAGCAGGCCCCAGGCCAGCAGACCACCGCCCAGTCCAAACCAGGCCCCGCTGTAGAGGAAGGGACGACGCACGAAGGCATGAGTGGCGCCGATCAGGGTCACCACCTCGATCTCCTTGCGGCGATTCTCCACGGCGAGCCGGATGGTGTTGCCCACCACCAGCAACACCCCCAGCCCGAACAGCACACCCAGTGCCAGGGTGACCCGCTGACCCAGTTCAGCGAGGTGGCGCAGGCGCTCGAGCCAGGCGAGGTCCAGGCGCACCTCGTCGACACCGGGGACCGCCCCGAGGGCCTCGGCAAGCTTGCGCACGGCCTCGGGGCCAGGGTCTTCGGGGCGCACCACCACGCTGGCCGGCAGGGGATTGTCCTCGAGCCGCGTCAGGGCATCGCGGAGTCCCAACGCCTGCTGGAACTCGGCCATGCCCTCGGCAGCAGTGATCAACCGGGTGCCGGCCACCCCCGCCTGAGCGGCCAGCGCTTCCTGGATACGCGCAGCCTCGCCCTCCCCGACGCCGGTCTCCAGGTAGACAGTGAGGGTCGCGCTCTGCTCCAGTTCGGCGTCGAGCAGACGGGCGCTGTCCAGGGCCAGCCAGAGCCCTGCCGGCAGCACCAGGGCGATGGCAATGGCCAGCATGGTCAGCAGGCTGCCCAGTGGCCGGCGCAGCAGGCGCCGGGCACTGTCGACGCCCATGGTGCGATGGTGGCGTGCCCAGGCCCGCCAGCGGATGCCGCTCGCCGACGGGTGTGTGCGTGCGCCGCGAGGCGAAGGGGGGGGTTCGCGACTCATGCGACCTCCTCGTCGGCCACCAGGCGACCGTCGTGGAGCCGCAGGGTGCGGTGACGCAGCCGAGCGATCAGGGCCAGGTCGTGACTCGCGACCATCACCGTGGTCCCGATGCGGTTGAAATCCTCGAACAGCGCCATGATGTCGGCGGAGAGCTGGGGGTCGAGGTTGCCGGTGGGCTCGTCGGCGAGCAGAAGGGCCGGCTTGTTGACCACCGCCCGGGCGATGCCGACTCGCTGCTGTTCGCCACCGGAAAGTTCGATGGGCAATGCGGCCTCGCGGTGCAAGAGCCCCACCTTCTCCAGCGCCGCTCGCACTCGCCGCGCCGCCTCGCGATGCTCGACCCCCTGGATCTCCAGCGGCAAGGCGACGTTGTGGAAAATCGAGCGATCGAAGAGCAGCTGGTGGTCCTGGAAGACCACGCCGATCTGGCGGCGATAGAAGGGAATCTGGCTATGGTGCAGGCGGTCGATATCATGGCCCGCCACCCGCACCCGGCCGCGGCTAGGCCGCTCCAGGCGCATGATCAGGCGCAGCAGCGAGCTCTTGCCTGCCCCGGAGTGGCCGGTGAGGAACACCATCTCGCCGCGTTGCACCCGGAAATCGATATTGGCGAGCGCCTCGAAGCGCCCTCCGTAGCGCTTGCCGACGTGCTCGAAAGCGATCATGACTCGGGCGACACCGGCTCGCGGTCGAACAGGGCATCGACGAATTCCTGAGCCACGAAGGGGCGCAGGTCATCCAGCGATTCACCGACGCCGATGAAGCGAATCGGCGTGCCTAGCTGGCGGGCCAGGGCGAAGATGATGCCGCCCTTGGCGGTGCCGTCTAGCTTGGTCAGGGTGATGCCGGTGACCGGCACCGCCTCGTCGAAGGTCGAGGCCTGGGCAAGCGCGTTCTGGCCAGTCCCGGCGTCGAGCACCAGCATCACCTCATGGGGGGCACTGGCGTCGACCTTGCCCATCACCCGGTGGACCTTCTTGAGCTCCTCCATCAGGTGGGCCTTGTTGTGCAGGCGACCGGCGGTATCGGCGATCAGCACGTCGATGCCCCGCGCCTTGGCGGACGACACGGCATCGAAGATCACCGAGGCGCTGTCGGCCCCGGTGTGCTGGGCGATCACAGGCACGTCGTTGCGCTCGCCCCAGACCTTCAGCTGCTCCACCGCTGCCGCCCGGAAGGTGTCGCCGGCGGCCAGCATCACGCTGCGCCCCTCGCGCTGGAAGCGCTGGGTCAACTTGCCGATGGTGGTTGTCTTCCCTACCCCGTTGACGCCCACCACCAGGATCACGAAGGGGCCCTCGCCCTTCGCTGGCAAGATCAGCGGCCGGGTGACCGGTTCGAGCATCGCCGCGAGCTCCTCCTGCAGGGCCCGGAAGAGCGCCTGGGGCTCCTTGAGTTCCTTACGCGAGACCCGCTCGGTGAGCCGGTCGATGATCTCGGTGGTGGCCTCGATGCCCACGTCCGCCATCAGCAACTGGGTCTCGAGCTCCTCCATGAGCTCGTCATCGATCTGCTTGCGGCCCATAAAGAGATCGGCCAGGCCATCGGTGAGGTTGGCGCGCGTCTTGCCGAGCCCGGCACGAATACGCGCGAACCAACCCGTCTTCTCGACGGAAGGCTTTTCCTGCAGGGCCGCCTTGGGCAGCGCAGGCTCGGGTTCGAGCGCAGTCTCTGTGGCCTGCATCCCGGGCACCGGTTCGGATTCGGGAGCCGTGTCCCGGGCCGCCTCGGGCGGCTTCGCCGGCTGACTGCCGGATGTCGCCTCGTCGACCCCGCCGGCGGCCTCTGACGGCGTCGCGGACTCGGTGCCGTCGTCTGCCGCTTGCTCGTCCGACCGGCGCTCGGCCTCATGTTCCGGTGTCGTCTGCTGCCCTTCCTGCTTCTTGCGCTTGAAAATACCGAACATGGGGGATCATGCCTCACGGATGAACGAATCGCCTCATCGTACCATCGCGCACCATGACTGTGGACAAGCCGACGGTTACAATCCGCCCCCATGACACGACGCCGCTCCCCTTCCCGCAAACCCCGCCAACCGGCCGCCAACGCACACAAAGACCTGGGCCGCCGGAACCCCGGTCGGCTGCGCCTAATCGGCGGCGAGTACCGGCGTCGTCAGCTGCCGGTGCTCGACCACCCGGGGCTGCGCCCCACCCCCGACCGGGTGCGCGAGACGCTATTCAACTGGCTGGCCGCCGCCACGCCCGGCGCACGGGTCCTCGACCTCTTCGCCGGCACCGGAGCGCTCGGCCTGGAAGCCCTCTCACGGGGCGCCCGACAGGCCGTGTTCGTCGAGCATGACTCCCGGGTGGGGCGTCAGCTGGCCGACAACCTCGCAACACTGGGCGCCGCCGAGCGTGGACGCCTGGTCACCGCCGATGCCCTGGCCTTCCTCTCGGCTGATCCCACCCACTTCTCTCTGGTCTTCCTCGACCCGCCCTTCCGGCAGGGGCTCACCGAGGCCTGCTGCAAGGCCCTGGAGGCCGGCTGGCTCGCCGACGATGCCCTGGTCTACGTGGAAACCGAGTCGGCGCTCACTCCGGAGGTACCCGCCAGCTGGCAACTGCACCGCCAGGTACGTGCCGGCGACAGCACCGGGCGGCTCTACCGCCGGCATCCACCTGGCTCAGGATCGACCGGCGGCGACGCTTGCTGAGCCCCGACCGCAGCGTTACGCTGCGCGCTGAACACCCCATCGGGCACGCCCCACCAGCAGGATGTCGTTAGGAGAACAGGATGAGTATCGAACTCTTCAACCAGCTCGAACAGAAGGTCACCAGCGCCGTCGAGGCTCTGGAGTTGATGAGGATGGAAGCCGAGGAGCTGCGAGAGGAAAACGCTCGCCTGAAGCAGGAGCGCGAAGAGTGGGAGCGTCGCCTCACCGCCCTGCTGGGCAAGTTCGACGAGGTCGAAACAACCACCAGCAGCTGAGGCAGCTTCAGGCCAGCGGGAGCGACATCAGCAGCGCATCCTCCCGCCGGCCACCGATGTGCGCCGGATAGTAGCCACGGCGCCGGCCGTCCTCGCCGAACCCCGCACCCCGATAGAGCCCCAGGGCCGCATCGTTGCTCGCCCTGACCTCAAGCAGCAGACGCTCGTTCTGCCAAGTACGCGCCTGTTCGATCACCGCCTTCAGCAAGCGCCCCGCCACGCCCTGACAACGCGCTTCCTGCGTCACCAGGATCGCCTGCAGCTCTGCATCGAACGGCAGCCGCACCACCACCGCATGGCCGACCAGGCCACCTTCACGCTCGATACCGAACACCCGGGTGTCAGGGTCGTCCAGCGCCGCCTGCAGCTGGTGTAGCGTCCATGGATCGGGACTGGCGGCCTGCTCGAGCGCCGATAGCATCGCCAGGTCCGCCGGAGCGAGCCGCCGCATCGCCTCAGTGGGGGTCACGACCCGCCCGCCAGGCATCGCACCAGCCGGCCATCCGCGGCCAGAGGGCGCGCTTGGCCTCGGCACTGCCGGCCAGCTCGCCTAGCCTGGGCCCCTGCCAGGCAGGCAACGCCAGCAACGGGCAGTGGCCGCCTGAGAGGGTCAGCAGCTCGGCGAGCGTCTCGTCCTCCCCGAACACCAGCAGCCGTTCCGGTACCCAGCCTCGCCGCTGCCGACCGGCCAGGAAGGCCTGGAGACCCTCGCGGGCTTCCTCCAGTGGCGCTTCCACCGGCAGTCCTTCCACCTGGGGCCAGCGAAAGCCCTCGAAGGCCGGCATCTGTTCGGGCTCCACGCCGGCAGCCTGTAGCAGGTGACGCAGCAGGCGCAGCTCTGCGCTGTCGGGGGGTGTCTCGCCGGGCAGCAATATCAGCCAGCGGCCATCCAGGCAGGCCACCTGCAGGGTAAAGCGCAGCGCGTCCCCGCTGTGGCGCACGGGGGCTGGGCTCACCGCCTCGGGCTTGGCTTCCTGGGCGTCGCTGGACCCCAGGTCACCCAGCAGCGCGCGGGCCTTACCAGCCGCAGGACGATGGCGCGGTTCCGGCTCGGCGGGGAGCGGTCGCGAGGTGGCGACCTGCGCCTCCGCGGCCTCGTCGAGCAGCGCATGCAGCCGTTCCGCCGGGGCGCGGGGCGCCTCGGCCACTGGCGCGTGGGCCTCCCACTCACAGGCTTGCGTGGGCAGGGCATTGGGCAGGCGATAGCGGGAGACCCAGGCCGTCAGGCCCATGGCCTCCAGATACTGCAGACGCTGCGGCTCCGGGGTCACGACTTACTACCACCCCGGCAGTCGGGGGAGTCGGGGCGAGAACGGCCGCTGGCCTCCCACTCTTCGGGCGTGAAGAGGTGCAGGGCCAGGGCATGGACGGGGCCAGCGAGTTCGTCGGCGAGCAGTGCATAGATCTGCTGATGCCGCTTGACCGGCATCAGTCCCTCGAAGCGGGAGGAGACCAGGGAGACCTTGAAGTGGGTCTCGGAGTTCGGCGGCACATTATGCCGATGGCTCTCGTTCTCCACCGCCAGGAAGGCGGGCTCGAGGGCCCTGAGCTTGTCTTCGATGGTGGCCTGGGTGCTCATGTCGACGTCCCGATGCTGAGTGAGTGATAGGGTCATTGTACGCCTTCAGTGAGGGACAGACGACGGCCAGCCGCGGCCCGTAACGGCGCGCCTCACGCGAGGCACACTGGGCGTCGTCGGAGGGCGGGTCGCGAAGAGTCGACTCATCCTGCTTCCATCACTGCGGGATCCCTAACGAGGAAACCGGCCGAAGCCGGTTTCCTCATGGTCGCTGCCTGGCAGGAAGATCAGTCCTGGTCCGCCTCCAGGAGGAGGGCGTCGTCCACCTCGGAGATCTCCAGCGCCGCCTCGTCGTCGAGGTCGATGGCCAGGTAGCTGTGCTCGACCTGCAGGAAGCGCTGAAAGAGCGCCCAGTTTAGGGCTTCTGGCCACTGGCGCTCGTCCTCTTCCCAGGCGCGTAGCTCGGTCTTCAGTATCTCGAGGTATCGCTCACGCACGAAGGCCTCCAGGGCCTCGGGCGCATCCATCTCGGGGATCAGGTAGACGGTGCTTTCGCGTTCGACGTCGGCCAGGGTCAGATCGTCGCCTTCCATCGTGGGTTCGAGCGCGTTGATCCAGTCCACGAAATGCCGGGTCGGCCTGATGCTCAGGGCGGAGCGGTTGAGCAGTTTCATCATGGTCTCCTCGACGTCAAAACGACAACCATTATGGGTGCTCGCCGCCCCGGTTACCAACACTTCCCGCCATGGAGATACTAGACGGGGCTGATCCGGCGGAAGGCCTGCAAGGAGGCGCTGTAAACCCCTCCCTGGGCGCTACCGACGCCCTGCGGCGCTCTCGCGTCCCGCTCCGCTTGCAGGACCGGTGCTGGCCATCCATGGCCAGCCCGTTCGGAGCAGTGCTCCTCACCCATGGCGTAGGACCTCCTCTTCGGCCTACCCCCCCCCCGGCGCCCCTCGAATCATCGCCGGTCAATCGACTTCCGGGCGCATGGCCGGGAAGAGCAGCACGTCACGGATGGAGGCACTGTCGGTGAACAGCATCACCAGCCGGTCGATGCCGATGCCCTCGCCGGCAGTTGGCGGCAGGCCGACCTCCAGCGCCCGCACGTAGTCGGCATCGTAGTACATCGCCTCCAGGTCGCCGGCCTCCTTTTCCGCGGCCTGGGCGCGGAAGCGCTCAGCCTGGTCCTCGGCGTCGTTGAGCTCCGAGAAGCCGTTGGCGATCTCGCGGCCACCGACGAAGAACTCGAACCGCTCGGTGACGAAGGGGTTGGCGTCCTTGCGCCGCGCCAGCGGGCTCACCTCGGTGGGGTACTCGGTGATGAAGGTGGGCTGCTGAAGGCGGTGCTCCACGGTCTTCTCGAATATCTCGATCTGCACCTTGCCCAGCCCCCAGCCGTCCTTGACGTCGATGTCCAGGCGCTCGGCGATCTGGCGCGCGGCGGCCTCGTCGGCGAGGGCCTCGGCATGGATATCCGGGTTGAACTCGAGGATGGAGTCGAACACTGTGATCCGCCGGAGCGGCTGGCCGAAGTCGTACTCGAAGGTCTCCAGCACCTCGCCCTCGCCGTTGCGCACGGTATTCACCAACGTGGTGGTGCCCAGCACCTTGTGGGTCACGCTGCGCAGCATCTCCTCGGTGAGGTCCATCAGGTCATTGTGGTCCGCATGAGCCTGATAGAACTCGATCATGGTGAATTCGGGGTTGTGGCGAGTGGAGAGCCCTTCGTTCCTGAAGTTGCGGTTGATCTCGAAGACCCGCTCGAAGCCGCCCACCACCAGGCGCTTGAGGTAGAGCTCCGGCGCGATCCGCAGGTACATGTCGATGTCCAGCGCGTTGTGGTGGGTAACGAAGGGACGTGCCGTGGCACCGCCGGGAATCGGCTGCAGCATGGGGGTCTCGACCTCCATGAAACCGCGATCCTCGAAGAAGCGCCGCATGGCGCTGATCACCCCGGCGCGCGTCTCGAACACCTTGCGAGAATCGGGGTTCATGATCAGGTCCACGTAGCGCTGGCGGTAGCGCGCCTCCATGTCGGTGAGGCCGTGGAACTTGTCGGGCAGCGGACGCAGGCTCTTGGTCAGCAACCTGGCCTCCACCATCATCACGTAGAGGTCGCCCTTGCCCGACTTGTGCACCGGGCCGCGGGCCGCCACGATGTCGCCGATGTCCCAACCCTTGACGTCCTCCAGCACCTCGGCCGGCAGCCCTTTCTTGTCGACGTAGAGCTGGATCGTCCCGGAGGGGTCCTGGATGACGATGAAGGGTCCCCGCTTGCGCATGACGCGCCCCGATACGGCGGCTTGACGGTCCAGCATCTCAAGATCGGCCTTATCCCGATCACCAAGCTCATCGATCAACCCGGCCGCCAGGCTGTCGCGACGGAAATCGTTGGGAAAGGCACTCTCGCCGGTCTCGGCGGCAAGCTGGCGGCGCGTTGCCAGCTTGTCACGCCGCTCGGCAATCAAGCGGTTCTCGTCGTTCTGCGGGCTATCCGATGAAGGGCTCTCGTTGGCCATTTTGCTACCTGTTGGAAATCTTTGATGCGGAGTCTGAGACACGTCTTGAACCGCGCGAGCGCAGCAGGCTATAGGCCTTGCTTGAGGCTGGCGACGATAAACTGGTCCAGGTCACCGTCCAGCACCTTGTCGCAGCTGCTCGACTGCACGCCGGTGCGCAGGTCCTTGATGCGCTGGTCGTCCAGCACATAGGAGCGGATCTGGCTGCCCCAGCCGATATCGGCCTTGGAGTCCTCGGCCTCCTGCTTGGCGGCGTTGCGCTTCTGCATCTCGTGTTCCCACAGCTTCGCCTTGAGCTGCTTCATGGCGAAGTCGCGGTTGGCGTGCTGGCTGCGCTGGCTCTGGCAAGCCACCACGATGCCGGTGGGTTCGTGGGTGATGCGCACGGCCGAGTCAGTGGTGTTGACGTGCTGCCCACCGGCCCCGCTGGAGCGGTAGGTATCGGTACGCAGGTCCGAGGGATCGATCTCGACCTCGAAGCTGTCATCCACCTCAGGCGACAGGAACACGGACGCAAAGGACGTATGCCGGCGGCCGCCGGAGTCGAAGGGGCTCTTGCGGACCAGGCGATGCACACCGGTCTCGGTACGCAGCCAACCGAAGGCGTACTCGCCGATGATGTGCAAGGTGGCCGACTTGATGCCCGCCACCTCGCCGGAGGAAACCTCGATGATCTCGGCCTTGAAGCCGTGGTGCTCGACCCAGCGCAGGTACATGCGCAGCAGCATGTTGGCCCAGTCCTGGGCCTCGGTGCCGCCGGAGCCGGCCTGGATGTCGAGATAGGCGTTGTTCTCGTCCATCTCGCCGGAGAACATGCGCCGGAACTCGAGCTTCTCGAGGCTGGCCTGAAGCCCCTCGAGCTCCTTCTGGACCTCGTTGACGGTGCCCTCGTCGTCTTCCATCTCGGCGAGTTCGAGCAGGTCACGACTGTCGCCGAGCCCCTGATCGAGATCGTCGATGGTGGCCACGATTGCCTCCAGCGTCGCCCGCTCCTTGCCGAGTTTCTGAGCGCGGTCCGGATCGCTCCAGACGTCCGGGTCCTCGAGCTCGCGGGTGACTTCCTCTAGCCGATCCTTCTTTTCGGCATAGTCAAAGATACCCCCTCAGGACATCTGTCCGCTCAGACAGGTCCTTGATGAGGTGGTGAATCGGGTTGGTTTCCAGCATGGGGCTCATCCGAGTCTGCGATACAAAAATGCCTGCCGTGGCGGTGGCTCGACGCCAGGGCCGCGGCGGCACGGAAAAGGCGCCTAGTGTAGCGAAAGTGCCGCTCTGTCGCATCCACCCCGCACCGACGGCAGGGCTATCGAAGTCACCCCAAGCGAGAGACGCCGGGGACAGGCCGAAGAGGAGGTCCTATGCCAGGGAGGGCATCGGTAGCGCCCAGGGAGGGATTCACAGCGCCTCCCCGAAGTCCTGTCGTCGGAACAGCCTCGAGCGTTACTTCAATCTGCGATAGTCCTGATGCTGGCGGCAGCATATGACGACGAGACCCGGCCAAAGCCGGGTCCCGAGGTCAGGCACATGATCGAGAGTCAGAAGCGGTAGTCCACCGAGAGGGCGAAGACATCCGCGGCGACCTCGTAGGTCCCAGAAAGGTTGCCCTTGGTCTCATTTTCGTTGCCGGGAGCCGCCTGCTGGTCGATATCGCCATCATCAGCGAAGACATGCATATAGCCGGCGGTGATGCCGAGCTCCGGGCTGGGCATCCAGGTGGCGCCGAGCGTGGCCCACTGGCGATCCGCATCCGGCACACGCGGTGTGCGGTATTCGGCACTCGGCACCGGGCTCTCGTCCACACCCAGGCCGGCGCGCAGCAGCCACTGCGGGGTCAGCGCATAGTTGGCACCCATCGAGAAGGCCCAGGTGTCGTTCCAGTTTTCGGTTGTCGGATTGCTAGAGCCATCCTCGAACTCGACCACCAGCTCGTCGAAGCTGCTCCACTCAGTCCACTCGGCGTTGGCCATCAATGCCAGCTGATCGGTCACCTGATGATAGATCCCCAGGTTCATGTTGGCAGGAGTGGTCAAGTCTGCGGTTCCCCCCTGGCTACCCGGGAGACTTGCTGCTACCAGAGGGTTATCAGAGCTGTAGTCCACCTCACCCTCTAGGGTCAGATCGATTTCCGAACGATAGCCGATCCCCAGGCGGGTCTGATCGGTGGCCTGGAAGAGTGCGCCGAGCGTATAACCATAGCCCCAGTCATCGCCTGTTACCTCAGCTAAGGCATCAAAATCCCCATTAGGGTTAGCGCTTTGCCCAGTTGATGGATTAAGCCCCGTGTCAACTGCCTGTGACAAGGTGGCATCCGCATACTGGGCCCGAAGCCCCACGGCCAGATTCAGTCGCTCGGTTGCCCGGTAGTTGAGCGTCGGCTGAAAGTCGATGGTGGCGAGCTCGGTCTCGACAGCATGATAGCGGCCAATCCAGTCTTCATCGTACTTGGTGGAGAGCCCATAGGGGGCGTTGATGGCCAGACCCAGATCGAACCGCTCATTGAACTGAGTCTTCACGGCAAAGGCCGGCACCACAGCGCTTTCGCCCCCCTGATTTGAAGCGTTCGAGATGTAAGGGGTGCCACCGACGCTGCTGGCCTCGGCGTCATGCAATTCGAACTTGGCATCGATATAGGCCACTCCGCCGACGACCTGGTGTCCATCGATATTGCCGATGGCGGCCGGGTTATAGGCCATGAAGCTGGCATCCTCGGCACCGGCGGCGGCGTTGGAGAGGGCGTTGGCCAGTGTCTTGGCGCTCTGCTCGCGAACCTGGAAGCCGGAGGCGGAAACCTGACTGGCGATCAACGCCGTGGAGGCAAGCGCTACAGCGAGGGAGAGCGTGTTGAACTTGTTGTGCATGGGCTCGTCATCCTTTCGGGTAGGTAGGGCTGGGTGCTAGTCATTGCTCTTCCTGACGTACCCGCAGTGTTCGCGAATCCCCCCTTCGGGATCAAGCACAAACGACCGTTTGAAAATAAAAAAGCCTAATACTTTGGTTGCACGCTTGTTTGATTTTTCGATTTCTCATCACCTTAGACAACCTCCATTCATCCGGAAGCTGAACTCTCACCCCTCTTGACCTGCGTGTTACCCAAAGGTTTTATACTTGGACAGTGACATTACATAGAGACCCCAACATGAAGGTCAGCGAACTGGCTCACCTGGCAGGCGTCACCGCAGAAACCGTGCGCCATTACACCCGAGAGGGGCTACTGCATCCCGAGCGCCATCCCGAGAACGGCTATCAGCTGTTCGGGCAAAATGACCTGGACCGGCTGCGCTTCATCCAGCGGGCCCGCACCCTGGGCTTCAGCGTGGCCGAGATCCGCGACATCCTCGACCATGCCGACCATGGTGACTCGCCCTGCCCCATGGTGCGTGACCTGCTGGCCAGCCGGCTGCCACAGATCCGTGAGCGGATCCGTGAGCTGGAATCCCTTGCCTCGCGCATGGAGGAGGCCCTTGCCGCCTGGAAAGAGATGCCCGACGGCACCCCCGACGGCAATAGCCTCTGCCGGCTGATCGAGAGCTTTCCCGAACCGCTGAATGCCGACCACGAGACACACGAGGAGACCCGATGAACGCCAGACAGACCCTGGAACGCCAAATCCCCGGCATGAGCTGCCAGGGCTGCGTGGCCAAGATGCGCCGGGCCATTCAGGCCCAGGACGCACAGGCCGAAGTCACCGGCACCCCGCCCGAAAAGCGCCTCGAGATCACCACCACCCTGGCCGATGACGACCTAGACAAGGCGCTTGCCGAGGCCGGTTATCCGGCAGCCAGCCGGCAGCATCACGAGCGCAGCGTGCCAGGCATGAGCTGCCAGGGCTGTGTCAGCAAGATGCGAAAGGCAATCCAGGCCGAGGATCCGGACGCCGAGGTGGTCGGTTTTCCGGACAAGAAACGCCTGGAAACGGAGACTTCCCTGGAAGGCGACACCCTGGACCGGTTGCTGGAAGAGGCCGGCTACCCACCAGGTCAGCCTACGGATGCTGCCAACACAGAGGCCAAAGCACCGACTGAGTCCGAGTCCGAGCTCCGATCCGCCGAGGCGTCACCTGAAAAGGCCCGCGAGCAGGACAAGGATTCGAAAGCGGAAGAGGCGGATTCTCGTGCCACCACCCGCCGGCTATCGATCGATGGCATGACTTGCGCCAGCTGCGTAAAGAGCGTCCAGCAGGCCCTGGAGGGGATACCCGGCGTGGTCAGTGCGGAGGTCAACTTCGGCACCCATACCGCCCAGGTACGCGGCAATGCCGATCCGAACGCCCTGATCGCGGCAGTAGAGGATGTAGGCTACGGTGCCGAGCCGATCGTCGACATGCGCGAGGCGGAGCAGGCCCGCGCGGAGAAGGACGAGAAGGCCTATCGCCAGCGCCTTCACGGAAGTGCCTGGTCGCTGGCGCTCGCCGTTCCGCTGATGGCCAGCATGTTCGTCTTCCATCCCCACCCCGTGGGAACCGGTCGGCTCTACTGGCTGGTAATCGGCTTGCTGACCCTAGCGGTGATGGTCTTTCCGGGCCGCCACTTCTTCGTCAATGCCTGGAAGAACTTCAAGCACCACCAAGCCAACATGGACACCCTGATCGCCATGGGTACCGGCACCGCCTGGGTCTATTCGATGGCGGTGGTGGCCTTCGGGCCCTGGCTTCCCGAGGTCGCCAGGGGCATCTACTTCGAGGCCTCGGCGATGATCATCGGCCTGGTGCTGCTGGGCAATGCCCTGGAGCTGCGCGCCAGGGGCCGCACCAGCGATGCTCTCAAGCGCCTCCTCGACCTGCAGAGCCGCACCGCAAGGGTGATCCGCGACGGCGAGGAACGCGAGGTGGATATCGACGAGGTGCGCGAAGGTGACCATATCCGCGTGCGCCCCGGCGAGCGCCTGCCGGTGGATGGCGAGGTGACCGAGGGCAAGAGCCATATCGACGAGTCCATGCTCACCGGCGAGCCCCTGCCCGTCGCCAAGGGCGAGGGCGACGAGGTAAGCGCCGGCACGGTCAACGGCAAGGGCTCGCTGGTCTATCGTGCCACTCGCGTCGGTGCCGACACCCGCCTGGGTCAGATCACCGAACAGGTGGCCAGTGCCCAGAACTCCCGGCCGCCCATCGGACAGCTGGCCGACAAGGTGTCGAGCGTCTTCGTGCCCGCGGTGTTGATCATCGCCGTGATCACCGCGTTGGCCTGGTTCAACTTCGGAGCCGAGCCACGAGTGATTCATATGCTGGTCACCGCCACCACGGTGCTGATCATCGCCTGTCCCTGCGCCCTGGGCCTGGCAACACCGATCTCGACCATGATCGGTGTGGGCAAGGCGGCCGAACACGGCGTGCTGGTGCGCAGCGGCGACGCCCTGCAGACCGCCAGCAAACTCACCACCCTGGTGGTGGACAAGACCGGCACCCTCACCGAGGGCAAGCCCGAGGTGACGGAGTCGGAGGTGCTCGAGGGCGAAGAGCGGGAGATGCTGAGCCTGGTGGCGGCTCTGGAGCGCGGCTCCGAGCATCCCCTCGCGGCCGCCCTGATGGACCACGCGGAAGAGCGGCAGGCCGAACCCGGCGAGATTCGCGACTTCGACACCGTCACCGGTGGTGGCGTCAAGGCGACGACTGCCGATGGCGGTGCACTACTGCTGGGCAATGCCCGCCTGCTTGAAGAGGCCGGCATCGACCTGGCCAGCGGCAGAGAGCTTGCCAGGGAGCTGGAGGATAAGGCGCGCACCGTGGTCTATCTCGCCGTGGACGACAAGCTGACCGCCATGTTCGGGATCAGCGATCCGCTGCGCCACGACACCATTGCCGCCGTGAAGCGCCTGCAGGCCGACGGCCTCAAGGTAGTGATGCTGACCGGCGACAACGAACATACCGCCGGGGCCATCGCCCGGGAGGTCGGCATCGACGACTTCCGGGCTGGGCTGCTGCCCGAGGACAAGCATGCCGAGATCGAGCGGTTGCAGCGTGAGGGCGAGATCGTGGGCATGGTCGGCGACGGCATCAACGATGCCCCGGCCCTGGCCCGGGCCAACGTGGGCTTCGCCATCGGACAGGGCACCGACGTGGCCATCGAGAGCGCCGGCATCACCCTGGTGCGCGGCTCGCTGCACGGTGTGGCCGCCGCCATCGAGATCAGCCGGGCCACCCTCACCAACATCAAGCAGAACCTGGTGGGCGCCTTCGGCTACAACACTTTGGGCATTCCCATCGCCGCGGGGGTGCTCTACCCCGTCACCGGCACCCTGCTCTCGCCGATAATCGCCGGGGTCGCCATGTCGCTCTCCTCGATCACCGTGGTCAGTAACGCCAACCGGCTGCGCCTGTTCCGCCCTTCCAGCGAGACGGGTGGCAACGAAAAGGGCGGCGACAACGGCCGCCACCAGCAGAAGGAGTCCAAGTGATGAGTTGGATCGTCAATCTTGCCGGCCTGGCATTGATCGCCCTGATCGCCTGGTGGTTCTGGGGGGTCAGCTGACCCCCATATAACGACCGGGCTTGTGATTGAGGGCAATGATCAGGTTGAGTGCTACGGCGCCCAGCACCGAAAGTCCTACGCGCTCCATCGGCAACACCAGCAGGGCGACCAGCATGATCACACCGTCGATACCCAACTGGACATAGCCGGCCCGCAGGCCGTAGCGATCCTGCAGGAAGAGGGCGAGGATGTTGATCCCACCGAGGCTCGTGCGATGGCGGAACAGCACCAGCATGCCGATGCCGATCAGGCTGCCGCCCATCAAGGCCGCGTAGAGCGGCTGCAGCCACTCGATGCGGATCCAACCGGCGGTGAGCTCCGAGAACACCGAGACCATGCCGATGGCCACGAAGGTGCGCAGGGTGAAGCTCCAGCCCATCCGACGTATGGCCAGCCAGTAGAACGGCAGGTTGATCAGGAAGAACCAGACGCCGAAGCGCCAGCCGGTCGCGTACTGCAGCAGGAAGGCCAGGCCCGCAGTGCTGCCGGTGAGCAGCATCGCCTGGGTATAGAAGCTGACGCCGAGGGCGACAAAGAGCGTTCCGACCAGCATCGCCATCACGTCCTCATGGGGGCGATGGGGGTCGGTAGGCAGGTCCTGTGGATCCATGTGGCTTTCCTTATAGTGGCTCGGCGTGCTCGACCATCAGTTGGAGACTCTCCCGACCCCGCCAGCGGTTGCGATTGAGCTTGAAGGCACAGCGGAGGCGATCGCCGACACCGAAGCCCGGTACCTCACCGGGGGTGAGGGCACGGAACCAGATCGCCTTGAGGCTCGTGGCGCCTGCGGAAAGCTCCAGCATCAGGTGGCTGCCATCGGCCCCCACCGGACGCAGCGCCTCGACCAGGAAGTCACCCTGGAACAGCGGGGCATCGAACTCGCGGCCATAAGGCGCAAGTTTCTCGAGCTCGTCCAGTGTGGCGAGGCCGAGCTGATGAGGCGAAAGCTCGCCATCGGTGAAGATCCGTGGGCACAGTTCGGTATCGCCCAGCTGCTCGCCAACCGCCTGCAGGAAGACTGCACGGAAGACCGACAGGTGCTCGCGCGGTACCCCCACCCCGGCGGCGCCGCAGTGACCACCGAAGCGCGGCAGCGCCTCGGGCGCCAGCTCGAAGGTCCGCTGCAGTGCGTCGCGTAAATGCAATCCCTCGATGGAGCGTCCCGAGCCGGTAAGCATGCCGGGGGCCGCCGCCGGTGTCAGCACCAGCGCCGGCCGGCCGAAGGCTTGTACCAGCCGGGAGGCGACGATGCCCTGCACGCCCGGGTGGCCGTCTTCCAGAAATACGACAATGGCGGGCTCATCGGCGGTCAGGGACGGCAGGGCCAGGGCCTTGGCCTCCTCGACCATGTCTGCCTCGATCGCCTTGCGCGACTGGTTGTCCTGATCCAGCGTCACCAGGTGCCGTGCCGCCGTGGCATCATCCGCCGCCAACATGAAATGCAGCGCCGCGTATGGATCGTCGAGCCGCGAACGGGCGTTGATGCGCGGCCCCATCTGGAAGGCCAGGGTCTCGGCATCGAAGGGCACGCTGTCGGACCCCAGTCGCTCGGCCATGGCCCGCCAGCAGGCGGCCTCCATGCGGTTGATCAGCGCCAGGCCGTGGGTCACCACCGCCCGGTTGGCCGCGCTGCCGCCCAGCGAGACGCAGTCTGCCACCGTGCCTAGCGCCACGTAGGAGAGCCAGGGCGAGAGCTTGGGCGTGGCCTGGGCCAGCACACCCCAGTCGATCAACACCTGGCGAGCCAGGGACATCACCAGCCAAGCCACCATGCAGCCGGCGATAGTCGGATCGGGATAGTCGCAGTCGTCGCGGGTGGGGTTCACGGTGGCGAAGGCCGAAGCTGGAGGGCCCTCCAGCGGCAGGGCGTGGTGGTCGCTGACCACCACCTCGATGCCGGCGGCCTTGAGCCGGGCGATGCGCGGCTCGTCACTGCTGCCGCAGTCGGCGGTGATCACCAGGCTCGGCCGCGGGGTGAGAGCCAGGGTGCGCTCCACCAGTGGCAGACTGATGCCGTAGCCATCATGGATGCGGTGGCCGATCAGGCTGTGCAGGCGTGCTTCGGGCACGCCGAACAACTCGACCAGGGTGCGCCGGATCACCACATGAGAGGTGATGCCGTCCACGTCATAGTCGGTGAGGATGCCGATGTGCTCGTCGTCCACCACCGCCTGGGCGATGCGCTCGGCCGCACGCCGTGCGTCAGCGAGCTTCTCGGGATGGGCCAGGTGACGCAGGCTGGGCGAGACCAGCGGCGCCAGCTCGCCCTGGTAGCCGGCAAGGCGCCCGGCCAGCACCCGGGCCTGAAGCTCGGAGAGCCCCTCGCGCTGGGCGCGGGCGTAGAGGGCAGCGTCCCGGGGCCGCGGAAGGATGCGTGGCCTCAGGCGCTGATGAATATCGATAGGGTCCGTCACGGCATCCAAGCCTGACTCCTGCGGTATAGCTCACGATGACGACCGGCAGGGGACATTAGCCCGCTCGGGGCTGATCCGGCGACAGGCCTACGAGGGGGCGCTGTGAACCCATCCCTGGGCGCTACCGATGCCATCCCTGGCATAGGCCCCCCTCTTCGACCTATCCCCGGCACCCCTCGCTAGTTCGGGCGCCCAACAAACAGGTCACTCAGCGGCGGTTCTCGGCCACGAATTTCTGCACCTCGGCCAGCTCTGCCGGCAGCACGGTGTAGCGCTCCTCACACTCCAGAAGGTCGTCCATGTGCGGTGGCAGCGGCACCCCCGGGAAACCGGCCTTGACCACCGCATCGGCAAACTTGGCCGGGTGGGCCGTGGCCAGGGTGATCACCGGGGTCGTGGCATCGGCACGCTCGCGCTCGGCGGCACGGTAGCCGGTGGCGGTGTGCGGGTCGAGGACCTCCTGGGTGCGGTGATGCGCCTCGCGGATCACCTCCAGGATGGTGGCGTCGTCTACGCTGTGGCTGGCAAAGGACTCACGCAGCCTGGCCAGCGGCGCCTCGGCCAGGGCAGTCGGTTCGGCCTGGAAGCGCTCGAGTAGGGCCTTCACCGCGGCGCCGTCACGCTCATAGGCTTCGAACAGCAGCCGCTCGAAGTTGGATGACACCACGATGTCCATCGAAGGGGCGAGCGTGGCGACCAGTTCCTGCTTGGAGAAGTCGTTGTCGGCCAGCGTGCGATGCAGGATGTCGTTGGCATTGGTGGCGATGATGAACTGCTTGACTGGCAGTCCCATGCGCTTGGCCATGTAGCCGGCGAAGACGTTGCCGAAGTTGGCCGAGGGCACACAGAAGCTCACCTGGCGCTGCGGCGCACCCAGCGCCACGGCCGAGGCGACGTAATAGACGATCTGGGCCATGATGCGCGCCCAGTTGATGGAATTCACCGCCACCAGCCGGGTGCCGTTCAGGAAGCCCTGATCAGCGAAGCTCGCCTTGACCATGGCCTGGGCGTCATCGAAGTTGCCCTCAATGGCGACATTGAAGACGTTATTGGCCAGCACCGTGGTCATCTGGCGGCGTTGCACCTCCGAGACACGCTGGTGAGGATGCAGGATGAAGATGTCGAGGTTGTCGCAGTGGCGGCAGCCCTCGATGGCTGCCGAGCCGGTATCGCCGGACGTCGCACCCATGATGACGGCACGCTCGCCGCGCTTCTGAAGGAAGTGGTCGAGGATGCGACCCAGCAGCTGCAGGGCCACGTCCTTGAAGGCCAGCGTCGGGCCATGGAACAGCTCGAGCAGGAAGTGGTTGGCATCCAGCTGGTTGAGCGGCACCACAGCGTCGTGGCTGAAGGTGGCATAGGCCTCCTCGACGATGCCCCGAAAGGTCGCGTCGTCGATCTCGCCGTTGACGTAGGGCTTCATGACCCGGAAGGCGATCTCGGCGTACGACAGCCCGGCCATATCGGCCAGGTCGTCATGGGAGAGCGTCGGGACCTCCTCCGGCACATAGAGGCCGCCGTCGCTCGCCATACCGGTGAGCACGACCTCCTCGAAGGAGAGCGCGGGCGCTTGCCCGCGGGTGCTGATATAGCGCATGGCTCACTCCTGCTCGTCGAGGCTTTCCACCCGGATACGGGTGACGGGGCCGGCAATGTCGGCCAGCGACTCGATCAGTCGCATCGCCTCGTTCATCTGCTTCTCGCGGGTACTGTGGGTCAGCAGGATGATCGGCACCAATTCGCCCTCCTTGGCCTCCTTCTGGATCAACGCCTCGATGGAGATGCCCTGCTCGGAGAGGATCGTCGCCACCCGCGCCAGCACTCCGGGGCGATCCACCGCCAGCAGCCTCAGGTAGTAGGCAGAGAAGATATCCTCCATGGGCATGATCGGCAGGTCGCTCTCCTGCTCGCCGATACCGATGAAGGCCAGATAGGGCACCCGGTAGTGGTGGGCGGTGGTGATATCGCGCGCCACGTCCAGCAGGTCGGCGACCACCGCCGAGGCGGTGGGCTCGGCACCGGCACCGGCGCCGTAGTAGAGGGTCGGCCCCACGGCATCACCCATGATGGCGATGGCATTCTTGACGCCATAGACGCTGGCCAGCAGCCGCTCCTTGGGGATCAGGGTCGGGTGCACGCGCAGCTCGAGCCCCGTTTCGGTGCGCTTGGAGATGCCCAGATGCTTGATGATGTAGCCCAGGTTATCGGCCTGCTCGATATCCTCGGCGGTGATCCGCGAGATGCCCTCGGTGTAGGCCTTGTCGAACTGCAGCGGCACGCCATAGGCGATGGAGGCCAGTATCGTCAGCTTGTGGGCGGCATCGATGCCCTCGACGTCGAAGGTCGGGTCTGCCTCGGCGTAGCCCAGTGCCTGGGCCTCGGCGAGCACGTCCTCGAAGGCACGCCCCTCTTCGCGCATGTGGGTCAGGATATAGTTGCCGGTGCCGTTGATGATGCCAGCCACCCACTCGATGCGGTTGGCGCCCAAGCCCTCGCGCAGCGACTTGATCACCGGAATGCCGCCGGCCACCGCCGCCTCGAAGGCCACGATCACGCCCTTCTCGTGGGCGGCCCGAAATATCTCGTTGCCATGCACGGCGATCAGCGCCTTGTTGGCGGTCACCACGTGCTTGCCATTCTCGATGGCGGTGAGCACCAGTTCTCGGGCAACGTCATAGCCGCCGATCAGCTCGACCAGCACGTCGATGTCGGGGTTGGTGGCCACCTCGAAGACGTCGGAGGTGGTCTTGATACCGGTGGTATCACAGTCGGGATTGAGGCTGCGAAAGGCGACCTGCTCGATGACGATCGGACGCCCCGCGCGCCGGGCGATATCATCGGCATTGCGCGTCAGCACGTTGAAGGTTCCGCCCCCGACGGTTCCCAGGCCACAGATTCCCACTCTCACCGGTTTCAATGTCATTCCCCTCGTTCTGGCGTGTGTCTCAGCGTGGATCAGGCCCACCCGGGCCCGTTGTGCGGACGTTCATCGACGTCGGTCATCATTCGTTGAGGCCGAGCATGGCGGCCAGGCGTTCCGCCGGCACATAGCCGGGTACCAGGCGGCCGTCGGGCAGCACGATGGCGGGCGTGCCCTGGACGCCGAGCGCCATGCCCAGATGATACTGTTCCTCGACTGGATTGTCGCAGTCGGCGGCACCCGACAAGCCTTCCTCGCGTTTGGCCGCAGACATGGCCTCGGCCGGGTTGTCGGCGCACCACACCTGTTGCAGCTCCCGCCCACCCGGGGAAGTCAGGCCGCTGCGCGGGAAGGCCAGGTAATGGACCTCGATACCCAGATCATTGAGGCGTGGCACCTCCTCATGAAACTGGCGACAGTAGGGGCAGGTAGTATCGGTGAAGACCACGAGCGTGGCGCGAGACTCGCCGGTACCGCGGAAGATCACCCGCTCACTCTCAGGTACCGCGGCGAGACGCGCGCTACGCTCGGCGTTACGTCCCTGCTCGGTGAGGTTGATCAGGCCGTTCTCGCCGTTCTCGTAGAGGTCGCCGACGAAGAAATGGCTGCCCTCGGCATTGCTGTAGAAGGTCTCGCCGCCCTCCAGCCTGACCTCGAAGAAACCGTCCAGTGGTGTCTCGCGCACGCTCTCCACGGGCATGGACTGGCCATTGACCGTGAGGGTCTCGGCCAGTTGTTCGGCCGGGTCTGCTTGGGCGACGGGCAGCAAGGCAAGGGAGGTGGCGAGCAGTCCGCCGCCGAGGGTAAGGGACGATCGTCTCATGATTCAGCCTCGAGGATGATGGTCGGCGTGCAGGGCTTCCAGTCGCACCTGCGCCACATGGGTATAGATCTGCGTGGTCGAGAGGTCGCTGTGACCGAGCAGCAGCTGTACGACACGCAGATTGGCCCCATGATTCAACAGATGGGTGGCAAAGGCGTGGCGCAAGGTATGGGGCGAAAGCGGGCGGTCGATGCCGGCTGTACGCGCATGGGCCTTGATGCGGTGCCAGAAGGCCTGGCGCGTCAGGCAACGGTCTCCACGCCCGGGAAACAGTGCCGGACGGGTGATGTCGGCCATCAGCGCACCACGTGCACTGCGCAGGTAGCGCGACAACCAATCGATAGCCTCCTCGCCCAGCGGCACCAGGCGATCCTTGCCACCCTTGCCCCGTACCCGGACCACGCCCTGGCGCAGGTTGACCGCATCGGTGGTCAATCCGACCAGCTCGCTGACCCGCAGCCCGGCGCCATAGAGAACCTCGAGCATCGCCCGGTCGCGCACGCCCAGATCGGTGGAGAGGTCCGGGGCGGCGAGCAGGCGCTCCACCTCGACTTCCTCCAGGGTATCGGGGAGCGAGGGACGCACCCGGGGCAATCGGACCTCGGCCAGCGGGTCGTGGTCGAGGACCCCCTCGGCCAGCGCCCAGCGATAGAATCCCCGCAAGCTGGAAAGCAGCCGGGCATTGCTGCGCAAGCTGTAACCGGCCTCGCGACGCTCATCGAGCCAGGCCGGCAGCACTACACCAGCAGGCGCAAGCAGCCGCTGATCGACGCTCTCGAGGCGCGCTATCCAGGCAACCAGGTCGTGGCGGTAGGCAGCCAGGGTATTATCGCTCGCGCCCCGCTCCAGCCAGAGGCCGTCGAGGAAGGCGTCGACCAGTGTGCCCGCATCCATGGTGGTTTCCATACGGCTCCCGGACATGCCCAAACGGAACGAAACCCCGCCCCGCGGCAGCGGTGACGGGGCTTCGAGGGGTGCAGGGCCTGAGGCCCCGGCACCATGGGCCAGCAGAGGCAGTCGCCTCAGGCCAGCTTTTCCTTGATACGGGCGGAACGGCCGCTGCGCTCACGGAGGTAGTACAACTTGGCCTGGCGTACGTCACCACGACGCTTGACCTCGATGGAATCGACCAGCGGGCTGTAGGTCTGGAAGGTCCGCTCGACACCGACACCGTGGGAAATCTTGCGCACGGTGAAGGCCGAGTTCAGGCCTCGGTTGCGCTTGCCGATCACCACGCCTTCGAAGGCCTGGAGGCGCTCGCGAGCGCCTTCCTTGACCTTGACCTGGACGACCACGGTATCGCCGGGGGCGAAGACCGGGACTTCCTTGCTCATCTGCTCGCTCTCGAGCGCCTGGATCACCTTGTTCTTGCTGCTCATGTCATTGACTCCTTGATAACCTGATCCACCGGTCGGCTTGAGTCGCCGGCGAATCGTGATCCCGGCGCCCGAGTCGAACTCGCGAGCGCGGGAATGCCGTTGGTGACACAGGTCCGCCCAGCCCGCCCAGGGGCTCGTGGCGTCCTGCACCTCCGCCCTGACCTATCGGGTGGCCAGCGCGTAGTCCTCGATGAACTCCTCGAGCAGCTTGCGCTGCTCGGCACTCAACGTCCTGCCTTCCAGCAGGTCGGGGCGCCTGAGCCAGGTCCGCCCCAGAGACTGCTTGAGCCGCCAGCGCCGGATGGCACCATGGTGGCCGCTGAGCAGGACCTCCGGCACCCGACGCCCGTCGACCTCCTCCGGGCGCGTATAGTGCGGACAGTCCAGCAGTCCGTCGTTGAAGGAGTCCTCGACCGCGGAATCCTGATGGCCCAGCACCCCGGGCACCAGCCTTGCCGCCGCATCGATCAGCACCATGGCCGGCAGCTCACCGCCGCTGAGCACATAGTCGCCGATCGACCACTCCTCATCGATGTCGGCTTCCACTACCCGCTCATCGATGCCTTCATAGCGTCCGGCCACCACCACCAGGGGTGGGCCCGACGCCAGTTCCTGCACGCCCGTCTGATCCAGGCGGCGCCCCTGGGGCGACAGGTAGATGACCTTCGCCCGCGCTCCGGTGGCCACCTCGGCCCGCTCGCGGGCAGCGTGTATGGCCGAGCGCAGGGTATCGACCTTCATCAGCATCCCCGGACCACCCCCATAGGGGCGATCGTCCACGGTGCGATGGCGGTCGGTAGCGAAGTCCCGGGGATTCCAGAACTCCAGTGCGATGCGACCCTGGTCCACCGCCCTGCCTGTAACGCCATGGCGAGTGACCGCCTCGAACATCTCGGGAAACAGCGATACCACGCCGATCCACATCGCCGATCCTGCCGGGGTCGAGCCGAATGTCAAAATTCGGGATCCCAGTCGACGGTCATCATGCCGGCTTCGAGATCCACCTCCAACACCACCTCGCCGGGCAGGTAGGGTAGCAACCGCTCGCGTGCCTCGACGCCCTCGTCGACCTCGCCCGTGACCACCATGACGTCGTTAGCCCCGGTCTCGAACAAGTAGTCGATGCACCCCAGCGCCAGCCCCTTTCGGGTCACGACCCGGAGTCCTTCGAGCTGATGCCAGTAGTACTCATCAGCGTCGAGTTCGGGCAGTTCGGCCTTGGGCAGCAGAATCTCCGCCCCGGCCAGGGCCTCGGCCGCCTCACGGCCATCTACACCCTCGAGCTGGACCACCAGGCCCTTGCCTTGGCGACGCCCCTGGACAACGATTGCCCGAGTCAGCGTCGCCCCCTGGCGTATCATCCAGGACGCATAGTCCAGGATGCCGTCCATGGGGCTGGTGTACGAGTACACCTTCAACCAGCCCTTGACACCGTGGGGGCTGGTCAACTTGCCCAGCACCACATGATCGACGGCGGGCTGCGCTTGCGCCTGTTCGCTCATCGACGATCCCTGGATCGTTACAGCCACAAGTCAGGCCCTTCAGGCCTGCTTGCGGGCTTCCTTGACCAGCTCGGCGACGCGGTCGGAGAGCTGGGCACCCTGGCTCTGCCAGTGGCTGATGCGCTCCAGATCGATGCGCAGGCGCTCTTCCTGACCACGGGCCACGGGGTTGAAGAAGCCCAGACGCTCGATGAAGCGGCCGTCACGAGACTTGCGAGAGTCGGTCACGGTGAGGTGGTAGAAGGGACGCTTCTTGGCGCCACCACGTGCCAGACGAATGGTAACCATGCGTTGATTATCCTTCGGTTGAAGTTGCGGATGTTTCGGCCGAGGTGCCGAATCCTGCTGGCCCCTCGACGATCTGCTATGGGAAGCGGGCCGACGGCCCAGCTTCGGGTCATTCGGTCACGACGATGGCCGCGTCAGTCGCGGTCCTGCCAGTGAAGACGCAATATTCTACGGAAAACCGCCCGACTTGGAAACCTTTTTGCGGGAGTCGGCCCGTGGCGGGAAGGCTCAGCGCCGGGGCATGCCACCGGGACCGCCCATACCACCAGGACCACCCGGGCCCCCACCCCCCATCATTCCTGACATGCCGCGCATCATCTTCTGCATGCCGCCTTTCTGACCCGCCTTCTTCATCATCTTCTGCATCTGCTTGTGCTGCTTGAGCAGGCGGTTGAGGTCCGGTACCTGCAGGCCGGCACCGGCGGAGATGCGTCGCTTGCGCGAGCCGTTGATGATCTCGGGCTTGCGTCGTTCCTGGGGGGTCATGGAGTTGATCAGCGCCTCGAGCTTGCCAAGCTCCTTCTCGGGGCCTGGACCCTGGGCCATCTCGGCCATCTGGCCCATCCCTGGCAGCTTGCCCATCAGACCACCCATGCCGCCCATCTTCTTGAGCTGCTGGAGCTGGTCACGAAAGTCCTCGAGATCGAAACCCTGGCCCTTCTTGACCTTCTTGGCCAGCTGCTCGGCCTTCTTCTTGTCGACGGTACGCTCGGCTTCCTCGATCAGCGACAGCACGTCGCCCATGCCGAGGATGCGCGACGCTACGCGATCCGGATGGAAGGGCTCGAGGGCATCGACCTTCTCGCCCACGCCCATGAACTTGATCGGCTTGCCGGTGATGTGGCGCACCGAGAGCGCCGCACCGCCACGGGCATCACCATCGGCCTTGGTGAGGATCACCCCGGTCAGCGGCAACGCCTCGTGGAAGGCCTTGGCGGTATTGGCGGCATCCTGGCCGGTCATGGCATCGACGACAAACAGCGTCTCGTCGGGTACCACGGCCTTATGCAGCGCCTGGATCTCGGCCATCATCGCCTCGTCGATGGCCAGGCGACCGGCGGTGTCGACGATCACCACGTCATGGAACTGGATCTTGGCGTGCTTGATGGCCGCCTTGGCGATATCGACGGGCTTCTGGTCGGAGCGCGAGGGGAAGAAGTCGACCTCGACCTCGCGGGCCAGGGTCTCGAGCTGGTCGATGGCCGCCGGCCGATAGACGTCGGCGGAGACCACCAGCACCTTCTTCTTCTCTCGCTCGCGCAGGTAGCGCGCCAGCTTGGCCACCGAGGTGGTCTTGCCCGCGCCCTGCAGGCCGGCCATCAGCACCACGGCCGGGGCGCTCTTGAGGGTCAGCCCCTCGTTGGCCTCGCCCATGATCGCCTCGAGCTCCTGCTGGACGATCTTGACGAACTGCTGACCCGGGGAAAGGCTCTGGGAGACCTCCTGCCCCACGGCGCGCTCGCGTACGCGATCGATGAACGCCTTGACCACCGGCAAGGCCACGTCTGCTTCGAGCAGCGCCCGGCGCACCTCGCGCAAAGTGTCCTTGACGTTGTCCTCGGTCAGGCGCGCCTGACCCTTGATCGACTTGAGCGTCTGCGACAGACGCTCGCTGAGGTTCTGGAACATGGGCCTCTCCACTGACGATGGCCGGAGAGCCGACCCGGCACCGACCGGGGGCTCCCTGCAATGGGCGAAAATTATACGCTCTGTGGCCGCCAGTCTCCATGCATGGCGGGCATTCCCGCCCTCCAGAGCGGCGCCATGCTGTGCGCGGCCGGGCGGATTCGGTATAGTGGCGGCTCCATTTCCTACCATCAGGCGCTGGCGCAGGCGCACGGACAGCGATAAATGCAGCCGCTATCACTTGCCGTCATGGCCTTCATCTTCTATCTCGGGGCCGCCTCCTGGCAGGGGCTGACCCTTATCCGGCGGGTGCCGCCACGCGCCATGCTGGTACGCAGCCTGGGCCTGCTCGGCCTGCTCTGCCACCTCCCCCTGGCCGCCACCCTGCTGGCCCGAGGCGACTCCCTTCTGCCTGGGCTCTCCACCAGCGCGGTGCTGGTAAGCGGCCTTGCCGTTCTGGTGCTGCTGTTGGTCAGCCTCTTCAAGCCGGTCCTCAATGTCGCCACCGGTCTGTTGCCACTGGCCGGCCTGACCCTGCTGCTGGCCGTCGGCCTGCCGAGCCCCGAGCGCGGGACCGGCATGACCCCGGGGATCGCCCTGCACGCCCTGAGTTCCGCGCTGGCCTTCGCGCTGCTGGCCATCGCCGCCATCCAGGCGGTGCTACTCGGCGTCCAGAACCAGGCGCTGCGCCACCACCACATCCGCGGCGTGGTTCAGTCGCTACCGCCGCTGACCACCATGGAGCGAATCCTCTTCGAGCTGATCTGGGCCGGCATGATCCTGCTGACCCTGTCGATCGTCAGCGGCTTCCTGTTCCTCGACAACATGTTCGCCCAGCACCTGGCCCACAAGTCGATCCTCTCCATGGCCGCCTGGGTGATCTTCGCCACGCTACTGTTCAGCCACCATCGACTGGGCTGGCGAGGCATGCGGGCGGTCCGCTGGACCCTGGGCGGCTGCCTGGTGCTGCTGCTGGCCTACTTTGGCAGCAAGTTCGTGCTGGAGATCCTGCTCGACCGCGGATGACGCCCGCGCGCCTTGACACCGGATGACTGAGCCCCTACAACTCGAGCCTGATACGCCTGTGAGGACCCTTCGACTTGAGTGACGACTTCCCGCTGGGACTGCTTTTCGGCCTGCTGCTACTGCTTGTCTGTCTTTCCGCCTTCTTCTCCAGTTCCGAGACCGGGATGATGTCGATCAACCGCTATCGCCTGAGTCACCAGGCGAACAGCGGTGAGCGCCCCGCTCAGCGGGTACTGCGCCTGCTGGCCCGTCCCGACCGGCTGATCGGCGTGATCTTGATCGGCAACAACCTGGTCAACAACTTGGCCGCAGCGATCGCCACGGTGCTCGCCATTCATTTCTTCGGCGAGGTCTCCGGCCCGGCCATCGCCCCGCTGATCCTCACCATCGTGATCCTTATATTTGCCGAGGTGGGTCCCAAGACCTATGCGGCGATCAAGCCAGAGCGCATCGCCTACCCCGCTTCGCTGGTGCTCGAGCCGCTGCTCAAGCTGCTCTACCCGCTGGTATGGCTGGTCAACGCGATCTCCAACGGTCTGCTTCGACTGTTGGGGGTAAGAAACATCGACGGGGGAGCCGACACCCTGACCCGCGACGAGCTGCGCACCGTGGTCCATGAGGCCGGCACCCTGATTCCGCACCGCCACCAGGCGATGTTGCTGTCGATCCTCGACCTCGAGAACGTCACCGTGAACGACATCATGGTGCCGCGCCACGAGGTGATGGGCCTCGATCTGGACGACGATCTGGAGGAGATCCTGGCCCGTATCCGCACCAGCCAACACACCCGGGTACCGGTCTACAAGGGCGATATCAACAACATCATCGGCATGCTCCACCTGCGCAACGCGGCGCGCTTCCTGTCCCGCGGCGAGGTAACCAAGGCGGCCATCGTCCAGGAGGCCCGCGAGCCCTATTTCATCCCCGAATCCACTCCGCTGCACACTCAACTGCTCAATTTTCAGAAGCAGAAGCGGCGTATCGGCATCGTGGTGGACGAGTACGGCGATGTGGAGGGACTGGTGACCCTGGAGGACATTCTCGAGGAGATCGTCGGCGAGTTCACCACTGACGTGGCGGGCCTGAATCAGGAGATTCACCCCCAGGAGGATGGCAGCCATGTGATCGATGGCACCACCAACATCCGCGACGTCAACAAGGCACTGGGCTGGCAACTGCCCACGGATGGCCCCAAGACCCTCAACGGCGTGATCCTCGAGCACCTTGAATCATTCCCCGACGGCCCCGCCTGCCTGCAGATCGGCACCGTACGCATGGAGATCCTTGAGGTGCGCGACAACCTGATCACCGCGGCACGCTGCTGGCAGCCGATCCGTCGTCCCTCACGCCGCGGCTGATCCCTACGCTCGCCGCTGTTCGCCGTCGGCCCAGCCATCGGCCTCGGCCTTGAGCGCACGCACCCGGGCCTCGATGTTGCGCCGACTCGCCTCACCGGGCTGGATGGGCTCACCGAAGAACAGTGCCACCCGCGCCCGGAAGCGCCGGGGCGGACTGCTCAATGCCTTGCCGCCATGGTTCGAGGTCCAGGACCCCCAGAGACCGGCTAGTCCGGCGGGCACCACCGGCACTCCATCTCGGGCTAGGATCAGCTCGAGCCCGCGGCGGAAGGGATGCACCTCGCCATCCGGGCTCAGACGGCCCTCGGGAAACACCATCACTACCTCGCCCTGGCGCAGCGCACGACTGACCTCGTCCAGGGCATGACGCACGCTGCCCGGATCACGACGGTCGGCATCCACGGGGATGGCCCCCACCAGGCGGAACAACCAGTTGAGCCAGGGCGAATCGAAGATCGGCTTGTCCATCAGGAAGCGCAGCGGCCGGGGGCTTGCCCCACCGACCACCAGGGCATCCATGAAGCTGACGTGATTGCAGACGACGATGGCAGGACCATACGGCGGAATCTGGTGTCGACCGCGGAAACGCAATCGATAGAGGAGGTGGACCAGCATGAAGACCAGCCAGCGCAGGCAGGGCCGAGGTGCACTGGCCACTCGCCAGCTCCCCGCTACTACTGCCAGGCCCGTGACTCCCCATAGCCAGGAGGCCATCATGACCCGCCAGGCGCTTGTCGGAGACCGGCCAGGATGGTCGAGAGCAACTGATCGAGCAGCTCACCCACCTCAAGCGGCTCACCCTGCCAGTGCCCGAGGCGCTCGTTAAGCCCGAGCTGGACCAAGCCATGGACGCTGCCCCAGAGGGTACGACTCAGTCGTCGCGCCTCCGGGTCGTCCAGCGCCGGCTGGTACTCCTTGAGGGTTGCCTCCACGCGCAGGAAGAGGCCTTCGATCATTTCGTTCTGCCGCTGATCGAGCTCGCCCTCCTGAGCCAGGGGGTAATCGAACAGCAGCTGCCAACGGTACGCATCCTGACGAGCAAACTGCCAGTAGGCCCTGGCCAGCGCCTTAAGCCGCTCCTCGGGAGCCACATCGGCGAGCAGTGGCTCGATCACCCCACGCAGGCGCGCCAGTGTCTCGATGTTGACGTGCTGAAGCAGGTTGCCGAAGCTGCCGTAGAGCTTGAGCAGGGTGCTTGGTGCACAGCCGACCTCACGGGCGAGGGCACGCAACGACAGCATGTGGGCCGGATGCTCCTGCAGCCAAGCATCGCATGCGGCCATGACCTGGGCATGAAGTGCCTCGGGAGCATGCTGTCTGGGACGGGCCATCGGGTTTCTCGCAAGGTAGTGTCGGGCATCGCGGGCCGGGCAGCCAAGGATACTCTCATCGAACACTGTTTTCGACAGAATATCCCACCCGGATGACGATGCAAGCCGGTGACAGGATCGCCGTCCGTTCGCCGCTTTTCACACCAGGTCGACTTGGTTACCCTGGCGCCCCACCACCCCGGAGACCCCATGGCCGGTCGACTGTACATCGCCCCCCTCGAGCTCGAGCGCCTGTTGCCCGACCTGGTCGCCGAGACCACGCTGATCACCGGCGCCAACCTGGCCCCACGGCGTCCATTGTCGATCCTGCGCCTCGAAGGCGGCCAGCTGCGTCAGGCGAACGCCTTCTGGGGACTCACGCCTCCCTGGTTGAAGGTGCTCGATCACGCGCCCCACTGCGCTCGGGCCGAGGCGCTGACGACCCGCCCCATGTTCCGCGAGGCCTTCGGCGCACGCCGCTGCCTGGTGCCGGCCAGCGGCGTCTATGTGTGGAAGCCGCAGCCACGCTTCAAGCAGCCTTTCCTGGTGACGCGGGCCGACCGTGGGCCGCTGCTGCTGGCGGGGCTCTGGTGCCGCTTCCATACCACCCTGAGCGAATACAATGATTCCATGGCACTGATCACGGTGCCCACGGAGGGGCTGCTCGCCCCGCTCACCGACCGGCTGCCGGCAGTGATCGACCCCGGCAACGTCCGGCGTTGGCTCGATCCACAGACACCGCTGGCCGAGGCACAGGCGCTGCTCGCACCCGCTCCCGGGGAACTCTTGGGCGCTTTTCCGGTATCAAGACGAGTGAACGATCCGGCCAACCAGGATCCGGCA
Source organism: Halomonas daqiaonensis (assembly GCF_900109725.1). Lineage (GTDB taxonomy): Bacteria > Pseudomonadota > Gammaproteobacteria > Pseudomonadales > Halomonadaceae > Halomonas > Halomonas daqiaonensis. The sequence goes on from NZ_FOBC01000009.1 coordinate 144,496, forward strand.
TGCGCCCATCCCACCGGGCCCATGCTGAACCACCCCGTCCCTCAGGAGCGATGATGACACAGCTTTTGTCTGCCCCCTTGCGCCAATCGACCCGCCTGCTCACCTGCCTCGGCGTGGCCGTGACCTTGATGGCGGGCCTGGAAGCTCAAGCCGGGACACCCGAAGCGTCAGAGGCCATCGACGAGGTCGTATCGCCGCGGGTCAGCCCTCACGATGACCGCGACTACCGTGCGCTGACCCTCGACAACGGCCTCTCTGTTCTGCTGGTCAGCGACCCGCAGGCCGACCAGGCCGCCGCCTCGCTGAACGTCGGCGTGGGCAGCGCTCAGGACCCGGAGGACCTGGCCGGACTAGCCCACTTCCTCGAGCATATGCTGTTCCTGGGCACCGACGCCTACCCAGAATCGGATGCCTATCAGGCCTACTTATCACGCCACGGGGGCAGCCACAACGCCTTCACCGCTCCCCAGGACACCAACTACTTCTTCGACATCGAGCCCGACGCCCTGGCCGGGGCCCTGGACCGCTTCAGCCGCTTCTTCGTCGCTCCGTTGTTCAACGCGGATCGCCTGGAGAGCGAGCGCAATGTGGTGCACTCCGAGTACCAGGCCCGCATTCGCGACGACGGCCGCCGCGCCAGTGATGTCCTCGACCAGTTGCTCAATCCCGACCACCCGACCACCGGTTTCTCGGTGGGTAGCCGCGAGACCCTGGCCGACCGCCCCGAGGGCGAGCCGAGCCTGCGCGAACGCGTGATCGGCTTTTACGAGGGCCACTACGGCGCCAACGTGATGCATCTGGCCGTGGTCGCTCCCCAGCCCCTCGATGATCTGGAGGCCATGGTCACCGAGCGCTTCGCCGAGATACCGGACCGCGGTCTTTCCCGCCCGGTCATCGAGACGCCGCTGGTGACGGATCAGGCACTGCCCCGCGCTGCCGAGATGCAGTCGGTACGTGACAGTCAAAGGGTCAGCTTCCTGTTCCCGGTGCCCGACCCCCAGTTGGCCTACCGCCATAAGCCGGCCGACTACCTGGCACACCTGCTCGGTCACGAAGGCGAGGGCAGCCTGCTCGCGGTGCTGCGCGAGGCGGGCTGGGCCGATGGCCTCTCCGCAGGCGTGACCCGCGGCGACGGCCGCCATGCGCTGTTCGCCGTGGACATCAGCCTGACGCCGGATGGCGCCGAGCGGCTCGATCGCATCCAGGAAAGCCTCTTCGCCACCATCGAGCGGATCCGCAATGCTGGCCTGGAGGCCTGGCGCTACGCGGAGCAGGCGCGCCTGGCCGAGCAGCAGTTCCGATTTCAGCAGCACGGATCGCCGCAGAGCGATGCCATGCGGCTGGCCATGAATCTGTCACGCTATCCGCTGGAGGATGTCAACGTCGCCCCCTACCTGATGGAAGGCTTCGTTCGTGAACAGATCATGCGCTGGCTGGACGGCCTGCGTCCCGACCGCCTGCTGAGGCTCTACAGCGGCCCGGACGTCGAGGGCGACAAGGTCTCGCCATGGTTCGATGCGCCATGGCGCGAGGTGAAGGCAACAAGTGCGGCCGAGCCGCTGGCGGGCCTTGCCCTGCCCGAGCCCAACCCCTACATCGCCGAGGATCTCGAGCTGCTCGACGGCCACGACGAGACTCCCGAAAAACATATCGAGGAGCCGGGCTTCAGCTTCTGGCACAAGGCAGATGCCACCTTCGACACCCCCAAGGTAGAGTGGCGCTTCAGCCTGCAGCACCCCGCCGCCAGCCAGGAGGCTCGCGAGGCAGCACTCTCCCGGCTGCTCGCCGGCTGGCTCGGCGACAGCCTCAACGAGACCCTCTACCCGGCACGCCTGGCCGGGCATGATTTCGAGGCCTATGCCCACGCCCGGGGCATCACCCTGTCCTTCTCTGGCTGGCGGGACCGCCAGGATCGTTTGATCACCCGGGTCCTCACCCAGCTGCAGGAGGGCGAGATCGAGGCGGCGAGCTTCGAGCGGGTGCACTATCGTCTTCAGCGCGAATGGCGCAACGCTCCCCAGGATGCCCTCTACCGGCAGGCCCATCGGACCCTATCCGAGGCCCTGGTGCGCCCCCAGTGGCCTACCGAGGCCCTGCTTGAGGCAAGCCGCGAGCTCGGCGTGGAGGAGCTGCGCGACTTCCGTGAACGCTTCCTGGCCGAGCTGCGCCTGGAGGCCATGGCCGTGGGCAACATCGATGACAACCTCGCCGAGCGTGAAGCCTGGCTGGTCGCCGAGAAACTCTCCCCCTCCCTCGCATCCGACGAGATCCCGGACCTCGTCCCCCTGCAGGCCGACGACCTGCCCACGCTGACCCCGGCCACTACCCGGGAGGAGTCGCTGGTACTGCGCTATCTGCAGGGACCGGACCGCTCGCTCGACAGCCAGGCGCGCCTGGCGGTGCTGGGCCAGCTGCTGGAAACCCCCTTCTACCAGCGCCTCCGCACCGAGGAACAGCTCGGCTATGTGGTCAACGCCGGCTACTCGCCGATGCTGGACGCTCCGGGCATCAGCCTGCTGGTGCAGTCCCCCGACACGGAAAGCGAGGCGATCCAGGCCCGTATCGATGCCTTCCTGGACGACTTCACCGAGCGGCTCGCGACGCTTGAGGATGCCGACCTGGCTACCTATCGTCAGGCCGTGCACGACGAGCTGATGCAACGCGACACCAGCCTTTCCGGACGCACCAACCGGCTGTGGCGCGCACTCGCCTATGGTGACACCGATTTCGACCGCCACCGCCGTCTCGCCGAGCGAGCCCTGGCCGTGACGGCCGAGGAACTGCGTCAGGGCTGGCCGGCACTGCGCGAAGCCGGCGTGGCGCGGGTCAGTTTCGACCCGGGCGACGAGCCCAGTGACGTGCTCGCCCTGAGCCGCCATCTTGAGCCGTTGCCGGAAGGGAAGTGAGCGCGCTTCGCGCTTGTGAGTGGTGAGGAGTGAAGCAAAAAGGGCGCCGGGGGGCAGGCCGAAGAGGAGGTCCTACGCCAGGGGTGAGGAGCACTGCTCCGAACGGGCTGGCCAAGGATGGCCAGCACCGGACCTGCAAGCGGAGCGGGACGCGAGAGCGCAGCAGGGCGTCGGTAGCGCCCAGGGAGGGGTTCACAGCGCCTCCTCGCAGGCCTGCCGCCGGATCAGCCCCGTGACCAAGTCAGCCCCGAGCCCTTTTGTTCTCAAGCATCGAAGGCCTGGGGCGGCATGATGGCTTCCACGTGCATCACCAGTTCCTCCAGGATCTGCCGGTCGCGGTCGGAGAGCGAGACGCCATTGAGCCGTTCGATCTCCCGGGCGAAGTCCTTGAGCGTCAGGCCGGCGACGGCCGGGTCGTTCATGCGCTCCCAACGGAAGGTTTCCCAACGCGTCTGCTCCTCGCTCTCCAGGGTCTCCGGGTAGCTGCGAGCCCGGTAGCGGAACAGCATCTCCTCGAGGCGCGGATCCTGGAAGGCGAAACGTGCCCCCACCAGGTCCCAGGGCTCGGTCTCGCGCACCCGCTGCATCTGCCGGCGATCCGCGGGCGAGAAGAAACCGCCGGCATAGAGCATCAGGTCCGGGTCATGCAGCGGCTCGGGAGGCGGCGCGGCGAACACCTCGGCAACCCGCTCAGCCACCTCCGGTCGGGTCGACAGCAGCTTCCAGTGTGCCCGACAGGCGGCCAGGTCCAGCCCCAGGCGCTCGACGATCGCGCCGTACTCGCCCTTGTGCGGCCCTTCCACGTCCTTGAGGGCGCTGGTCGGGAACAGCACCGGACACTTGTTGAGGTGAATCACCTTCAGCGGAATGCGCTCTTCACCCTCCGCCAAGTCATCATTGCTGACGAAGACTCGCTCGCGGATCTGCTCCGGGGTAAGTTCAAGCAGCGGGGTCGGATCCATGGAGAGATCGAAGACGATAACTCCGTTGGGATTGGAGGGGTGCTCGGCCAGCGGCATCACCAGGGCACTGCAGCCACGACTCGCCGGGTAGCGCCGTGAGATGTGCAGTACCGGCTTGCGTCCGGCCAGGTCCAACTGACGGGCGACGGCGCGCTTGCCACGCAACCCCAGCAGGTAGTCGAAGAGCTTGCCGTTGCGTTCGCGCAGCAGCCTCGCCAGGGCGATGGTGGCACGAACGTCGGCCAGAGCGTCGTGAGCCCCCGCGTGGGCGATGGCGTTGGCGGCCGTCAGGTGTTCCAGCTTGAAGCTCGGCGCGCCATCGTCGCGGGTCGGCCACTCGATACCCTCGGGGCGCAGGGCATGGAAGGCGCGCACCACGTCGATCAGGTCCCAGCGTGAATTGCCGTTCTGCCATTCTCGGGCATAGGGATCGAGCAGGTTACGGTAGAAGAGGTGGCGGCTCACTTCGTCGTCGAAGCGCAGGCTGTTGTAGCCCAGGGCGCAAGTGCCCGGCTCGCTCATGGCCGCCTCGACCCGGCCGGCAAACTCGGCCTCGGGCAGCCCCCGACGGCGGGCCTGCTGGGGGGTGATGCCGGTGATCAAGCAGGCCTGGGGATGGGGCAGGAAGTCATCGGCCGGCTTGCAGAAGAGCTCGAGAGGCTCACCGATCTCGTTGAGATCGGCGTCGGTGCGAATGGCCGCGAACTGGGAGGGCCGATCGCGCCGTGGATCGGCACCGAAGGTCTCGTAGTCGTGCCACAGGAAGGACTGCGGGACGGCGGGGGACTGCGCCATGGGCGGGAGCTCTCCGAAGGGCGTGAATTCTCGAGCCCCAGCCTAGCACAGGGCGAACGGCGGCTCAGCCGCCGTTCAGGTCTTGGGAAGCGTCACGTTGAGCTCCAGCACCGAGCAATTGTCTTCACTGTCGAGGGTGATGTTCACCGCGTCGTCGTCGATCTGCACGTAGCGGCGTATCACCTCCAGCAGTTCCTTCTCCAGCAGCGGCATATAGTCCGGCTGTCCCCGCTGGGTGCGCTGATGGGCCACGATGATCTGCAGCCGCTCCTTGGCGACCGACGCGGACTTCTTGCGCTCTCGCTTCAGGAAATCGAGCAACTTCACCGGCGGACTCCTCCAAACATACGGCTTAACAGGCCCTTCTTCTGGTACTCGTGGAAACGCAGGGGCACCTCCTCGCCCAGCAGGCGGGCCACGGTATCGGCATAGGCCTGGCCGGCATCGCTGTCGTCATCATGGGTGACCGGCACCCCTTGGTTGGACGCCCGCAGCACCGCCTCCGATTCCGGAATCAGGCCGAGCAGGTCGATAGCCAGGATCTCGCGGATGTCCTCCAGGTTGAGCATGTCCCCCAGGTCGACCCGGCTCGGGTTATAGCGGGTGATCAGCAGGTGCTCCTGGATCGGGTCCTCGCCACGTTCGGCGCGCCGGGTCTTGGAGGCCAGCAGGCCGAGAATACGGTCCGAGTCGCGCACCGAGGAGACCTCGGGGTTGGTGACCACGATCGCCTCATCGGCGAAGTACATGGCCAGTTGAGCGCCGCGCTCGATGCCTGCCGGGGAGTCGCAGATGATGAAATCGAAATCCTTGGTCAGGGTATCGAGCACCTTCTCCACGCCTTCCAGGGTCAGGGCATCCTTGTCGCGGGTCTGGGAGGCCGGCAGAATGTGCAGGTTGTCGACCCGCTTGTCGCGGATCAACGCCTGGTTCAGTCCCGCCTCGCCCTGAATCACGTTGACCAGGTCGTAGACCACGCGACGCTCGCAGCCCATGATCAGATCGAGGTTACGCAGCCCCACGTCAAAGTCGATGACCACGGTCTTCTTGCCGCGCAGGGCCAACCCTGTGGCAATGGCGGCTGCGCTGGTTGTCTTGCCGACCCCACCCTTGCCGGAGGTCACAACGATGATCTTGGCCAAGTGTCGCATCCTGTCTTGTGATGATGAAAAGAGAATGGTGGTACAAGCGCTGGTAGCCGGCATCAGCCCAGTGGCGTGATGCCCAGTTGATCGTCACTCAGCCGGACCTGCACCGCTGTGCCCAACAGACGCGGGTCGATGTCCTCGAGGCGCTTGTAATTGCCGGCCACCGAGAGCAGCTCGGCATGCAGTTCACGGCAGAAGATACCGGCCTGGGCATCGCCATGGATGCCGGCCAGGGCCCGTCCACGAAGGGCGCCGTAGACATGTACGCTGCCGGCCGCGAGCACCTCGGCGCCGGCATTGACCGCCCCCACCACCACCAGGTCACCCTCGGGTGCGGTCACCTGCTGGCCGGAGCGCACCGTACCACGATAGATACGACCGCCAACCGTGGTGCCAGGCAACGCGCCGGGCGTCACGACCTCGCCCGCCGGCTCTGACGGCTCGGCCATCTCGGCATCGCCATCACCGGTGACGCTCTCCAGAGGACGCGAACGAGGGGCTTCCTGAGGCGGGAACCAGCCCAGCCCCAGGGCCCAGGCCGATTGCTTGACCGGATCCGGCCCACCGCGCACCGCCACCGGCAGCAGCTTGTGGGCGCGGCATACCGCACAGATGCGCTCCAGGGCCAGATGCGGTTCATCGAGCTTCTCGACGTTGAGCACGACCGGGGTATGCTGGAAGAAAGCCGGTGACTGACTGAGTTTGCCCGCCAGTTGCTCGCGGATGCGCTCTGGATCGGCGCTGGTCAGCTCCATGACCGTCATCGGAAGCATCCCCCCCTTGAAGGTGAATGCCATGCTGTCCCTGTCCACTTTGAGACTCATTGCCGAACTCCACGTCGGGTGATGGTCGGGGTACAGCATCAAAGCTAAGCGAGTGGCTGCGACCCTGCAACTGATCATACGGTCATGATGGGGTCCTTGTCAGTGTCTCCGGACGGCCACACCTGCCCGCCGGTGGACTTTTCTGCCGACGCGGCACGTGCTTAGATACTCTCGACCCGGATCCCACGCCGTTACCGCCCACAATAACGACCCTCCTGCGCCCCGCCGGGGCGCGCTCCCATTGTCAGGATGCCCCATGTCTGGACTCCTTCGTCGCCTGTTTGCCCCGCGCTGGAAACACCCGGACCCCGAGGTCCGCCGCCAGGCCGCGGCCCGCCTCGATCCGTTCCGCGATGAGCAGCGCCGCACCCTCGAGCAGCTCGCCCTTGATTCCGACCCCGGGGTACGCGAAGCGGCGCTGGCCCACCTGGAGGATCCCGAGCGCCTGCTGACGCTCTGCCAGGAGGGTAATGCCTCCCCGGAGCTGCGGCACCAGCTGGTGGCCCTGCTGGCCGGCCGCCGCGGCCAGCATGACCTGGCGACACGCATCACCCTGGTGGAACGCCTCGAGGACCCCGAACTGCTCAACGCGTTGGCCCTGCAAGGCGACAACCAACAGCTTCGCCTCGCGGCCCTGGCTCGCCTCGAGGCGGAAGCGGACCTGATACACCAGGCCTGCGACAACGGCATCGCCGCCGTGCGTCATGCCGCCGCTGCCAGGGTCGAGAGCGAGGCGGGACTGTCCCGGCTGGCCCAGGAGGCACGTCGTGATCGCCAGGTGGCCCGCAAGGCACGCGAACGCCTCAACCGGATGCGGGCCGACGTCGCCTCCCTGGCGGCCGCCCGGAAGCGCCGAGAGGCCCTGCTCGAGACGCTCGAGCAACACGCCAACAGCCCTTGGGAGCCGCTCTATGCCGGTCGTTTCCGCCACCTGATACGCGAATGGGACAAGCTCGAGGACCTGCCGAATGCTCAGCAGGAGCGTCGCTATCAGGAGGCCTGCCTACGCTGCCGCAAGGTCATCGGCGACCACGAGGCCCAGGAGCAGGCCCGGGAGGCCGATCATCGTCAGCGGGAGAGTGCCGACCAGACCCGGGAGTCCCTGGTCGAGGCGCTGGAGGAGAGTCTCGATGACCTTTATCGGGGCGAACGTCTCACCGATCAGGACATCGCTAGCCTGAGTGCCCAAAAGCGCCTGCTGGCCACCCGCTGGCAGGCACTCTCGGACCAGCACCTGGCCGACGAGGCACTGCGTGACCGCTATGACCGGGTGCTTGCCGCCTACGAAGACATCGTCCAGGCGCGGGGTCGCCTGGACGAGCGAGCGGAGGCGATCGAACAGGCCCTGATGGAGGGCGATGACGAACGCTTGAAGGCCCTGGTAGAGGCTTGCGCCTGGCCGCAAGGCCTGGCTCCAACGCCGCTGTTGCAACGTGCCCGGCAGCGCCTTGTCGCCGATATCCCCCGGGAAGACGGCGACCTGGACGCCCGGCTGGCGAGATTCGTCGAGGAGCTCGACGAACTCGAACGCCTGCTCGATAGCGGCGCCTTCAAGGGCGCCAGCCGACTCTACCAGCGCTTGCGCCAGCAGGCCGATCAATTACCCCCGGCACCGCTGCAGGCCCACCAGGCGCGGCTCAAGCACCTCGCAGCACGACTCGCCGAACTCCGTGACTGGCGAGGCTTCGTGGCCGGCCCCAAGCGCGACCAACTGTGCACTGCCATCGAGGAACTGGCTGATCATTCCGCCCCGACCGAGGCCGAGCTCGATCGCCGCCATCGTCAACTGGTCAAGGAGTGGAAGGCCCTGGGCGATGCCGCCGCCAATCGCGAACAAGCCGCCCGCTTCCGTGCCGCCTCCGATCGCATTCACGAACGTCTGAGCCCCTGGCGGGAGCGCCAGCAGGCTGAGCGCCAACGTAACCTGGAGGCTCGCGAAGCGCTGTGCGAGCAACTCGAGACGCTGCTCGAGCAGCCCGCCCATGAGGCCGACCCCGATGCGCTGCGTGAGATCCGTGACCGCTCTCGAGAGCAATGGCGTCGTTTCGCCCCCGTGCCTCGCGAGCAGGCCGAGCCCGTCGGCCGACGCTTCGGGCGCATCCGCCACGACCTCCAGGCCCTGATCGACCGGCGTGCCCGAGAGATCGCCGAGGCCAAACGTGATCTCATCGGGCAGACCCGCGAGCTGCTGGCCCGGGACATGCCAGCGGTCAAGCGGGCCGACCAGGCCAAGGCGCTGCAGCGCCACTGGCGGGAGTTGGGCCGCGCCCCCAAGGGTGAGGAGCAGGCCCTGTGGCGTGAGTTCCGTTCGCTGTGCGACGACATCTTCGCCAGCCGGGAGGCCGCGCGGGATGACCAGGCACAGCGCAATCGTGCACGGCTGGATGCCATGCAGGCACTGATCGACCGGCTGGACAGCTGGCACCCGACGAGCAGTCACGAGGCCGGCATGCTGGACGAGGCCGTGCACGAGGCCACGGCACTGGAGCCTCTGCCCTCGGGACGGCGCAGCGAAGGCATGCGGCGCCGCTGGAGTGGCATCGTGCGAGCTCGCCGTGAGCGGCTGGCACGCCTCGCTCTGGCCGAGGAAGCCGAGCGCTGGCAGGCCATCCGACCACTGCTCAATGCCCACCTTCAGGCGGACGCTCGGCGACTGGAGGGCGGACCCGCCGAGCAGGTCGACCTCCCCCACGACCTTCTCCTGCCTAGCACACTGCGCCAGGCCCATGAACGTCGCAACGCTGCTCGCCAGGCCGGCGCGGAGGATGGCGTGGAGGAGCGACTGGCTCGCCTGCGGGCCCATCTGTCACTGCTGGCCGGTGGTCGCGTCAACCAGCGCGACGACCCACTGCGTCTGGCGATCCAGGTCGAACGCCTCAACGACAGCCTGGGCCAGCAGACCTCTCGCGCCGAGGAGCTCCATCGGATACTGACCGAACTGCTGGCCACCGGGCCGATGCCCGAGAGGCTCTGGGAACGCGAGGTGGGTGAGCTCGACCGCATGCTGGAGAGCCTGGCCGAACGGCCCCCACCCTGAGCAAGAAGACCGCCCAGACACACGACAGCGCGAGGCATTTGCCCCGCGCTGTCGTATCTACCGCCGGGGTCACCGACGGCAGCATGCGTGCGACGGTCGGGCGATCAGCCCATGAACTGCCCGCCGTTGATATCGATGTTGGCACCGGTGATGAAGCCTGACTCCTGATCGGCAAGGAAGGTCACTAGGCGACCGATCTCCTCAGGCGTGCCGTAGCGCTTGACCGGAATGGTCTCGCGGATGGCCTCGCGTACCTTCTCGGGGATGTTCATGATCATGTCGGTGGCGATATAGCCGGGCGATACCGTGTTCACGGTGATGCCCTTGGTGGCTGTCTCCTGCGCCAGCGACATGGTCAGGCCGTGCATGCCCGCCTTGGCAGCGGCATAGTTGACTTGGCCAAACTGACCCTTGCGGCCATTGATGGAAGAGATATTGATGATCCGGCCATAGCCCTTGTCGAGCATGCTCTCGATCACGCTACGGCAGGTGTTGAAGACGCTGTTGAGGTTGGTATCGATGACCTCGTGCCACTGATCCGGCGTCATCTTCTTCATGGTGCCGTCCCGGGTAATCCCGGCACAGTTGACCAGCACACTGACGGGACCGTGCTTCTCCTCGATCTCCTTGACCCCTTTCACGCAGGCATCAAAGTCAACCAGGTCGATCCCGGCGATGTCGATGTTGTCAAAACCCTCGGATTTCTGAGTTTCCAGCCACTTCTTGGCCTTGTCCGGATTATTGTAGCCGGCAACCACCATGTAACCTTCTTTGGCGAGCGTGCGGCAGATCGCGGAGCCGATGCCACCAGTACCACCGGTGACCCATGCGACGGGTGCTTGTGTTGTCATTGACTACCTCCCTGATATGCATGACGTGTGGCGTGGCGTCAGGCCGGCCATCGCCAGTCTTGTTCACTGATCTGTCACCTCGATGACAGCATGGGGAGTATGGACCAGAGAGAGCCGTCGGGACGAGCGTTTGAAATCAATCCTTGACCAAAGGCGAATACCTTGTAGAATACGCCCACGTTGATGCGGGGTGGAGCAGTCTGGTAGCTCGTCGGGCTCATAACCCGAAGGTCATCGGTTCAAATCCGGTCCCCGCTACCATCTTCAATGGGAATGCCAGAACCCACCGGTTCTGGCTTTTTTCATGCCTATGGTAGCGCCTACCTCGAAGCTCGTCGGGCTCGGCTCTCCACTACCCTAGGAAGGTCATCGGTTCAAATCCGGTCCCCGCCACCATCACATAGAGAAAGTCGATTCCTGCGGGAGTCGGCTTATTCGTATGCGGCATAGCCATCGGTTATCGGTTCCCTGTCGTTTCAGATTCAGCGGCCCCCGCTACCTACCTCCCCCTTGAGGAGCGGGGCCATGCCCAGGCGACCGATGCCCGGCAGCTTGAGTGCCGGGCGTCGCAGATCAATGCCCAGCGCGAGGCCCAGCAGGTTGAGCTCGATCCCCTCGTCGCGCCCCACGGTCAGCCCCAGCACACCGCCCACTGAGGCGGTGACGCCGAGCCCCCCCGGCGTCTCAGCCAGCACGCCCTCGAGCAGGTAATCCTTGCCCACCGCAGTCACCGGCAGCGTCGCTTCGAGCCCTCCCACCTCGCGGATTACCCAGGCGGTGAAGGTGTTGCTGTTGGGCCCCGGCCAGGCACGGTAGGTGGCGGGAGCCGGATAGGCCGCCACCGCCGCCTCGATCTCGGGAATTATCGCGGCCGCCGCCTCGCCCCGGTAATCGGCCAGCAGCGTGGGCTGGCTGCCGTACCAGGCCCGGTCCGGCGTGGTGGTCGCGCGTGACTCGAGGACCGGCCGGCGCCAGCTGAGCAGCTGGTGCATGCACCAGGCCTCGGCGCCAGCCTCGCGGGTGGCAATCCAGGTATGCACGCCGAAGGCCCCGCGCCATCCCCAGGCCCTGGCGGCATAGACCTGGACCACCGCCTCGGGGGCCTCTGCGGGGCTCGGGGCCAGGCCCGTCACAGTGCGATCGGCGGAGGACCAGTGGCCACCGGCTTCCACCTTGCCGGTAGCCAGCATCCACAGCGGCCCGGCCACCAGCAGGGCAAGCACCACCGCCAGGGCGGAGACCACACGCAGAATTCGTCGCAGCACAGGCCGGCTCCCCTTGAAGTCGCGGGCGATCACCCGCATCTGTAAGGCAAATTCATCTCTATTCAAGGCCAGTGATCATGCCCATCGTCGACCCGCGCACCGGTGAGCCGCTCACCGACGACCTTACCGCCAGCGAGAATGCCGACGCTTCATCTACCGGCGGCCAGAACGCCGAGATGATCCTCGACGTCGACACCAGCAACATCCAGCAGCTGCTCGAGACCTCGATGCAGGTGCCGGTGTTGCTCGCCTGCTGGGCACCCTCGAGCGAGTCCAGCAAGACGCTGATTCCGATCCTCGAAAAGCTGGCCCGGGAGTACCAGGGCACCTTCATCCTCGCCAAGCTCAACATCGACGAGAACCAGGAGATCGCTGGCCAGCTCGGCGTACGCTCGGTACCCGACGTCAAGTTGATCAGCCAGGGCGGACTGGTCGACCACTTCCAGGATGCCCTGCCGGAGAAGCAGGTGCGCGAATGGCTGGGCCGCTACTTCCCGGCGCCGGAAGAGGCCCCGGCGAGCCCCGAGGACCAGGCCGCCGAGGCCCTGGCCGCGGGGGATGCCGCTACCGCACGGAATATCTACCAGGAACTGGTGCAGCAATACCCCCAGCATACCCCCTACCAAGTGGAGCTGGCCCGCGCTCTGGTGGCCGACGGCCAGGCCGAAGAGGCCCGCACCCTGCTGGACAACCTGCCCCCGGAGGAGCGCGAAGCCGCCCCGGCCCGTGGCGTGCGCGCCAGCATCGAGTTCGGCGAGCAGGCGCCCTCTGCGGAAGAGCTGGCTGCCTTGGAAGGCCGCGACGACAGCGAGGCCCAGTACAAGCGTGCCCTGCGCCAGGTGGCCGATGGCGACTACGAAGCCGGCCTGGATGCCCTGCTCGCGCTGATGAAGCGCGACCGCGCCTACGGCGACGATGCCGCCCGCCGCACCCTGCTGCAGGTCTTCGATGCCCTGGGAGCCGACCATCCACTAACGGTCGCCTATCGCCGCAAGCTCTTCGCGTTGCTCTACTGAAGCTGGAAGCTCGAAGCTGTAAGGAACCTCCACGACCCAAGCTTTGGAGGTTATGCCGCGTAGCGGCATTCTTCCAGCTTCCAGGCGCGAAGCGCCGCTCTTCAAGCTTCAGCACAGCACCCCGTCCAATCGCGCCAGTGCGGCCTCCAACTGACTCGCCGTGGTGCCGAAATTGAGACGAGCAAAACCCGGCCAGCCGAAGTCGGCGCCGTCGGAGAGAGCGACGCCGGTGCGTTCGAGCAGCCGCAGCTGGGGGGACCCGGCCAGTCCTTCGAGCCCCTGCGCTTCGCGCAGGTTCAGCCAGGCCAGGTAGGTGGACTCGGGCGGGCTCATGGTAACGCCGGGCCAGCCGGCCACCCGTTCGACCAGGGCCTGCCGGTGGCCGCGCAATACGGCCAGCAGCGCCTGCCGCCACGGTTCGCCATGGGCATGGGCCGCCTCGGCGGCGACCAGCCCCAGCACATTGCCGTCGGGCTGAAGGCCCTTCACACCGGCGGCGAAGCGTCGCCGCAGGCCGGCGTCGGGAATCACCGCACAGGCCGTGGTGAGCCCCGCCAGGTTGAAGGTCTTGGATGGCGCCCAGAGGGTCAGGGTGCGCGAGGCCAGTTCGGGGAAGGCTGCTGCCAAGGGTACATGGTGGGCGCCCTCCTCTAGCAGCAGATCGCAGTGCAGCTCGTCGGAGACCACATACAGATCGTGGCGCTCGACCAGCTCGGCAAGCCCCGCCAGCTCCTCCCGCGTCCACACCCGTCCGGTGGGGTTGTGGGGCTGACACCAGAGTAGCAGTTGGGTCTCGGGGGTGATCGCTGCCTCCAGTGCCGCGAGGTCGAGGCGCCAGGGCTCGCCGGGCGCGGCCGGAGCCTGCAAGGCCGCCTGCTGGGGCCGCCGCCCCGTGCGCTCGGCCACCCTGAGGAACGGCGGGTAGATGGGCGTCACCGTCAGCACGCCGTCGCCGGGCTCGGTGAGAGCCAGGCTTGCCATGTGCAGTGCAGGCACTACGCCCGGCAGCCATAGCTGCCAGCCGGGCTCGATGGCCCAGCCGTAGTGCTCGGCACTCCAGTCGCAGAGGGTCTCGCGCAGCGAATCGGGCACCAGGCCATAGCCGAACACACCATGCGCGACCCGGGACCGCAGCGCCTCGATAACCGCAGGGGGCGAGGCGAAGTCCATGTCGGCGACCCACAGCGGCAGCACGTCATCACCGTAGCGATGCCACTTCTGCGAGGGCCAGTGACCGTCAGAGGGGTGGCGTCGCTCGACGGGCGTGGCAAAATCGAATTCCATGTGCAGTTCCCGATCCCAGAAGGCCAGCTAGATGAACGAGACCATGCCGCAAGACGGCTTCTATGCCAAGGTGCGCCGCGGCCTGCCCGCTCTGGTCGCCCAGTGGCTGACCCTCGGCCAGGGCGACGCCGACCGCCTGGCACTGCTGCTCGCCGAGACCGCGCGGGTAACCCGTATCGGGCTCCCCGAGAGCACCCCGGATGGTGATACCCTCGTCGACTGGAGCCGGCCCGACGGTGCCGAACCACCCCTGTGGGCAGCACGCACTGCCACCTTCCTGCTGGTACAGATGCCTGCCAGGGCCCTACCGGCCAGTGACGACGAAGCCTGCGCCTGGGCCTACTGTTGGCTGCGCAATCGCGACTTCGCGGATGTCGATGCCGCCGAGCAGGCACTACCCGAGCATCTTCGCGAGCCGTTGGCCACCTCCCTGAAGGCCGCCTGGACTGACCTCAAGGGGCTGCGCCTGGTCTAGTTGCCAGGCTTCGGGGCGCCTGCCGGCGCCAATCACGCAGGTAGCTGTCGGTGCCTTCACGCCAGCCTGCGAAGAACCCGATACAAGGATAAGGAAAACAGCATGGACGTTCCCTTGAGCTGGCAACTGGCCAAGCTGCTGGTATCGATCGGCGTAGTACTCGGCCTCTCGGTGATCGCCGAGCGGGTCAGCACACGCGTAGCCGGCCTGCTCGCCGGCTACCCGTTGGGCACCGCCATCGCACTGTTCTTCATCGGCCTTGAAATCTCCCCGGCCTTCGCCACCCAGAGTGCCGTGCATACCCTGGCCGGCTTCACCGCCACCCTGGCGTTGGGTGGCGGCTACCTGCTCTGCGCCCGCCGCGACGGCCTGGCCGGCGTGCTCGCCGGTACCGCGGGTGGGCTGGCCGCCTGGTTGGCGGTGAGCCTGCTGTTGACTCAGCTGGAGTTCACGCGCCTGACCGGCACCCTGACCACCCTGGTGGCGATCGTCGTCTTCATACGGCTCTACCGCCGGGTACCGGAAACCGCGACCGGCGCCCGCGTTGGCTTCAGCTGGGCGGCCCTGGGCCTGCGCGCCGCCCTGGCCGCCGGGATCATCTTCCTGATCACCGGCCTCGCCCATGTGATGCCGGCCGCTTGGGCCGGGGTCATGGCCGCATTCCCGGTGACCATGTACCCCTTCCTGGTGATCCTGCACCTGACCCACGGCGCCGCCCCGGTGGCCACGGTGATCAAGCACTACCCGGCCGGGCTCGGCGCGCTGCTCTGGTACGCCCTGTGCGTCTCGCTGACCTACGACAGCCTGGGACTGGTCCTAGGCACCCTGATCGGCTTCGCCGTCGCCACCGCCTGGCTGCTGGCCTGGACCCGCCTGCTGGCCTGGCGGGCCACTCGCCTGGCCGAGCGCGCAAGCGCCGGGACTTGACCGAGCGCTTGCTCGGGGCAAAGCTGTCAGGCTCAAATAAATCACGAGGACCGCCCCCGATGTTCACCCGCACCATCGAACCCGCCTTCTACGACACCGATGCCTTGGGCCACGTCAACAATACCCGGCTGCCGGCCTGGTTCGAGCTGGCCCGCAACGACCTCTTCCGACTGTTCACGCCAGACCTGGACCCACGCAAGTGGCGCCTGATCATGGCGCGCATGGAGGTCGACTATCGGGCCGAGCTGCAGTACGGCCGCGAAATCGAGATCCGCACCTATGTCTCGCGGCTCGGCAACAGCTCCTTCACGGTGAGCCAGGAGGCACGCCAGGACGGTCAGCTGACCAATCTCGGTCACACCGTGATGGTGCACTTCGACCATGAGGCCAAGAAGGCCATCCCCATCGAGGGCGAACTGCGCGAGGCCCTTCAGATCCACTTCCAGGCGGAGCCGGCAGACGCATGACCCCTGCCGTGAAGGTCCTCGAGAAGGCAGGAGTCGCCTTCAGCCTGGTCGAGTACGAGCATGACCCGCGCAGCACCGCCTACGGCGCGGAAGCCGCCCAGGCGCTGGAGCTCTCGCCCGAGGAGATGTTCAAGACCCTGCTCGCCAGGCTCGACGACGGCCGTCTGGTGATGGCCATCGTGCCGGTTTCGGCCCAGCTCGACCTCAAGGCCCTGGCCCGGGCGGCCGGGGGCCGGAAGGCCAACCTGGCCGATCCCGCCGATGCCGAGCGGACCACCGGCTACGTGGTCGGCGGCATCAGCCCGCTGGGCCAGCGCAAGCGCCTGCCCGCCTTCCTCGATGCCAGCGCCGAGCACCTCGCGACCCTCCATGTCAGCGGCGGTCGCCGCGGGCTGGAGATCTGCCTGGCGCCGGGGGACCTGGCGCGTTTGACCGGCGCACGCCACGCCCCCCTGGCAAGGCGCTGAGCTACCACAAGCCATCCCTGAGCCAAACGTCGGCCGGCGGTGTCACAACAAGAGCGCCATCCACCGACGGGAGTCCCCATGGCCATTCGCTACACCCTCTGGCTGGACCCGGACGACACCCCTCGGCATCGCGCCGTCGAAGCCGATCTGGAGCGCTACTTCATCGAGCGCTTTGCCGACTATCCGCACATCCGCTTGTTCGGTGCCGATCCCTACGATTATGATGCGCCGTTCAATCGCCTCCATGACGTGCTGATGGCGCGGGCCGGCGAATACTGCGAGCGGGAGTGGCGCTACGTACCCACCCCCGAGCAGCTCAACCGCGCCTTCTTCCTCGCCGTGGGGCACTCGAACAAGTTCGTACGGGACAACGATGATGGTGATCCGCACCGACCTGGAACCTGACGCGCGGCAGCTGGCCATCATCGCCGAGCAGCTGGGTCGCGCACCTCGCGGTATAGAGGCCCTGGCCGCCACCGATGGCGAGGGCACGCCGCTAGTGCTGCGCATGGCGCCCATCGTCGACGGCAAGCCCTTCCCGACGCTCTACTGGCTATGCTCAGAGCGGCTCAAGATCGAGATCTCGCATATCGAGGCCGCCGGGGTAATCAAGCAGCTGGAGACCCGCCTTCAGCAGGACCCCGACTTCCTGGCCGCCTACCACCGCAGCCACGACGCCTATGTGGCGACCCGCTGGGCCTGCATGAGCGACACCCAGAAGGCCGAGGTCCACCGCCTGGGCTATGAGGGCGTGCTCACCGAGCGCGGCATCGGCGGCATCACCAACCGCGATCAGGTTCGCTGCCTGCACACCCAGTATGCCCACCACCTCTGCGGCGAGAACGTCATCGGCCAGTGGCTCGACGCGACCTACGGGGTGGCCGACTGCCTGCCATGACACAGGCTTTCGGGTCCCCCGCCTGCCCGTTAGCATGACCCCTTGCCAAGGAGGAGAGGATGTCGAGATTCTGCGTCTATCTGGGGTCCCGGGAGGGCCATGACCCGCAATTCCTCGAGGCCGCACGCCAGCTCGGCGCCGAGCTGGCCAAACGTGGCCACGGCCTGGTCTATGGCGGCGCCCGCATCGGCCTGATGGGCAGCCTGGCCGATGCCGTGATGGCCGGCGGTGGCGAAGCCATCGGGGTGATGCCCGACCACCTGGTCGAGCGCGAGCAGGCCCACCACGGCCTGAGCGAACTGGTGCGGGTGCGCAACATGCACGAGCGCAAGGCGAGCATGGCCGCCCAT
Organism: Halomonas daqiaonensis; assembly: GCF_900109725.1. Taxonomy (GTDB): domain Bacteria; phylum Pseudomonadota; class Gammaproteobacteria; order Pseudomonadales; family Halomonadaceae; genus Halomonas; species Halomonas daqiaonensis. The sequence goes on from NZ_FOBC01000009.1 coordinate 162,168, forward strand.
GCCGATGCCTTCATCGTGCTGCCCGGCGGCATCGGCACCCTGGAGGAGTTCTTCGAGGCCTGGACCTGGCATTACCTGGGGCTGCACGACAAGCCCATCGGCGTGCTCGATACCGCGGGCTTCTACGCCCCGCTGCTGGCCTTCCTCGATAACACCGTGGAGCACGGCTTCCTCAATGGCCGCACTCGGGCCGAGCTGATCGATGCCACCAAGCCCGCCGAACTGCTGGATGCGCTAGAAAGCCGAATAGCCAAGCAGAGCTAGCCCGCATTGGCGCTTGCCGAACGGCTTGCTCAAGACCATGGATAGCACGACATGCCTGTTGGCAGGGCACTCTCGGTCAGCGGCAAGGAATGAGCCGTCTGTCAGACGCCAAGGGTGCGCTGGTAGGTGAGCTGGAGCAGGCGAGCATCGTCGCCGGCCCGATGTCGATGAATGCCCTGCTCGCGAATGATCGCTTCCTTGGTTCGGCTCCACAGGGCCTGCTGCTGCTCGCTGAGCAGGATGCGCAGCGCCTCGAGGCGAAAGGCCGGCAGCATGCCGGCATGATGGAAAAGCAGCGACAGCCAGGTGTTGTCGTAGCCCCAGCTGTCGCTGTAGGCGATGCCGATCTCTCCCAGTTCATCATTGAGCCAGCGAGCCACCTGGCGCACCGGGTAACCCTCGCGCTGCAGCCGCCCGCGGCTGATGCCGTGCAGCAGCTCGGCCTTGGGGTCCCAATGCGTCCACTCCTTCAGCGGCTGGATGAGGAAGGCACAGGTACTGCCATCGGCGCGGGCCAGGCCGACCTCGATAGGGTAGCTGCCGCGCCCGAAGCCGGACGCCTCGATATCCAGCAGTGTGGGTAGCGTCACGGGCGGGAGAGTCCTTGGTCGGGATGGCCGATGGCAATGGAGATGAACGGCTAGTGTCGCGTCTCGCCTTCGGCCCTGTCCAATGAATCAGCGCCCGGAGAACCGGAGCCCGTCAAACCCGAGTCCAGCGAGCCGGCCAATCCGGCCAGGCGGTCAGCCAGGGCCTGCCAGTGCGCGGCCTTCTCTGTATCCACCGGCAGTCCGAGATCCCCGTTGCGATAGGCGCGAGCCAGGCGGGTCGCTGCCAGGGGATGGCCCGCCTCTCCGGCACGCGCATACCAGGTCACGGCATATTCATCGCGGCGCGGATACTGGGCGCAGCCATGCTCACGAATCTGCCCGGCCTGGTACTGGGCTTTGGCATCCCCGGCATGGGCCGCCTCGAACACATAGCGCGCCCCGCGGGCCTTGTCCTGGGGACTGACCCCGCGATGGAAGAGCATGTGACCATACTGCGACAGCGCCGCCGGATGCCCGGCATCGGCGCAGCGCTGGAAAAGGCGCATGGTCAAGCGCTGGGTCCGCGGCGAGCGGGGCAGCCAGCGGGTATGGAACAGTTGCTGTGCAAGCCGGTACTCGAACCGGGTGAACAGTGAGGATGCCTCTGGCATGGCAACAACCCTGCGTCCTGTGGTGCGAAAGTGATACCGGCCACATCCTGTGGCCGGTATCACTTCCTGCAAGAAACGGTGGCCCTGCGGACTCCGCCGGGGCAACGGGGTGGCAAGCATACGCCCGCCCCGTCAGTGACTCAACCCCGCAATTTGCTGCCCCACCCGGGCCCCGCTACCATGCCGGCTCAACCCTTCACAGTCCTGACAGGAGTGATGGATGCAGACGCGACCGCTAGGCGATACCGGCATCGAGGTCAGTCGCCTGTGCCTCGGCACCATGACCTTCGGCGAGCAGAACAGCGAGGCCGAGGCCCACGAGCAGCTCGACCGAGCCGTGGCCTTCGGCATCGACTTCATCGACACCGCCGAGATGTATCCGGTACCCCCCAGGGCCGAGACCCAGGGACACACCGAAGCCTATATCGGTAGCTGGCTGAAGCGTCGTGGCAGCCGCGATGACGTGATCATCGCCACCAAGGCCAGCGGCCCCGGCCTCGAGCATATCCGTGGCGGCCCGAGGCTGACTCGTGATCACCTTCACCAGGCGGTCGATGAAAGCCTCGGCCGGCTGCAGACCGACTACGTCGACCTCTACCAGCTGCACTGGCCGGACCGGAAGGCCAACGTCTTCGGCAAGCTGGGCTACGAGCACGCTGAGGAAGAGGACGCTACGCCGCTGGAGGAGACGCTGTCGGCGCTCAAGGAGCTAGTGGATGCCGGCAAGGTTCGCGCCGTCGGGCTCTCCAACGACACCCCCTGGGGCGTGATGCGTGCCCTGCACTTGGCCGAGACCCTGGGCCTGCCTCGGGTCGCGAGCATCCAGAATCCCTACAACCTGCTCAATCGCACCTTCGAGGTGGGGCTGGCAGAGATCGCCCATCGAGAAAGGGTGGGGCTGCTGGCCTACTCGCCGCTGGCCTTCGGCATGCTCTCCGGCAAGTACCTAGATGGCGCCCGCCCCGCCGGCGCCCGGCTGACCCTGTTCGAACGTTTCCAGCGCTATACCAAGCCGCTGGCCGAGGAGGCGACCGCCGCCTATGTGAAGATCGCCCGCGACCATGACCTGGACCCGGCCAAGATGGCCCTGGCCTACGTCAACTCGAGACCCTTCCTGACCAGCAACATCATCGGTGCCACCAGCATGGAGCAGTTGGAGAGCAACCTGGCCAGCGAGTCCCTGCGACTCGACGACGAGGTACTGGAAGCCATTGAGGCCGTTCACCAGCGCATTCCCAACCCCGCGCCCTGAACCACGCTCTCTATACAATACAAAGAGTGCCTCAGCGATGGGCTATTACCCCGATAGCCCATCGTCCTCGGGCTGCTTGATATACTGGCCCAACTGCCAACAGGCCATCCCCTTCAGGTACAGGAGCGCCCCATGCTGAGCGTGATTTCGCCCGCCAAGACGCTGGACTTCGAGACCCCGGCCACCACCACCCTGCATACCCAGCCGGACCATCTCGATCGCAGCCGTGAACTGATCGAGATCCTGCGTGACTACTCGCCCCAACAGCTCAGCGAGCTGATGGGCATCAGCGACAAGCTGGCCGGGCTCAATGCCGCACGCTTCGCCGAATGGCATACCCCCTTCACGCCCAAGAACGCCAAGCCTGCTGCCCAGGCCTTCCAGGGCGATGTCTATGTGGGGCTCGAGGCGGACACCTTCAGCGACGACGACAACGCCTTCGCCCAGGATCACTTGCGCATCCTCTCCGGCCTCTACGGTCTGTTGCGCCCGCTGGACCTGATCCAGCCCTATCGCCTGGAGATGGGGACCAGGTTGGAGAACCCTGCGGGCAAGGACCTCTACGCCTTCTGGAGGCAAACCCTCACCGCTGAGCTCGACCGCGCCGTGGCGGCCAGCGGCAACCCGGTGTTGGTCAACCTGGCTTCCAACGAGTACTTCAAGGCGATCGACACCAAGGCGCTCACCTCACGGGTGATCACGCCGGTGTTCAAGGATGAGAAAAACGGCAAGCTGAAGATCATCAGCTTCTACGCCAAGAAGGCCCGCGGCCTGATGGCCGCCTGGATAATCCGTGAGCGCCTGGACGACCCCGAAGGCCTCAAGGACTTCGATGTGGCGGGCTACGCCTGGAATGCCGCCCTTTCGGAGGGCGATACCCTGGTCTTCACCCGCGCCGAGGGCGCTGCCTGAGCCCCTAGCCGGAAAACACCAGGGGGCGTGCCGAGCGCTCCTTGAGAAAATGGCGATGGGCCTGCTTGAAGCGCGCGTCGTCGCAGCGATGCAACCACTCATAGGCGATCATGTCGGCACTCACCGCGACCGCCCCGGCCTGCACCATCCGCTCCTTGGCCAGTCGCGCCTCGTCGGCCCGACGGCTGGCGCACGCCTCCACCAGCCAGTAGACCTCGTAGCCCGCCTCGAGCAGGCCGAGGCCGGTCTGCATCACGCAGATGTGGGCCTCGGTGCCGCACAGCACCACCTGATGGCGATCACCGGCGGCCATGGCCTCGGCGAAAGCCGGTTCGGCATGGGCATCGAAGTGGACTTTGTGCCACAGGCGATGCGCCGGCAGCGCCTCGAGCAGCCGTGGCTCGCTGCCCCCCAGCCCTTCGGGATACTGCTCGGTGACCCACACGGGCACCTCGAGCTCGCCGGCTATGCCGGCCATCCAAGTGGCCTCGGTCACCGCCTGGTCGCCATGTTGGATGACCGGCAGCAGGCCGGCCTGCAGGTCGACGATCAACAGCAGGCTCTTTTCTCGCGTCAGGCGCATCGGCGGCCCCTCTCTTTAATTGTCGTGACCAACCAGCATAGTCGCTAGAATACATCTTTCCGGCCCTTTCTCATGCCCTTTCTCGATGGAGAACTCCCTGATGCGTCACCTACTCGTCATGATCGTGGTCGGCGTTCTAGGCTTCGGCCTGGCCGTGGACCATGCCGAAGCCCGCCGCCTGGGTGGCGGCAAGACCTTCGGCAGTCAGTCCCGCACGGTGCAGCAGCCCGCGGCCACCCAGAACCAGGCCATCGGCAGCCGCGCCAACCAGACTCGCGCCGGCTCGCGAATGGGCGGCATGTTCGGCGGCCTGCTCGCGGGCGGCCTGCTCGCCGCGCTCTTCTTCGGCGGCGCCTTCGACGAACTCCGCGTGATGGACATCTTGCTCGTCGCCGGCGTGGCCTTCCTGCTCTTCAAGCTGCTGGCCCGGCGCCGGCCGGCCATGGCCGGTGGCCAGGGCCAGCCGGATGGCACCGCCGCCCCCCAGCACTTCCAGGCCGAGCCTGCACCGCTGGGAAGCGGAACCGCCTTCGCCTCGGAGCCCGAGTGGTTCGACCGGGAACGCTTCCTCGGCGGCGCCAAGGAGCATTTCATGACTCTGCAGCGGGCCTGGGACAACAACGACTTTGCCGGCATACAGGAGTACGTGACGCCGGAGCTCTACAACTTGCTGCGTGAGGAGCGTGGCCGTCAGCCGGCCAACAATCGCACCGAGATCGTGCGGCTCTTCACCGAACTCGGGAGTATTCGCGAGGTCGGCCAGGAAGCCGAGGCCACGGTGATCTTCCACGGCATCATCGCCGAGAACGGGGAGGAGACCGAGTTCAACGAGACCTGGCACCTGACTCGCCAGATGCGCGACGGCGCTCCCTGGTACCTGCAAGGGATCGAGCAGAATCCCGGCGCCTGACGTCCCAGGGAGTGACATGCCGATACGCTAAAGGCCGGGCACTATGCCCGGCCTTTTCTGTCCTATTATCACTTCTGATTTCTGCCACCCTAGGCGGGCAATCAATTCTGGGCGTCCTCGGCGGCCTGCTCCATCTCGTCACCCATCTCCTCCATGCCTTCGCCCATCTCTTCCATCGACTCGTCGATATTCTCGCCTGCCTCCTCGGCCGGCCCTTGCTCATCCTCGCAGGCCACCAGGCCGGCACCCAGCATGGCAATCAGAAGGGCCAGGCCCAGCTTACGCATCATCCCCATCTTAATGTTCACCTCCTGCTGAGACGTCGGAAACCATCAGTGTCGTAAACGAAAACCCTAACCCTTGGCAGACGGCCTTTCCAATCCAGGTTGCAACATCATGTAACGGCGTGAGTGCCAGACATAAAAAAACCCCGCGCTCTTTCGAACACGGGGTTTTCGGGATAGGTGCCTGACGATGACCTACTCTCGCATGGGGAGGCCCCACACTACCATCGGCGCTGAGCGGTTTCACTGCTGAGTTCGGCATGGGATCAGGTGGTTCCCGCACGCTATGGTCGTCAGGCGAAAAACGGTGAATCATGCTGAACTGAGTCGTCTCGTCGTATCCGGCTGTCGGTCGCCATCGGCAGACCGCTTGGGTGTTATATGGTCAAGCCTCACGGGCCATTAGTACCGGTTAGCTCAACGCCTTGCAGCGCTTCCACACCCGGCCTATCAACCAGCTGGTCTCGCTGGGCCCTTCAGGAGGCTCGAGGCCTCGGGGATGTCTCATCTTG
>NZ_FOBC01000010.1 GCF_900109725.1 Halomonas daqiaonensis
CGAGCAGGACGAGCGCTGTATGCGCTGCGCAAGCACACGGTGGAGCCGGTCTTCGGCATCATCAAACACGTGATGGGGTTCCGGCAGGTCTCGCTGCGCGGTCTCGACAAGGTCAGCGGTGAATGGCGCTTGGCCACCATGGCCTGGAACATCAAGCGGATGCACCGCCTGACGGCAGGGTGAGGGAAACCCCCTCATCTGGCCCCGCATAACGGGGCCAGAATCGGCGCAGGGAGGGTCAACAGCGTCTTTCCAGCCGCATGACCAATTACCCTGCGGAAAAACCAACGAGGGGACGCTGCATCTGCGGTTCGAGCCCCTTAACCCGACAGCCTGCTAGGTCGGGACTTTACTGCACTCGGTGGTGTGGGCGTACTGGTGCTGGTATCGCTGGGTGCCCTGGGCTATCTGCTACTCGCCCGACGCTATCGCGCGGCACTCTTTGCCTCGGTCGTGGTACCCGGCGGTATACTGCTCAGTTCCTTGATGAAAGTTGGGTTCGATCGCCCGCGACCCGATCTTGTTCCTCATGACTCCCTCGTTTACACCGCAAGTTTCCCCAGTGGCCACGCGATGATGTCTGCGGTGACCTATCTTACTTTTGCCGCTTTGCTCACCCGCGTACAGCCCGAGCTGAGGCTGAAAGCTTACATCCTTGCGCTGGCAATACTGCTCACGCTGCTGGTGGGCATAAGCCGTGTCTATCTCGGGGTCCATTGGCCAACGGATGTGCTTGCCGGCTGGACGGCCGGGGCCGCCTGGGCGGCACTATGCTGGCTCGCGATGCGCTGGATGCAGTTGCGAGGGCAGGTGGAGACGGAGGAGAGCTGGTCAGGCACCGAATAGCGTGACCGTGAGCATCACCTTTCGGACTCGCGACATACTGCGCTTCGCCACCGTACTGAGCGGCAGTCTGCTAGCCTGAATATTGCACCAGTGTCGGCAGTGCGGCCTGTTTGGTGACCAGGTCCACTCGTCATACTGGATGGAGCGAGAATTGCTCACTTTTTGATCGATTTCCTGCCTTCAAGACTCACTGCCCCCTACCCCCATTGTTTATATCGTGCCGGGGACAGCACCGTGCCAGGTTATCCCGGCGCCAGTTTCTTAGCCAGCTTGAGGAAGAGGACCTGGTCAGGATAGTGGCTACTCAGCATCAGGCGGACGCGCCGGGTATTGCGGATCACTACGCCACCGATCTTCAGCAACTTCAGACGCAGGGTGGTGACCTGGGCCGTGGCGTATGCCGTGCGCTTGAGGTAAACCCGACGCAGCCGCTCCAGCAGCAGGTAGGCCAGGCCGGCCAGCAGCAGTCGGTACTGGTTGGGCCACCATTCATGGCAGCTGGTGCGGTCCGAGAACAGCCACTGCTGCTCCTTGATGCGGTTCTCCATATCCCCACGCGGGCAATAGCGGCTGTCGTAGAGCCACTGGGGGCTGCCGCGCAGGTTGGTCACCACGTAGCGGGTGTTGAAGCCTCGGTGGCTGGTCTCGGCCTTGACCACCACCTTGCGTCGAGGGCACTTCCAGCTGTGGGCGGCATAGTCGATGCGCCCGAAGTGGCGCTGCTTGGTGCGTTCAGCCTCCCAGCGGATGGCCGACTCATAGCGAATGTCCAATGACATCGTCTCGAGGCGGCTGTTGGTGGCCAGGCCGACGATGTACTCGACACCATGGCGCTCACACCAGTCGAGAATCAGCGGTCGGCAGAAGCCACTGTCGCCACGGAAGACGATCTTCACCTCGGGCCAGGCCTGGCGCAGCCGCCGCACCAGCAACGCCAGGATGGCGCCGGCATGGTGGGCCGCATCGCGATAGGCCGGTCGCAGGTAGCTGACCAGCAACTGCTGGCTACAGAAGACATAGAGTGGCAGGAAGCAGTAACCGTCGTAGAAGCCGGAGAAATGCCGGCCGAGCTGCTCGCCATGCACCGGGTCGTCGGTGGCGTCGAAATCGAGAATCAAGCGCTTCGTTGGCGGCCGACGGAAGGAGCGAATGAACTGCTCGACGATCTCTTCCTGGATGGCCACCGCCCACTGGCGACTGGCCTGCTGCTCGAAGCGGCACAGGGTCGATTGGCTGGCCAGCACGCCGTCGGTATCGACGGCGGTCTGGAGGGCGATGTCGCGGCGAAGGGCATGATGATCGTTGAGATCTTCATAGCCCAAGGCGAGACCGAACACGCGCTGTCGGAGCATGGTTTCAGCCCGGTGCTGACAACGGCGAGAGGCACGGGCGTCATCCAGTCGGCGAGCGATGCTGCGGGTCAGGCCCATCTCGTGATTCAGTTGGCGAAGCAGCAGGGCGCCGCCATCGGAGGTGATCTCGCCACCGTCGAAACCGGCGGTGACCTGGCGGCCTTTACAGCGTGGAAAGGAGGCAGTGGGCGTGGTACATTTTGTCATGGCGGCTGTATCGGTAGATTCTTGGTTAGGCTCTTGAATTATAACCGATTTACAGCCGCTTTTTGCATTTCTGGTGCAATTTCCGGGCTAGGGGCCCGACTCTTCTGATTCTGGCCCTTCCTGACTATGCTGCGTCGAACTGACGCCGTGTTCGGCGGCATCTTCGGCACCTTCCTCGACCATCTCCTGAGCCTGCTTCTTCTCTTCTGCAGAGGCCTGCGGCTTCTTGTGGTCCTTCCTTGCGACGGCCAGTGTCGCGGTGACGGCGAAATGGTCGGAGCCGGGCACTCTCAAACGGCCTAGGTCAAGCAGGTGGAAACCGTCAGATACATACAGGTGGTCGATCGGGTATCGCCACAGTGGCCGATCCGCGGGATAGGAGGTCAGCAGCCGCCGGCCTCGTCGTGGGTCTTTCAGGTCGCTCAGGTCGGCGAACAGCCGGGTGGTGTCGGACCACGCGACATCATTGAAGTCCCCGGTGACGATCCAGCGATTGTCCGAGTCCTTCTGGACGTGGCGGGCAACGAGCATCAGTTCGGCGTCACGGACACGGCTGTCGCGACGATCGGTCTTTTCGCCGATGCTGGCGATCTGGCCCTTCAGCCCCGGCGGGACGGGGTGGGTGCCGATGTAGCGTACCGGGCCGATCCCCGGTATATCCAGGGTCACGAAGACCGATGGCCGGCGGTCGGAGACCAGATGCTTGATCTCCTGCTCCAGCAGCGGGAACCGTGACCAGAGCATGACCCCCAGGCCCTCGCCACGGACCTCACCGACCCGATGTGCGTAGTGTTGATCCAGCGGCGCCAGTTCCTCGGCCCAGGCGTTATCGACCTCGATCAGCAGCAGAATGTCCGGATCCTCACGTTGAACCAATGCCAGCAGCTCGGCGTAGTGGTCGTTGGTGTAGGTGATATTCGACGTCAACACTTTCAGGGTCGTCTGTTCTTCGGCGGGTTGAACCTCGGCGGCTGGAACCTCGGTTGGCCAGATCGGCGTGTACGGCAGGATATGCGACAGCTGCAATCCTCCTGCCACGAGTATCACCGCCACCCAAGCTGCGTGTTCTGTCCGTGGCCGATTCCACCACGCAGGCAATGCCAGCAACACCAGTGGCAGGACCAGCGCCCAAGTCAACTGAAGCCGCGGGAACTCCCACAGCCGAACCCACCAATGACCGCTGGGTATCATCGGCAGGACGCTCACCGTGACCAACAGCAGCGCCAGCACTCTGGTGATCCAGATAAGAAGCGTTGTAGCCATGGCACCTCATTAACCGCACGGTCGCTGGGTCCGGAGCAAACCCTTGGCAGTTATAATCCATCATCTATCTATTCTGGAACGGTCGGCGGTCTCGAGTACCAAGTCCAGCGCCGGGTCCATAAGGTGGCGCAGCCGATTCCCTGGAATCGGCTGCATCTTTTCTGCATGGGGTTCTGCCTGTGGTGACACCGCCTGGGGCGGGTCACCCAGTCGGCTACTCCTCGAGCTTGATTCGGCCCAGGGTGTAGTCGCCCCCCTGGTTTGCCATCACGAAGCCCTGGAAGGGATCGCGCAAGCCAGTGTCCTGCACATTCAAGAGGCGCTGGTCATCCACGCGGACCTGCATCTGGCCGTTCTCGTCACGGGTCCAGACGATACGATGGAACCGGCCGTCCTCGAGGTCGAGACTGCCTTCGTGGCGGGCAACCACCTCGGCGCTTCCGGAAATCAGTCTGACCAGGCTGAGCCCGGGGCTCGCGCCGGGAGAGTAGACCAGACGATAACCGGTGCCGCTGGGTCGGTTGCCTTGGAAGAGCCCCAGTTCCAGGCTGCCGGGCCGCTGCCGGGAGGCGACTTCCAGTTCCATCCGGAAGGCGTTGTCGACAGTCGCATTGACGAAGATGTGCGCCGGATCGACGGGGGTAGGGACCTCGCCCTGTCCGGCATTGCCCGTCTGCTCGAGGATCAGCTCCAGCATCGCCAGGCCGATCTCTTCCGGTCGCTCGGCGCTGAGCCTGCGGGGTTCGCGATCGGTCGTTCTTTGCATCTCCACGATGCTGCGCAGGCCGTTCTCGTCGACCTCGAAGTCGCCGCCGAGCACTGTCCAGGAGGGGTTGCGACGGAAGTCGCCGTCGTCGAAATCATCCTGCAGAACAACCCGAGACTCGGGTTCGAGCTCGGAGGGTGCCGCTGCTTCCTGTCGCTCCGTCTGGCGCAGGCGCTTCAGCAGGTCAGCCGAAGCGCGACCGTTGCGGGCAATGCCCATGTCGGCCTGATACTCGCGTATCGCACTGCGGGTCCGGTTGCCCATGGCGCCATCCATCGGGCCGGCGTCATAGCCGAGCCGATTGAGCTCTCGCTGTATTTCCGCGATGCCTTGTCGGTCCGTCAGGTTCTCGATATCGGGCCGCGGTCGCTGAGTCGCCTGCGAAGAAGACGCTTCTTCTTTCTGCTCTTCCGGTTGCCAGCCACGCGCCGACTGCTGTGCCTCGGCAACCTGTCCGGCCGTCATGCGCTCGGCCAGCGAGTTGCGAGCCTCCGCGGCATGGCTGTGACCGCGGGCGGCGGCCAGGTTGTACCACTTGTGAGCCTGCACGAAGTTCTGGACAGTCCCGTTGCCGGACTCGTACAGGCGGCCCAGCATGTACTGGGCATCGGCATCGCCACTCCTGGCCGCTGCGCCGAATTCCTGTAGTGCCTGGCGATACTCCTGCTGTTCGTAGTAGCGCATGCCCTCGGCGTAATCGGCGCTGGCCAGGCCGACGGAACCGAAGAGGATAAAACTGAGTGCGAGTCCCTTGATGATCACGGTCATGCCTCCTGTGAACGGGCTTGTCATCCGCGACAGCTGGGTGTCGAGGAGGCGAGGATAAGTCTGGCTGATCGGCTGTCCCGATCAGGCGACTGCCATCCCGCTACTTGAGCGTATCACCACAACGAGGATGATGCGTGATCGCGCGGCCAGGCTGGGCTGCCTGATCGAGTCCGAAAAAGGTCAGCTGCTAAGCGTTGCGAGCAACGCCACCTCCAGCCGAAACGGCCCCGGCCGCCGATCCGCAATCAATAGCCCCACCTGCTGGATCGCATCGGGGTCGAGGGGCGGGGCATCCTCCAGGCGGCGGCCGCGGAAGACGGCTTCGAACTCGTTCCAGGGCAGGGCGACACGCTGCCACTCGCCGGCAGGGGGCTGGAACAGCGCCCGGTAAGCTGCGCCATCGAACAGCTGGTCGTTGCGCAGGCGTAGCTGGTAGCGGCGACCGTCGCCGCGCACGTAAAGCATCAGGCCCGAGAAAGCGCCCAGCTGGAAATCCTCGGGCTCGCGGCGCACCGAGGCGAAGCCGCCGCCATGCTCCAGCGAGAGCTCGCCGCTGAAGACGCCGGTACCGTTTTCTTCGTGCAGTCTGCCTCGGGAAACGCCGCCCATCACGTCGTCGTTGATGGCCCGCCAGCGTGGCGCCTCTTCCGAATGCTGAAAGTCGATCAGGTGCGACATCTACCCTCCGTGGCGGCCTTGGCCGGTGAGGAAGCTTGGCCTACCATCATGAGCGGCCACTGTTGAGCCCGCAACTTCGCCGAACCGATGACGCAATGGAGGCGAGCCGTCACTTTCAGGCGAGCTTCATGCCGTGGATTTTTGTAACCCCTTCATGACGCCTGCCGGGAAAAGCTGGATAATGGCGGGTTTTCGCATTCGCTTCGCCGAAGCTCCCACGTCCGGTGCCCCTCCATGGAAATCAAGGTCAACTATCTCGACAACCTCCGGCTGGAGGCCAAGTTTGACGACTTCACGGTCATCTCGGACCAGCCCATCCGCTACAAGGGTGATGGCTCGGCGCCGGGGCCGTTCGACTACTTCCTGGCGTCCTCGGCCATGTGCGCGGCGTACTTCGTGAAGGTGTACTGCAACGCGCGGGATATCCCCACCGAGAACATCCGGCTCTCGCAGAACAACATCGTCGACCCGGAGAACCGCTACAACCAGATCTTCAAGATCCAGGTGGAGCTCCCGGCGGATATCTCCGACAAGGATCGCCAGGGCATCCTGCGCTCCATCGACCGCTGCACGGTGAAGAAGGTGGTGCAGACCGGCCCCGAGTTCCAGATCGAGACCGTGGAGAACATCGACGAGGACGCCCAGGCCCTGTTGCAAGGTAAAGTGCTGGGATCGCCGCAGGGCGGAACGAATGACGAGAAAGGCACCTGGATCGAGGGCAAGGATCTGCCGCTGGAGCAGACCATCGCCAACATGACCGCGATCCTGGCCGATCTCGGCATGAAGATCGAGATCGCCTCTTGGCGCAATATCGTGCCCCATGTGTGGTCGCTGCACATCCGCGATGCCGCCTCGCCGATGTGCTTCACCAACGGCAAGGGCGCCACCAAGGAGAGCGCGCTATGCTCGGCGCTGGGCGAGTTCATCGAGCGGCTGAGCTGCAACTTCTTCTATAACGACCAGTTCTTCGGCGAACAGATAGCCGATAGCGCCTTCGTTCACTATCCCGATGAGAAATGGTTCCAGCCGGGGCCAAACGACGAACTGCCGGCGGAGATCCTCGACGACCACTGTCGGGCAATCTACGACCCCGAAGGGGAGCTGCGCGGCTCGAACCTGATCGACACCAACTCCGGCCGGGTGGATCGCGGTATCGTCTCGCTGCCCTTCGTGCGCCGGTCGGATGACGAGGTGATCTACTTTCCCTCCAACCTGATCGAGAACCTCTACCTCAGCAACGGCATGAGCGCCGGCAACACCCTGCACGAGGCCCAAGTGCAGTGCCTGTCGGAGATATTCGAGCGGGCGGTGAAGAAGCAGATTATCGAGGAGGAGCTGGCGCTGCCCGACGTGCCTCAGGAAGTGCTGGCGCGCTATCCCGCCATCGTCGAGGGCATCGAGGCGCTGGAGGCCCAAGGCTTCCCGGTGCTGGTCAAGGATGCCTCCCTGGGCGGGCAGTTCCCGGTGATGTGCGTCACCCTGATGAACCCCAGGACCGGCGGCGTCTTCGCCTCCTTCGGCGCGCACCCGAGCCTCGAGGTGGCGCTGGAACGCAGCCTCACCGAGCTGCTCCAGGGCCGCAGCTTCGAGGGCCTCAACGACTTCCCGCCGCCGACCTTCAACTCGTTGGCCGTCACCGAGCCCAACAATTTCGTCGAGCACTTCATCGACTCCTCCGGGCTGGTCTCCTGGCGCTTCTTCAGTGCCCGCTCGGATGTCGAGTTCTGCGACTGGGACTTCTCCGGCAGCGGCTCCAACAGCAACGCGGAAGAGGCGGCAACCCTGTTCGGCATCCTCGATGAGCTTGGCTACGAGTCCTACATCGCCGTCCATGAGGACCTGGGCGCGCCGGTGTGTCGCATCCTGGTGCCGGGCTTCTCCGAGGTCTACCCGGTGGACGACCTGGTGTGGGACAACACCAACAAGGCCCTGCTGTTCCGCGAGGACATCCTCCACCTGCACGAGCTCAGCGACGCGCAGCTGGCCGATCTGTTGGAGCGCCTGGAAGCGAGCCAGATCGACGACCACCAGGACATCATTACCCTGATCGGCATCGAGTTCGACGAGAACACCGTATGGGGCCAGCTCACCATCCTCGAGCTGAAGCTGCTGATCAACCTGGCGCTGGGCCAGCATGAGGAAGCGCTGGAGCGGGTCGATATCTTCCTGATGTACAACGACAATACCGTGGAACGTAACCTCTTCTATCGTGCGGTGAGCGTGGTACTGGAGATCATCCTCGATGATGAACTCGAGCTGGATGACTTCCTGTACAACTTCCGGCGCATGTTCGGCGAGGCGACCATGGAAGCGGTAGTGGGCTCGGTGAATGGCACCGTTCGCTTCTACGGCCTCACGCCCACCAGCATGGCGCTGGAAGGGCTGGAGAAGCACCAGCGCCTGATCGAGAGCTACCAGAAGCTGCATGCCGCGCGTGCCGCCAGGGCCAGGCTGGAAGTATCAGAGGCGTAGATATGCTGTAGTCGATAGTTATTGTCCTCTCCCATGATGCCCACATGCCAGACTATTGGCGTAGGGGCGAATCTCGATCAGCGGGGGGAAGCCGCCGATAAAACTCAGCGATCGGGAAAACCAGAAGAGCAAGCTTATCAGCATGCCAGCAAGAGTCCGCATTGCACGCCTCGACGGCGACTCGCCCCATGTCGCCATCCTGGCCGAGTGGGCTCACGACACCTGGGGGCATCTGCACCCGGGAAGAAGCCTGGACACTGCCATTGCCCTGCTGCGTGACGAATGCGGTGCGGGAGGTGTGCCGTCGGTGTTCGCTGCCTTCCATGGCGATACTCCAGTGGGTACGGCGAGCCTGGTGGCCGACGACATGAGCGACCGCCTTGATCTGACTCCCTGGCTGGCCTCTGTCTTCGTGCGCCCCGAGTGGCGTGGCCGAGGTATCGCCTCGCGGCTGGTCCAACGTGTGGAAGAAGAAGCCCGGGCCCATGGCCACGATCATTTCTACCTCTACACGCCGGACCAGCAACCGCTATACCGGCAGTTGGGGTGGCGCGACCTCGAACAACGCAGCTACCGTAGAGAGGCGGTAACCATCATGCGTCGTGATTGCTGATCGAAGCGAGGGGCGTTCCGTCGCCCCCAGGAAATCTCATGGCCAAATTGAGTACGCTGTTCGTGATGTTGGCGGCCCTGTGCTGGGGGCTATCCGGCGGTATCGGCGGAGTGCTCATCGCCGAAGGCTGGGACTCGCTGGTGGTGTCGTTCTACCGTGGCGCGATCGGACTGGTGTTCGTACTTGGCTGGCTCGCGTTACGCCCCGGCGGGAGTGGCTTGGCCAGTCGCCGGTTATGGTTCTGGTCGGTGATTGCCGGTCTCGGCGTGGCCGGCAACTTCACCTTCTATTTCATTAGCATCTCCGAGGGCAGTGTCGCGGTGGCGGCGACGCTGATGTACTGCGCCCCGGTATTCGTCTATCTCGTCTCCTTCGCCCTCAGGCTTGAACGCCCCACGCCACTGAAGTGGGCCGCAATCGCCATGGTCATGGTGGGCATCGTGCTGCTGACGCGCATCTACGATGTCCAGCCGGGCGGTGTCACCCCCATCGGCGTGGTCGCCGGGCTGCTTTCCGGCCTGTCCTATGCGGTGTTCATTTTCGGCTTCAAGTATGCGGCGCCGCACGGGAGCCCCCAGGCGATTCTCGTCATCGCCTTCGCGGCACTCGCCCTCATCCTGTTCTCGATGGGCGATGCCGATCAGACCCTGGCGGTGCTTAGCACACCGAGCTGGCCGCTCTTCGTCACGCTGGGGGTGCTTGGCGCAGGCCTGTCGTTCGTTCTCTATATCGTCGGGCTGAACTACACCGCACCGGCGGTGGCCTCCATCGTGGCCATGGTCGAGCCGGTCACGGCGTCGCTGTTCGGGGTCGTGGTGCTCGATGAAAGCCTGGGCGCGATCCAGCTTGCCGGCATGGGCCTGATTCTGGTCACGGTGACGGCGCTGAGCGTGTCCTCGAGCACTCGATAAGTGTAAGGTCCGGTAGAGGGCCACGAGAGGCCCCTATTGCGGTGTCTGGAACTCGAGACGGCCGACTGTCGAACTTCACACCATACGAGCGGAGAAAGCATGAGCGATAAGCCAGAACGTGATGTAGAAAAAGGGTATCCGAAGGCCGACTTTGTGGCCAAGCTGCGGCGTCTGGCCGATGCCATAGAGAACGGAGAGCGTTTTGATATTCAGATTCAAGGCGAGCGAATCTATGTGCCGGTGCGTGCTGAATTCAGCATTGAACACGAGCGCTCGGACGATGAAGAAGAGGTCGAATTTCAGATCAAGTGGTCCAGGTAGTAGGCTGTTTCTGAATGTTGTATTGGCTGATATGGTCTCACCAAACCGAGCCGTTCCCCCGCGCGGTACCTTGCGGGTGAATGGCCTCGGGTTATTCGACTCACAATGATGCCCAAGATCCTGATCGAATTCGGCATTATCGGCCTTGCCGTACTGCTGATACCGCTCGGGGTTGTGCTTGCCCTTGCCGGGTTTCGGCGGCGTCAGTATCAGCTGCTCGCCGTGGGGATAGGATGCATCATTCTGAGTAGTGTGCTGTGGTGGCGGACAGGCCACGACGAGCTCTGGGTTTTGGATCGATGCCTCGATGCTGGAGGCCGGTACGACGCTCAGCTTCAAGAGTGCAAGTTCGGATGAGTCGCATAAACATCGCCTCCACCTGACTGCACGATGACCGCCGTGCCTCAGAGCACCTCTACCGCACTAGGGCCTTGTCATACCCTTGCGTTCAAGGGGCCGAGAGGCAAGCTTCCATTCATCGTTGATCAGTCACAGAGCGTTCCCGACAGCGGCAATATCCTGCCGTACCTGAAGACGAAATACGGTGGATCCGCTAGACACAGAACTCCAAGGAAGCATTTTTCGGTAGGATGCCATCCGTATCTCGTCACCTGGTCGCAGGTACGGCGCGAAGAGGCATCAGGAAAAGTCTCATCGGGCAGGGTTACGGTCGTTATCCCTTGGCTGAGGTCTATGTCGCCGGCATAGCGGATCTTACCGCGATTGGATTAAATTATATTAATATGGAAACTATTAAAATTCTTATCGGAAGTGATGCGGATACCATTCTTTGGTGGCAAGTGATAATCCGGACTGCTATCGTTTTCTTTATCGCCTTGATATTGGTGCGCTTTAGCGGAAAAAGAATTTTCGGCAAACACACTGCTTTCGATATAGTATTAGGAATTGTACTCGGCTCCGTTCTGGGAAGAGCTGTTACTGCAAATGCACCCTTGCTTGCCTCAATAATTGCAGCGTTTACCCTTGTTTTCCTGCACTGGCTGATTGCCTTTACTTCCATGAAGTGGGATTTAATTGGCGTGCTTGTAAAAGGGCATTTCCAGATTCTGATAAAGGATGGCGAGATCCAATGGGAAAATATGAAGAAAAATAATATATCTGAAATGGACTTGTATGAAGCAATCCGCATGCAGGGTAACGGAGCCCAGGTTGAAGACATAGTAACGGCCTATTACGAGAGAAGCGGTGATATCTCCATTCAGCTAAAGGATCAGTAAGTGTCAAGCTAAATGGCCTCTGTTTCATTTTCTCGTCTCGCCAATCTTGTTGGTGTGATCCTGACCAGCTGCTACGAACACCGCCGACGAGACAGGGTCAGAGGTCTCTTCCCGTGCTGGCGCTGCGCCGATAGAATCGCCGAGGCGGCAGGGCAATCTCCCGTGCCGAGCAGCGTCGCAATCGCGATCGATCCGACCACCCCTCGAATGGACTAATGACATGGAAGCCTTGGCATTCCTGGGGCCAGCGGCCCTTTATATGGTCTCGATGACCATCACCCCCGGTCCCAACAACGTGATGCTCACCGCCTCGGGGGCCAATTACGGCTTCCTGCGGACCCTGCCGCACATGCTCGGCATCCTGGGCGGCTGCTTCCTGCTGTTCGCCGGCATCGCCCTGGGGCTGGGAGTGCTCTTCGAGCGCTACCCGCTGGTGCAGACCACTCTGCGGGTGGTGGGCAGCGGCTATCTTCTCTACTTGGCCTGGCGCATCGCCACGGCGCCGCCGCAGGACCTGCGGTTGCGTGGCGAGGGTCGGCCGCTGAGCTTCTGGCAAGCGGCGGCCTTCCAGTTTGCCAACCCCAAGGCCTGGGTGATGGGGCTGGCGCTGATGGCCGGCTTCCTGCCGGCGGAGGGCGATATCCTGATCAATGCCCTCCTGCTGGCCGGCTTCGCCGAGCTGGTGGGCTTTCCTTGCATCGCGCTCTGGGCGGGCTTCGGTACGGCCATCGGCCGCTGGCTCGACACCCCACGTGCCTGGCGGATCTTCAACGGCGTGATGGGTGCGCTCACCGCCGCCTGTGTGATCTTCATCCTGGGTTGATAGTCGACCCAACGCCAGGGCTTCTTCGCCGATACCCGCCGCGAGCTGGAATATGCCCGGGATGCCATGGGGCCTCGTCAACGTATATAGGTCACCGAGGGTAATTTCTCAGGACGAAACGTCAGCCGAATGGGCTACTATAATATGGAGAACAAAGGGTTAGCGAGACGTTTGCCGTGCAGCAATAAAGCCGCCATACGGGTTGACAAGTGATCGAAAGCAAGGCTTGGTTGTTATGTGGTTTTTAGACTTCACCACCCAGAGAGAGACACTGATATGTCACACAATCTAAAGAAAACAACATTGTGGATAGGAACCTCAGCTATTCTCAGCGCATCTGTCGGTGTCGCATCGACAGCCCATTCCAACGACATGCGGCATTCGACGGAGCGGAAAGCCAGCGTCACCGCCGAAGGGATTAACAGGGTCGACCCGAAGAGCTTCCCCGATTCTACCTTCGGGAAGTCCCGCACTCCGAGCATCACAAACGGTGAGTCCGGTCCATCAGGCCTCACGAACTTTCCCGACAGCGCCTTCGTCAAGGGCTCATCTCCTGGCAAAAAGGAGTTGGTCACTGATCCTGAAAATATGTCCAAGGGCGGTGTCAGATTCCCGAAATAACTCCAGCGGGGGCGAGAGAACCTCCGACAACTTCTGACTCGGAAAGTACGTATAGTAGGCGTACTGCAGCACTGTAATGCTTCGCATTGGAATGCTTCGCATAGGTGTGCCGAGATATAGGTGACTTTCGGGGATGTCAAATAACATCCGGCGACGGGGACCTTATAAGGCCTTCCCGTCGCTGGTTGTGTTCTGATCAACTTAACGCGGTTATCTCGTTGGCCGCGCAAGGATAAACCTACAAATGGATTCGAGAGCCGCCCATCAGCATCCAACGGGGAACGAGCTGCGCCATCTGTTGGGCCCGGTCGGCGTCGATGAGTTCGTCTCTGAATATGCTGGCAAACAGGCACTGCTGATCAAGGGCCAGCCCGACAAGTTTGCCCATCTCGACATG
The DNA here is from genome assembly GCF_900109725.1 of Halomonas daqiaonensis. GTDB lineage: Bacteria > Pseudomonadota > Gammaproteobacteria > Pseudomonadales > Halomonadaceae > Halomonas > Halomonas daqiaonensis. The sequence goes on from NZ_FOBC01000010.1 coordinate 13,277, forward strand.
GATGAGGAGCGCTTTTTAGAGGCAGCCGAGCGGTTTCCCGCCGAGTACGAACGCCTCAAGACCATGCTGAACGTTGTCGGCGAAACCGAGCAATACATGCACATTGGCCCTGAGCAGCTGCGCCCGCTGTACCGAGCCGGTATGACGGTGTGTTGCACCGCGCTATCCGATGCGATTCCGCAGCTGGCGGCCTTTGCTGAAGGCATACGGTTGGCTCTCGGCGTGCCGGACATGCGCTTCAATTCCTATCTTTCCCCGCATGGCTCTGGCTTCGACGTCCACTACGACGCTCAACCGATTTTCCTGGTCCAGCTGCAAGGGGCCAAGCACTGGTGGTATGCACGCGAACCCGTTCGTCCCATCCCGACGGCGCTCAGCAGTGCCTGGGATTGCAAGCCCGAACGTGACGAGCTGGAATACTGCCTGCTGGAGACAGGCGACGTGCTATACCTGCCGGCTTTCACCTGGCATCACGCCCAGGCCGAGGGCGCCAGCCTGGGGATTACCCTCGGCCCCAAGGGGTTGCACAACCAGCCCCTCGTGATGGCCCTGAATGACTGGCATTTCGGCCGCGGTTGGCCCAAGGATCAGCTCATGCCGATGCTGGATCCCGCCAAGGTGCCAGGCGCCGAAGTCCCGGACACGGCCCGAGAATACCTGCAACACCTGCTACATGAGCTACGCGGTTTTGCACAAGACTTGACCGTCGATGATCTCTGGGTCTATTGGCGCAACGAGGTCAACACGCCCAAGGGGCCACTCCTGGCTCCCGGGGCCCTGCATCCTGTTGCCCCGGACGAGAGCCTGACCCGCGATCGGCGTTTGCTAGCGACCTGTAGCTACATCTCCGAGCTTGGTGAGCCAGTGTTACGCATCCAAACCGCCGGTCACCAGATTAGCCTGAGCCCGCAGCACGAACCCTTAGTAGTATGGTTGCTGGATACCCGTGAGCCCTTCACCGCCCGTGATGCGGCAACCGCCGCAGGCGTCGAGGAACAACTTCGCTGGTCGGAAGTGGAATTTCTACTGCAGATGTTTCTGGCCTTGGGCATATTGCGTCCGACCGAAGCTTAAAAGCTCAAGAGAGCCGCCCGCTCTGACTTCCTAGAAGTTGGCGAGCACCTGGCCGTAGGTGCCGTGGAAGTGGGCGGCAAGCTTGTCTGCGTCTCGGCTATCCTCTACGGGTCTCGAGAACGTCGAGCCTGAGTCACCTCATGCAACCGGATTGCTGTCATGTTTCGCGCTCTTTTTCGCACCTTCGAGACCCTGGTAAACCCCTACCCAGAGGAAGACCTGGGAACACCGCCCAAGGGGTTGTTTGCCTTCATCCTGCACTTCTCCCGGCCTGTGCTATGGCTGCTGGTGGTCATGTCGTTGCTTACCGCCCTGGTCTCGGCGGTAGAGGTGCTCTTCTTCAGCTACATGGGTGAACTGGTGGACTGGCTTTCCGATGCCCAAAGAGAGGGCTTCTTCGCCGAGCATGGCTGGCGCTTGGCGGGAATGGCAGCACTGGTAGTGATCGGCCTGCCTTTGTTGACCCTGCTGCAGGCGCTGGTGACCCACCAGGGCATCTTCGGCAACTACCCGATGATCGGCCGCTGGCTGGCCCACCGCCACATGCTGGGCCAGAGCCTGGCCTTCTATCAGGACGAGTTCGCAGGGCGGGTCTCCCAGAAGGTGATGCAGACCGCGCTTGCCATCCGCGAGACGGTGATGAAGCTGATGGACCTGATGGTCTATGTGCTCGTCTACTTCACCGGCGCCATGTTGTTGATGGGCCAGGCCGAGCCCTGGTTGATGCTGCCGCTGGTGCTATGGCTGGCCGGTTACGTGGCGATCATGTGGGTCTTCGTGCCGCGTCTGCGAGCAGTCTCCATGGCCCAGGCCGACGCCCGGGCGTTGATGACCGGGCGCATCGTCGACAGCTACAGCAACATCCAGACCATCAAGCTCTTCGCCGATACCCGCCGCGAGCAGGAATATGCCCGGGATGCCATGGAAGGCTTCATGGCCACCGTCTACCGGCAGATGCGCCTTGCCACCGGGCTCACCGTGAGCCTGACCCTGCTCAACACGCTGCTGCTGGCCGGCGTGGCGGCCATGGCCATCGGTGCCTGGTACCTGGAGGCGATCTCCCTTGGCATCATCGCCGTGGCCATCGCCCTGGTGATGCGCATCCGCTTCATGTCCAACTGGATCCTCTGGGAGGTGGCAAGCCTGTTCGAGAACATCGGCACGGTGCAGGACGGCATCAACACCATCGCCCGGGAACCGGCGGTCAAGGATGCGCCCGATGCCAGGGCGCTGTTGGTGCCGCGGGGCGAGATACGCTTCGAAGCAGTGCGCTTCGGCTATGCGCGCCCGGACGGGGAGGGCGTTCGCGTCTTCGATGGCCTCGACCTGACCATCGCCCCCGGCGAGAAGGTGGGGCTGATCGGCCGCTCCGGGGCCGGCAAATCGACGCTGGCCAACCTGCTGCTGCGCTTCTATGACCTGAAGGGCGGGCGCCTCCTGATCGACAACCAGGACATTGCCGAGGTGACCCAGGAGTCCCTGCGCCGGCATATCGGCATGGTTACCCAGGATACCTCCCTGCTGCACCGCTCGGTGCGCGACAACATCCGCTACGGCAGCCCCGAGGCCGGCGAAGAGCAGATCCGCGAGGCGGTGCGTCGCGCCCATGCCGACACCTTCATCGACGACCTGGTGGATCTACAGGGACGCCGTGGCCTGGATGCCCATGTGGGTGAACGCGGCGTCAAGCTCTCCGGCGGCCAACGACAGCGCATCGCCATCGCCCGGGTGTTGCTCAAGAACGCGCCCATTCTGGTGCTGGACGAGGCCACCTCGGCGCTGGATTCCGAGGTGGAGGCGGCGATTCAGGAGCAGCTCTATACGCTGATGGAGGGCAAGACGGTGATCGCTATCGCCCATCGGCTTTCGACCATTGCCATGCTCGACCGCCTGGTGGTGATCGACGAGGGCCAGATCGTGGAGAGCGGCACCCACGGCGAGCTGCTGGCCCGGGGCGGCCTCTATGCCGCCCTGTGGCGGCGACAGTCCGGCGGTTTCATCGGCGACGACATCAATGACGAGGCCGAGCCGGTGCTGGTCAAGCCGGCGTCAGGGCGTGGTGGGCATGACTGAGGGCTGGCGCCGAGACAGGGGAGCGTCAGTTGGCGTCGTCACTCAAGTTTCTACGACCTGAGCGCGTAGCCAGGCGATCTCCTCGCCCCAGATCGCCGGCTCGACGGTCTCCAGCACCATGGGGATCGCGTCGATTCGCCGGTCGCGCATGAAGGTGGTGAAGGCGTCCAGCCCGATGTTGCCCTGACCCAGGCTGTGATGGCGATCGACGCGGCTGGCGAATTCACTCTTGGCGTCGTTCAGGTGCATGCCCCGCAGGTATTCAAGGCCCACGACCTTGTCGAACTCATCCAGCGTGGCGGTGGTGGCCTCCGCGGTGCGCAGGTCGTAGCCGGCGGCGAAGGCGTGGCAGGTGTCGATGCAGACGCCGACTCGCGTTCTGTCATCGACCTGGTCGATGATCTCGGCCAGGTGCTCGAAGCGCCAGCCGAGGTTGGTGCCCTGGCCGGCGGTGTTCTCGATCACCGCCGTCACGCCGCGCGTCTCGGCGAGTACCTGGTTGATGGAGTCGGCGATGCGGGCGAGGCACTCGCCTTCGCTGATCTTTTTCAGGTGGCTACCGGGATGGAAGTTGAGCAGGGTGAGGCCGAGCTGCTCGCAGCGCTGGAACTCGTCGAGAAAGGCCGCGCGGGACTTCTCGAGCCCGGCGCTCTCCGGGTGGCCGAGGTTGATCAGGTAGCTGTCGTGGGGAAGGATCTGCCCCGGGCCGAAGCCGTGTTTATCGCAGGCCGTGCGGAAGGCTTCGACGGCCTCGTCGGTCAGCGGTTTGGCATGCCACTGGCGCTGATTCTTGGTGAACAGGGCGAAGGCATCGGCACCGATCTCCACGGCGCGCAACACCGCCTGGTTGGGGCCGCCGGCGGCACTGACATGGGCTCCGAGGTATTTCACGCGGGTTCCCTCCATCATGGCTTTGGTAACGCCCTACCATAGCACCGCTACGACCAGACTCGACTTTGCAACCCGGCAAGGCCTCGCATAGGCTCAATCACCAAGGCTTCAATAGAAGGTCAGGAGAGTCACATAGCGCGGCACGCAGGGACTATCGCATGGCTGGCGGGGGTCATCGCATCGTGATTGCCTCACCTGCAAAGTGATACTATAGTGCCACTTTTTGTCCGGATCAGGGTGAGCCCATGAAAGTCGAGCTTGTTACAAACCTCAAGCGTCAAGCCACGAAAATCCTGGCAGACCTGCATCAAACCAAAGAGCCGGTACTGATCACTGAACATGGCCAGCCATCCGCTTATCTTGTTGATGTGCAGGATTACGAGTTCATGCAGCGTCGACTTGAGCTGCTTGAGGGGCTCTCACGTGGAGAGCGTGCTGTACTTGAGGGAAGAACGTACAGCCAAGGTGAGGCCAGGGAGAAAATGAGTAAATGGCTGAAGTAATCTGGACTGAGCCGGCCCTTCAAGAATTGGATGCAATCGCCGAGTACATTGCTCTGGATAATCCTGCTGCCGCCATTCGTCTTGTCCATGAAGTTTTCGATAAAATCGAGCGTTTGGAAGGTTTTCCTCAATCAGGACGGATTCCTCCAGAGCTCCCTGATTCGGTATACAGGGAGGTAGTGGTTCCACCGTGTCGCATTTTTTATCGTCAAGATGAGAGGCGGATTCTCGTCCTCTATGTTATGCGAGAGGAACGACAGCTTCGTGCGTACATGCTGGGGAGCAGCTAACCAGGCTCGTCACACTGATGCTTTTTCCTCCGCTTCGCTGCGTCAAAGCCACCGGTGCGCTTCGGCGTTTACTTCGCGGCCAGGGCCACCCCCACCTTGGAGCGGTTGGGCCGACCGATGGTCTGGGTGATCCAGGTGCCGATGGCGGCCAGCTTGTCGAGGTCGATGCCGGTCTCGATGCCGAGGCCGTCGAGCAGGTAGACCACATCCTCGCTTGCCACGTTGCCGGAAGCGCCCTTGGCGTAAGGGCAGCCGCCGAGGCCGGCGACGGAACTGTCCACCACCGCGATGCCTTCCTCCATCACGGCGTAGAGATTGGCGAGCGCCTGGCCGTAGGTGTCGTGGAAGTGGGCGGCGAGCTTGTCCATGGGGATGTCGCAGCTCACGGCCTCGATCATGCGCTTGGCCTTGAGCGGGGTGCCGGTGCCGATGGTGTCGCCCAGCGAGACCTCGTAGCAGCCCATCTCGTACAGTGCCTTTGCCACCTCGGCGACCTTTGCGGGGGCGATCTCGCCTTCGTAGGGGCAGCCCAGCACGCAGGAGACGTAACCGCGCACCCGCACGCCGGCCTGCTGGGCCCGCTCGAGCACCGGCTCGAAGCGGGCCAGGGATTCGGCAACGGAGCAGTTGATGTTCTTCTGCGAGAAAGCCTCGGAGGCGGCGCCAAATACGGCGACTTCCTCCACGCCGCATTCCAGCGCGCCTTCCAGCCCCTTGAGGTTGGGGGTCAGCGCAGCATAAGTGACGCCGTCGATACGCTTGAGGCCTGTCATCACCTCACGGTGGTCGGCCATCTGCGGCACCCACTTGGGCGAGACGAAGCTCGCCGCCTCGATGTAGCGGATGCCGGCCGCGCCGAGGCGGGCGATCAGCTCGAGCTTGGTGGCGGTGCTGATCGGCTCGGGCTCGTTCTGTAGCCCGTCGCGCGGGCCGACTTCGACCAGGCGCACCTGCTTGGGAAATGCCATGGATTATCTCCTGTCTTGCTCAGGGCTAACCGATGAGGTGACGACTAGCCGCGGCTTTCCCGGGGACAGGTCTCTGAGGGGGGCTGTAAATACTTCCCTGTACGCTACCGATGCCATCCATGGCATAGGACCCCCTCTACGACCTTTCCCCGGCGCCGCTTAGCTGGATGCCTGAAGCTTGGCGCTGAGGTGTCACTCGTCGGGGGCGAACTCGAGCAGCACGTCGCCCTGGCCGACGGTGTCGCCGGCCTGGAAGTGGAAGCTTGCCACGTGGCCGTCGGCGGGGGCGGACATCGTGTGCTCCATCTTCATGGCTTCCATGACCATCAGCGGCATTCCTTTCTCGACGCGCACACCGGCCTCGACCAGCAGGGCGACAACGGTGCCATGCATGGGCGCGGTGAGGGTGGACTCGGCTTCGTGGTGGCCGTGGTCGATGGCGTCGATGCGCCGCCAGAAGAGACGGGTCTCGCCCCGTGGGTCGACCATCACCACCACGTTGCCGTCGCGGCGCGCCTGCAGGCGGCGGCGGTGGCCGTCCAGGGTCATGGCCACGGCGTCGCCGGCCAGCGGGTCGAGGCGCGCGGTCAGCGTCTCGCCGCCGATGGTCAGGTGCCAGGGGCCGCTGTTGTCCTCGCGGGTACCCTCGACCACCACCACGGCCTCGGAGTCGTCGTCGTCCTGGGCATGGGCCGGGTCGCAGAGGGAGATGCGAATGGTGCGCGGGGCGTTGACGCGGAAGCCGTCGTGGCGATCCCAGGGGGAGTCACTCTCGCACTCGCGGGAGAGCTGGTTGAGGCCCACCAGGGCGGCGCCGGCATACTCCTCGATGCTGTAGCGGCGCGGCGCGAACAGCGTCTCCTCGTTCTTCTCGATAAAGCGGGTGTCCAGGTCCGCCTTTCGGAAGGCGTCATGCGTCGCAAGCCGCTGCAGGAAGGCGCGGTTGGTGACCACGCCCTGCACGTCCAGCGCCGCCAGGGCGCGGTTGAGGGTCGAGAGTGCCTGGGCGCGGTCATCGCCGTGCACGATCAGCTTGGCGAGCATCGGGTCGTAATGCATGGAGACGGCGTCGCCAGTCTCCACGCCGCTGTCCAGGCGGACCTTGGCGGGATCCAGGCCGGCGCCTTCCAGGTCCATGGCGAAGCGGGTCAGGGTGCCGGTGGCGGGCAGGAAGTCCTGCTCGGGGTCCTCGGCGTAGAGCCGCGCCTCGAAGCTGTGGCCGGTGATGGTCAGCTCGTCCTGGGTGAGGGGAAGCGCCTCGCCCATGGCCACGCGCAGCTGCCATTCGACCAGGTCCTGGCCGGTGATCATCTCGGTGACCGGGTGCTCCACCTGCAGGCGAGTGTTCATCTCCATGAAGAAGAAGGAGCCATCGACGTCGAGGAGGAACTCGACCGTGCCGGCGCCCACATAGCCGATCTCCTTGGCGGCGCGCACGGCGGCCTCGCCCATCTCGCGGCGCAGCGCGGCGGTCATGCCCGGGGCCGGGGCCTCCTCCAGCACCTTCTGGTGGCGGCGCTGCACGGAGCAGTCGCGCTCGAAGAGGTAGACGCCATTGCCATGGCTGTCGCAGAACACCTGCACCTCGACGTGGCGCGGCTGGGTCAGGTACTTCTCGATCAGCATGCGCTGATCGCCGAAGGCGGCCTGGGACTCTCGGCGGCAGCCGTCCAGGGCGGCCTGGAAGCCCTCAGTAGACTCCACCACGCGCATGCCCTTGCCGCCGCCGCCGGCGCTGGCCTTGAGAAGCACCGGGTAGCCGATCTTGTCGGCTTCGGCCTTGAGCAGGGCGTCGTCCTGCTCGTCGCCGTGGTAGCCCGGTACAAGCGGCACGCCGGCATTGGCCATGCGCGCCTTGGCGGCGGACTTGTCGCCCATGGCGGCGATAGCCGAGGCGGGGGGGCCGACGAAGACGATGCCGGCCTTGTCCAGGGCTTCGACGAAGGCGCCGTTCTCGGAGAGGAAGCCATAGCCGGGGTGGATGGCGCCGGCGCCGCTGCGGCGTGCGGCCTCAACTACGGCTTCGACCTTGAGGTAGCTCTCGCGGGCCGCGGCGGGGCCGAGACGGATGGCCTCGTCGGCCTCGCGCACGTGGCGGGCGTTGGCATCGGCGTCGGAGTAGACGGCGACGGTGCGCAGGCCCATGGCACGCGCCGTGCGCATCACGCGGCAAGCGATCTCGCCGCGGTTGGCGACCAGCAGGGTGTCGAAGGTATTCACGTCAGGATTCATGAGCGGGGCTCCGCGGCGTTGTTGTCGCTATCGTTCCGGGCCGGGCCTTCTTCGACCCAGGCCGGGCGGCGCTTCTCGAAGAAGCTGGCCAGGCCCTCCTGGCCCTCGGCGCTGACCCGCAGCTCGCTGATCACCCGGCAGGTATGCTCGCGGGTGGTCTTGCTGTCGGGGGCGCGGGCGACCTCGGCGAGCAGCGCCTTGGTGGCGCGCTGGGCCTGGGGCGAGCCGGCCAAGAGGGTATCGAGCATGGCGGTCACGGCGTCGTCGAGCTCGTCATGCGCGACGACCCGGTGGGCCAGGCCCAGCGCCAGGGCGGTGGGAGCGTCCATTACCTCGGCGGTCAGCGCGTAGCGGCGCGCCTGGCGCTCGCCCAGGGCCCGCTGCACGTAGGGGCTGATCACCGCCGGCGAGAGGCCGATCTTCACCTCGGAGAGGCAGAACTTGGCCTTCTCGGAGGCGATGACCAGGTCGCAGCAGGCGGCCAGGCCCACGGCGCCGCCGAAGGTGGCGCCCTGCACGCGGCACACGGTGGGGCAGGGTAGGGTGTCCAGGCCGTGCATCAGCGCGGCGAGCTTGCGCGAGTCGGCGAGGTTGTCATCGAAATCGTACTCGACCATGCGCTTCATCCAGTTCAGGTCCGCCCCGGCGGAGAAGCTCTTGCCCTCGGAGCCCAGCACCACCGCCCGCACTTCACCATGCCGGGCGGCCTCGTGGAGCTGGAGCAGGTGGTCATTGAGCTCGGCGATCAGGCTGTCGTCGAAGGCGTTGTGGACGTCCGGGCGATCCAGGGTCAGCTTGGCCACGCCGCGGTCGTCGATCGCCAGTCGGGAATATGTCTGCGTCATCTCGACCTCACATCCGGAACACGCCGAAGCGGGTCTCTTCCACTTCGGCATTCATGGCGGCGGCCAGCGACAGGCCGAGGATCTCGCGGGTCTGCAGCGGGTCGATGACACCGTCGTCCCACAGCCGGGCGCTGGCATAGTAGGGGTGGCCCTGGTGTTCGTACTGATCGCGGGTCGGCGCCTTGAAGGCCTCTTCTTCCTCCGGCGTCCACTCGCGGCCCTCGCGTTCGATCTGCTCGCGCTTGACCTGGGAGAGCACGCCGGCCGCTTGTTCGCCGCCCATCACCGAGATGCGCGAGTTGGGCCACATGAACAGCAGGTTGGGGTCATAGGCGCGGCCGCACATGCCGTAGTTGCCGGCGCCGAAGCTGCCGCCGATCAGCACGGTGAACTTGGGCACCTTGGCGCAGGCCACCGCGGTGACCAGCTTGGCGCCGTGCTTGGCGATGCCCTCGTGCTCGTACTTCGAGCCCACCATAAAGCCGGTGATGTTCTGCAGAAACACCAGGGGGATCTTGCGCTGGGCGCAGAGCTCGATGAAGTGCGCGCCCTTGACCGCGGATTCGGAGAACAGCACGCCGTTGTTGGCGACGATGCCCACCGGATAGCCCTGGATATGGGCGAAGCCGGTGACCAGGGTGTCGCCGTAGTAGCGCTTGAACTCGTCGAAGTCGGAGTCGTCGACGATGCGCCCGATCACTTCGCGCACGTCGTAGGGCTTCTTGAGATCGGTGCCGACGATGCCGTAGATCTCGTTGGGGTCGAGGCGCGGCGGCTTGGGTTTCTGCATCTTGAGCTGGCCACGCTTCTGCCAGTTGAGGCGCGACACGCAGGCGCGGGCCAGCTGCAGGGCGTGGGCATCGTTCTCGGCGTAGTGGTCGGCCACGCCGCTCTTCTTGGTGTGGACGTCGGCGCCGCCAAGGTCCTCGGCGCTGATGCTCTCGCCGGTCGCGGCCTTCACCAGCGGCGGGCCGCCCAGGAAGATGGTGCCCTGTTCCTTGACGATGATCGACTCGTCGGCCATGGCCGGCACATAGGCGCCGCCCGCGGTGCACGAGCCCATGACCACGGCGATCTGCGGAATGCCCTCGGCGGAGAGGGTGGCCTGGTTGTAGAAGATGCGGCCGAAGTGATCGCGATCCGGGAAGACCTCATCCTGGCGGGGCAGGAAGGCGCCGCCGGAATCGACCAGGTAGATGCATGGCAGGCGGTGCTTGCGGGCGATCTCCTGAGCACGCAAGTGCTTCTTCACGGTGAGCGGGAAGTAGGTGCCGCCCTTGACGGTGGCGTCGTTGGCGACGATCACGCATTCGACCCCGGAGACGCGGCCGATGCCGGTGACTACGCCTGCTGCGGGCACGGCGGATTCGTAGACCTCGTGGGCGGCCAACGATGAGAACTCGAGGAAGGGCGAGCCCTCGTCGATCAGGTGGTCGATGCGGTCGCGCACGAACAGCTTGTCGCGGGACTCGTGGCGCTCGCGGGCCTTCTGGCCGCCGCCCTGGGCGATGGTCGCGGTCAGCTCGCGCAGCTTGCCGACCTCATGGCGCATGGCGATGTCGTTGGCCTGGAAGACGTCGCTGCGCGGGTTGATCTGGGTGTTCAGGATTGCCATGTACCCCTCCGGGGAGCTGTAAGCCGTAAGCTTGAAGCTGTAAGAAAACCCCGTTTGGCAGGTACTTAAAGCTTACAGCTTATAGATTGCGGCTTGGGTTATGCAGATTCGTTGTAGATCTCGCGGCCGATCAGCATGCGGCGGATCTCGCTGGTGCCGGCGCCGATCTCGTAGAGCTTGGCGTCGCGCAGCAGGCGCCCGGTCGGGTACTCGTTGATGTAGCCGTTGCCGCCGAGCAGCTGGATGGCGTCCAGCGCTACTTGGGTAGCCTTCTCCGCGCAGTAGAGGATGACGCCGGCGGCGTCCTTGCGCGAGGTCTGGCCGCGGTCGCAACCGGCCGCCACGGCATAGAGATAGGCGCGGCAGGCATTCAGGGTGGTGTACATGTCGGCGATCTTGCCCTGCACCAGCTGGAACTCACCGATCGACTGGTTGAACTGCTTACGCTCGTGGATGTAGGGCACCACGATATCCAGGGCCGCCTGCATGATGCCGATGGGGCCGGCGGCGAGCACGGTACGCTCGAAGTCCAGGCCGCTCATCAGCACCTTGGCGCCGCGATTCACCTCACCCAGGACGTTCTCTTCCGGCACTTCGCAGTCCTCGAACACCAGCTCACAGGTGTTGGAGCCGCGCATGCCGAGCTTGTCGAGCTTCTGGGCGGTTGAGAAGCCGGGCATGCCCTTCTCGATGATGAAGGCGGTGATGCCCTTGGAGCCGGCTTCCGGGTCGGTCTTGGCGTAGACCACCAGCACGCTGGCTTCCGGGCCGTTGGTGATCCACATCTTGTTGCCGTTGAGGATGTACTTGTCGCCATCCTTGCGCGCGCGAAGCTTCATTGAGACCACGTCGGAGCCGGCGCCCGGCTCCGACATGGCCAACGCGCCGACATGCTCGCCGCTGATCAGCTTGGGCAGGTACTTGGCCTTCTGTTCGGCACTGGCATTGATCTTGAGCTGGTTGACGCAGAGGTTGGAGTGCGCGCCGTAGGAGAGACCCACGGAGGCGCTGGCCCGGGAGATCTCCTCCACGGCGATGCAGTGCGCCAGGTAGCCCATGCCGCTACCGCCGTCCTCCTCGGGCACCGTGATGCCAAGCAGGCCCATGTCGCCGAACTTCTGCCAGAGGTCGTTGGGGAATTCGTTCTTCTCGTCGATCTCGGCGGCGCGCGGTGCGATCTCGTCGCGGGCGAAGGCGCTGACGTGATCGCGCAGCATGTTCAGCTCGTCGTCGAGGCCGAAATCGAGGGGCTTGTAGGGCGTGTGCATGGCGGGGCTCCTGTTCTTGTCAGTTGAGGCGCCGACCGTTCGAGCGGTGGCGCTACAGGCAGAGTGGTGCCATCAAGATGGCAGATGGCACAAGATTAGGCGAGGTTGACGTTAACGTAAAGTGCAGCTTTTCACGATTTCGACGAATGTAGAAGAGGGTGAGGAGCAAGGAGTAAGGAGCAAGCGGGGCAGACGGTTGCCCCGCGGTGACTCAGCTTGCCAGCCAGGTGATCAGCTGGTGGTAGAGCGGAATGCCGACGATCACGTTGAGCGGGAAGGTCAGGCCCAGGGAGGCGAGCATCGCCAGGCCGATGTTGGCCTCGGGAATGGCGGTGCGCATGGCGGCCGGCGCGGCGATATAGGAAGCACTGGCGGCGAGCGCGGTGAGGATCAGCAGCGAGCCGGTGGGCAGGCCCAGCGCCAGGCCGACGGCCAGCCCGCTCAGGGCCAGCAGCGGCGGGGCGACGAGGGCGAAGGTGAGCAGGCGCCAGTGGCGCCAGGGCAGTGGGCGCAGGGTCTCGGCGGCGGTCAGGCCCATTTCGAGCAGGAAGATCGCCAGGACGGCATGGAAGGCGCCGGTGAGCAGGTCGGTGACGTTGGCCCCCTGGGCCGGGCCATAGAGGGTGCCGATCACCACGCCGCCGGCCAGCAGGATGACGCCGCGGTTGGTCAGCGTTTCGTGCCACAGGCCGCTGATCGCCTCACCGGGCTCCGAGCCCCGGTAGCGGCGATAGAGGGCGATGGCCAGCATGATCGCCGGCAGTTCCATCATCACCAGATAGAGGGTGACCTCGGCGCCGACCGGCAGGCCGCGCCCCTCGGCGAAGGCCAGCGCCACGGCGAAGGTCCCGGCGCTTACAGAGCCGTAGTGGGCCGCCAGGCTGGCGCTGTCGGCGGGGGAGAGGCGCACCAGACGGCGCAACACCGGCATCAGCACCAGCGGGATCAGCGCGCCGAGCGCCGCCACGGCGAGCATTTCGGGCACGATCGACCAGCCCAGGTTGCCGTGCAGGGCCATGCCGCCCTTGAGGCCAATGGTCAGCATCAGCAGCAGGCTCAGGGTGTCGTAGGCGGCCTTGGGAATGGTCAGGTCGGACTTCACCAGCCCGGCGAGCAGGCCGAGCAGGAAGAACATCACCACGATATCGGGCATCGGAAGGTCTCGGGTAGCGGAAGGAAAGCGCCCCGCATTCTGCGAAGCCATGGGCATTGATTCCAATAAACTCTTTAGCACTGCAACATAGATGATCATCTATGGCTAGTTGGAGGCACCGCGGCGATGAACATCCGACACCTGACCTTCCGCCTGCTGCAGGTCTATGTGGCGGTGGTGCGCGCCGGCTCGGTCAGCGAGGCGGCGCGACGGCTCTACCTGACCCAGCCCACGGTTTCCCAGCAGCTGCGCCGCCTGGCCGAGACGGTGGGCGAGCCGCTGCTGAAGAGTCGGCAGGGACGCCTGGTGCCCACCGAGGCGGGCGGTGAGCTCTACCGGGCGAGCCGCGAGGTGCTGGGGCGCTTCGATGACGTCGAGGACTACCTGGCCTCGCTGCGTGGCGGGGAGCGAGGGCGTTGCTCCATCGCCCTGGTCAATACCGCCCAGTACGTGCTGCCGCGCCTGCTCGGCCCCTACAGCCGGGCCTTTCCCGAAGTGGACGTCACCCTGCACATCGGCAACCGGCGACAGGTATTGACCCGCTTCGAGCGCCAGGACGACGATCTCTACGTGTTCAGCCATCCGCCCTCGCTGGCCCATGCCCGGGCCGGCCGCTTCCTGCGCAATCCCCTGGTGGTCGTGGCACCACGGGACCATCCGCTGGCGGGCCGCGACCGGGTGGCGATGAGCGAGCTGCTGGGCGAACGCTTCCTGCTGCGTGAACCCGGTTCGGCCACGCGGATGCTCTTCGAGAGCTGGCTGCAGGAGCAGGGGCTGAGCCTGGGGCCGACCCTGCAGATGGCCAGCAACGAGGCGATCCGGGTCGGGGTGGCGTCGGGGATGGGGCTTGCCGTGCTTTCCGAGCATGTGCTGCCGCCGGAGCATCCGGACCTGGTCATCCTGCCGGTGTCGGGGTTGCCTATCGAGAGCCACTGGCAGTTCATCGTTCGCCGCGACCGGCGGCTGCCGCATGCAGCGCTGGGACTGTTGCGCTTCGCCGAGGGGCATTTGGACGAATGCGTCGAGTCGCGCTTCCTGTGCAACGAACTGGCGGGCCTGCTGGAAGGAATGGGGCCGGACCTTTGAGCGTGCTTGGGGAGCCGGCCCCTGTGAGTCTTGACGCCTGAGGGTTATTCGGCGGCGTTGGGGAAGAACAGCTGCTGCCCCTTGACCTCGAAGTCGGCGATGGCCTGCTGGCCTTCCTCGGAGAGCAGCCACTCATGCCACTGTTCGGCCAGGTCATGCTTGAGGTGGGGATGGCGCTCGGGGTCGATCAGCACGCTGCCGTACTGATTGAACAGCGCGTCGTCGCCCTCGAACAGCAGCTCAAGGTTCTGGGGGTTGTCGAAGGCGACCCAGGTGGCGCGGTCGGCCATCACGTAGGCATCCATGCCGGCGGCGGTGTTCAGGGTCGGGCCCATGCCGCTGCCCAGCTCCCGGTACCAATCGCCACCCGGCTCGACCCCGGCGGCCTCCCAGAGGCGCAGCTCGGCGCGGTTGGTGCCGCTGTCGTCACCGCGCGAGGCGAAGGGCGCCTCGGCGTCGGCAATGCGGCCGAAGGCCTGTTCCACGGTCTCGGCCTCGCTCAGGCCCGCCGGATCCTCGCCGGGGCCGATCAGCACGAAGTCGTTGACCATCACGTCGGCGCGCTCGGTGCCGTAGCCCTCCTGGACGAAATGTTTCTCGCCGGCAGTGTCGTGGACCAGCAGGCTGTCGGCATCGCCTCGCCGAGCGATCTCGAAGGCCTGGCCGGTGCCCACGGCGACCACCCGTACCTTGATCCCGCTCTTGTCGGTGAACAGCGGTATGATGGCATCGAAGAGCCCCGAGTTCTCGGTGGAGGTCGTCGAGGCCAGGGTGATGAAGCCGGCCTCGTCCTGGGCCGAGGCGCCCAGCGAGAGGCCCGTCAGGCCGACGGCGACGAGGGTGAGCCCGGTCTTTTTCATGGTGCGCTTCCTTCTTTGCTTTGGGGATTGGGCGTTCATTGCGGCTTGGGCTTCGGGGATTGGTGCGTGAGCGGTCTACCAGACCAGCTCGCCGCGAATGAAGGCCCGCGCCTCGGCCGAAGCAGGAGTCGTGAAGAAATCGCTGGCCGGGCTGTGCTCGACCAGCCGCCCGCCGTAGAGCAGCACGATGTCGTCGGCCAGGCGGCGGGCCTGCTGGAGGTCGTGGGTGGTCATCAGGATGCGCGTGCCGCGCCGATGGAAGTCGAGAACGGCATCCTCCACTGCCTGGATGGCGGCGGGGTCGAGCGCCGAGGTGGGCTCGTCGAGGAACAGCACTTCGGGTTCGGCCAGCCAGGCTCTGGCCAGGGCCAGGCGCTGCTGCTCGCCCCCCGAGAGCACCCGCGCCGGGCGCTTCTCCAGGGCCGCCAGGCCGAAGCGCTCCAGCGCCTCACGGGCCAGCAGCTTGCGACGACGGCGGGGCGTGCCGTTGATCGCTAGGGCGTAGGTGAGGTTGGCAAGTGCCGAGCGCTTGAGCAGCACCGGGCGCTGGAAGACCATTGCCTGGCGGGGCGGGCGGCCTTCCCAGCTCACTCGGCCACGGGAAGGAACGAGCAGGCCGTGAGCCAGGCGCATCAGCAGGCTCTTGCCGGCGCCGTTGGGACCCATCACCAGGGTGCGCTGGCAGCCCGTGAGGCGCAGGTCCAGGGGCTGCAGCAGGGTCTGGCCGCGATGGGCGAAGCCGACGCCCTCGAGGGCGAGCGAAGGAATGGCCGTCACGGGTAGCCGCCTGAGGTCGTTCATCCCAGCCGCCTCTGTGCCGTTTCGCCCACCAGGTGGGCAGCGGCGTTGATCAGGGCGACCAGCACGAGCAGCACGATGCCCAGCCCCAGCGCCAGGGGCAGGTTGCCCTTGCTGGTTTCGAGAACGATGGCGGTGGTCATCACCCGGGAGACGCCGTCGATGTTGCCGCCGACGATCATTACCGCCCCGACCTCGGCGCTGGCGCGGCCGAAGCCGGCCAGCATCACGGTCGTCAGCCCGAGGCGCGCATCCCACAGCAGGGTGGGGATGCGCCGCGACCGCGACACCCCCATCGAGGAGAGCTGTTCGCGGTACTCGCTATGGAGCTCCTCGACCTGTTGGCGTGTCAGGGCGGCGATGATCGGCAGCACCAGGATCACCTGGGCGATCACCATGGCGCCGGGGGTAAACAGCAGGCCGAATTCGCCCAGCGGCCCGGCCCGGGATAGCAGCAGGTAGACCGCCAGCCCGGCGACCACCGGCGGCAGCCCCATCATCGCATTGAGCATCACGATGGCCACCCCGCGGCCGGGAAATTGCCACAGCGCCAGGGCCGCGCCGAGTGGCAGGGCGATCAAGGCGGCGATCAGCACGGCGGTCAGCGAGACCTGCAGCGACAGCATCACGATCCCGAGCAGGTCGGGATCACCCCCCATGATCAGGGCCAGGGCAGTCTGGAAGGCATTGGCGTCGTCGGGCATCGGGCTCTCCTAGGTCTTCCTGCATCATGTGCGTTAAATCTCTGCAGCGCATCCAACGCAGTAATTCATGCAGTACGGTGCAGGATAACGACAGTCGTTTCGTCACAGGGGGCTTGCACGATGGCAATGGATCGGGAGAGTGGTTCCCACGCCTATCTGACCACCACGGAGGTGGCCGACTACCTGCGCCTCAAGGAGCGCAAGGTGTATGACCTGGTGCGCCAGGGGGCGATGCCCTGCGTGCGCGTCACCGGCAAGCTGCTGTTCCCTCGCCAGAGCATCGATCTGTGGCTGATGAATCACTTGGAAGGTGACCGGGCGAGCAGCACGCCCGTACCCGTGGTGCTGGCGGGCAGCCAGGATCCGCTGCTGGAGTGGGCGGTGCGCGAGAGCGGTGCGGGGCTGGCACTGCTCTGCCACGGCAGCGGTGACGGGGTGCGACACCTGCTGTCCGGCGAGGCGATGGTGGCGGGCATGCACCTGCTGGACGCGCACAGCGGCGGCTACAACCGGCCCGAGGCGCTGGGGCTCGGGGGGATGCGCGACCTGGTGATGGTGCGCTGGGCGACCCGGCGGCAGGGGCTGCTACTGGCGCCTGACAACCCGCTGGGCATCGGGTCGCTGGAGGACCTGGCCGGGGACGCGGTGCGCCTCGCCCATCGCCAGCCGGATGCCGGTGCCCACCGTCTGCTGGAATGGCTGCTGGCCCGGGTGGATATCGATGCCGCCCGGCTGCACTTTACCGAGCACCCGTCGCTCAATGAGGATGACCTGGCGCTGGCGATCCGCCAGGGCGAGGCGGATGCGGGACTGGGCGTGGAGGCGGCGGCTCGCCGCCAGGGACTCGCCTTCGTGCCGCTGCATGAAGAGGCCTTCGACCTGGCCCTGCGGCGGCGCAGCTATTTCGAGGCGCCGATCCAACGGCTGCTGGCCTTCGCTCGGGAGGCACGCTTCGCCGAGCGCGCAGAAGCGCTGGGCGGCTACGAGGTCAGTGAGCTGGGGCGGGTGGTCTACAACGCCTGAATGGCACCCGCTACCGATCGGGCATGTTGCGGGTTCCCGGCACGCCCTTGAGGCGCCGGCGCAGGGCGGCCTTGCCCATCATATGGGCGCTGACCGGGGCAGTGGCGAACAGGAAGATCGTCACCAGGGCTTCCTGAACCGAGACACCGTCCTGCTGCAGGCTGAAATAGAGCAGCGAGCCGATCAGCGTGCAACCGACGCCCAGGGTGCTGGCCTTGGTGGGGCCGTGAAGTCGTGTGTAGAAGTCGGGCAGCTTGGCCAGCCCCCAGGAGCCGATCAGCGCGACTAGGGCGCCGAACAGCAGGAAGGCGACGACGATGATTTGCAGGTACCACGGCATGTCGATGCTGGTCATTCGATGACGTCCCCCCGAAGCAGGTACTTGCTCATGGCCACGGTGCTGATGAAGCCCATCAGGGCGATCAGCAGGGCCAGCTCGAAGAGCATGCCGATCCCCATCCAGATGTCTGAGAGTACGATCAGCGCGATGCTGTTGATCATCAGGGTGTCCAGCGCCAGGATCCGGTCGACGATATCCGGGCCGATGGCCAGGCGGTAGAGGTTGAGCAAGGCGGCGACGGCGAAGAGCGCCATGGCGATGGGTATGACGACGGCAATCATCGGAAGATCTCCTCGAGCGGATGCTCGTAACGCTCACGAATGGTGGCGATGGCCTCGTTCTCGTCCTCCAGATGCAGGGCATGCACCAGCAGGCTATTGGCCTTCGCATCGTAGTGGAGCGAGACGGTGCCGGGAGTCAGCGAGATGGTGCTGGCCAGGATGGTGATGGCGAAGTCGTCGTCCAGGGTCAGCGGATAGATGAAGAATCCCGGCTGCAGATGTCGGGTGGGGCGCAGAATGCGCAGGGCCACCACCAGGTTGGAGCGCAGGATGTCCACCAGCAGCACCAGCAGGTAGCGCAGCAGCGGCAGAGGGCGCTTGATCCTGGCTTCCTCGGGCCAGAAGGCGTGGGTCATGAAGGGAATGGCTACCCCCAGGGCCAGCCCCAGCAGGGCATGAGCCACGCTGAAGTCGTTGACCATCAACAGCCAGAGCAGCGCCAGGAACAGCGAGAACAGCGGATGCGGTAGCCAGAACTGCCGGGAGCGGAACGACGGTGTCATGGTGAGATCTCCTGGCCGGCAGCGGTGGCCTCCGGCAGCACGGCGGTGATGTAGGCCTGCGGGTTTAGCAGTTGCTCTGCGGTCAGCTCGAGGTAGCCCATCACCGGTTCGCCGAACACCGCCAGAAGCCCGTTGAGGCCGACCATGAAGGACACCAGCGTCAGCGGGCCCCGCTCGAGCGGATAGGGGCTGGCCATCTCGCCGGGGCGCCAGAACCAGCTGCTGCCGGTGCGGCTGAGGGCGATCAGGGTCAGCAGTGCGGCAGCCAGCAGCACGCCCCACAGCCAGAACCCCTGGGGCTCCTGAGCGCTGGCCTGCAGGATCCACGCCTTGCTGACGAAGCCGCTGAAAGGGGGCAGGCCGACCATGGCGATGGCGGCAATGAAGAACAGGCTGCCCAGCAGCCAGCGATGCCCGATGGGGCCGGTCGCCGAGAAGCGGTCGTAGCCCTCCTCCCGCTGCTGGCCGAGCAGGTCGGCCAGCAGGAAGAAGACGGCGGTCATGCCGGTGCTGTGGATCAGGTAGAAGAGCGCGGCACCGAGGCTTGCCTCGGTGGCGAAGCTGATGGTGGCCAGCAGGGTGCCCACCGAGAGAATCACCAGGTAGGCGGTCAGGGTGCGCAGGCTGTTCGAGCCCAGCACCCCGACGCCGCCCAGCGCCAGGGTCAGCAGCGCCAGCGGCCACAGCCAGCCCCAGGCAGTCTCGCTGACCGGTGTCTCGCCCAGCGCGAAGACCAGCAGGAAGACTCGCAGGATGGCGTAGATGCCGACCTTGGTCATGATGGCGAAGAGCGCGGCGACCGGTGCGCTTGCGGCCGAATAGGCGCGCGGCAGCCAGAACAGCAGCGGCAGGATGGCGGCCTTGATGCCGAATACCACCAGCAGGACCAGGCTGGCGGCGGCGAGCAGCGGCGCATCGCCCGGCGGCGCATCCGCCACCCGCAGGGCCAGGTCGGCCATGTTGAGGGTGCCGGTGAGGCCATAGAGGGTCCCCAGGGCGATCAGGAACAGCGCCGAGCCCGCCAGGTTGATGATCACGTAGTGTAGCCCGGCACGGCTGCGGGCCCGTCCCCCGCCGTGCAGCAGCAGGGCATAGGAGGCGATCAGCAGGATCTCGAAGAACACGAAGAGGTTGAACAGGTCGCCGGTCAGGAAGGCGCCGTTGAGGCCGGCCAGCTGGAACTGGAAGAGGGCATGGAAGTGTGCCCCCCGCTTGTCGCTGCCGCTGCTGGCATAGAGCAGGCAGCAGAAACCCAGCACGGCGGTCAGCGCCAGCATGATGGCGGAGAGCCGGTCGAGGACCAGCACGATGCCGAACGGTGCCGGCCAGTCGCCGGCGTGGTAGAGAACATGCTCGCCGCTGCCGGCGATCTGAAGGCACCAGATCCCCAGCAGCACCAGCCAGAAGGTGCTCGCGAACCCCAGCAGGCGCTGCAGGGCGAAGGGCGCCTGGTAGAACAGCAGCTGCCCGGCACCGGTGATCAGCGGCAGCAGTATCGGCAGGATCAGGGCGTGGTTCATGCGCGGTCCTCGTCGGGATTCTCACCGTCCACGTGGTCGTTGCGCAGCTCTACCGCCGCCTTGAGGGCCAGCACCACGACGAAGGCAGTCATCGCGAAGCCGATGACAATGGCGGTGAGCACCAGGGCCTGAGGCAGCGGGTCCGCCGAGCGCCCGGTGAGGCCGACGATGGCCGGCGCTCCGGCGACCAGGCGTCCCGAGGCGAACAGGTAGAGGTTCACCGCATGGGAGAGCAGCGTCAGCCCCAGGATGACCGTGAAGGTGCGCGCCCGCAGCAGCAGGTAGACCCCGCAGGTGGTCAGCACGCCGAGGGTGATCGCGTAGAGGAGTTCCATCAGCCGATCTCCTTGCCGGGGCCGGCCACGGTCATCAGCTTGCCGAGGTTGGCGAGTATCAGCAGCGTCGCCCCGACCACGGTGGCGTAGACCCCGAGGTCGAAGAGCATGGCGGTGGCCAGCTCGAACTCGCCGATCAATGGCAGGTGCATGTGGCCATGTGCGGAGGTGAGGAAGGGGTAACCGAACAGCCAGCTGCCCAGGCCGGTCAGCACGGCGATCAGGATCCCGGCGCCGATCAGCGGCCGGAAGGGAGAGAGCATGCGTTCCTGGGCCCAGACCAGCCCGCCCGCCATGTACTGCAGGGTCAGCGCCACCGCGGTGATCAGCCCGGCGATGAAGCCGCCGCCGGGCAGGTTGTGGCCGCGCAGGAAGATATAGGCCGAGACCAGAAGGGCGATCGGCAACACCAGGCGGGCCACGGTGCTGAGCATGATCGGATGGGGCTCGGCGACCCAGTGCCCGGGGTTGGTATCCACCACGCGCTCCTTGAGGTGCAGGTCGCGAGTGAAGGCGAACACCGCCACGGCGGCGATGCCGAGCACGGTGATCTCGCCCAGGGTATCGAAGCCGCGGAAGTCCACCAGGATGACGTTGACCACGTTGGTGCCGCCGCCACCGGGAACGCTGTTAGCCAGGAAGAAGTCGGAGATCGTCTCCTGCGGGCGGGTGAGGATGGCGAAGCTGAAGGCCGTTACGCCGATGCCCATCAGCACGGCGATGGCGAGGTCGCGCCCCATCCGGAAGGGTGTCGATCCCAGGGGTGACGTCTGCGGCAGGAAGGAGAGCGCCAGCATCATGATCACCACGGCCATCACCTCCACCATCAATTGGGTCAGGGCGAGGTCCGGCGCCGAGAAGCGGGCAAAGGTGACGGTGACGAAGAGCCCGGTCACGCCGAGCAACAGCAAGGCCGGCAGGCGGAGATGGTGGTAGACCACCACGCCGATCGCCGCCAGGCAGAGCAGGATGGCTGCCAGCAGGGTCAAGGGGTCGAGGGGTGCCAGCGCCACTCCGCCGTGCCAGTGGTCGACGGCCAGCAGTTCCAGGCCGACCAGCACCAGTACGGTGAGCAGGATGAAGACCAGGTAGCGCTGCAGCGAGCCGTTCTCCAGCTGGAAGACGCGGCGCTGGGACAGGGCGATAGCGCTGCGCATGAGCCAGTCGAAGATCTCCTTGGCGTCCACCTCCGGCAGGCGAGCGTGCAGGCGAAACAGCGGGTCGCGCATGTGGTAGAAGAGTGCGCCGCCGGCCAGGGCCATCAGGCTCATGACCATGGGCACGCTGCCGCCCAGCGTCGAGAAATCATAGGGATCGACAAGCACCTGACGTGCGGCGGCGAAGGCTGGCTGGACCAGGGCGGAGTAGACGTGCTCCGGCACCAGCCCCACCAGCAGCGTGGACAAGGCCAGCAGCGCGATGGGCGACAGCGCGGCCGTTCGCGGTGACTTGGGCGGCCAGGTCGGCAGATCGATCGGCCGGCCGTTGAAGAAGACGTTGTGGAAGATACGGATCGAGTAGGCCACCGAGAACAGCGCGGCCAGGGTCACCCAGGCGGGAATCACCACGATGGCCCAGTCGGGTGCCGTCACCAGCAGGCTCTCGGTGAACAGCATCTTCTTGCTCAGGTAGCCGCTCATCAGAGGCAGGCCGGCCATGGCGGCGGCGGAGATGCCGGACAGCACCATCAGTGCCGGCATGAAGCGCCACATGCCGTTGATTTGGCGCATGTCGCGGGTGCCGGTGGCGCGATCCACGTAGCCCGCCATCATGAACAGTGGCGCCTTGAACAGCGCATGGCACACCAGGTGGAAGAGCGCCGCCGCCAGCGCCATGGGGGTCCCCAATCCCAGCAGCAGCATGATCAGCCCCAGGTGCGAGACCGTGGAGTAGGCCAGCAGCCCCTTCATGTCATGCATGAACATGGCCACGAAGGCGCCCACCATCAGCGTCAGCATGCCGGTCAGGGTCACCAGATGGAACCACTCCGGGGAATCGCCCAGTGCCGGGTGCAGCCGGGCGATCAGGAACAGCCCCGCCTTGACCATGGTGGCGCTGTGCAGATAGGCGGAGACCGGTGTGGGCGCCGTCATGGCGTGGGGCAGCCAGAGGTGGAAGGGGAACTGTGCCGACTTGGTGAAGGCGCCCAGCAGGATCAGGTTGAGCATCAGGCCGTAGTGTTCGTCGGCGCGGATGCGATCGCCCGCCGCCAGCACCGTGGAGAGCTCATAGCCGCCGGCGGCCTGGCCCAGCAGCACCAGGCCGCCGAGCAGTGCCAGCCCGCCACCGCCGGTGATCACCAGTGACATTCGCGCGCCCAGCCTGGCCCCCTGGCGGTCGGTATTGTAGCCGATCAGCAGGAAGGAGATCAGGCTGGTCAGCTCCCAGAAGACCAGCAGGAACAGCAGGTTCTCGGAGAGCACGATGCCCAGCATGACCGACATGAACAGCAGGATCAGGGTGAAGAAGCGCGCCGATGCATCGTTACCCTCGAAGTAGTAGCGCGCATACAGCAGGATCAGACAGCCGATGCCGGTGATCAGCAGGGCGAACAGCAGACCCAGGCCGTCGAGGCGAAAGGCCACGTTGAGGCCCAGCGACGGCAGCCAGGTCAGTTGCTGCACGATGGCTTCGCCGCCGTGCATGACGTGTGGCAACCAGCTCAGCAGCAGAAGCAGGCTCAATAGGGCGGGAATCGCCGAGACCGAGGCCAGCAGGCGCGATGATCGACCCTGCATCAGGGCGGGCAGGCAGGCGCCCGTCAGCGGTAGAAGGATGATCAGCGCAAGTGGCATGGGACTCGTCTCCCCGTCCAGCATCGAGTGCGACATGTTTCCGACACTTCACACCCCGGCAGCGTGGTCTGCCTTGATTGGTGTCAACCGGGGGTGATGTCGTTGGAAACTCGCCGAAGGGCGTCTCGAGTCGAGATTACCTGCCCCGCAGGGGATGGTGAAGGCCTGCGGCTGATCCTGCTTGCGCTTGGGCAGGCCCTGCGAGAAGTTGCCGTCGGGTGCGGCTCACGCCTCGGCCCCGGTGCTGGCCTGGCGCTTCACCGGCACCTCGTCGATGAACCAGTGCAGGGCCGCTGCCGCCACCGAGAGGAGGATGGCGATCTTCCACACCACAGCGTAGTCGCCGTAGAGGTCGTAGAAGTAGCCGCCCAGCCAGACGCCCGTGAAGGAGCC
This sequence comes from Halomonas daqiaonensis, assembly GCF_900109725.1. Classification (GTDB taxonomy): domain Bacteria; phylum Pseudomonadota; class Gammaproteobacteria; order Pseudomonadales; family Halomonadaceae; genus Halomonas; species Halomonas daqiaonensis. Next base: position 36,827 of record NZ_FOBC01000010.1, read on the forward strand.
CAACTGGTGGAAGAGGAAGACGATGCCGCCGAGCATGGAGAGGTGGCGCACGCCGAACACCGAGGCGACGATGCCGTTGGTCAGCGGCACGGTTGAGAGCCACAATAGGCCCATTGCGATACCGAACAGGTAGGCGCTGGCCGGGCTCAGGGGGACGACGAGGAAGATGGTGATCACCACGCCGCGGATCAGGTAGAGCCAGGTCAGCAGTCGCGGCTTGGAGAGAAAGCCGCCCAGCCAGCCGGCGGTGTAGGTGCCGACGATGTTGAACAGCCCCACCAGTGCCAGGACGGTGCCACCCACCTGCACGGCGATGCCGTTATCGACGAGATATCCAGGCAGGTGGACGCCGATGAATACTACCTGGAAACCGCAGACGAAGAAGCCCAGGCAGAGCAGCCAGAAGCCGCGATGGCCGGCTGCCTCGTCGAGTGCGGCTCGCAACGATAGGTCGCTGGCCTGTCGGGGCGAGGGGCGGTCGCGCAGCATCCCGCCCAGGGGCACCATCAATGCCGCCAGCCCGCCCATCACCAGCAGGGCGGCGGACCAGCCGAGCCACTCCAGCAGCCCCAGGGTGCCGGGCAGCATCGCGAACTGGCCGAAGGAGCCCGCGGCACTGACGATGCCCATGGCCAGGCTGCGCTTCTCGGGTGGCACGGCGCGCCCCACGGCGCCGAGGATCACCGAGAAGGTGGTGCCTGACAGGCCCAGGCCGATCAGCAGCCCGGCACTCACCGACATGCCCAGGGCCGAGTCCGACCCTCCCATCATGGCCAGCCCCAGGGCATAGAGCAGCCCTCCCGCCGCCACCACTCGCGCAGCCCCGAAGCGATCGGCCAGGGCCCCGCTGAAGGGCTGGGACAGCCCCCAGATCAGGTTCTGCAGGGCCAGGGCGAAGGCGAAGACCTCACGCCCCCAGCCCAGGTCACTGCTCATCGGCTCCATGAACAAGCCGAAACCATGGCGCAGGCCCATGGCCAACGAGATGACCAGGCTGCCCAGGACGATGATCAGCAGGGTGTGGCGGCGAAGCGCATCCATTCGGGGAGAGACCTGTTTGCAGACTAATGACAAGCCACTATCGCGCGATCATCCACGTCTTGCCACTGTCGCTGTCCCGAGACAGTTACCCGGCCGCCATCCTAGGCGACGGAGGCCGGGCGTGATGGGTTTTGCGTCAGGGTTGCGCTCATCTCCCGAGCCCCATGAGCAGCAGCCAGCCACCATAGGCCACCAGGGCCAGGCCGAGCCCATCGGCCAGGCACTTCCAGGGGGAGACCAGCTTTTCCAGCAGAATGACCAGGGTGAGCAGGGCCATCCATGCCAGGTTCATCACCCCACCGATGAACATCAGTGCCATCAGCGCCCAGCAGCAGCCCGCACAGTACAGACCGAGCAGGATGCCGGCCCGCAGGGCGCGAACTCGGCTGGCAGGGAACCCCTCGGCGACCATGCCCAGTGGGCTGCGGCAACGGTACAGGCAGGCGTGCTTCAACGGTGTCCACTGGAAGGCGCCGGCGGCCAGCACCAGCAAACCGGCCGGGACGCTGTCATTCAGTGCTCGGGAGTACGACAACAGGCCCAGTGCATGGAGCCCCCATTGGCTGGTCGTGGCCAGGGCCGCGTAACCCGCCCAGGCGAGCAGGTAACCGAGCGCAAAAAGGTAGGGCAGCGACGCCCCCGTTCTGAGCTGGGGCCGCGCTGCGGCGAACATCAGGATGCCCGGCGCGGCCCCCGGCAGCATCATTCCGACCATCATCACCATCCACATGATGAAGGTGGCCCAGGGCCGGAAGGACATGGGGGCCTCCATGCCCGGCATGCCTCCGGCCATGCGTACCAGATACCACCAGCTCAACACGGTGGCCAGCGCCAGACAGCCCACCAGCAGGGCACGATCGTGGCGTAGCGTGTGCAGGGAAATGGCACGCATCTCGCGCTCCTGCTGTTGTCCTTACGCCGCCTGATACTGGAAAGGAGAATAGAAGGCGGTGCGGCCGCCGAAGCTCCAGTCCAGGCCGTAGCCGCGGTGAGAGACCTGCTCCGATTGCGCCACCGTCCCGGTATTGCCTGGCGCAATCGCGACAGGATGGCCGCTGATGGTGACTTCCTCGCCGTTCTGTCCTGCGATGGCATTCAGCGAGGCCTCGGCGATCTCGCCCACTTCGAGCCGCTGGTGCTGGCTTTCGATGTCGTAGCGCATCGGCAAGGACTCGACCGCCAGGATCTCGCCGACGAAGCCGGCGAGGGTGGCCGGATGCCCCCCGGCACTGCCGCCGAAGATCTGTACCAGGGCGTCATGCTGTTGCTGGTTGGCGCTGGCGTCGACGTAGACCACTACTTTCCAGTCGCCGGCGGTCATGTTTCCCGGGGCATGCAGGGCCATGGCAAGATTCAGCCCATCGAGGGAGGTGCCATCCATGCTCCCACGATCGATATGCCATGCCACCAGGGCGTCGCAGCTGCCTTCCGTGGGATCCTCGCCGAACAGGCAGGGACAGGCTCCCTTGCAGTTGCAGGCCTCGAAGTAGGTGCCCTCGATTCGCCATTGTGTCGTCATGATCGAATCTCCTCTGGGTCTTTGTCTGTGGGTGAGAGTCGTCACTGGATGTCGTGTCATTCCCATCCGTGTCTTACACGTATAGCGCCTTGTCGGGTGCCGCTCTCGAGAAGGCGATGAGAATTCCATGAGAATCGATATCGAGGCGACGACGTGGTGAGCTTGGATTAGGCTGAAGGAGAGTCACTGCAAGCGGGACGGACCGATGGCAGGCCTGGAACGATGGGTCCCTGGCCCTGCCGGTACGCTGGCAGGCCGGGAAGCGGAGCTGGAGCAACTGTTGACCCTGCTGGACGAGGCGGGGCCGAGGGTGATGTGGGTCCACGGGGTCGCGGGCATCGGCAAGAGCGTCCTAGTGGGCCGTTTCGTGCATAACGCCGAGCGTGGCGGCGTTCGCTGTCTGTTCCTGGAAGGAGGCAGTATCGAGCCTACGCCCGAGGGTTTCCTGACCGCCCTGGGCGAGGCAGTGCAGACCCGCCTCGAGACCTTGCCTGATCTGGAAGGCCTGTTGGAGGGGCTATTGGAAGGGCAGCAGCGCCGGCTGTTGATCATCGCCGTGGACGGCGTCGAGGCCTTGCATCTGCTGGACACCTGGCTGCGCTCTTCGCTGGTGCCGCAGTTGCCCGATGGCGTGCGGCTTCTGCTCAGCGGGCGTCATCGGCCGGCAACGCGCTGGCACGGCGGGCCGGAGGGGCGGGGGGTGCGAGTGCTGTCGATGGCTCCCCTGGCCATCTCCGATGCGACGCGATTGCTGGAAAGCCTGGGCTTTTCCGGTGCGCAGGCGACGGCCCTGGCAAGGCGGCTGCACGGTAATCCGCTGGCGATCCAACTGGCCGCTGCCACCTTGCCCGCACGCCCCGGCTTCCGGCTGCCAGAGGCCTCCCTGCAGCAGCTCATGGACGCACTCACCGAGCTTTACCTGGCGGATATCACCGATCCGCTCCAGCGTCGCTTGCTGGAGGGGGCCAGCGTGGTGCGCCGTATCACCGAACCGCTGCTGGAGGCCATGTTCCCCGAGGTCTCGCCCGATGATGCCTATGCTCGCCTGCGCACGCTCGACCTCGTCGAGGCCCTGCCAGACGGCCTGGGCCTGCATGAGATGGTGCGCGAGGCGCTGGAGCGGAGTTTTCTCGCCCGGGACCCGCAGCGTCACGGGCGCTATCGCCGTCGGGCCTGGCAGGCCCTGGCGAGGCAGGTCGCCGGATCGGGGCGCAGCGAGTTGTGGCGTTACACCGCCGATCTGCTCTATCTGGTCGAGAACCCCGTCGTACGCGAAGCCTTCTTCCCGTCGGACCGTCCCGAGCTGGTGGTGGAGCCGGCACACCCGGGTGACGTGCCCACGCTTCAGGACATTATCCATCGCCATGAAGGTCCCGAAGGAGCGCGGGCCCTGTGGCGATGGTGGCAGGCGATGCCCGAGGCCTTCTTCGTGGTGCGCGATACAGGAGGCCGGTGCCAGGGCCTGTGTTGCCGTTTCGATCCCCACCAGGCGTCGCCCAGGTGCCTGGCCGAGGATCCCGTCACCGCGGCCTGGTGCAAGGCGCTGAAGGCCTCGCCCTTGCCCGACGGCGAGCGGGTGCTGTTCATTCGCCGCTGGTTGGGACGCGACGACGGCGAACGCCCGGGCGAGGTCCAGGCCGCCTGTTGGCTGGCCCTCAAGCGCGATTACATGGAGATGCGGCCGGCCCTGCGCCGCGTCTATCTGGTGCTCTCCGACCTTTCCCCCTATGCGGCGGTCGCCGAGACGCTGGGGTTCCGGCCGCTACCGACTCGCGTCACCCTGGACGGAGTCGAGCATGCCTCCGCGATGCTCGACTTCGGACCGCGTTCGGTGGACGGCTGGCTGGCTCGGCTGGCTGCCGCGGAGCTAGGGCTGGAGGGCGCCACCGAATGGCTGGATCGACAGGCGCACGAGCTGATCCACCATGACCGCCGCATTGCCCTGACGCCGCTGGAATTCGGCGTGCTCACGTACCTGCTGGATCGTGAAGGCGAAGCGGTATCCCGTGAGCGGCTGCTGCAGGAGGTATGGCAGAGCGACTATACGGGCTGGAGCAACAAGGTGGATGCCGTGGTGGTGGGACTGCGGCGCAAGCTGCGGGATGAGGCGGGCCGCATCGAGACGGTGACAGGGGTCGGTTACCGCTATCGCCATGGCGACCTCTGCCCGCCTGACCTGTGAAGGCAGGGGCGCTGTCGAGGAAACGCTGAGTGCATGCGTGCCATTCAGCGATGGTGCATCTCAGTGTTTCCTTCTAGCCTCACCCCTCCTTCAGGGCGCGCTCCAGGATCGCCAGCCGGCCCGGCACCAGGGCATCTTCCACGGCAGTGATGCGCAGCACGTGCCCGAGGTTCGGGTGAGCCGGACGGGCAATCAGTCGTCCGTCCTCGAGCAGTTCCCGGTTGACTCGCTCGGCGAGCTCGGCGCTGGGCAGCCGGATGGCGATGAAGTTGGTGGCGCTGGGCAGCACCTCGGCGCCGAGCCCGCGGAAGTGCTCGGCCAGTCGTTCGCGACGCTTGAGTACTGCGGCGATGTGCTCGTGGGTCTCGTCGGGATGGTCCAGGACCAACTCGGCGGCGGCTTGGGTCAGCGTCGAGACCGCATAGTGGATGCGTACCTTCATCATCATCGCCAGGGTCTCGGGCTCCGCGATGGCATAGCCGACTCGCAGCCCGGCCATGCCGTGGGCCTTGGAGAGGGTGCGCAGGCGGATCACGCCGGGCAGGACCTCACGAGCGAAGGGCGACTCGGCATCGTCGCGGAAGTCGTGGTAGGCCTCGTCGAGCAGCAGCCAGCAGTCGTCGGGCAGCGTCTCGCGCAGGCGGCGAACGGCCGCGTCGTCGTGCAGATGGCCGCCGGGGTTGTCGGGATTGGCCAGGTAGACCAGCCGGGCCTGCTCCCGCCGGGCAGCGGTGGAAAGGGCCTCGAGGTCGGGGGCGAGGCGGCCCGGCGCCTCGTCGTAGGGCACCTCGACCAGCCGGCAGCCCTGGCCCCGGGCGAAGTAGCCGAAGGTGGGGTAGGTGCCGCCGGTGGCCACCACGCTAGTGCCGGGTTCGGCCACGGTGCGCAGGGTGAGGGCGATCAGGCTGTCGGCCCCGGCGTCGACCAGCAGGGCCTCGAGCGGGATGCCCTGCTGCTCAGCGAGCCGCTGACGAATTCCCAGTGCCTCCGAATCCCCGTAGCAGTAGGCATGCTCGACCATGGCGTCGCCGAAGTGTTCGCGCAGGGCACGGTGGGGCATGTCGAGCCCCTCGTTGGAACCCAGGCGATGGGGGATCTCGCGGCCCAGGCGGCGCTCCAGTACGCGGATCCCGGGGAAGGGGTTGGTCGGACCGTCGCCGGTCAAGTGGTCGGGAAAGCGGGGCATCGTGAACTCCCAGTCAGGTGTGGTCCGGGGGAATGGTGTCACGGTCGGCCAGGCGCGGGTCGTGGTCAAGGCGCCGCTTGCCGAGCATGACGACGGCAATCGCCGCGAGGATCAGCAGCAGAGCCACCACGACCTGCAGCGTCAGCGGCTCGCCCAGCAGTAGGCTGGCGCTGACGACACCGACCACCGGAATGATCAGAGTGCTGATGGTGGACTGGCCTAGGGTGAGGCGGTTGACGTTGCGAAACCATAGCATCTGCGCCAGGCAGATCGAGAACACCAGATGGTAACCCAGTGCCAGCCATGTCGTGTCGAGCCAGTCGCCGGGCAGGGGCGGGGTTTCCTGCCATGCCGCGAGCCCGATCATTGGTGCAGCACAGATCGCGAACTGCCAGCCGGTGATCACCACCGGATGGCTTTCCCAGTGACCTCGTCGCTTGATCAGCACGGTACCCAGCGCCCAGGAAACGGCTGCCCCGAGCACGATAACGGGCCCGATGAGGTCTTCGGTTCGCGCTGCCAGTGCCGCGGGCCCGAGCAGCACGACAAGCCCCAGTTGCCCAGTGGCCAGGCCCAGCCACTGGCGCGGCCTGACAACTTCGCCGAGCAGTCCCCAGGCCATCAGCAATGCCCAGCACGGCATGGTGAAGGCGATGATCGCCGCCTGGGAGGTCGGCATGCGCAGCTGGGCAAAGGCGGTGGCAAGGTTGAAGCCGAGGATGGTGAACAGTCCGGTGACCGCGAGCCACGGCCACTCCCGGCCCGCCACGCGAAGCGGCAGGCCGCGCCAGTAGGCCCAACCCAGCAGCACCAGTGCGCCGGCGGTGAAGCCGATGGCTCGCAGGGTGAAGGGCGGAAGATCACGGAGGATAAAACGTACCGCTGGCCAGTTACCCCCCCAGAAGAGTCCGATGGCGAGGATCAAGGCCAGCGAACCGAATGCCGGGTTGGCGGCCAGTAGGCGTGTCAGGCGGTCGGTGAGGAAGCGTGCCATCGAGCGTTCAGCCCTGCTTCGGGGCGAGTACCTTGTGGCGATTGAGTAGCCCGTGTGGGTCGAGGGCTCGCTTGAGGGTATGCATCAGCGTGATCTCCTCGGGGGTACGCGAGAGGCCCAGGTAGTTGCGTTTTTCCAGACCGATACCGTGCTCGGCTGACACCGAGCCGCCAAGCTTTGCCAGCGGTGTGTAGACGAGATGCTCGACAGCTCGGCGAGCCGCTGGATCGGCAGTGCCGACTGTGATGGAAATATGCAGGTTGCCGTCGCCCAGATGGCCGAAGGTGACCATGCGCCCTTGAGGCCAGTCGTGGGCCAGCGCTTCCTCCAGCGTGGCGACATAGCGATGCATTTCGGGGATCGGCAGGCTGACGTCGAAAGCAAGTAGTGGCGAGAGGGCCTGGATCAGCCCCTCGATATCCTCGCGGATAGACCAGAGGCCCTGGCGTTGAGAGTCGGACTGGGCGAGGACCGCATCACTGATCAGCCCGTCTTCCAGGGCGCGCTCCAGGGCGAGGGCGAACTGGGTGCCATGGCTCTCCGGGTCGCTCCCCAGTGACTCGAAGAGCACGTAGAAGGGTGCTTCGGGCGACAGCGGTGGCGTGTGTCGACCGCTTTCCTGGGTGAGCAGTCGATAGTGGCTTTGCCACATCGCCTCGAAGGCCGCCAGGCTGCCTCCCAGGCTGCGGCCCAAGTGGCCCAGCAGGCCGGTCAGATCCTCGAAGGAGGGGCAGGCGACCAGTGCTGTCTGCACATCCGGGGTGGGCGGGTGCAGGCGCAGCACCGCCCGGGTGACGATGCCCAGCGTTCCCTCGCTGCCGATGAACAGCTGCTTGAGGTCGAAGCCCGCATTGTTCTTTAGCATGCGGTTCATCGAGCTGACCACGCTGCCGTCGGCCAGCACCGCCTCCAGCCCCAGCACCTGCTGGCGCATCATGCCGTAGCGGATGACCCGGATGCCGCCGGCATTGGTGGCGATGTTGCCGCCGATGGTGCAGCTGCCGCGAGCGCCAAGGTCCAGGGCAAACTGCAGGCCCACCGCCTCGGCGGCCTGCTGGACGCTTTCCAATGGCGCACCCGCCTGCACGGTGAGGGTGGCACTGACTGGGTCGACGGCTTCGATGGCGGTCATCCGCTCGAGCGATACCGCCAGCTCGTCGGGATCCGCCTCGGCCCCATGCATCAGGCCGGTGAGGCCGCCGTGGGTCACCACCGGCTGGCGAGCAGCATGGCAGACACGCATCACCGCGGCGAGCTCCGAGGTCGATCCCGGACGCACGATGGCCCCGGCGCGGCAGGGCGCGCCGGTCAGCCAGTCAGCTCGTCGGGCACTGACATCCTCGCCGGTGAGGACGTTGCTCGCGCCGACGATGGCAGTAATCTCCTTCAAGAGGGCGTCCATGACAGGGTCAGGCTCCGGATGGCGTAGATCAGGCAGTGGCAAGGACGTGTGCCCTGCCGGGGATAGCCTTGAGCAGTTCTCGGGTATAGGTCTCCTGTGGCGAGAGGAAGACCGCTTCGGCGGTGCCGTGCTCGACGATGCGGCCGTGCTGCATGACGATGATGTGATCGCAGATCTGGGCGGCAACGCGCAGGTCGTGGGTGATGAACAGTAGTGACAATGAAAGCTTCTGCTTCAAGTCCTCCAGAAGTTCGAGGATCTGCGCCTGAATGGAGACGTCCAGGGCCGAGACGGCCTCGTCGGCGACGATCAGTTCGGGATTGAGTGCCAGTGCTCGGGCAATGCCGATGCGCTGGCGCTGGCCCCCGGAGAATTCATGGGGAAAGCGCTCGGCCGAGGCGGCACCGAGGCCGACCAGGTCGAGAAGATCGCCGGCCTCCTTGAGCGCCTCCTGCCGATTCACGCCGTTGGCGATAGGTCCCTGGGCGATGGCCAAGCCGACCCGGGTGCGTGGGTTGAGTGAGGCATAGGGATCCTGGAAGATCATCTGCACCCGACGGCGTTCGCGGCGCAGGGTCTCGCCCTTGAGGCTGGTCAGATCTATGCCGTCGAGCAGCAATTCACCGCTGTCAGGCCGCTCCAGGCGCACCACACAGCGTCCCAGTGTCGACTTGCCTGAGCCCGACTCGCCGACGATGCCCACCGTCTCGCCACGCGCCATGGTGAAGCTGACGTCGTCCAAGGCATGGACCTCACGCGAGGGCTTGAAGAGACCACCGCGGGAGCGGAATACCTTCTGCAGGTGACGGACCTCGAGCAACGGGGCAGTCTGGTCGGCCTCGCGTGCAGCGGGCATAGCGTTGCTGGGGATCGCCTCGATCAGCGCCCGGGTATAGGCATGCTGGGGATTCTCCAGCACCTCTCGGGCCTCGCCGAGTTCGACGATGCGTCCCTCGCGCATCACGCAGACCCGGGTCGCGATCTCGGCCACCACCCCGAAATCATGGGTAATGAACATCACCGCCATCCCGTGGCGCCGCTGCAGGTCGCCGATCAGGTCGAGGATCTGCGCCTGGGTGGTGACGTCCAGCGCCGTGGTGGGCTCGTCGGCGATCAGCAGCTCCGGCTCGAGCGCCAGGGCCATGGCGATCATTACCCGCTGGCGCTGACCGCCCGAGAGCTCGAAGGGATAGGCGCGGATGGCCTTCTCAGGCTGGGGTATGCCTACCTCAATCAGCAGCTCCAGGGTGCGTGCTTGGCGCTCGGCGTTGGTGAGCCGATTGTGGGCCTCGAAGACCTCGCCGATCTGGACGCCGACCCGCATCAGCGGGTTCAGCGCGGTCATCGGTTCCTGGAAGATCATGCCGATACGCAGTCCGCGCAGGGCTCGATGCTGCTTCTCGGTGAGCTGCAGCAGGTCCTGGCCATCGAAGACCACCTCGCCCGCGGTGGCCCGCACCCCCTTGGGCAGCAAGCCCATGAGGGCATTGGCGGCCATCGACTTGCCAGAGCCGGATTCGCCGACCACACACATGATCTCGCCACGCGCCACGTCGTAGCTGACATCCTCCACGGCAAGGGCCCGGTCGGCCCCCTTGGGCAAGGCAATGCTCAGGTGGCGAAGGCTCAATAGGGTGTCACTCATGGGATTCTCCTTGGCCGCCGTTCATTAGCGTTCCCGGGCGAGCTTGGGGTTGAGGGCGTCGTCGAGCCCTTCGCCCACCAGGTTGAGCGCCAGCACGGTCAGCAGGATCGCCACACCGGGAAAGAAGCTTAACCACCAGGCCTGACGGATTACCGTGCGGGCCGCGCCGATCATGTAGCCCCAGGACATCACGTTGGGATCGCCCAGGCCCAGGAAGGAGAGGGCGGACTCCAGCAAGATGGCCGTGGCGACCATCAGCGAGGCCAGCACGATGATCGGCGACAGAGTATTGGGCAGGATTTGGCGCAGGATGATGGTGGCGTTGCCCTGGCCGACCAGCCGAGCCGCTTCCACGTACTCCCGGTGTCGCAGTGACATGAACTCGGCGCGCACCAGGCGCGCCACCGGCGGCCAGCTGACGATGGCGATGGCCAGCACGATGGAGGTTAGGCTGGGCTGCATGATCGCCACGAGCACGATGGCCAGAGCGAAGTTGGGGATAGTCTGGAAGAACTCGGTGAAACGCATCAAGCCGTCGTCGACCAATCCACCGTAGTAGCCGGCGATGGCACCCAGTGGCACGCCGATGGCCAAGGCTACCGTGGTCGAGACCAAGCCGATCAGCAGCGAGACCCAGGCACCATGCATTAGGCCAGCCGCGACATTGCGCCCCATGGTGTCGGTCCCCAGCGGGAAGCCTTCCGTCTCGAGGGGCGGCAGGAAGGGACGCTGGACCATCCGCCAGGGCGATTCGGGAAACAGCAGCGGGGCCAGGATGGCCATCAGGATGATCGCCATCAGGATGATCAGGCCCACCAGGGCGCCACGGTTCTGCGCGAAGCGGGCAAAGAAGCTCATGACGTCTCCTTGATGCGCGGGTCGGCCAGGCGGTAGACGAGGTCGGTGATGATGTTGAAGACGATCACCAGGGCCGCAGAGAAGAAGAAGATACCCAGCAGCAGATTGTAGTCACGTTGCTGCAGGGCCTCGAACATCAACCGGCCTATGCCGGGCCAGGCGAAGACCGTCTCGGTGAGGATGGCCCCGCCGACCATCTGGCCCGCCTGCAGCCCGGCCAGTGTGATGATCGGCAACAGGGCGTTGCGCAGGATGTGGCGTCGCTGGATGACGCTGTTCTTCAGGCCCTTGGCGCGCGCCGTCTTGACAAAGTCCTGCTGGGCGGCCTCGAGCATCGAGGCACGCGTCATGCGGGTGTAGATGGCCATGAAGAACAGCGCGAGCGTGGTGGCCGGCAGGATCAGGTGCTTGCCGACGTCCAGGGCGAAGGCGAAACCCTCAAGGCCGGCACCCACGGTGTACATGCCATAGGCCGGCAGCCATTCGAGATAGACCGAGAACAGCACCACGGCCATCAGCGCGACCCAGAACAATGGGGTGGCGTAGAAGATCAGCGCCAGGGCCATGATGATAGAACCCGAGGGCTTCTTGACCCGGGCCGCGGCCAGCGAGCCGGCGACGATGCCCAGCACCAGCGACAGCACGAAGGCGGTGCCGGTGAGCAGCAGGGTGGCCGGCAGGCGGGCCAGTATCAGGTCGAGCACTGGCACCTGCTGCCGGTAGGAGAAGCCGAAATCGAGCATGGCCACGCCGGACACATAGCGCCAGAGTTGCACATGGAGCGGCTGGTCGAGGCCGAAGCGCTCGGTTAGCTGGCGCAGGAACTCCGCATCGGTTGCCCCGGCCTCGCCGGCCAGAATGGCAGCCGGGTCGCCCGGTGCCATCTGGATGAGGAAGAAATTGAAGATGATGATCATGAACAGCACTATCACGGCCTTGAACAGCCGTGACACGATCAACCTGGCATAGAGCATGCCATTACCCCCTGGCGTCGAGAGATGCAGTGGAACGACGCAGGGGCAGCCGCCAGGGCTGCCCCACGCGGCTTACCTGTCGAGCCAGGCGTCCTTGAAACCGTCATTGACGCCCACGCCCGAGGTCACCAGGTTCTTGACGTCGCAGCGGTAGATGGTCGGGAAGCCGAGTTCCAGCAGCCAGCCCACCGGCACATCCTCCTGGAGGATCTCCTGTACCTCATGGTAGAGATCCTCGCGCTTCTCTTCCGGGTAGGCCGTCGCGGCCTGGTTGAACAGCTCGTCGACTCGCTCGTTCTCGTAACCCTCGACGTTGTTCCAGGGCGAGCCTTTCGCGATGTTGTCGGAAAGGTAGGTTCGCGAGATACCCAGTGCCGGGTCGCCATACTGATAGAGGTAGGTGAAGGCGAGGTCGTAGTCCCAGTCGCCGAGGCGCTGGTTCCAGCCGCCAACATCGGTTGCTTCGATGGTCACGTCGATGCCAACTTCCTGCAGGTTTTGCCGAACTGCTTCGGCCCAGCGAGTCCAGGTTTCGCCGTACGGAAGTGGCAGCAGGCGAACCTCCTCACCGTCGTAGCCCATCTCGTCGAGCAACTCACGGGCCTTTTCGGGGTCGTGATCGTAGGGTTCGAGATCCTCGTTCTGGAACCTGGCGTTGGAGCCGAAGGCGCCAAGCGGTACCTGGCCCAGACCATTCCACAGCACGTCGCGTGCAAATTCACGATCCATGGCATACATGACCGCTTGGCGAAAACGCTTGTCAGCCGTGGGGCCTTCGCGGTTGTTCATCCACAGCATGGCAAAGGGGCTGAAGTACTCGTGGCCCTCCTGGGTCACGCAGGTGTTGTCCAGTTCAGTGAGGCGCGGGATGTCGAAGTTCTCGACGGTTCCATAGGGCAGCACGTCGACGGTGCCATTTTCATAAGCGACCGCGCGAGAGGCACCGTCGGGAATGATGTGCCAGTTGATGCCGTCGAGGTAGGGCAGGTCCTCCTCGTAGTAGTCCTCATTCTTCACCAGTTGAATGACGGTGCCGCGATCCCAGCTTTCGAACTCGAAGGGGCCGGTGCCGATGGGGTGATTGTTGGCATCGTTGTCACGGAACTCGGTGCCTGCGTAGATGTGCTCGGGCACCATGGTGAAGGTGCCGGCCTCGAAGGAGATCAGGAAGGGGCCGAAGGGCTCGCTCAGGGTGAACTCGACGGTGTGATCATCGACGGCTTCGATGGATTCGATATGCTGGAGCACGGCCCGGGCACTGGGGTTGAGCTCGCGGTGGAAGACATCGGCGGAGAACACCACGTCCTCGGCGGTGAAGGGCTCGCCATCGTGCCAGGTGACATCCTCGCGCAGGTGGAAGGTCCAGGTGCGACCGTCGTCGCTGACCTCCCAGGATTTGGCTAGCTGGGGCTGGGGTTCCAGGTCAGTGGTATAGCGCAGCAGGCCTTCGTAGATGTTACCGGCGACTGTGCGGGTCGGGGCATTCTGGATCATCCCCAGCACTAGGCCCGGTGGCTCGGGTTGGATGATGGTATCGATGACGCCGCCGTACTTGGGCTCGTCGGCGAAGGCGGAGGAAGCGGTGATAGCCGCGGCGGCAATGGCGATGGCCAGTGGTGTCTTCATGATGCTGTCCCCGTTGAGGCGATTATTGTTGGCAATGGGTAGTCACCCGATTGAAGCTAGCAGGCCCCTCGTCGTGAGGCCATCGATTACCAAAACGGTGTGGCGCGAGACGAGGTGGTTGAGGGCATCGAGGGGTCCTCGGATCGTCGAGAGGTGCTGGCCACTCGGCTTGCTTTCAACTATGCGTCGCGCCATCTTGACGCTGTAAATGGCGACTGGAAGGCGATACTCCCGATGTCATTGCTCGATCTTCGTGCCGCCACCCTGGGTCAGGAGCATGTCGCCCATGCCCATGACCACCACCAGCTTATCCTCGCCACCCGCGGGACCACCGAGCTCTCCATCGAGGGACGGGGAGATCGTATCACCGGCAAACGGGGTTGCCTGATCCCCTGTGGCCGCCACCATGACTACCGGGGCGATGGTCGCAACCGCACCTTCGTGCTCGACATTCCTGCGACGAGCCTGCCGGCACTGCGCGATGGTGAGGCGATCGGGCGCCTGTTCGAGCGGCCGCGCTTCTTTACCGTCCCGCCGCGCCTGAACCGCCTGGCGTCGAGTCTGATGCAGCAGCTCGAGTGCTGCCCGGCCCTGCATAGCGAGATTGCCGCACTGCTGCTGCGAGCGCTTTATCTTCATCTCGAGTCCGAGCCTCTGCCAGGGGATGTCGGCGTGGCCGCCAGCCCGAGCTTCAGTGGGCGCCTCGACCTGGCGCGACTGGATGTCTGGATCGATCACCACCTGGCCGACGAGATCCGTGTCGAACAGCTGGCCTCGCTCTGCGCCCTGAGCGCCGGGCATTTTCATGCCTGTTTCCGCGAGCTGACTGGCATGACACCGCTCACCTATGTTCAGCGGCGACGCCTGGATCACGCCCGTGCCCTGGTCGTCCACAGCGGCTTGAGTCTTGGTCATATCGCCTCCCTTGTGGGCTTTCGCGACCAGGGCAGCTTCTCACGTGCCTACCGCCGACGCTTCGCTGTCTCGCCTTCCCGGGCGCGCTGTGATGACCAAGGATTGCCGAGTCTCGGGCAAGAGCATCGCAGTTCCGGGCAAGCGAAGGGAGCCGAGTCGGCCTAGTCTGAAGGTCAGCTGTCTCGTTATGTCCTCCTCAGGGAAAGCGAGACAGACTCCTGACAATGACAATACGACGAGAGGTTGACCATGAAAGCGAAGACACTCCCCGGCGTCATGGCGCTGGCAGCACTTCCCCTGGCCATCGCCAGCACCCAGGTACAGGCCCAGTCCACGGAAATGGCCATCGCCACCATCCTGCCCGAGAACATGAGCAACAACGAGGTCTACCCGGCGCTGATACACTTCAAGAACCTCGTCGAGACCCGCACCGATGGTGAGGTCACGGTATCGATCTTTGGCAACAGCCAGTTGGGTTCCGAGGTGGAGACCGCTTCCGAGGTCCAGGGTGGGCGTACCCTTCAGTCCACCATCATCACCACCGGCGCCATGTCGTCCTTCTACGACGATTACCAGATGATGACCGCCCCCTTCATCTTCGATAACTGGCGTCAGGCCTGGGCCTTCTTCGACGGGGAATGGTTCGCCGACTTCATGTCCGGCACCATCGAAGAAACCAACATGCGCTACCTGGGCACCTTCGATGATGGTGGCGGCTTCGTCGCCTTCACCAACAACGAGCGATTGATCAAGACGGTGGAGGATCTGGAAGGCCTCAATATCCGCACCGAGGAGAACCCGGGTCACGTCGCCATCATGAAGTCGCTGGGCGCCTCGGCTACGCCGCTGCCGTGGGGTGAGGTGATCACCGCTCTCGAGACCGGCCTGGCCGACGGTCAATTCAACGCACCGGTGCTCAACGTTACCTACAACTTTGACGAGGTGACGGACTACACCACCCTGACCGGCCACGTCTACAACAGTGCCGCCTGGCTGGTCAGCGAGGAGTGGTTCCAGAGCCTGACCGAGGCGCAGCAGGAAGCGATCGTGACCTCCGCCCGCGAGGCCATCGCCATCGGCCACGGGGTGGCTGGTGCGCTGGCCACAGCGAGCTGGGAGGAGTCCTGCGAGCGTTTCGAAGAGTGCTACATCATGCCCCCCGCGGAGCGCCAGCGCATGGCCGAGATCGCTACGCCGGCATGGAGGGACTGGATCGTCAACGACTTCGGCATCGAGGCCGACAGGGTCGATGCCTTTCTCGAGGAAGTAGCGCGGGTCGGCGAAGCGGTGGTCGAGCAGGACGTCAACCGCTACGGTGAGTAAGCCACGGAAGATCCAGTTACATGGTGCTACGGGGAGGCGAGGTGCAAGCCGGCGTCTCCCCGCTGGCATGATGGTCATCAACCTGCCGGGTGCGTGCCGTTGGACGATGCGTGCCCCGAGGGTCATCCATGAGTCTTCTCGTACCACTTCGTCGTTTGAGTGATGGGGTCAATCAGGTCGCCATCGTGCTCTGTGTGGCCTGTATCCTGACCATGCTGGGCATCTCCTTCACCGCCTTCGTCTACAAGCTGGTCACCGGCAGCACCCTGAGCTGGACCTACTCCCTGGCCCGGCTCTTCCTGCCCTGGATTGGCTTTCTCTCCATGACCATTTCGTTGCGCTATGGCGAGCATGTAGCCATGACCCTGCTGGTGCGTAGCTTGCCGCGGGTATTGCTGACGGTGGCGGCCGGTCTCTGTCTCGCCGTCATCGCGCTGTTTGGCCTGATGCTGGTCTGGTACGGCTGGATCTTCTTCGAGGGGGCGAACCAGGTCTACATGGTCTCCGACCAGATCCAGATCTCGGCCAAGTTCACCGCCATCGTGATTCCGATCAGCGGGGTCATCATCCTGCTGCACCTGGTACAGGGCTTCGACCTGCTGGAACACTTCATCGATGACGACACCGTGATCGATGAACTCATCGAGACCGCCGACGGGGAGAACCGCCCATGACGCCTGCGATCATTGCCTTTGTCGTGCTTCTGCTGATTGGCGCCCCGGTGGCCGTGGTGATGGCCATGTCGGGGCTGGCCGGCGGTTTCGCCATGGGCGGCGAGCGCATGCTCGGCATCATTGCCGATCGCATGTTCGCCGGCGTTTCGGGCTTTCTGCTGATTGCCGTGCCCTATTTCATCTTCACTGCCGAGCTGATGAACCAGGGCGGTTTGACCCAGAAGCTGATCGCCTTCAACAACGCTCTGTTCGGTCGGGTGCGTGGGGCGCTGTCGCACGTCAACGTCTCGGTGTCGGTGTTCTTCGCCGGCCTGACCGGGGCGGCGATCACCGACACCGTAGCAATCGGCAAGATCATGATTCCGGAGATGAAGAAGCAGGGCTATGACGCCGAGTACGCCGCGGCCATCACCGCCTGCTCATCGATCATCGGGCCAATCATCCCGCCCAGTGTGGTGATGGTCGTCTATGCGACCCTGCTGCGCGACATCTCGGTGATCGACCTCTTCGCCGGGGGGATCATCCCCGGTCTGCTGATGGCCCTGGCGCTGCTCGCGGTGAGCTTCTTCCTGGCCTGGAAACGCGGCTACCCCAAGCAAGCACCCACGCCCCTCAAGGCCGCGGCCCTGGCCTTCCTGATGGCATTGCCGGCAATGATCGTGCCGCTGATCATCCTCGGCGGCATCCTCTCGGGGCTGACCACCATCACTGAGGCCTCGGGGTTCGCCGCCGTCTATGCCATCGCCATCGGGGTGGTCTTCTACCGCAGCCTGACCTGGCGCAAGATCTGGCACGCCCTGGTGGTGACGGTGCGCTTCTCGGGGGTGGTGTTCTTCCTGCTGGCGACCTCGGCGGTGCTCGGCTGGTTCGTCACCCGCTCCGGCATCGCCCGGGACGCGGCGGGCCTGATCACCACCTTCAGCGACTCGACCTTCCTGCAACTGCTGCTGGTCTGCGCGCTGCTCATCCTGGTCGGCACCGTCATGGATGTGCTTCCGGCGCTGGTAGTGGTGGCCCCGGTGCTGGTGCCGGCAATGATCCAGTTGGGCGTGGATCCGTTGCATTTCGCCATCCTGATGATCGTGGTGCTCAATATCTCGAACGTCACGCCACCGGTGGGGATGACGTTGATGACGGCAGCGAGGATTGCCAATGTGCCCTTCGAAAGGGCGATCATTGCCTCGCTGCCGTTCTATGTCGCCTTCATCGTGGTGATCCTGCTGCTGGTTATCTTCCCGTCGCTCTCCACTTGGATCCCCTCCCTGCTGGGTTAAGGAACCCTTTCATGAAGCTCTTCTACCACCCCGACCAAGAACGCCACGCGCCGCCGACCTTCCTGTTGCGTGGCCGGCCGGTGGACTCTCCGGAAGGGCCGGTGCGGGCCGAGTTGCTGACGCGGGGCCTGGCCTCCATGGGCCTGTCCATGACGCCGCCCACCGAGGTCGACAGTCCGCGCTTGAGAGACCGCCTGGCCAGGATCCATGCCCCGCGCTATCTCGATTTCATCGAGACCATCCATGGCCGCTGGAGGGAGTTGTCGAACGCCGCGGAGATCGTGGCGCCCAACGTCCATCCTTGCGGCGGTGGGTATCACTATCCCCGCCACCCGGTGGGGCAGGTGGGCTGGCACATGCATGACATGGCCTGCCCGATGACCGCCGACAGCTTTGCTGGCATCCTGGCCAGCGCCGCCAGCGCCGAGGCCGCCGCCGATGCTGTGTTGACCGGTGAGCCCTCGTCCTATGCCTTGTGTCGGCCACCGGGTCACCATGCCGGCCCCGAGCGGGCCGGAGGCTTCTGCTTCCTCAACAACTCGGCGCTGGCGGCCACGGTGCTTCGCGAGCGCCACGAGCGGGTGGCGATCATCGACGTGGACCTCCATCACGGCAATGGCACCCAGGACATCTTCTATCACCGCGGCGATGTCTGGACCGGCTCGCTGCATGCCGATCCTGCCGACTTCTATCCCTTCTTCTGGGGCGGTGCCGACGAGCACGGCGAGGGGGACGGGCAGGGGGCCAACGTCAATCTTCCCTTGCCCCTGGGCAGCGACGGCGCAGCTTTTCTGGCCACCCTGGATCAACTGATCGAGCGCCTGATCGACTTCCGCCCTCAAGCGCTAGTGGTCGCACTGGGGCTCGATGCGCACAAGGACGACCCGCTGGCCGGTTTGGCCCTGGAGACCGATGACTTCATCGCCGTGGGTCAGCGCCTCGCCGCCGTGGCGCTGCCTACCGTGCTGGTGCAGGAGGGTGGCTATCCCACCGAGCACCTGGGCGACAACCTGGCCGCCTTCCTGAGCGGCTACACTGCATCTTGACTGACACCCCGACGAGAGACCACGCCATGACCGTCACCTATCACGACAGCAATGCCCGCATGAGCCAGATCACCGTGCACAATGGTACCGTCTATCTGGCCGGCCAGGTGCCGACCGACCCCACCGCGGACATGCGCGGCCAGACCGAACAGGTGCTGGCCCGCGTCGATGCCCTGCTGGACAAGGCCGGTACCTCCAAGGAGCACCTGATTACCGCGCAGATCTGGGTCACCAGCATGGCAGAGTTCGACCAGATGAATGCTGCCTGGGACAGCTGGGTGGTGCCGGGTCGCCCGCCGGTGCGTGCCGCCGTCGAGGCCAAGCTTGCCAAGCCCGAATGGAAGGTGGAGATCATGGTCACCGCGGCACTGCCGGAGGCCTGAAATGCGCATCATCACCGCTGAAGAGGTCTCGGCCTCGCTGGCCTGGCCGGCGCTGGTCGAGCGACTGGCCACGACCTTCCGCGAGGGTGTGGAGTCGCCGCCTCGCCACCACCACGCCATGCATCGTCCCGATGGCGAGGCCACCATGCTGCTGATGCCGGCCTGGGAGCGAGCCGGTTACATCGGCGTGAAGATGGTCAACGTCTTCCCGCAGAACGCCGACCATGGGCTTCCCGCCATCGCTGGCGTCTATCTGCTCAGCGAGGGGGCCCATGGGCGCCCCCTGGCCTGCATCGATGGCAGCGAACTGACTCGGCGGCGTACCGCAGCGGCCTCGGCCCTGGCGGCCCGGGAGCTGGCACGGGACGATGCCTCGACCCTGCTGGTGGTGGGCACCGGAAAGCTGGCGCCCATGGTGATCGAGGCGCATGCCGCGGTTCGGCCCATCGCCCGGGTACGTGTCTGGGGACGCCACCCGGAGAAGGCCGAGCAGTTGGCCGCCGAGTATGCCGAGCGCTTCGACAGCGCCGCGGTCACCGACCTCGAGGCGGCGACCCGGGAGGCCGATATCGTCAGCTGCGTGACGCTCTCCAGCGAACCGTTGATTCTCGGTGACTGGCTTGCACCCGGTACCCACATCGATCTGATCGGGGCCTTCCGGCCGACCATGCGCGAGACCGATGCCGAGTGCCTGGCCCGTAGCGAGGTGTTTGTCGACACCTATGCCGGTGCCCAGGGGGAGGCGGGCGACATCCTGCAGGCCATCGACGAAGGAGGCTTCAGCTTCGACGCCATCCGCGGCGAGCTGGCCGAGCTGCTGAGCGGTGAGCGGCCGGGACGCTCCTCGGACGACGCCATCACGCTGTTCAAGTCGGTGGGCGCGTCGCTGGAGGACCTGGCCGCGGCCATCGAGGTCTGGGAGTGTCGAGAGGGTCGCGAATGACGGCGGCGGGATTCTTCTGGCATGAGCGCTGCTTCTGGCACGACCCGGGCGCCATTGGCGTCTTCTCGGCCCCGGGTGAGTTCCTGCAACCACAGGCGGCATCGGAGAGCCCGGAGAGCAAGCGGCGGTTGAAGAACCTGCTTGAGGTCTCCGGCCTGATCGATGAGTTGGCGGTTCGCAAGCCGCCACCGGCTAACAGGGAGGACCTCGAGCGTTTTCATACGAATCGCTACCTGGAGGCGCTTGAGGCCGGCGATCGGGGCCGCGGAGGCGATGGCGGTGACTGTGCCCCCTTCACGCCGGGCAGCCTGGCCGCTGCGCGCCAGTCGGTGGGCCTGGCCATCGCCGCGGTGGAGGCTGTGGCCAGCGGCGAACGACAGCGCGCCTACGCGCTCTGTCGTCCCCCCGGGCACCATGCCGAGGCCGATCTTGGTCGGGGCTTCTGCCTGCTGGGCAATATTCCGGTGGCCGTGATGCGGGCTCGTGCCTTGGGCCAGGTGGGACGGGTGGCGATCCTTGACTGGGACGTGCACCACGGCAATGGCCAGCAGGTGGCCTTCTACTCGGATCCCGAGGTATTGACGGTCTCGATCCACCAGGCGGGCAACTACCCGCTGGACACCGGCACCTTCGAGGAGCAGGGAGAGGGGATCGGCGAGGGCGCCTGCCTCAACCTGCCGCTGCCGCCCGGCTGCGGGCTAGGGGCCTATGACCACGCCATGAGCGAGCTGGTGCTGCCGGCGATCGAGGCCTTTGCGCCGGATCTGATCGTGGTGGCCTGCGGCTATGATGCCTGTGCCAAGGACCCGCTGGGCAAGATGCTGCTCAACAGTTCGGCCTTCGCGCGCATGACCCGTCAACTCCGTGAGCTGGCGGAACGCAGTTGCGAAGGCCGGCTGGTGATGGTCCATGAGGGCGGCTATTCGGAGGGCTATGTCCCCCTGTGCGGCCACGCGGTCATCCAGATACTGGCCGACAGCGACATTGCGGTGCCCGACCCCCAGGATGAAGAGATTGCCGCTTGGGCCTACCAGGCCCTGCAACCCCATCAGCGCGAGCTGATCGACGGCTGGCGAGCGGCCTGGGCCGCGGCCGGCCGGCTCTGAGCAACGTTTTCGAGGACCGATTTTTTCACGACAGGAACGCAAGCCCATGACCCCTCTCTTTGATCGCGACGGCTGGATCTGGCACGACGGCGAATGGCTGCCGTGGCGCGATGCTCGCACCCATATGCTGACCCATACCCTCCACTACGGCATGGGCTGCTTCGAGGGCGTGCGGGCCTATGCGGGTCCGCGCGGCACACATCTGTTCCGGGTGGCAGAGCACACCCGCCGGCTACTGGATAGCGCTCACGCCCTCGATATACCGTTATCCTTCAATGCCGAGACGCTGATTCAGGCCCAACGCCAGTGCCTGGAACGCAACGGCCTGGACAATGCCTACCTCAAGCCGACGGTCTACCTCGGTGCCGAGGGCATGGGGCTGCGGGCCAAGGGGCTTTCCGTGCATGTGATGATCGCTGCCTGGGACCTGGGCGACTACATCTCACCGGAGGCGGCATCGATCGGCCTGCGTGCGCTGACCTCTTCCTGGTCGCGCCACCATGTCAACATCAGCCTTTGCCGGTCCAAGACCAACGGCCACTACGTCAACTCGATGCTGGCGCTCAACACCGCCGTCAAAGCGGGTTTCGACGAGGCGATCATGCTCGACCCGGAGGGCTATGTCGCCGAGGCATCGGCTGCCAATATCTTCCTGCTGCGCGATGGCGTGCTGCATACGCCTGAGGTGACCTCCTGCCTGCAGGGCATCACCCGCGACAGCGTGATCCACCTGGCACGCGAGGTACTGGGCATCGAGGTTCGCGAGCGGCGTATCACCCGCGATGAGCTCTACATCGCCGATGAGGCCTTCGTCACCGGCACCGCGGCCGAGGTGTTGCCCTTGCGCGAACTCGATGGGCGGCACATCGGCGCCCGGGCCGGGGCGCCACCGCCGGACCGGCCCATTGCCGAGGCATCGCTGACGGCCCGCCTGCAGCGGCTCTATCACCGGGTCACCCGGGGCGACCTCGGCGATGACCTCCAGGGTTTCGCCGGCTGGCTGACCGGCGCCTGAGCTGGCGACCGCCCAGTTTGCCTTTCGGTCCTGCCGGGCGTGGTAGTCTCGCGCTACCTCGCGTGCAAGGACGACGACGATCATGGCCCTGCTGGATGGCATCCTGCGCCTGGCGCTACTGTTAGCCACCCTCTGGGGGGCGCTGGCCCTGGGATATCGGCTGGAACTACCGCGGCTCGGGCGCTGGCTGATGGTTTTGCTCTGGCTGCTGGCAGGAGGCGTCTGGTTATGGTTGGCCTGGCAGGGCTCATGGCTGGGGCCGCTTGCCGCCATGGCTGTGCAGATGGCGGCTCTGCTGGCCTGGTGGCGGCGCCTGACCCCGGCGAAACACCGGGACTGGGCCGAGGACGTTGCCTACCTGGCGACAGGCGACGTCGAGGGGCATCGGCTGACTCTGCACCGGGTTCGTCACTTCGACTGGCAGACCCCGAATGCGGCCCGCGAGGCCTGGGAGCGGCGTGTCTATGACCTGCGCCACCTGAAGGCGGTCGACCTGTTCGTCTCAAGCTGGGGCCGGCCGGGTGTCGCCCATGTGCTGGTCTCCTTCGGCTTTTCCGGAGAGGGGCAGGCCGAGGATGACTTCGTGGCCTTCTCGGTGGAGGTGCGTCGCGAGCGTCACGAGCGCTTCTCGGAGATCGGCGGTTTCTTCAAGCAGTATGAGCTGGCGATCATCGCCGCCGACGAACGCGACGCGGTGCGGCTGCGCAGCAATGTGCGTGGTGAGCGAGTCACGCTCTACCATGTCACTCTCTCGCCCGACGCCCGTCGCGACCTGCTGCTGGCGCTGGTGACGGCGGCCAACGACCTGGAGCGCGAGCCGCGCTTCTATCACACCATCACCGCCAACTGCACCACCCTGGTGTTCGCCATGATGCGGCGGATCATCGGGGGCCTGCCGCTGGACCATCGCCTGCTGCTCAGCGCCCTGCTGCCGGACTATATCCACGACCGCGGTGGCCTGGTCCCCGGCGTTTCCCTGCAAGAGCTTCGCCGGCGGGGAGATATCACCGAGCGTGCCCGGCAGGCCCATGATGATCCCGACTTCTCGCAGCGTATCCGTCGCGGCGTCCCCGGCTGGGAGACCCTGGACCGTCGCCCATGAAAAACGCCACGACGCAGACGTCGTGGCGGCATGTCCTCCTCCCTGGGCATCCTCCCGATGCCGTTCTCCTTGGGGGGCATCCAGCCCCCTCGCATCCCTGGCGATGTGCTCGGCAGTATCCCTTGCCGGTCCCCGACACTATCGTCGATTCCCGTGACAGGGGTGTGATGACCCGTTGACGGTGGCATGACATCGAGGCGAGGTCCGCCGGCAGGCCCAGCTGCCTTCTGGTAGAATCCTGCGCCGTTTCATCTCAATCCAACTCCTTTTTCGGGAAAGCTGTCATGAATGCAGTAATCATTGCGGTGCTGGTGATGGTGGGTCTGTCGCTGGCACGGGTCTCGGTGGTCTTTGCACTGGTGGTCGGTGCGCTGGTCGGGGGGCTGGTTGGCGGGCTTTCCATCGAGGCCACCCTGGCGGCCTTCAATGACGGGGTGGGCGGAGGCGCCAAGGTGGCGCTGGCCTATGCGACCCTCGGAGCCTTCGCGGTGGCCATCTCGCGCTCCGGGGTGCCGGACCTGCTGGCCAAGCGACTGATTGCCTTGCTGGGGCAGGAGGCTACCGTTGACCGTCAGGCCGTGGTCAAGTACCTGTTGCTCGGCGCAGTGCTGCTGGTGGCGATCTCCTCCCAGAACCTGATTCCGGTGCATATCGCCTTCATCCCCATCCTCATCCCGCCACTCCTCAAGGTAATGAACCAGCTGCGTCTGGATCGCCGGGCCGTGGCCTGTGCCCTGACCTTCGGTCTGACCGCTCCCTACATGCTGCTGCCGGTGGGCTTCGGGGCGATCTTTCTCAACGACATCCTGCTTGCCAACATCAGTCAGGCGGGTGAGGCGCTGGGGCTCGAGATCAGCCGGGGCATGGTGCCCCTGGCAATGGGTGTGCCGGTAGGCGGCATGGCCCTGGGCCTGCTGGTGGCGGTGTTCATCAGCTATCGTCGGCCCCGGGACTATGAGGAGCTGGATGTGGCCACTACCAACATGCCGCACCATGAGCCGGAAACCCACGAGGTCCACTCCCTGGGTCTGGTGATGTCGGTGCTGGCCATTGTCGTTGCACTGGGCATTCAGCTCTATACCGGCTCGATGATCCTCGGTGGTCTGGTAGGGTTCGCGATGCTCTCGGTGGGTGGCATCTTCAAGTGGCGCGAGGCCGATGACCTCTTCACCAGCGGCATGCGAATGATGGCGTTGATCGGCTTCATCATGATCTCGGCCTCGGGCTTCGCCGCGGTGATGACCGCCACCGGTGAGATAGAGACCCTGGTGGCTTCCAGCGTCGAGGTGATCGGTGACAACCGTGGCCTAGCCGCGCTGCTGATGCTGCTGGTGGGGCTCTTCATCACCCTGGGCATTGGATCGTCGTTCTCTACCATTCCGATCATTGCCGCTATCTTCGTGCCCCTGGCGGTGCAGTTCGGCTTCTCGCCGCTGGCCACCGTGGCCCTGGTGGGCACCGCCGCAGCGCTGGGCGACGCCGGCTCGCCGGCCTCGGACTCTACTCTGGGGCCGACCTCGGGGCTCAACGTCGATCGCCAGCACGACCACATCTGGGATAGCGTGGTGCCGACCTTCATCCACTACAACATCCCGCTGATCGCCTTCGGCTGGCTGGCGGCGATGACATTATGAATCCGGCAGGTGACTCTCCAGCGAGGCCAGCAGGCCACGCAGCAGGGAGAGTTCGCGCCGTGAGGGCTGGGCGCGGGCGAACAGGGACTCGAGCTGGGCCTCGGTGCGCGCATGGGGCTGATTGATGAAGCCGCTACGCTGCATTACCCGTGAGAGATGGGCCTGGAAGTGGCCGAGCTGCTCACGCGTGGGTTGGCGCTCCTGCGTCGGCAGCGCCGAGCGGTAGCCGCTTTCGGGACGGCGTCGCCATGCGGTGAAGAGCTCATGAGCCAGGACCTGGACCGCCTGGGAAAGGTTGAGGATGCCGTAGTCGGGATTGGCGGGGATGCTCACCTGATGACTGCAGCAGCGGATCTCGTCATTGGTCAGGCCGAAGCGTTCGCGGCCGAACACCAGGGCCACCGGATCATGGCGGGCCTGCTCGACCAGTTCCCGGGCCATCTCGTCGGGCTCGTCGAAGTGCGGCAACGGCAGGCTGCGTAGTCGGGCGCTGGCTCCTACCACCTGGACACAGTCCGATACGGCCTCCTCGTGGGACGCCACCACCCGGGCGTTTGCCACCAGGTCCTCGGCTCCCGCGGCGAGACGTGAGGCCTCGGGGTCGGGAAACTGGCGGGGATTGACCAGCACAAGGTCGCTCAGGCCCATGGTCTTCATGGCCCGGGCCGAGGCGCCGATATTGCCGGGGTGGTAGGTCTGGACGAGGACGATACGGATGTTCGAGAGCATGGGGCGCGGGAAGGCCTGGTGGTGATGTGGGTCAAGGTGGGTATCTTACATTGCCAAGCGGCCAAGCGGCCAAGCGGCCAAGCGGCCAAGCGGCCAAGCGGCCAAGCGGCCAAGCGGCCAAGCGGCCAAGTCATATTTACTGGGTTGCCTTGGCGCGTGTAGCTCGGTGCTCGGCGCTGATAAAAAAAACCCGCCGGCTTTTACCGGCGGGGTCTGTCTCAGGCTAGGCCTGGGGCAGGGGGGCTGGCTTACATCACGCCGGTGGATAGTTGGGTAACCACATGAAATGCTTGCCGTTCCTGGGTTTCAGCCTACAATGCTTCCTACTTTCCTTCCTACATGGTGTGCCGCCTCGCCATGAATGACCGCAAATACCTCAAGCTCCGCCACAACATGTGGTACTTCCAGAAGCGCGTCCCGAAGGCTCTCAGGTCGCTGTACCCGGACCAAGTCCTGATCGAGCAATCGTTGGGCACCGGGGACATCAAGGAAGCGCGTCAGCAGCGAGACATCCTGCTTGGCCAGCTTCGCCAGCGGGAGCAGATGCTAAAGGCGAAGCCACGCCCACGGCAACGGTTCCAGCAGTACGTTGAAGAACTCAGCCAGATAGCTGCTGGGGAGCCCTTCGTTGGTCCGGGCGTTGCCTGGCACGAGGTGCTCGATCCCGAGTCGACGAAGAAGCACGATGACCCCGAGTACATCGAGGCGTACCGCATGGTGACTCAAGGGCGGCGGGAGAGTGAGCGTTATGGAGCCACTCTGGATGAGGTTCTCGAACACTTCATCAGGACCAGCGAGCGTGAGGAGGCGCATACCGAGGAGACGCGGTCGCGTTTCAAGAAGACGGTCCAGAGCTTCTTGAGGTACTGCAACGAAGATGACCTTCCGTTGGACAAGATCGAACGCTCCAAGGTGTTCGATTTCATCGATCATTGTCGCGAGAGGCAGTCGGGAGCAACTGTCCATGGTGCCATTTCACGGCTGAAGACGCTGTGGGAGTACGCTTACTCCAGGGACTGGGTCAAAGGCCAAAACCCATTCGACAAGCACAAGATTAATACTACGAAGGGGCGGCAGAAGAAGCAGCCGTTCACTTCAGCCGAGCTGCGCAAATTGTTGGAGGTCATGGAGAGCCAGCCTCAGTCGATGCAGTTACTCACCCAGATGGGCCTCTATACCGGCGCAAGGATCAGTGAGCTGATGGGCTTGAGGCTGGAGGACATCAAGGAGGATGACGGCGTCCTCTTGATGGGTATTGCCCAGCAGGAAGACGGCAAAACGCAAGCTGCTTCTCGCTGGATCCCGGTGCCGCTACCTTGCCACGTTGCCTTTAAAAATGTCCAAGCGAGTGCCGCCGATGCAGGGTCTGATTACTTGTTCCATGATCTGGTCAGTATCAGGCCTGATGGACGCCACGCCTATGCAGCGACCAAGCGATTTGGGGAGATAAAGAAAAAACATATCACGGGACGTCATGACAAGGGGTTCCACTCCCTCCGTGTAATGATGGCAACCGCACTACAACAAGCGAAAGTCGATGAGTATGAAACCGCTTACCTGCTTGGACACAGCCGCAAGGGGCTGACGATGAGCTATGGCTACTACAGCAAAGGATACGACGCTCAACAGCTGTTGGCTGCTCAGAATAAAGTGGTTGAGGTGATACAGCGGTGGTTGGAGAACCAGAGCCGTATCTCACTGTCGTCGCTCAGTGATGGGGAGGAAGACTGACCACAACAGCCGACGCTACCCCCATTCCCAGTAGGGGTGGTGGGATATTTCACCGCGCGTATAGATGTGATTTGTTCTCATTAATCCACCGTGGGAGGAGCCAGCTATAGCCAATTACAGGCTCCTCAGTGCCTCTAGGTGCATGTCGGGAAGTCTGCAAGATCGCAGCAAGATCGACGACGTTCGATTACCACGCAGTTATGGAGAAAAGGCGCCTGATCACGGACGAACAGACCCGCTCGATGTCCACCTTGACCTTTATGTCTTCAGGCGTAACCCGATGACCGCACCTCACGAGGGTGGCAGGTGGACGACGCGAACCTGACAGAGCTGGCACAGATGACTTGGTAGGGCACTGTGCTGAGGCAGACAACACCCATCATGGGTGGTGGGAGAGGTAGGGCGTAGCCCTCTTAAAGAGACTCTAGTGCTCTTCTGGTGTCTCTATCTACCATTACCTTCAATGATGATTCCAATAAAGATTCCTTCTCTGGATGACCACCAAGAGAACTTGAGGAACCACTCATGGTTCATCTATCAGTGAACTCCTCAAGTCCATCTTGGTGATGGAGGTCCTGATAGGATGAAATCGGTGATGGTGGTAATGGAGTAATTCCACCCAAGATACCCCTTCACTTTTGTCAGCTATTCCTTGTGTCAGCTGTCAGTATCCCCCTGGCTTTCCCCAAGCCAATCATCATGTAACCCCAGTGACATTTCCAAAGGCGACAGACAGGTAGCGGCATGTGTCCGCTCGCTGGGTCTGCTGCCTGTGGGGACTGTCGTCTTTGCAAATGAGGACACACGAATGACCACAAACATCAACACCACCATCATCACCATCTATGTCGATGGCTCCTGCAGGAACAACGGCTCTGACTTCGCCCAGGGTGGATGGGCAGCGGTATTGGAGAACGGACAAGATCAGCTCAGGATCAGCGGATCAGAGCAGCCCACCACCAACAACCGGATGGAGCTGATGGCCCTCATCGAGGGGCTGAAAGCGATCCGTCGCGAGAACGCCCATGTGAGGGTCTTCACGGACAGCAAGTACGTCCAGAAGGGATGCACCGAGTGGCTGGAAGGCTGGAAGCGAAACGGCTGGAAGCGCTCTGACGGGAAGCCTGTGCTGAACGTTGATCTCTGGCAGGAGCTGGACGCTCTGATCCAGAAGCACACCATCGAGTTCTGCTGGGTGAAGGGTCACAACGGACACCCGATGAACGAGCTGGCGGACCGGATGGCGACTGCTGCGAGCCACGGGCGGGGTGTACGGGTGCGTACCTATGCGGGCAACACGGGACCGGTCAAGCAACGGCTCAGCGGTCCTGGCAATGTCTTCACTCCCCCTGTAGCGCGGGAGAAAGTCAGTGCCTGATCTATCATTGGAGAGGAAGCGAATCGAGCCTCAAGTCCGATCTCCGCGAGCCCAGGCACTGAAATGCGAGCGAGCACAGGCCGAGGCAGAAGGGCGGCCTTATGGAGTACTGGCGGCGTTGGAGAGGGTTGTTCTTTACCCCACGCGGGGAAATCCGACTGCAAGGCGCTCCGACCGGTCAGGGTGAACGGGGTGACACCCACGTATGTCCCCTGTGCCAATGGTGGGCTGCGCTGTCGGTGATGACTCACTTGGCGGACTCATGGACCACGGATTTTTTGTGGCACATTTGCGAGCCGACACACACGAGCGAGCGTTGCTGTCTTTCCCCCCGGCACCCCCTCCCTTCTTTCTTTGACAGGTGGGTGCCACCCCCGGCTATCAAGGTCCGCTCAACTCTCGCTGGAAACCGTGACTCCCGCACCCCGGTTCGACTCGCTGAGATGCGGGACTGCACATGTAGCCAGGGTAATCAGCCAGCGTCCTTCAGCACCCGCTGTACCGTGCTGGGGGCACACCCTGCCAGTTCGGCAGTCCTGCGAATACTGAACCCCTTGGCTCGAAGCTCCTTGACCTTGGCGTGGAGGGCCTCATCAGCCGGACGCCCCTGGTAGACGCCTCTGGCCTTGGCTTGCTCGATCCCTTGGACCTGGCGTCTCCTGCGGTCCTCGTAGTCCTTCCTGGCGACAGCGGCCAGCATGTCCAGCAGCATGGCATTCACCGCATCCAGCATCCTCGCAGTGAAGTCATCCCCGCTGGTCACCCTCATGGCAGCATGGCTGGTCGGGAGGTCCATTGAGACGATCCGCACACCTGCCTTCTGTATGGCGGTCTTCAGCGTTTCCCAGTCGTCACGGGTCAGTCGGGTGAGGCGGTCTACTTGCTCAATCAACAGGACATCCCCAGGACCAGCGTCGGACAGCAGCCGCATCAGCTCGGAGCGGTCCGCCTTGGTGCCACTGGCGTTCTCGGTGTACCACGAGGCCACCCTGGAGCCATGCTCCTCTGCGAAGCGGCTGAGGGCCTCTCGGGCACGCTCAGCGTTCTGATCGTCAGTGGAGGCGCGTAGGTAGCCTCGGATGAAGATGTGCGGGGACATGGTCGATACCTCTCCAGGGTCTCTGTACCGAGACGGGTGTATCGATTTATAGCGTACACGCTTGGGTTGTCAAGAGGTATTTATCGGTACGGCTGTAGCCGGTACATGACTGTGTGCGCTGGGGTATACCCTAATGGAACACCTCGGCATTACGTAGGGGCCATCTCTTTCTCTGTCAGCGATCCCATTGATTCTGGTTCCCTGGGTCCAGCATGTCTTGGCGTGTCTCCCATCGCTCCCTTTCCCGCTCTATCTCCTCCGGGGTTAAGTCTTGGTGACCTTCCTGCCATGCACGACGCTTCGCCTCCTGCCTCATATCGACAACCATGTCGGTGACCACGATCATCACCAGCACAAACAAGATGTAGATGACGACAGTTCTCAAAGCTCTCCTCCTGGGTCATGACACCTCGGATGCCATCGGGATACCCAGATCGGTCCGATCACAGATTCATATCGAGGGCGGGAGCGGGCGATGCATCTATTATATGATAATGATTATCAAGTGCGCTTGATATGGGGTGTCATTATTTTTGATCCTGTGTAGCCCGCTTCAGCTTCCCCTATTGGCCAAGAACCATAGCCTGATGCTGCGCGATCCACTCGCGGTCTTCGTCGGTTATAACCGGACGAATGTCGCCCACCTCATCTTCGTAGAGGACGGTCGTTACACACAGAGGATCTTCAGGGATGGTTTGCCTGACATTCACTACATCCCCACCGGAGAAATCTGGAAGCGGTGGAAGCTCTGCCTCTATGTGCTGGAATACTTCTTCGAAAAGTTGAGCATTCGGGTCATGCACGGCGTTGAGATAAGTAACCCCTCTCTGGCTCACTGCGTCAGAGAATGTGATGCTGAACCGCTCAGGAACCCTGTAACGCTTGGCCGTCACGTAGTCAGTACGGGACGCTATCTTCAGGAAGTCCAGTTTTTTTCTATCTGTCCCTGACAGGTTATATGCTTTTCCTGAGAGCCCATAAACAGTTCCCGAGTCGGCGTCATAAATTGCCCATAAGTTGAATATCAGTTCAGCTTCCATTTTGCTCACTCTTTAATCGATATCTGGCTCAAGCCCTGGCATCTCTTGTCAGTGCATCCCCGCTGACGAGTACACGCTCTGCCCACCCCCGTAGTAGCTGGTCATCAGGTGATGGAATGCGGCCTCGCACTTCTCGTTGTAGACCGTCTCATCGAAGCTCTCAGGCAGCCCCTGGTCGAAGACGATCTCCAAGGTGCGGCGGACATCGCCCTTAGCCTGGGCCTTCTTCCGCCAGTCCAACACCAGCTTCTCCTCCTTGAGCGTCTCCAGCAGCTCCCGACACATCGCCTTTACCTGGGCCACCTCCTTGTCAGTCATCTCCGGTGCTGGCTTGGTGATGATGTCGAACAACGCCAGCTCCTCCTCGGTGAGCCCCTCGCGGATCGCCCGCTGGTCTTCCTCCTGCAGATCCTCGGTGAAGTTCATCAGCTCCTGAAAGAACGCCTCGATGTTCATGCTGCCGGAGTTGTACTTCTCGATCAGCTTCTGCAGCTTCTCCATGAAGTCGGCACGGCTGGGGTTCTTGGCCACCATGCTCTCCAGCTTCTGGTTCAGCAGTGCCCTCAGCTTCTCCGACTCGGTGCGCTTTTTGCCCTTGTCGAACTTCTCCTTGAGCTTCTCGAAGTCGATTTGGCTCAGGTCGAATAGTGGCTTGTCATCCTCGTCCTCGATGATGTAGGGCACAGGGGCCACGGACTGATCCAGCAGGTCGTCCACGTCCTTCATCACCTGGGAGATATCGACCTCAGGATCCAGCGCCTTGATCTTCTGGGCCAGCACGGAGAGCAGCACTGCATCGGGTGCCAGGGTATTGGCATCGGGATCGGGAAGGATGGCCCGATAGACCCTTGAGACAGCCCTGGCGAGGCTCAGGAAGCCTTTCTTGGTCTCCTCGCTCTCCAGCAGCGTCTCCACGGCATCGTCCAGCAGAGCCACTTTCTGGAAGCCTCCTGCTGCCTTGATTGCCTCGGGGTCGATCCTCTTCTCGGTCAGGAAGGTGATGGCTTTTGCAGTCAGATGCTTGAGGTACTCAACCAGCTCGGCTTTCTGCTGGATCGGACTGCTGTCGTCCTGGGGAGGCTGGTCGCCATATCCTGCTTGTGATTCTTCCACCTTGGACGGAGCACCCCCGTAGATGGCCAATGCCTCCTGCAGCTTCCTGAAGACACCCGCGTAGTCGACGATCATCCCTGCTTCCTTGCCGGGGTACTTGCGGTTGGCCCTGGCGATGGTCTGCATCAGGGTGTGGTTCTTCATCGGCTTGTCGAGGTAGATGGTCGAGCAGGAGGGCACATCGAAGCCGGTGATCCACATGGCGCAGACGAACACCAGTCGCAGCGGGTCGTCGGAATCCTTGAACTTCTCGTCGAGGTCTTCCTCCACCATGCGCTTGCGGTGGGGCAGGATGTCGAGCCCCTTGTCCGCCAGCTCCTTCACCTCGTTCTGACCCTGGGAGACCACCACTGCCATGTCGGTCTCGGTCATCACCTGGATACGGTGCTTGAGCACCTCCTGGCGCTCCCTGGGTGCGGAGGGTAGTTCGGTCTGGAGTTGGGCCAGGTAGGTCTTCCAGTGGGCCTGTACCTTGTCGTACATCTTCACGGCGGTGGCCTTATCGATGCAGACCATCATCGCCTTGCCCTGGTGACCCCTGCCGACGAAGTGCTGCACGAGATCCTCTGCGATGGCCTCCAGGCGGTCGTCACGGGTGATCAGGTGGTACTCACGGGCGAACACCCGCTCGACCTTGCGTTCCTGATCCTCGTCCAACTCGGCATCCTCCAGCAGCCGGGTCAGATCCTCGTTGAGGTTCTCGTTGATCAGCTGCAGCTCGGGGATCCGGTTCTCGTAGTAGAGCGGTACTGTGGCTCCATCGGCGATGGACTGCCCGAAGTCGTAGACCGATATGTAATCCCCGAAGACCTCCTTGGTCTTCTCTTCTCCAGCCATCAGCGGTGTCCCGGTGAAGCCCAGGAAGGCTGCATTGGGGAGGGCGGTCCGCATGTTCATCGCCAGTGTGTCGTACTGGGAGCGATGGGCCTCGTCGGTGATGACGATGATGTCCTGCCGGTCGGAGAGCTTGGGGTAGGTCTCGCCCTGCTTGGTGCCGAACTTCTGGATCAGCGTGAAGACGTAGCGGTGGTCCTCAGTCAGCAGCTGCTTGAGGTGGGCACCGCTCTCGGTATGGGCCTCCACCTCGTTGACCGCTCCGGTGGCGGCGAAGGTCTTGTAGATCTGCTCGTCCAGCTCGTTGCGGTCGGTGACGATCACAAACGTCCAGTTGCCAGGAATCGTGCGGTGAATCTTCTGGGTGAAGAACACCATGGAGAGCGACTTGCCCGAGCCCTGGGTATGCCAGAACACCCCCAGCCGACCAGCCTCACCGTCAGGGCGGTTCTTGATCCGCTCCAGCTCAGCGATGGCCTTGTTCACCCCCAGGTACTGGTGGTTCTTGGCAATCTTCTTGAGCGTGCCACCTGCTGCTTCCTCGAACACCGTGAAGTTCTCCACGATGTCTAGCAGTCGTTCAGGTTCAGCGATGCCCCGGATGGCGGTCTCGAGAGAGACCACCCCCTTCTCGCCCTCGTCGTTGATCCGCTTCCACTCGAAGAGATGCTCCCAAGGGGAGAAAGTGCTGCCCACCAGGGTCTCGGATCCGTTGGAGAGCATCACAGCCGCGTTGTGAGTGAACAGTTGGGGGATCACATCGCGGTAGTCGGTCAGGTTGTCGTCATAGGCCGCCTTGAGGGTCTTGTGGCTGGCCTTCAGCTCTACGAACAGCAGTGGCAAGCCATTAACGAATCCGACCAGATCGGTGCGTCTAGTATGCAGCTCACCCCGCACCCAGAACTGCGAGGCCATCAGGAAGTCGTTCTCGTGGGGGTGGCTCCAGTCGATCACCCGTACCGTCTCGATAGCGGTGCCGCCATCCTCATCCGACACTTCTACCTTCACGCCATCCTTGAGCAGCCGGTAGACCTCCAGATTGGCGTTTACCGCCAGCAGCTTGGAGCGGTCACGGGTCAGCTCCTCGATGGCCTTCTCCAGAGCATCGGCGGGTAGCTCAGGGTTGAGCTTCTCCAGTGCCACCCGCAGCCGAGATACTAGCACCACGTCCTGTTGGGTCTGCCGTCCCTCGCTCGATACCGTTCCCGACCACTCCCCGTAGAGATTGGCGGTGTCCCAGCCCAGGTCATCGAACAGCTCGATAGCGGGCTGCTCGACCAGGGCATCTTCGGAGTAGGCATAAGCGGGGGATGGCGGGGGAGTCATGCGGCTTCGACCTCCTTGTCGTCGGGCATGGAGATGTCGGATACGTCGATCTCACCGGAGACCAACTTGGGCAGGAGCAGGTCGCGTTGGGCACGGAGATTACGGCTAGCTCGTTGCAGATTTAGAATACGATCAAACATTGGTGCTGTGAGTTTGCTATATGAAGACACCATTTCTTCACAGGGTGCAATTACTTTAAGCGATGCGAATTTACCGCGACTCAGGTTCGTCATAGTCGCGCCAGTGGCACCGTAGTTGTTGATATCATCCCGAAGGGATAGTGTCGAGAAATAAAGAAACTCTCTCAGGTCGCTCCGAGCTGGCACGACTGTGTTGATCTGCTGGTTGGTCTGAGAGGGCTCAGAGGTGATTACTACGATACCCCCTGTGCCAATACAGCTCACGCAAATGGAGTTGGCTGGGACAGTCTTTTTCCTTTGCGTCTCTTCTCCCTCTCTGGAAAGTGCCTCATTAGTTTCAGTGATGAAGATTTGGCCATGCATATCGGGGAGCTTGATAAATGGAATTTCACTCCCGAATAGCTCTGGCTTTTTCTTGGTGGGTGTCTTGCCAGTGAGAATCGTGCCAAACGACTCAAGAGAGGCAACCTCCCACTCCTCAGGAATCCTCCCAAGCTCACTCTCCTCGAAGCTCACTTCCTCATGCCCAGGGAAGCGGAAGTGGACGAACCACTCCTCGTACAGCCGCCGGGCCATCTCCTCAAGGATCTCGATGCGGCGCGTGTTGTTCTCGATGAGGTCGTCGTAGGCGGAGAGGATGGAGGCGATTTTCTTTTGGATATCCAAGGGTGGAAGCTTGAACGGAAAAGACCCTAAAACCTGTGCATTTGCATTTGGTTGTGCGGCCCCACCGACGTTCCGCTTAATGAATTTTTTGTACGCCGCTGATTGAACAACATGACCAATAAATTCACTATCAACTTCTCGATTAGGTTGAAAGCGCACAAGGTACGAGGCAAAAACAGATTGTGGCGGATTTCTTAAAAGCTTTGCATAGCCAGTGGTGGCCCCTGTTCTAGCGACGACAATGTCGCCGTCCTGAAGGAGGTACTTTTCGAGGTTCTTATTGTTTATCTCGCAATGTGGTACAAGTCGCCAATCTACGGACTCTGGGACAATATCTGTTATCCGAAGAAACTTTGGTCCTATGGGGTCAGCAGTGGCACTGGCAGTATAGCCGTACTGAACGTGGTCGCAGACATCCTTTAGGGTCACATCCTTCCAGCTCACTGTGATCCCTCCAGTACTTGGACTACGTTCTCAGATATTTTTTTCTCTAAAGCTTCGGATTCAAGGTTTAACTGCAGCAGCTCCTCAGCCAGTTCCTCCAGTCGTTCAGCAAAGTCCACATCTTCAGCATCTCTTGCCGCCGCCCCGACATAGCGCCCAGGGTTCAGTGACCAGCCCTGCGCTTCGATCTCTTCGCGAGTCGCCACTTTGCAGAGCCCAGGCATATCGGCGTAGCCCTCGGCCAGCCCCTTGTCGGCCAGTAGCGGCTCACTGCCTTGATCCAGTTCAATGTCTTCGCCACGGTAGAGCCGGACGATGTTGGCCAGGAACTCGATTTGCTCGGGAAGCCAGTCGCGGTGCGCCCGGTCGATCTGGCGATAGATATGGCGAGCGTCGATGAAGAGCACCTTGTCGCCCCGCTCGGTATCGCTCTTGGCTCGGTCGAAGAACCACAGGGTGCAGGGCAGGGTGACGGTGTAAAAGAAGTTCGGCCCCACCGAGACGATCACATCCACAGCACCTGACTCGATAAGCTTCTGGCGGATCACCTGTTCACTACCTCGGGCATCCCCTGCCGAGTTGGCCATGACGAAGCCAGCACGCCCTGTCGGCTTGAGTGAGGCGTAGAAGAGCTGCATCCAAAGGTAGTTGGCGTTGTCGGTTCTGGGCATCCCGAAGGGGAAGCGGACATCGCCTTCCAGTCGCTCCTTGTCTACCCCTGAAACGTTGAACGGAGGATTGGCCATGACGAAGTCAAAACGACCTCCCAGGCGGTCGGCTGCATAGAAGGGGTCTTCGTAGTAGGTATTGGCCACTCTGACGTCACCTGAGAGACCGTGCACCGCAAGGTTCATCTTGTTCAGGTTGACGGTGGTCTGGTCCTTCTCGGTGCCGAAGATCGAGATCTCGTCCATGGCCGTCTTGTGATGACGGTTCACGAAGTCTGCCGAGTGGACGAACATGCCGCCAGAGCCACAGGCCGGGTCATAGATCCGCCCGTGGTAAGGCTCAAGTATCTCCACGATCAGCTTAACGATGGACTCGGGAGTGTAGAAGACGCCGCCTTTCTGACCTTCCTTCAGGGCGAAGTTGCCAAGGAAGTACTCGTAGACCTTGCCGAAGGCGTCCCCCGAGAGATCTACCGGGGCGAGCTGCTTGAGCAGTTCCTGCAGCACCCAGTTCTCCAGGCGCGTGTAGGTTCGCGGCAGGGCACCCTTGAGGTCGGGGTTCTCGTCCTCGATGGCCTTCATGGCATCGTTGATGGCTCGCCCGATGTTGTCTGCCTCGGTGAGCGACAGCAGGTGGGAGAAGCGGGCGGTCTCGGGGAGGAAGATCACACCCTCAGCCAGGTAGTCGTCCTTGCTCACCTTGCGGCGGCCACCGGACCCCACAGGCCCCAGCTTCTCCTCGGCGGCGGCGTACTTCTTATCGGCATACTTCAGGAAGATCAGCCCCAGCACAGGGGTCGAGAACTCAGCGGGCTTGAGGCCGGTGTTGGCCCATAACTGGTCAGCTGCTGCCCACAGCCGCTTCCCTACGTCTCCATTGACCAAGGTCTTGCTCCGGTTCGTCTTGCAGTGTTCTTCAGGATAGTTACCTGTCGCCAGCTTACTACACCGGCTCATGCGGATGCATGTCAGCCAAACGCTATGTCTATCGGTGATCCACACTCGCAAATGATGCGTAAATGAATATAAGACATTGATATAAGTGATATTTTCCTCACGCCCTGCTGTTATTCATTCACCAGCCACCCAGGTGGCAGACACGCGGAGGTGCAGCACCATGAGGATCACAGTCGGAGCATGGGGGGTTGGGGTCACGGTTTTGGGCTTGGTCGTTCACCTGTACTGGGGTGACACCTACATCAGGGTGCCGTGGGTTGGGGAGCTGGCATGGAATAGCACGGGGCTTCATATCAATCGGCTGGGTCGAGGTAGTCGTACCCCACGAGAGTTCAGGGAGTAAGGGCTCATGGAGGACTTCGCATCGGAGATCCAGGCACTTCAGCTCCAGGCTGCCAAGATGCAGTACAACCGCCTTGCACTCAGCAGGTTCACCCGGTGCCTCCAGCAACTACGAGGGGTGGGGGCGACCATGAACATCCAGGCTGCCCACATCTATATGGAGGTGGTAATCCAGCAGGGCATCACCGTGGGCGAACTGATCAGGAAGACTGGCCTCTCCCAAGCTTCCTGCTCGCGGAATCTGGCGTTGCTATCCAAGGTGCAGCGGCATGGCAGACCGGGGTTCGACTTGGTGGTATCGCTTGAGGACCCCTACGAGCGGCGGCGCAAGGTCACGTATCTGACGCCACGAGGGGGAGAGCTGGCGGCTGCTCTGTCGGACATCTTCAAATCTGGCCGACAAGGCAGCGAGCTCCACTCAGGTGTTGCAGCAGAATCCTAAGTATTCTTTTACCACACAGTATTGGACAAACACGCTGAGCCCCTGGCCACACCGGCTGGGGGCTCTTTCTTTCGTCCGCACTCAACCCGCTATCAAGCACCTCGACAACCGAGAGAAACACACCATGACTACCGAACTGACCAGCTTCAACTTCAACACCCTGACCGTCCGCGTGATCGAGCATGAGGGCCAGCCCTGGTTCGTGGCTGCCGATGTCTGCAAGGCACTCGGCCTCCAGAAGCCCAGCATGGCCATCAAGTCACTGGACGAGAGGGAAAAGCGTAAATCTGATTTACCCATTTCTCGTGGCTCCGCCCCCACCCTCATCTCCGAGTCCGGCCTCTACAAGCTGATCATGCGGAGCGACAAAGCTGAGGCCCGTGCCTTCCAAGACTGGGTCACCCAGGTGGTGCTCCCGGCCATTCGCCAAGACGGCATGTACGTGATGGGGGAGGAGAAGGTGGCTACTGGCGAAATGAGTGAGGACGAGATGGTCCTCAAGGCCATGACGCTTCTCCAGAGCAAGGTCGAGCGTCTTCAGCAGGACTTGCAACAGCTAACTGATGAGCGGAATGGTCTGGCCAAGGTCCTGGGCTGCCGTCAGCACACCGTTGGACAGTTCGCTCGGAATCTCTCCGGCGTGAACACCCACAAGGTCAAGTGGGATCTCATGCAGCTCAAGTACTTCTATCGCAAGTACGGTGCCTACCGCGTGTATGCCCAGTACCACCACCTCTTTCAGGAGAAGCTCAATGAGCGAAGTGGGTACGCTGCGATCATGGTCACTGAGAAGGGGAAGGCTCTTCTGGCTCGTCTCTACGAGCAGGGAGACCTGACTATGAAGAAGGCTTGGCGCTGATTACCACATACACCTCCACGACCCCTGGCCACCCCGGCTGGGGGTCTTGCTTTCAAGCACCTCGACAACCGAGAGAGAAACAACATGACCAACGTACTGACCACCACCAACGCCCTCACCATGTCCAGCCGCGAGATCGCCGAGCTGGTCGAGTCCCGCCACGACAAGGTGAAGCAATCCATGGAGCGCCTCGCCGAGCGTGGCCTCATCACTTTTACCCCAGTGGGGGAGAAGTCCACGGGAGGCCGACCGGCAGTCGCCTACCACGTTAACCAGCGGGACAGCTACGTGATCGTCGCCCAGCTCTGCCCTGAGTTCACCGCTCGGATGGTGGACCGCTGGCAGGAGCTGGAAGAGAAGGTCGCCAAGCCCAAGGAAATTATCGTGTCCAATGAGTACCTGTCCGCCCTCAAGGCGTTGGTCGCCTTAGAAGAAGAGAAGCAACGACTCGCACGGGAACGGAGGAGCACGATGAGTTGAAGATGCAGAGACTGTGTTACCGGGTGCAGAGCCTTCCTACATTTTGCTCGGATCGGGGTCTTGAGCTCTGGCCTGAGATAGACAAAGAAAACCCCCGGTATGGCGAGCGTCGTCTCCGACAGCCCATCATCCGGGGGTTCTTTGCCTTGAGAGGAAGTGGCCCTGTGGACCGTAGGAAGGCCTGTGCAGCGATGGAAATGCGTTCCAGACCTTCCTACATTCTTCCTACAAACCTTCCTACATTACTGCCTACACTGTCGTGTAATGCCTTGATTTCAAAAGGCTAGGGCAGGGTGGGGCCGATTACATCATGCCGCCCATGCCACCCATACCGCCCATGCCACCCATGTCGCCGCCACCGGCTTCCTTCTCTTCCGGATCGTCGGCGATCATGCACTCGGTGGTGATCATGAGGCCGGCGACGGAGCCAGCAGACTGCAGGGCCGAGCGGGTCACCTTGGCCGGATCCAGCACACCCATCTCGAACAGGTCGCCGAACTCGCCGGTCTGGGCGTTGTAGCCGTAGTTGCCTTCGCCTTCCTTCACCTTGTTGAGGATGACGGAAGCTTCTTCACCGGCGTTGGTCACGATCTGGCGCAGCGGGGATTCCAGGGCACGTACGGCCAGCGCGATGCCGTGGTTCTGGTCCTCGTTGTCACCCCGGGTCGCGGCGACCTTGGCCAGGATGCGCACCAGGGCGGTACCGCCCCCGGGCACCACGCCTTCCTCGACGGCGGCGCGAGTGGAGTGCAGGGCATCCTCGACGCGGGCCTTCTTCTCCTTCATCTCGATCTCGGTGGCGGCACCGACACGGATGACGGCAACACCGCCGGCAAGCTTGGCAACACGCTCCTGGAGCTTCTCGCGATCGTAATCGGAGGAGGTTTCCTCGATCTGGGCGCGGATCTGGCCGACACGCGCCTCGATGTCGCCGTCCTGACCGGCACCATCGATGATGGTGGTGTTCTCCTTGGACATGGTCACACGCTTGGCGGTGCCCAGGTGATCCAGGGTCGCCTGCTCGAGGGTCAGGCCAACTTCCTCGGAGATCACGGTACCGCCGGTGAGGATGGCGATGTCCTGCAGCATGGCCTTGCGACGGTCACCGAAGCCCGGTGCCTTGGCGGCAGCGACCTTGACGATGCCGCGCATGGTGTTGACCACCAGCGTGGCCAGAGCTTCGCCTTCGATGTCCTCGGAGACGATTACCAGCGGCTTGCCTGCCTTGGCGACGGCTTCCAGCGTCGGCAGCAACTCGCGGATGTTGGAGATCTTCTTGTCGACCAGCAGGATGTAGGGATCCTCGAGCTCGACCGCCATGGTGTCCTGGTTGGTGACGAAGTAGGGCGAGAGATAGCCACGGTCGAACTGCATGCCTTCGACGACATCCAGCTCGTCCTCGAAACCGCGGCCCTCGTCGACGGTGATCACGCCTTCCTTCCCGACCTTCTCCATGGCCTCGGCGATGATCTCGCCGATGCGAGCGTCGCCATTGGCGGAGATGGTGCCGACCTGGGCGATGGCCTTGGAGTCGGTGCAGGGCACGGAAAGCGCCTGGACTTCCTTGACGGCGGCCGTCACGGCCTGGTCGATACCGCGCTTGAGGTCCATCGGGTTCATGCCCGCGGTCACGGCCTTCATGCCTTCGGTGACGATGGCCTGGGCCAGCACGGTAGCGGTGGTGGTGCCGTCGCCGGCGACGTCGGACGTCTTGGACGCGACTTCCTTGACCATCTGGGCGCCCATGTTCTCGAACCTGTCCTTGAGTTCGATCTCCTTGGCCACGGAGACACCGTCCTTGGTCACGGTGGGTGCACCGAAGGACTTCTCGATTACCACGTTGCGACCCTTCGGCCCCAGGGTAACCTTGACGGCATTGGCCAGGAGATCGACGCCGCGCGCCATGCGCTTGCGGGCATCATCAGAGAACTTGACTTGTTTTGCTGCCATTTTCGTATGCTTCCTGTGAGTTCGTGAACGTCAGTATCGAGCAGTTGCGGGTCGTGTCCGGGATCAGCCTTCGACTACGGCCAGGATGTCGGACTCGCTCATGATCAGCACTTCTTCGCCGTCGATCTTCTGTTTCTCGACGCCGAAGCCATCCTTGAAGATGACGGTGTCACCGACCTTGACGTCGAGCGGGCGGACGTCGCCGTTGTCGAGGATCCGGCCGTTACCGACGGCGAGGACTTCGCCACGTGTCGGCTTTTCCTGGGCATTTCCCGGAAGCACGATGCCGCCAGCGGTCTTCTGTTCTTCTTCAACGCGACGGATCACGACGCGATCGTGCAAGGGACGGATGTTCATTGCTCACGTTCTCCTGATGGTTTAGCTGTGCCGGGTCATCGCCCGGCGGTTTTCATCTTCAACCCGCAGTCATGCTGCGGGGGAGTGGAGGCGAGGTTCGCCTTCCTTGTCGATGGCCCGGGCGTTAACCCGTGCCGAATCCTGATGCTGTCGGATAAGTGGGGCTCTGCATTGGCCTTTCAAGGCCACCACTGAAATTTTTTTTAGTCACGCTCAGCGCGAGTCGTCACGCGAGATGAACTCGCCTTCCAGGGGCTCGTCCTGTCTGTCGCTCTGCTCCTTGTCTCGCTCCTCAGGGGATTCCCGACGCGGGCCGGCCTGTTGCCAGTCGGCATCGGTGCCCTGGCGCGGGCGGTAGGTCCGGGCATGCACGTGCAATCCCTTCATGCGTACCCCCAACCAGGCCAGCAGCCTGGCCAGGCGGCGCCGCGCATTGGGGATCAGGCACATGAACCCCAGGGCATCGGACAGGAAGCCGGGTGCCATCAGCAGCGCACCGCCGAAGATCAGTGCCGCCCCGGTCAGCAGCTCTCCAGAAGGAATCTCCCCCTGAGACATGCGCTCCCGGGCGCGGGCGAAGGTGGCCACGCCTTCCCGGCGGATCAAGTGCAGCCCGATGAAACCGGTGGCCAGAACAAGCAGCAGGGTGCTCAGCAGGCCGATATGGCTGCCAACCGTGAACAGGATGACGAAGTCGAGCAGGGCGAAGACGGTAAAGATGACGAGAAAGGGCATGATGACTCCGCATGTGACAGTTCCGCGATTTATGGGGGCGGAGCGGTGGAATTCAAGTTATAGAGCCGTGTCGTGACGCAGTGATGGAAAGTCCTTCCATTATTCGTTAGGCTATGGTGCAGTGCACCATAGCAAGGTTGCACCAGCAGCTGCCAGCTGCTTCCCCCTGCCGGTGGCTGCCCGGCAATCGCGCCGACAGCGCGACTTCCCATCTCCTGGAGAAGTGCCCATGAAACTCGACAATACCGTTATCGCCATTACCGGCGGCGCGCGAGGCCTCGGCCTGGCCATGGCACGCCAGCTCGGTGCTCAGGGAGCCAAGCTCGCCCTGATGGACATGGATGGCGATAGCCTGGACAGCGCCGTTTCCACCCTGCATGCCGAAGGAATCGAGGCGCGTGGCTTCGTGGTCGACGTCGCCGATGAGGCGTCAGTGACGCAGGCGTTCGGTGACATAGCGTCATCGCTGGGTCCGATTCATGGCCTGGTCAATAACGCGGGTATCGTGCGTGACGGCCTGCTCGTCAAGGCCAGGGATGGCAAGGTAGAGAAGACCCTGCCGCTGGAGCAGTGGCAACAGGTGATCGACGTCAACCTGACGGGGGTCTTCCTGTGCGGGCGCGAGGCCTCGGTACAGATGATCGAGGCGGGCCATGAGGGCGTTATCGTCAATATCTCGAGCATCTCGCGGGCCGGCAACATGGGCCAGAGCAACTATTCCGCTGCCAAGGCCGGTGTGGTGGCGCTGACCACGACCTGGGCTGCCGAGCTGGCACGCTATGGGATTCGCGTGGGGGCAGTGGCCCCGGGGTTCATCGAGACGGACCTGACCGCCTCAATGCGCCAGGACATGCTCGACAAGATGACCTCGGGGGTGCCACTCAGACGGCTCGGCCAGCCCGAAGACATCGCCGAGAGCGTGGCCTTCATCATGACCAACGACTACTTCACGGGGCGCGTGATCGAGTGTGACGGCGGGCTACGACTCTAGACAGCTTGCCAGGCAGGCATTGCCTGGCTGAGGGTAACGTCGGCCGCGCAGCCGGCGTTTTCGGTCGGCCAAGTCAGAAGCTCACTTGATCAGAAGGTCACCTGGTCGGCGAGTCCCTCCACGGTGGCTTCACCGATGCCGCTGACCCGCGTCAGGTCCTCGGCACTCTCGTAGGGGCCGTTGGCTTCCCGGTCCTCGACGATTGCGGCCGCGCGGGTCTCGCCGATACCGGGCAACTCGGCCAGCAACTCGGCGTCGGCCGTGTTGACGTTGATCGGCTCCATCTCCTGAGCCACGGCACAAAGCGGTGCAAGGCCCAGCATCAGCGCGACGAGACTGGCCCCGAGTAGGGCGTGAATCCTGGCTTTCATATCACTTCCTCCCTTGATGGAATCGCATGCTCGGCGGGTGCCTTTTTCAAGCTAGTCGTGACCGGAAGATAATCCCTTGGGTCTTCTGCCCCTTTCCGTGTAGGACACGACTGCAATGGTTCGTCGTCGCGGCTTTCAGGAAGGAGGTGAAGTCGCCGTTTTCAGGTCGGTGATCTCGCACCGACCCCGCCGAGCATGGCTGATATACTCTAACGACGATTTCCTCTTGCCCGGAGCCCGGTTAGTGTCTACCGATTCCCCTCTGATCATCGCCCTCGATTATGC
This sequence comes from Halomonas daqiaonensis, assembly GCF_900109725.1. Classification (GTDB taxonomy): domain Bacteria; phylum Pseudomonadota; class Gammaproteobacteria; order Pseudomonadales; family Halomonadaceae; genus Halomonas; species Halomonas daqiaonensis. The sequence continues at coordinate 80,606 of NZ_FOBC01000010.1, forward strand.
CTCCCTTGATGCCGCCCTGTGCATGGCCGATAGCCTCGATCCCTCACGCTGTCGGCTCAAGGTGGGCAAGGAGCTCTTCACTCGCAGTGGTCCCGAGGTGCTCGATGCGCTTCACGGCCGCGGTTTCGAGGTGTTCCTGGATCTCAAGTTTCACGATATTCCCAACACCGTGGCCGGGGCGATCCAGGCCGCCGCCGAGCAGGGGGTATGGATGGTCAATGTCCATGCCGGCGGTGGCCGACGGATGATGGAGGCGGCACGCGAACGCCTGGACCGTCAGCGACTCTCGACCCGGCTGATTGCGGTGACGGTGTTGACGAGCATGGAAGCTGCGGACTTGGCAGAGGTGGGCATAGCGACTCCGCCTGCCGATCAGGTCGAGCGCCTCGCCGTTCTGGCCCGGGATAGCGGCATGGACGGGGTGGTCTGCTCGGCGCAGGAGGCGTCACGCCTGCGTGAACTCTGCGGCAGCGACTTTCTCAAGGTGACGCCTGGTATCCGGCCAAGCTTCGCCGTGGCGGGCGACCAGCGTCGCGTCATGGCCCCAGCCGATGCCATGGCCGCTGGCAGTTCCCATCTGGTGGTGGGGCGTCCGGTAACTCAGGCAGAGGAGCCGATGGCTGCCCTGGCCGCCATCGAGGCCGAGCTGGCCGGCCGCTGAGCCCGACTACTCCCCTTCTATGCCGTTGATCGGCTTGGTGGTGCCCCAGCTGCGACAGCGGGGACACTGCCAGTGCAGTCGTTCGCCTGAGAAGCCGCAGCGTCGGCAACGATGGCGCGGCAGGGCCTGCACCAGGGTGTGAATGTGGCGCTGCAGCAGTGCGAGGTGCTCATGCTCCTCTCCCTCGGCGTTGTGCCGGTAGAGGGTCAACAGGTAGTGGACCGCGCCCAGGCTGGGTTTCCTGTCGAGCTGGTCGGTGACCAGCGCCAGGGCGTCCCGGTCATTGCCCTGATGGTGGCGCAGCGTCTCGGCCAGCCTTGTGATAACGCTGGTGCCCGGTGCCTGTTGGAGGAGTTCCTGCAGGCAGCGGATCAGTCCTTCCTCGTCGTCCAGCAGACGGTAGGCGTGGGCCAAGGGCTCGATGATAGTGGGAGTGAAGGTGGAATCCTGGTCGGGAATCCGTCTTAGCAGCCGTACGGCGGGCTTGTACTGACCGGTGTCGTGTTCCATGGCGGCCAGTTGCAGGTTGGCGCGCACGCAGTGTGGGTCGGTGGCCAGCGCCTGGCGCAGGTGGCGCCTGGCCAGTACAGGGCTTGCCGAATGACGTTCCTGTTCGGCAAGTTCGCAGAGCCAGTGCGCCGCCGCGCGGCGGATGTCGTCGTGCTGGCGGACCAGCCTGGGCAGGGCGACATCCAGTGCGGCCTGCCATTCGCCTTCCCGCTCCAGCAGGTCGACCAGCAGCCGCCTGGCCGAATCGCGCCGCTCGTCATCCTGGCTATCGCGCACCAGGTTCTGCAGCAGGCGTTCGGCACGGTCGAGTAGCCCGAGGGCGAAAAAATCGCGGGAGAGCTCGAGCTGGACTCTCTCGCCCTGCTCGCCGGTCAGCGTCGGGCGGGCAAGCAGGTTCTGATGGATCTTCAGTGCGCGGTCGGCCTCGCCCCGGGTCCGGAAGAGGTTACCCAGCGCCAGGTGTGTCTCGATGGTGTCGCTATTGACTTCCAGTGCGCCGATGAAAGTTTCGATGGCCCGGTCCTGCTGGTCATTGAGCAGGTAATTTAGGCCGACGAAGTAATCTCGTGGCAGCGTCGGCGGCTGCGCTGCCTTACCGGAGCCCTGACGCTCCCGGCGGCCCAACCACCAGCCGGTGGCGACTGCCACCACCAGCAGGGCCAACAGGAAAACATCGGGCATTCTAGGGGAGTTCCTTCATCTCCTGGACGCGCAGGCGGTCGAGCTCCTTGCGCTGCTGCTGATTGTGCCGCTGGGCGCGGGTCAACAGGGTGCGCAGCCGAAGGTACACGCCGCTCATGGCGAGCATGCCCAGCAGCACGCCGACGGCCAGTGAGGCCAGTAGCCAGACGGAGAGCGAGGCTGCAGGAAGCTCGATCCAGATCAGGTTGAGGGGCAGGGCCTGCTGGTTATTGACGGCAAAGAGAATGCCGATCAGCAGCACCACCAGCAGGATGATGGCCAAGATCAGGCCTTTTAGCCAACGCATGTGCTTGTTCCCATGTCGGTTTAAGGAGAGACAGCGGTCGTGGGGCGCCGCTCATCAGTAGCCGAGCGCGCGGCTGGCATCCACCTGTTCGCGCAACTCCTTGCCGGGCTTGAAGTGTGGCACGAACTTGCCGTCGAGTGCGACCGGTTCACCCGTCTTGGGGTTGCGACCTACCCGGGGCTCCCGGTAGTGCAGCGAAAAGCTGCCGAAACCGCGGATCTCCACGCGTCCCCCCTCGGCCAGGGTATCGGTGATGTCGTCGAGGATCAGGCGTACCGCGGCCTCGACCTCCTTGACCGACAGCTCCGGCTGCCGCATGGCGATCTGTTCGATCAGTTCGGACTTGGTCATCGGCTCTACTCCGTGCGGTCCTGCCCGGGTCGACGCGATCCCGGCATTGTTGTTTTTCCAAAGCATACTGCGCAAGTCTCGAGAAAACAACGCACTACGACCTTTTCTCGAGCCGTGGGACAGAGAGGTGTCGGCGGGCTGCCGGTGGGGCAGCGCTCGGGTATACTGGCGCCACACTCATTCGACCCAACGAGGCCGACCTTGAACGACGATTCGTCTCCGGAAGCCACTCTCCGCAAGCGCCTCTACTGGCACTCGCGCCGCGGCATGTGGGAGCTGGACTTGTTGCTGATTCCCTTTCTCGAGCAATGCTATGGCGATCTGGACGAGGCGGACCAGGCGGCCTTTCGGTCACTGATCGAGGAGGAAGACCAGGACCTGTTCGCCTGGTTGATGCGCCGGGAATGGCCCGAGGATCCGGCCCGCCGGCGCATCGTCAAGATGATCGTCGAGCATGCCGAGACTACCGACAACGATCGCTATCGCAACCTCTAGGCTGTCGCTGGCCGCCCATGGGCTGATGGCCGCGCCGGTTGTCGGCCTTGTGGCAGTAGTGGCACCGCCGTGGGCCGGCGTGCTCGCGGTGATGGTGCTGGGTGGGGTCTTGGTGACGCTGGCCATGCAGCGCGTGCGCGGCGAGCTGCGTGGTATACCGAAGGTGACGGGTGGTGTGGTCTGGTGCTGGCGCGATAAGGCTGGCCAGGCCTGGCGCCCGGTGAGCCTGCACTGCGACTATCTTGGTCCCTTGCTGATCGGGCTGAGGGTCGAAGGACGACGCCTGTGGCTATGGCCCGACAGCAGCGATGCCGAATCGCTGCGGCGCCTGCGCCGGGAGCTGTTGCCACTGCCCTGAATACGCTGTCCACATCCGGCAGGGGGCGGGGGTTACATCGCCTTCAGGGCCTGCAGGTGGACCCGCGAGGGCTGCGGGGTTTTGTCGCCGTGGACCGGACAGTCAGGATTGAAGTGCAGGCCGCGGGACTCGCGCCGTGCACGGGCACAGGCCACGGTGAGGCGTGCCAGGCGCAGCGCATGCCAGAGATTCGCCAGAGGCACCGAGGGTGCGGCATCCCTAACCCGGGGCGCGAGACGGTCATGCAGTTGCGCCAGGCCCCGGGCGGCCTCCTCCAGCCCCTGGTCGGTGCGCACGATGGCCACGCGCGCGCTCATCAGCTGGCGCATCGCTTCGCGGATATCCTCGATGCTCTTCAGGGAGACAGGCTGCTGGCCCCACAGCGCAGGGGTCAGCTCGGCAACCGGCGCAGTTTCGGCGGTGTGCAGCCGTCGTGCACAGCTTCGGGCATAGACCAGACACTCCAGCAGGGAGTTGCTGGCCATGCGGTTGGCCCCATGCAGACCGGTGCAGGCCACCTCGCCGATGGCGTGCAGCCGCGGGATCGTGGTGGCGCCCCCGAGGTCGGTGGTGATCCCGCCGCAGCTATAGTGGGCGGCCGGCACGACCGGAATAGGCTGATGCACGATGTCGAGCCCACGACTGGCGCAGTGGGCATGGATGGTCGGGAAATGGTGACGGATGGCGGTCTCGCCGAGATGGCGGATATCCAGGAAGACATGGTCACTTCCGGTGCGCTGCATCTCGGCATCGATGGCCCGGGCAACGATGTCTCGGGGTGCCAGTTCTGCCCGGGCGTCCACTGCCGGCATGAAGCGTTCGCCCGCCGTGTTGATCAGCAGCCCGCCCTCGCCGCGGACTGCCTCGCTGACCAGGAAGGCGGGGCCCTCGGGATCATAGAGACAGGTGGGGTGGAACTGCTGGAACTCCAGGTTCATCAGTTCGGCGCCGAGCTCGGCGGCCATCATCATGCCCTCGCCGCTGGCTGGCTGGGGGCTGGTGGTATGGCGATAGAGGCCGCTGGCCCCGCCGCTGGCGAGCACGGTGTCCTCGGCCAGCAGTTCGTGCAGGCGACCATCGGCGTCCAGGCAGCGCGCTCCACGGCAGAAGCCCGTGCTGTCGGCGATCAGGCCGATGGCGGTGAGGTCACCGCACAGCCCGATGTTTGGATGGGCTTCTACATGCTGCTTGAGAGTCTCGACCACGGCACGGCCGGTGGCGTCATCGGCATGAATGATACGTCGTGCGCCATGGCCGCCCTCGCGGGTGAGGTGGTAGGGATAGCTGGCATCGGCACTCGCGTCTGGCGTGAAGGGGACGCCCAGTGACAGCAGCCACTCGATGGCCGAGGGCCCCTGCTCCACGGTGAAGCGCACCGCTAGCTCGTCGCACAGGCCGTCGCCCGCCACCAGTGTATCGGCCACATGGGCCTCGATGTCGTCCTGGGGGGAAAGCACGGCCGCAATGCCGCCCTGGGCCCAGCGGCTAGCGCCCTGGTCATCGCTGGCCGGTCTCAGTAGTGTGACGCGACGATGATCGGCCACCTCCAGTGCCAGTACCAGCCCGGCGACCCCACCGCCGATGACCAGCACCTCATGCGTGCGGTCTGTCATCTGCCTTTCCTTCTTGCGTATTGGCTCGTGCGCTGGCCGAGGAGGCCTCGGTGAGGCCATGGTCGGGTGCCCGGCGACGCAGCCGTCGGCTGGGAAGGCGCTCGAGCCCGCCCAGGCGCTGGATGAGGTCGGCAGTGAGGCGCGCCAGTTCTCGATTGAGCCACAGATAGCCGCTGGGACTGAAGAGCATGCGACCATCGGCGGAGCGAGCATTGCCGGCCAGTTCGGCATGACGCTGCAGCTCGAAGGGGGTGATCGTCACGTCGACCGGCTGGCCGGTCCGTACTTGGAAGGCCAGGGTGCCGATGTTCCGGGCCAGGGTATGCTGCTCCTCGCGAAGGCCGGCCATGGCATCGATGCGGTCATGCCCGTCACGACTGGTCCAGTGGGTCTCGAGCAGCAGCTCGATGGTGGAAAGCATGCGACGCTGCAGCGAGATGAGGTCGTCCAGTTCCTGTCGACTCAGGCGGCGCTCGCGATGCGTGGCATCCACCAGGCCTCGCTGCTTGACCAGCAGGCTGCTGGTGGCCTTGAGCAATTCGCGGGTATCGATGTCGAGGCCCTCGGTGGCCGAGGTATGAGCCTGGTAGAGACGGGCCATGCGGTCCAGATTGTCGGCCAGCATGAAACGCAGCATGTCGGTGGCTTTCTGCGGCAGTACCATCACCGTCACGGTGATGCCCACCAGGGTGCCGAGCAGCACGTCGAAGGCGCGCCACAGAGCGATATCGAGCTCCCGGGTGCCGTCGCCGATCACCAGCAGCAGGCTGATGGCGAACATCAGACCGCTGTAGCCGTGCCGGTTGCTGAAGGTCAACCAGGTGGCTGCGGCGATGCCGGCCAGGGCGGCAACGGGAACGAGGGGGGGCCAGGGCAGCGGCAGCAAGATCAGCAGCAGACCCCAGGCGGCGCCGAGCAGGGTGCCCAGCAGTCGCTGGCGCCCCTTGTCGAGTACACCGCCGATATGCGGGAGATTTCCCATCACCATGATGGTGCTGACCAGCGCCCAGCCGCTGTGCTGGATGGCGAAGAGCTCGATGATGCCGAAGGTGATGCACAGTGCCATCACGATGCGCAGCACATGCAGCTTGCGGCGATGCTGGTAATTGAAGTAGGGATCGCGCAGGCGCGGCAGTATCATGAAACGGCGTCCCGTTGGAGGGTCGCGGCCGACGCTTGCGGAAGAGTGCAGGAAAGCTGGTGCCCGGAGCCGGGCTCGAACCGGCACGGTGTTGCCACCGAGGGATTTTAAGTCCCTTGCGTCTACCAATTTCGCCATCCGGGCGGCACGGTTCCGAGCGGGGCAGCTAAGGGAATGGTGGAGGCTGGAGTCGGAATCGAACCGGCGTACACGGAGTTGCAGTCCGCTGCATAACCACTCTGCCATCCAGCCTCATGAGTCGTGCCATTCGTGGGGAATGGAGCGGGAAACGAGATTCGATCGGACCGGCGCACCGGCTCGCGACCCTCGCAGTCGCACGCATTGACTCTTGTTACTGCTTGCAAGTCTGGAGCGGGAAACGAGATTCGAACTCGCGACCCTCGCCTTGGCAAGGCGATGCTCTACCACTGAGCTATTCCCGCCTGACTCGAGAGCGAATTATAAGGATAAGTTGGTGACTGTCAAACACTTTTCGCCACGCCTCAGCGCATCGAGCTGCTCAGGTGAGGCCATGCCGCCTTGAGGTAGAGGAACATCGACCACAGCGTCAGCAAGGCCGCCACATAGAGGATTACCACGCCCAGCAGGGCCAGGAGGGTCCCCGGTGTGAAGGCCAGCAGCATCAGCAGGGCGATCATCTGCAGGGTCGTCTTGACCTTGCCGATCCATGAGACAGCCACCTGTCCACGCTTGCCCATTTCGGCCATCCACTCGCGCAGGGCCGAGATGACGATCTCACGGCCAATGATCACCAGCGCCGGCAAGGTCAGCCAGATGGCCTCGTAGCGCTCGATCAACAGGGCCAGTGCCACGGCTACCATGAGCTTGTCGGCTACCGGGTCGAGAAAGGCGCCGAAGGGCGTGGACTGGTCCCAGCGCCGGGCCAGGTAACCGTCGAGCCAGTCGGTCACCGCGGCCAGGCCGAACAGGGCGGCGGCCAGCAGCGTGCTCCAGGCGAAGGGCAAGTAGAACAGCACCACCAGCAACGGGATGAAAACGATTCTGGCCAGAGTAAGCAGGTTGGGTATGTTCATCGCGAGGTGCAATCCTTGCCTTGGGGTACCGGAAACTCCTTCATTCTATCCGCCGGAGCCTGACTCATCCATGCAAGGCACGATGAATCGTCTCGGCCAGGGTGACACTGATGCCGGGAACCCGGGCCAGCTCTTCCCGACTGGCTTGCTTGATCCCCTGCAGGCCGCCGAAAAAGCGTAGCAGATCGCGTCGGCGACGCGGCCCCACGCCGGGAATGTCCTGGAGGGTGGAAGTACGCCGTGTCTTGTCGCGCCGCGCCCGGTGGCCGGCGATGGCGAAGCGGTGCGACTCGTCGCGGATGTGCTGGATCAGGTGCAGGGCCGATGAGGCGCCGTCGAGGTCAAGGCTGCGGTCGACGGTTTCGACGAACAGCGTCTCGAGTCCCGCCTTGCGAGTTGTGCCCTTGGCCACGCCGAGCAGGATGATGCCGCTGATGCCGAGTTCGGCGAATACCTCCCTGGCCATGTTCAGCTGCCCTTTGCCACCATCGACGATCAGGATGTCCGGGCTTTCGCCCTCTCCTTCTTTGATCCGCTTGAAGCGGCGGGTGAGCGCCTGGTGCATGGCGGCATAGTCGTCTCCGGCAGCCACGCCCTCGATGTTGAAGCGGCGATAGTCGGACTTGCGTGGCCCGTTCTCGTCGAATACCACACAGGAGGCTACCGTGGCCTCACCGTGGCTGTGGCTGATGTCGAAGCACTCCAGGCGGCGGGGGGTGTCCTCGAGTTCGAGGGCCTCGCGCAGGGCCGAGAAGCGCTTCGACAGCTGGGTCTGGCTGGCCAGCTGGCTGGCCAGCTGTTGTTCGGCATTGGTGCGGGCCAGCTCGCGCCACTGGGCGCGATGGCCCCTGACCTGGTCGGTCAGGCGAGTGCGCTTGCCGGCGCGTTCGCCGAGTGCCCGGGCGATCAGCTCGGCATCCGGTACCGGGTGGCTGGTGATCACCTCGGCGGGGATCTCCCTGGCCTGACCCAGGTAGAACTGGCTGATGAAGTCGCCGAGCAGTGCCTCAGGTCCCAGGTCGAGTCCGTTGGCCGGGGCATGGTGCCGGGCCCCCAGCAGGCGGCCCTGGCGTACCGTGAGTACCGAAATGCACAGCGCCCCCGGGCGGCTGGCCAGTGCGAAGACATCGGCATCGCCGCCGCCGGTGTCGACGAACTGGCGCTGCTGCATCTGGCGCAGGTGCTGGACCTGGTCGCGCAGCCGGGCGGCCTCTTCGAAGTCCAGCCGTGCACTGGCGGCCTCCATGGCCTCATTCAGTTCGCGGGTCACCGCGTCGCTCTTGCCCTCGAGGCACATCACCGCATGTTCCAGGTCACGCCGATAATCCGCCTCGCTGATGTAGCCCACACAGGGGGCGCTGCAGCGCTGGATCTGGTACTGCAGGCAGGGGCGAGTGCGGTGGGCGAAGACACTGTCTTCGCAGTTGCGGATGCGGAAGATCTTCTGCATCAGCGACAGGCTTTCGCGCACGGCGCCACTGCTGGGGTAGGGGCCAAGGTACCGGCCGTCGTCGCGGCGCACCCGGGCGCGTTTGTACTCCAGGGCGGGGAAGGGATGGCGGTCGCTGACGAAGACGAAGGGGTAGGACTTGTCGTCGCGAAGCAGAATGTTGTACGGCGGGCGCAATTCCTTGATCAGCGTCTGCTCGAGCAGCAGGGCTTCGGTCTCGCTGTTGGTCACCGTCACCTGGATGTCGGCGATGCGCCCGACCAGGGCCTGGGTCTTGGTGTTGAGCGCACCGCGAAAGTAGCTCGCCAGGCGTGCCTTGAGGCGACGCGCCTTGCCGATATAGAGGGTCTCGCCCTGCTCGTCGAGCATGCGGTAGACCCCCGGGGATTCGCTGACGCTGCCGAGGAAGTCGCGGGAATCGAAGCTCATGGAGACGGCGTGCCGGGGACGGGAAGCGGAGCCACCATTCTACCAGATCGGTACTGTCGAGAACGGGCTCAGTCGGCGTCGGTGAAGCCATCGACCAGGCCGTGGCGCAGGCCGAGGTGGGTCAGCTCCACATCGGAGGTCACGCCGAGCTTCTCGAAGATCCGGTAGCGGTAGGTGTTAACGGTCTTGGGGCTGAGGAACATGCGGTCGGCGATGTCGGCGACGCGCTGGCAGTTGACGACCATCATCGCAACCTGAAGTTCGCGCTGGGAGAGCTGGTCGAAGGGATTGTCCGGCGCATCGATGCGCGAGAGTACCAGCCGCTGAGCGATCTCCGGGCTGACATAGCGCTTGCCCCCGAAGACGCAATGGATCGCCTCGACCATCTCCTCGTGCTGGCAGCCCTTGCTGATGAAGCCGTGGGCCCCGGCCTCGAGCAGGCGCTGGGCAAAGGTCTCCTCGATGAAGGCCGTCAGGACCAGGATGCGGATGTCACCGGTGAAGCGTTTGATCTTGCGAGTTGCCTCCAGGCCGCCGATCCCGGGCATGCGGATATCCATGATCACGATGTCCGGCTCGAGTTTGCGCGCCATGGTGATGGCCTCCTCGCCATCGGCGGCCTCACCGACCACGCGAATACCGCGTTCGGCATTCAACAGGTGGGCGATGCTGGTCCGTACCAGGTGATGGTCATCGGCGACGAGAACCCTGATCAACGCAGACGCTCCTGAAACGTGGTGGGTGAGTATCGTCCCGAGGCGGGCCCCGGCCAAGTAAGGAAGGTGCCAAGGTGCCAAGGTGCCGGACGGCTCGGTATCAGTATTGTCAGGGTGACATATCCCGTCCCTAAGGGGAATTGGTCCAAGGCAGACGCGCGAAATTGCCCGCGAAAGGTTGACGCATGCCACAGGGCTGAGTAGTATCCGCTCCGTTCTCGCACGGTGGGAACCATGTGGGGCCTTAGCTCAGCTGGGAGAGCGCAACACTGGCAGTGTTGAGGTCAGCGGTTCGATCCCGCTAGGCTCCACCAAAAAGAACATCCGAATCAGCCCCTTGGCGACATCCGCCAGGGGGCTTTTTCGTGTGCTGGTAAAAACCGGGAAAATACTGAGAAAACTCCACACCGTTCAGCGGCTGCTTGCGATCTGGTCGAGCATCATCTGGACGAGGAAGCTCATCGGCTTATCACCCCACCAGGCCTGACATCCTCCGTTACGCACGTCTAACAGTGCAGTACCCTGTAGGTCAGGTCCGTTATCAGGGAGAGGCCATCGTGGGGTTTCGCTTCCAGCGTCGCATTTGTCTCGCACCCGGGGTGCGACTCAACACCTGCAGGCTGCGTCCCGGTCTGTCGGTCGGCCCGCCCAGCATTCGACTGCAGCTGGCAATCGAAGAGGGGGGCGAAGATCTACCGGTTCTTCTCGATATCGCCGCCAACGGGGATATCCGTTACCGTCATGACGATGGCCGCCGTTTTCTCGATGCCGAGGCCCGAGCGCTGCGGCGTAATGGCGAGGGTGCAATACGCGCAGCGCTCGAGTCACACTGTGAGCAACTCAATGCCGATCTTGACCGGCTTGGTCGCCTCCATGAAGAGACGCCGCCACCGGGTGCCACTGGCTATCAGCCGCGCAGCTTCCCGGTCTCTCCTCCTTCGCCGATACCCCTGGAACAACCCGACTGGCGGCATGCCCTCTGGCCGGCAGCCCGGGCTCGGCTCGAGAGTGAGAACGCGCGCCGTGAGGCGTCACACGCGCAGGCCTATCGTGACTGGGAATGGCAGAAGGCCGAGTTCGATGCCCGCGAGTTCGCGCGTCAGCAGCGCGAGGAGGTGGCGGCCTGGGATGATGCCGATGCCATGCAGCAGACGCTGGAGGAGCGGTTGGACGAGCTTGGTTGGCCGCGGGAGACGTTGATCGACTTCGAGCTGAGTGACGACCTTCGCACTATCGCCCTGGACATTGACCTGCCCGGCGATGACGAACTCCCCGATCGCTACTGGGCCATGCCGGCCAAGCGAGTCAAACTCTCGCCGCGCAAGCTTGGCGTCACGCAGCAGCGCGAGCTCTATCGGCGTCACCTACATGGCGTGGCCTTTTGCGTTCTGGGTATTGTCTTTGCCCGGCTACCGCGAATCGAACACGTCCTGATCGCCGGCTATCGCCAGGTCGAGGATCCGGCCGGTGGCGATGTCCGCGCTCAGTACCTTTTCAGTGCCAAGGTTTCCCGCGAGGCGTGGGAGCGTATCGATTTCGACCGACTGGAGCGACTCGACCCGGCGGAGGCCTTGGCGGATTTTCCCCTTCGGCGCGAGACCACGCGGGCCGGCATCTTCCGCGCCATTACGCCCTTCGAGCTGGACTGGCGCAGGCGTTGACGCCTGCCGCACGCATCTGCGGGCCTTTCGCCCGCATGGTGGCAGTCAATCGGACGAGGCCTGGCCTGCGCTGAGGATATGGTGCAGGCCGGCACACTCCACCATGGAGTCGTCACAGTTGATCACAATGTCGGAGCGGGCCAGCACGTAGCTCTTGCCGGTAATGGTGTTCTCCACGACCGTATGAGGTCCCTCCTGTCGCGTGCCGGTGAACTCGCCGATGAAGCCGGTCTCGCGCAGCGAGATGGTCTCCAGCTTGTCGCCGGGTTCGATAGTGCCCTCGTGACGCATCAGCGCCAGGCGTGCCGAGGTGCCCGTGCCGGTGGTGCTGCGACAGATCACTCCCGGGTGCACATAGGTGGCCGAGCGCGAGCGGTAGAAGTCGTCCGCCACCTGCTCGACGGGGCCCATGAAGTGCAGGAAGGGCAGCGGGCCCACATCGCCCAGGGTGTAGTGGGAGAAGCCTCGCTCGGCCTGGATCGCCTCAACGATCTTGTGAGCGCACGCGGCGAGCTCCCGCTCCTCGTCGCGGTTGAGATGGAAGCCCAGTTCGGTGGCGTCCACCAGGGCGTAGAAGCCGCCACTATAGGCCACCGAGTAGGTCACTTCCCCCAGGCTCGGCACGTGAATCGATGTTCGGTAGGTGTCGATGTAACTGGGCAGTCCCCCACAGGTAATGGCCTCCACCACGCCGTTCTCTATCACCGCCTCGATCTGCACCAGGCCCGCCGGCGACTCCAGCTTGAAGCGCTGGCGTCCCTCCTGCTTGGGCACCAGTCCGCTTTCCAGCACCGCGGTGGCGGTGCAGATGGTGTTGGAGCCGGAGTAGATCGGATAGCCCATCACCTCCATGATGATGTAGCCAGCCTCGGCGGCCGGATCGGTGGCGGGTACGATCAGGTCCACCGACATCTCGGGAATGCCGTAGGGCTCCTCCAGCAGCAGCTTGCGCAGGCCATCGGCATCGTCGCGCAGGTAGTGCATCTGATCACGCACCGTGGCGCCGGGCAGGGGCTCGATGCCACCCACCACGATACGGCTGACATCACCGCCGGCATGGGTGTCGATCAGTTGCAGGGTCAGTTCCTGGCTCATGAGTGTCCCTCGAGGGCGAAGGGCGCGCCGTGATCGTCCCATTGGCTATCGGGGACGATCACGATCTTGCCCAGGAAGTTGCTGTCGCGGCTGACGAAGTAGCGCTCGGCCTGGTGCAGGTCGGAGAGCCGGAAGGCGGCGTGCAGCACCGGCTTGAGTTCACCGGAACGGATCCAGCCGATCAGCTGCTCGGCTTCCTCGCGGGTGCCGTGGGAGACGCCGAAGATCTGCACCTGGTAGAGGTAGATGCGCGTCCACAGTATCTCGCTGATATTGCCGCCGCTGGCTCCGGCGATGGATAGCCGTGGATAGCTGGTGCGGGCCTTCATGTCCTGGATCATGGTGTCGATGAAGCAGTCGGTCATCTCGCCGCCAACTAGGTCCATCACTGCATCGATAGGCGCGCCATCGGTGGCCTCGAGCACTCGTTCGGCGAAGCCCTCCAGGTCGCCACGGTCGATCACCGCCTCGGCGCCCATTGCCTTGAGTGCCTCGGCCTTCTCCTGCTGACTCACCGCATAAGGCACGGCACCGACGATACGGCACAGCTGGATCAGGGCGGTGCCGACCCCGCCGCTGGCGCCGCTGACCAGTACCCGCTCGCCGGCCTTCACACCGGCGGACGTCATCATGTGATAGGCGGTCTGGTAGGAGCACATGCCCATGGCGGCGAGCTCGGCATCGCTGAGCTCGGGGTTGGGCACATGGTGAAACTGATCCGAGGGCACGGCGACATACTCGGAAAAGCCGCCGTCGGCGCCGTGGCCGTAGTAATCCGGGGTCAGGTTGATGTCCCGCCGGGCATCCGGATAGAGGTTGAAGTCGAGCAGGCCGCGCTCATTGATGCGCGAAGGATCGACGCCTTCGCCCACGGCAACGACGCGCCCGGCGATGTCGGCACCCTGGATGCGTGGGAAGGTCAGGGTGGGTTCGCCACCCATGGCAAACGACGTGACCTCGCCCTTCTTGACCGGATAGAGTCCTTCGCGGGCCTTGCGGTCGGTGTTGTTCTTGGCAGTCGCCGTGACCTTGACCAGCACCTCGCCGGGCCCTGGCTGAGGGGTCGGCACATCGTCATGATAAACCAGCATGTCGACGTCGCCGTGCCCGGTCAGCAGCATGGCGGCCATGGTGTCAGGAAGGGACTGGCTGCTCACTCGAAGTCTCCTTTTGTCTTGAAAGAACCAACTGGTTCAGAAGATAGCAGACTTCCCCGCCCTGAGATTATCCCCCTTTGCCCTCATACGTGGTGAGGCGGAGTCGAGCCTATCCGCCGTCGCGGTGCCAGAAGGGCTGACCTACCGTTGGCGTGCTGGGGCTGGCGGTCTGGCGCTGCTGCATCAGCCCGGCCAGGTAGGCCTTGCGCCCGGCCGTGATGGCCTCGGCAAAGGCTTCGGCCATCAATGCGGGGCGGTGGGCCTTGGCAACGGCGGTGTTGAGCAACACGCCGTCGAAGCCCATCTCCATGGCCTCGGCGGCCTGGGACGGTGCCCCCAGGCCGGCATCGATGATCAGCGGTACATCGAGACGCTGGCGCAGGGTCGTGAGGGCGTAGCGGTTCATCAGGCCGAGACCGGTGCCGATGGGCGAGCCCCAGGGCATCAGCGCCTCGCAGCCGGCGTCGCGCAGCCGCTGGCAGAGGATCAGGTCATCGGTGCAATAGGGCAGCACCTTGAAGCCTTGGCCGATCAGCTCCCGGGCGGCCTCCAGCAGGCCGAAGGGGTCCGGTTGCAGGTTATAGTCGTCGCCAATCACCTCGAGCTTGATCCAGGGCGTGTCGAACAGCTCGCGAGACATCTGGGCGAGGGTGATCGCTTCCCGAGCCGAACGGCAGCCGGCGGTGTTGGGCAACAGCCGGCAGCCGCTGTCGCGCAGGATCTGCCAGAAGGCATCGCCGTCGCCCGATGCGGGATTCTGCCGGCGCAGCCCCAGGGTGACCATCTCGCAACCGGCGGCCTGGATGGCCTCCTGCATCACCGTGGGCGAAGAATAGAGAGCAGTGCCGAGCAGGAAGCGGCTGGTGAAGGTCTCGCCGTAGAGCGTCAGGGCGTCATCGTGTGCAGCGTTCATCAGCCACCTCCCACCGGCGCTACGATATCGATGCGGTCGTCGTCCTTCAGGACTTGTTCGGTATAGGCGGAGCGGGGTACGAACTCGCCGTTGATCGCCACGGCCACCCGGCGGTCGGCGTAGTGCCAGGTGTGCAGGGCGTCGGCGAGCGATGTGCCGGCGGGAAGACGGGCGGGCTCGTCGTTGAGGCGCAAGGTGATCTCGCTCATGCAACGTTCTCCTGCGGCGGGCGTGCCGCCAGGGTATCAGCAAAGGGCCGGTCGCCGTGGTCGCGGACCACGGCCAGCAGGTGGCAGACTACGGCGGGTGCCAACAGGTAGCCGTGTCGGAACAGGCCATTGGCGGTGATCAGCCCTTCCCGTTGGGTGACATGGGGCAGATTGTCGAGGAAGGCCGGACGCAGGTTGACGCCCTGCTCCAGGATGCGAGCCTCGGCAAAGGCTGGCGAGAGGGTATAGAGGGCGCTGCCAAGCTCCAGTGAGGACTGCAGCGACATGGGCGAACGATCCTCGCTCTCGATCTGAGTAGCCCCGATGACGAACCGATGCGCCGGCTTGGGTACTACATAGAGCTGGTAGCGCGGATGCATCAGCCTTACAGGACGCGACAGCCGAATCTCGTCAGTCTGGACGTGCAGGGTCTCGCCACGCACGCCCCGCAGGCTTGGATGGCGCTGCCGTGCACCGGTACCACGACAATCGATGACCAGGTTGAAGCGCCGTCGGCCTTCGGCTGTGACCACCTCGCCGGGGAAGGTATCCACCGGGCAGTGAGCATGACACTCTCCGCCCAGAGCGCGAATCTCGTCCAGCAGGCGAGTGAGCAGGGCGCGGTTGTCCAGATGGGCCTCGTCCGGCAGGTAGAGCCCCTGGCGGAAGCCGGGTGCCAGGTCGGGTTCCAGCCGTTGGACTTCCCGGTCATCGAGGGTCTGGCAGGGTGAAGTGCCGCCGAGGGCATGGTCGAGATCGCGGCGGAACTGGGTGAGCTCGCCCAGGTCCTGGGGGTGTGCCACCATCAGGCTGCCGGTCTGCTGCCACAGCGAAGCGGCGTCGAGGGCCTCGAGCCAGTGTGGCCATTGGGCCAGGGCGAAGCGGCCCATGTCATAGACGCAGCGCTCGGAGATCGCCGTCTCGCACAAGGGGGCGACCATGCCGGCCGCCGTCCAGGCGGCGCCAGGCGGGGTATCCAGGTCCCCGGCATCATACAGGGTCACGGCGTAGCCATCGCGTAGCAGTTGCCAGGCGACCAGGCGACCCAACAGGCCGGCGCCGGCGACGGCGATGTGATCGGAGGTGAGTGTCAAGATAGCGGTCATCCAGCGATAGACATGGCTGACCAGGCGAGTTGGCGGCAGGAAGCGAGCAGGCGTGACACGCGCTTGTTCCCTCCGCAGGCATCAACCTGATCAGGTTCAACGGGTTCGGCCGTACCGATCTCAGCCCCCGTGTACCGCTCCATGAGCGTACCGGGGCTCCCCGACAAGTCCTGCCAACATAACCAAAGATGCCCGGGCACGCAATCTCGTGGCGTGCCCGGGCATCCTTGGGGGTGGCGTCCGGTTTGACTCAGGCGCAGTCGGCGGCGCCCTCGCCGTACATGTCGAACAGCAGTTCGCGGCCCAGGTCGGTCAGCACTAAGCGCTGCTGCTCATTCCAGGTGGCGGCCTGGCTGGTCTCGAGGATGTGCTGGCAGGACCGCCAGTCGCGGTCGGCCGACTCGAGCGCCTTCAGTTCGCTGCGGTCGAGGCCACGGTGCGGAACAGTGACCGTCTCCAGCACATGCCCATGGCGATAGAGCAGGGCGGCCATGTTGGAGAGGCATTGTCGCAGGCTACGCTGCATGCCGGTGTTGCTGGGGGTGTCGTGTGTCATGCTGCGCATCTCCTTGAGGGATTATGCTGCAACGCATTATACACACGACGAAGGTCGATGTCATACCAAGGTCTAAGATGTCATCCTTCCTTAGCCTTCCACACGTCCCAACAGCAGGAACTCGATCAGCGCCTTCTGGGCATGCAGGCGATTGCCGGCCTCCTGCCAGACCACGGCACGCGGGTCATCGAGCAGGGAGGTGCTGATTTCTTCGCCGCGGTGAGCCGGCAGGCAGTGCAGAAAGAGCACGTCATCCTTCGCCCGGTCGAGCATGGCCTCGCTCACCTGGAAGCCGGCGAAATCCGCCTCGCGGCTGGCCTGCTCCTCTTCCTGGCCCATGGAGGCCCAGACGTCGGTGGTGACGAGGTCGGCGTCCGTCACGGCCTGCTGGGGGTCATGGAGGAGGGTCACCCGCTCGCCGGCGGCCGCGAGGATATCCTGGCGTGGCTCGTAGCCTTCCGGACAGCAGATGCGTAGCTGGAAATCGAACTGGCGGGCGGCGTTGATCCAGGAGTGGCACATGTTGTTGCCATCGCCGATCCACACTGCGGTGCGGTCCTTGACGCTGCCACGCAGTTCGGTCCAGGTCATGATGTCGGCAAGCAACTGGCAGGGGTGGTAATCGTCGGTGAGGGCGTTGATCACCGGCACCTCGCTGGCGGCGGCATACTCCTCGAGACCGGCGTGGGAAAATGTGCGGATCATCACCGCGTCGACCATCTCCGCCAGCACTCGCGCGGTATCGCCGATGGGTTCGCCGCGGCCGAGCTGGGTATCGCGGGGCGAGAGGAAGAGCGCATGTCCACCGAACTGGGCCATGGCGGTCTCGAACGAGACTCGGGTGCGGGTCGAGGACTTCTCGAAGATCATCGCCAGAGTGCGGTTGGTGAAAGGTGCGTAGGTAGGCCCGTGGGTCTTCAGGCCGTTCTTGATCGAGATGGCACGCTGTATCAGGTAGCGCAGCTCGTCCGGACTGAGGTCAAGCAGGGTGAGGAAATGGCGAGTGGCCATGGCGTCGCTCCACGGGAAAAAACGACCATCCTAGCCAGCCCACGGGGGATGCGCAACGCGTCCGTCATCAGTAGAATGGCTTCCATCCACAAGGCCGACCAGCCTACTCGGGTATTATCCGGAGAGCTGGCGGCTTCGGTCTATCGAGGCCCGGTCCATCGAGATCCGGACAAATGAAAAAGGGAGACGTCATGAGCACCACCGTCGAGAACATCGAGCGCCAGATCGGCGAGAACCCCATCCTCATCTACATGAAGGGCACTCCCCAACTGCCGCAGTGCGGCTTTTCTGCCCAGACCGTCCAGGCCCTGATGGCCTGCGGGGAGCGCTTCGCCTTCGTCAATGTGCTGGACAACCCGGACATCCGTGCCGAGCTGCCCAAGGTGGCCAACTGGCCGACCTTCCCGCAGCTATGGGTCGATGGCGAGCTGGTCGGCGGCTGTGACATCGTGGTCGAGATGCACCAGAACGGCGAGCTGGAAAAGCTGGTCAAGGAAACTGCCGCCAAGCACAAGGACGATGCCTGAGCAGCGCCAAGCTAGAAGCGCCGAGCCGCCAAGCTGTTCGGTGACGGGCGGCAGGTAGCGAGGCACAAACGCGAAACCCCATCGGATTAACCTCTGGTGGGGTTTCTTGCTAGGTGTTGCTGATTGAACCTAGCCTCCGCTTGGCCGCTTGGCCGCTTGGCCGCTTGGCCGCTTGGCCGCTTGGCCGCTTGGCCGCTTGGCCGCTTGGCCGCTTGGCCGCTTATGGCTACTCTTCCATCCCCTGCTCCTTCTGGGCCAGGGCCCAGCCCCCCAGATCCTTGTAGCGATTGACCATGGCACAGAACAGCTCGGCGGTGCGCTCGGTATCGTAGCGCGCCGAGTGGGCTGCGCTGTTGTCGAACTCGATACCCGCGGCGCGACAGGCTCGGGCCAGCACGGTCTGGCCGTAGATCAGGCCGCCGAGCGATGCCGTGTCGAAGCTCGAGAAGGGGTGGAAGGGGTTGCGCTTGATGCCGCAGC
Source organism: Halomonas daqiaonensis (assembly GCF_900109725.1). Classification (GTDB taxonomy): domain Bacteria; phylum Pseudomonadota; class Gammaproteobacteria; order Pseudomonadales; family Halomonadaceae; genus Halomonas; species Halomonas daqiaonensis. The sequence goes on from NZ_FOBC01000010.1 coordinate 99,088, forward strand.
GGCTGACCGCCGCGTTGAGGAAGCCGTGATCGAAGGCGGCGTTGTGGCCGACCAGCACGGCCCGGGTGCAGCCATGGGCCTTGATGGACTTGCGAACGGGTCGGAAGATCTCGCCCAGTGCCTCGGCTTCGCCGACGGCAACCTGGCGGCGCAGCGGGTCATCGAGGCGGATGCCGGTGAAGTCCAGCGCCGATTGCTCCACGTTGGCTCCCTGGAAGGGAGTAACGTGGTAGGCATAGGTGGCGTCGGGGATCAGGTTTCCCTCCGGATCCATGGTCAACGTGACCGCGGCGATCTCGAGAATCGCATCGCGCTCGGGATTGAATCCGCCGGTTTCCAGGTCCACTACCACGGGCAGGAAGCTGCGGAATCGCTGCGCCATGAGTTCGCGGGCGATCGCCTCGCTCATGCACCTCTCCTTGTCTGGGCCATCGTATCTCGAAACCGCGAAAGTCTAGCAGCTTGCCATCAGCGAGTCGCGTCGCCGGTATTCGCTGCAGGCTCGGCGCGCTATAATCGTTGTCTTTGCGAACGTTACGAGAGGAGCCTCAGCATGTCCGATGTCAAGAAGGTCGTGCTCGCCTATTCCGGCGGCCTGGACACGTCCGTCATCGTCAAGTGGTTGCAGGAAACCTATGACTGCGAGGTCGTGACCTTCACCGCCGACATCGGCCAGGGCGAGGAGGTCGAACCGGCCCGTGCCAAGGCCGAGGCGCTGGGCGTCAAGGAGATCCACATCGAGGATCTGCGCGAGGAGTTCGTGCGCGACTACGTCTACCCGATGTTCCGGGCCAACACCATCTACGAGGGCGAGTACCTGCTCGGCACCTCCATCGCCCGTCCGCTGATTGCCCGCCGACTGATCGAGATCGCCAACCAGACCGGTGCCGACGCCATCTCCCATGGCGCCACCGGCAAGGGCAACGACCAGGTGCGCTTCGAGCTCGGCGCCTATGCGCTGAAGCCGGGCGTCAAGGTGATCGCGCCATGGCGCGAGTGGGATCTCACCTCGCGCGAGAAGCTGATGGGCTATTGCCAGCAGCACGACATTCCGGTGGACTTTTCTTCCAAGAAGAAGTCGCCGTACTCGATGGATGCCAACCTGCTGCACATCTCCTACGAGGGCGGCATCCTCGAGGACCCCTGGGCCGAGGCCGAGGAGGACATGTGGCGCTGGAGCGTCTCGCCGGAAGCCGCACCGGACACCCCCACCTATATCGAGCTGACCTACGAAAAGGGTGACATCGTGGCCATCGACGGCGTACCGATGAAGCCCCACGACATCCTCGAGAAGCTCAACAGGCTGGGTGGCGACAACGGCATCGGTCGTCTCGACATCGTCGAGAACCGCTATGTGGGCATGAAGTCTCGTGGCTGCTACGAGACCCCGGGTGGCACCATCATGCTGCGTGCCCATCGCGCCATCGAGTCGTTGACCCTCGACCGCGAGGAAGCGCATCTCAAGGACGAGCTGATGCCCAAGTACGCCGAGGTGATCTACAACGGCTACTGGTGGAGCCCGGAGCGTCGCATGCTGCAGGCAGCCATCGACGAGACCCAGAAGAATGTCTCTGGTGTGGTGCGCATGAAGCTCTACAAGGGCAATGCCACCGTGGCGGGCCGTCGGTCCGACCAGTCGCTCTTCGACGAGTCCATTGCCACCTTCGAGGACGATGCCGGCGCCTACGACCAGAAGGATGCCGAGGGCTTCATCAAGCTCAACGCCCTGCGCCTGCGCATCGCCGCCGGCAAGGGTCGCAAGCAGGACTGAGCTTGACCTTCTTGATGCCTTGCTCGACGCCGGCTAACCGCCGGCGTCGTCGATTCGAGGCGTAACACCTGCGAGGACAGCACGATGTTCAAGAAACTGTTTTCCGGCCTACTCGGCGGTGGCGACGGCAAGTCTGGCAACGCCGCTACCGCCGACCCCGTGGAGTACAAGGGCTACCTGATCATTTCCGAACCCGCCGATCAGGGCGGCCAGTACCGCGTCAGCGGCTGGATCCGCAAGCCGCTGCCTGCCGCCGACGGAGAGGATGGCGAGATGCTCGAGCATCGCTTCGAGCGTTCCGACATGCTGCCCGGTCGTGAGGCCTGTGATGCCCTGATGGTCAGCAAGGCGCAGCGTTACATCGATCAGGTCGGTGACGAGATGTTCTCGCCGCGCTGAGACTCGCTTTATACTTCAGGACATGCTGATCCGTTCCGTGTTTCGGAGTCTTCATGCGCCTGCTGCACCGCACTTCCCCCTGGCGAGAACTCTTTGCCACCGACGCGCTTCCCGACCCCAGCGGCTGGCCGCCGCTGTTGGATCCGCTGCGTCAGGCCCTGGTGGGCCTGGGATCCGCTCCTGAACTGAACGAGGCATATGCCTGGCAGGGCCAACTGGTGGACGCCCTGGCCCGACTCGACCTGCCTGCCTGGCGTATCAGCCAACTGATCAGCGACCATAACGACTGGCTCTACCGGCGAGCCATCATGCTCTCCCTGGAGGAGATGCGTGGCCTGGGCTGGGGGGCGCCTCCGGTTGCCTTTTGCGTGCTGACTCTGGGATCAGGGGCACGCCACGAGAGCCTGCTGGCCCCGGACCAGGACAACGCCATGATCATCGCCGATTATCCCGATGACCGGCATACCGAGATCGATGGCTACTTCCAGGCCCTGGGCGAGCGTTTCACCGAGCGTCTCGATACCGCCGGGATTCCGCTATGCCAGGGCCATGTCATGGCCCGCTGGCCAATGTGGCGCAAGCGGCTCTCGGCGTGGCGCGCCCAGCTCGAGATCTGGACCGCGGAGCGTCGCGTCAAGCGGGTCCAGCAGGCCAATATCCTGCTCGATTTCCACCCGGTCTTTGGCGAGAGCTCGCTGGCCGAGGTCCTGGCCGGACGGGTGGCCCGGCTGCTGCCGGCATCGCACCTCTTCCTCGACGAGATGGCCAGCCTGCTCGATGACCTGCCGGTGGCCCTGGATCGGCTTTGCCGGCTGAGCAGTAACGACGAGAAAGCGCCCCATGAGCGGGCCATCAACCTCAAATACCAGGGTGTGCTGCCACTGGTGAATACCGTTCGCCTGCTGTCACTGCGCCACGGCGTGCGTCCGCCGGATACCCGCTCGCGGCTGGTGGCGCTGGTGATGCAGGAGGTGCTCAGCGCGGAGCGCGCACAGGCACTGACCGCAGCGTTCGAGCGGTTGCAGACGCTGATGCTCGACGAGCAGCGCCTGGCCCTGACCGAGGGGCGTACCCCGGATGGCTGGGTGGATATCGCCCGCCTGGGCGAGGACCAACGTCAGTTACTGCGTCACGACCTGTTGCAGATTCGCGCTTTTCAGAGAAAAGCGCGGAAGCCATAACCGGGCTTCGCCCGGAGCTGTAAGCTTTACGCTGTAAGAAAAAGTCCTTGTTATCAGCTAGCTGAGAGGTGGCACCCCGGTCTTGCGGCTTACGGCTTACGGCTTCTCTTCCGGTTTCTCCGCCGGCGCCTCGGGCAACTCCATCACCAGGCAGGCACCGCCCAGCTGTGGTGCCTTCTCGACCCACAACCGTCCGCCCAGATGGGCGACGATGCCGCGGCTGATGGGTAAGCCCAGCCCGCTGCCGCGAGGGCGACCGCGGGCCTCGCCACCGTCCTGTTGCTGGATCTGGTGGAATTTCTCGAAGACCCGTTCGCGCTCGTCCTCGGCGATGCCGGGTCCGTTGTCTTCCAAGGCGAGACGGTAGTTGTTCTTGTAGCGCTCGAGGTGCAGCAGCACCTTCGGGTCATCGTCGTCGGCGAACTTGCCGGCATTGTCGAGCAGGTTGATGATCACCTGTTCGAGGCGGTCCGGGTCGCCGATGACCATTGCTGTCTCGGGAGTGATCTCGACCTCCAGGGTCACCCCACGATTTTCCTGCAGCCGGTGCACCGCATCCACGCTGTGGCGGGCCAGGGCGACCAGGTCCAGGCGCTGGGGCTCCAGGGTGAGGCGCCCGCTCTCGAGCCTCGCCAGATCGAGGATCTCCTCGATCAGCCGCGAGAGCCGCTGGCTCTCGCGCACTACCACGTCGAGGAAGTGGCGGCGCTTCTCGTCGGGAAGGTCGTCGCTGTCGCGCAGGATCTCGGCAAAGGCGCGGATCGACGTGAGGGGCGTACGCAATTCGTGGCTGACCATGGCCACGAACTCGTCCTTGAGGCGGTCCAGCTCGCGCAGACGTTCATTGGCCGCGCGCAGTTCCTCGCTGGTGCGTGCCAACTCGTTGGATTTCTGCTCCAGGCGACGGTTGACCTCCAGGGTCTCGGAGGTGGTATCGAGGATGCTGAGGATTGATTCGAGGTCAAGGGCCTCGCCGCGTACCACCGAGTCGATCAGTACCCGGGCCGACGCACTACCCAGCGAACCGGCCAGGGCCTGCTCGGAACGGGCCGTCAGCTCCGGCGGCGCGGGCTGGCTGTCGTCGGCGGCCTCGTCGGGGTGGCTGGCGAAGACGCGGGCGGTGGCGGCGCCCCCCAGGTAGCGGTCGAGCAGGGCGCGCAGCTCGCCAAGCGTGGTCTGGCCCTGCCACAGCGAGGTTTCCATCAGCCCGGGATGCATGGCCTCGGTGAACAGTGCCGCCTGGGTCTGCTCCAGGGGAGACTGGCGGGTGAACAGCGAGATGCCCACCAGTAGGCCGGCATTGGCGGTCAGGCTCCACAGCAGCGAGTGGGTGTAGATGTCCCAGCCCTCGAGTCCGAACAGGGCATAGGGTCGCAGCCAGGAGAGCCCCCAAGGACCTTGGTCGAGGAAGCCGGCATCCAGCCAGCCCGACTGGGCAAAGCCTGGTATCAACAGGGTCCAGGCCCAGACCAGGAAGCCCGCGCTCATGCCCAGCCCGGCCCCGAGGCGGTTGGCGCCGCGCCAGTACATCCCGATCAGCAGTGCCGGCGCGAACTGGCAGGCGGCGGCGAAGGAGACCAGACCGATGGTCACCAGGCTGTAGGCGTCGCCGATCAGCGCATGGTAGAGATAGCCGAGCAGCAGAATCAGCAGGATGGCTACCCGGCGGATGCGCAGCAGCCAACTGGCGAGCTCCCCTCGGGTGCTCAGGTGGAGGTGACGAGAGCGCAGCAACAGCGGCATCACCAGTTGGTTGCTGACCATGGTCGACAGCGCAATGGTCTCGACGATCATCATGCCGGTGGCGGCGGAGAGCCCGCCGATGAAGACCAGCAGCGGCACCCCCGTCAGGCCGGCATGCAGCGGCAGGGTGAGCACGAAGCTGTCCGGATCGCTGCTGACGTCGCCCAGCAGCAGCCCGGCCAAGGCAATGGGGATCACGAAGAGGTTGATCACCAGCAGGTAGAGCGGGAAGAGCCAGCTGGCGCGCTTGAGGTGCCGTTCGTCGACGTTCTCTACCACCAGTACCTGGAATTGCCGCGGCAGGGTGAGAAAGGCCAGGAACGCCAGCACCAGCATGCCCACCCAGCCCAGGGCACCGCCGGGCACCGCTTCCAGGCTCATCAGCCGGGTGAGCTCGGGCATGGCGACGACCTGGGCGAACAGGTCCGCCGGGCCGTTGAAGAGCACGAAGACGGTGAAGACCCCGACCGTGAGGAAGGCCACCAGCTTGACCAGCGACTCGAAGGCGATGGCCGCCACCATGCCTTCGTGGCGCTCGCTGGCGTCCAGGTGGCGAGTGCCGAAGAGGATGATGAATACCGCCAGCACCAAGGCGACCCAGAAGGACTTGTCGGCCCAGAAACTCTCGTCGGCCAGGCGCAGCTCGGCGGCCTGCGGGTAGTTGACCAGCACCGCGTGACTCACGGTGATGGCCTTCAACTGCAGGGCGATGTAGGGAGTGATCCCGATCAGGGCGATCAGGGCCACCAGGGCCCCGAGGCTCGAGCTCTTGCCATAGCGGGCGCTGATGAAGTCGGCGATGGAGGTGATACGTTGGGCGCTGGCGATGCGCACCATCTTGCGAATCACGAAGGGGGCCATCAGCATCGCCAGCGTCGGGCCCAGGTAGATCAGCAGGAAGCTGGGGCCGTACTGGGTCGCGCGACCCACGCTGCCGTAGAAGGTCCAGGCGGTGCAGTAGACGGCAATGGAGAGCGCATAGACGGTGGGCGAGCCGATCAACGAGCGGCCCTGCTCCGCGCGGCGATCCCCCCAGGCGGCGATGACGAAGAGCAGTGCCAGGTAGCCGAAGGCCACCGTCAGGACCACGAAGCTGCTTCTCATGGAGTGTCAGCCTGCATCCGGAATCACTCCTTGTGGCGGTGTTCCATCAACCAGGCCATCAGGCCGATCACCGCGGCCCAGGCCAGGAACAGGTAGACCACCAGCCAGCCGGGGGCCGCCAGGGAACGATCGGCGATCAGCAGCAGCGGCGGGGAGAACAGCAGGGCCGCCAGTACGATCAGTGCGACCAGGCGCTCCTTCAGGCGCGGCGTGTTCACGAGGCGAAGGCGTCCTCCTTGTCCAGGGCGCTGGCCTGCAACGCCAGAGCCTGCTCCAGCGTCTCGATGCCGCGTGCTTCCAGCCGGGGCAGCAGCGAGAGCCACAACTCGGCGGTCACCCGGGCATCGCCCAGGGCAGTATGGCGGGTGCCGGGCGGGAAGCTGAGATCGTAGCGGTCGGCCAGGCTATCCAGGTCGTGGCCGTCGAGGCTGTCGTCGAGTGCCCGCGACAGCAGCAGGGTATCGAGAACCGGCATGTCGAAGTCGACGTTACCACCGGGTGGCTGGATGGCCAGCAGGTCGAAGGCGGCGTTGTGGGCCAGGATTACCGCCTCGCCGATGTAATCTCGAAAGCGTGGCAGTGCCACGTTGAGTGGCGGAGCACCGGAAACGTCGTCATCGGTGATGCCATGGATGGCGGTGCTGGCGGGAGGGATAGGCCGTTCCGGGTCAACCTTCAGGTCGAGGGTATCACTGGCCAGCAGTCGCGCATTGACGATGCGGCAGGCGCCTATGCTGACCACGGTGTCACCGCGGCGCAGCTCGAGCCCGGTGGTCTCGGTGTCGAAGGACACGATTTCCAGGGTCCTCAGGGGACGGGCCGCCAGCTCGGCGTCCGGAGAGGGCATCTCGGCAATGCCGAAGTCGTGGAATTCCGGACGCGGCGGGGTGCGTGGATGCGGCGCGCCGACCCGCTCGGTGGCCGGCAGCGGCAGGCGCACTCGGGCATGCTCGCCGTCCTCGTCGGCGAGGCTCCATGCATCGCTGGTGTGCTGGCGCAGGACATCGCTGACTCTTGGGGCCAGGGGCAGGGCATCCAGCCGTTCGGCACGCCACTCGTCCAGTACCTTCTCGCCCAACGGGCGCCCTCGCCAGATCAGATCCAGGTAGACGCGACGATTGCCCAGGCAGACCTCACCTTCCAGCTCGGCCTGGCCGCAATGTGACGACAGGCGCGGCAGCAGCGAGTCGAGCAGCACCAGCAGGGCCGGGGCGTCGCCCTTGAGCCAGGCCGGCATGCCGATGGGGGTGATATGCAGGGATGCATTGTCCTGGCGCTCATTGAGGGCCGACCAGAGATCATTGGACCATAGCGGGACAAGGCGCTCGCCCTCACGATGCATGTCCTCCATCAGCCGACCCATGCGCTCGAGCTGGGCTGCCAGGGCCCGGCTCTCCTCGTCGATTACCGCCTCCAGACGCTGGCCGAGTTCGCCGGCCGCAGCGTCGTCGCGTACGCCGACCAGGGCATCGGCGGCACTGGTCAGGCTGGCGCTGTGGCGGCGCAGTACCGGCAGCATCTCGGCGATGTCGGCGCGGGCCCCCATCTCGCTGGTCCACGCGGCCGTGGTATCGGTCAGTGTGAGCAGGGTCTCGTGATTGCTGTCGGGAACGCGCCGCAGTATCACATGCAGCCAGCGCTCGTTGCAGGGCACCAGGATCTCTCGCGCTGCGCCGTCATCGGGCAGCTGGCTGAGTGCTTCCTGAAGGCTGGAGATCGGCAGCAGGGTGTCGAGGCGCTTACCCAGCCCCAGGCCAGGGTGGTCGGCGAACAGCGTCTCGGCGGCCTGGTTGAAGAGCAGCACTCGGCGATGGTGATCGCAGAGCAGCAGCGGGGTGTCGAGCACCTGGAGCAGGGTCTCGAGCTCCTGGCGAATGCGGGCGGCACTGCGCGCGCCCTCGGTATGCGCCGTGGCCAGTCGCTCGCGGTCGGCCCGCCAGGCCTCGCGAACGCGCATGAGGTCGGGGCCGAGCCCGCGCAGCCAGCCCTCGGGCGGATAGTCCTGTCGAGCATCCGGGTTGGCCACCAGTCGGGCCAACTGCACCTGCAGATGGCGCAGTGGGGTGAACAGCTGGCGTTCGAGCAGCAGGCCGACCAGGAAGATGGTGCCGCCCCCGGAGAAGCAGCCCAGCCACAGCAGTAGCCGCGCCATGCCCTCGAGACCGGCGAGACTGTCCAGCCACAGGGCGAAGACAGCGCCGCCGAAGAAGCTGATGCCGCTGAGCAGCAGCCACAGGCCGATCAGCCGTTGGCGGCGAGGCAGGCGGGAGCCACGCTTGGCCATCAGGACACCTCGGCGAGCAGCTTCTTGACCTTTTCGACCAGCGCCTGGGTCGAGAAGGGCTTGGTGATGTAGTCGTCGGCCCCCAGGGCCATGCCCTTTTCTCGCTCTACCTCACGTCCATGGGCTGTCAGCATGATGATCGGCAGCTTGGCATGATTGGGGTCACCACGCAGCCGCTCGAGGACGTCGAAGCCACTGATGCCGGGCAGGCTGATATCCAGCAGGACCAGATCTGGTGGCGAGTCGTCGATGCATGCCAGGGCACTCTCGCCGTCCTCGGCGGTGTCGACCTGGAAGCCGGCCTGTTGCATCAGGAATTCCAGGGACAGAACGATATTGGCCTCGTCGTCCACCACCAGCACCTTGGACATGGTGCCCTCCTATGAGTGTGCGGTCTTTTATGCAGGGTTACCGATCAGTCTAGTGGCAGGCCGGGCGGTGGCAAAGACGACCTTGGCAGGAGTCGAGGGAGTCGGCGTGCTAAGGTGCGGAAGTTGCCCCCGATGCTGGGGGTCCACCGAGGAGGACTGCATGATCAAGGTGCATCATCTGGAGAATTCCCGCTCTCAGCGGATCCTGTGGCTGCTGGAGGAGCTCGGCGTCGACTACGAGGTCATCACCTATCCGCGCGACCCCCGTACGATGCTGGCGCCCGCGTCGCTTCGCGAGGTCCATCCGCTGGGCAAGTCTCCGGTGATCAGCGACGAGGCGCGGAACGGTCGCGTGGTGGCGGAATCCGGGGCAATCGTCGAGTACCTGGTCGAGCGTTTCGATGAGCAAGACCGCCTGGTGCCGCCCGCGGGCAGTGATGCACGCGAGCGCTACCGTTTCTGGCTGCATCATGCCGAAGGCTCTGCCATGCCGCCGCTGGTGATGCGTCTGGTGTTCTCATCGCTCGGCAAGCCCCCGGTGCCGGCGCTGGCCAGGCCCCTCGGCCGTGTTTTCGCCCGCGGAGTGGAGAAGCAGTTGCTGGAGCCGCAGATCCGCCAGCTGTGCGACTACTGGGAAGCCGAACTCGGGCGAGATAGCTGGTTTGCCGGGGAGGCGTTCACGGCGGCGGATATCCAGATGAGCTTTCCGCTGCTCGCCCTGGAAAACGGCGGTGGCCTGTCAGGATACCCCAGGCTCAAAGGCTTCATGGCGGCCTGCCGCGAGCGTCCGGCCTATCGTCGTGCCGTGGAGAAGGGTGGTGAGTTCTCGTTGGGGTGAAGATGAGTTGTGCTTACTCTCGATGCTTTGGCCTTCGCCTCGGCCCCAACGGTCCCAGCCACAGCCAGACCTGCAGGATCACCAGCACCGGCAGCCACCAGACCGGGGCGCCGGTCACCCGGTTGAGTACCAGATGAATGAAGAAGGCCGTGATACCGGCGATGAGGCCCACCACCGGGAAGAGCAGCGAGCGTTCTCTGCCGGGCCAGCGCGTCAGCCGGCAGAGCGAACCGATGAGGGCGCCGAAGACGGCGGTCAGCAACAGGGGGATCAGCAGGTCAAGCATGTCGAGCCTCGTAGAGAAGGGAGCAGCCTAGCGCTTTTCAGTAGCGGTGGCGCTTCGACCTTGGCGTCAGTCACCGCGGCGCAGCAGCTGGTTGCGTAGCGCCAGTTCGGCCCGTCCCAGCCACTCGTGCAGGGCGCGGGTGCTCTGATGGAGGTGGTAGGCGCGGGGGATCCAGGCGTGAATGCCCGGCGGTGGGGCGTTCGCGAACTCGGTCGGCCCAGCCGTGACGGCCAGACCGGCACGCTCGAATTCCGCCACTGCCCTCGGCAGGTGCCACGCCTGGGAGACCAGGGCGACATGCTCGATACCATCGGCCCCCAGCATCTCGGCGGTGTAGCGGGCATTCTCGGCGGTGCTGCTGCTGCGTCCCTCCATCCAGCGGACGGGCACCTCGAATACCTCGCGCAGCGCTGCCGCCATCAGACTCGCTTCGGCGCTGTGCTCGTCGTGAACGCGGCCGCCGCTGACCAGAATCGGTAGCTGGGTCTCGCGGTGCAGGTGGGCACCATAGGCCAGTCGACGCCAGCTGGCGTTGGACGGCGCATCGCCCCAGCCGAATTCCGGGGAGGCAGAATCGCGCCCGCCACCCAGGATCACGATGGCTTGGGCCTGATTCAATTGGCCGGGGCTGGCAAGGGCGGGAGGCTCGAGCCCTTGGCGCAAGGCGTGGCTGACCAGCGGGGTGGAGAGGGCCAGCAGGCTGGCCAGCCCCAGGGTGATGAGCAGGCCGCCGGTCAGATAACGAGCGCCAAGGGCGAGGCCGGCGAGGATCAGCAGGGCATTGATAACGGGCGGCAGCAGGAGATACTTCAGCGCTTCCATGGGCAGCTCTCGTTGGCGGTCATGTTGCCAGTGAACCAGCAGGCGAGCCGTTGTGCCAGCCAGGGCGCGTTAGGAACCGCATGCAGTGTCGCCGTCGGCCGATGTAAGCCCTTGTCACAGCTCGGTCTTCTCCGGGTATTCGCAGAGGTCCTCGATAATGCAGCTGCCACAGCGAGGCTTGCGGGCCAGGCAGGTATAGCGCCCATGGAGGATCAGCCAGTGGTGGGCATCCTGGCGAAATTCCCTGGGCACGTGCCTCAGTAGCTTCTTCTCGACCTCGACCACGTCCTTGCCCTTGGCTATCCCGGTTCGGTTGGCCACGCGGAAGATATGGGTATCCACGGCGATGGTGGGCTCACCGAAGGCGGTGTTGAGGATGACGTTGGCGGTCTTGCGGCCGACGCCTGGCAGGGCCTCGAGGGCCTTGCGGGTGCGTGGCACCTCGCCGCCGTGCTGCTCGACCAGGATCCGGCAAGTCTTCATCAGGTTCTCGGCCTTGGTGTTGTAGAGGCCGATGGTCCTGATGTGCTCCTTGAGGCCCTCGATCCCCAGCTCGAGGATCGCCTGTGGCGTGTTGGCCACCGGGAAGAGCCGGGCTGTTGCCTTGTTCACGCCCACGTCGGTGGCCTGGGCCGAGAGCAGCACCGCAGTGAGCAGCTCGAAGGGGGTGGTCCAGTGCAGTTCGGTAGTTGGCTCAGGGGTGTGGTCGCGCAGCCGTGCGAAGATCTCTTGGCGTTTCTGGGCGTTCATGGCGTTCCCTAGCGAGGGGCGCCGGGGGCAGGCCGTAGAGGAGGTCCTATGCCATGGATGGCATCGGTAGCGCCAGGGAAGGGTTCACAGCGCCTCCTCGCAGGCCTGTCGCCGGATCAGCCCCGAGCGGCAAGCGGTTTTCCGAAGTCTCGAATCATTCAAGAGCGTTGAGCGACATCCAGCGCCTTTCGCGACTCGGCAAGCAACCGCTCGGCTTCGGGCAGTTGCGCCAGGGCGGTGGCCTCGGCTTCGGCGTCGGCTCGGCGGCGGGCACTTTCCAGTTGCTGCTGCACGCGTTTCAGGGCCTGCTCCGCGGCCTTGACGGCCATCTGCCTCTGCCGATCTTGATGGGCACCGGCAGCGCTGCCCGAACCAGAAGCCGAGCCCGAGCGCTGACGCTGCTGTATCAGCCGCTTCTGTCGCTCCATTCGCTTCTCTCGTGCCTGGCGAGCCAGACGACGGTTGCGCGCCTCGAAGCGCTTGCGTCCTAGCTCGGCGCGGCGCGCCAGGTAGGCATCGCGCTCTTGATCGGTCTCGGCGGCCTCCCAAGCGGGGTGAGGCAACAGGTCGATGCAATCCACCGGGCAGGGCGCCACGCACAGCTCGCAGCCAGTGCACTCGTCCATGATCACCGTATGCATGTGCTTGGATGCCCCGAGGATGGCATCCACCGGACAGGCCTGGATGCATTTGGTGCAGCCGATGCACTCGGCTTCACGAATCCAGGCCACCAGCGGTGACTGCGAAGGCTCGGCCAGCGGCAACGCCGGGCGGCCGGTCAACTCGGCGAGCCGTTGGACGGTGCGCTGGCCACCCGGTGGGCAGCGGTTGATGGCCTCACCTGCGGCGACGGCCTCGGCATAGGGTCGACAGCCGGGCTGGCCGCACTTGCCGCACTGGGTCTGGGGCAGCTCTGCATCGATGGCGTCGATCAGCATCGCCCGGGAGCTGGTATCAGTGTTCGTCACGGCGGCGCCTCAGCGCACTCGTTGACCCGGCTCGGCACCGGAATCCGGGCTGAGCAGGTAGATGCCCTCATCGTCGCCGGCGGCAAGCACCATGCCCTCGGAAACGCCGAAACGCATCTTGCGCGGTGCCAGGTTGGCGACCATTACCGTCAATCGTCCCTCCAGGGCCTCCGGGGCATAGGCGACGCGAATGCCGGCGAAGACGGTGCGGGTCTCGCCGCCCAGGTCCAGGGTCAGCTTGAGCAGCTTGTTGGCCTTCTCAACATATTCTGCCTGGACGATGCGGACGATGCGCAGATCGACCTTGGCGAAGTCGTCGAAGTCGATCTCCTCAGCGATGGGGTCTGCGGCCAGCGGGCCCTTCGCGGTTTCCTTGAGTTTCTGTTCTTCCACCAGATCCTCCTTCGATGCCGCCATCATGGCATCGATCTTGTCCCGTTCCACGCGAGTCATCAGCGGAGTGAACTTGGCGATCTCGTGATCCACCAGCAGTGTGTGGCGGCTGTGCCAGTCGAGGCTGTCGAGCCCGAGGAACGCCCGAGCCTGTTCGGCCATGGCGGGTACCACCGGCGCCAGGTAGACCATCAACTGGCGGAACAGGTTGATGCCCACCGAACAGATTTCCAGTACCTCCTGCTCGCGGCCCTGCTGTTTGGCCAGCACCCAGGGCTCGGCCTCGGCGATATAGGTGTTGGCCTCATCGGCCAGTTCCATCACGCGGCGCATGGCCCGGCCGAACTCGCGGGCCTCGAAGTCCTCGGCGATGGCGTCACCCGCGGCGATGAAGCGTGCCACCATCTCGGGCTCGCTGCAGTGGCCGGCGAGGCGGCCGCCGCCGAGTTTCTTGACGAAGCCGGCGCAGCGGCTGGCGATGTTGACCACCTTGCCTACCAGGTCGCTGTTCACCCGGGCCGCGAAGTCCTCGAGATTGAGGTCCAGGTCGTCGACCCCCGAGGTCAGCTTGGCGGCGAAATAATAGCGCAGGTACTCCGGGTTGAGGTGGTCGGCATAGGTGGCGGCCTTGATGAAGGTGCCGCGCGACTTCGACATCTTGGCGCCGTTCACGGTGACGAAGCCGTGGCAGTTGACCGCCGTGGGCGTGCGGAAATCGGCGCCGTGCAGCATGGCAGGCCAGAACAGGGCATGGAAGTAGACGATGTCCTTGCCGATGAAGTGGTAGACCTCGGCGCTGGAGTCGGGTGCCCAATAGGTGTCGAAGTCCATCCCCTGACGGTCGCAGAGGTTCTGGAAGCTGGCCAGATATCCGATCGGGGCATCGAGCCAGACATAAAAGTACTTGCCCGGTGCGTCGGGGATCTCGAAGCCGAAGTAGGGCGCATCGCGGGAGATGTCCCACTCGTTGAAGCCCGACGCGAACCACTCCATCAGCTTGTTGCGGATCTGCGGCTGGACATGGTCATCGTCGATCCACGATTTCAGGAAGTCGGCGAAGTCCGGCAGCTTGAAGAAGTAGTGGGTGGAGCTTCTCACCTCGGGCGAGGCACCGGAGATCGCCGATACCGGGTCGATCAGCTCCGCCGGGGTGTAGGTGGCCCCGCAGGCCTCGCAGTTGTCGCCGTACTGGTCCTCGGTCTTGCACTTTGGGCAGGTGCCCTTGATGAAACGGTCGGCCAGGAAGAGCCCCTTCACGGAGTCGAACATCTGCTCGATGTCGCGGGTGGCGATATGCCCCTTGTCGCGCAGCCGGGTGTAGATCAGCTCGCTGAAGTGGCGGTTCTCAGGGGAGTGGGTCGAGTGATAGTTGTCGAAGGCCACCCCGAAGCGGGAGAAATCAGTCTGATGGTCGCGGGAAACCCGTTCGATCAGCGCCTCCGAGGCGATGCCCTCCTGCTCCGCACGCAGCATGATCGCGGTGCCATGGGCGTCGTCGGCACACACGTAGTGGCACTCATGCCCGCGGCTCTTCTGGAAGCGCACCCAGATATCGGTCTGGATGTACTCCAGCAGGTGGCCCAGGTGGATGGCACCGTTGGCGTAGGGGAGGGCGCTGGTGACCAGGATCTTGCGCGGATGGCGTGCGGTGTTCGACATGTCGGCTCTGGAAATCCCAAGAAAATCAGACCCTCGATTGTAGCCATCTTCGGCGCCCACTGCATCCGGCGGGTCGAGGTCTGTCTACTGCCAGAAGCTAGCTAACCTCGTGCCAAAATTGTCTGACGGGTTCGCGTGGCTGCCGCTACACTCAAAAGCGCACCGCATCCTTCGTTCCAGAGGGTCATCAACAATGTCAATCGCTGAACAAGTATCGATGGGGCCTTCGTTTCCCGAAGTGGTTCCCGAGGTAGCCGCTGCAGAGGCTTCTGCAGTAACTCTCGAAGTGATTCCTGAAGTCACTTCCGAAGAGGCGCCAGAAGTGACTCTCGAGGTGGTTCCTGGCGTCACAGTTGACGTGGTCTCGGAAGTGGCTACTGCCGCCTCTCACTCTGCCGTCAGCGCGTTGCCGACGAGTGTCGCCCAGGCCTCACAGCAGGTCTTCGACTGGTGGTTGCATCACTGGATGGACGCCTCGCATCCGCTGGCCAGGCTGCAGTGCGCCTGGATGGAATCCGTGTTCGAGGTCATACAGGTCGAGGCCGAGTTCCTGAATGCCTGCGCACTCTCGAATGCCAAGGTATGGAGTTGTCTCACCGATGCCAGGTCTCTTGCAGATTCCGCTTCCCTACACAGCTGCTACCATGAGGTGGCCAAGGACATGGCCGACGCGCACCTGGCGCGCCTCAGTAAGGTGGCTGAACTGCCCGATGACTTCCAGCAACGGCTCTGGGAAGAGATCTGCTAGGGAGCAGCCCGGACCAGGGTTGCCTGGTAATCACGATTGACGACCGCGGCGGGCGAGGAGGGCGATCCCCTTCCTCGCCCGTTTTCTCGTGAGTCACCGGAGCGTCTTCTGCAGTGACTCAGGATGCGCTGCGAAGGACGCCGAAGTGGGACATGCCTCGATCCTTGAGATGCAGTGCCTGCATGTGGCTCATCACTCCCTGGTCACAGTAGAGGAGGTATTCGCGGCCCCCGGGCAGCGTCTCGGCCTGGCCCTGAAGCTCGTAGAAGGGTATTGCCAGGCAGGGAACTTCCGAAATCACGAGAGGCGCCGCCTCGCGCTCTTCCGGGGGGCGGATATCGATCACGCTGACCGCCGGCATCTCGGCCAATGTGGCCGGCGAGTCGACCACGGTCACCTCGCCGGGTTGAGGCCAGCCTTCCAGCAGGCGGTTGGCACGGGTCACGGTGGCAGCATCGACGGCGGCATCGAGGACCGTGAAATCGAAGTCGGCCTCGGCGGCGAGCACCTTGTCGGTGGGTGCTCGGGTGTGGGGGCGACGCGAGATGACGCCGCAGTATTCGGGCATCTGCTCGGCGAAACGTGCGGTATCGATCCGGCGGGCCGTGTCGATGATCTCCTGCTTGTCCTCGGTGACCAGCGGCCGCAGGATCGGTAGCTTGCTTGCCGCATCGATCAGCGCCAGGTTGCTGAGGGTCTGGCTGGAGACCTGGGCGATGGCGTCCCCGGTGACCAGTACCGGTATGCCCGAGCGGGTGGCTACTCGGCTGGCTGCCCGAACCATCATGCGCTTGAGGACCACGCCCATCAGGCCATCGGGAATGCTGCGCAGTATTTCTGTCACCACGCCCTCGAAGGGCACCGAGGTAAAGTCGACATTGTGGGAAGCGCTGTAGCGTTGCCACAGGTGATGGGTGACCTCCCGCACGCCCGACTCGTGGGCCGGCCCCCCCAAGTTGAAGAACAGGTAGTGGGTCTTGATGCCGCGGCGCAGCATCCGCCAGGCCGCCACCGGTGAGTCGAACCCGCCTGAGACCAGTGCCAGGGCCTGCCCCTGAACGCCCAGCGGGTAGCCCCCCAGGCCAGGGCGACGTGAGCGGATCAACTGCAGCCGCTTGTGAGTCAGCTCCACCGACACCACCACCTCGGGATTTTTCAGATCAACCCGTGCCGATGGCTCGGCCGCCAGCAGGGCGCTGCCCAGGTGTCGCTCGAGATCCATTGAGGAGAAGTCGTGGTCGCCCCGGCGCTTGGCCCGGACCCTGAAACGACGCCCAGCAATGGCTGCCTTCCAGTGCGGCACGATCCAGGCGGCAGCTTCGGTGAGCGAGGTGCAGGGCACTGCTTCGGTGGCTAGCACTTCGTGGATGCCGGGAATGCGCGTCAGGGTTTCTTCCATCTCCTGTACTCGCCCCGGGGATAGCGCCTCGGGCAGGCTCACGAGCAAAGCGTCCCAGCCACCTTTGACGCGTACGCCCTCATCTAGCTGGCGCAGGATATTGCGCACATTGCTGGCCAGGCAGCGGGTCATGTGCTGGCGGACGGAGCGGGACTTGATGGTGATTTCGGGGTGAAGCTTGAGCAGATAGGTCATTCGACAGGCAGGGCAGCAACGATATGTGCTGCCTATTCTACCAAGGGCAGGCCATCAAGGGCAGGCCCGACCCTCACTGCACCTGAGTTGGCGGGGAGGGGCCTCTCCCGGCATGAGACCGGGAAAGGCGAGGCATTCAGCAGCGGTGCGGGCCGGCCCTCAGTAGAGTGCCTGCTCTTCCTTGACCACTTCCTTGAGCAGTTCGAGGAAGAGCCGGTCGGCCTCTGAGTGCTCCTCGGGGTCCTCGGGGATGTGAATGCTGGTGGTATCCGATATCTCGTTGGCGATCTTCGCCATTGCCCGGTCCCTGCTGTCTTCCGTCAACTGGCGGCGGGCGATCTCCAGTGACTGCTCGAGGATCTTCGGGTCCTGCAGAAGTTTCTTGATGAAGCCCCGCAACTCGTTGATCACGCGGGTCTTCTGGATTTCCGATGAGGCCATGACGTTCTCCTTGGGGTGACCATGCCCATGACGTTTCGGGGGCGGTCAGACGATACCACGTTTGCCGGCGAGCGTGGTTTGACGAAGGGAGTGCCATCGAGATGGTCAGTGTGGCGGCTTGTAAGCATTGTTCTACATCAAGCGTTGGTAATCTCCTGACTGACCGGTGGGCTTCGGGACTGGACAATTCCCCTCATTCAGTTACGCTGCATTACAAAGCGACACATCATGCAATAGCATGTTGCATCTGATGTTTTCAAACTATCCTGAACTAGTCCAATGGGCAGCATCGGGTGGTCGTTGTAGGAAGTCGGGAAGGGATGCGCCATGGGCTTGATCGTTCGCCCCATGGGGCCCGTCACAATAATTAAACAAGAAGATCATCACATCTCCGGGCAGGCCTGATCGTCCAGTGGTCGGGTCGCTTCGATCATGAAAGGGAACACCCATGAAACGCACTACCGATTCCGTTAGCCGTACCTCTGTATGTCGCCTTGCCGGCACCCTGGCCCTGGGGTCTTCGCTGGCACTTCTACCGCTTGCCGCGGCCGTCGCTCAGTCTCTACCGTCGGGGTTGTCGTCTCCCGGCTCCACCGATCTACGGCAAGTGGTCCAGCAAGCGATCTCGACCAATCCCGAAGTGCAGGCCGCCTGGAACGGTTTCCGTGCCTCCGGCCATGACATCGGGGTGGCACGCGGCAACTACCTTCCCAGCGTCGATGTCTCTGCCGGCATGGGCGTGGAAGATCGTGAACTCGATGGTCGCGGCAGTTACGACACCAGCTATGCCGAACTGACCGTTACCCAGATGCTCTGGGATGGTCTCGCCACCGCCAGTGAGGTCGAGCGCCTCGATCGCGCCGAACTGGTGAGCTATTACGAGTTGCTGGGGGCCAGCGAGGACGTGGCCCTAGAAGCGACCCAGGCCTACCTGGATGTTCAGCGCTACCGTGAACTGGTTCGCCTCGCCCAGGATAACTACCGTGAACACCTGCGCGTCTATGATCAGATCGAGGAGCGAGTGCGGTCTGGCGCTGGCCGCGGCGTCGACCTGGAGCAGATCAGTGGTCGCCTGGCGCTCGCCGAGTCAAACCTTTTGACCGAGGCTTCCAACCTTCACGATGTAACCGCGCGTTACCAGCGCATCGTGGGTAACCTTCCGGCCGAGAACCTGGCTGAGGTTCCTCAGATGGATGAGCGTCTGCCGGAGGATGTCAGTCGAGCGATCGACCTGGCCTTCCAGGGTAATCCCGACTTCCATGCCGCCATCGAGAACATTGAGGCCTCTCGCGCCGAGCAGCGGGGTACTCGCTCGGCCTTCCAGCCGCGGCTTGACCTGCGCGGGAGTACCGGCACCTACGAGAATAGCGACGGCAGCTACGACGTCGTCACCGATGGCGAACGACGAGACCGACACACCATCGAGCTGGTGGCGAGCATGAACCTCTATCGTGGCGGCAGCGACCTGGCCTCCTTCCGCGCCGCCAGCGACCGGGTCGAGCAGGCCATCAACCAGCGCGAACAGGCCTGCATCAACGTGCGACAGACCACCCAGATCGCCTACAACGATACCCAACGCCTGCGTGAGCAGTTGCAGTATCTCAACGGCCATCGTCAGTCCATTGACCGGGTACGGGGTGCGTACCAGCAGCAGTTCGACATTGGCGAGCGCACACTGCTCGACCTGTTGGACAGCGAGAACGAATACTTCGAGGCCAGCCGCGCCTATGTCAACGCCGAATACGACATTGCCGCGGCCGATGCCCGTACCCTGGCCGCCATGGGGCAGTTGATGCAGACACTGGAAGTCCGTCGCGATGACCTGCCGACCCTGGCCGAACTGGGTAGCGATGGCGTGGATATCGACCCGGAGACGATCTGCCCCTCCCAAGGGCCCCAGCGTTTCACGCTCGAGGATCTGATCGGTAACGTCGAGGCGCCCCAGCGAGCACCTGATGTGACGCTTTCGGCCGACGCCTTGTTCGAGATCAACAGTGCTGTCTTGAGCAGCGAGGCGCGTGCCGAGCTCGATGCGCTGGTAGCGGATATCCAGCGCATCGATAACCTCGAGCGCGTGTTCATCGCCGGGCATGCCGACATCACGGGCAACGATGCGATCAACGACCCGCTCTCCCAGGCCCGTGCCGATAGCGTGGCGGGCTATCTGGTCAGCCAGGGGGTCGCGCGTGGGTTGATCGAAACCCGCGGCTACGGCTCCCGCCAACCGGTGGCCAGCAATGCCACGGTAGAAGGGCGCCGCCTGAACCGTCGGGTCGAGGTGACCCTGGAGCGCGTTGGCGAGAATCTCGACCTGAGTGGCCATGCCTTCGACGGCGACAGCGAATTCGTGGCCATCGGCAGTGACATGCCATCGGCCGGCTGGGCTGCCGCGCCGGTCGGTCTCTACAGCGAGGTGGATGCGCGTGTCGCCGAGCCGGTGATCCTGGCGCGCCAGGAGCAGGCATTCCTGCAGGTCGCCGCTCTGCAGAACGAGGCCCGTGCCAGCGGCCTGGGCGAGCATCTGGAAAATGAGCTCAACTTGCCTGTCAGGCTGAATTCCGGCGGTTCGCTGCACCGCGTCCAACTCGGCCCGATCGACGATCCCGCACAGATACACCAGCTCCGCCAACGCCTCGAGGCCATGGGCTACCACGGAAGCTACACGGTACGCGGCTGATTCTGATCCGGGATACCGGCAGGTGTGACCTGCCGGTATGACTCGCCTCGCCGTTACCGCGGCGGGGCGTCTTGATATTCGAGGTGGCTGTGTCGCAGAGAGAAGACCTAGATCCCGGGCCGGGTTCATCACGGTCGGCAGTGTATGACGAGTTACTCGAGTGCCTGCTGACTATTGCCCTCTACCATGACCAGGCGGCCACCGCGGAATCCCTCACCGCCGGCCTGCCGCTTGAGGAGGGAAAACTCACACCCTCGGTATTTCCCCGTGCGGCGTCCCGGGCCGGGTTGAGCGCGCGATTGGTCAAGGAGCGCCTGGTGCAGCTCAACCCCGAGCTGTTCCCGGTAGTACTGCTGCTCGAACCTGGCCGCGCCTGCGTGCTGGTGGCGCTCGACCTCAAGGCGAGGCGTGCCCGGGTCATCTTTCCCGAACTGGGTGATGCCGAGGCAGAGGTCAGCCTGGATGGCCTGCAGTCGAGCTACAGCGGCCATGCCATCTATGCCCGTCCGCGTTTCCGATTCGACGCGCGCGGGCCCGAAGTCAACCGGCAACGCTCGCGCCACTGGTTCTGGGGGGTGATCCGCGAGAACCGCAAGCTCTATCGCGACGTCATCATCGGCTCGGTGATGATCAACCTCTTCGCGGTGGCGATGCCGCTGTTCGTTCTCAATGTCTACGACCGCGTGGTACCCAACCAGGCCACCGAGACGCTCTGGGTGCTGTCGGCGGGGATCTTCATCGTGCTCTGCTTCGACTTGGCCATGAGGCTGATGCGTAATGCCTTCGTTGACCTGGCCGCCAGTCGGGCCGACGTCAAGCTGTCGTCGTCGATCATGGCCAGGGTGTTGGGGCTGCGCATGGAAGCGCGGCCGGCCTCCACCGGCTCCTTCGCCGCCACCCTGCAATCCTTCGAGTCGGTGCGTGCCTTCATCGGTTCGGCCACGATCGTGTCGCTGGTCGACCTGCCCTTCGTGTTGATGTTTGCGGGAATCATCGCGCTGATCGGCCCGCCGCTGGTGATTCCGGTGCTGGTGGGAATCGTCTTCGTACTGCTCTATGCCATGGCCGCCCAGAGCAAGCTCCATGAGTTGTCCGAGACCACCTGGCGAGTGGGGGCCCAGCGCAACGCCACCCTGGTCGAATCGATCTCGAATCTGGAGACGGTCAAGTCGCTGCGGGCCGAAAGCCGCATCCAGGGCACCTGGGAAAAGGCCTCGGCCTTCCTGTCGCGCACCTCTGCCCAGTTGCGTCTGGTCAGCTCCTCGGTTTCCAGCGTGGCGCTCTGGGCGCAGCACAGCGTGGCGGTATGCGTGATCATTATCGGGGTCTACCAGATCATCGAGGGCAACCTGAGCCAGGGCGGACTGATCGCCGCCTACCTGCTGTCATCGCGGGCCATGGCACCGATCAGCCAGGCCGCGGCCCTGCTGGCGCAATACCACCAGTCTTCCACCGCCCTGGATTCCCTCAATGCCGTCATGGAACGACCGGTGGAGCGTCCCGAGGGCAAGGCTTTCGTCGATCGTCCGCTGATCCGTGGCGAGATCCGCTTCGACAAGGTGTCCTTTCGTTATCCTGACGAGGAGCGCGATGCCCTGCGCGACATCAGCCTCAAGCTCGAGGCCGGCGAGAAGGTTGCGCTGCTGGGTCGGGTGGGTTGCGGCAAGTCGACGCTCAACAAGTTGATGCTGGGGCTCTATCAACCCACTGCAGGGGCTGTGATGGTAGACGGTGTGGATATTCGCCAGTTCGACCCGCTCCAGCTGCGGCGCCACATCGGCTATGTGCCCCAGGACGTCAGCCTCTTCTACGGCACCCTACGTGACAATATCGTCGCCGGTGGCGGCAGCGACGGGGTGGACGACGAGGCCCTGCTGCGCGCTATCGAGCTTGCCGGCCTGCAGGGGCTGGTCAACGGCCACCCGCATGGTGTCGACCTTTCGGTGGGTGAGGGAGGCCAGATGCTCTCCGGCGGCCAACGCCAGGCGGTGGCCATCGCCCGGGCGCTGGTCCATGACCCGCAGATCCTGCTGCTCGACGAGCCCTCCAGCGCCATGGATCACGCCAGCGAGGAAGCCTTCAAGGCCAACCTCAAGGCCTATGCGCAAGGCAAGACGATGATCGTCGTTTCGCATCGTACCTCGCTGCTGTCACTGGTGGACCGTATCGTGGTCATCGATGCCGGCAAGGTGGTCGCCGATGGCCCGCGTGACAAGGTGGTCGAGGCGCTTCGCAAGGGCCAGATCGGGAGGGCCAGCTGATGGCAAGCGAGTCTCGCAAGAGTGCTGAACAGCAGGGCTTCGAGGCCATCGGTCGCTTCTCCGAGGTCGGTGGCAAGCCGTTCCGTCCCTTCATGGACCGGCTGTTCGCCCGCCGTGTCTCGGCGGCCCACCTCAATCGTGACTGGGCCAGCGATGCCGACTGGGCCCGGCTGCAGCAGGCCCCCCTGCGCGCTCGGGCCTTCCTGTACGTGGCAGTGCTGGCGATTGTCGGTCTGATCACCTGGTCCTGGTTTGCGGCCATCGCCGAGGTGACGCGCGGTACCGGCCGCGTGGTGCCCTCCAGCCAGCTGCAGCGGGTACAAACCTATGACGGCGGTGTGGTACAGGAGATCCTGGTGCGCGAGGGGCAGATAGTCGAGCAGGGCGAGGTGCTGATGCGCATCGACCCGACCCGCTATGCTGCGACCTTCCGCGAGAACCGTGTCCAGGCTTATGCGCTGGAGGCCAAGGCCGAGCGGCTTCGGGCCCTGGTCACCGACACTCCCTTCAGTCCTTCGGAGGAGCTGCGCGCCGATGCGCCGGACATCGTTGCCCAGGAACGCGAGGTCTACGAGAGCTACCGTGAGGAGTTGCGCGAGCAACAGCAGGTACTGGAAGACCGCATCCGCCAGCGCGAGGAGGAGCTCAACGAAGCCGTGGCCAGGCGCAACACCGCCCAGCGTAATGCCAACATGATCAGTCGCGAACTGAATCTGACCCGGCCACTGCTCAACTCCGGGGCGGTTTCCGAGGTCGAGGTGTTACGCCTGGAGCGGCAGCTTTCCCAGGCGCTTGGCGAGCGTAACCAGGCCGACGCAGCAGTAGCCCGCCTTCAGGCGGCCGTCGAAGAGGCGCGCAACCAGCTCAGTGAACTTGGCGCGGAGCGTCGCAGCGACTGGCGTGACGACCTCTCCCAGACTCTGGGCGACCTTTCCGCGCTGGACGAATCCGGTGAAGGCCTTCAGGACCGCGTCCGGCTGGCCGAGATCCGTTCGCCGGTGGATGGCGTCGTGCAGCGACTGGGAATCAATACCATCGGCGGGGTGGCACAGCAGGGCCAGGAGGTAGTCGACATCGTGCCTACCGACGACAAGCTGATGGTCGAGGCGCGGATTGCGCCGCAGGATATCGCCTTCCTGCATCCCGGGCAGCCGGCCACCATCAAGCTCACCGCCTACGACTATGCCATCTACGGCGGCCTCGAGGCCGAGCTGGAACATATCAGTGCCGACACCATCACCGACGATGAAGGCAATACCTTCTACTTGGTGCGCGTGCGGACCGTGGACAAAAAGCAGATCGATGACGATATCCAGGTGATCCCCGGTATGACGGCCCAAGTGGATATCATTACCGGCAAGCGCACCGTGATGCAGTACCTGCTCAAGCCGGTGCTTCGGGCCTGGAACAATTCCATGGGAGAACGCTGATGGCGCAGCTCTTCGTCTACCAGGGAAAGGACGACATCCCCCGCTGGCGTGAGGCCTTCCCCGAGGCCCGGGTCGTCTTGCCCGAGCAGGCTCGAGCCCAGGCCGCCTCGGGGGACCGGGTCTGGGTGATGACCCAGACCCCCGACTGGCCCAACCTCGTCTCGGTGCTCGCGCGACGCAGAGCGACCCTTAGTGTGCTCAGTTATGCGCCCGACTCGCGGGAAGCCTTCCAGGCCCTGGAGGCCGGCGCCCGCGGCTATGCCCATGCCCTCTCTCCGCCTGAGCTGCTTCGCCAGATCGAGGTGGTCACCAACAACCAGGGCATCTGGGTGTTGCCCGAGCTGCTGGCCCAAGTGGTCGGCGGTGCCTTCCGCGCCCTGGGCGGCCAGGCCGTCCTGCGGGAGGAGAGTCTTGCACCTCTCACAGAAAGAGAGCGCGCCGTAGCTCTGGCCGTCGCCGACGGCCAAACCAACAAGGAAGTCGCCCGCCGCCTGGATATCACCGAGCGCACCGTCAAAGCCCATCTAGGGGCGGTGTTCCGCAAGCTTGGCGTGCGCGACCGACTGCAGCTGATCCTGCGCCTCTCCCACCAGGACGCCAGCGTCGGCGAAAGCTGACCTGCGCCGTCCACGGACCGCACGGGCCCTGGTTTTTTTTGCCACCCTGTCCATCGGTCCAATATCCGAGTGACAATTTGTTACCTAGTGTTAGTGCATAAGTCACAAAAGGCTGTGTTGCCTCTGGGCTTTCCTCGGGCCAGCCGATAACGAAGAACACCACGCAAGGAGTCATCCCATGGCTATCGCAACCGTCATCTCCATTACCGGTGAAGCCTACGTCCGCGACGAGAACGGCAATCTGCGCGAACTCAGCGTCGGCGATACCCTCGAGGAAGGCGAGGTCCTCGTCACCTCCGAGAACGGTCGCGTACAGCTCGACTTCGGCGATGGTATCGACCCCACGGTGATCGAGGGCGGCCAGCAGGTGGCCATGACGCCGGACCTTATCCAGCTTCAGCGGTTGGCCGACCAGGCCGAGGATGACGAAGATCTCGCCGAGGACGAATCCTCTGCCCTGGATGAGGACCTCGAGGCCCTGCTCACGGCGATCGAGGAAGGTGACGACGACCTGCTCGCGAGTCTTGATGCCACTGCGGCCGGTGCCGGCGGTGGTGGCGGTGAAGGTGGTGGGCATGATTTCGTGCGCCTGGTACGGATCACGGAAAATACCGACCCCCTGGCTTTCGAGTTTTCTTCAGCGTCATTGGACAGCGTCGAGTTCGATGAGGCCGAGCCCGAGCTACTTTTAGCGGAGGAGGACGAGACAGTCAATGGCACCGTAACCTTCGAATTCTTCAGCGGGGAAGTCAATGTTGGCGGAGAGAGTGTCGTAGAGGGCAATAACTTCACGCTCGTGGCAACGGTAGACACGGCACCCGTTGGCTCGCCCTTGGTCATCACACTGTCCAACGGTCAGCAAATCACTATCCCGGTTGGTGGGACGTCCGGCCAAGTAGTCCTGGATAGCCGCGAGGACGATCTCTACGTACAGGGCGATGAAACCATTGTTCTGAGCGTTACGGGTACGACTGGTGGAGGATTCGATGAGCTGACAGTCGGGGACGTTCCCTCGCTGACCGTAGTTGACGACAACGATGTCACCGGCATCGAACTGTTCATTCCTGATGCTGAATTTAATCTCCCCGCCCAGGGAGACAATCAGTACTCATTTGGAGTGCTCCAGCAACCGTTTATCGAAGGCGGTTGGAGCGATCAGCCATATCCGGGTGGCACCCTCGAAGGTACCCAGGTGACCGTCGGGGCCCGTGTAGAGAATGCGCCACAGGACACCGACCTGATCATCAGGCTCTCCAATGGCGAAGAAATAACTATCGCAGTCGGCGACACTGAAGGCACTACTACATTTGAACTGCCCAATGTCCCGGAAGGTGGCGATACTTTGGAGCTGACCATCGAGTCAGTATCCGGCGGTAACTATGAAGCCGTCGACTTTGCTGACGCCCTCGCTCAGTTCGATATCATTGATAGCCGACCCTTTGGCGGAGAAACCGTTGCGCTGGTCGACGACGAGGGACTGGCGGGCGGCAACGAGGCTGGTATCGATGATGATGAAGGCCAAGGCGATAACGAAGCTACCTACAGCGGCAACCTCGGATTCAGCTACGGTGGGGATGGGCCGGGAACAGTCGATTTCTCTGCCATGGACCAACAAACCGCTTCCTTGGGGCAGGAAAATATTACCTACAGCTGGGATGCTGATACCAGCACCCTGACGGCAAGCGTCAACACTGGAGATCGAGAGGGCACCAACCTTTTCACCGTCACCATCGATGACGCGGACACCGGTGATTACACGGTTGAGCTTCTCAACAACATCCTGCACTCGGAAGGGGATGACGAGAATAACGCGTTTGCCAACCTGACCTATACCGTCACCGATGCCGATGGTAGTGAAGAGCCAGGATATTTGGGTATTAACTTCGATGATGATACGCCCAAGGCCGAGGATGTGGATGCCGGCACCCTCACCGAGGACGGTGACACCACCGTGGTCAGCGGCAACGTCTTCGATGATGAGGATGCGGCCTATGGTGCTGATGGCGCCGGCA
>NZ_FOBC01000021.1 GCF_900109725.1 Halomonas daqiaonensis
GGCTATGTTGGTATCTGTTGTTGGCGTGCTTTAAAAATACTGTATAAACTACTGTATATCCAGTTTTCCTCTGGGGCACGCCATGAATCAATCAGACCTCAAAGCCCTCGAACAGACACTGACTCGCCTCCCTGACCATCTCAAGAAATACCTGGCAGATCAGATTCTTGGGCAAATAAGCTCCCAAGCGAACACCTTGCTCGACACCGCGAGACCTCACCTTCCCTGCCCACACTGTGGCGCTGAATACCCTGCAAAGTGGGGGCGCAGCGGTGGCCTGCAGCGGTATCGCTGCCGGAATCCCGATTGTCGCAAGACCTTCAATGCCCTCACAGGTACGCCCCTGGCCAAACTGCAGCACCGCGACAAGTGGTTTGATTACCTGCGCTGCATGCGAGACAGTCTGACGTTACGTGTCTCGGCGGCCCGAGTGGGCATCGATTTGAAGACGGCCTTCCGCTGGCGACATCGCTTCCTGAAAACGAGCGCTCAAGACAACGCCAACCCACTATCCGGCATCATCGAGGTAGACGAAACCTTCTTCCTGGAGTCCTGCAAAGGAAAGCGTAATCTCACGCACCGCAAACCTCGAAGGCGCGGCGGGCAAGGCGATATGAAGAAAAAAGGGCAAAAGATTCAGGTTCTTATTGCGCGAGACCGTAACGGAAAGATCAGTGACTTGGTCGATCCGGCGCTCAAGAAATCCACTGTTCATGAATTCTTGGCACCGATCATCGATCGTGACTCGATTTTATGTTCGGACGGGCACAGCTGGTATAAAACCTTCTCTGCCGACCATGGCATTGCTCATCATCGACTGATCACACTCGACAATCAGCGAGTGCTTGGCAAGGAATACCACATTCAGAACGTAAACAGCTATATGAGCCGTTTGAAGGGCTGGATGACGCGCTTTCATGGGGTGGGGACCGAGTACTTACCCAATTACCTGGCATGGCGACGGTTGTTTGAAACCGCGAAGCCAGCAGAGGAAGCGTGGTTTCGCAAGGCGATAGGCGCAGACCAACAACAGATACCAACATAGCCATATTTATACAGCTTAAAGGTGCTTCGATGATCCATCAGCCGAATCGCGACCAGGTGGCCCGCAAGGGTCGCGGCGCCACCTTTGATCCCCATAACCGCTTCGCCCCGACCATCAGCGTGCCGGACGACGACGGCTGGTGGCAGGAAGAGGCGCCGATGAACCTGGCCACCGAGGTGCGCGAGGAACGCACTCATAGCGCGCTCTCCTGGAACAGCTCACCCGACCTGCCTTTCGACCGCTCGATCAATCCCTATCGCGGCTGCGAGCATGGTTGTGTCTATTGTTATGCGAAGCCGAGCCACGCGTACTGGGACCTTTCCCCGGGGCTGGATTTCGAGACCCGGCTGATCGCTCGTACCGGGCTGGTGGAGCGACTCCGGGAAGAGCTCTGCCGACCCGGTTACCAGTGCCGTTCCATCAACCTCGCCGGTAATACCGATGCCTACCAGCCCCTGGAAGCTCGCTATGGCACCACCCGTGCCATCCTTGAGCTGCTACTGGAGTGCCGCCATCCGCTTACCCTGGTCACCAAGGGCGGACTGATCCTGCGTGACCTCGACCTGCTGCAGGCCCTGGCGAGACAGCGCCTAGTGCGTGTGATGGTCAGCCTGACCAGCCTGGATACCGAGCTGAAGCGCAGCCTGGAGCCGCGGGCCGCCTCTCCCTCCGCGAGATTGAAAGTGATCCGCTCCCTGGCCGAGGCCGGCGTCCCTGTGGGCGCCCTGGTCTCTCCGGTGATTCCCGGGCTCACCGACCATGAACTCGAACGCCTGCTCGAGGCCGCCGCGGACGCCGGCGCCACCACCGCCGGCTGGATGCTGCTGCGCCTGCCCCGGGAAGTCGCCCCGCTGTTCAAGGCATGGCTCGAGTCGCATTACCCCGAACGGGCCAACAAGGTGATGAGCCTGATGCGCCAGTGTCGCGGCGGCGAAACCTACGACAGCCGCTTCGGTAAACGGATGCGCGGCGAAGGAGTATTCGCGGATCTGCTCGAGCAGCGCTTCCGGAGGGCGTGCAGGCAGTTGGGCTTCAATACCGAAGCCGCCCGACAGGCGCAAGCGCTGGATACCACGGCCTTCCGACCTCCCCGCGCCCAGGGAGATCTTTTCGAATAAATAAAACAGTGGCTCAGGGAATCAGTACCGCCGCGCCGGAGAGGCGCCCTTCTCGGAGGTCATCCAGCGCCTGGTTGGCCTGATCAAGCGGATAAGCCCGGGTCTCGGTGCGGATCGGTACCTCGGGAGCGAGCGCCAGGAACTCCTCACCATCGCGACGGGTGAGATTGGCCACTGAGCTCAGGCGGCGCTCTTCCCAGAGCAGGCGGTAGGGAAAAGAGGGGATGTCGGACATGTGGATGCCCCCGGAGACCACCGCCCCACCGGGCCGCACCGCGGCCAGTGCCATGGGGATGAGATCGCCCACCGGGGCAAACAGCAGCGCGGCATCCAGGCGCTCGGGCGGGGCCTCGTCGCTGCCACCGGCCCAGACGGCACCCAGGCGACGGGCGAATGCCTGAGCTTCGTCATCGCCGGGGCGGGTGAAGGCGTAGATCTCCTGTCCCCGCTCGACGGCGAACTGGGCAAGGATATGCGCCGCAGCACCGAAGCCGTAGATACCGATTCGCCGGTTCGCCTCGCCACCGGCCAGCCGCCAGGTGCGGTAACCGATAAGCCCCGCACACAGCAGCGGGGCGGCAGACTTAGCATCCTCGACATCCAAGGGAAAGCAGTAGCGAGCATCGGCCACACAGTACTCCGCATAGCCGCCGTCGCGCGTGTAGCCGGTGAACTCGGCCCGTTCGCAGAGGTTCTCTCGGCCGGCCCGGCAGGGATCGCACTCGCCGCAGGTCCAGCCCAGCCAAGGCACCCCGACCCGAGTGCCCGGGGCTGGTACCTGGACACCCTCCCCCAGCGCCGTCACCTCACCGACGATCTCGTGGCCGGGGATCAGCGGCAGCCGCGGTTCGGTGAGCTCGCCATCGAACACGTGAAGGTCGGTTCGGCAGACCCCGCACGCCAGCACGCGTACCTCGACCTCACCGGGGCCGGGCGAGGGGCGTTCAACCCGCTCCATTTCGAGTTTCCTGCCAGGGGCATGCAGGCGCATGGCACGCATGGACTCACTCATCGACTTTCCTCCGGCTGCTGAACGTATTCACTGCCCGGAGGATAGCCCAGGACTCAAGTGGAGACCTTGACCTCGTAGCCGGTGAACTTGCGCAGGTTGATCACGCCGCTGTCTAGGATAAGATACTGGCCCTTGATGCCCTGCAGGACGCCGGCCACCACAGGTTGCTTGTCCAGGTTGTGGGAGACCACCTTGGCGGGAAACTCCAGCACCGGATAATCGAAGCTCAGTGGCGCCACGTCGAGCGGACGGATGGCGTCGGCCCCGAAGCGTTCGCGAAGGTTGGCCAGGCCGGCGTCCAGGCGCGACAGCAGGCGGTCACGCTCAGCCACCAGGTCGAGAGCCCGAGTGTCGCCCTTGAGCATGGCCCGCCAGTTGGTGCGGTCCGAGACCTCCTCCTTGAACAGCATCTCGACGAATCCCGACTGCTGGCGAGTGTCCACTTCCAGGATCGGCAGGGCCTGCACGGCCCCTTGGTCGAGCCAGCGGGTCGGCATCTGGCTGGAGCGGGTAATCCCCACCTTGAGGCCGGAGGCGTTGGCCAGGTAGACCACATGGGGCTGGAAGCAGTGGCGCTCGGCCCAATCGGGCTCGCGGCAGGTGCCTTCGAAGAAGTGGCAGAGTTCCGGCTTCATGATGCAGGTATCGCACTGGGCGAGCCGTTTGAAGCACGGGTAGCAGTGGCCTTGGGCAAAACTCTTCCTGGTGGCACGGCCGCAGTGGGTGCAGGCGATAGCGCCGGTCCACTCCAGGCGCAAGGGCTTGCCGAGGCAGGCGTTGAGGTCGAGACGGACCTCGCCGGCCCGCAACAGATAGCGGGCCGGTGACCCCGGTTCGATGGTCATCTTGCTCAGGCAGCCCTGTAACGCCGTGGCCGTATCGAGCGGCTCAGTCACGACTGGCATCCCGGGCCAGTCCAGCCCGTTCAGGGGGCACGTCGGCCCCGCTGCTGGCACTACCACAGGTGCGTCGCTGCAGGTAGCCGACCCGCTCTTCCTCGGGCACCCGGTTCTCCACCTCGTAGCGCATCACGGCCTCGAGACACAGCTCGGTCTGCTCGGCGGTCAGCATCCTGCCATCCGGCCACTTGCGCAGCGACACGGCCCGCTTGAGGCTTTCATAGATGGCGGGGGTCATCTGCTGGATCATGCGATCGAAGGACATCTCGCTCATGAAGGGGTCTCTCAGGATTGACGGCGGGCACGGCCGGAATGATACCAGCCCAGCGCCAGGCCCACGACCAGCCCGCCCAGGTGCGCCTCGTTAGCCACATTGCCAAACCCCACCATGGCGGCCATGTCAGTCATCGCAAAGACCAGCCAGCCGAGCATGAAGATCACCAGCATCTGGGGCACAAAGAAGCCGCTGTGCGGCGCGCGCCGCGACATCAGCCAGACATAGGCCAGCAGCGCGAAGTCGACGCCGGACATACCGCCGAACAGCACGATGCCGGTGGCGTACTGGGCCAGGTTGGCACCGATGCCGGCAATGAGCAGCAGCGTCAGCATCCGCGTACTGCCCTGCAGCGCCTCAATTTGGCGACCGAAGTACCAGAGCCAAAGCATGTTGAAGATCAGGTGCATCCAGCCAAAGTGCAGGAAGGCCGGTGACAGCAGCCGCCACACCTGGCCCGAGGCGAGCGCCTCGCCAAGACTGCCGAAGGCCAGACTACCATTGGCCACGACCACCGGCACAATGGTCAGTGCCGCAACCACACGATCACCGAGTACTCCCTGGGCGGCAAAGATCACCAGGCAAAGCGCCAGCGCAAGGGATGTCATCGGCACCTGTAGGAAGGGACCGAGGAGTTCACCGGTCGAGCGCCTTGCGGCCGGTGAACGTTCGGGCATCAGGGGCTCGCCCTGTCTCCAGCGTTCGAGCAGCCCGAGCATCGCCTCGTGCTGCTCGGGGTCGACAAGCCAGAGAACCTGCCCCTCGCTCTCCTCGGTAAACCGATGCCCGATGCGATGGGCCCACAGGGCCCGCCGCAATTCACGGGTGTCAACATCGTGGGGCAGCAGAATCACCCGGTACATGACGCCTCCAGCGATTGGCGAGCTCGGTGTGACGACGTATGCAGGCCACGTAAAGAAAAAGTCCGGCGGAGGGGGCCGCCGGACAAGAGCAAGGGATCATTCAAGGGAAC
Organism: Halomonas daqiaonensis; assembly: GCF_900109725.1. Taxonomy (GTDB): domain Bacteria; phylum Pseudomonadota; class Gammaproteobacteria; order Pseudomonadales; family Halomonadaceae; genus Halomonas; species Halomonas daqiaonensis. The sequence continues at coordinate 5,322 of NZ_FOBC01000021.1, forward strand.
ACCTACTCTGATAACAGGGGCTGGCGAGAGTTCAATCCGATAGCACGCCTTTTCGTAACGAAATGTATCAATCGAAATCGATCTCCCAGGGCTGAGGACGGGCCTGCTCCTCGCGGGGTACGCGGATCCAGACGAAGTGATCGGCATCGAGCCTCGACTCACCGCTCCAGCGGTAGGCCACCAGGCGACCGAACTTGACCGCGCTGTAGTCCAGGCAGGCAATGTTGGCAGCGGGCAGGGCCGGGATACCCTCGCACCAGTAATGGCCAATGAACAGCGGTGGCTGCTCGGGCCCATAGTAGCTCAGATACGAACGCTCCTCAGTGGAGAGCTCACGACGTTCCAGGTCGCCGGGCAGGTTGTCCGGCTGGAAGATCACATCGCCCCAAGTCTGTGGCTGCCGGGCCCAGAAGTGGGCACGGAAACTGCGCCGGGTGAAACCGTCTCCCGACTGGATCTCCACGCCCTCCGGCAGGGGCACATGGGTACCGCGCGTCAGGCGGTCGAGGATACGAAACGCCAGCGTCCCGGGCACCGCCGAGGCGGCCAGGAAATCCTCGTCGATGCGACCGTCGGGATGCTCGCGATGCAGTGCCTCGACAAGGGGCTGGTCCCAGCAGGCATGCACCACCCGCAGGCCGTCAAGCTCCAGACACAGCGGGATGTCCAGGAACCAGGCGAGCGCCTCCTCCCACTCCTCGGGATGGTCACGGTACTGCTCAAGGGTCTCCTTGATGATCCGATTATGGCGCGGGGAGTGTTCGCGCAGCCATTCGTGTCCCAGGCTGTCGGGAGCACGATGGCAGTAGGCCAGGGCATTGACCTCGTGATTGCCCATGACGATATGGGCCTCGCCCTCCTCCACCATGCGTCGTGCGATGGTGACCGCCAGGCGAATGCGTGGCCCTCGGTCGATCAGGTCACCGAGGAAGATCACCTTGCGTCGCGGGTGACGATAGACACCGCCACGCTGATGATAGCCGAGACGCTCGAGCAGCGAGCCTAGCGTTGCACCGCAGCCATGGACATCGCCGATAAGGTCGTAGCCTTCGAGGCCGCCTTGCATGCTCACCTAGCTCTCCTCCCCTCAATCGCCAAGGCGGTTGCTCCAGCCCAGCTTGCTGCGCAGGACCTCGTAGAAGTTGTGGCCCAGCGGATGCACCAGTTGCACACGCCGCGGCTTACGCCGTATCACCAAAACATCGTCTGGCTTGGCCACCGCACGGGTCTGACCATCGCAGCTGATATGCGGGTAGGTCTGGTTGGTCTCGCCGATGTGAATACGGATCTCGCTGGCGGAATCGATGACGATGGGGCGGCTCGACAGGGTATGCGGGAACATCGGCACCAGGGTGATGACATCGAGCCTCGGGTGCATGATCGGTCCGCCGCCGGAGAGTGCATAGGCCGTGGAGCCGGTAGGCGTGGCGATGATCAGGCCGTCGCTGCGCTGGCTGTAGACGAACTGGTCGTCGATGAACAGCTCGAACTCGATCATGCGCACCGCCTTCCCCGGGTGCAGCACGATCTCGTTGAGGGCATCGCCATTGCCGACCTGGACATCGTCCCGGAAGAGCTCGGCGTCCAGCAGAAAGCGCTCCTCGAGCTCATAGCGGCCCTCGAGCACCTCACCGACGCGCGCCTCAATCTCGTCGGGCGAGATGTCGGTGAGAAAGCCCAGCCGCCCGCGATTGACACCCAGCACGAGAGTACCGCTCTGGCAGAGGGTACGGGCGGCACCGAGCAGACTGCCGTCGCCACCGACCACGATCACCAGGTCGCAGAGCTCGCCGAGCAGTCGTCGGCTGGCCTCGGGATGGCCATGGTCAAGCAGTACCGTGGCGGTCCTGTCCTCGATGATGACATGGTAGCCACCATCGTCGAGGAAGCGGATCAGGCGCTTGAGGGTGTCGACCACCTTGGCACTGCCAAGGCGTCCGATCAGACCTATGTTCTTGAAGGATGACATGCGCAGGCCTCTCGCTTCGCGGCCGCTCATTATGGCGACTGGCTACGAGGCGGGCAAACGCGCTCAGGCGGTCTCGAGACGGCGGCGCTTCAGCCACCATTCGTTGAGTGCCAGCGAACCAACGATGATGGCACCGCCCAGCCCCAGGCGCAGCAGATCGGCATCACGGTTCCAGATCACTAGATTGACCAGCAATCCGGCGGGGATCAGGGCATTGTTCATGATCGCCAGCGCGCCGGCATCGACCCGGGTGGCACCGAGGTTCCACAGGAAGTAGCCGAGACCCGAAGCCACCAGCCCCAGCCACAGCAGCACGCCCCACTGAATTCCCGAGCTGGGCAATCCAGCGGCATTGCCTAACAGCGCGAAAGCGGGCACGGCTACCGCCAGAGCGCCGAGGTAGAACCATCCGAACACGCTGTGACGAGGCAGGGTCTCGGGCAGGTCCGCCGATAGGCGACGATAGCCCACCTGCCCCAGGGCGAAGCAGAGGTTGGCCCCCTGAACCACCAGGAAGCCCGCCCAGAAACCGCTGTCGAGTCCCTGGTAGCGAATCACTGCCGCACCCAGTACCGCCAGCGAGGCGGTCAGCAGATAAAAGGGCGTGAAGCGCCCGAAGAGGGCATCGTCGAGCAGGGCAATGTAGATTGGCGTGAAGATGGTGAACAGCAGCACCTCCGGCACCGAGAGCAGCAGGAAGGACTGGTAGAAGAAGATATACATCACACCCAGCTGTACCGCCCCCAGCCCCATCAGCGCGAGACGCTGGCGGCCACGCAGCAGCGAGGGCCGCAGGAACGGCAGGAAGACCAGTGCGGCCAGGCCGATACGCATCAGTACCGCGAAATAGCTGTCTACCTGGCCGGCCAGGTAGACGCCGATCAGCGAGAACGAGAATGCCCAGAGGACGGTAACAACGACGAGTAGGCCCAAGGTCAACTCCTGAAGAAAGCTAGGTTGACGGCGATTATACTCATCGCGCTCGCCGAACAAAGCCCTTGAGCGAGAAATGCCCCATCAGCGCCGTGATTGACGCAGCCACCAGAGCGCATGCGCGGCCCCCGGCAGCCAGCCCAGTAGGGTCAGCACCAGGTTGAGCACCACCCTGCCCCCACCACCCTGCGAGAGACCAACGCACAGAGGCGGAAGCAGCACCGCCAGGGCATACAGGGCAAACCGGGGCTCGGCCGCTGGCACCTGCCCTTCGTCTGCATCGGACGGTGCCTGGGCCTGGTCGATCCGAACCTGGTCACCAGCTGCCGGAGTGAAATGCTGAACGGCCTCGCGGGACTCGTGATGTCGTGCCCGTCGATGGGCCTCGTGGTCGATCTTCTGGTCGAGCTCCTCGGCGCCTTCGGCCAGCGTCTCGTGGTAGCGCTCCCACTCCTCCCAATCGAAGGGTGTCCCCGCGCGGGGGCGTTGCTCGCCGGCTTCTATTGCGCGTGACCAGGCCTTCTCCTCCAGGGTGTTGGGGCGTTCCTGGTCACGCTCACCATCCAACCCCTTTTTGGCCATATACTCTCGAGCATCCATGAATCAGCTCCGTTGATCGTTGCACGCCGGCCCCACGGCCGGCCGGTATTCCAGAAGCCTGTCGGGCTTGACCGGTAAAGACCCCTAAGTGTGACACATTGGAGCCAGAAACCGAGGCCGGGTTCCTGGCTGCCGACAGGACGCCCTGCCCCGCGTGAAGAAACGTTGGCGGCCCGCATTTCGGGGAGTCTCGGTAGTCGGCTATGCTGGAAACAAGACACGGCTGCAGCCCATGCCTGGCATCGCGAACGCTGGCTGCAGCCCAGGCCATTACTGTCTGGCACCACAAGGAGACACGCCATGCCCAGCAAGGCCCCTACCACCGTGCGCGAAATCATGTCGCGCGACTGCTACCGGGTCACCGGCAAGACCTCGGTCTCCACCCTGGCCGAGGGCCTGGCGCTGCATCGCCTGCCCGGCGTGCCCGTGGTGGATGAGCGGGACCACCTTATCGGCTTCATCTCCGAGCAGGACGTGATGGGCAAGGTACTGGAAAGCTCCTACCTCAACGATGAGCCGCCGCTGGTTCGTGAACTGATGCGCAACGAGGTGCTCTCGGTACCGCCGAACAAGAGCATTACCGACCTGGCCCAGGAGATGCTAGGTGCCAAGCCCAAGGTCTACCCGGTGGTCGAGCAGAACCGACTGGTGGGTATCGTCACTCGCCGCGACGTGCTCAGCGCGCTGCTGCGCATGCGCCACACCTGACCGCCAGCTTGCCGTATCTCCTAGACACCCGGCCGAGCGCCGGGTGTCGTCGTTTCCGAAATACCCTCACACAGAAAAGCCGCCCCATGAGACGACATGGGGCGGCAAGATCGAAAGTGCAAGCAAAGGCAACAGTGTTAGCGACTGCTATCGCGTTGCTGCCTACCCTCATTCAGACAGCCCCACAGAAAAAAGTTCGCCAGGCCGTTAAAAAATCTCGGCATCGGGCCGTTGTCGAGGCGTGCGAGCCTCTCATACCTTTCTGCAAGACTGAGAAAAACAGCGACTTAGCGCAGGGATGGCAAAAAGGCCCAGGGACTTCTTGCAAAAGCTAACCGATTGGTTTTACTATCGAAATCGCCTCGCGGGTGTAGCTCAATGGTAGAGCAGAAGCTTCCCAAGCTTAAGACGAGGGTTCGATTCCCTTCACCCGCTCCAACACGGCACCAACGCACGGCCTACCTCTCAAGCTCTTGAATTCCCTCAAGACCCAGTCCCAGGGCGTCATGACACGTCATAGCCTATGGCTGTGATTCGTGCAGGAGGTCATGTATGTTCCACGAAACATATAGGCTCTTCGTCGTTGGGTGTGGAATTCGCCCCCTGAGCTGGGCCAGGATATGACCTCCACCTGGACAGGAGGCATGGCATGGACGGCACCCAGATTATGACCCTCGGCCTGGGCCTGGAAGCGCCCTGGATTCTCAAGGACCAGCACCTGGATACCTCCGTGTCGCCTCACCGCCTGGACCTCTATGTCGAAGCCGAGCGAGGCAGCCTCTATCCGTGTCCTGAGTGCGGCAAGGCCTGTCCGGCCCACGACTTTGCCGACAAGACCTGGCGGCATCTGAACTTCTTCCAGCACCATTGCTACCTGCATGCCCGGGTGCCTCGCACCAAGTGCCCCGAGCATGGCGTCAAGCGCATCGAGGTGCCCTGGGCGCGCTCCGGCAGCGACTTCACCCTGCTGTTCGAGCAGGCGGCCATGTCACTGGTCAAGGAGATGCCGGTGCTGGCCGTCTCTCGGCAACTGGAGATCTCCGACACGCGCCTGTGGCGCATCGTGCACCACTATGTGGGACGGATGCTGGGTCAGTTGGACCTGTCCAAGGTCGAGGCTGTCGGCCTGGATGAAACGGCCTCTCGGCGCGGTCACCGCTATGTGACGGTGTTTCTCGACATGCAGCGCAAGCAGGAGCCGGTGATCTTCGCCATCCCCGGTCATGGCAAGGCCACTATCGAGGCCTTCAGCGCCTTTGTGGCCGAGCATGGTGGTGACCCAGACAACGTCGTTGAAGTGGTCTGCGACATGTCCCAGGCCTTTCTCAGTGGCGTGGCCGAGCACCTGCCCGGCGCCGAGGTCACCATCGACTGGTTCCATATCGTGCAGACCTTCACCAAGGCGCTGGACGAGGTCCGCAAGAGAGAGCGTCGCCAACAAGCTCATCCCAAGGCGCTGCGCTGGGCAGTGCTGAAGAACACCGAGGCCGGCAACCTGACGGCCAACCAGATCACCGCGCTCCAGGAGCTGGTGAGTGATCGGAGTGCCATGGCGGATGCTTGGATCATCAAGGAGAAGCTGCGCTGGATTCAGCAGGCGCCGACGCCGCGGGGTGCCCGGTGGCGCATCACTAACTATCTCAGGGTCATGCGCGAGGCGGTCACTGATCAGCCACTGCTCAAGCCGATGGCGAAAGCCTTGAACACGCTGGAACGGCATGCCGAGCAGGTGGTGAGACGCTGGCTCTCCGGTCTGACCAACGCGCGGCTGGAGGGCATGAATGGCCTGTTCCAGGCGGCCAGGTCACGTGCACGCGGCTACCGGAACGAGGCCAACTTCATCGCCATGATCTACCTGATTGGTAGCCCAGTAGGGCGCATGCTTGATCAGGCCAAATCCACATGAAACGACGAAGAACCAACATATAACGCACACCGCATCATCGGGCCTGGCAGTGATCGGGCCCGGCCACCCGGAGTCGCGAATCATGGCCCTGTTCCTGCTGGTCCTCGTCGTCTGCCTGGCCATCTTCGGTAGCATGATCGCCCTGCTGATGCTTTCCGGTACCCCGCGCTATCGCACCGAGCCAAACCATCTGCTCGAGCTGTTCGACAAGGCACTTGAGAGTCGCGTCGGCGAGACCGAATGGAATGCCATTATCGGCTATCCGATCCGTCATGATGACTATCTAGACGGAATCCGTCGCCGCGCCCAACGATTGATGGACGAACACGGGCGCCATGCTCGCGTGACCCGAGGAAAGCCGCTTCTCGACGCCATCGGCCAGGAGGAACTCGCGGCCCTGCGCGACCACCTGGCGGCGCACACCTCGCTCGCAGAGGGGAAGCAAAACGAGTAATGACCGTTGAACCTCACCACGGAACGATATGATGTCATGAGCGTTGACTTGGACGGGAGCGCTCCATGACCAGTTCGATCCGACAGATTTCTCTCGACACCGCTACCCTCCACCACTCACATGTTCCTCATCAGATCCTGATCGGGCTGATAGGGAAGACCTGCCTGATAGACGATCCGCACTTTTTCCCTGGACGAGCCACTGGGGGTTCCAGCTCATCGAGCAGGGACCGAAAGCCGGGCGTGAATTACCTGCTACGCTTTGCAACAGAAAGAGCTCGCATCATCAATACAGCAGACAACGAAGGCAACGCATCATTGTTGTCACTAGGGACCGGAAAGGTTGAAGGGCGCTTTGCTCTTGCAGCAGTGCGGAACGAAAACTGGACGATAGGAGGTGAGTAGTGAGACGGGAAGGCTGGCGTCACAGGCGGTAGCATCTTTGAACGTGAATAGAAAACGAAGTCAATAAATAAAGCGGGGCGCTACCGGATTCTGTACGGTATTGGCGCTGACCTGTCGGAGTTCGCTCCGTCCTGACGAACTGGAGAAGTTTTATGGCTATAGGTGTATGGATCAGTCTTTTTGCTTACTTTGCGCTCATGATTGCCATCGGCTTTTATGCCATGCAACGCGCAACGTCGTCGTCTGAGGATTACATGCTGGGTGGCCGACAGCTCAGCCCGCAAGTCGCGGCACTCTCGGCCGGCGCTTCCGACATGAGTGGCTGGCTGCTGCTGGGCTTGCCCGGTGCGCTCTTTGTATCGGGCTTGGGTCAAGCTTGGATCGGCATCGGCCTGCTCGTGGGGGCATTCTTCAACTGGGTGCTGGTTGCCCCACGCCTGCGCGAACAGACGGTTCATTATGGCAATGCGATCACCATTCCGGAATTCCTGGCCAACCGGTTCCCGACCCGCGCCATGTCGCTGAGGACGGTGTCCGCTATCGTCATAGTGATCTTCTTCGCGGTTTACACGGCGTCAGGCCTGGTGGCAGGCGGCAAGCTGTTCGAAAGCGCGTTTTCCGGCGTCATCAATATCGGCGGCATGAGCGACTACGCAGCGGGCGTCCTCATCACCCTGGGTGTGGTACTGGCCTACACCGTCGTCGGCGGCTTCCTGGCCGTGAGTCTGACGGACTTCGTGCAAGGCTGCATCATGATGCTGGCCCTGGTGATCATGCCGGCGGTAGTGCTCTTTGGCGAGGGCGGGGGCGGTTTCGACCAGGCCTCACAGACCCTGAACGAAGTCGATCCGACACTGCTAACCTGGACGGAGGGGCTGACCTTTATCGGCTGGCTGTCGGCGGTCACCTGGGGGCTGGGGTATTTCGGGCAGCCGCACATCATCGTGCGCTTCATGGCCATCCGCACCCTGAAAGAAGTGCCTGTCGCCCGTAACATCGGCATGAGCTGGATGCTCATCTCCCTAGTGGGTGCGATCTCGCTGGGTATCTTTGGCCGGGCCTATGCCGTTCGCAACGGCCTGGATGTCCAGGATGCGGAAACCATCTTCATCATTCTGGCAAACCTGCTGTTCCATCCGCTGATCACCGGCTTCCTCTACGCAGCACTGCTGGCGGCGATCATGAGCACCATTTCCAGCCAGCTGCTGGTGTCGTCCTCCTCACTGACCGAAGACTTCTACCGCCTTTTCCTACGTAAGGAGGCCACCGACAAGGAAACCGTCGCTGTCGGCCGGATCTGCGTCGTGCTGGTGGGCCTGGTCGCGGCGGTCATTGCCTCGGACCCGAACTCTCAGGTGCTGGGGCTGGTCAGTAACGCCTGGGCCGGCTTCGGTAGCGCCTTCGGCCCGCTCATCATCCTGTCGCTGATGTGGTCACGGACGAACGGCGCTGGCGCCATTGCGGGCATGGTCGTGGGTGCCGCCACCGTCATGATCTGGATTTCCCTGGGCTGGAACGCCTCGTTCATGGGAGGCCCCGGTGTCTACGAGATCATTCCTGGCTTCATCGCCTCCTTTATGGCCATCCTGGTGGTGAGCAGCGTTACTGCCGATGCCGGTGAATATCAGCAGATCGCTCGCTAAAAGCGCGCGCATAGCGCAACAGAAGTAGAAAAAGGGCTCCTGCGGGAGCCCTTTTGATTGTCTGCTACTACATGGCTCAGACCATGATGGCCCGGAGCACCAGTACCAGAGTGAAGGCGCCCAGCGCTATCAAACTCCAGGGAGGTGTGGTCATCCGCCGCAGCCGGTAACGGCGTGCCTCCAGTCCCATGGCCGCCATGAAGGCAGCGCCCAAAGCCCACACCCCCAGCCCGATCAGCGGAAGGCGCAGTGCCATCGGCAACGTGCTGATCAGCCCTGGTTGCCACAGCAACCACATGGCCAGCACCGCCGCCAGCAGCATCGCCCCCAGCGTCACGCCGGGTAGGCGTCGACGTGTCTCGGTCTCCATCACAGCCCTCCTTGTCGCCTGCCCCCAGTCAAGACGATTCATGGCGAGGATGCGAGTCCCAAAGGCGGCATGCCCCCTTGGACCGGCGTCTTACCTTGCGATTCTTCACACCACTTACGACGTATCCTTGTGCTGGATCAATAATAAGTCGGCCCTACCTGGATAAACTCCCGGCCTCTTCCATTGCGGCAAGCGGCCGCACATTCGTCCAACAGGAATCGAACCATGCGCAAGATCGCTCTTCCCACCCTGCTCGCCGCCGGCATTGCAGCAGCCGCCTTCACCAACAGCACCCAGGCCTTCGCCTACGGTGCCGGCGACTTCTTCACCCGCATGGGCGTGGCCAAGGTCGAGCCCAAGAGCGACAACGGCTCGCTGGTCATCGGTTCCTTAGAGGTTGAGGTCCGGGATGACAGCGGCTTCGCCTTTACCCTCGGCTATCGCGTTACCGACAAGCTGGGCGTGGAACTGCTGGCCGCCGAGCCCTTCGGTCATGATATCGAACTCAACGGGGACAACCTGGCCTCCACGGACCATCTGCCGCCGACCCTGACCCTGCAGTACTACCCGCTGGGCGGCACCGAGGCTCGTGTCCAGCCCTATGCCGGTATCGGCGTCAACTACACCCTCTTCTCCAACGAGAAGATCGCCACCGGCGACGATCTCGAGTTGGATGATTCCTGGGGTGCCGCCGGCCTACTAGGCATCGATCTGCTGATTGACGACAACTGGGCGCTCAATGCCTCCGCCTGGTATATGGACATCGATACCGATGCCAGTCTGAATGGGGCCGATATCGGCAAGGTCGAGATCGATCCGGTGGCGGTGATGGCGGGCCTGAGCTTCCGCTTCTGACCGCTCCACCGGCACGACGAGGCCCGCCATTCGGCGGGCCTCATTGCATTCAATGCCAGCGGGCTGCCAGGCATCGGGAGACTAGCGGGGTGAGTCGCGCGAGAGCCCAAGCGCCGCCAGCGTCCTCTCGTCGAGTCCGCTGACCGCCTCAACCGTTGAGAGCCGCGCATGGTAGGCGGCACTGAGAAAGGATTCACCGGCCAGCAGGTGTTCGAGATATTCCCGCGCCGGGCGCAGCGCTTCGGCGGTGGTCCCCGGCGCGGCGATATACACCCAGGCATCGATCGTCCCCTCGCGGGTCGCAACCGGCAGGCGGTGACGATCGTACTCCCGAGGATAGCCCTCGAAGGGATCCATTCGCTGGATCTGCCCGGGTTGCTCGAGTTCGAACAGCGCCCCCTCCACGCATTCACCTTGCCAGGGGACCACATTGGCATGGGCGATACCCGCTATGCGAGATGCCTTGTCAAAGCGCAGCGCGTGATCATGCAGCACGCCGGCCAGTACCCGGCGAGTCGGGCCTATCCGGGCCGCGACCCGAGCTGGATTCATGTTGCTGCCGTAAGCAAAGTAATATGGCATGGTTCAGTTCTCGGTGACCAGGCGGTCGATCTCCTCGACCACCCGGCACACCAGCAGTCGGTCGCTGGCACGGGCCCCCTCCTGCTTCAGCCAGGCGTCCACTGCCGGGGCCACGTCGCAGTTCGCCGGCATCGGCGAACGTGTCTCGACCAGTGCCTCCAGGCGCACGATAAACACGAAGCGCAACCACTGGGGCAGCGTCATGGTGTCAATGCAGAAAGGCTGGACGCTGCGGTAGGCATCCGGCTCGGGTCGCTCCACGCGCCACAGGTTGGCAGCCTTCATGGTGGCCTCGAGCTCGCGCAGGGCAGTGCCGAGTTCGTCGTGAACGATCATGGGCAGTCTCTTTAATGCATGTGGGTCCATTATCCCCGTTCGCTCCCGCCGCTGGCCACCCCGTGGGAGCTCCTCCCTTCTCTACGCCCCCCTCACCCGTCTTGTGAGCAGTGCACAGATATCCTGAACGGGCCTGTGGATAAACGTTGGAAAGGTCTCCCCTGGCCGCTTCCCAAGGGCCATGGGCAGGACTGGTCAACAACTGACCAACCGCCGATGCCGACGACGACCCTCCTGGGCGGCTGACAGCACCCCGGCACCGCGGTAGAGTGCACGGTTCTTGACCCGGAGAGAGCATGCAACCAATCCACAGCCTTCACGACTTCTTCCTGCGCAGCGGCGCCGAGGTGAAGCTCTATCACCTGGGCCGACGGGTGGAGCCCTGCGCGCTCGACATCCTCGCCGCCTTCGAGTCGGGCGAAATGGCGTGGCCGGTCCCCTGGCAAGGAACGGCCCGCCTGGCCATGGTGTTCCGCTTGGGCGACCTGGAAGACCCGCTGATCTGGTTCCTGGCCCTGCCGCTGGACGAGCAGGGCCACCTCGATCCGGCCCCGCGGGACGCCTTCCTGCAGCGCCTGCTGGAGACCCTCGGCCGCGGCGTGCAGGGACTGGGGCCCACACAGAGCTCCGAGATCGACAACCTGATGAAGGACAATCCCCTGGCCTTCAATCCCTCGCTGCCCTTCCAGGCCGTGCTGCATGCCCGCGCCAGCCTGGATACGGGCCTTCCCGCCAGCCAGCACCTCGAGCCGGTCGAGGCCTATCTGAGCGGGCAGCAGGCGATCGACTGGCGAGCCCTGGGCCTGCAGGGCCTCGCCGACTTTGCGGTGCGCCTGGACGCGACCACGAGCCGGCCCCTGGCCACTCGCCTCGACACCCTGCCCGGCGAGGTGCTGACCTCGCTGTGCTACTGTCTGGAGCATGTGGCGATTGCCGACGACCTGGCACGCTCGCTGCGCCGTCGCGGAGAGGCGGCAAGCCGCTCGGGGGACATCGAGACGTTCTGCGCCTGCGTGCGAGCCATGAGCGGCGCCTCGACCGAACTCGCCGGCGCCTGGTTCGATGTACTGCTCGATGACCCGGACGCCTGCGGTCCCGACCTGCTGGCGGCCATCGCCGGTCGCGGCTGGCACCACCTGGAGGATGCCGAGCGCCTGCCCCGCTTCCTAACCCGGCTGGCCGAGACTCCCGGGGTAGACTTCACGGCGGTGGCCCGTGACCTTGCGCTGATCCCCCGGCTGCGCCTGCCGCTACTGATGACGCTGCGCGAGGCCGGGACGGAATCCGCCATCGGCCGCCGCCTGGCCGGCCTGTCACGCTGAGTGCAGAGACCTGGGAGCGAAATGATGAAAGAACTTCCCTATACGCCCATGGCGGTGATCGGTCGCCGCGAGATGGTCACCCTGCCGGAGCTGCACCTGACGCTCTGCGCCAAGGCCGATACCGGTGCCCGAACCTCGGCGCTGCATGCCGAGGACATCGAGTCCTACGAGGAGGACGGCCAACTCTGGGTCAGCTTCACGACTCGGAGCAGTGGCCCCGGCACGCCGGCTCACGTACACCGCATGCACCTGCATGACCGCCGGCGGGTGACCAGCTCCAACGGCCAGGCCGAGTGGCGATTCGTGATCCGCACGACGATGCAGCTGGGCACCCTGACGTTCCCGGTGGAACTGAGCCTGACCGACCGCCGCGACATGCGCCACCCCATGCTGATGGGCCGCCGAGCCCTGCGCCGCCTGCTGGTGGCGCCGGGCGTGGCCTTCCTGCATGGTGAACCCTGATCTTTCCCGGTCATCGACCCTGGAGCCCCGAATGCATATCGCGCTGCTATCCCGCAATCGCAACCTCTATTCCACGCGGCGCCTTATCGAGGCGGCCGAGCGGCGAGGCCACAGCGCGCGGGTGGTCGACACCTTGCGCTGCTACATGAGCATCGCCTCGCACCATCCCTCGATCCACTACAAGGGCGAGGAACTCGAATCCTTCGACGCGGTGGTCCCGCGCATCGGCTCCTCGATCACCTTCTACGGCTGTGCGGTACTGCGTCAGTTCGAGATGATGGGCACCTATGTGCTCAACGACAACGTGTCCATCACCCGCTCCCGCGACAAGCTGCGCTCGCTGCAGCTGCTGTCGCGCAAGGGGCTGGGGCTGCCGATCACCGGCTTCGCCCACTCCCCGGACGACATTCCCGACCTGATCACCATGGTCCGGGGCGCCCCGCTGGTCATCAAGCTGCTGGAGGGCACCCAGGGCATCGGCGTGGTGCTCGCCGAGACCAACCAGGCCGCCGAAAGCGTGATCCAGGCCTTCATGGGCATGAAGGCCAACATCATGGTGCAGGAGTACATCAAGGAGGCGAAGGGCGCCGATATCCGCTGCTTCGTGATCGGTGACAAGGTGGTGGCCTCGATGAAACGCCAGGCCGCCGAAGGCGAATTTCGCTCCAACCTGCATCGCGGTGGCAGTGCCACCACGATCCGCATCACGCCGGAAGAGCGCTCCACGGCAATCCGCGCCGCCAAGGCCATGGGGCTACGGGTGGCCGGTGTCGACCTGCTGCGTTCCAATCACGGCCCGGTGATCATGGAGGTCAACTCCTCGCCGGGACTTCAGGGCATCGAGACGGCTACCGGTAAGGACATCGCCGGCCTGGTCATCGAACACCTGGAGAAGAATGCCGCCCACCGGCACAAGGTCCCGCCTCGTCCCAAGGGCTGAATCCTCGGGCAAAAGGCTGACGGAGAAGCAGCAAATATTGAGCCCGGGGGTGGCAAATAGGAAGCGGGAGCCCCACAATCTGCGTCACCGGAGGAGGTGACCACTCATGTTTCTCGACAATCGCCAGGTGGCGATGGACAGTGCCCTCGAGGCGATGGCCGACAGCATCGACTACTTTCAGGACAATCTGGAGCGCCTGCGCCCCGAGCTGCGCGACAGCCTGAAACCCCACTACGAAGCCCGCGCCCAGTCGATGCACGAGCTCCAGGAGCTGTCGCGCAAGCATCTCAACCTGCTGCCCCGCGACGCCGATGTCGAGCGCGACGACTACATGTGGCTGTGGAGCCGGTTGAAGAGCTTCGTCGGCAACGAGAGCCAGGTGGTGATCGGCGAGCTGCTGGAACAGGAACGGGTGCTGATGCAGGCTCTCTCGACGCTGTTCACTCACCCCCTGCCCGAGCCGATGGAGCCGATCATCGAGGATTGCTGGAAGGGCTGTCGAGCGCTGATTCGCGAGCTGTATCGTCTCCAGAAGCAGGGTCCGAAACGCTGAACACCCTCGGCGGTAGCAGCAGACGGTCTCGCTCTCGCGGCATGATCTGCAGGGGTTCGAGTGGCCCCAGGAAGTGCGGTTCGCGCTCCCACAGGTAGAGATCCCCCAGGGTGGCCACTCGCGCCACCCACTCCCGCAGCTTGAGCCGCCATAGCCCGGCCACATCACGCTCCGGGGCCGCACAACCCCTTACCTCCATCCCCAGCGCCTCACCGATGAACAGCGCCCGCGGCAGATGCCAGCCCTGGGTGATCAGCAGCGCCCGCTCCACTCCGAACACCTCCCGTGCCCGCACCAGGGTATCGAAGGTACTGAAGCCGGCGTAGTCCAGGGTCATGTCCGCGTCGCGCACCTCGCGGTCCCTCAGGTCACGCCACATGGTCACCGGCTCGTTGTAGTAGCGGGTACTGTTGTCGCCGGAGATCAGCAGGTGGTCGACCCGCCCGAGGCGGATCAGGTGGGCGGCGGCGCCCATGCGCCCCTCGAAGTGCGGGTTGCGCGCTCCGCTGCGCGTCCAGTGAGACGTCCCGAAGACGATGCCCACGCGCTCGCTGCCACACTGCGACAGATTGCTCTCGATCTTCCCCTGCGTGCGGCTCAGCACATAGAGATTGGCCAACGCGAACAGCAAGGCCGCCAGGAGCGCAAGCGCTCCCAGCGACATCAGTACCGCCTTGAAAACCTTCCAGAATGGCCAGTGCATCACTCTCCCCGGAGGAGGAGGCGCTAGAACATCCCGAGTTCCAGCTTGGCCTCGTCGCTCATCATCTCACGGCTCCAGGGGGGATCGAAGACGATCTCGGTGTGGACCTTGCTGATCTGCGGGGCACCCAGGATCTTGTTGCGGGCATCGGCGGCGATCACATCACCCATGCCGCAGCCCGGTGCGGTCAGGGTCATGCGGATGGTGACGATACGCTCGCCGGAAATCAGCCGCTCGATGCGACAGCCATAGACCAGACCCAGATCGACGATATTCACCGGAATCTCCGGGTCGAAGCATGTCCTCAGTTGGTCCCACACGAACTGCTCGATCTCGTCCTCCGAGGCATCCTCGGGCAGCGTCGGCCGCGGCAGCGCCTCGAGGCCCAGGGCATCCAGGTTGGCCCCCTCGATCAGGTAGAGGCGACCCTCGTAGCCCACGCTGACCGTGCTTCCCTTGGCCTGCATCACGCTGACGATGCTGTCCTCAGGGAGTGTCACGGTCTTGCCGAAGGGAATGGAGATCGCCTCCACATCACGCTGCAGGGGTAGCTGCTGGCCCTTGTGGAGGGTGGCAATCTGCTCGATATCGCTCATGTCGCTCCTTGATAGGCGTCAGCGCAGCATGCCGACGACGCGCTCGAGCCCCTCGACGAAGACGTCGATCTCCTCGGGGGTGTTGTAGGCGGCGAAGGATGCCCGGCAGGTGGCGTCCAGCCCGAACTGCGCCAGCAACGGCTGGGCGCAGTGATGGCCCGTGCGGATCGCCACACCCAGCTGGTCGATCAGCAGCCCGATGTCCTGGGAGTGCGCTCCGTCGACCACGAACGACAGCACACCCGCCTTGTCCGGTGCGGTACCCAGGACACGCAACCCCTCGATACCCCGCACCCCCTCGGTGGCATGCTCGAGCAAACGTGCCTCCCAGGCGCCGATCAGTTCTAGGCCGATCCCCTGGACCCACTGCAGGGCACGCCCCAGGGCGATCACCTCGGCGATGGCCGGTGTCCCGGCCTCGAACTTGTGCGGGATGTCGGCGAAGGTGGTGGGCGTCTCGAAGGAGACCGTGCGGATCATCTCGCCACCCCCCTGCCAGGGCGGCATCGCCTCGAGCAGTTCGGCTTTGCCGTAGAGCACACCCACGCCGGTGGGCCCGTAGACCTTGTGGCCGGAGAAGGCATAGAAGTCGGCATCGATATCACGCACGTCGATGCACTGATGGGGTGCGGCCTGGGCCCCATCGACCAGGATCCGGGCGCCGTGCTCGTGGGCTACCCGTGCCATCTCGCGGACCGGGTTGATAGTGCCGAAGGCATTGGAGATATGGTTCACCGCCACCAACCGAGTACGCCCGGTGAAGAGATCACGATAGGCCACCATGTCCAGCACACCGCGCTCGTCTACCGGGATCACCTTGATGGTAAAGCCCAGTTCGCCGGCCAGCAGTTGCCAGGGAACGATGTTGGAGTGATGCTCCAGCCGCGAGATCAACACCTCATCACCGGGACCCAGGTTGGCGCGCCCCCAGCTGTTGGCCACCAGATTGATCGCCTCGGTGGTGCCGCGGGTGAAGATGATCTCGCGATCCTCCCCCGCATTCAGGAAGGCACGCACCGTCTCCCGGGTGCCCTCGAAAGCCGCCGTGGCCTCGTCGGCCAGGGTATGCAGCCCGCGATGTATATTGGCGTTATAGCGACCATAGTAGTCATCGAACACCGCGGTAACCTGGCGCGGGGTCTGGCTGGTGGCGGCATTGTCCAGGTAGACCAGCGGCTTGCCATGGACCTCCCGATCAAGGATCGGGAAGTCGCGTCGCACCTTCACCACGTCCAGCGTCAGGTCACTGAAGTCGGCCATGGCTCACTCCTCGTTCAGCGCGGCAGCGGTTTCCACCAGGCCAGACAGGTTGAAGCGCTCGGGGAGCTTGCCTGCCACCGCCAGTTCGACCCGCTCGGCGATGGCATCGAGATCGACCTGCTCCAGCACCTCACCGGCGAACGCCAGGGTTAGCAGACCGCGAGCGGTCTGCTGGTCGATGCCGCGTGTGCGCAAGGCGAAAACCGCCTCCTCGTCGAGCTGACCTGTAGTGCTGCCATGGGAACACTTGACGTCGTCGGCATAGATCTCGAGCTCGGGCTTGGTGTCGATCTCGGCGCGATCGGAGAGCAGCAGATTGGCATTGTTCTGGAAGCCTTCGATCTTCAGACTGTCGCGCTTGACGATCACCTTGCCGTTGAACACGCCATGGGCGCGGTCATCGAGGATGCCCTTGTAGTTCTCGTTGGAAAAGGTGTGGGGCGCGTTGTGGTTGACCAGGGTGTGGTTATCCACGTGCTGGCGCCCCTGGCCGTAAAAGAGGCCGTTGAAGTTGGCCTCGGCCCCCTGGCCATTGAGCTCGGCCACCAGGTCGTTGCGCACCAGGCCGCCGCCCAGGTTCAGGTTGAACGAGGTATAGCGGCTATCGCGGGCCTGCTCGATGTGGATGCTGGCCACGTGCAGGTCGCCAAGCGGCGCCTCCTGCAGCTTGTAATGCGTGAGGATAGCGCCGCGGTCGAGGATGATCTCCTCCACCATATTGGTGAAGTTGGCGGCATCTTCCTCGCCCACGTGATGCTCGATGACCGTGGCCTGACTGCGTCCGGCCATCTCGAGCAGGATGCGCGGGTGGCTCATCACCGGCGCTTCGCCTGCACGGGAGAGAAACTGCAGGATGATCGGCTTCTCCACCACCGTGCCCGGCGCCAGGCGCAGCACGGCGCCCTCTTCCATGAAGGCGGTGTTGAGTGCCGCGAAGGACGAGAACTCGACCCCGGTGAGCCGGCCCAGCGGGCCGCCCACCGCCTCGTGGTTCTCATCCAGGGCGCGGGAGAGCGATACAAGCTGTACGCCGTCGGGCAGGTCGTCGAGTTGCGACAAGGCAGGGGCGAAGACGCCATCGACGAAGGTCAGTCGATGGGCCTCCAGGGGCAGGGTCAGCCGCGCCGCCGTAGCCGGGGAGAAGTCGGCATCCGTGGCCAGGCGGAAGTCACCGCGAGCGATGGGCCGCACATCGGTGTACTTCCACTGCTCGATACGGCGGTGGGGAAAGCCCAGTGCCTCGAAGCGCGCGGCTCCCGCCTGGCGCCGGGCAGCGATCCAGCTCGGCTCGGTTCCCTGGGCGGCGATGCGCTCGGCGACGCGCTCGTCCAGCCGATCGAGGAAACGTTTCACATCGCTCTGCACTTCTTCACTCATGCGGCGGTCTCCTCCTGCACCCAGTCATAGCCACGACTCTCGAGTTCGCGGGCAAGATCGGCATCGCCACTCTTGGCGATGCGGCCATCGACCAGCACATGAACGCGATCCGGCACGATGTAGTCGAGCAGGCGCTGATAGTGAGTCACCAGCAGGATGGCGCGGTCTTGGGCGCGCAGCGAGTTGACGCCGTCGGCAACCACCTTCATGGCGTCGATGTCGAGCCCCGAATCGATCTCGTCGAGCATCGCGAGTTTCGGCTGCAGCACCAGCATCTGCAGGATCTCGTTGCGCTTCTTCTCGCCACCGGAGAAGCCCTCGTTGACGGCACGCTGCAGGAAGCTGTTGTCCATCTTCATGGAGGCGACCTTCTCCTTGATCAGCTTCATGAACTCCGGTGCCGGGATCTCGCCCAGGCCCTGCGCCTCACGCTGGGCATTCAGCGCCGCCTTGAGCAGGTAGATGTTCTTCACCCCGGGAATCTCCACCGGGTACTGGAAACCCAGCAGCAGGCCGGCGCGGGCCCGCTCCTCGACGTCCATCTCCAGCACGTCCTGGCCCTCGAAGGTGATCGAACCCTGGGTCACCTCGTAACCCTCCTTGCCGGCGATCACCGCGGAGAGGGTCGACTTGCCGGCCCCGTTGGGGCCCATGATGGCGTGGATTTCACCGGCGTTGATGGTCAGGCTGAGGCCCTTGAGGATCTCGGAACCCTCGACCGTGACGTGCAGATCTTTGACTTCGAGCATGTTGACTACCCTTGATTCGTGATGAGCCGCCGCTGCGACTGCTTGAATATTTTCGACCTTCTCGCGAATCCCGAGGAACGCGTGAGCAGCGCCTTAACCCACAGCGCCTTCGAGGGTGACGTTCAGCAACGCCTCGGCCTCCACGGCGAACTCCATGGGCAGTTCCTGGAAGACGTCCTTGCAGAAGCCGTTGACGATCATGCTCACCGCATCCTCCTCGGAGATGCCCCGGCTCTGGCAGTAGAACAGCTGGTCCTCACCGATCTTGGAGGTGGTCGCCTCGTGCTCGACGGTGGCCGTGCTGTTGCCGATCTCCTGATAGGGGAAGGTGTGGGCGCCGCACTGGTCGCCGATCAGCAGCGAGTCACACTGGGTGAAATTGCGCGCCCCCTTGGCCCGCGGGCCCACCTTCACCAGGCCGCGATAGGACTGGTTGCTGCGACCGGCGGAGATGCCCTTGGAGATGATGCTCGAGCGGGTGCCCTCGCCGATGTGGATCATCTTGGTGCCGGTATCGGCCTGCTGGCGGCCGTTGGTCACCGCCACGGAGTAGAACTCGCCGATGCTGTGCTTGCCGCGCAGCACGCAGGAGGGGTACTTCCAGGTGATCGCCGAGCCGGTCTCGACCTGGGTCCAGCTGATGCGCGAGCGATCGCCACGGCAGTCGCCGCGCTTGGTGACGAAGTTGTAGATGCCGCCCTTGCCGTCCTCGTCGCCGGGATACCAGTTCTGCACCGTGGAGTACTTGATGTAGGCGTCTTCAAGCGCCACCAGCTCCACCACTGCCGCATGCAGCTGGTTCTCGTCACGCTGCGGCGCGGTGCAGCCTTCCAGGTAGGAGACCTGGGCACGGCTCTCGCAGATGATCAGGGTCCGCTCGAACTGGCCGGTGTTAGCGGCGTTGATGCGGAAGTAGGTGGAGAGCTCCATGGGACAGGTCACGCCTTCCGGGACGAAGACGAAGGAGCCGTCGGTGAACACCGCCGAGTTCAGCGCCGCGAAGTAATTGTCCCCCTGGGGGACCACGCTGCCCAGGTACTGCCTGACCAGTTCCGGATAGTCGCGGATCGCCTCGGAGATGGAACAGAAGATCACCCCCGCCTCGTGAAGCTTCTCCTTGAAGGTGGTGGTTACCGAGACGGAGTCGAAGACGGCATCCACCGCCACGCCGGCCAGTGCCGCCCGCTCGTGCAAGGGAATGCCCAGCTTCTCGTAGGTCTCGAGCAGCTTGGGGTCCACCTCGTCGAGGCTCTGGGGACGATCCTCGTCACGCTTGGGCGCACTGTAGTAGGAGATTGCCTGATAGTCGATGGGCGGGTAGTCCAGATGCGCCCAGGAGGGCGACGTCATCTTCAGCCACTGATGGTAGGCCTTGAGGCGCCATTCCAGCATCCACTCCGGCTCGCCTTTCTTGTTCGAGATGAAGGCGATGGTGCTCTCGTCCAGACCGGGCGGTACCGTGTCGCTCTCGATGTCGGTCACGAAGCCTTCCTTGTACTCGCGACGGACAAGCTGTTCCATTTCCTGACTTGCCATGATGTATCCCCTCCCGGGCGGTTGGGTCGGCGAGCAAGGCTCACCTCGGGTAGTGAAATGCTCGGGTGCGTCAGGCCTCGGCGGCCAGACTCACGCTCTGAATGGGCAGCTGCACCGGCAGCTTGATCGGACTGGTATCGGCCAGGTGGGCCAGGGTTACGCTGTCGAGCAGGGTGCGGATGGCCAGCGAGACCCGCTGCCAGTTGTCCGCGACCCCGCAGGTGGCGGCCAGGTCACAATCGCCGCCGGCCTGGCTGCACTCGGTCATCGCCACCGGCCCTTCGATGGCAGAGATAATGTCGGTGGCGGTGATCCGGGACGCAGGACGTGCCAATGAATATCCCCCCTGGACTCCACGGCGCGACTCGAGGAGTCCGGCGCGCACCAGCATCTTGAGGGTCTTGCTGACCGTGGGATGGGGAAGCTGCACCGCCTCGGCAAGCTCCGCGGCAGCTTGAGGCTGATCCGGGTGACGAGCAATCTGCGCCATCACCACGGCGGCGTAGTCGGTCAGCCGCGAAAGCTTGAGCAAGGTCTGACTCCCCGGGGGCATTCCCCCTCAGATTCGATTGGGGACCATTTTAGTCCTGTATCATTTTGATGTGAAGCCCTGCCGCTGGATTACAAACGGATCGCAGCATGTTCGTGGACGTTATCGACAATAACGATAGTATTTCTCATTTGCATATCTTGTCGGTCTCACCCGTCCTACCAGAGAGGCGCCTGCACTCCCCACTCGACTTATTGCGAACCCTCATCCTCCGAAAAACAAATAGATAGGACGCTCTGCTATGCTACAGGGCCTCGCGTGGGGCAACTCACCGAGGCCTCGCCGCTTCCCCGACCTCGTCACACTCCGGCAGCACAAGGTCGCCGACCAGCGACTATGCTTGCCAACGTCGAGCGGCCACAGGGAGGAAAACGATGCAAAATGGTCCAGTCACGGTCTTCGGCGGCACAGGTTTTCTTGGAGACACCATCGTCAGGGAGTTGGTCGAGGCCGGCTGCGGGGTGCGTATCGCCGCCCGCCAGCCAGCCCTGCCGGCCTGGCTGGAGGACGGAGACCCGGTGGAACTCGCTACCGCCGATATCCGCGACGAGTCAAGCATCAGCGCGGCCCTGCAGGGCGCCAGCGCCGTGGTCAATGCCGTCAGCCTCTATGTGGAAACGCGCGATGTCAGCTTCGAGGCCATCCATGTGACGGGCGCCGGTCTGCTGGCCCGCCTGGCCCGGGCAGACGGTATCGAGCGGCTGGTGCATGTCTCGGGCATCGGCACTCACCATGACTCGGTCTCGGCCTACGTAAGGGCCCGGGCCCGAGGTGAGGACGCGGTGTTGGAGGCCATGCCCAAGGCGATCATTGTGCGGCCCAGCGTGCTGTTCGGACCCGGCGATGCCTTCCTCACCGGCCTGGAGGGCCTCACCCGGCTGCCGCTGATCCCGCTGTTCGGTCGCGGCACGACACGACTGCAACCGGCACACGTGGTGGATGTGGCCCGGGCGATCGCCAAGCTCACTCGCCACCCCGCCACTGAACGTCGCCTCTTCGAATTCGGGGGACCCGAGGTGATGAGCTACCGCGAGGTCCTGGAGAAGCTGCTCGCCCATCTGCAGCGCGAGCGGCCACTAATGCCGCTGCCCTTTCTCGCCTGGCGGCTGATTGCGGCCCTCGCCTCCTGGCTGCCCGGCCCGCCGTTGACGCGTGACCAGGTAATCCTGATGCAGACGGACAACGTCGCCAATGAGGACGTCGGCGTTTTCCGCGACCTGGGCATTTTGCCCCACTCGCTGCGCGAGAGCCTGCCGAGCTGTCTACCGAGCGGCCTGACCCAGGGCTGACCTTCAGGCTTTGTTGACGAAGGCGGATTTGTGCTCAGTCGCCCAGAGCAGAGAGCCGGTCGGCCTGAACGACCTCGATCCAATACCCGTCCACATCCTTGACGAAGACCACGTTTCGCATCTTGCCTTGATCCGAGCGTTTGACGAATTCGACGTCGTTGGCGTCGAACCAGGTTTCGGCTGCTTCCAGGTCTGGCACCGAGAAGCAGATATGACCGAAGCCCTGAGGTTCGGCGTTTCCGTCATGATAGATTCGCCCCTCCTGGCTCTCGGTACCCCAGTTGTGTGTCAGTTCCAGCACGCCGCGCTGGCTGAAGGTCCAGACGGTACGCTCGCCGGTCTCCTCGGGGACGGCCTCACCAACTTCCGGCCGCGCCAGGAAGTACAGCGAGAACTGCATTTCCTCGAAGTCGAGCCGTCGCAACACCCGCATGCCGAACACCCGTGTATAGAAGGCCAGCGCCTGCTGTGGGTCCTTGATTCTGAGCATCGTGTGGTTTAGGCGAAAGCCGTCGGACTCGGGGGTCGGCGCCTGGACGCCAGGATACTGCTCGCCTGTAAAGCTCATGTCGTCACTCCTTGATCGGTGATCCGAATGAATGAACAACGCGCCCGGCGCAGCCAGGCGCGTTGGGTGCGCGCGTCACACCTCGCCTTGACGCATCAACTGGCCAATATGCTCGGCCTGTCGGATGGCCAGCGATACGATGGTCAGGGTCGGGTTCTCCGCCGCAGAGGTCGTGAATTGACTCCCGTCCGAGATAAACAGGTTGGGTATCTGGTGAGTCTGACCATAGCCGTTGCAGACGCCATCCTCTGGACGCTCGCTCATCCTGCAGGTACCGACGTTGTGGGTCGAGGGGTAAGGCGGCACTTCATAGATGTCCTTCGCTCCCACCGAGCGATAGAGCTCGGCCCCTTGCCGGTAACCATGCTCACGCATGGCGATATCATTGGGATGATCGTCGTAATGGACATTGGCGACCGGCAAGCCGAAGCGATCGGTGACATCGTGGTTGAGGGTGATACGGTTACTCTCCTGGGGCAAATCTTCACCCACCAGCCACATACCGGCCATATGGTCGTATTGGTCCAGCGCACCGGTGAATCGCGGCCCCCAGGCACCCGGATCGAGGAAGGCGGCCATGAAAGGCAGGCCCAGTGACAGGGTCTCCATCTCATAGCCACCAACGAAGCCGCGAGACGGGTCATGACGCGACTCTTCGGAGATGATCCCGGCCATGGTAGTGCCGCGGTACATGTTCACCGGCTCGTCAAAGGTGGCATAGACGGAACCCGTCATATGGCGCATGTAATTGCGCCCCACCTGGCCCGACCCATTGGCCAGCCCCTCTGGGAACATCTCACTGGCCGAATTGAGCAGCAGGCGAGGCGTTTCCAGAGAGTTTCCTGCAACCGCCACCAGACGCGCATTCTGGCGCTGCTCGTTGCCGTCGGCATCGAAGTAGACCACTGCCGTGACTCTGCCACTCTCGTCGTGCTCGATACGCGCCACGTGGGACTCAGGACGTAACTCCATGTGGCCGGTGGCGATGCCCTCGGGCAGCTCGGTATAGAGAGTCGACCACTTGGCACCCGTCTTGCAGCCTTGAAAGCAGAAGCCGCGCTGCTGGCAGGCCGCCCTCCCATCACGTGGCTCGCTGTTGATCGCCATGTGGCCAGTGTTACAGGCATAGCCCAGGTTCTTCGCCCCGTTGTACATCACCTTGAAATTGTTGTTGCCGGGTAGCCCCTTGTTTCCGTTTGTGCGAGTCACCCCCATGCGTTGCTCAGCACGGTCATAGTAGGGCGCCAGATCATCGTAGCCGAGCGGCCAGTCGAGCAGGTTCGCGCCCTCGACTTCCCCGTAATGGGTCAAGGCCCGGAACTCGTGTGGCTGGATTCGAAGGCTGGCACCCGCCCAGTGGACAGTGGTCCCGCCCACCGCCTTGACGATCCAGGCCGGCAGGGTGGGAAAGTCGCGGGCCAGGCGAAAACTGCCCGAGGTGGTGCGCGTATCGAGCCAGGCAAGCTGGGCGAAGGAGGCCCACTCGTCAGCCAGGAAATCGGCGGTGGTATGCAGCGCGCCCGCCTCCAGCACCACCACGTCGATGCCCTGCTGGGCCAGCTCGTTGGCCAGGGTGCCTCCCCCAGCACCTGACCCGATCACTACGACGACGCTATCGT
Organism: Halomonas daqiaonensis; assembly: GCF_900109725.1. Lineage (GTDB taxonomy): Bacteria > Pseudomonadota > Gammaproteobacteria > Pseudomonadales > Halomonadaceae > Halomonas > Halomonas daqiaonensis. The sequence continues at coordinate 29,606 of NZ_FOBC01000021.1, forward strand.
CATCGTGGGTGAAGGTCTTCTGGTTATCAGTCATTGCCATCTTGGTGTCTCCACATGCGTTATTGTTCTGATCATTGATCGCTTGGCGTTGACGTCAGGCCGTCGGCTCCTCGAAGGGCAGGTAGCCGCCCTCGGGCTGGGGCGGGTCGGGCAGCCAGGTCAGGTCGTTGAATCCCTTGGTCAGATAGCCGCCGTCGCCTTCCTCTCCCTCGTAGCCGAAGTGAGCGAAGGCCAGGGAGTTGTCGTACAGGGATACCACTGCATCACCACGCACGGTTGCAAAGAAAGGTTTGCCATTCATGGGCGCCAGGATTTCGAGCTGCGCTGTATCATCCAAGGCCAACCAGTCTCCGCCCGCTGCTTCGTCGAGTTCGACAATGCCTTCGTGCAACACCTGGTAGAAGTCAGCGCTCTCGGCCTGGCGATCCAGGCTCTTGACGACCATGGCGTAGACGGCATCCTCGAGATCCGGGTGGGGGAAAATCTGCCGAGTGACCGCCAGCAGAACCTCACCTTGGCGGGAACTTAGGTTGTCGAGCGGCATTGCCCAACTGCGTGTGGGCGCCAGCAGGGCAATGGGGCCACTGGCGAAGGCCAAGGTACCGGCCAGTACGCCGCCGCTTGCCTTGAGAAAGACGCGGCGGGAAATAGGGGATGAACTCATCGCTGACCTCTCCGGGGGTGGATAGCGCAGTACCCCGGGAGGGTAAGCCACGCTTTGCTTGTTATTGTCAGGGTGAACCGGCAAACCGGCCACTTGTATAAAGAGTAGGTGCATGCATGTCAGAAGGGGTAATAGCGGGTTACTACGTCGACGATGGTCTAATGCTCTTGAACGGCCATAGAGGGCAAGGTCGAAATATCCGGGGCCGCTTCGGTTCTAGTTACCTGCAGAGTGAATGCCATGTGCCACGTCTATGCTTCCACCGATCCCCAACGCTATGAGTGCTCCACCCGCTCGCTTCGCCTGCAGGGCAGCGTGACAAGTGTTCGGCTCGAAAATGAGTTCTGGGAGATCCTCGATCACCTGGCCCAAGACCAGCAACTCTCCACGGGGCAGTTCATCAGCGAACTCTACGGAGAAGTGATGGCCTCAAAGGGCGCGGTCCACAACCTCGCCTCCCTGCTGCGGGTCGCGTGCGCCGTGCATCTGCATATTCGTGCCGAACCAGCCGTCCGTAGCGCCTGAGACCGCTCCACTCGCCCCCTACCATGCCCTGCCGGGTGACTGGTGTTACCCTCTCGGGTCCTGCCGCATTGCCACAGGAGACACCCGATGACCCGGCCGCGCATTACCCTCGATGTCTTCAGCGACTACGTCTGTCCCTTCTGCTACCTGGAGGCCCCGGAGCTCGACGCCCTGGAAGAGCGCTTCGGCGACGTCGTGGCGGTCCGCTGGCGCGCCTTCGAGCTGCGCCCCGAGCCCGAGCCGACCCTCGACCCCGATGGCGACTACCTGCACGTCACCTGGGAACGGGCGGTCTATCCCATGGCCGCGGAGCGCGGCATGACCCTACGCCTGCCCCGTCTCCAGCCCCGTTCGCGGCTGGCCCATGAGGCCGGTGCCTGGGCCCGGACACAGGAGGCCATCCGGCCCGGGGCCGGCGGCGCCATGCGCACGGCGCTGTTCCGCGGCTTCTTCGAGCAGAGCCTCGACCTGGCCGACCCCGAGTCACTGGTCCGGGTGGCGCAGACGCTCGCGCTGGATGGCCAGGCCCTGCGCCAGGCCCTGGCGCAGGGCGAGTTCCGCCAGGAGGTACGGATCGACCAACAGACCGCCCGGGAGCTCGGCATCGGCGGGGTGCCGGGCCTGCGCTTCTCCCTGGACGGCGAGCATGCCGGCGTGCTCGAGGGCGCTCAGCCGCGCCGTCAACTGTTCCTGGCGGTGGAACGCTTGCTCGACGCCATGCGCTGATGTGACGGCCCCTCATCCCCCCTCGATGCCAGAGCCCTGATATGCTATAGGCCGATGCATGACTCGCCTCACCTTTATGTTGCCCACAATATGGAGCCCTTCCCAGTGGCCGAACAGAACAGCGTGATCGCCTTTTATGACGAGCGGATGCTGGCTCATGAGCCGAATATCGAGGTGCCCTTCCTGCCGGGGCGCATGGACAAGCGAGTCCGCTCGCTACTGTCGGGGTTGGGAGTGCCCTGGAAGTATCCCGAACATCCCGCCAGGCTCACCGCCATCCGCCGGCAGCTGGAACTTGAACCGGTTCCCGGGGTGACCTTCGAGACCGGCAAGCCGGCAACTCGCGAGCAGCTGGGACGCGTCCACACCAACGCCTACCTGGACAGCATCTACCAGCTACGTGGCAAGAGCGCCTGGCTGGACGTGGATACCACGGCCGTATCACCTGGCAGCGTCGAGGCCGCCGAGGTGGCCGCCGGCACGGCCATTGCTGCCGTCGAGGCGGTAATGGAGGGGCGAGCCGAGAGCAGCTTCGCGCTGGTGAGACCCCCAGGCCATCACGCCGAACCGGTACGCGCCCGCGGCTTCTGCCTATTCAACAACGTGGCGGTGGCCGCCGCCCATGCCCGGGCGACACTGGGCTGTCAACGGGTAATGATCATCGATTGGGATGCCCATCACGGCAACGGTACCCAGGACATCTTCTGGGCCGACCCGGATGTGCTGTTCTTCGATATCCACCGTGCCTCTCCCTTCTATCCAGGCACCGGCAATCTCGAGGAGATCGGTGAGGGCCTCGGGGATGGCGCCATCGTCAACGTTCCCCTGCCTGCCGATGCAGGAGACGCCGCCTTCCTCAAGGCCTTCCACGAGATCCTGGTACCCGCGGCCGAGTGGTTTCGACCCGACCTGATCCTGGTCTCGGCGGGATTCGATCCCCACGGCCATGACCTGGCGCTGAATGTCTCCTATGACGGCTTTTCCGCCATGACCGGCATCCTGCAGAGCCTGGCACGCCGGCAGTGCGAAGGAAGGCTGGTCTTCGTGCTGGAAGGGGGCTACAACCTCGTATCGCTCTCCCGCGGCGTCAGGTCAGTACTTCGGGTGCTGGCCGGCGACGAGCCACCGGAACCCGGCCTGCGCGGCCTTGCCGAGGTGGAAGCCGCGGCGGCCTTCCATCGCGGTGCCTTCGTCATCGAAGAGTATACGTCGAGCCCTCCAGCCGACGCCGGTCCGGACGGGCCATCAGGAACGACATGAGCTGAGCGGCTTCAGTGCTCGGCTTGCCACTCGAGCACCAGCCGGTCAGGGCCATCCTGCCGTACCCGAGTGCCGAGCGGCCGTCCCTCGCGGTTCAGCATCCGGCACAGCCACTCGGCCTCATCACGGGGGGCTCGCTCGAGACGGAAATGGCGGCGCTGCAGGGGCACCATGACCAGCCGTTCCAGGCGGCCGTCTGCCGGGCGGAGCGTCGGAAAGTAGAGCAGGGCCAGGTCGTCGCGGAAGGCCTCGTGGCCGGTGATGCCCTCGTAGTCGTTGATCAGGTCACCGCAGCCGTAGAGGATCAGCCTACCACGATACACCTCGATGCCCAGCGGATGGTGTGAGGAGTGACCCCAGACGAGGTCCACGCCGGCCTCGTCGATCAGCCGGTGGGCGAACGCCCGATGCGCATCGGGGATCGCATAGCCCCAGTTGCCGCCCCAGTGCAGGGAGACCAGGGCCAACTCCCCAGGCTCGCGCCCCCGGCCGACGTCCGCGGCGATGGCCGACACGGCGGCGGACGAGAGGTCGGCGAGCACGTTGACCCCGGGGCTGCCGTCACCGGCCGCCCAGTCGAGGGGCACGCCGCTGCTGGACATCCCGAAGGCCAGCAGCCGCAGGCGCCCGCCGGGGACCTAGAAGCGTGCCGGGACCCTCGCCTGATGCCGGTCCAGGCCGGCACCGGCCGTCGCGTAGCCGGCCTCCCCGAGCACCTTCAGGGTCTCGCATAGCCCGCGCCGTCCCCAGTCCTGGACATGGTTGTTGGCCAGCACGCAGGCATCCACCCTCGCCGCGGCAAGCACCGGCAGGTTGGCGGGATGCATGCGGTACTGGATCCCCTTGGGTTCGGCATCGTCGCTGGTGGTGACCGACGTCTCGAGGTTGATCAGGCGCAGGTCGGGAGCCTGGCGCTCGAGCCACGCCAAGGCGTCGCCCCAGAGATAGGGGAAATCGACGGGATGCGGGATCGGGCCGGTCACTCGCTCGGCCAGCCTGACATAGTCGATGGCCGAGTTCATGTAGGACTCGAATATTCGGGGATCGCCGGGATGCGGCAGGATCTGGTCGATGCCGCGTCCGGTCATCACGTCCCCGGTCAGCCAGAGGGTCACGCCGGCCATCGTCTCCCTCTTCCGGTCCGGGTCCCGGCCCCTATCCCTGCGAGGAGCGGGGCGCCCGAGGCAGCCGCTCCGGCAGGTGGGCCCGGATCTCGTCGCGGCCCAGGGCGGTGAGGTCCTTGTGCAGTTCGAGCACGATGCACGTCGCGACCGCCTCGGGCAGCGTCTCGCGCAGCAGCCCCAGGAAGCGCGGCGTGGCACTGATGATCAGGTGCCGGAAGACACCGTCGTGCAGGCCGGCGGCCAGGCGCTCCCCCACCTCATGGGCGAAGCGGATCGCCTCCTGCTCCTTGGGCGAATGGTGCTTACCCATGGCATGGCGCCCCTCGCCCATGGAGTCGAAGGCGCGCCCCGGGCTGTCGGCATTCAGGTCCCGGTCATGCAGGCGGCCCTCGGGATTGGCCAGGTCCTCCACCTCCTCCAGCGGCCCTCTCGGGTCGGACGCCGAGAAGAGCCGTGCCCGTGCCTGGTCGGCGACCACTACCCAGGTGGTGTCCATGTCGTTCCCTCACGCGAGGGGAGCCGGCAGGCCGGGCGTCCCGGCCTGCCGATCTTCCCGGATGGTTACTTGATCTCGACCTTGCGGCGGTTGGCCTGCTTGAGCTTGGGCAGCGTCAGCTCGAGGACGCCGTTCTTGAAGCTGGCGTCCGCCTTGTCGGCATCGATCTCACCGGGCAGGGCCACTGTCCGGGAGAACGAGCCGTGGGAGATCTCGGAGTGGAAGTAGTCGCCCTCCTCCTCCTTGCTCTCCTCGCGGTGGTCGCCCTTGATGGTAACCGCGCCATCGGTCACCGAGACATCGAGCTCCTCGCGCTCGAAGCCCGGGACCTCGGCGCGCACCACCACCTCGGCATCCCGGTCGATGACGTCGACATTCGGCATGCCCTTCTCGAAGGCGGCGAAGCGCTGCCAGAGGGGGTGCTCCCAGCGCGAGGGCATCCAGCCGCGGTCGAAGAAACTGTCGAGCATCCGATCGAACTCCCGGAACGGGCTCATCGCCCGGGACTCCGACGGCTGAGAAGACTTCTCGGTCGAGACCGGGACATCCTTGGACGCTTTCTTGGCCATGTCGATGACTCCTCTAATGCAGATCAGGGAAGGCGAAGCCGATGGATATTCGAGGTGCCGGATACCGGCAAGGGCCTCTGCCGTTCCTCGAGCAGGCCCGCCTCATCCTCAAAGGTAGTCCAGCCCTGCCCGGCCGACTTGACCCAGATCAGCATGATTCTCGTCATGCGCTGGCGCCGCAGCGCGCTACTCGCCGATGTCCTCATGCCACAGTTCGGGCGAGGCGGCGATGAAGCCCTCCATCATCGTGATGCACTCGGGATCCTGGAGCACCTCCACCTCGACGCCACGCTCCTTCAGCAGGGCCTCCTCGCCCAGGAAGGTGCGGTTCTCGCCGATCACCACTTTCGGAATGCCATAGAGCAGGATGGCACCGCTGCACATCGGACAAGGCGAGAGCGTGGTGTAGAGGATGCTCTCGCGGTAGGTCTCGGCCGGATGGCGCCCGGCGTTCTCCAGGGCATCCATCTCGCCGTGCAGCACCGCGCTGCCCAGCTGCACGCGTCGATTGTGGCCGCGGCCAATGACCACTCCGCGGTGCACCAGCACCGAGCCGATGGGGATGCCGCCTTCCTCGAGACCATGGCGGGCCTCCTCGAGCGCGGCCTGCATGAAGCGATCCATTCGTTGACTCCCTGACGTGACGGTGCCCCCCAGCCTACGCCGCCCTGGCCCGGGCATGCCAGCGTCCAGGCCACCCAGGTCCCGCTCACCCTCGCAAGCGACCCGGTTGGCTGGCCCCAGGGCTCAACGCGTAGGGAAGGTGGCCTAGAGGCCCACGCCGAACAGCGCCTGCGCCAGGTGGCCGGTGAGGAAGGCCAGCCCCGCCGCGGCCCCGCCAATCAGCAGGGTTCGCAGCCCCGACTTCAGCACCGGCTGGTGGTAGACCAGGCTCTTGCCCATGCCGATCAGGAAGAACATCAGCCCGGCTACCGCCAGGCTCGCCAGGAACTGCCGGGGGATATCCAGCCCGGGGATCGCATAGGGCAGCAGCGGCATGGCACCCACCATCAGGAAGGCGAGGAAGGTGGCCAGCGCCGAGCGAAGCGGGCTCAACCCCACGGTCTGCAGGCCGTGCTCCTCGGAGACCATGGTCTCCACCCACACCTCGCGGTCGCTGCAGATGGTCTCCACCACCCGCTCGAGGGTCTCACTGGAGAACCCCTTGCGCTGGAAGATCTGGCGGATCTCCTCGCGCTCGCCCTCCGGCACCTCGTCGATATGGTGGTTCTCGGTGCGGCGCACCCCCTCGACATGCTCGCGCTGGGCCTGGATCGCCTCGTAGTTGCTGACCGCCATGCTGAAGCCGTCGGCGAGCAGATTGGCGACACCCAGCACCAGCGCCACCGTGGACGAGAACCCCGCGCCGAAGGCCCCGGAGACCACCGCGAAGGTAGTCACGCAGCCGTCGATACCGCCGAGGATGGCATCGGGCAGGTGCCGGAGCCGGGAGGGAGCGTGCAGCCGCCGCTCGATCACCTCCGGGCGGTGCTCGTGCTCCAGCGCCTCGCGCCGCCGATCGTTCATGGTGCCACCTCGCTGCGTGCTGCATCCTTGCTCCAGCTTGGCATAGCCGACCAGGCTCGGGTAAGGCACGCCAGCGGTGCCCCTCCCGAGGATGCACCATACTGACAGCGCAATACGCCACGGCGAGGCATCGGCATGATCCATGACACACTCGACGGCCCCTTCCGCCACCGCTACCTGAGTCACGAGGCGCTGACCCGCCAGCTCGAGACCTGGGCCCGGGACCATCCGCAGCTGGCCCGCCTGGAGAGCCTCGGCACCAGCCCGCAGGGACGCGACCTCTGGGTGCTGACCCTCGGTCCCGAGCCCGACCGGCGGCGCCCCGCGGTCTGGGTGGACGGCAGCATGCATGGCACCGAGCTGGCCGGTTCCAGCGTCGCCCTGGCCGTGGCGGAAACGGTGCTGGCGCTGCACCTGGCCCCCGAACTGCTTCCCGGGGGCTGGCCCGAGCACCAGTGCCGTCAGCTGCGCGAGGTGCTGTTCTACATCTGCCCGCGCCTCTCGCCGGATGGTGCCGAGCAGGTGCTGCGCCAGGGCGGTTTCGTGCGCTACGCCCCGCGGCGCACCGCCGGCAGCCCCGACCGGCCTCGCTGGCGCGCCGAGGACCTGGATGGCGACGGCCGCTGCCGCTACCTACGCCGCCACGACGAGGCGGGCGACTTCGTCGCGTCCCCCGACCATCCGGGGCTGATGCTGCCGCGCCGGGTGGATGACTTGCCGCCCTACTGGCGGCTCTACCCCGAAGGGGTGATCGAGCACTGGGACGGCGAGACGATCCCCGATCCCGACTGGCTGGTCGACACCCCGGACTTCAACCGCAACTTCCCCTGGGGCTGGCGGCCCGAGCCGGAGCAGGTCGGCGCCGGCCACTACCCCGGCGACGCGCCCGAGACCCGGGCCATCATCGACTTCGCCCTCGCCCACCCGAACCTCTTCGCCTGGCTCAACCTGCACACCTTTGGCGGCGTCTTCATCCGCCCGCTGATCGATGCCCCGGACAGCGGCATGGCCCCGCAGGACCTTGCGCTCTACCGTCAGCTCGCCGCCTGGGCCCAGTCGCTTACCGGCTACCCCACCGTGAGCAGCTACGAGGAGTTCAGCTACGAGCCCGAGACCCCGCTGCATGGCGACCTCATCGAGTTCGTCTATCACCAGCACGGCTGCCTGGCCCAGGTCTGCGAGCTCTGGGACCTCTTCCAGCGCCTGGGCCTGCCCCGTCCCGCGCGCTTCATCGACCACTACACCGCCCTGGGCCGCGAGTCGATGGAGCGACTGGCCCAACTGGCCCAATGGGACCGGGTGAGCAATGGCCGGCGGCTGTTCGGTGACTGGCGACCTCTGACGCACCCCCAGCTGGGGGAGGTGGAGGTCGGCGGGCTGGACGCGTGCCACGGCATCTGGAACCCGCCGCCGGAGATCCTGCCGGCGATCTGCGACGGCCTGGCGGCTTACTGGCTTCAGGTTGCCTCGATGATGCCGCGGCTGGTGATCGAGGCCGTGCACTGCACGCAGCTGGCCGAGGGGGTCCATGCGCTGGACGTGACGGTGGCCAACCACGGCTACCTGCCGAGCCATGGCGTGGAGGCCGCGCGCCAGCGCCCCTGGAACGTCGGCGTGGAGGCCGAGGCCACCCCCCGGGGGCTGCCGGCTGCACGAACCCGGCCGGGCCCGCCGGGTGCTGGGGCATCTGGACGGCTGGGGCCGCGGTCTCGGTGACGCCGCCCACATGCCCTGGTTCCAGCGCTCCCGAGGCAACAGCCACCAGGCCCGTGTATGCTGGGTGGTCATGGGTGAGGGCGAGGTGACCGTGCGGGTCGGCAGCCCGCGGCTGGGTGAGGTGCACCGGACGATCCCGATCCCCGGGGCACCCGGCCACGGCTGAGCGGCTACGACGCCTCACCCCATGCGGCGGGTCATGCCCCAACGGGAGGAGCAGGCGATGGACATTGCACTGAAGGACGTCAGCCGCGAGAACTTCGACGCCGTCATCGCGCTGGAGGTCGCGGCACTACAGCGGGGCTATGTCGCTGACAACCTCTATTCCATTGCCGAATCGAGCTTGCATCCGACCTACCGGCCTCGCGCCATCTATTGCGACGGGGAAGTGGTCGGCTTTCTCATGTACGAATCCTTCGACCACGACGACCGGCCGTCCGCCTACAACATCTTCCGTCTCATGGTCGACCGACACCATCAGGGAAGAGGCATCGGGTACGGGGCCATGCAGTGCGTGCTGGACGAGATCCGGGCGCAGGGCCCCTTCGAGCGGATCGCGATCTGCTATGTGGCCACCAACCAGGTCGCCCGGGATTTCTATGCCAGCCTCGGCTTCCAGGAGATAGGGCTGAACGAGGAGACCGGCGAGGTCATCGCCGAGATCCGGGGCTGACGAGGGGCGCATCGCACCCCCGGCGTGCGCCACGCTTGACGGACGGGTGACTGCCGGCCCCAGAATAGAGCATTCCCCCGAGGAGCGTCCCATGTCCCTGCTGAACGCCATCCTGGATGTCGCCCTCTCTGCCGCCCCTTGGCTGGTGCTGGGGCTGGTAATGGCCGGGCTGATCAAGGCCCTGGTCTCCGAGGCCCTGCTCCAGCGCTGGGTGGGCGGCCGGGGCCTGGGTAGCATCGCGCGCGCGGCGGTGATCGGCGCCCCCCTGCCTCTCTGCTCCTGCGGCGCCATCCCCACGGCGCTGGCCATGTATCGTGGCGGCGCCTCGCGCGGCCCAAGCACTGCCTTCCTGATCGGCACGCCGGGCATCGGCGTAGATTCCATGGCCATCACCTATGCCCTGCTCGGCCCCTTCATGGCCGTGGCCCGCGCGACCAGCGCGGTGCTCACCGCCATCGTCACCGGCTTGCTGGTGGGCCGCACAGCTCCGGCGAGCGATTCTTCCGGCAGCAAGATCCGCGCCGAGGCCGACTGCGGGAGTTGCTGCAGCGGCGGCTGTGACGAGGCAAGAGACGCCCCTGCCGAGAGCGCGTCGCCGGGGCTCACCTCCCGACTGGCCGGCGGACTGCGCTACGCCTTCACAGACATCCTCGACGATATCAGCCTCTGGCTGCTGGTGGGCCTGCTGGTCGCCGGCGTCCTGATCGCCCTGGTGCCACCACAGCAACTCGCCGAGCTGGGCAGCGGCTTGGGGGCCATGCTGATCATGGCGGTGATCGGGATACCGTTGTACATGTGCGCCACCGCCGCCACGCCCATCGCCGCCGGGCTGTTGCTGGCCGGTGTGTCGCCGGGCACCGTGCTGGTCTTCCTGATCGCCGCGCCGGTCACCAGCCTGGCCACTCTCGGGGTCTTCCGCCGCGAGATGGGCAATCATGGCCTGGCGGCCTACCTCGTCGGAATCCTGACAAGCGCCGTGCTGCTGGGGCTGGCGGTGGATGCCGTGGCGAACTGGTGGCAGCTCGACATAAGCCGTCAGATCGAGGAGGTAGGCGAGTTGTTGCCGGCCTGGGTCGAGTGGCTGGGACTCATCGTGCTGACCAGCCTGGCCGTGAAGCCACTGCGCCGGATGCTCGCCGGCCATCTGCCCCACCACGCCTGATCCCCGGAAGCCCCGGTGTTGTGAACCAAGTCCTGCGCCCCCATGCTGGCAGGGAGAAGGACGATAGAGGAGCCGAACATGACGGATCGCCAGCCCCACCCCCGGATCCTGGTCTTTGCCGGTAGCAGCCGCACCGGCTCATACAACAAGGCGCTGGCGCGCCAGGCCGCCGAGCGCATCGAACTGCTGGGGGGCCGGCCCACCTTCATCGACCTGCGCGACCATCCCATGCCGCTCTACGATGGCGACCTGGAGGCCGAGCAGGGCCTGCCCGAGAACGCCCTGGTGCTCCGACGCGGCCTGGCCGACCACGAGGGGCTGCTGATCGCCTCACCGGAGTACAATGGCTTCATCACTCCGCTGCTCAAGAACACCCTCGACTGGCTGACCCGTCCCCACAAGGGCGAGAGCGGCCTCGCGCTTTTCGAGGGCAAGCTGGCCGCAGTGGTCTCTGCCTCGCCCGGCGGGCTGGGCGGCATTCGCAGCCTGGCGCTGATCCGCCAGTTGCTGGCCAACATCGGTGTGACAGTGCTGCCCGAGCAGCTTGCCGTGGCCCGGGCTTCGGATGCCTTGGACCAGGACGGCCGGCTGCGCGACGAGAAACAGCTGGAGAGACTCGACGCCATCTGCCGGCGCCTGATCGACAGCCTGCACCGGCTGCACGGCTGACCACCGCAAAGAGACGCCATGCCGATCGGGACATTACGACTCTTGCACAGCCGGCTGAAGAACAGCCTGCAGACCCTGCTGATCATGGGAGGGCTGGCGCTGGTGCTGGCCGTGCCCGGCTACCTGCTGGCCGGTGGCCTGGGGATAGTGGTGAGCCTCGGTGTCGTGATGGCCGTAGCCTTCGCCAGCAGTCGGGTGCCGGCCCGTTACGTCCTCGCCGAAGCCGGAGCTGGCCTGCTCGACCGCCACCAGGCGCCGAGGGTTTACCGGCTGCTCGACACCCTCTATGAGCGCGCCGGCCTGACCCAGCCCCCACAGCTCTTCTACGCCCCCTCGTCGGATCTCAACGCCTTCGCCGTGGGCACCCGGCGCGATGGCGGCATCGCCGTCACCGACGGCCTCTTGCGTACCCTGACGCTGCGCCAACTGGCCGGCGTGCTGGCCCACGAGGTAAGTCACCTGCGCCATGGCGATACGCGGGTGATGTCCATGGCTGCGGCCATGACCCGCCTGACCTTCTGGCTGACCACGGCACTACAGATCAGCCTGCTGCTGATGGTGCCGATGATTCTGGCCGGCGACGTTCGCCTGCCCTGGAGCTTGCTGCTCGTGGTGGCCTTCGCGCCCAGCCTGAGCACCCTGCTCCAGTTGGCCCTCTCTCGCAACCGCGAATACACCGCCGACCTGGACGCCGCGACCCTGACAGGCGACCCTGAGGGACTGGCCTCGGCGCTGAACGTGCTGGAACGCCACCAAGGCCGATGGCTGGCCACGCTATTTGGCCGCTACCCACCCGCGGGGCTTGAATGGCTGCGTACTCACCCGCCGACGGAGGAGCGTACCCGCCGGCTGATGAAGATCGACGAGTTGCCTGAATCCTCCCTGCATCATCCTCTCGGGGATCACGGCCACAAGCCTGCAGAGATCAACGAGCGGCCGGGTCCCATCGGCCGGCGCTACTGGATGCGCCGTTGGCGCTGAAGCGCCCGCCCCATCCAGCCCCATTTCCCTGAACGAGCAAGAGAGAACGTCATGAGCGATACGTCAAAGCCCTGGAACAGCCCCATGCCCGAGCCGCAGTTCGACCTGATGCGGCGCATCCTGTCCGCACCCAGCCCGGTAGGCCTCGAGGGCGCCATGACCTATGGCGTCCTCAAGCCCCACTTCGAGAGCTTCGCCCCCGCGGAATGGAAGCTGCAACAGTTCATGGGTCACGCCGGCGTGGTACTGGATACCCACCCCGGCCGCGACGACCTCTTCAAGGTGATGATCATCGGCCATGCTGACAAGATCCGCATGCAGGTCCGTTCCATCGGCGATGATGGCAAGATCTGGATCAACACCGACGCCTTCCTGCCCAACGTGCTAATCGGCCATGAGGTCACACTGTTCAGCGAGGACCCCGGAGCGCAGGGAAGCTACCGGCGCATCGATGGCGGCACCGTGGAAGCGCTGGGTGCCATCCACTTCTCCGACCCGGCGCAGCGCTCGGGCGAGAAGGGTATCAAGAAGGAGCAGATCTACCTCGACCTGCAGATCCATGGCGAGAACAAGAAGCAGCAGGTAGAGAACCTGGGTGTGCGGCCCGGGGACTCAATCATCTTCAACCGCCCCATCCGTCACGGCTTTAGCCCGGATACCTTCTACGGTGCCTACCTAGACAACGGCCTGGGTTGCTTCGTCACCGCCGAGGTCGCGAGATTGATCGCCGAGGCGGGTGGCACCGAACAGGTGCGCGTGCTGTTCACCATCGCCAGCTACGAGGAGATCGGCCGCTTCGGCAGTCGCGTCATGGCCGGTGAGATGCGTCCCGACGCGATCATCGCCGTGGACGTGAACCACGACTACGTGGCCGCCCCCGGTATCGGCGACCGACGCATGCAGCCGCTCGAGATGGGCAAGGGGTTCACCATGTCGGTGGGCGCCATCGCCAGCGAGCAGCTCAATCGAATCATCGAGACCACCGCCCGAGTACAGGACATTCCCATGCAGCGCGACATCGTGGGTCCGGACACCGGCACCGACGGCATGGCTGGGGTACTCGCCGCCGTGGACTGCGTGGCCACCTCCATCGGCTTCCCGATCCGCAACATGCACACCATCTCCGAGACCGGCTACACCAAGGACGTGCTGGCAGCGATCCATGCCATCACCCATACCGTCCAGGCCCTGGACGCCCTGCCGGATCCGCATCGCGAATTCCGCGACAACCACCCCCGTTTGGATCAGGCCGGGGCGTTGGAACATCAGGGTTCCGAAAAGCCCGAGACGGCCGACAAGTAACCGCAAAATCGGTTGGAAGTATGCAGCAGGGCGGGCCTCGGGCCCGCCCTCTGTTTTGGTCACCCCTTGCCGAGCAAGGCCCGGGCCCGTGACTGACGCCCAATGATCGCGCTAGGCTTCATGCATCTCGACAACAGGATCCCTGCACGTGCTCGATGCCCCCCTGGATACTGGCCACCTCTGGGCCGTGGCGATCACCCTTATCGCCGTGGTGGCCTGTATCCTGCTGCACTACGAGGTGTCGCTGAGACTGTGGCAGGGCCTGGAACAGTCACAAAGCACACTGCGCCGGCGCTTTCTCAAGCTGACCTTCGGCCTCTTCGCCGCCCACGTCACCGAGATCTGGATTTTTGCCGTGGCGATGGCCCTGCTCGCTGAGCATCCCCTGGCTGGCGGCCTGTCGGGCATCGGGGCCGTCAACTTCCTGGACTACGTCTATTTCTCGGCGATCACCTACACCACCCTGGGCTATGGCGACCTCTTCCCCACAGGCCCGATCCGCTTCATGACGGGAACAGAGGCGCTGATCGGCTTCATGCTGATCACCTGGTCGGCTTCGCTCACCTTTCTCGAGATGCAGCGACATTGGTCAGCCCATCGCGAGCACTGAGCCATTACCAACAGAGACGCGACATACCGCCCCGCTTGTTGGGTGCAGGCTCTGGCCAAACCGCACCCATCGGAGCCCAGACCGACGCGGTGATTACCACTGGACCTCAGGGCAGGCGCCCTTCTCGAGCCAGCCGCCGCCTAACCCAGCGGTCATAGAGCCAGCGCAGCCCTGGCTTTAGCCCCGGCAGGCCGATCAGCCAAGCTAGGGGCTTCAGCCGTGGCACCCGGCGCATCAACAGGATATAGGCGTCGATACCCTCCTTGATGTGCCCACCTTCCTCTTCCACATGCAGCGAGAGCAGTGCTGCCTGAGGGTCAACGCCCCTCTCACGCAGCGTCTCCTGGTGTTCAGTCACATCGCACCACACCACTTGCCGACCAGCCTCCCCCGCCCAGCGCTCGTAGCGGGCGCGATCGCGCCGGCAGACAGGGCAGATGCCGTCGTAGTAGACCTTCAGCAGTGGCAGTTCGGACATGGGGTGTCTCTCCCTCGAGGGTGGCTAGCACGGCAACCCCTGTGCTACCGAGGCGACTGGATTGTGAAGCATCTTGCGCTGGACCAACATGGAGATGACCAGTCCTATGATCAAGATAGCGTTCAGCAGGCGTCTATAGCGAGATGGATATCGATGCGAGGAACGAGTTTGCAGTGTCACCGGCGACACAGGGAAACTCAGCCACTAGTTCGATCACATATCGTACCAATATACTGACACCTTTCGATCCTTGGACCTCTTCTACCAAGGGATTTTATTGCGAATAAAACGCGTGAAGAAAGGCATCACATACAGGACTACCCAAGCCAGAACCGCGCACAACACCGCCGTTTGCTCGCGCCCCAGCCCAACGGCTATCCCTATGGCTGCCGTGAACCAGATACCAGCCGCCGTGGTAAGCCCTGTGGCAGCCTGCTCATCCTTTCCGGTAATAATGGTACCAGCACACAGAAAGCCAATACCGGCAATCACACCCTGAATGACTCGACTCATCTCCGAATCCGAGATACCCGCTTGCTGCGGAATAAATATGAAAAGAGCTGCACCCATGCAGACCAGCATATGGGTACGAATGCCAGCAGCCTTGCCACGCAGCTCCCTTTCCAGCCCAAGCAAGCCACCCAGAACGGCAGCGGACAGCAATCTGATCACAACAACGACCAGCTCGCTCACATCGTTGAAATCCGAAAACTCGGACATGACGGTATTACCGATAATTTCCATCATTGTTCCCTGCTTTTCTTGTATAGCGTGACCTGGCTCTCACCAACTCTGGTGGGCCAGAGCAGGCTTCCGGCGTCGCGATCCTTAAGAACTCACGGCCGAGCAGCGCCTCGTTGAAGGGGTCGCGGCTGAGCTTTTCGACGCCCGACTCGGTAATCAGCATCTCCTCCTCGAGCTTGACGCCATCGGCGGCACCCACCTCGCCGATGGAGATCGAGTTACATCATCGGCCAGGTCACACCAGCGAGGCCCTGGAGGCATTCTGCGAAGAACGGGAACATCTGGTGATCGACCACCACGACGTAGCTGTTCCGGCGCCGAGTGAGGCCAAGCCCTGAAGTCAGACGAAGATCGCTGGCCCGCCTCGTAGTGCGACACGAGCCAGCATTCGCGGCAGGGGTGGCGAAAAGGTGTCGCCCGAATCAGTCGCGCTGGTAGGTACCCACCAGGCGATTCATGCCGAGCAGGTGAGGCTCGACCTGCTTGAGCAGTTCATGCATCGACAGACCCTCCGGCAGGTCAGTGGCCTTGTCCAGCGCCAGCACCCAGAAGTAGTACTGGTGCACGCCATGGCCTTCCGGGGGCATGGGACCCCCGTAGCCCGTCTTGCCGAAGTGATTGATCCCGACGGTGCCCTCGCCGCTGTTCTCCGTCAGCGAGGTGGTAGAGTCCGGCAGGTTGTAGAGCACCCAATGCACGAAACCGTAGCCACCGTTCTGCACCAAGGGGGCATCCGGGTCGTGGCAGATCACAGCGAAGCTCTTGGTGCCCTCCGGGGCGCCCTGCCAGGAAAGTGCCGGCGAGGTATCGTCACCCT
Organism: Halomonas daqiaonensis; assembly: GCF_900109725.1. Classification (GTDB taxonomy): domain Bacteria; phylum Pseudomonadota; class Gammaproteobacteria; order Pseudomonadales; family Halomonadaceae; genus Halomonas; species Halomonas daqiaonensis. The sequence continues at coordinate 45,649 of NZ_FOBC01000021.1, forward strand.
CCCCGGTGTGTTTCGTCGGAATGGCACCCCCCGCCGCGAAGGCGGAGCTTTCCAGCTGCATGGTCGAGAGTGCAAAGGCCATGGTGATCAACCTCCCTGGGTGTCGAATTGTCGGAATGACGGTGCGACAGCGCCGAAACAGCGTCGGAGAAAGCCCGCGGCCTGTCAACGCCACCTGGCCATGGCATGATGGCCGTAAGCCACGAATTCAACCCGGGAGTCCGCCATGCCTCGCCTGCTGATCGTCGCTCATGCTCCCTCGACCAATACCCTCAGGCTCCGTGAGGCCGCCGAATGCGGCGCCCGCCACCCCGACGTCGAGGGGGTCGAGGTCACCGTCAAGGCACCGCTAGAAGCAGGCCCCGAGGATCTGCTGTTCTGCGATGCCATCCTGCTGGGCACCACCGAGAACCTGGGCTATATGAGCGGGGCATTGAAGGACTTCTTCGACCGCAGCTACTATCCAGTGCTGGAGGAAAAGCAGGGCCTGCCCTGCGCGCTCTATATCCGTGCCGGCCGCGACGGCACCGGCACCCAACGGGCAGTGGAGGGGATCGTCACCGGGTTGCGCTGGAAGTGGGTTCAGGCGCCGCTGATCCTGCGTGGAAAGTGGCAGGACGCCTTTGCCGACCAGGTGGAGGAGCTGGGCATGACAATGGCGGCAGGGCTTGAGGCCGGCGTGATCTAACTATATGCGATTATATTCTTTTGATAGGCCCTTCCGACTCTCGAGCATCGGCTATACCTCAAGGGAGACCGAACATGCGCAGGCATGTTCGGACTGTCTCGAATGGCGCACCAACTGATCGCGCGACAACAAGACAATGACAACAAGAACACAACAATACAGCCTGTCGGCCAGAGATGATGTGAAGTCTCTCCACCTATGACTTCCGCTCAGTCCCCTCCTGGTTCTGGAATGCCTCTGACTGACTCACTGACGCGAGGTAAATTATGAAACCAACCGCAAGGCTGCTGGCCATCGGCCTGACCAGTCTGTTCCTCTGGAACCCACTTTCAGCCCAGGCCGACGACCCCCTGATCATCGCTACTGCCAGCCCCTCCGGTGTCTATCATGTGGTCGGGCGCGCGCTATGTCGTGTCGTCGAGATGCCCTGCCGGGCCCAGCCCAGCGAGGGCTCCAGTGCCAACCTGCGGGCCCTGCGGCGTGGCGAGATGAAGCTTGCCATGGTCCAGTCGGACCTGCATCAGTACGCCACCCAGGGCACCGAAGGATTCCGTAATGATGGCCCCCATGAAAGCCTGCGCTCGGTGTTCTCGCTGCACAGCGAACCCTTTACCTTGGTGGTCCGCCGCGACGCCGGAATCCAGAGCTTCGACGACCTGCAGCAACGCTCGGTTAATATCGGCAACCCGGGCTCCGGACAGCGCGGCACCATGCTCAGGCTGATGGAAGCTCGAGGCTGGAGCCGCAGTGACTTCCGGCTGATTCATGACCTGCCGGCCGACCAGCAGTCCATGGAGCTCTGCCACGGCAACATCGACGCCATGGTCTACACCGTGGGGCACCCCAATGCCTCGGTGGCCAAGGCTATCCGGCTTTGCAATGCCGCCATCGTCGATGTGGAGGGCGAGTTCGTTGACCTGCTGGTCGGGGCCTATCCCTATTTCACACGAGCCTCGATTCCCGGCGGCCTCTACGGCCCGGACCAGCCGGCGGTGCGCACCTTCGGCGTCAGAGCCACCCTGGTCACCACGGCGGATACCGATCCGGACCTGGTCTACCGGCTGGTGTCAGGGGTCTTCGATGATTTCATGCGCTTCAAGGCGGCTCATCCCGCTCTGGGCATGTTGACCCCCCAGTCGATGATTCAGGAAGGGCTCAGCGCTCCCCTGCATGAAGGAGCCCTGCGCTATTATCGCGAACAGGGCTGGATCAAGGACAATCAGGCCATGGTCTTGGAAGACAAGGAAACACGTCGCCTCGCCGCCGTGACGAAATGACGCCACAGTCAATTAAAAAATAACCCACTTCGAAAGAGCCCAAATCAAAAGGTTCATCGCACTTTGCCGGGAAAAGCGGCGGCGCCCCAAAGGACGCCGCCGCTTTTTGCACAGGTGACTAGAAGCGTCATTCGAGGCGTTCGAACACCGTGGCTACCCCCTGGCCCATGCCGATGCACATGGTCGCCAGGCCCAAGGTGGTATCGCGCTCCTGCATCACGTTGAGCAGGGTGGTGCTGATACGCGCCCCTGAACAACCCAGTGGATGGCCCAGGGCGATGGCGCCTCCATGCAGGTTGACCTTGTCGTCCATGGCGTCATGCAGGCCCAGGTCCTTGAGCACCGGCAGCGACTGGGCGGCGAAGGCCTCGTTGAGCTCTACGGTCTGGATGTCGTCAATGGTCAGGCCCGCACTCTTCAGCGCCTTCTTCGACGCCGGCACTGGGCCATAACCCATGATCGAGGCATCGCAGCCGGCCACGCCGGTGGAGAGCACCCGGGCGATAGGCGCCAGACCCAGCGCCCTGGCCCGTTCGTAGCTCATCACCGCCATGCCGGCCGCTCCCACCGAGAGCGCCGAGGAAGTACCGGCGGTCACGGTGCCGCCACGAGGGTCGAAGGCCGGGTTGAGCTCGGCCATCTTCTCCAGGCTGGCGTCACTGCGGATCACCTCGTCGCGGCCGACCCGAATCCGGAAGCCGTTGGCGTCATGACCCTCGATGCCGATGATCTCGCGGTCGAACCCGCCGTTCTCCATCGCCGCCTGGGCGCGCTGGTGCGACCGCACGCCGAAGGCGTCCTGATCCTGACGGGAGATGCCATGCATCTTGCCCAACAGCTCGGCGGTCAGCCCCATCATCATGGCCGCCTTGGCCACGTGCTTGCTGGCCGCCGGGTTGACATCGACGCCATAGGTCATGCCCACGTGCTCCATGTGCTCCACGCCGCCGATGATGTAGAACTCGCCCATGCCAGCCTGGATGTTGGCGGCTGCGATGTGCAGCGCACTCATCGACGAGCCGCACAGGCGATTCACCGTCTGGGCCGGCACGCTATTCGGGATCCCGGTGAGGATCGCCGCGTTGCGGGCGATGTTCATGCCTTGCTCCAGGGTCTGATTGACGCACCCCCAGATGACGTCATCGACCTCGGCGGGGTCGAGCCCCGGGTTGCGGTCGAACAGCGCCTGCATCACCGCGGCGGAAAGGTCCTCGGCACGCACATGGCGGAAGGCGCCCTGCTTGGCCTTGGCCATGGCAGAACGGGCACAGTCGACCACCACCACGTCTCTCGGATTCAAGCTCATCGATAACTCCTTAAATAATGTCCGGAACGTCCTGACCGTTACGTGGTGGACTCAATCCTGGGCCTTGCTGGCATAGAATGTCTCGCCGGAGCTGGCCATCTGGCGCAGCCTCTCGGTGGGCGCGTAGAGCGGGCCGAGTTCCTCGGCCAGGCGCTCGGCCTGCTCGACGAAGGCGTCGACACCCATGGCATCGATGTAGCGCAGCGCGCCCCCGCGGAACGGCGGGAAGCCGATACCGTAGATCAGCGCCATGTCAGCCTCGGCAACACTGCCGACGATACCGTCCTCCAGGCAGCGTACGGCCTCCAGGCACAGCGGCACCATCATGCGGGCGATGATCTCCTCATCGGAGAACGCCGTCTCCTCCTTGACCACCTGTTTGACCAGCGCATAGGCATCGTCGTCGCTGACCTTCTTCGGTTTGCCCTTCCTGTCCTCTTCATAGGCGTAGAAGCCCTTGTCGCTCTTCTGGCCCAGGCGGTCGTTGTCGAACATCAGCTGGACGGCACTCTTGCCCTCCTGCGCCAGGCGTTCGGGAAAACCTTCCGCCATCACCTCACCGGCATGCACGGCGATGTCGATCCCCACCACGTCGAGCAGGTAGGCAGGCCCCATGGGCCAGCCGAACTTTTCCATCACCTTGTCGATACGCTGGAAGTCGGCGCCCTTCTCCAGCAGAAAATTGAAACCGCCGAAGTAGGGGAAGAGCATTCGGTTGACCAGAAAACCGGGGCAGTCGTTGACCACGATGGGCGTCTTGCCCATGGCGCGGGCGTAGGCCACGGTGACCGCCACGGCGGGGTCAGAGGTCTTTTCCCCGCGGATCACCTCGACCAGCGGCATGCGATGCACCGGATTGAAGAAGTGCATGCCGCAGAAGTTCTCGGGTCGCTTGAGGTTCTCGGCCAGGCGAGTAATCGAGATGGTAGAGGTATTGGTGGTGAGGATGACCTCCTCGCCGACCGCCTCTTCCACTTCGGCCAGCACCTTGCCCTTGACATTGGGGTTCTCGACCACCGCCTCGACCACCAGGTCAACGTTGCCAAAATCGCCGTAGGAGAGCGTCGGACGGATGTTGCTGAGCCTCTCGGCCATCTGCTCGGTGGAGAACTTGCCCCGCTCCACCTGCTTGGCGAACAGCTTGCGTGATTCCTTGAGGCCCAGTTCGATGGCATCCTCCTTGATGTCCTTCATCAGGATCGGTGTGCCCTTGGAGGCGCTCTGGTAGGCGATACCACCGCCCATGATGCCGGCCCCCAGCACCGCCGCCTGCTTGACAGGCCGCGCCTGCTTCTCGTATTGACCAGCCTTCTTCTTGACCACCTGATCGTTCATGAACAGGCCGACCAGATTGAAGGCGACATCGCTCAGTGCGAGCTTGGCAAAGGCCTTGGACTCGATGGCCTGGGCACGGGCACGCGACTCACCGGCGCCCTTCTGGATGACCTTGATCGCCTCGATGGGTGCCGGATAATGCGGCCCCGCCTTGCCGGCCACGTAGCCCTTGGCAGTCTCGAAGGCCATCATCTGTTCGATAGGGCCGAGGCCCAGCGGGCCATTCTTCTCGGCGCGGCGGCCCTGATAGTCGAGCTCGCCTACCTGGGCACGAGCCAGGATGTCGCGCGCCGCATCCTCCAGCTGCTCGCCCGGAACCACAGCGTCCACTGCTCCCATGCTGAGAGCAGCGTCGGCGCGGTTCTCGGTACCACCGGCGATCCACTCGATGGCATTGTCGGCACCGATAAGGCGCGGCAGCCGCACGCAGCCACCCCAGCCCGGCAGGAGACCCAGCTTGGTCTCGGGCAGGCCGATCTTCGCGGACTCGGCCATGACGCGAAAGTCCGTGGCCAGGGAGATCTCGCAGCCACCGCCCAAGGCCAGGCCATTGATGGCGGTGACGGTGGGGAATGGCAGGTCTTCGATGGCGTTGAAGATACCGTGCACCCGCTCAAGCATGGCCTCGATCTGCTCCGCCCCTTGCTCGAACATGCCATGGAATTCAGTGATGTCGGCGCCGACGATGAACGCCTCCTTGGCGCTGCCGATCACCAGGCCCTCGAGGCCACTTTCGGCACGAATGGCCGCGACGGCCTCTCCCAACTCCGCGACCACGGCGCTGGAGAGTTTGTTGATGGACTCGCCCTTCAGATCGAAGGTGAGCGTGGCAATGGCATCGCTCCCGTCCTTGAGACCACGTGCCACCGTGATGGCATTGCCTTGATAGATCATCCAGGAACCTCCACGCAGAAATTCATACGATCGTTTTATTTTTGACAGCTTGGTGTAGCCAAGACCGAACGTCAAGCCCTGCCCACAGCATGGCACGTCCAGAGCGACTCACCCCAACGGGGACAGCGCTGTTAGACTCGACGGATGAAAAGAGAACCGCCGACGGATGCACCCCAGCCCTCTGCGACAACTGCCGCCGGCAGGCAGTCGCCACGCCTCAGCACCTGGCAGGCACGCATCGAACGGCTGGTGGAACGCGTGCGGCCCTGGAGTTGGCTGTGGCCACCGATGGCTCTGGCCGCCGGACTAGGAAGCTTCTTCCTGGTGGAGCGCCAGCAGTGGCTCGGGGCGATGCTGGCCCTGGGCATGTTGCTGGCATGGATGCTGCTGCTCTCCGAGAGCCTGATTGACCGGACGCTGGCCCGTCGTGGCTACCCGACCCTGCCGCGAGGCGTGACCGCTTTCATCGCCCAGCTGATCCACCAGGAGACCCTGTTCTTCACCCTGCCCTTCATGCTCGCCACCACGGTATGGCAGAGCGGCCAGGCAATTTTCACCCTGCTGATCCTGGCCATGGCACTGCTGTCGATCCTCGACCCACTCTATTATCGGCTGGCCGACCGGCTTCGCTGGCTCTACTTCGCCTTCCATGCCCAGTGCGTCTTCCTGGTGGTACTTGTCGCCCTGCCGACCCTTCTGCACCTGACCACCCGCCAGAGCCTTTTGCTGGCCATCGGTGCTATGGTGTTGTTCAGCCTGCCGAGCCTGATGCACCTGCTGCGGCCGATGACCGCCTCACGCTGGCTGGCGATACTGGTGCTGTTGCCGCTGCTGGCAGGCGCGGCCTGGGCAGGTCGCATCTGGGTGCCACCGGCCAGCCTGTGGATCTCGGGTAGTGCCCTTTCTCCCGGCTTCGATACCCAGGCCAGAAGCCCTATCGGCAGCATGCTCTTGACCCCTGCCGCGCTGACCAGCGAAGGGCTCTATGCCTTCACGGCGGTCCATGCCCCCCGCGGCCTGCGCGAGGAGGTGGTGCACGTATGGCGACAGGATGGTGAGGAGGTCGACCGCATCCCGCTGGAAATCCAGGGAGGGCGCGAAGCCGGCTACCGTGCCTGGAGCCACAAGGAGAACTTTCCCGAGAATCCCAGTGGCTCATGGCGAATCGACGTGATGACCGACGGCGGCCAGCGGATCGGGATGCTGCGCTTCACGGTGAGTGACGACGACCAGGCGGCCACCCTGGCCGACGGCATGATCGAGCGGCCCTCGGGCATTCCCGGCCTGGACATCCGACAGCTGCTGCCCCGACCCGAGCCGGCTGCCGAGGGTGCACCCTCAGAGGAGGGTCAGGAGGAGGCGAAATCCAAGGTGCCCGGGGAGCAGATGGCCACCGACCAAGAGACGGATACCGCCGAAGCGGACGAAGCGGATGAAACAGACCAGGCAGAGGGTAACCCGGGCGCGGGTGGACAGGGGCCGGAAGAGGGCTGAAACGATAAGCCTGCTTGCATTCCACGTCGCCGGTTCGGACAATCCGACGAGGCTTCTCCCGGATGCACAGCTCCATGCACCAGAACATCGGCTTCCAATTGTCTCGCGTGCCACGCCTGTGGCGTGCCGTCATCGACCAGCGCCTGGCGCCGCTGGGCCTGACCCAGACCCGCTGGATCACTCTCTATCACCTCTGGCGGCTCGGCGATGGCCAACCCCAGTGTGACCTGGCCCGGGCCATCGGCGTCGAAGCCCCCTCCCTGGTCCGCACTCTGGACCAGCTCTCCGAGCAGGGACTGATCGAGCGGCGCGGCTGCGAGCAGGACCGCCGCACCAAGCGGATCTACCTGACGCCCGAGGCGACGCCTCTACTGGAGCAGATCGATGCGGTGGTCAGCCAGGCGCGCAGCGAGATGCTGGCCGGCCTCGACAATCAGGAGGTCGCCCAACTGGCTAGCCTGCTGACGAGTATCGAGGAGAACGGCCTGGCGATCCAGGCCCGCGAAGACGTGGAGTGACCTTCCTCAGGCGCGCGGCCCCTCCAGGGGTACCTCCCTTTCCGGATGGTCGGGACGGCCAGCCAGGGCGTCACGCAGGGCCGCGAAGTCTTCCAGGTAGCTGGCGAAACGCTCGGCATCCTGTGACTCCCACCACCAGAGGCCAAGAGCCGCCCGGTTCGACTCCAGCACCTTGGCATCCAGGGGCAGACGCGTCAGCAGTGCCTCGAGCGGTGCTTCGGCCGCTGCCGGCAGTGGCCGCAGCGGTTCGAAGCGCCAGTACCAGCCATGTCGGAACGGCTTGAGCGCCGGTCCGGCTTCGACGTCTCGCACCAGCGTGAAATCAGGCCCTGGCTGCTGCGGCGGATAGGGCCAGCGGTAGTGGGGCATGACGCCCCTGGCGTCATGAAACGGTGGCTTGGCCAGCTTGACGGTGACGCCAGCCCGACTCATGGCCGTGCGCATCTGCGCTACCCGCTTCTGGCGCGGGCTCGGCTTGAGCCAGAGTACCGGTGAAATCACCAGCATCACCGCGATGAGAATGATCAACCAGGCCATGCGTTTCTCCCTGTGAATCTTGATGCAAGTCGTTGTCTTGTCACGCCAGGCGTCCTAGAGTGGGGGCATACCCAAAAGCGCGGGTCGCTGTACGGAGAGTCACACCATGAGCAATGAATATCGTCATGTCCTGGTCGCCGTCGACCTGACCAAGGACTCCTACAAGGTCCTGGAGCGGGCGATGCAGATCGCCAACCGCAACGAGGCAAAGCTGTCCATCATGCATACCCTGGAGCCGCTGGGCTTCGCCTATGGCGGCGACATCCCCATGGACCTCACCAGCATCCAGGACCAGCTCGACGAACACGCCAAGGAGCGCCTGGCCGAGATCGCCGATACCCATGTGCCCCGCGAGAACCAGCACGTGGTGGTAGGCATGCCCGACACCGAGATTCACCGCTTCGCCGAGGAGCAAGACGTCGACCTGATCGTGGTCGGCTCCCACGGCCGCCATGGTTTCGCCCTGCTGCTCGGCTCCACCTCCACCGGAGTGCTGCACGGGGCCCGGTGCGACGTGCTGGCCGTGCGGGTCGGCGGCAAGGGCGAGAAGAGTGAGGAGTAACCAACCCTCGTCCGTTCCACCGCAAAGGCGCCCACGGGCGCCTTTGTTGTTTTCAGGCCCGAAGCAAGCGGATCATCGCTTGCTTACTCGCCCGCGGCCATCGCCTCAAGCTCCATCCACCGTTCCATGGCCGCTTCCAGCTCGGCCTGAGTGTCGTTCAGCGACTGCAATGTCGCCGAAACGGTATCGGCATCCTGCTGGTAGAAGGCAGGATCGCCCACCTGTGCCTCGTAAGCGGCTATTTGTTCCTCGAGGCGCTCTATCTCGGCAGGCAGGCCGTCCAGCTCGCGCTGCAGCTTGTAGGAGAGCTTGACCGGCCGGTTCGCCGGGCTAGCACCGGAAGCTGCCTTGGCCGGTACCGGGGTGTCGCTGGCCGCCGGGGCCGTGGGTTCGGCGTGCTGGCGCGCCGCACCCTCCCAGGGTGCCGGGGGCAGCCGACCACCCTGGCGCACCCAGTCGCTGTAGCCGCCCACGTACTCGCGCACCCGACCCTGGCCCTCGAAGGCCAGCAAGCTGGTCACCACGTTGTCCATGAAGGCTCGGTCGTGGGAGACCAGCAGCAGGGTGCCGTCGAAGTCGAGCAGCAGTTCCTCGAGCAATTCCAGGGTCTCGACGTCGAGGTCGTTGGTCGGCTCGTCGAGTACCAGGACGTTGGCCGGCTGGGTGAACAGCTTGGCCAGCAGCAGGCGGTTGGACTCGCCGCCGGATAGCGCCTTGACCGGCTGGCGCACCCGCTCGGGGGTGAACAGGAAGTCCTGCAGATAGCTCATCACGTGGCGGTCGCGGCCGCCCACGGCGATGCGATCGCTGCCCTGGGCCACGTTGTCGTAGACGCTCTTCTCCGGCTCCAGCCCGGCGCGCAGCTGGTCGAAATAGGCGACCTGCAGCTTGGTCCCGAACTGTACCTTGCCCTCGGTCGGCTCGAGCTCCCCGAGCAGTATCTTGAGCAGCGTCGTCTTGCCAGCACCGTTGCGGCCGATGAAGCCGATGCGATCACCGCGCTGGATCTCCAGGGTCAGGTCGTCGATCACCACCTCCTCCCCGAAGCGCTGGGTGACGTGCTCGAGGCTCACCACCCGCTTGCCGCTGCGCGCGCCACTGTCGACGGAAATCGAGGCCTTGCCCTGGCGTTCGCGGCGTTCGCTACGCTCCCGACGCAGCTGCTCCAGTGCCCTGACCCGGCCCTCGTTGCGGGTGCGGCGTGCTTTGATGCCCTGGCGGATCCAGGCCTCTTCCTGGGCGAGTTTCTTGTCGAACTCGGCATGCTCCCGGGCCTCGACCTCCAGCTCGTGGGTCTTCTGCTCCTGATAGGCGGCGTAATCCCCGGGGTAGCGTCCCAGACGCCCGCGGTCGAGCTCGAGGATCGCCGTGGCGAGCTTCGACAGAAAGGCACGGTCGTGGGTGATGAAGAGCACGGCGCCATTGAAGTCCAGCAGCTGCTCTTCCAGCCAGGCGATGGTGTCCAGGTCGAGGTGGTTGGTGGGCTCATCCAGCAACAGCAGGTCGGGCTCGGCGACCAGCGCCCGTGCCAGTGCCACGCGTCGACGCCAACCGCCGGAGAGCGCGGCCATCTCGGCATCGGCAGGCAGCCCCAGCCGAGTCAGTACCACGTCGATACGCTGATGGAAGGACCAGCCGTCGATCGACTCGATCCGCGTCTGCAGCTCGGCCATGCGTCGCATGTCCGGCTCCTCGTCGTGGATCAGGTGATGATACTCGGAGAGCAGTTCACCGGCCTCGGGGAGGCCCTGGGCCACTACGTCGAAGATGGTCTGGCCGGTGGCATCCGGCAACTCCTGGGCGAGCACACCGATCTTGAGCCCCGGCGCGCGCCAGATGTTGCCGCCATCGGCCTGGATCTCGCCGGCCACCAGCTTCAGCAGGGTAGACTTGCCGGTCCCGTTGCGCCCCACCAGGGCGAGGCGCTCACCCTTCTCCAGCACCAGGTCGGCGCCGTTGAGCAGTACCTGGTTTCCATAGGCCAGTTGCAGCTGTTCCAGACGTAGCAGGGTCACGCGCTCACCTCTTCTTTCATTGAGGTCGCTAGTGTAACGCATGGCCGGCCCGGCGTGGTGGCGGGTACAATGCGCGCCTGTTTCCTGAAGGAGTTCCGCCTTGGTTGCCCCGACCGACACCTTCGACGACGTCCTGCCCGAGGCCCTGCGCTTCACCTCGCCCGCCCCGCTGGTGGACATCGGCGCCAACCTGACTCACGAGAGTTTCGCTCGGGACCTGCCGGCGGTACTGTCCCGCGCCCGGGCGGCGAACGTCACCAAGTTGATTCTCACCGGCACCGACCGTGAGCATGCTGAACAGGCCGTGGCGCTGGCGCGTCGTCACCCGGGGCTCTTCGCCACCGCCGGGGTGCACCCACATGACGCCAGCCGCTGGGACCAAGCACTGGAGCGGGCGATGCGAGACCTGCACCATCAGCCCGAGGTGGTGGCGGTGGGTGAGTGCGGCCTGGACTTCAACCGTAACTTCTCTACGCCCGCCGAACAGGAACGCGCCTTCGAGGCACAGCTCGGTCTGGCGGCGGAGAGCGGCAAACCGCTGTTCATCCATGAGCGTGACGCCGGACGTCGCATGCGCGAAATGCTGCACGCCTGGCGAGACGAGATCACTGACGCCGTGATCCATTGCTTTACTGCCGACCGCGACACTCTCTATGGCTACCGGGACCTGGACCTGCATATTGGCCTGACCGGCTGGCTGTGCGACGAACGACGTGGCTACCACCTGCGCGAGCTGGTCGACGAGATCCCGCTTGACCGACTGATGGTGGAAACCGACTGCCCATACCTGCTACCTCGCAATTTACCTGCCAAACTCAAGGGCAGACGCCACGAACCAGCCCTGCTGCCCTGGATCGTGCGCGAGATCGCCCATTGGCGGGGCATGGACGAGGCCGAACTGGCCAGTGCCACCACCGCGACCGCACTGACCTTCTTCCGCCTTCCGGCGAACGAGGCAGGCCCCGCCACCGAACACGAGGAGTCCTGACATGGCCGGCCCCGAGAGCAAGGAGATACCCGGCTTCATCGCCGTCGAGACCGGCGAGGACGGCGGGTTGCCGCTGGCCATCGCCTGGACGCTGCCCGACGGGCGAGTCAAGCACACCCTAATCCAGCCGGACGACGACTGGCTGGATAACGAGATGGTCTCGCTGGGCGAATACAGCCTGGAGGAGCTCAACAGCATGGGGGTGAGCCCGCTGGACGTGATCCGCGAGCTCGAGAATGACCACTTCAGTGAAACTCTCTTCACGGCAGGCGTGAGCGATGACGAAGCGGCGATCTCTCGACTCTTCGATACCTATGGCCTCGACCCCTTCGTCGAGCTGGCCCCGGCGGAGAGCCTCTACGATGAGCTCGAACCCGGCGACTGGGCCCGGGCCAGGGGGGACCTGTTCGGCGAGCTGGGGCTCGAGCCCTTGCGTCCCGAGCACGAGGTGGCGGTGATGCTCAATCTCCACCAGCGCCTTGCGCCAGGCGCCTTGCCCTCCGAGGCTCTCCCCTTCGATGGCCGGCTGCTGGACGGCGATGACATCGACGATTGAGCAAGACAGGGATAAAGCTGTCCGCGGTATTTCGCCTGGACACTGCCGCTAGTCGATCGTCTCGACGGACCGCGACCCTGCCGGCGAGAGTCGACGCCGCCCGGCCACCACAGCCTGATCGAGGCTAGCTCCTTCCTGGTAGAAGGCCACCAGCGCCTGCCGGAAGGCCGCGGCACGACCCGGCAGACCTTCGTGCAGGTATCGCTCGGCACGTGCCTCGACCCTCGCCTGGAAGCCCTCGCGATCGACTTCCACTTCGCCCAGGTTGTCGACGCTGACCCGAAAAGGTCGACCGCAGGCCCGTGAGAAGAGCATCTCCAGCGCCTGGGGCGATACCTCCGCCGCCTCAAAGTCACGCTGCTGCTCGGCATCGCGGCCATCGGGTAGGTACCAGTAGCCGTAGTCCTCGAGCCGTCGTCGGCGGGCACCGGCGATGCACCAATGGCTGACCTCATGCAGGGCGCTGGCGTAGAAACCGCGGGCGAAGATCACCCGATGCCAGGGAGTGGCTTCGTCCGCCGGCAGGTAGAGCGGTTCGTCGCCGCCACGCACCAGACGGGTCCGGTAGCGGGGCAGGAAGAGACCGTCGAAGAGGGCCATCACATCCTCGAGTCGGTGGCTCACGCAGGCTCCTGGAAGGCGTAAAAGGCGCCATTATAGGGGCACGATGGGGCGCAGCGAAAATCGTTGCTCCCTGATAGACTGAGCGACCCGCCGGCGTGCGTCCCGGACCGACGATGCCGCCCTTATCTCGACCGACGGACGGAACTGCTACCTTGGCCTCGTTCTCCTCACGCCTGCTGGCCACCAGTCGCAAGGAAACACGCCCCCTGCTGCGCCTGACGCTGCCCATCTGTGGGGCCCAATTGGCCCAGGCCGGCATGAGTGTCGTCGACGTGATAATGACCGGGCGGCTCAGCGCCACCGACCTGGCAGCGGTCTCGGTGGGTTCCAGCCTGTGGATGCCGCTGATGCTGTTCATTACCGGCACCCTGATGGGGCTGACGCCGATCGTCGCCCAGTTGCTGGGTGGCGGCCGCACGGCAGGGATCCGCCCCAGCGTCCACCAGGCGCTGTGGATAGCCCTCGTCTTGGGCATAGCTGCCGCGGTGCTGCTGTGGTTCACGGTAATGCCGATCTTTCGCCTGATGGCGGTGCCCGAGGAGGTAGCCGAGCGCGCCGCCGCCTACCTGGCCGCCGTGGCCTTCGGCATGCCCGGCGTGGCCCTCTTCCAGGCACTGCGCGCCTTCTCGGACGGCATGAACCATACCCGGCCGTCGCTGTGGATCAGCCTGGTCGGCCTCGGCGTGAACATCCCCAGTAATTTCGTGCTGATCTACGGTGGCGAGGGGCTGACGGGGCTGTTCGGCGACTGGCTACCCGGCAGCGTGCAGGACCTGCCCGCCCTCGGTGCCCTGGGATGCGGCATCGCCACGGCGTTCTCCATGTGGGTGATGTGCCTGGCGATGATCACCTACACGCGGCGCTCCCACGCCTATGGCGACATCGTGCTCTGGCATTCGCCGACGCTCCCGCGCTGGCCGCTGATCGGCGAGCTGCTACATGTGGGCGTGCCCATCGGCGTGGCGATCTTTGTCGAGGTGACGCTGTTTACCCTGATCGCCCTGTTCATCGCCAGCCTCGGCGAGGTCACCGTGGCGGCCCACCAGGTCGCTCTCAACTACACCTCGATCCTCTTCATGCTGCCGCTCTCCCTGGGCATGGCCCTAACCGTGCGGGTCGGCAACACCCTGGGCCAGGGCCGCCCAGATGCCGCCCGACTGGTAGCCTGGTACGGCATCCTGATGGCGCTGGCCGTGGCGGGGCTAAACAGCCTGCTGCTGTGGCTCACCGCCGAGCCGGTAATCGGGCTGTATACTCATGACAGCGAGGTACAGCGCCTGACACTGACGCTGGTCGGCCTGGCGATGATATTCCAGGTATCGGACTCGCTGCAGGTCAATCTGGCCGGCGCCCTGCGGGGCTACAAAGACACCCGTATCATTATGCTGATCACCGTGCTGTCTTACTGGCTGGTGGGGCTGGGCGGCGGTCACTGGCTGGGGTCGCATGGTCTCTTCGGGTGGGTCGGTCCGCTGGGCGTGCACGGCTACTGGATCGGCCTGATTGGCGGCTTGAGCATCGCTGCGGTGCTGCTGGGGAAGCGGCTCAGACGCATCAGCAAGGCGACGAGCAATGGACAGATCGAGATTCCTTCCAAGTGACACCAGCCGTACGCCCCACCATCTCTGGGCGCTGGGGCTAGGGGCGATACTGTTACTGCTGCTGGCCGGCTGCGGCGAGGGCGACAGCGAGATCCTGCTGCGTGACTACCACCAGCGCCTCGCCGAGACCCTCTCGCTCGAGGCACCGCGGCGCTCGGCACCGCAGAACATCGCGGCCTTCCCTGAACAAGACCAGCGGCTGTTCGAGATTATCGAGACCCGCGAGGGCATGCTCGACATCTATGCCCTGCGCGAGTGCCACATCGCCAACCTCATAGCGGGACGCAACAACCAGCTCGGCAAGGTGGCAGCTCCCAGCCAGCGCTGGCTCTACGAGCTCGAATTGTGGCGCAGGCTGAGTGGCTGCTGGAACAGCGAGGTGCCGGACACCCTCTCGGATGACAGCCGCGACCGCCTGTACCGCCTCACTATCACCAAGACCATCCAGCTGCCGCGGGTCAGCTGGAACGCCCTCTTTGCCTCCGAGGAGTGGGTCAAGAACTTTTCCCGGGCGAGCTCCCCTCTCTCTCCTGAAGATTTCGACGAGGTCGAACCGCGCAGTGCCGCCCTGGGCTACTTGCGCGAGGCAAGGCTGCACCAGTTCGATCGGACCTGGATGCCTGATTCGGCCACCCTCGAGGGTCACCTCAAGACCCTGCAGGAACGCCCGCTCTCTGCCGAGCTGCTGCGCACCCTGCTTCTCGCCGATCAGCGTCTGACCGAGGCTGCGACACTGATCGAGGGCGCCTTGGAGCATCTGGACAGCGAATCCTGCCGCGGGGCAGTCGACCGCCTGGCTGAATCACCCGAGGCGGCCCAGCTGACGGCATGGTTGAATGACCTCGAACGCGCCGCCCGGCACTGGCTTGAAGCCATCGACGCCCTTCTCGAGGTACATGTGGAACCCCCGCCGGCGGTGGCCGACTACCGGCGTCGCTGGCTGTCGCTGACACACCTCGACGCCCCCCTTCCGGCTTTCACGGCGGCCCGCGATCGTCACGCTGTACTGCGCAATCGCCTTGCCCGTCACTGTCGATGAGCCGCCGGGACTTAACCTCGGCAATCACTCTGTGCTATTGATGAGATAACAGTGACGCAGTGCGCTGCTTACCAGGCCGATGCCGTGACCACGCAGCACCAGGAGGGACATCATGGGAATCCCGCAGTCACACCGCTCCGCCCGGGTCATCGACCTCGAGGCCATGCGCCAACGTCAACTGGCCCGCCGCCGGTTGGTTCGTCTTTCGCCCGAGCTGGACAATCTGGAGATGGTCTATCGGCTCGCCTCGGATGCCGACACCCTGTACGGCATGCCGCTGCTGGCCTGGGGACTTCAGGAAGATGGTGAGGTGGTCGGCCTGGTGCCCTGGATGGAAGCCCTCACGCCCTGCCATCGCCTGGATGACGCCGAGCACGGCCATTTCATCGGCTATCGCGACCCGGAGACCGAGGAGCTCTTCGAGGAGGCGCCCGAACACAAGGTGCTGGAGCTCGAGCACGCCGCTGCCTACTTCGATTACGAGGAAACCGACGAGACCACGCTGATCCAGCAGCTCCCCGAGACCCAAGGGACCCATGCCCTGTGCATGGACGAAAGCGATGCGCCCTGGCAGTTGAAGCAGGTCTTCGGCTGGCGTCTCTACAGCGATGGCACCGTGGAGGCCTTGCTCGCCGACGAGCGCCTCATCGAGACTACACCGATCCTGCCCGGCGATCCCTGCCTCTACCCCGGCCACAGTCGACACCGCGTCGTCTACTTCTTCCAGCGTCAGATCGCCAATCGCATCCGCCACGAGGATCCCACCACCCTCGAGGCCCTGGCCCTGATGGTCATGCCCGATAGCGACGTTGACGCCCAGGCTGACTGACAGGCTGGTCGCGACTCAGCCGAGACGGATAAAGTAGAGGTAACTGCCGTCGTCTTCCTGCTGTTGCAGGAGCTCATGCCCCAGGAAACTGCAGAACTTGGGGATGTCTCTCGTTGTGGCCGGATCGCTGGCGATCACCTTGAGTACCTCTCCCGTGTGCATATCACGCACCTGGTTGTGCATCAGCATGATCGGCTCAGGGCAGTAGAGCCCGGTGGTATCGAGCTGCGCATCACAGGCCGGCAGGGAATCCGCGGAATCAACCATCGATGACCTCGTTGCAGGACAGTAAAAGTAAGGGAGTAACGGATGATCAAGATCATTATCGAACGTCGTATCATGCCCGGCCTGGAGGAGGAATACGAGGCGGCCGCCAGGGAGGCCATGCGCCATTCACTGGGCGCGCGTGGCTTCGTCGGCGGCGAGAGCCTCGTCGAACTTGGCCATAGCGATCGACGTCTGATGATCACCAAGTGGCGCGACATGCGTGCCTGGAAGGAGTGGTACCAGAGCGAGACACGCGCCCGGGTCATGCAGAGCCTGGTGCCGCTGCTGACCGAGGAGGAGCGTATCCGCATCTACGAGCCGACGACCCACTGAAGGCTCGCGGATCAGGCTACGTCCAGGATCCGCACGTGCACCGTCACCTCCTCGCGATCATGGTAGAGGTGGCGACACGCCACTTCGGCCCTAACGCCGGCCTCGGCGAGTGCCGATTCGAGGCCCAACAGACAGCGGGACACCTCCTGCCAGCGTCGCTTCATGGGCAGTTTCAGGTTGAAGATCGCCTCCCGACACCAGCGGCGCACGAGCCAGCGCTGGACCATCGACATCACTCGCGATGGCTTATCGACGATATCGCACACCAGCCAATCGAGCCGTCCGGGAGGCTCCCAGACGAAGCCGTCCTCGCGCAGGTGGTCCACCAACCCAGTGGCCATCAATCCCTTGTCCATGGGGCCATTGTCGATGGCATAGACATGCATGCCACGCTGAACAAGCTGCCAGGTCCAGCCGCCGGGAGCGGCGCCCAGGTCGGCCGCCTGCATCCCCTCCCCGAGCCGTTCATTCCACTCGTCCCGTGAAATGAACTCATGCCATGCCTCCTCGAGCTTGAGGGTGGAGCGGCTCGGCGCACGGTGAGGAAAGCGCAGCCGGCGAATCCCCCCCGGAAGCTCACTGCGATTGGCGGGGAAGCTCATCCCCAACTGGACGCGATCCCCGTCACTCCACAGCAGGTGAAGGCGGCGCCCGCCGGCCTTGCGCCGTAAGGCACCCCGCTTCTTGAGCAGCGATTCCAGCGGCCGCTTTAACGCCTTGATCAGGCCGGCGAGGGCCTTGGCTTCGTTGGTATCCGGTGTTTCCTGCCAGACCGATTCGAAGCTCCAGCCACTCGCCACGACCTGATCGAGTATCGGCGTCAGGCGGTCCTCACGCGGCAGCAACAACGGTGGCAAGCCGAGCAGGCTCTGCCGAGCAAACACCAGGCTGGCCAGGGGCAATGCCCGATGCAGCGCATTGGCTGGCACATCGCCGGCGACGATAAAGCGCACGAAACCGACGTCAGGCCGGACGTCGGTCTCTCCCTGCCACCCCAGAGACATGACCTTCTCCGCGAGCTCTGCCGCCAGGTCCTGTTCGAATCCCGGGCGACAATAGAGCAACAATTCATCCGGTGTCGTCATGTCGCTTTCCCTTCCTGTGCCCTTCTACATCACCAGATTCCGAGTGCATGATATTCTCGATATCGCGGAGCTGAACGTTCAAGGCATTGGTGGATATCTGCACCTCCCAGAGTGAATAGACCAGGGAGACAGACAGGCTGACGAGGCTGATGCCGAAGAGCAGCATGCCGAGCAGTTCCAGCGAGAGAAAAAGGGCGAACATCGACAGGGTACAGAGCAGAAAGCTCAACACTCCGGCCAACTGCATGGTCTTCGTCAAGGCGATGCGCTTGCGCAAAAGCAGAATCTGCCTGGCGTTGGCCTCATGGTGCTGACTTCGCTCCTGATCGGCGAGCTTGCGAATCAACTGTGCCAACGTCAGGAAGCGATTGGTGTAGGCCAGCAGTAACAGCGAGATGGCCGGAAACAGCAGTGCCGGCGTGGTCAGGGTCAAGTCGATATCTCCAGGGAAATTTCATCGGCACATTATATCAGCCGAGTCATTCTTGAATTGCAGGATCAGCGTCTGGAACGAAAAAACCCCGCGCTCTTTCGAACACGGGGTTTTCTCGGGATAGGTGCCTGACGATGACCTACTCTCGCATGGGGAGGCCCCACACTACCATCGGCGCTGAGCGGTTTCACTGCTGAGTTCGGCATGGGATCAGGTGGTTCCCGCACGCTATGGTCGTCAGGCGAAAAACGGTGAATCATGCTGACGCGAGGCGTCTCATCGTATCCGGCTGTCGGTCGTCATCGGCAGACCGCTTGGGTGTTATATGGTCAAGCCTCACGGGCCATTAGTACCGGTTAGCTCAACGCCTTGCAGCGCTTCCACACCCGGCCTATCAACCAGCTGGTCTCGCTGGGCCCTTCAGGAGGCTCGAGGCCTCGGGGATGTCTCATCTTGAAGGGGGCTTCCCGCTTAGATGCTTTCAGCGGTTATCCCGTCCGCACATAGCTACCCGGCAATGCCACTGGCGTGACAACCGGAACACCAGAGGTGCGTCCACTCCGGTCCTCTCGTACTAGGAGCAGCCCTTCTCAAACATCCAACGCCCACGGCAGATAG
>NZ_FOBC01000028.1 GCF_900109725.1 Halomonas daqiaonensis
CTGCTGCTGGTGATCGAGAAGACCAAGGCCAGTATCCGGGCCAAGGTCGAGCATCCGTTTCATGTCATCAAGAACCTCTTTGGCTATCGGAAGGTTCGCTACAAGGGGCTGGCCAAGAACCAGGCGCAGCTGTTCACCCTGTTTGCTCTCGGCAATCTGGTGTTGGCAGGACGATGCCAGGGATGCGTTGACGGGGTCAGTGTGTCTTGAATCCGGCCTGGCAGCCGGATAACCCGGCTGTCGGGTAAAACAGACCACCTGAGGTGGTCAGGTAGGGATCGCTGAAGCGATGATCGGGCCATTTTGGCTCTTCAACTACCCAGAACAGCATTGTTCAGCGGTTCCCTAAATCACGGGGCGGGCATGTTGTTTTCCCATCTGCTTATAGGTTGTGACACCTGATGTGGCTCTATCGGTTAGCTAGCCGCCACCTGCACTGGTCGGCTTCGGTACTCAGAAAGTTTTTCAGATTCGTGCCACTGCCGACGCTGTCCGTCGTGGCATTGACCTTGGTGAGTCAGTTTGCCAAGCTGCTTGCCTTCTTCCTGCCCCTCAAGGTCATCATCCTGATCGGCTCCACCGGGATTCCGCACTATTTTCCGGATGCCTGGGCGGCCTTCGACCGGGACTTTCTGGTCGTTGCGCTAAGCTTTACCACCCTGCTGTTCTATCTCGTTCACCTGCTGGCCGAAAGGCTGCTGGGGGCCACGGCCGCGAAGGGCGCGGCGGGCGTGGTGGAGCGCAGTCGCAAGTTGGCGCTGTTTTCCAACCAGGATGAAGTGGCCAGTCAGGCCTATAAGAAACTCGCCGCCGGCCTGGCCACCGGTGTGCTGACAGCGCTGCTCGGCGTGCTGTTCGCTATCCTCTACCCGGCTTTTCTGGCCGTAATGGTGGCCTATGTGGTGGGCGTGTCGGCCGTGATATCGCTGGTTACCCAGAAACAGCCGGAACGGCGTGTGAAACTCCAGGAAAATGCCAAGAACCTGATCGGGCTGCTCTCCGGGGGCGGCTTTCTGCTGCTGTTTGCCTTCATGGTGACGGACTTCCTGCTCTGGGAAGGGGTGAGCTTCATGGTGGCGATCATTAGCCTGCTGCTCTCTCGGCAACTGCTGAACCGCGTCGAGAGCATGATCAAGGATGCCCTCTGGCTTCACGACAAGCGCCTGCAGATCAATGCCATCTTCTTCACTGGGCACCGGTTGGAGACGGGGCCGGAGAACCCGCGGCACCGCAAGCTGTGGGAGCTGCTGACGCTGGTCGATCGGCCCGAGCGTCTCATCCCGCTGCTGGAGCACGTCAGCGGGACCGCGCTGACGGTCGACAGCACACTGACCTGCCGTTGGCGCCAGAGCGGGCTGATCGATATTCTCGTCTTCGATGTGGAACTGCGGGTACCGGGCAGTGAGCCTCAGGGTTTTCTGCTCAAGGTCTTTGACAGTCGTCACAAGAAGGCTGCCCTGAACGAGGCAGAACTGCTGGCATCCGCGACCGGGCGCGCGCTGCCGGCCCCCGAGTTACGGGGTGTGGACCAGTTGGAGCGCTTCGATGTGCATCTGTTGCGCTTTCCGGCCGGGATGCGCGTCAGCCGTGACGCTGCCTCGAATCAGCTTGCCGACCGTTTGGTCCGCTGCTGGCAGGTGGTGCCCGGGAAGAACCTGGTGGACCGCTACCGCCGCTCTCACCCCTTCCTGCATCAGCGCTTTTCATCGCGCATGCTGGAGCGCCTGGCCGCTGTCGCCGCCGATTCAACGCAGCGAGCCCAGGTCGACCAGTTGGCCAGGCGCTTCGATGCGCTGCTGGCCGAACTGGGCAAGCTACCCTTGGTGGTGATCAATCCGGGGGTACCGAGGGAGCTGACGTTTGTCACGGATTCCAGTGAGCTGCAGCTGGCTCATTGGGGAAACTGGACCCTGGAACCGGTCGGGGCCGACTTTCCGCTTGGTATGCTTCGAGAAGGGCGGCTGCAGCAGGTGTACGCAGCGGCTGCCGAGCAGCGTGACGACTTGAAGGCGGTCCCGATCGACCGTATTCGCCTCTGTGCCCAATGCAGCGCCTTTGAAACGTTCTTCAATAAGCAGAAGTATGCCGATGCCCTCGCACTGCTTTCAACAATGCTGCGCTGTCTGCAGCAGCTCGAGTCTCCTCAGGGAGACGTCGAAGTGGCAAGCCAAGGCCGTAACGGTGAGCTCGATCCGGCCAGCGAAGTGAAGGATTCATGAGCCTACCCGTTCTGCCGGATTTGACGGTCATCATCCCAACCTATCGCGACTGGGAAGGCCTGCAGCACTGCCTTGCGGCACTGGCGAAGCAGCGCTACCCACGGGAGCGCTTCGAGGTCCTGGTGGTGAACAATGCCCCTGAAGAGTCTCCACCCGTTGAATTGAGCTGGCCCGCCAACACACGGCTGCTCGGAGAGGCCAAGCCGGGCTCCTACGCGGCTCGCAACCGGGGGATAGCGGAGGCGCGGGGCGGGATACTGGCCTTTCTCGATGCGGACTGTGTGCCCGAGCCCTGCTGGCTGGAAGCGGGCCTGGCGTGCCTGGCGGCGGGTGAGGGCGCTTCGCTGGTGGCGGGGCGGGTGGAATTGACCTTTACTGGCCAGCGCCTGCGGCCCGCCGAGTGTTTCGAGAAGGCGTTTGCCTTCCGCCAGGCGCAGAATGCCACCGATGGCGTCTCGGTGACGGCGAACCTGCTGGCACGACGCCGGGTGTTCGACGCGGTGGGTCTGTTCGACGACGCGCTGATGTCCGGGGGAGACTTCGAGTGGACACGCCGTGCGACGCTTCAAGGCTTCCGGCTGGTATACTGCGCGGATTGCGTGGTGGCCCATCCTGCCCGCGCCTCCGTCAAGGCGCTCGCCGGCAAGGCCCGGCGCGTTTCGACCGGCAGCCGAGAACTTTACGGCGAGAGGGGGGCGTTCAGCGGCCTGCGGCGGGTGTTGGGCAACGTGTTTGCCGACCTGGCGGCGCTGTGTTCACGGGATGACATGGCCTGGCGTGAACGTTACTGGGCCCTGCTGGTGCTGGGCTATCTCAAGGCGGTCAAGGTGCACCAGCGGCTGCAGTTGGCGCTGAGACCCAAGCAGTCGAACAGGGAGCGTTATCGGTGAGAATACTGTACGTGGCCTCCTTCGGCGGCCACTGGGTGCAGTTACAGCGCCTGGCCGAGTTGGTCGAGACCGACGAGGCAGTGTTCGTGTCTACCTCGGGTTCGCATAACGATGCCGCTAGCCATTATCTGGACGACTTCAGCGTGCGCGAGCTCTGGACCGGGCTGCGACAGTTGCCCAGGGCGCTGCGTATCGTCAGGCACAGCGACCCGTACCTGATCGTCAGCACCGGCGCCGCGCCGGGGCTGCTGGTGCTCTTCGCTGGGTTTGTGTTGCGCAGGAAAACGCTGTGGGTCGACAGCATCGCCAACAGCCGGCGGCTGTCGCTCTCGGGCCGTGTTGCCAAGCTGTTTGCCAACCAGGTGCTCACCCAGTGGCCCGAGCTGGAAACGCGACGCGTTCGCTATCTGGGGAGGCTGCTGTGAAGGTGCTGTTCACCGCGGGGACACAGTTCGCCTTTCCCCGCATGGCGCGTGCGGTGGATGCCGTGGCAGGGGAGCGCCCTGACTGGGAACTGGTTTACCAGGCGGGCCCCCGGGCCCAGGGCGATGCCTTGCCGCGGAATGCAGGGCCGCTCGTGCAGCCATTCTTCCCGGCAGCCGAGTTCCAGGCGTTGTTCGAGGCGGCCGACCTCGTGGTGACGCATGCCGGCATGGGCAATATCATGGCTTGCCTCGAGCAGGGAAAGCCGTTCCTGATGATGCCGCGCCTGGCGACACGTGGCGAGCACCGCAACGACCATCAGCGTGATACGGCCGAAGCGGTCGCGCGGATGTATGGCATTGCGTACTGCCTCGAGGTCGAGCCGTTGGTGAAGGCCGTGCTCGCGCATGATCCTGCAAGCCACCCCCCCTATGACGTCATGGAGCGGATACGGCACGAGCGTCAACACTTCGGGCAGCAACTGAACAGGCTGATTCAGCAACTCTAGTTATGACCGGGACCCCATGAAGAGAAGTACCGTTGGCTTCACCGAGCGCTATCCTGCTCAACTGATCGTTCCCGTGGTCGATGCCCTGGCGGTCATCGTGGGTGGCTTGTTGGGGTACTGGCTTCGTTTCGGCACCTTCGATCTGCATGAGCGTTTCTGGCTGGCGATCGCGATCATGGCGCTGCTGGTGATACTGCTCAATACCCTGCAGGGGGCCTATGCCCGTTGGCGGATCACGCGCATTCATACGCTGCTGGCCAAGTTGATGCTGGTCTGGTTGATCGTGGCGATCACGGCGGCATCCATCATCTACTTTGCCCATGCCGCCGAACGCTATTCCCGGCTGTGGGTCGGCTATACGTTGGTCATCTCGTTCGTGCTCACCGGTGGCCTCAGGGTGCTGGCGCAAGTGTTGCTGCGTCGTGCCAGGAAACGAGGCAGGGCGCGGCGTTCGGTGTTCCTGGTCGGCCCGGGGGAACAGCTGGTTCGGGTCGCCAAGGGCATGCGGGCCGCGCCTGCCGAGGGGTATTCCATCGCCGGCATCGAGCGCCTTGCCGGCCATCCTGAAGGTGGCTTCCTCGAACGAATGACGCGCCGTGTAATCGAGTCCGGGGCTCGTGAGGTGTGGATCTGTGTCCCCCTCGAGCTGGGAGGCGTGGTGCGTGCCATCTTCTATGCGCTGCGCAACCAGACGGCGGAGGTGCGTTTCATCCCGGATTTTCAGGACATGCACCTGCTCAATCACCGCATGAGCGAGGTGGCGGGGCACCTGGCCGTCGACCTTAGCGTGACGCCGATCGATGGAATGGCTCGAATCGTTAAACGGCTGGAGGACATCCTGCTCGGTGCCGTGTTCAGCATCATCGCCCTGCCGGCGTGTATGGTGATAGCCATTGCCATCAAACTGACCTCGCCCGGCCCGGTATTGTTCAAGCAGTATCGTACCGGCAACAACGGCCGAAGGTTCAAGGTCTACAAGTTTCGTACCATGGCGATCCACGAGGAAGCCGCTGGCACTGTCACGCAGGCCTGCCGGAATGATCCCCGCATCACGAGGTTGGGGGCATTCCTGAGACGGACCTCCCTGGATGAACTGCCGCAGTTCTACAATGTGCTTCAAGGCAGGATGTCCATCGTGGGACCAAGGCCACATGCCTTGGCCCACAACGAGGAGTTCAAGGAGCTGGTGGAATCCTATATGAAGCGCCACAAGGTCAAGCCGGGCATTACCGGCTGGGCACAGGTGAACGGGTTGCGCGGGGAGACGGATACCATCGTGAAGATGGAACGGCGCGTCGAGTGTGACCTCTGGTATATCGATAATTGGTCAATCTGGCTGGATCTGCGGATCATCCTGTTGACGATTTTCAAGGGCTTTATCAACAAGAACGCGTATTGAGTCCGATCCCGGTTGGCATAAATGGCTGGTCTGGCGCACCTATCGCGAGTTGGATGACACGCTGCAGGCCTTGAGTCACCATGCTCTCGGGAGCCCATGCCACCCGCTTTCCCTGTGCTAGAATGGCCGGCCTTTGCGCCGGCCATTCGCGTATATGGCCTGAGATATCCTGCTGACGACATAGATCGATGACGACCATGACTCACTCCCTGCCTGCGGCGGCGGGTTCTCCGTTGCGCCTCTATACTAGCCTCGCCGTCTTCCTGCTGGGGGCCATTGCCCTGGTGGTGCCCAGTGGCTACTCGCTGGGCGCGGTGATGCTGCTGCTGGGCAGCGCCGTGCTGTTGGTGAAACGACCGTTGCTGGGCTTGACGCGCCAGGACTGGTGGGTGATCGCTGCCCTGGCAGCTTATACCGCCATCGGCGTGCTTGAAGCCTGGTGGGATGGCCAGGGAAGTAGTGGGATCGACAAGCCCATCCGCTTTCTGCTGGCGATTCCCGCGATGCTGCTGGTGATGGTCTACCCCCCACGTTTGGCGTGGATGTGGAGCGGTTTGGCCATCGGTGCCATGGGAGCCGGCGGTTGGGCGAGCTGGCAGAAGCTCGTCGAAGGAGTTTGGCGCGCGACGGGCCATACCTATGTCATCCAGTTCGGTAACCTGAGCATGCTGCTGGGTATACTCTGCCTGGCGGGGTTGGGCTGGGCGGTGGTGCAGCCCCGCCGGGGGCCTTGGGTGGCCTTCCTTCTGGTGGGGGCGCTTATGGGCATCCTGGGGTCGATCTTCTCGGGTAGCCGTGGCGGCTGGATCGGCTTCCCCTTTGTGCTGCTGGTGCTCTATCGCGGCTATGGGCGCCACCTTTCCGCAGTCATCAAGGGTGCCGCGGTAGTGGTGGTGGTCGGTGGCGCTTCGCTGATGTACGCCCTGCCTCAGACCGGTGTGCAGTCGCGCGTTTACCAGGCCTTCGATGATATCGAGCGTTACGCTTCCGGCGAGAGCCAGCTTACTTCGGTAGGCGCGAGATTCGAGATGTGGAAGGGGGCGACACAGCTCATTCTCGAGAAACCGTTGATGGGCTGGGGCGACAACGGTTACCAGCAGGGCATGCAGGCGCTGGCCGATGAGGGGGTGATCAACTCCGGTGTTCTTCGATTCGATCACGCGCATAATGAGTTCATAGATGCCTTCGCCAAGCGCGGTATTATCGGGTTGGCCGTGCTGCTTACACTTTACTTGATTCCCATGAAGCTTTTCGCGAGACGGCTCGATTCTCCTGATTTAGAGATGAGGTCTTTGGCGGTGGCCGGGGTGTTGCTTTGTGTCGCTTATATTGATTTTGGGCTATCGCAGACGTTCCTGACGCATAACAGCGGGGTGATGATGTTTGCTTTCTGGCTGGCGTTGCTCTATGGGACGCTTAGGGCCCGCGATAAGCGTCAGCGATTTGAGGGTACTCGCGAATGACCACGATGATGGGGTTTGCTATGTTGGCTGAGAGGCCTGGGGATGGCACCAGAGGTGACTCGAACTTCCTGGATTCATAGGTGGAGTAGAGGCCCAGATCAACCATGTGAAGCCAGAGGAGTCATGCGATGTACGCGATAAAGTTCGAAGCAGACATTCGGGATGACGTTGTCAGAATTCCGGATGAGTATAAATCGTTGAAGAACAAGCATGCCCGCGTCGTTATTCTGCTTGAGGATGACCAGGCTTAGCCGGAACTGCGGGCGATGTTTAATCATTCGGCGGAGCGGGTGGATGAATGGCACGACCTGGCCGAGGACAAAGTATGGAAGTGAGACAAGGCGAGTTGGTGTTGTGTGAATTCTATTTTTCAGATTTCAAGCAGCACTAGTTAAGGCCTGTGTTGTTCTTCAGGGATAACCTGCCTTTCGATGATTTTGTGGGGATCCCTGTCAGTAGTAAGCTGGGTATGTTGCACGATGATGGATGCTTAATTGAGCAAGCTGATTTTTCAGAGGGTATGCTGCCCAAACGATCAAAGGTAATAGTGAGAAAAACATTCGTTATCTCCAAGCAAGTGGTCGTCAAAAGATATGGTGAGTTGTCAGCCACCCGTTTCCAGCGGCTTCATCAGAATTTTTGTCGATATTTGGGATGTTGTTAACCCGAGGCGAAATACGTCAGCGGGATTCCCAGGCCCTGCGCAGCAGTGCCTCGGCATGTTGCCGGTAGCCTTCTCCGCGCAGCTTGCCTGCCGTCAGCGACTTCCTGAGAGCCGACCATTGGTCGGCGTTCTTCGTGGGTAGCCGGCGCAGGTGGGCGTCTATCCAGACGATTTTCTCGTCTCGGTTGATCAGCAGGTTGTTGTAGTGGAGGTCGCGATGCACATAGCCGGCATGGGCGAGTTGCGCGACCTCCCGGCAGAAGCGTTCCAGGAACGCGAGGCGATCAGGCTCATTCAGAGCGTCAAACACCTCACCGCCGGGCCTGGCGTCTTGCAGGTGTTCCATCAGCAGCAGCGAGGCGTTGCGGTTGCCGGGATTGAGCGAGATGCCCCAGCCGTGGCAACGAGGGGTCTTCAGGCCGGCCCGGCCCAGGATCTGCAGGCTGAGATGTTCCTTGCGGGCATCGGACTGGCCCAGCCAGCGTTTCTCGAGGTAGTCGCGTAGCAGCCAATTCAGTGGGGCCTCGCACTTTGTGAACTTGTCCGGCACTATCTTGGCGAGGATTCGCTGGTCCGATGAGACATAGAAGCGGCTGCTGCCCGCAGCTTCGAAGGCCTGGGTGGTAATAGTACTGGCCAGTGCCAGCCGGTCCGGCAGGCCATCCGGGTGGAAGACCAGGTAACGCCGGCGGCGGTCGTTGAAGGGAATATCCAGCAGTTTCACATCATGTCCTGGTTGCTCAGTCCTTTATCACAGTGCCTCGAACTGAGGTAGTACGTTTTCCTTCAGGAACTTTTGGTAGTGGCGTTCCACGATCTCGATAGGAGCCTGGTCCATGCGAGAAATTGCATTAGCTAGGCCCTCTTCATTGTCCGGGGACACCAGAAAGTCGGCAAGTTCCTGAGTGAGGATTTCTCGCGGACCGCTGGGGCAATCCACACTGATGACTGGGACATGCAACAGCAATGCCTCGATAAGAACTGTGGGTAAGCCTTCTTGGTCCGACGATAGCAAGAGAGCCTTGGCTCTGGCTATCCAGGGATAGGGGTTGCGTTGGAAGGGCAGGATGTGGACCTTTTCCTGTATACCCAACTCTAGGGTCAAGTTAGTAATCGCGCTCCGCTCTTGCTCGGATCCCTTACCCATGATCACCAGTGGGGTGCTGCTACCACTGCTATAATAGGCACGTAGCAATCGGTCATGGCGCTTGCGCCGCTCGAAGGTGCCAACATGGATGAAATATTCACGTTGACTGGGCCCGTCGCTGGTATCTTTGGACAGTCGCTGTAAAAATGCCTGATCAAAGGGGTTGTAGATGACCTGTATATTCTCTTTATCGAGGTTCGCTTGTGCGATTAATGAGTCACGAATCCCTTCAGAGACGACTATGAGCCGTTTACCTGTGTAGAATCTTTTAATTTTTCGGATTTTCTTGTTTCTCTGCTGAGTATTCTCTGCGCCTTCAATGCTGTTGGCATGTACCCAGTAATACATATTAAAACCGTCTATATGACGAGTTATTTTATCGCAAGAGCAAGAAATAGTAACATCTGGTGAGAAAGCAGAGAGTGCTGTTCGGATCTTGCGAGCTTGGAGGCGCTCTATCCAGACATTGGATAATGCTTTGGTAGTTTTGCTGATAACTGCAAGATTGACAATATCCAGCTGGTCGGGAATTTCATGTTCGATACGATTTCGAAGTAGAAATACGCGTACGCAGTGGCCTTTTGCCCTCAACCCTTCAGCTGTGTTGAGCAAGACCTTCTGGGCTCCACCGCCGTAGAGGTCTGATATAACGAAGGCGAATCGTTTGTGGGGCACGCTCGGCTCCGTGACGTGTAAATTTTAAGCATGCTATCACAGCCCGGCAGCGGTGTGGCAGGGCATCCAACTGGGCGCCAAGGGGCAGGGCGGTGATCATCGCGGCTGTGGTCGGTTCGTGACCTTTTGCGTCCGTCCGCTGTCTTGAAGTGATAGCATTTCATCAATCACGACACATCGGCTAACCGGCTAGGAAGGGGACGTGATGATCGATTCGATTCAGCGTTTTTTCAGCGAGATGATGGCCGACGGTGGCGGCACCGAGCAGGCGGCCCCCACGCTGGAGCTGGCCACGGCGGCGCTGCTCTTCGAGGTGGCGCGGGCCGACTATCACCTCGATGATAGCGAAGTTGCCCTGCTGCGCGACCAGTTGCGGCGACGCTTCGAGCTGGCGGATGCCGACCTCGACGAGCTGATTCATCTGGCTCGGGAGGAGGCCGATTCCGCCGTGGACCACTATCAGTTCGTCAGCTTGATCAAGGAACACTTCGACTATGCGCAGCGTTGCGAATTGGTGCGCATGATGTGGTCGCTGTCGTTGGCCGATGGCGAGCAGCACCACCTCGAGGAGCATCGCATCCGGCGCCTGGCCGAGCTGCTGCATGTCAGCCATTCGGATTTCATCCGCACCAAGCTTCAGGTTCAGGAGGGCTCGGCCGACTGACGCCGAGTATCGGCTTTCTCTCCACGCAGAGAACGTGCATGCTCGGTATCAGTTCCCGAACAGCTGGCAAGGAGTCACAAATGGCGCGTGAAATCGTGGTGTTGGGAGCCGGGATGGTCGGCGTATCGGTCGCCTGGCATCTGGCTCGACGTGGGCATTCGGTGACCTTGGTCGACCGCCGTGAGCCGGGCCGCGAGACCTCCTTCGGCAATGCCGGCATCATCCAGCGCGAGGCGGTGCGGCCTTATCCCTTTCCGCGAGATCTCGCCACCATGCTGCGGGTGCTGCCCAATCGCGCGGTTGATATCCGCTACCGGCCCGGGGGTATGGTGAAGGCCGCCATGCCGTTGCTGCAGTACTGGCGGAACTCCGCTCCAAAGCGCTATGCGAAGATCGTTCCCGAGTACGCCTCGTTGATCGGCCTGTCGCTGGACGCCCATGCGCCGATGGTCGAGGCGGCAGGTGCCGACTCGCTGGTGCGCCGTCAGGGTTGGCTGGAACTCTATCGTACCCATGAGGCCCTGTCGGAACGGCTGACCGATGCCGAGGATAGCGCCAAGCGCTTCGGGGTCCGTTATCGGGCGCTGGATGCGGGAGAACTTGCGGCCAAGGAGCCCAATCTGGCCGGTGAACTGGCCGGTGCGATCCACTGGGAGCAACCCTGGACGGTGGCCGACCCCGGCGCCCTGGTGCAGGCCTATGCGCGCAGCTTCGAGGCAGAAGGCGGCCGCGTGCAGCGCTGCGAGATCAAGGACGTCGCTCGTAATGGCAGCGGGTGGCGAGTAGATACCAGCGAGGGCGTGCTGGAGGCCGAGCAGTTGGTGATGGCCATGGGACCCTGGTCGCGGGATTGGCTCTCGAGCCTGGGTCTTGAGCTCCCGCTGTTCGTCAAGCGCGGCTATCACATGCACTACGGGACGACCGGTTCGGCCAGGCTCAACCACTGGGTGATGGATGCCGAGGTCGGTTACCTGCTGGCGCCGATGCAGGCGGGAATCCGCCTCACCACAGGTGCGGAACTGGAGCGCCTGAATGCGCCGCCGCACCTGGAACAGTTGGCCGCCGCCGAGCGGGCCGCGAGAAAGCTGTTTCCGCTGGGAGAGCGGTTGGACCCCGAGCCCTGGAAAGGCGCGCGACCCTGCA
Source organism: Halomonas daqiaonensis (assembly GCF_900109725.1). Taxonomy (GTDB): domain Bacteria; phylum Pseudomonadota; class Gammaproteobacteria; order Pseudomonadales; family Halomonadaceae; genus Halomonas; species Halomonas daqiaonensis. The sequence goes on from NZ_FOBC01000028.1 coordinate 11,196, forward strand.
CGCCGGACATGAAGCCGGTAATCGGCCCGGCACCGGGACAGGAAGGGCTATGGTTGGCGCTCGGCCATGGTCACCAGGGCTTCACCTTGGGGCCGGCTACCGGTCTTCTGTTAGCTCAGATGATGGAGGGGGAAAGCCCCGAGATCGATATGGCACCGTTCAGGGCCGATCGGTTTTGAGATCGCGCTGCAAGTCGAGGCGTCGAACCGAGTGCTCCCACAAGGGCTTATCCCCGCTTATTCATGAGGGCGGCCTGAAAACGAAGATGACGGATGGTATTCTCTTAAGAAATCAGCACGTTCCGGCAAGAACCTGATTCCAGAGGACCATCCGCCATGGGTGAAAGGTTATCCCCCTGGATTCCGTCCTGCAACGGGTCCATCCGCGTTGAGCTCGACGGCCAGCGCACCACCAGCGACAGCGGCGCTCTGCTGCTGCGTGAAGCCCTCGACAACAGCGGCGTGATCGAGGCACTCGAAGACAACCTGGTCGATCGACGCCACCCGCTACGCATCCGTCACTCGCTGGCCAGCCAGCTGCGCACTCTGGTGCTGCAGCGAGCGATGGGCTGGATCGACCTCAGCGATACCGACACGCTGCGGCGTGATCCGCTCTGGCAACTGGCGTGCAGCGATGCACGCGGGACGACACCCTTGGCCCAGGACCGGCCGTCCCAAGCCACGCTGTCGCGGCTGATGACCTGCCTCGGGAGCAATGACAACATCGATGTCGTGCACGAAGGTCTGCTGCGACTCGTGGTCTGGCGTCTGACCTCGCTGAAGAATGGCGAGCGCCCCGAGCAGTTGACCCTGGACATCGATGGCTTGCCGATCGAGGTCCATGGCCACCAGGGCGGCTCGGCGTTTCATGGTCTTTACGGTGCGCGAATCTACTCGCCGCTGGTTGCCTCGCTGGCTGAAACCGGCGACATGGTGGGCGGCCTGCTGCGTGAGGGCAACGCCGGCCCTGCCGAGAACGCCGATACATGGATTCCGCACTAGGTACGGCGGCTCAACGAGAGCACCGGCGCCAGTGTCCGGGTACGCATCGATGCGGGCTTCACCGACAACGACACACTGGAGGCCCTGGAAGAGCGCGGCATCGAGTACCTGGGCCGGTTGCGCAGTCACTCAGGCCTCCAGAAGCTGGCGGCGACGTACCTGAAACGGCCTCGAGGCCGCCCGCCCGAGCAACCTCGGGAGTGGTGCCATGACCTTGAGTACCAAGCCGGTTCCTGGCCAACGCCGCGACGCGTGGTGCTGGTGGTGCAGGAACGTCCTGATGATCTGCTGCTGCATGCCTTCTTCCTGGTCACCAACCTCGGCAAGTTCGACTGGCCCCCTGAGAAGGTCCTGGCGCTGTACCGTAAGCGCGGCAGCGCCGAGGCGCACATGGGCGAGGTGAAGTCGGCGCTCGACGTGCACCTCTCCTCGACCGATCGTGGCGCCTCCACCGTCCAGGACGTGATGGCCCGCAACGAAGTGAGCCTGCTGCTGAGCCTCTACGCCTACCAGGTTCTGCATGGGCTGCGTCGCTTGCTCGAGAGCCGGACGCACCAAGGGTGGAGCCTGATGCGGATGCGCGAGCAGGTGCTCAAGGTCGCGGCGACGTTGTCGCTGCACGCCCGGCGCATCACGGTGCACCTCGGCGATGCCGCTGACAAATGGTGGCCCACCTTGCTGAAAGGGCTGCCTCGGCTGACGGCCTTGGCCTGACACTCGGTATCACCATGATCCAATCAGCCAACAGAACGACCACAACGGAGGTCGGCGGGCACGGCTGCGCCGGCAGCAGACATTGATTTTTATTAGTTATGAAAAGGCTGGATGAAAGTCGAATCGGGCATAGATCAACCGGCTACCAAGCGGTCGAATGACGTTGAAGTGGGTCGATGCCAGCAATCACTCGATTCAACATCCTTGTTCGGCACCCTGATGAATGAGGCAGGCTTATCGCTTCTTCTTGCGCTTTCGCTGGGTATGGTGAATCAGCAGCTTGATGACCAGGGTGAGGACGAACACCAGCCAGCCGGCGGTGGCCAGCGTATTGAACAGCAGCATCTTCAGCTCGCCGTTCATCGGCGTTATGAGGTGATCGATGACGATGGCCAGCAGGAAGGCCAGGGTCAGAGGCAGGGCGAGGATATGCATCCACATCTCGGTGCGCCGCTTACGCACATGGTAGCGGCCGAGCAAGATGCGGATGGGCCGGTGCACGAAGCTGATCAGGATCAGGCTGGCGAGCATCAGCAGGGCGGCGAGGCTTGGTTCGACGCTGCCGAGGTGCGCGGAGATGCTCACCGACCAGAAGAGCACCAGCCACATCAGGCCGGCCAGGATGGCAACGATATCGGCGTAGTGTCTTACCTTGGGCATCGAGTCCTCATCGGGCCGGGCGTCGATGGCGACGCGAACGCTGGCGCCATGATACGGCATTCAGCACCGCTTGAAGAGTCGCCGCGCCCAGTACCCGCGGTTGAACAGTTGGGCCTTCTCGGGATGTAAGAGGGGTTACGATATACTGGTGCTCCTTGCCCATGACGACACCAACGCTTTCGCTACAGGACCTGCCGTGAACTCGATCACCCTGACCCGCCCGGACGACTGGCACCTCCACCTGCGTGACGGTGAGGCCATGGCCGCCGTGGTGGCGGCCAGTGCCCGCCAGATGGGTCGCGCCATCATCATGCCCAACCTCAAGCCGCCGGTGACCACCACCGAGCACGCGCTGGCGTATCGAGAGCGGATCCTGGCGGCGCTTCCTGCCGGGGCCGCCTTTGAACCGCTGATGACGCTCTACCTGACCGACAAGACGCCGGCTGAGGAGATCGAGCGGGCGCATGCCAGCGGCCTGGTGCAGGCGGTAAAGCTCTATCCCGCTGGAGCGACCACCAACTCGGCCTCCGGTGTCACCGACCTGGCCCATTGCGATGCGGCCATTGGCGCCATGGCACGGCTGGGTATTCCGCTGCTGGTGCATGGCGAGGTCACCGACGCCGACATCGACATTTTCGATCGCGAGGCGGTGTTCATCGAGCGGGTCATGAAGCCGCTGCTCGAGCGCCATCCGGATCTCAAGGTGGTCTTCGAGCACATCACCACGGCCGATGCCGCCGACTTCGTGGCTGCGGCGCCGGCCAATGTGGCCGCGACGATCACCGTGCATCACTTGCTGTTCAATCGTAATCACATGCTGGTGGGCGGCATCCGCCCGCATTACTACTGCCTGCCGATCCTCAAGCGCGAGCGCCACCGCCAGGCGCTGCTGGCCGCTGCGACCTCCGGCAGTCCCAGGTTCTTCCTGGGTACCGACAGTGCCCCCCATGCCCGCGGTGACAAGGAGAGTGCCTGCGGTTGTGCGGGCGTCTACACCGCGCCCGCGGCCCTGGAGCTGTATGCCACCGCCTTCGAACAGGCCGGCGCCCTGGAGCGCCTCGAGGGGTTTGCCAGCCACTTCGGTCCCGATTTCTATGGCTTGCCGCGCAACCTCGATACCGTGACCCTGGTTCGCGAGCCCTGGCAGTTACCCGAAACGTTGCGCTATGCCGAGGGCCAGACCATTGTGCCCCTGGCCGCCGGCGAGACGCTGGAATGGAAGCTCAAGGTGTAGGGGCATTTCCGAGGTAGATATAGAAATTCCCCATCGCGGGTTGTCTTCGCCGCATCTTGCATCTTATATGTTGCTATACTTCTCAATATACAACATAAAAGGTGCATTGAATGACCCTTCTCGACCAGCTTCGGCGCCGCCGTCAGGCGCTCGAGCTTACCCAACAGGACGTCGCGTCGCGGACCGGGATGACGCGACAGCACTACCAGAGGCTGGAGGCGGGGGGGAATCCGCGCCTCGATACGCTCACGCTGGCAGCGGATGGCGTCAATGCCCGCTTGATGCTGATTCCGGTGGAAAAGTGGTATGCCGTCAAGGCGCTGCTGGAGGATAGTGAGTCGGCGGCTCCCGCCCTCGATGTCGACCCCTGGCAGGGGTTGCTGGGTGACGAGGAGAGTGGCCATGACGGATGAACCTGTCCAGATGCTGGCGCTGTCGTTACATGGCCATCGCGTCGGCTATCTGGCGGGTTACCAGGGGGGGCGAAATGTCATGGTGTTCGACGAGGCCTGGCGTCTGGATAGCGAAAGACCCACCCTGACCTTGAGCCTGATGCAGAACGCTCCCCGAGCCGACACACTCATGGCGCGGCCCTGGATTCGCCAGCAACGTCTCCACCCTTGGTTCTCCAACCTTTTGCCCGAGGGGGCCCTTCGCGAATGGCTGGCCTCACGACTCAAGGTGCACCCGGATAATGAGTTTCCCTTGTTGGCTCGCCTGGGGCATGACCTGCCGGGCGCGCTAGTGGCAACACCGGTCCAGCCGGATGAGATGCCTGAGTGGGTGCTTTCTCATCGTCGTAGTGTGACGCCGGTTCCGCATCAGGCGAGTGCGGCAGCAGGTTTCTCGTTGGCCGGTGTGCAGATGAAGTTCTCCATGCTCGAGCATCAGGGCCGCTTCAGACTTTCGAATGGGGATGAGTCCGGGAACTGGATCATCAAGCCGCCTTCTGCCCGCCACCCCTGGTTGCCTGAGGCGGAGTTCACCTCCATGCGGCTGGCCGAGAGTGCTGGGGTCGAGATTCCTGACATCCGGCTGATCTCGCTGGAAGCCCTGGATGGCTTGCCTGATATCAACTTGCCCGACGAGCCCCATGCCTATGCGATTCGCCGTTTCGACCGTTTGCGGGAGGGGCGGGTTCATACCGAGGACATGGCGCAGGCTCTGTTTCGTCATCCCCACGAGAAGTATGACGGACCAAGCTATGAGCAGATGGGTCGCTTGTTGCGGGAATTCACCGGGGATGGGTTGGCGTCGGTTCAGGAATTTGCTCGTCGATTACTGGTGAATATTTTGCTGGCGAACGGAGACGCTCATCTCAAGAACTGGAGCTTGCTTTACCCGGATCAGCAGACGCCTTTGATGTCACCGGCCTATGACATCGTGACGACGCAGGCGTATATCGGAAGTGAGCGCGAGGTGGCCCTCAACCTGAATGGAAAGAAGGATTGGTATCGGCTCAACGGGGATGACTTCCGTCGTTGGTCGGAGAAGGTCGGGGTGTCCTGGCCATCCATTCGGCAAGTACTGGCCGAGACGGTCGAGAGAGCCAGGAGCCAGTGGCCGTCACAGCTTTCGTCACTGCCTATGGCTGAGGAGCATCAGCGAGTGTTGAGGGCACACTGGAAGCTGTTGGCGCCGGAGTGGCGTATCCGCTGAGAGACGCAAGGAAGGCAATGCCGGCCTCGATGGCGTTGCCACGGGTCAGGAAGCTGGTGAAGTGCCCACGGTAGTGCTGCAGGTAGAGCTCGCTCTTCACACCATGGGCGAGCAGCTCGGCGTGGAAGTCGGTGGCGTGGTCTACCGGCACCAGGCTGTCCCAACGGCCATGGAAGAGGAAGTGGGGCGGGGTGTCGTCATCGACGTGATAGATCGGCGAGGCCAGCCGGTATGCCTCGGGCTTCTCGGCACGAGTGCCGCCGATGAATTCCACCACCAGGCGTCCGTCATCGAACTTGAGCAGATCGCTGGGCAGACCGCCACTCAGCACGGCGGTTAACCGGGTTTGCTCGCCGCCGTACGGTTCCGTCAGGGCTTCGACATTGCCGGATACCCCGAGGAGGCTGACCAGATGCGCGCCGCTGGAGTAGCCGACGCCGACGATGCGGTCGGTGTCGATGCGCCATTCATCCGCCCGTTCATGGATCCAGGCCATGGCCTGCTGGAGGTCATGGAGCTGGGCAGGGAAGCGGTATTGCGGGGCAAAGCGGTAGGCGATGTTCACCGTCACGTAGCCGCGTTCGGCGAACCGCTCGGCAATCTCTTCCATGTCGTCGGGGCTGCGCCGCTGCCAGCCGCCGCCATGCACCAGCAGCGCCGCTGGGCGCATATGGCCTGACGGGGTGTCGGGCAGCAGGACGTGCGCCTCGAGAGCCTCTGGCCAGTCTTCCGGCGTGTAGGTGAGAGGAGCCAGGCGCTGGAAGGCATAGTCGGCTGATTCCGAAACATCCGAAGCCGTGACCGGTCCGTTACTATCCAGATGGGTAGCGCAGCCGGTTATCAGCAACGACAGGCCCAAGGCTAGCCACCACTTCTTGTTGTCGATCATCGGGTCGGCCTGTCGAGTCGTGAAAGCGGGTCAATTTAACCAAATTCGCCGAAAAGTGCGCGTTATTGTAGGAGCACTCGGTTCGACGCCTCGACTTGCAGCTCGATTGGTGCTGTGCCATAGAAATCGCCGTGCAAGTCGTAGCGTCGAGCCGACAGGCCCTACAATCCTCGGTAGATTGCTGGGAGCTACTGTGGGAGCTGTGCTTGCACGGCGATTGGTGGCCTCGCCATGAATCTACAAGGTGGGCTTCATTGCCCTTAGGCCTCCGCATCATGCATATCGGCGGCCTGCAGGGTGTTCTCGAGCAGGGTGGCAACGGTCATGGGGCCGACGCCGCCAGGGACTGGGGTGATCCAGCTGGCGCGCTCGGCGGCGGGGGCGAAGTCGATGTCGCCGATCAGGCGGCCGTCTTCCTGGCGGTTGATGCCGACGTCGATGACGATGGCGCCGGGCTTGATCCATTCGCCCTTGACCAGGCCGGGCTTGCCGACCGCGACCACCAGCAGGTCGGCGCGCCTGACGTGCTCCTCCAGGTTCTGCGTGAAGCGATGACAGACGGTAGTGGTGCAGCCGGCGAGCATCAGCTCCAGCGACATGGGACGGCCGACGATGTTGGAGGCGCCGACCACGGTGGCATCCAGCCCACGGATCTCGAGGCCATTCTCTTCCAGCAGGGTTATCACGCCCTTGGGGGTGCAGGGGCGAAGTAGCGGCATGCGCTGGGCCAGTCGGCCGAGGTTGTAGGGGTGGAAGCCGTCGACATCCTTGTGGGGCAGGATGCGCTCGAGGATCGGACGGGAGTCCATGTGCTCGGGAAGCGGTAGTTGCACGAGGATGCCGTCGATGCGTGGGTCGTCGTTGAGCTGGTCGACCAGGGCCTCGAGTTCGTCCTGGCGGGTATCCGCCGGCAACTGATACTTGAACGAGTGGATGCCGGCTTCCTCGCAGGCGTGGTGCTTGTTGCGGACGTAGACGGCAGAGGCGGCGTCCTCGCCCACCAGAACCACGGCCAGTCCGGGAATGCGCCCTCCGGCCTCGCGGCGTGCCTGCACCTGGCGAGCGACCTGCTGGCGGACTCGGGCGGCAATGGACTTGCCATCGATCAGTTGGGCGGTCATCGAGCTTCCCTCTGCTGGGTGATGGGGCGATGGATTTTCGCATGCCGGGCCAAGAAGGCAAAGCAGTCGAGCGGCAATGGCGCGCTTCTCGCTTGACGCGCGGGGAAAGTTCCGTAGAATACGCAGCGCTTGACGAGGCCCCTGCGGTGGCGTCAGGGCCGTGCAAGAGCCGGCGGGGTGTAGCGCAGTCTGGTAGCGCGCCTGCTTTGGGAGCAGGATGTCGGGGGTTCGAATCCCTCCACCCCGACCACAACCTGTTGATTGGAAAGTTTTTATTTTCCCGTTTCGGGTTGCGGTCAGGCGCTCTGATACATAGAATGCGCCCATAGCTCAACCGGATAGAGCAACGGCCTTCTAAGCCGTAGGTTGCAGGTTCGATTCCTGCTGGGCGCGCCATGTATCGCATGGAGTGACCGGTAACGGGTTGTGGCCTAGTCGTCAGAGCTTTCAGCAAGACCCTTGTCGTAGTGGTGGATGTAGCTCAGTGGTAGAGCCCCGGATTGTGGCTCCGGTGGTCGTGGGTTCGATCCCCATCATCCACCCCATCTCGACATGATCTCCAGGCAGTGGTGGATGTAGCTCAGTGGTAGAGCCCCGGATTGTGGCTCCGGTGGTCGTGGGTTCGATCCCCATCATCCACCCCATTGCCTCCCTCAGCAGGTTTCGTTTCTCCCGGTTCATCTCTTCCTGATGCCTCATTCGCATCGTGGTGCTCGTCGTCCCGCCTTTTCGATGCCGATCGCGGCAGACCCACGTTCAGAAAAATCCCCGTCATGCCCCTTGTAATATGCCGTCAGGCCCCCACCTGTACAGGCACGGCTTGCCAGTATCGGGCGGGATTCTTAGAATCGGCCCTTTGAACCTTTCACGCTTCCACAGAACGCCCCAGTCGGTAGAGGACATTCCATGCAAGTTTCCGTCGATACGACCTCCAACATTGAACGCCGCATCAAGGTCCAGGTGCCGGCCGCCGAGGTCGACGAGGCCGTTGCCGCCCGTCTCAAGGATGCCGCCAAGACCGTGCGCCTGGACGGCTTCCGCAAGGGCAAGGTCCCGATGTCGGTGATTCGCCAGCGCTATGGTGCCGGTGTGCGCGACGAGGTGGTGGGCGAAGTGATGCGCGAGCGCTATGTGCGTGCCATCTCGGAGAACGAGCTCAATCCGGCCGGCTATCCGCAGATCGAAGCCAACGTCAATGAGGCAGGCAAGGATCTGGAGTTCACCGCGACCCTGGAGATCTACCCCGAGATCGATCTGGCGTCCATCGAGGGCACCGAGATCGAGCGTCCGGTGGTCGAGGTGACAGAGGCCGATGTCGACGAGATGATCGACACCCTGCGCAAGCAGAATGCCGGCTGGGAAGAGGTCGATCGCGCCGCCGAAGAGGGCGACCAGATCACCATCGATTTCCAGGGCTTTTTGGGCGATGAGCCCTTCGAGGGTGGCAGTGCCGAGGGGCACGAGCTGGTGATCGGCTCCAACAGCTTCATCCCCGGCTTCGAGGAGCAGCTGATCGGTGCCAAGGCAGGCGAGGAGAAGGAGATCAAGGTCACCTTCCCCGAGGACTACCAGGCCGAGCAGCTGGCCGGCCAGGAAGCGACCTTCAAGGTCAAGGTTCACGCGGTGAAGGGCCAGGCCCTGCCCGAAGTGGATGCCGAGTTCGTCGAGAAATTCGGCGTCGAGGATGGTGACTTGGACAAGTTCCGCGCCGAGGTCAAGAAGAACATGACCCGTGAGGCGACCCAGGCCATCGACAATCGCGTCAAGCAGCAGGTGCTCGAGGCCCTGAAGAAGGCCAACGACATCCCGGTGCCCCAGGCGCTGGTCCAGCAGGAAACCGAAGGCCTCAAGCGCCAGGCGGCCCAGCAGTTTGGCCTGGGTGAGGACTTCGATGTCAGCCAGCTGCCCGATGAGCTGTTCGCCGAGCAGGCCAAGAGCCGCGTCCAGGTAGGCCTGCTGCTGGCCGAGGTCATCAAGGACCACGGAATCGAGGCCAGTGACGACGAGATCAAGGCCAAGGTCGAGGAGCTGGCCCAGCAGTACCAGGACCCCGAGCAGGTGGTCGAGTACTACATGGGCAACGACCAGCTCAAGACACAGGTCCAGTCGGCGGTCCTCGAGGAGAAGGCCGTGGATGCCCTGCTCGAGCAGGCCAGCGTCAAGGACGTGGAAATGAGTTACCAGGAAGCCCTCGCCGCTGCCCAGCAACAGGGCGAGGAAGACGAAGAAGCCGAGGCCGAAGAGCAGGACGAAGAGAAGCAGGCCTGATCACGCCGCGGCATTGCCTGCTCGGCCAAGCGACCGGGCAGGATTCACCCTTACGCTTCCATTCATCGGATCCAAGGACATCACCCAGATGAGCAACCCGTTCGATATTCAATCCGCCGGTGGCCTGGTGCCCATGGTGGTCGAGCAGAGCGCGCGCGGCGAGCGGGCTTACGACATCTATTCCCGCCTGCTCAAGGAGCGCGTGATCTTCCTGGTGGGCCCGGTGGAAGACTACATGTCCAACCTGCTGGTGGCACAGCTGCTGTTCCTGGAGTCCGAGAACCCGGACAAGGATATCCACCTGTACATCAATTCGCCGGGTGGCTCCGTGACGGCGGGCATGTCGGTCTACGACACCATGCAGTTCATCAAGCCCGATGTCTCCACCGTCTGCATTGGCCAGGCGGCAAGCATGGGCGCACTGCTATTGGCCGGCGGTGCCGCGGGCAAGCGTTACTGCCTGCCCAACTCGCGGATGATGATCCACCAGCCGCTGGGTGGCTACCAGGGGCAGGCCTCGGACATCGAGATCCACACCCGCGAGATTCTCGGCATCCGCGACAAGCTCAACCAGATCCTGGCGCACCACACCGGCCAGGAGATCGAGACCGTCGCACGGGATACTGACCGCGACAACTTCATGAATGGTCCGCAGGCCGCCGAGTACGGCCTGATCGATGCGGTGCTGGAACAGCGGCCGACATCCTGATAGCGTGAATCTTATGTTACAGTGAGCTTCATCCTAGTGACCTTCATGCACTGAGACGTTTCCCGGTGGCCGCGGCCGCCGTGGTGAACCCGACGCCCCATGAGCCATACTTTGGGGGGCGTCATTATGAAAGAGGTAAGCGAATGGCCGACGGCAAAGGCAAGGACGAGGGCGGCAAGTTGCTCTACTGCTCGTTCTGCGGCAAGAACCAGAACGAGGTACGCAAGCTGATCGCCGGTCCGTCCGTGTATATCTGCGATGAGTGTGTCGACCTCTGCAACGACATCATTCGCGAGGAGGTGCTCGACGCCGATGCCGAGACCGATGAGGAGCGCCTGCCCGCTCCCCGCGAGATTCGTCACACCCTCGATGATTATGTGATCGGCCAGGACCGCGCCAAGATGGTGCTGTCGGTGGCGGTCTACAACCACTACAAGCGCCTGCGCTACGGCGCCAAGGACGACGCCGTCGAGCTCGGCAAGTCGAACATCCTGTTGATCGGCCCTACCGGCAGCGGCAAGACGCTGCTGGCCGAGACGCTGGCGCGGCTGCTGAATGTGCCCTTCACTATCGCCGATGCCACCACGCTCACCGAGGCGGGCTATGTCGGCGAGGATGTCGAGAACATCATCCAGAAGCTGCTGCAGAAGTGCGACTACGATGTGGAGAAGGCCCAGCGCGGCATCGTCTACATCGACGAGATCGACAAGATTTCGCGCAAGTCGGACAACCCGTCCATCACCCGTGACGTTTCGGGCGAGGGCGTGCAGCAGGCGCTGCTCAAGCTGATCGAGGGCACCACCGCCTCGGTGCCGCCCCAGGGCGGACGCAAGCATCCCCAGCAGGAGTTCCTGCAGGTCGATACCGGTAACATCCTGTTCATCGTCGGCGGCGCCTTCGCCGGGCTGGACAAGGTGATCCGGGATCGCGCCGAGAAGGGCGGCATCGGCTTCAATGCCGAGGTCAAGAGCAAGGACGAGACCAAGGGCGTCGGTGACCTGCTGCTCGACGTGGAGCCCGAGGACCTGGTCAAGTTCGGCCTGATCCCCGAGTTCGTCGGTCGTCTGCCGGTGATCGCGACGCTGACTGAGCTCACCGAGGATGCACTGATCCAGATCCTCACCGAGCCGAAAAACTCGCTGATCAAGCAGTACGCCCGGCTGTTCGAGATGGAGAATGTCGAGCTGGAGTTCCGCGAGGATGCCCTGCGGGCGGTGGCCGGCAAGGCCATGGCACGCAAGACCGGCGCCCGCGGGCTGCGCTCGATCCTCGAGTCGGTGCTGCTCGATACCATGTACGAGATTCCCTCTCTCGAGGGAGTATCCAAGGTGGTGATCGACGCTTCGGTCATCGGTGGCGAGAGCGAGCCGCTGCTGATCTACTCCCAGCAGGAGGCGCAGCGGGGCGACGGTACCGACGGCTGATACGCCGGACGCACGACGCCCTGATGAGGGAGCGGCTCCATCCGCGAGGTGTCCAACTGGCACTCGGGCGATGGGTCCGCTCCCTTCTTTGTGCGCTCTGGCTCATGTTGCCTTGCAATGGCGCCGGTTCGCCCCCACTCCTTGGGTATCCATCCGATTTCGTGTGAGGAACGTCTGCGATGCAGCAGAACGCTGAACAGACCCTGAGTCTGCCCCTTTTGCCACTGCGCGATGTGGTCGTCTATCCGCAGATGGTCATTCCACTGTTCGTCGGCCGCGAGAAGTCGATCCAGGCGCTCGAGGCGGCCATGGAGGCCGACAAGCGCGTCCTGCTGGTGGCCCAGCGTGAGGCCAGCAAGGACGACCCCGATAACGAGGACATGTTCGCCATCGGCACCGTGGCCGAGATCATGCAGCTGCTCAAGCTGCCCGACGGTACCGTCAAGGTGCTGATCGAGGGTGAGTCCCGGGCCGACATCCGCGAGATCTTCGCCGTCGACGAGGGCTACAGCCGCGCCGAGGTGAGCCTGCGCGAGAGCGAACCGCTCAGCGAGCGCGAACAGGAGGCACTGGTGCGGGTACTGCTCAATCAGTTCGAGCAGTACGTGAAGATGTCGAAGAAGGTGCCCAACGAGGTGCTCAACTCGCTCTCCGGCATCGAGGATCCCAGCCGCCTGGTGGATACCATCTGTGCCCATCTGTCGCTGAAGATCGACGACAAGCAGCAGCTGCTGGAGATGGACCGGGTGCGCGACCGCATCGAGCACCTGATGGCGTTGATCGAGTCCGAGATCGACCTGCTGCAGGTGGAGAAGCGCATCCGCTCGCGGGTCAAGGAGCAGATGGAGAAGTCGCAGCGCGAGTACTATCTCAACGAGCAGATGAAGGCCATCCAGAAGGAGATGGGCGAGCTCGAGAACGTGCCCAACGAGGCCGAGAAGTACGAGCAGGCCATCGAGGAAGCCGGCATGCCCAAGGAGGCCCGCGAGAAGGCGCTCCAGGAGTTGGGCAAGCTGAAGATGATGTCGCCGCACTCCGCCGAGGCTACCGTGGTTCGCTCCTACCTGGATTGGCTGGTGGATGTGCCGTGGAAGAAGCGCACCCGCATCAAGCATGACCTGGTCCACGCCCAGAAGGTGCTCGATGAGGACCACTACGGTCTCGATGAGGTCAAGGCGCGCATTCTCGAGTACCTGGCGGTGCACAAGCGGGTCAAGAAGCTCAAGGGGCCGGTACTCTGCCTGGTGGGGCCACCGGGGGTCGGCAAGACCTCGCTGGGGCAGTCCATTGCCCGGGCCACCAACCGCAAGTACGTGCGCCTGGCGCTGGGCGGGGTGCGAGACGAGTCCGAGATCCGGGGCCATCGTCGCACCTACATCGGCTCGCTGCCGGGCAAGATGATCCAGCGCATGGCCAAGGCCGGGGTCAAGAACCCGCTGTTCCTGCTCGACGAGGTCGACAAGGTCGGCATGGACCATCGTGGCGATCCCTCCTCGGCGCTGCTCGAGGTGCTGGATCCGGAGCAGAACAACACCTTCAGTGACCACTACCTGGAACTGGACTACGATCTCTCCGAGACGCTGTTCATCTGCACGGCCAACTCGATGAACATCCCTGGCCCGCTGCTCGATCGCATGGAGGTGATTCGCCTGCCGGGCTACACCGAGGACGAGAAGCTGGCCATCGCCCGGCGTTACCTGGTGCCCAAGCAGCTCAAGGCCAACGGCTTCAAGGAGGATGAGCTGTCGTTCTCCGATGACGCGCTGCTCGAGCTGATTCGCTACTACAGCCGTGAGGCCGGTGTGCGCGAACTGGAGCGCCAGATCGCCAAGGTATGCAGAAAGGTGCTGCGCGAGCGCCTCGAGAAGGAGAGCCAGGAGGGCGCCCAGGCGCCGGTGCTGTTGGCAGCCGCCGATATCGAGCCCTATGCCGGCGTACGCCGCTACAGCTATGGCCTGGCCGATCAGGAAGACCAGGTTGGCCGGGTGACCGGCCTGGCCTGGACCTCGGTGGGCGGCGAGCTGCTCAACATCGAGTCGGTGATCACCCCCGGCAAGGGGCGTCTGGACAAGACCGGCTCGCTCGGCGACGTGATGAAGGAGTCGGTGAGTGCGGCACAGACCGTGGTGCGCGCCCGGGCACTGGCGCTAGGCATCGACCCGGAGCGCTTCGAGAAGGAGGACCTGCACATCCACGTCCCCGAGGGTGCCACGCCCAAGGACGGCCCCAGCGCGGGCGTCGCCATGGTGACGGCCATGGTATCGGCCTATACGGGGCGTCCGGTACGTTGTGACGTGGCCATGACCGGTGAGGTCAACCTTCGCGGCGAGGTGATGGCGATCGGCGGACTCAAGGAGAAATTGCTGGCCGCCAGGCGCGGTGGTATAAAGACCGTGTTGATACCCGAGGAAAACCGCCGCGACCTCAAGGAGGTTCCGGAGAATATCAAGGAAGCCCTCGATATTCGTCCAGTTTGCTGGATTGATGATGTCCTCGAGGTGGCTCTGGCCGAGAAGCCGGCGCCGAAAAAGGAGGAAACTCGGGCGGAAGACTCCACCTCCTCAGCGTCGATGGTCAGTACGCACTAACAATAAATATCTCCCCATACCGAAGTCTAAACCCCGGTATGGCGGGGTTTGGCAAGGAAGGTCGCTTGACAGATCTTTCACCGCATTGCTATAAACTAACGCTATGCTGTGATCGCGTCAGTCAGCCGAATGTATCGCCGATTAGGGCCATTTTTACGAAAAGTCAAGGGGTGAAGTGTGAACAAATCCGAGCTGGTCGAAGCCATTGCCGCGTCTGCCGATATTCCCAAGGCGGCCGCATCACGCGCACTGGATGCCATGGTCGATACCGTGACCGACAGCCTCAAGAAGGGTGACAGTGTTTCCCTGGTGGGTTTCGGTACCTTCCAGGTGAAGGAGCGCGCCGCCCGCACCGGCCGTAATCCGCAGACGGGTCAGCCGATCGAGATCAGTGCCGCCAAGGTGCCGAGTTTCAAGGCCGGCAAGGCGCTCAAGGACTCCGTCAACTGAGCCGACGGCGCCTGCCGCACCACTGACGGTTGGTTCCCTAACAGGCGCATCGCAGAAGCGATGCGCCTGTTCTTTATTGTGGCGCCCATTTTCGGCCACGTTCAGCGTTGCGGGCGTCGCGTGATGCCTGGTGATGCGTATAATGTCCCGCGACCCGACTCACTTGATTCGCAGAGGCCTGCATGCTGCAAAGTATTCGTGACCGCTCCAGGAGCTGGGGCGCGAAGATCATCATCGGTGCCGTGGTCGTGACCATGGCACTCTTCGGCGTGGAATCGCTGGTCGGGCTGCTGGGCAACAGCGGCGACGAGGTCGCCGAGGTCAACGGCGAGGTGATTACCCGTCAACAGCTGGAAATGGAAGTCCAGCGAGCGATCCGCAGCGGTCAGGTGCCGCCCGAGCAGGAGCGCGCCCTGCGGGTCGAGATGCTCGACATGCTGATCACGGACCGCCTGCTGACCCAGTATGCCAATGAGGGTGGCTTGCATGTCTCCGAGGAACAGCTCGACCAGCTGATCGTGAATTTGCCAGAATTCCAGGACGCCAATGGTCGCTTCGACCGAGACGTGTTCCGCAATCGCCTCGCCAGTGCCGGCTTTACGCCGCTGACGTTTCGTCAGCAGCTACGTGTCGATGTTAAGCGCCAGCAGCTCCAGCAGGGCCTGGCGGTGAGTGACTTCACCCTTGAGGAAGAGCGCGAGCGCCTTGCCGCGCTGCAGCGCCAGACCCGCAGTTTCCGCTACCATGTCCTGGTGCCGGCGGATCTGGAATCGCCGCCCGAGGTCGATGAGCAGGATCTGAACGCCTATTACGACGCCCACGAGGCGGATTACCGGCGCCCCGAGCAGGTCAAGCTGAACTATGTGGTGCTAGATCGCCAACAGATGGCCGAGGACGCCGAGGTCAGCGAGGAGGCACTGCGTGAGGCCTGGGAAGAAGGCGCCGCTGAGGCCGACCGCCGCGTGTCGCACATCATGGTTACCTTTGGAGATCAGCGCAGTCGTGAAGAGGCCCAGGCTCTTCTCGAGCAGGCTCAGGAGAGACTCGCCGAGGGCGAGGAGTTCGCCGAGCTCGCCGCCGATGTGTCCGAAGACACCTCCACCAGCGCTGCCGGTGGCGATCTGGGCGTGATCTCCCGCGGTTTCTTTGGCGAGGCGTTCGAGTCGGCGGCCTTTTCCCTGGACGAGGGCGAGGTGTCGGAGATCGTCGAGACCGACAATGGCCTGCACCTGATCAAGGTCACCGAGCTGGACCGCCCCTCCTTCGAGGAGAGCCGCGAACAGCTGCGTCGCCAGCTGGCCAGCGAACAGGTCAGCGACGCCTTCAATGAGCGGGCCCAGCGGCTGATCGACGACAGCTTCGCCGCCGATGATCTGGCCAGTGTGGCCGAGGACCTGGGACTGGAGCTGCAGCAGAGCGACTGGATCGGACGCGATGACGGTGAGGGTATGCTGTCCGAGCCGGGCGTGATGGAGCAGGCCTTCAGTGGCGATGTGCTGGAGGAGGGCTATAACAGCGAGGTTATCGAGCTGGACGCGGACCGCCGCCTGGTGCTGCGGGTGGCCGAGCATCGCGAGGCGACCACGCTGCCGCTGGACGCGGTTCGTGACGAAGTCGAGGCGGCGGTGCGCCGTGAGAAGACCCGAGAGGCGCTCATCGAGCTGGCCGCTGAACGCGTTGAGCGCCTGAGTGCTGGGGAATCTCTGGAGATCGACTGGCAGCAGGCCGAGGACGTGAGCCGCCAGGGCGGGAGCAATCTCTCCGATGCGCTGATCCAGGCGGCCTTCCGCCTGCCGCATCCCGAGGGTGACTCCCCGGTCTACGGCCATGCATTGGACGGCGAGC
Organism: Halomonas daqiaonensis; assembly: GCF_900109725.1. Lineage (GTDB taxonomy): Bacteria > Pseudomonadota > Gammaproteobacteria > Pseudomonadales > Halomonadaceae > Halomonas > Halomonas daqiaonensis. The sequence continues at coordinate 27,758 of NZ_FOBC01000028.1, forward strand.
GGGTGATGTTGATCGCTTTGGACGAGGTGCAGCCCGGCGAGCCGAACGAGGAGGTCGAGTCCTTTGTGGCGCGCATGGCCGAGCGGCTGCGGGCCCAGGCGGCCATCCAGGGCCTGCTCGACGACCTGCGCGAGGAGGCGGAGATCGAACGGCGATAAGATCCGCCAAGCGCCGAGCTGCAAGCAAACCCCGAAGGTCTCGGCCTTTGGGGTTTGTGGTTTCTTGAGAGCATTCCACAGTGACAGCCGCTTGGCCGCTTGGCCGCTTGGCCGCTTTACTGCTTGACCTTTCTGGAGATCGCCGATGTCCGCTCCTCTGACGAATGTGCCTGTCCACCTGGTTGCCGGGTTTCTGGGGAGCGGCAAGAGTACCTTGATCCGCCGACTGATCGAGCAGAAGCCCGAGGGGGAGCGTTGGGCGGTGGTGATCAACGAGTTCGGTCGAGTCGGGATCGACCAGGCGATGTTCGCCGAGCGCGATGACCTGGTGGTCAAAGGGCTACCGGGTGGCTGCCTCTGCTGCCAGCTGGCTTTCGTGCTTCAGACCTCGCTGGTCACCCTGTTGCGTCGCTACCGGCCGGATCGGCTGATCATCGAGCCCTCGGGACTCGGGCATCCGGCAGGGCTGCTCGACGTGTTACGTGGTGAGGGCTTCGCCGGAGTGCTGGACGTCCGGGATATCATCACGCTGCTTGACCCGCGGCGCCTGGATGATCCGCGCGCCCGGCAGAACGAGACCTTCCGCGATCAGCTGGCCATGGCCGACGGGGTAGCCTTGACCATGACCGATCTGGCCACCGCCGATCAACGTCGGGCGGCGCGATCCTGGCTAGATGAATTATGGCCGGTCAAACGCTGGATCGCCGAGGCGCCCCATGGGGAGCTGCCGCTCTCCCTGCTGCTGGATGGTCGACGGCATTCAAGCTCTACGGATGCTGCTTCGTCCACTCACCAGGCGGCTCGTTCGGAAGCGGCGACACTGGTGCTGGAAGACGTCGAGCTTCACGAGCCGGAGCGTGGCAAGCCGCTGCGGGAGGAGGGTGCCTCGCTGGGGCATGCCACCCTCGGCTGGCGCTGGCACGCCTCCGAGATCTTCGACCTGGATCGGTTGACGACGCTGCTGGAGGCGCTGCCCGCCGGGCTTCGCGTGAAAGGTGTGCTGCATACGGAAGATGGCTGGAAGCTCTACAACCGCGCCGAAGGCACGGTCAGCCAGACCGAGACGGCCTGGCGGCGGGACTCGCGACTCGAACTGATCGGCGAGGCGGGCAGCCTGCCGGCAGCTGAGGAGTTGGAGGAGAAGCTGGCAGGTTGTCTGGTCAACCGATAACGACTCGGTTCTTGCAGGAGCGCTCGGTTCGACCTCCCGACGTTCAGCGCGATTCAGGAAAGAGAGAATGCCTGCAGCTTAGGCTCGCCACCGTCCTCGATGACAATCTCCCAGCCCTTGCCGGGCTGCCAGTCGCCCAGCACATAGCGCTTGGCCGGCTGGCCGTCGACCTCGAGCTCGTGCACCGCAGGTCGGTGGGTGTGGCCATGGATCAGCGTCGTGACGCCGTGCTCAGCCATTACCTTCACCACCTCCTCCGGGGTCACGTCCATGATGTCCTCGGCCTTGTTGGAGTTGGCCTCGCCGGATTGCTCACGCAGCTGCCTGGCCAGGGCGATGCGGTCCTGGATCGGCATCGACATCACCTGCTCCTGCCACAGCGGGTTACGCGCCTGGGCCCGAAATGTCTGGTAGGCCTCGTCTAGGGTACAGAGGCTGTCGCCGTGCATCAGCAGGACCCGCTCGTCGCCGAGCGCCACCACGCTGGGGTCTGGTAGCAGGCTGGCACCGGCCTCATTGGCGAAACGCGCACCCAGCAAGAAGTCGCGATTGCCGTGCATCAGGTAGATTTCCGTGCCGCTCTCGGACAGGCGTCTGAGGGCAGCGGCGATGCGCGCCGCCAGAGCGGCGTTGCCGGTGGGGTCTTGATCGACGAGGTCGAGCAGGTCGTCGCCGATCCAGGCTTCGAAGAAGTCACCGAGAATATACAGGGAGTCACAGCCTTGGGCGCGCTCGTCCAGCCAGCTCAGGAACCCCTCGGTAATCTCGGGGGCGCCGGGGTGCAGGTGCAGGTCGGATATCAGAAGGGTTGTCATCACTCTCCCTTGACGTAGGCCTTCTGGATGATCACGTCTTCGGCGGGAACGTCAGCGTGCATGCCGCGACGGGTGGTGGGCACAGCCTTGATCTTCTCGACGACATCCATGCCGTCCACCACCTCGCCGAACACGCAGTAGCCCCAGCCCTGGATATTCTTGCCGCTGTGATTGAGAAAGTCGTTGTCGGCAATATTGATGAAGAACTGGGCAGTGGCGGAGTGCGGGTCCTGGGTGCGGGCCATGGCCAGTGTGCCGGTGGTGTTCTTCAGGCCATTGTCGGCCTCGTTCTCGATCGGATCACGAGTAGGTTTCTGATTGAAGTCGGTGTCGAAACCGCCCCCCTGGATCATGAAACCCGGGATCACGCGGTGGAAGAGGGTGCCATCGTAGAAGCCGTCGCGGACATACTGCTCGAAATTGGCGGCGGTCTTGGGTGCCTTGTCGTAGTTCAGCTCGACGGTGATGTCGCCGAAATTGGTCTGCAGTACGATCATCAATACGTTCCTGTGTGGTGTAAAGGTGGCTGCCTTGGCGTTGCCCATGGCTGTGACGCTATAATACCGATTTTGCTGCGATTCGCGAAGCGAGTCCGCTTGAACCGGAGGCGTTAGACGTTGCCCGCGGCGAGGGGCGCCGGGGATAAGCCGAAGAGGAGGTCCTACGCCAGGGATGGCGTCGGTAGCGCCCAGGGATGGGTTCACAGCGCCTCCTCGCAGGCTTGTCGCCGGATCAGCCCCGAGCGGTGCAGGCTTTCTTCAATATCACCGGTACCCCCCTTCCAAACCAGAGGTCGTTTTCTCCGTCATGACCACCGATACCACCAGCGCGCCGAACTTCATCCGCAACCAGATCCGCGAGGAGATCGAGGCCGGCCGTACCGGGAAGATCGTCACCCGTTTCCCGCCGGAGCCCAACGGCTTTCTGCATATCGGCCACGCCAAGTCGATCTGTCTGAATTTCGGGCTCGCCGAGCACTTCGGTGGCGACTGTCATCTGCGCTTTGACGACACCAATCCGGCCAAGGAAGAGCAGGCCTACATTGACGCCATCAAGGCGGACGTCCACTGGCTGGGTTTCGAGTGGGCGGGCCCGGTGCGCTTCGCTTCGGACTATTTCGACCAGCTCTACGCCTGGGCGCAGCATCTGGTGCGCGAGGGCAAGGCCTATGTCGACGATCTCTCGCCGGACGAGATCCGCGAATATCGTGGCACCCTCACAGAAGCGGGGAAACCGAGCCCCTATCGCGAGCGCAGCGCGGACGAGAACCTCGACCTGCTAGAGCGCATGCGCACCGGCGAGTTCTCCGAGGGCGAGAAGGTGCTGCGGGCCAAGATCGACATGACCGCGCCGAATATCAACCTGCGCGATCCGATCCTCTACCGTATTCGCCATGCCAGCCACCACCAGACCGGCGACAAGTGGAAGATATATCCCTCCTACGACTTCACTCACGGCCAGTCGGACGCCATCGAGGGGGTGACCCACTCGATCTGTACTCTGGAGTTCGAGGATCACCGACCGCTCTACGAGTGGTTCCTGGAAAACCTGCCGGTGCCGGTGAAGCCCCGCCAGATCGAGTTTGCCCGGCTCAATCTCAACTACACCCTGACCTCCAAGCGCAAGCTCAAGCTGTTGGTCGACGATGACATCGTCGACGGCTGGGATGATCCGCGCCTGCCGACCATTTCCGGCATGCGGCGTCGTGGCTATACGCCGGCCTCGATCCGTAAGTTCTGCGAGATGATCGGCGTCACCCGCGCCGACGGCGGCCTGGTGGATATCGCCATGCTCTACCACGCCATCCGCTCGGATCTCGAGGACAATGCGCCTCGCGCGATGGCCGTTCTCAAGCCGGTGAAGATCGTGCTGACCAACGTGCCGGAGGACTTCGAGGAGGTCTATGAAGTGCCTGGCCACCCGGCCCGCGAAGACATGGCAGTGCGCAAGGTGCCGCTCACCCGGGAAATTTTCATCGACCAGGATGACTTCTTGGAGGAGCCGCCCAAGAAGTTCTTCCGATTGGCGCCGGGCAAGGAGGTGCGCCTGCGCAACAGCTACGTGATCCGCTGTGACGAGGTGATCAAGGATGCCGCCGGCGAGATCAACGAGCTGCGTTGCTCGGTGGACTTCGACACGCTGGGCAAGAACCCCGAGGGGCGCAAGGTCAAGGGCGTGATCCACTGGGTCAGCGCCGAGCACGGCGTGCCCATGGAGGTTCGCCTCTACGATAATCTCTTCCTCGAGGAGCAGCCCGACAAGGACAAGGATGCCGACTTCCTCGAGCATCTCAATCCCGAATCGCTGGTCACCGTGCAGGCCATCGGCGAGCCGAGCCTGGCGGATGTCGAGCCTGAGACTCGCTTCCAGTTCGAGCGGGTGGGCTACTTCTGCGCCGACCGCCACGCCAGCCGTGGCGACCGGCTGGTATTCAACCGCACCGTGGGGTTGAAAGACACCTGGGCCAAGGTTCAGAAGCAGGAAGCCCAGAAGAAAGCACAGGACGAGAAGAAGGGCTGACATGCAGATATACAACACGCTGACCCGTCGCAAGGAGTCTTTCACGCCCATCGAGCCGGGCAAGGTGCGCATGTATGTCTGCGGCATGACCGTCTACGACTACTGTCACCTGGGCCACGCCCGGGTGCTGGTGGCCTTCGACGTCATCACCCGCTACCTGCGTCAGCGCGGCTTTGACGTCACCTATGTGCGCAATGTCACCGACATCGATGACAAGATCCTTCGGCGCGCCGACGAGAACGGCGAGACGATCGGCTCGCTCACCGAGCGCATGATCCAGGCGATGCACGAGGACGAGGCACGGCTCGGCGTGCTGCCACCGGATCACGAGCCTCGCGCCACGCGGCATATCGACGACATCCTCGACATGATCGAGACGCTGATCGACAAGGGCTACGCCTATGCGGCGGACAACGGCGACGTCTACTACCGGGTACGCAAGTTCGAGGGCTACGGCAAACTCAACAACCGCGATCCGGACGAGATGCGCGCCGGTGCACGCATCGAGGTGGATGAGCACAAGGATGACCCGCTCGACTTCGTGCTCTGGAAAGCCGCCAAGCCGGACGAGGCGAGCTGGCCCTCGCCCTGGGGCGAGGGGCGGCCCGGCTGGCACATCGAATGCTCGGCCATGTCCCGATGCTGCCTGGGTGAGACCTTCGATATCCACGGCGGCGGGCCGGACTTGACCTTCCCCCACCACGAGAACGAGATCGCCCAGTCCGAGGCGGCCAACGGCAAGCCCTTCGTCAATACCTGGATGCATGCCGGAGCGGTGCGGGTGAACCACGAGAAGATGTCCAAGTCGCTGGGCAACTTCTTCACCATCCGCGAGGTACTCGACCACCATGACCCCGAGGTGGTGCGCTACCTGCTGGTGGCCAGCCATTACCGCAGCCCGATCAACTACGCCCCCGAGTCTCTCGCCGAGGCACGCAAGTCGCTGGAGCGTTTCTACAACTCTCTTGAAGGGCTTGCTCTCGAAGGGCTGGCGCTTGAAGGCCTGTCTATTGAAGAGCGGTCCCTGCAAGGCATCGAGCCCGTGGAGGAGGAAGTGGATGGCCGCTTCCAGGAACGCTTTACTGCGGCCATGGACGACGATTTCAATACCGCCGAGGCGCTCTCGGTGCTCTTCGACCTGGCCCGCGAGCTGAACCGCGCCAGGAAGGAGGCCCCCGAGCAGGCCCCGGTGCTCGCTGCCGAGCTCAAGCGGCTGGGCGGCACCCTGGGCCTGCTGCAGCAGGACCCGGCGACCTTCCTCAAGGGTGGGGGCTCTGACCTGCCGCTCTCGCAAGACGAGATCCGGGCCAAGATCAACGAGCGTTCCGAGGCCAAGCAGTCAAGGGACTTCGCCACCGCCGATGCCATCCGTGACGAGTTGGCGGCACTCGGCATCATCCTCAAGGACTCTCGTGAAGGCACCAGCTGGGTGTTCGAGAAGCCCGACCGTGAGCTGTAGGCCATGCGCTTGAAGCTGTAGGACATCCGGCTCGTTTCAAGGCGGGCCAGTGTTTCTCACGGCTATCTAACATATCATCCCGATTGGGCACTATACTGCTCAAAAAGGTGGTGTTTTTTTAATTTTGTGCTCTATGGAAACGCTGCACAAATCTCGCCGCAGCTGCCTGATGGGTACCGGCGGGGTATAATCTGACCTTCCTGCCACCGTCTGACAGAGCCACCCGATGAAGCAGATCTCGTTCGCCCAGGCTGAGCACCAGAACAAGAAGAAGGTTACCCGCCGAGAGCGGTTCCTGGCCCAGATGAATGCCCTGGTGCCATGGCAACGACTGATCGACGCACTGTCGCCGTCCTACTTTCCGAATTCGGCAGGCAAGCGGGGCCGGCCGCCGATTGGCCTGGAGCGAATGCTGCGGATCTACTTCCTGCAACAGTGGTACGCCCTCG
>NZ_FOBC01000006.1 GCF_900109725.1 Halomonas daqiaonensis
CGAGCGCTGTATGCGCTGCGCAAGCACACGGTGGAGCCGGTCTTCGGCATCATCAAACACGTGATGGGGTTCCGGCAGGTCTCGCTGCGCGGTCTCGACAAGGTCAGCGGTGAATGGCGCTTGGCCACCATGGCCTGGAACATCAAGCGGATGCACCGCCTGACGGCAGGGTGAGGGAAACCCCCTCATCTGGCCCCGCATAACGGGGCCAGAATCGGCGCAGGGAGGGTCAACAGCGTCTTTCCAGCCGCATGACCAATTACCCTGCGGAAAAACCAACGAGGGGACGCTGCATCTGCGGTTCGAGCCCCTTAACCCGACAGCCTGCTAGCGAAACGCAAGACGAGGTTCCCCCTCATGCAAGCCTACCTGCTGGATTTTGCCAACTTCATGCTGCGCTGGCTGCACGTCATCGCTGCCGTCGCCTGGATCGGTGAATCCATCTACTTCGTGATGCTGGACAACAGCCTGCGCCCGCCCAAGGCCGCCGAGGATCGCAGCAAGGGCGTATTCGGTGAGATGTGGGCGGTGCACGGTGGCGGCTTCTACCATAATCAGAAGTACGCCAGCGCCCCCGACAAGCTGCCCGAGGACCTGCACTGGTCGTTCTGGAAGGCCTATACCACCTGGCTCACCGGCTTCGGCCTGTTCGTCATCCTCTACATGGTCAACCCGAGCTTCTATCTGGTGAATCCTGGCAGCGACTGGGCCTGGGCGGCGAACATGAGCGGCTGGCAGGCCAATGTCATGGCGCTGGTCTTCCTGCTGGCCGGCTGGGTGGTCTACAACGAACTGTGCAAGCGCATCAGCCCCGACATGGAACGCGACGGCCTTCTGAGCATCGCCGTGGCGGTAATGATGGTAGTGGTGGCCTACCTGAGCAGCCAGATCTTCTCGGGACGTGCTGCCTTCCTGCTCACCGGCGCGGTGATGGCCACCGCCATGTCGGCCAACGTCTTCTTCTGGATCATTCCCGGCCAGCGCCGCATGGTGAAGGCGATGAAGGCCGGCGAGACCCCGAATCCCCTGGATGGCAAGCGCGGCAAGCAGCGCTCGGTGCACAACACCTACTTCACCCTGCCGGTGGTGCTGCTGATGATCAGTAACCACTACTCCTTCGCCTACGCCCATGAGCTGTCCTGGGTGATCATGTCGCTGTTCATCTTCGCCGGTGCCCTGATCCGCCAGTATTTCGTGCTGATGCATGCCGGTCACAAGCGCCCGGCCTATCCAGCGGCCGGAGTGGCTCTGATCCTGGTGGCGTTCTGGATGGCGGCTCCCTCAAGCGGTAGCCAGGCCAATGCTACGGCCGCCGTGGCCCCCGATCTGGAGGAGGTGCACGAGATCATTCAGGCGCGCTGCGTGACCTGTCACTCTCGCGAACCGACCCAGCCGGGCTTCACTGCACCGCCGGCCGGCATGGCCTATGACACCCTCGAGCAGCTCCGGACCCAGCAGGAAAAGGTCAAGGACGTGGTGGCGAGCGGTTACATGCCGCTGGGTAACATGACCGGGATGACCGACGAGGAGCGCGCGATCATCGCCGCCTGGGAAGAGTGAACCGAGACCGGTCGCCGGCCGGCCACCGACATGTATACAATGTTCGTGCATGCCGGTGACTATCAGGGAAGGAGGGGCTCGATGAACCAGCGCCAGACGATTACTGATGGTGACAACTCGGGACGACCGGGCAAGAGCGGGGACGGTGCCGAGCGTCACGAGGAGATCCACCGTTCGATCAGCGACGCTATCATCGAGCATCGCCTCAGGCCCGGGGCGCGCCTGCGCGAGGATGCCCTGGCCGAGGTCTTCGGCATCAGCCGGACCGGGATCCGTAAGATCCTACAGCGCCTGGCCCTGGAACAGCTCGTCACGCTGACGCCGCGCCGTGGGGCCAGCGTGACCCGGCCCACCGCCGAGGAGGCCAAGGATGTATTCGACGCTCGCCAGATGGTCGAGTGCGGTTTGATGCCGGAGGTCGCCCGGCGCATCACCGATGATGACCTGCGCGAGCTTCTCGAAATGGCCCGGCGCGAGCGCCAGGCCCTGAAGTCCGGCGAGCAGAGCATGGCGATCCGGCTCTCTGCGGACTTTCACGCCCGCTTGGCGCGCATCTCCGGCAATGCCACCCTGGCCGATTTCGTCGATCGGCTCTGTTCACGTTCCTCGCTGATCCTCGCGGTCTATGGCAATCCCGGTCACCTCGGCTGCGAGTCCCACGACCATGACGATCTGATTGGCTACCTGGAGGCTGGCAACGGCGAGCGCGCCCAGGCCTTCATGGGCCGACACCTCAAGGCCATCGAGGCCTCGCTGTCCATCGTCGAGGAAGAGGCGGAGGCGCCGGACCTCCACAGGATCTTCTCTGACTGAGGCTAAGGCTCGGCGCGCAACTCACTAGTTCCCTAGTGAGCCGCGCTTGGTGGTGGAGTCGCCATCAGGCTTTGCTCTTCGCCCTGGCAACCCTCCGGAGCCACGCCATACTGAGGGCATGGAAGACACTCTCGGGTGATATGGTCGTGTCTCTACCGACAGATGACGCCCCGGAAGAGATTTCCCTGGGCAGGGTCTATGAGGAGTATGTCCGGATCAGTGAGGTCTGCAACGACTATATTCACCGGTCGCTGGGGGACATACGCCTATTCGGCTCCATCGGGGCCCTGCTGGCGTGGGATCCCCTGGCACGCCTGTTCGAGCTGGATGCCCAACTCCAGCAACCGGTGACCCCGGTTGGCTTCCTGATCCTGCTGCTGTTGATCGTGCTGGTGATGTTCTTCGACCTGCTCAAGCAGTCGATCTTCTTCTTCCATCTGCAGCGCATGCAAGCGCTTGAGCGAGTCCTCAACCGTGCCGCCGGTGATCGCGGCGAGCTCTTCCATCTCGCCGGCGGCTGGCCGGACTGGTTTCGACGCTACCATGCCCCCGCGGCCAATGGCTTCTGGGGTGTCTTCTATCTGCTGGTGGTGGTATTTCCATCGATCATTCTCTACCTGCAGGAGTATGGGGGTTGGCTGTTCGTGTATCTGCCGACCGCTATCGTCTTGCTGGGATTGCATGCGTGCTGTGCCATGCGGATATTGGGCTCTCTGGAACCCTGAGAGGCTGTCAGATTTGACCGATCGTCTGGATAACCAACTCGCTCTCAATTTATCGACGTCACCGCTGTGATCGTGAGGGTACTGCGTATGTCGGAGGGCTGCCCGGCATGGCCGGGCAGCGATCGTGGGGCCGTGGCTTACTCACGGAAGCGCTGGCAGGGGGCCCAGTGCTTCATCAGCAGGAAATAGGTCAGGCCGGCCGGTATCAGGCTGGCGTACCAGGAGACAGCCGAGAATGAGAGGGCAGCGACGATGCCCACCGCGGTGGCCACCAGTGCCGCGTAGTTCATGCCTTGGTAGGGGCCGGTTTCGTCATACAGCTTGCCGAGATCCAGGGTGCGGCGACGGATGATGTAGTAGTCCACCACCAAAATGGCGAAGATCGGGCCGAGGAAAGCCGAGTAGGTCTGCACGAAAAGTTGCAGGCCGGCAGCGGAATCCGGCTGCACCAGCTTCCAGGGGAAGGTGGCGAAGGCCAGAAGACCGACGATCACGGTGGCCACCGGGAACTTCAGCTTGAAAACGTCCATCAGCACATAGGTCGGCGGTACCACGTTGTTGAGCACGTTGGTGGTGACCTGGGCGAAGGCGATGAACAGCAGGGTAGTCATCAGCAGCGGGGTGTTGTCCACGGCGCTGGCGAACACCTGAATGGGGTCGGCAGTGCCGGTGGCCTCGGAGACCATGTAGCCGATCAGGCCCATGAAGAGGGTGCAGGGCAGGATCGACATGGCGTAGATGGTGGTGAGGAGCCCCGGGCCGGTGCCGTGCTTGTGCTCCCGGGAATAGTCGCTGACGTTGAGCATCATGGTGCTGTAAATCCCCAGGAACAGCATGGTGGCGCCCCAGAACGGCATTCCCCAGGAGCCTTCCATGGTCAGCAGACTGGCGGAGAGTTCATCACCGTAGCGCTGCACCGTGGCGTAGAACATGTACATCAGCGAGGCAAGGATGAAGGCGCTGCCGATGTTCTCCAGCCACTTGATGCCCTGGAAACCCATCACCGACAGGCCGATCTGCAGGAACTGGAAGGCGATGAAGTAGAAGATCAGATTATCGAAGCCGAACAGGGTGGCCGAGACCATGTTCAGGGCGCCGGCACCGATCCAGCTCTGGAAGCCGTACCAGACCACCGCGGGCACTGCCCTCACCAGCCCGGGAATTCGCGTGCCGGAAAAGCCGAAGGCGCTGCGCGCCTGGACCATGAAGGGGATGCCGTACTTGTAGCCGGCTGCTCCGTTGATGGCCAGGGCAATGCCGATAACAAAGCAGCCGATGGCGATGGCGAGGGTGGCCTGGATCAGGTTCAAGGTGCCGACCACGCTGGAGCCCATGGCGAAGGTGCCGATGGAGACGCAGCCGCCGAACCAGGCCAGGAAATAGGAGGGCCGGCCCATGATACGGGTCTGCTGGGGGGCCAGGCTCTCCTGACCCGGAGCCTTGGTGCTTTTGTCGCTGGTCTGTGAGGGGGCAGCGGCGATCCCCGCGGCCGTGGTCGTGCTGTCGGGAGTGGGATGACTCATGGTGATGTCCTCGCAAGTCGTTTCTGTGCTTGTGGTTGTCTTCCGGCAGGGACTGCCGTGGAAGGCTTGCGGCGTGGCGCGCGCCGGTGGCGCGATGCGTTCTAGTTGTTCGTTACGGCTATTGATGCACGAAGCGTGCCGTTCAGAGCTGCGGCGTCAACTGGGAGAAGCCTTCGAAGCGCCCCGTGAAGGTCTTGGGCCGGGGGAAGGCGAGGTCGCCATGCTTGCTGGTACAAAGCCCCAGACCGACCAGGGCCTCGGCCAGCTTGACGGCGGCGGTTACCCCCTCGACCACCGGCAGGCCGACCTCGCGGCTGATGGTGTCGGTCAGGTCGGCCATGCCGCCGCAGCCCAGCACGATGGCGCCGATATTGTCCTCGTCGCGGGCCTGTCGGCACTCGTCAATGATGCGATTCAGGGCCACGTCATCATCCGCTTCCAGGTCCAGCACCGGGATTTCCGCGGCGCGAACCCGCCGGCAGTGCTGGTGAAAACCGTATTGCTCCAGCAGGTGCTCGGCGATGATGCCGGTACGTCCCAGAGTGGTGACGATGGAGAAGCGGGTGCTGATCAGCGTCGCCATATGGAAGGCGGCTTCGGCGATCCCGATCACCGGTGCGCGGGTCAGTTCGCGAGCGGCCAGCAGGCCGGGGTCGCCGAAACAGGCGATCACGTAGGCATCCGCGCCCTCACGCTCGCCGGCCAGCACCTCCTCGAGCACGCCGACTGCACTGACGGCCTCGTCGAAGTGGCTCTCGATGGAGACCGGTCCATGGTCGGGATGGCGCGCAGAGATGCGGGTACCGGGGGAAGCGATGCGGCTCGCCGCCTCGCCGATCGTGGCCGTCATGCCGGCAGTGGTATTGGGGTTGATGACGCGGATATGCATGGCGAGGTCTCTCGGAGGTTAGCTTCGTGAACAATAAATTTTATCTTTGTACACAAAATAGCTCCCGAGGGCACAGTCTGCAAGTACGGAAATCCAACCTAGAATATAAAAAATATTCGTTTAATATTAATAGTTTAGCGTTTTTACGAGCAATCTTCAGAAATGTCACCGCAAGCAGCAACCGGCAATGGCACACGATTCCGCCTCAAATGAGGACAGTTTATAATTAAAAATGTATACAGTATCGGGGTTTACAGGACCAAACCCTAGTCCACATCGGCTTGGACTTTGCTGGAGGGTTGCGGACTTAGTGAGCACACTCTATCTTTGCATTGTATACACGATATGCCCCGTCTCCGGCGTTTCGCCGGTGTAAGGCGCCAGAACAATCAGGAAGCCCAGCCATGACGCACGTTCCCTCGACCGATTATCCCCGTGACCTGGTCGGTTACGGCCGCACCCCGCCCCACGCCAACTGGCCGGGTGGGGCGAGGATCGCCGTGCAGTTCGTGCTCAACTACGAGGAAGGCGGCGAGAACTGCGTGCTGCACGGCGACGAGGGGTCCGAGCAGTTCCTCTCCGAGATCATCGGTGCTCCCGCCTTCCCCGATCGCCACCTGAGCATGGAGTCGATCTACGAGTACGGGTCGCGGGCCGGGGTGTGGCGCATCCTGCGCGAGTTCGAGCGCCGCGGCCTGCCTCTCACCGTGTTCGGCGTGGCCATGGCCCTGGAGCGCCACCCCGAGGTGGCCCATGCCTTCAAGGAACTGGGCCATGAGGTCGCCTGTCACGGCTATCGCTGGATCCACTACCAGGAGGTACCGGAAGAGGTCGAGCGTGAGCACCTTAAGAAGGCGATGGCGATCTTCCAGCGCCTCTATGGCGAGAAGCCGCTGGGCTGGTACACCGGTCGCGACAGCCCCAACACTCGCCGGCTGGTGCTCGATGAGGGCGGCTTCCTCTACGACAGCGACTACTACGGCGACGACCTGCCGTTCTGGACCCGCGAGGCGGACAGCCAGGGCCGTGAGCATGACCATCTGATCGTGCCCTATACCCTGGACAGCAATGACATGCGCTTCGCCGCCCCCCAGGGGTTCAACACCGCCGACCACTTCTTTACCTACCTGCGTGACGCCTTCGATGTGCTCTATGCCGAAGGCGAGGAGTCACCGAAGATGCTCTCGGTGGGCATGCACTGTCGCTTGCTGGGCCGCCCGGGCCGCTTTCGCGCCCTGCAGCGATTCCTCGACCATATCGAGGCCCATGACCGGGTCTGGGTGGCGCGACGCGTGGATATCGCCCGCCATTGGGCGAAGCATCATCCGGCGCCAGGCCGCTAAAAATTGCACTCGAGTAGGTTCGCTTCCTGGACGACCGAGGGGCGCCGGGGATAGGCCGAAGAGGAGGTCCTACGCCAGGGATGGCGTCGGTAGCGCCCAGGGAAGGGTTCACAGCGCCTCCTCGAAGGCCTGTCGCCGGATCAGCCCCGAGGGACTTGTCCCATAGCGAAGCCAGAGATCCGATGACTCAGGACATCCCATGAAACAACGCAACTATTACGCTCCGCACGGCGGCCATCCGCCCCAGACCCAGCTGCTTTCCGACCGGGCGGTGTTCACCGAGGCCTATGCCGTCATCCCCAAGGGTGTCTTCGGCGACATCGTCACCAGTAACTTGCCGTTCTGGGAGGGCACCCGGCTGTGGGTGCTGGCACGTCCGCTCTCCGGGTTCGCCGAGACCTTCTCCCAGTACATCATGGAGGTCGCCCCCGGTGGGGGCAGCGAACACCCCGAGCCCGACACCGAGGCCGAGGGGGTGCTCTTCGTGGTGGAGGGCGAGATGACCCTGACGCTGGCCGGCGAGCGCTATCAGATGCAGCCCGGTGGCTACGCCTTCCTCCCTCCCGGCAGTGACTGGCAGCTCAGGAACGAGGTCGACTCCCCGGTGCACTTCCACTGGGTGCGCAAGGCCTACGAGCGGGTCGAAGGCATCGAAGTGCCCGAGGCCTTCGTGGTCAACGAGAACGATATCTCGCCCAACGAGATGCCCGACACCGAGGGGCGCTGGGCCACCACCCGCTTCGTCGACCCGGTCGACGTGCGCCATGACATGCACGTCAACATCGTCACCTTCCAGCCCGGCGCGGTGATCCCCTTCGACGAGACCCATGTCATGGAACACGGCCTCTATGTGCTGGAAGGCAAGGCGGTCTACCACCTCAACCAGGACTGGGTGGAGGTCGAGGCCGGCGATTTCATGTGGCTGCGTGCCTTCTGCCCCCAGGCCTGCTACGCCGGTGGCCCGGGGCCCTTCCGCTACCTGCTCTACAAGGACGTCAATCGCCACCCAAAGCTGCACCTTGGTGGTCGCTGATACCCACGAGAGGGTCCCCGGGTAAGCCCCGATAGATGGCTGTTCTGGATTGGAGACTGACATGCTGGAACTGAAAGCCGAGCCGCTGACCGCCGAGGCCTTCGCCCCCTTCGGCGAAGTGATCGATGCCCGGATCTCGGAGTGGTTTCCCATCAACGCCGGGCGCACCCGGCGCTATCACGACCTGGCGATGGTCGAGACCCTGGGAGAGGGAGCGCGGACGCTGATCAACATCTTCGTCAGCCAGCCGGTGGAGATACCGCTGGAGCTCGACTTCCTGGAGCGCCACCCGCTGGGCAGCCAGGCCTTCATGCCGCTCCACGAAGAAAGATTTGTGGTGGTCGTCGCACCACCGGGCGACGAGATCGATCCCGCTGAGGTGCGCGCCTTCGTCACCGACGGTCGCCAGGGGGTCAACTACCGTGCCGGCACCTGGCACGCCATCCAGTCGGTGCTGGAGCGGGAAGGGGAGTTCCTGGTGGTCGACCGTGGCGGCGAAGGGAACAACTGCGACGAGTATCCTCTTGCGGTTCGCGTGACCCTGGTATGAGTGCCCATCAGTGGAAGCCGAGGGCCCAAGGAGCTGGCATCTTTTACCCTCCATAAAGGAGGGCGCCTTGCCGCAAGGTCAGGGAAGCGGGCGATTGATGGCGGCGATTGCATCGCCGGTATGCTGCACATGATCGGCCAGCAGCCGCCGTGCCAGGTCACTGTCCCGGACCTTGAGAGCTTCAAGGATTTGGCGATGTTCCTGGGTAGATTCGCTCCAGCGGCCAAGGCGATCCAGGGCCAGGTAGCGTGCTCGTTCTAGCCGCCCCAGCAGGCTTCGGTGGGTCTCTGCGAGGACAGGGTTCTTGGCACCGGCCACGATCAGTCCGTGAATTCGCTGATTGAGCTCGAAGTAGGCATTCCGATCTCCCTTCTCCAGCAGACGCTCCAGGCGCTCCTGCAGTGTCTCCAGTCGCTTGAGTTCGGTATTCGTCATACGTTGAGCGGCAAGGCTCGCTGCCAGGCTCTCGATACCGGCTTCCACCTCGAAGAGATGCTCCAGCTCCTGAGAATCGATCAGCGATACCTGAGCGTTGCGGTTGCGCCTCAGAGTCACCAGGCCATCGGTAGCCAGCATCTTCAGGGCTTCGCGCAGCGGTGTGCGGGAAATACCGAGCTGTTCGCACAGCTCCGGCTCGATCAGCCGCTGACCTGGTGCCAGGCGCCCGTGAACGATCAGGTCATGCAGCGCCAGGTATGCCTCCTCGGCCAGTGAGGGGGTCGTGATGCGTCTTCGCCCGAGCAGGGCCGCTCCTTCCATCGTCATGTCGTCCATTCTTCTTTGCTGGGGAGACGCAGTGATTGTCTCCGAACACTTGGTAAATACACAATCAGCCGCCCGGAGTCACAGACCTGGCAATATCTCGTCCGACCAGGCGTGCCAACGCCACGGGAAGCCCCTTGCAGGGTTTCTCGGGAGGCAGGGCGAAGCTGCCAGCGGTGGGGGCGGCGGCGCCGAGGTCAACCAGTGCCTGGGCCTGGTGCAGGGCGCAGGTGACACCGTCAAGGGCGGGTACTGGCAGGCGGCTGGCTACGCTGCGGGCCAGCCCCGCCAGCGGTGCACCGGCGAGGATAAGCACATCGGCTCCGTCATCCTGGACCGCTCGCTCAGCTAGAGTAACCAGCCGCTCTCCCTGGTCCTCCTGAATCCGGCCGATGTGCGCCAGGGGCTCGTCCAGGGCACGAATGCTGGCCAGACGGTTGCTGAACCCGCAGGCTGCGATGTTCTCCCGATACCAGGCCTGAATGCGCTGGGAGATGGCGATGACGGAGAACCGGCTGCCGACCTGGCAGGCACTGACCAGGGCTGCTTCGGTCATTCCCACGACCGGAATCTTCAGAATCTCTCGCAAGGCGGCGAGGCCGGGGTCGCCGAAGGCAGCGACTACCACCGCGTCGTGGTCAGCATGGCACTCGGCGGCAATTTGCATGGCGGCATAGCCGCCGATCTGTGCCTCGGCTCGCGTCTCGATATAGGCCACCCCGAACGGAGCGGTGGCCATGGTCAGCTCGGTCCCGGGTCGGATGCTACGGAGTGCTTCGGACTCGATCAGATCAGTCACATCGCCTGAAATGTTGGGGTTGATGACCAGGAGTTTCATGGCGTTTTTCCTTCAATCGTTATGATTATGTGGGTCGGCTCAATAGCCCAAGGCGCGGGGAAGCCAGGTGACGATGCCCGGGAAGGCGATGCAGGCAAACAGCATGGCGTACTGGAAGGCGATGAAGGGCCATGCACTCTTCATGAGCTCGTTGAGGCTGATCCGGGAGATGCCGCACATCACGAACAGCAGCACCCCCACCGGAGGCGTCATCATGCCCACTACCAGGTTCATCACGAACAGGAAGCCGAACAGAAGCGGGTCAATTCCATAGGTGAGCGCGATTGGGGCAAGCAGCGGCACCAGCATGATGTAGGCTGCGTTGGACTCGATGAACATCCCCACCCCGATCAGTAGCACCATCACTAGCAGCAGGAATACCAGAGGATCTTGAGTGAAGTCCTGAAGCCAGCTAGTCAACTGCATGGGAATCAGGTCGAGGGTAAAGGCGAAGGTCATGGTCGAGGCAAAGGCTATCAGCGCGCCTACCATGGCGGCGGTGACAGCGGCATTGAACATCGCCCGTGGCAGGTCACTGAGGCGCAACTTCCGTGTCACGAAGAAGCCTATGAGCAAGGCGTACACCACAGCGATCGCCGCTCCCTCGGTAGGGGTGAAGGCCCCGGCAACAATGCCGCCGACCACCACGAAGGGCATCAGGAGTATCGGCAGGGCGCGCCAGGTTTGAATCAGCACATGCTTAAGACCGAGCTCGCCGCCGACCAGTGGATATCGGCGCCGCATGGAGATAAAGGTGGCTAGCCCCATGAAGCCAAGCGCCAGGATGATGCCCGGCACCACACCTGCCATGAAAAGGCCACCAACCGAGACTGAGGAGCCAGCCATGAGGGCGTAGACGATCATGGCATTACTCGGCGGGATGATGGCGCCAAGGTTCGCCGCCGAAGCTACCACCGCACTGCTGTAGCCGGTGCCGTACTGTTGGCGCATGGACGGCACCAGCGAGCTGCCCAGGGCACTGGCGCTGGCTACGGCGGCTCCGCTCACTGCCGCGAGTACCATGCCTGCGACGATAGCCACGTGGGCTAGCCCACCGTGCACGCGGCCCACCAGTGAGTTGGCAAAGTCCACCAGGCGCTGAAGTATGCCCGCCGCCACCATCAGTTCGCCTGCCAACATGAACAATGGGATGGCCATCAACGGGAAGCTATTGACCGAGTGCATCATGCGCTGAGGCAGTATCGAGAAGTCCAAGCCGCCGACATGGAGGCCGACCAGAGAAGCGACGCCCAGTGCGAAGGCCAGGGGCATGCGCAACAGCGCGAAGCCCAAGAAAGTGAAGATGATGGCCGGCGTCATGACGGGGTTCCTCCGTGATGTTCCGGAGCGCTGGGTAGCGGCTCGAGGCCCAGGGCCTGAGCCACAAGGTGCAGGCAACTATGTGCTGCGCAGACCAGCACAGCGATATAGAAGAGGGCGGCAGTGACCGGCAGGGTCGGCATCATCTCCTGCCACTTGCTGGCCACTGCACCGATGCTGATCCAGAACAGTGCGCCCATCATGGCGGCACCTACCCAGGACATCAGCTGTGCGAGCCGGCGTTGAAGGAACTCCGGGAAATGAGTCACCAGGGCATCGATGCCCACGTGGATACCGATCTTAATGCCGTGGGGAATGGCCAGGAAGATCGCCCATACGAAGAACAGCCGCGAAAGCTCATCAGCAGAGTCGATGGAGCTCGATAGAACATAGCGGGTGAATACCTGGGCTGATACGAGCAGCGTCATCATGCCCATCGCCACAAGAATGGCGTAGTAAGAGCTGCGATCCAGGATTATCAGTCCGCGAAGGAAAGAACGCTTGAAGGGGCTGGAGGCGGTTGCCCCCAGCCGGTTCCATGCAGGTGTCACGACGCCTGCTCCTCGAGAACCTGATCAACGATCTCGGAACCGATCTTCTCTCGCAGATCGTCCACCACGACTTGGCTGGCTTTGCGCAGTTCGGCGCGGGTCTCGTCGCTGATGGGGGTGAACTCCATACCTCGCTCGATCAGGGTTTCCCGTGCCGCTTGATCCTCCTCTGCAGCGGTCTGCCGCTGCCAGGCCACGGCTTCGTCCATCGATTCGAGAACCGCCTGTTGCTGCTCGTCGCTCAGTCCATTGAAGGTGCTGCGGTTGGCTACTACCACAATGAAGTCATAGAAGTGCCCGCTGTCAGAGAGGTACTTCTGCACCTCGTCCAGCCGTTTGGTGCTGATGATGCTGTAGGGGTTCTCCTGGCCATCCAGGACGCCCTGCTGCAGTGCCCCGTATACCTCATTGATGTCCATTGATACCGGGTTCGCACCGATTGCGCGGAAGGTGTCCAGGTGAGTCTCGTTGGGTTGCAGCCGGATCTTCAGGCCCTCGAAGTCCTCGATGGACTCGATGGGACGTTCGTTATTGGTTACGTGACGAAAGCCCAGCTCCATGTAGCCCAGAGCAGTAAAGCCCTTCTCGGCTAGCTTCTCGTCGAGCATCTCACCCACTTCGCCGTCTATCAGCTCGAAGGCTTCCTCGCGGCTATTGAAGGCGAAGGGCAGGCTCAAGGCCTCCAGCTCAGGCACCGTGCGCGACAGGTATGAGATTCCGATCCAGGTACCGGCGATGGCACCCGTGCTGACCTGATCGACATTCTCGCCAGCGCCACCGAGCTGCATGTTGGGGAACAGCTGGGCGGTCAGGTCACCGTCAGTGCGTTCGGCCAGGGCTTCCTGGAACATCTCCATGGCGCGACTGCTGGAGTGATCGTCGGTGAAGTTGCCCCCGAAGCGCAGATTCTCTGCGCTGGCCATCAGCGGAGCCCCTAGGCCCAGGGCCAGCAGTGCTGCGGAGGTGCGTCGGGCAAGTACTGTTGTTGTTGTCATGCAGAAATCCTCTTGGTTCCACGAGTGGCTGGAAGGCCGCCTGCTGGAGCAGGGCGACTGTCTTAACCCTAGAACAGGATCAATCAAAATACAAAATACAGGATACTATAATTTTTTTATTCATTTAAAATCAATAGCTTGATTTTTAATTTTTGCATAAATTTGCGGTGGCATGCCCGGGTGGGGGTTGCAAAGTTGCCATCCTGTGCAAGGCTATATACGTAGATTGGATACAGTATACAGAATATCAAGAACAATCCTGGAGCGCCCATGGAACGCACCCTGATCGGAATGCTGACACCGTCCTCGAATACCGTGCTGGAGCCCTTTACCGCGGCGCTGTTGAGTGACCTTTTTCCCGAGGTCACCGCCCATTTTCAACGCTTCACTGTCCGCGAGATCTCCATGCGTGACGAGGCGCTGGCTCAGTTTGACCCGGCGCCGCTGCTAGAGGCCGCCGGGCTGCTCAACGATGCCCGCATGGATGTCATTGCCTGGAACGGCACCTCCGCCAGTTGGATGGGGTTCTCGGCTGATCGCCGATTGTGCGCCGCCATTACCCAAGCCACCGGCGTTCAGGCCACTACCAGCGTGCTGGCACTCAACGAGGTGCTTGAGCGCACCGGGATGACACGCCTGGGACTGGTGACTCCCTACCTTGACGATATCCAGTCGGCCATCGTGGCCAACTATGCCTCGGAGGGGGTCGAGGTGGTGAGCGAGCGGCACCTCAACGACAAGGGGAACTTCTCGTTCTCCGACTATGACGAGCAGACCCTCGCGGAGATGGTTCGCGAAGTCGCCCGTGATGCCCCCCAGGCGATCACCATTCTCTGCACTAACCTACGCGGGGCTGGAATCGTGCCGGCCCTGGAGCGGGAGCTCGGCATTCCGATATATGACTCGGTCAGCGTCACCGTATGGAAAACGCTTGCGCTGGCGGGAGTCGACCCCTCGCGAGTCAAGGGCTGGGGGCAGCTTTTTCAGGACCCGCGCCTAGGCGCCTGACGACACGGATGCTCGATTACCGATGTAACACCCACAACAAAGTCTAAGACGAGGTGACACCATGTCCATCAAGACACCCTTCAAGGCCCTGGCACTCAGCGTTTCGCTCGCGGGCGGCATTGCGGCCGGCGGCTTGGCCCAGGCGGAGACCACGCTGCGTGTGGTTGGCAACTTCTCGGGTAACAAGCTGCACGTGGATGAGGTCGAACGTCCCTTCTTCCAGGAGCTGAATGATCGTGACGACCTGACTGTGGTCTACAACACCATGGACGCCATCGGCGTGGAAGCCGCCGATGCCCTTCGCAACATCCGTTCCGGAGCCTTTGACGTCATGTCGGTGCAGATCGGCATGGCCTCCCGTGACGAGCCTTTCTTCGAGGGCATCGACCTGGCCGGGGTGTCACCGGATCTGGATACCCAGCGTGAGGCTATCGATGCCGTGCGTGATGCCTTCGATTCACGCTTGAAGGAGCGTTTCAACGCCAAGCTGATGACGCTGTGGCCCTTCGGTCCGCAGATGATGTTCTGTAACGGCGATATCGATGACGTCGGTGACCTCTCCGGCAAGAAGGTGCGTGTCTTCACTCCTTCAATGTCCAGGCTGGTAGAAGGGCTCGGTGCGACCCCGGTAACCCTGCAGTTCAGCGAAGTCTATCTGGCGCTGCAGCGTGGCGTGGCTGATTGCGGCGTCACCGCCCCCTCTGCCGGCAACAACGGTAAGTGGCCCGAGGTAACCGATACCTTCGTGCCTCTGCCACTCTCCTACTCGGTCCAGGGCCACTTCATGAATCTGGATACCTGGAACAGCTTCGACGAGTCGCAGCAGCAGGCGCTGACTGAGGCCTTTGCCCGGCTCGAGGAGCAGATGTGGGAGCTGGCCTATGGCGTCAATGACGATGCTATCGCCTGCAATACCGGGCAGGACAGCTGCTCCCGTCATGAGGCCTATGACATGGCGCTGGTGGAGATCGACCCGGCCTCTCGTGAATTGGTGGAGACAATCACCAAGGAAGAGGTCCTCCCCGTGTGGGCCGAGACCTGCAGCCGGCAGTACGAGGGTTGCGTCGAAGTCTGGAACGAGACGGTGGGTAAAGCCGCCGGCATGACCATTTCCGAGTAATGCTGCTAGCGCGCTCCGGACGGCACGGATCGGCCGGGGCGCCTTGGGAGAATCACGATGTCTTCACCGCCCCCCTATCTGTTGGCCAGGCGGCTGGCGCACGGCGCCGCTATATCCGCCGGCTATGCGTCACTCGGTCTCTCGCTGCTGATCACCTTCGAGGTCGTGGCCCGCAAGTTGTTCAACTTCTCGCTGCAAGGCGTCGATGAGATCGGTGGCTACGTGTTGGCCATCGGCGTCTCCTTCAGCTTTGCCTATGCGCTATTGCATCGCGCCCATACTCGAGTCGACGTACTGCTGACACACCTGCCCAGGTGGCTGCAGGCACCGCTTAACGCCCTGGCCATTCTGATGCTGGCGGCCTTCTCGGTCTTCATGCTGTGGCGCGCCGTCGAGACACTCAAGGAAACTCTGGAGTTCGGTAGCCTGGCCAGCACACCGCTGCAGACGCCGTTGTGGATCCCGCAGGGCCTGTGGGTGATCGGGCTTGGCGTCTTCACCGTATTGACGGTGTTGCTGGCCGCTAGAGCGTTGAAGCTATTGGCCACCGGCCAGTTGGCGATGCTGGACCGGGAGTATGGTCCGCGCTCTGCCGATGATGAATTGGATGAGGCTCGCAAGGATTATGGCAGCGGCATCACCGCCGAGCCGGGGAGGGCAGAGTCATGATCGGTGCCTTCGAGGTCATGGTCGGTTTCTTCATCATGCTGGGAATGATGGCGGTCGGTATCCACGTGGCCGTGGCGATCTTCACCATCGCCACCCTGGGTACCCTGATGTATTTGGGTACGCCACTGCTCTACTCCTTCGGCGATACCCTTTGGGGGACCCTCAACGACTTCATCCTGACGGCGATTCCACTTTTCATCCTGCTCGGGGAATTGCTCCTTCGCAGCGGGATTACCGAGCGCATGTACAGTGCACTGTCGGTATGGCTCGACCGCATGCCGGGCGGGCTGCTGCATACCAATATCGGGGCATCCTCGGTCTTCGCTGCCATGTCAGGCTCTTCGGTGGCCACAGCGGCCACCATCGGCACCGTGGCGCTGCCGGCCTTCGCCGAGCGTGGCTACAGCGAGCGGCTGGCGCTCGGCACCCTGGCGGCTGGTGCGACCCTGGGTATCCTGATTCCACCCAGCATCAACATGATCATCTATGGTGCCATCACCAACACCTCCATCGGCAAGCTGTTCATCGCGGGAATACTCCCGGGTGTGGCACTGGCGGGGGCCTTCATGCTGACCATCATGGCGTTCACCCTGCTGCGACCCGGGCTAGTGGGCCAGGCCTCCGAGCGCTCGACCTTTCGTGAGCGGCTTGCCTCGCTGGTGGATCTGCTGCCCCCGGCCTTCGTGTTCGCCATCGTTATCGGCAGCATCTACAGCGGCTGGGCAACGCCCACCGAGGCGGCCGCCCTGGGCGTCATCGCGGCCCTGGGGCTGGCCGCCTGGAACCGCAAGTTGACATGGAAGATGCTGCACGAGTGCTTCCTGTCGATGGCAAGCACAACGGCGATGATCATGCTGATCATCGTGGCGGCCTTCTTCCTCAACTATATCGTCGGCATCCTCGGCATTCCTCACACCCTGACCCAGTGGGTCGCCGACCTGGGGCTCTCGCCGCTTGGGCTGATCCTGGCGCTGGTGATCTTCTACTTGGTGCTGGGCTGCTTCCTCGAGACGCTGTCGATGATGATTGCCACCGTGCCCATCGTGGTGCCGATGGTGGTGCAGTTCGGCTTTGACCCGGTGTGGTTCGGCATCTTCCTGGTGATCATGATGGAGATTTCGCTGATCACCCCGCCGATCGGCATGAACCTCTATGTGGTCCAGGGCGTGCGCGGCCGTGGCTCCATCACCGACGTGATGGTCGGCAGCCTGCCTTTCCTGGCCATCATGCTGCTGTTCGTGCTGTTGATCATTCTCTGGCCCGGCCTGGTGATGTGGCTGCCCGAGGCCATGGGCTAGCTTCAGGCAACAACGACAAGGTAATGGACATGACGCGCTTCGATATCCTGATCACCAATGGCCGAATCATCACTGCGGCTGACAGTTACGATGCCGACATCGGCATCAAGGACGGGCGCATCGTCGCCCTGGGCCAGGTCTTGGGGGAGGCCGACGAGATCATAGACGCCGAGGGGCGTTGGGTAATGCCGGGCGGCATCGATGCCCACTGCCATCTGGACCAGCCGCTCGGGGATGGGGCGGTGATGGCCGACGGCTTCCTGACCGGCACTCGCTCGGCGGCGGCGGGAGGCACCACCACGGTGATCCCCTTCGCCGCCCAGCAGAAGGGCCAGAGCCTGCGCGCCGCCGTGGAGGACTACCACCGGCGCAGCGACGGCAAGGCCTTCATCGACTACGCCTTCCACATGATTGTCACCGATCCCACCGAGACGGTACTTAAGGAGGAGCTGCCAGCGCTGATAAACGAGGGTTACAGCTCCTTCAAGATCTACCTGACCTACGACGACCTCAAGCTCAACGATCGCGAGGTGCTCAACGTGCTGGCCATGGCGCGGCGCGAGGGCGGCATGGTGATGGTGCATGCCGAGAACGCCGACTGCATCGCGTACTTGACCGAGTTGCTCGAATCCCAGGGACAGACGTCGCCGTTCTACCATGGCGTGGCGCATTCGGCGATCGCCGAGCGTGAGGCGACCCACCGGGCCATTTCGCTGGCGGAGCTGATCGATGTCCCGTTGCTGATCGTGCACGTGTCCGGACCCGAGGCCATCGAGCAGATTCGCTGGGCTCAAGGGCGTGGTCTGCGTGTCTATGGCGAGACCTGCCCTCAGTACCTGATGCTGACGGCCTCTGACCTTGACCAGGAAGGCTTCGAGGGAGCCAAGTGCGTGTGCAGCCCACCACCCCGTGACAAGGCGGCTCAGGAGGCGGTATGGCAGGCACTGGAGAGCGGGGTATTCCAGGTCTTCTCATCCGATCACGCGCCTTTTCGCTTCGACGACCCCCAGGGCAAGAAGCTGCACGGCGAGTCGGCCAGCTTCGAGCACATCCCCAACGGTATCCCGGGGCTCGAGACGCGGCTCTCTATCCTGTTCTCCGAGGGCGTGGTAAAGGAGCGCATCGACCCGACGCGCTTCGTGGCCCTGACTGCGACCAACCCGGCCAAGATCTACGGCCTCTATCCGCAGAAGGGCACCGTCGCCATCGGCAGCGATGCCGACCTGACGCTTTGGGACCCCGCTGCGTGCACCACCATTCGCAATGCCGACCTGCACCACGCCGTCGACTACACCCCCTACGAGGGCGTGGAGCTCACCGGTAAGCCGGTGCTGACGCTGTGCCGGGGACAGGTGGTCTCGAGGGATGGCCGGCCCAGCGGCGAGCCGGGCTATGGCCAGTTCCTCAAGTGCGACAAGCCCCAGCCGGCCCGACCGCGCGGTCGAGCCAAGGGGTTCTGAGGTATGCAGCAGAACACTCTGATGGATATTGCCGCCCAAACGCCTGCTGGCAGCCTATCCCCCGGGGGACCCGGCAAGACTCATGGTTAAGATGGTCAATGGACACGTGCGTGCCAGCGGGCGTGGGATCGGCGAAGCGCTGCTGTGGCTCGGTGCGTGGGCATTGGATACGAAAGCGTCCCTGATTCGTCTCTGTTGACTCCTGACGTCGGTGCCCGGCCTGACGTGAGAAGCTGATTTTCTGCATGTTTTTCAGTAACCCAAGCCAATGAAATGGCTTGGGTATTTTATTATTCCAAATTAAGTGGAAATATTTTCCATAAATTGTTGACGGCCCGCGAGGGGATGCCTAGCCTTTGTATACAGAAATATTTTTCAAAAATAACAATCCCCTCACAGGAGGAAAGCTCATGACGCGCATGACTGCCGCTGAAGCCGCCGTTCACGTGCTCCGCAAGGAAGGCATCGATGTCGCCTTCGGGGTGCCGGGTGCCGCCATCAATCCCTTCTATGCCGCCATGCGCAAGCTCGGGGGTATCGACCATGTCCTGGCGCGTCATGTCGAGGGGGCCTCGCACATGGCTGAGGGCTACACCCGCGCCCAGCCGGGCAACCTCGGGGTGTGCATCGGCACCTCCGGGCCGGCTGGTACCGATATGATCACGGGCTTGTACTCGGCCATCGCCGATTCCATCCCGATCCTGTGCATTACCGGCCAGGCACCGACCGGCAAGCTGCACAAGGAGGACTTCCAGGCGGTGGACATCAAGTCTATCGCCGGTGCGGTCACCAAGTGGGCCATCACCGTACTGGAGCCGGCTCAGGTGCCGCGCGCCTTCCAGCAGGCCTTCCAGATCATGCGTAGCTCGCGCCCTGGTCCGGTGCTGATCGACCTGCCTATCGATGTGCAGATGACCGAGATCGAGTTCGATCCGGACACCTATGAGCCGCTCCCGGCCTACCGACCTACCGCCAGCCGCGCCCAGATCGAGAAGGCGCTGACCATGCTCAACGAGGCTGACAAGCCGCTGCTGGTGGCCGGGGGCGGTATCATCAACGCCGATGCCAGTGAGCTGCTCACCGCATTTGCCGAGATCACCGGCGTGCCGGTCATCCCGACCCTGATGGGTTGGGGTACCATCCCCGACGACCACGAGCTGATGGCGGGCATGGTCGGCTTGCAGACCGCGCACCGTTACGGCAATGCGACCCTGCTCGAGTCCGACTTCGTGATGGGGATCGGCAACCGCTGGGCCAACCGCCACACCGGGGCGCTCGACACCTACACCAAGGGGCGCAAGTTCGTCCATGTGGACATCGAACCGACCCAGATCGGGCGCATCTTCGGGCCGGACTACGGCATCGTCTCCGACGCCAGGGCGGCGCTCGAGCTCTTCGTCGAGGTGGCCAAGGAGTGGCAAGCCGAGGGCCGGCTGAAGGATCGCCGCGAGTGGGCCGAGGAGTGCCAGGCGCGCAAGCGCACCCTGCTGCGCAAGACCCACTTCGATAACGTGCCGGTCAAGCCGCAGCGCGTCTATGAGGAGATGAACAAGGCGTTCGGCAAGAATACCCGCTACGTCAGCACCATCGGCCTGTCGCAGATCGCCGGTGCCCAGTTCCTGCATGTCTACAAGCCGCGACACTGGATCAACTGCGGCCAGGCGGGCCCGCTGGGCTGGACCATCCCCGCCGCTCTCGGGGTGCGCCGTGCCGACCCGGACACCGAGATCGTTGCGCTCTCCGGCGACTATGATTTCCAGTTCATGGTCGAGGAACTGGCCGTGGGCGCGCAGTTCAACCTGCCTTACATTCACGTGCTGGTGAACAACTCCTACCTGGGGTTGATCCGCCAGGCCCAGCGCGGCTTCGACATGGACTACCAGGTGCAGTTGTCCTTCGAGAACATCAACTGCCCGGAGATCAACGGCTACGGCGTGGACCATGTCTCCGTGGTCGAGGGCCTTGGCTGCAAGGCGATCCGTGTCACCGAGCCCGACCAGATAGGCCCGGCCTTCGAGCAGGCCCGAGAGCTGATGCAGCAGCACCGCGTGCCGGTGGTCGTCGAGGTGATCCTCGAGCGAGTGACCAACATCTCCATGGGCACCGACCTGGCCGGCATCAACGAGTTCGAGGAACTGGCCGAGAACGTCGCCGACGCGCCCAGCTCCATCGCTGCCCTGCGCTGAGGGCGGCCGCTTCCCGGGCAGCTGGTCGGACCGGCGCCCGGGCGGCACGAGACGTACGCTGATATACACCAGAAGACACCGGGAGATTCACATGGCCAAGTTTGCCGCCAATCTCAGTATGCTGTTTACCGAGGTCGATTTCCTCGACCGCTTCCAGGCTGCCGCCGAGGCCGGCTTCAAGGGTGTGGAGTACCTCTTTCCGTATGATTTCGAAGCCGCCGAGATCAGACAGCGCCTCGACGACAATGGCCTGATCCAGGTGCTGTTCAACCTGCCGGCCGGCGACTGGGGTGCTGGCGAGCGCGGCATCGCCTGCCACCCGGACCGCATCGAGGAGTTCCGCGCCGGCGTCGATCGCGCCATCGAGTACGCCCGGGTCCTGGGCAACACTCAGGTCAACTGCCTGGCCGGCATCCAGCCGGAGGGCGTCAGCGACGTCGAGGCGCGCAAGACCCTGGTCGAGAACCTGCGCTTCGCCGCAGAGAAACTCGAGGCCGCCGACATCCTGTTGATTGCCGAGCCGATCAACACCCGCGACATCCCGGGCTTCTTCCTCAACCGCACCGAGCAGGCCCTGGCGCTGTTCGACGAGGTGGGAAGCCGAAACCTGAAGCTGCAGTACGACATCTATCACATGCAGATCATGGAAGGGGATCTGGCCCCGACCATCGAGAAACATCTGGATCGCATCGCCCACGTCCAGCTGGCCGACAACCCCGGGCGCCACGAGCCCGGCACCGGCGAGATCAACTATCCCTTTCTGTTCGCGCACCTCGATCGCCTGGGCTATCAGGGTTGGATCGGCTGCGAGTACAAGCCCAGGGCGGGCACCCGAGAGGGACTGGGCTGGCTGAAGAGCGTGCGCTAAGCGCGGTTTTTCGACGAGAGACGAGAAGGAGAGACATCATGAGCAAGATCGGCTTTATCGGACTGGGCATCATGGGTCGCCCCATGGCGGGTCACCTGCTGGACGCCGGCCATGAGCTGGTGACGGTCAAGCGCGGCACTCTGGACGAGACCCTGGCCTCCAAGGGCATGCAGGAGCTCGCCGATCCCAAGGCGGTCGCCGAGGCCGCCGAAGTGATCATCACCATGGTGCCGGACACCCCGGATGTCGAGGAGGTGCTATTCGGCGTAGGCGGTGTCATCGAAGGCCTGAAGCCTGGCACTCTGGTGATCGACATGAGTTCCATCGCCCCGCTGGCCACCCAGGAGTTCGCCAAGCGCATTCAGGGCGCCGGCGGTGAGTACGTCGACGCCCCGGTTTCCGGCGGCGAGGGCGGTGCCATCAATGCCGCCCTGACCATCATGGTCGGCGCCACCCCGGAAGGCTTCGAGCGCGCCCAGCCGCTTCTCGAGATCATGGGCAAGACCATCACCCACATCGGTGACCAGGGCGCCGGCCAGACCTGCAAGGTGGCCAACCAGATCGTCGTGGCCCTGACCATCGAGGCCGTTTCCGAGGGCCTGCTCTTCGCCTCCCGCGCGGGTGCCGACGTGGCCAAGGTCCGCGAGTCCTTGCTCGGCGGCCTGGCGCAGTCGAAGATCCTCGACGTGCATGGCGAGCGCATGATCAACCGAACCTTCGATCCGGGCTTCAAGATTCGCCTGCACCAGAAGGATCTCAACCTGGCACTGGAGGGCGCGCGTAGCCTCAACCTTGCGCTGCCCGGTACCGCCAATGCCCAGCAGCTGTTCCAGGCCTGTGCCGCCCACGGTGGCGCCGACTGGGATCATGCCGGCATCCTGCGGGCCCTGGAGGCACTGGCCGAGCATGAGGTAGGTCAGTCGTGAGTCTGCCCACCGGCTCACAAGAGCCGGTGAGCGACAGGGAGGTGACTGCTCCCTGACGGCAGGCGTCGGGTCGTCGCCTGCCTGATCGCCGCTGGCGATCCTTGCCCGGTGGTGGGTTCCCCCTGAAGTACCCTCCCGTCACCGGGCCTTTTCCGTGAAGGAGACTTCTCATGAAGACACCCAGTCCTTTGGTCACTGATGGCCCGTACGATACGCCGCGTGCCTGGCTCCGGCACTTGGCGGATACCGCGATCGCCGCTGTCCATCCCGATACGCTTCTGCCCGACAGGCTCCCGGAACCGCCGCCTGGACGAACCGTGGTGGTGGGGGCCGGCAAGGCGGCAGCCGCCATGGCAGCCGCCCTGGAACGTGCCTGGCAGGAACACCAACCCGAAGCGCGGCTGTCCGGTCTGGTAGTGACCCGCTACGGCCATGGTCCACAAGGGCTGGACGCCGAGTGTCGTCATGTCGAGGTTCTCGAGGCTGCCCATCCCATGCCCGACGATCTGAGCGAAAAGGCCGCCCGCCGCATGCTCGAGGCCGTCGAGGACCTGGGCGAGGACGATCTGGTCATCGCCCTGATCTCCGGCGGCGGCTCGGCGCTGATGACCCTGCCGGCGCACGGCGTGACGCTGGCCGAGAAGCAGGCCATCAACAAGGCGCTGCTGAGAAGTGGCGCGCCCATCCGCGAGATCAATACCGTCCGCCGGCACCTGTCGGCCATCAAGGGCGGGCGCCTGGCCGCGGCCGCTCATCCGGCTCGGGTGCTGACCTGGCTGATCTCGGATGTGCCCGGTGACGCAGCTTCCCTGGTCGCTTCGGGGCCGACCCTGCCGGATGCCACGACGCCCGGCGACGCTCTGGCGATCCTCGAACACCGCGGCATCGCGGTGTCTGAGGGGGTCCGCCGCCATCTGCTAGCCGATACCTCGGCCCCGCATCCCGGTGAGCTGGCTTTCGCCCGCGACGAGAACGAGATCCTCGCCCGAGCCCGGGATGCTCTCGAGGCGGCCCGGCTCGCCGCCGAGGCCGAGGGTATAGAAGTGCGCCTGCTTGGCGATGACCTGGAAGGCGAGGCACGGGAACTGGGGCGCGCCCAGGGGAACCTGGCTCTGAGCGCCCGCGAGGAGGGCCGAGTCCCGCTGCTGCTGCTCTCGGGTGGAGAGACCAGCGTCACCGTGCAGGGTGACGGCCGCGGCGGGCGCAATGTGGAGTACCTGCTGGGGCTCCTCGAGACCCTGCGCGGAGCCGAGGGTATCCATGCGTTGGCCATCGACACCGACGGCATCGACGGCTCCGAGGACAATGCCGGGGCGCTGTTCTCACCCGATGACTGGGCCCTTGCCCGGACTCGGGGCCTCGACCCCGCCGACTACCTGTCACGCAATGACGCCTATACGTTCTTTCAGGCTCTGGACGACTTGATCGTCACCGGGCCGACACGGACCAACGTCAACGATTTCCGTGCCATCCTGGTGCTGCCGAGGACCCCATGATCCCCACCGTCGCACTAGGATCGTCGCCACCCTGGGCCAGCCGGCGGCCTTGAGGCGTCCTGGAAGCGATCCTCGACGCGACCCCGGCACATCGCCGTGCCAGAGACATGAATCCTGTATACAATGAATGGGTTTGATGTAGTCATTCCGCTCGCGGGGTGAGACGCTGGCGGCGGGAATACGCAGGGGGCAGTTCATGCACGAATGGCAGGAGGAGGTGCTGGCCGAGGTCAGGGCCGGGAGTCGCATCAGCGACCGGGATATCGTCGACAAGGTGCGCCGGGCGGTGCTGATGCAGCGCCTGCCGCCCGGCACCCGACTGCCGGAGGTGACCCTCGGCGAGGTCTTCGGGGTGAGTCGCTCGGTGGTGCGCAAGGCCCTGACCCGGCTGGCCTCCGAGCACGTGGTGGACCAGCGTCCCAACCAGGTGGCGCGAGTCCGCGCGCCGAGCATCGAGGAGACCCGCGAGACCTTCGCGGCTCGCCGGCTAGTCGAGGGGGAGGTGGCCTCGCTGCTGGCGGGCCGCCTCGATGCAGCCTCGCGGGATCGGCTGGCGGCAGAGGCGCGGGGCGAGATCGAGGCCCACGGGCGGGGAGACGAGCCGGCCCGCATCGAGCACTCCCTGGCCATCCATCACCTGCTGGCGGAGCTCTCGCCCAACCGCGTGCTGGGGGCCATGCTGACCGATCTGATCCTGCGCACCTCCATTGTCATCGCCCTCTACAAGTGGGCGAACCTGGCCTCCTGCTTCCTGGAGGGCGATCACACGACGCTGCTGGCGGCGCTGGAGCAGGGCGATGCCGAGGTGGCCCGGGAGGGCATCCGGCACCACCTGGAGAGCCTCGAGGCACTGCTGGACCTGAGTCCCCGCGAGGCGAGCATCGACCTGAAGGCGATCCTCGGGCGTTCCCGGGAACAGGCCTGATCCGCATCAAGGCCGGGTCGAGTTCCTCGGCCTCGCCTTGTCCCACGGGGCGCGCCTGGTCGACAATGCAGCGACTCTAATCGCCTTTCGGGAATCTTGCATGTTCTCTCCCCTGCGCTGGGCCCTCCTCGCCTGGCTCGCCCTGTCGGCGCCTGTGGCCCTGGCTGAAGTGCCTACCGTGGCGGCGGCTTCGGATCTTCAGTTCGCCCTCACCGAGGCCGCCGAGCGCTTCACGGACGAGACCGGACGGGAGCTGCGCCTGAATTTCGGCTCCTCCGGCAATTTCAAGCGCCAGATCCGACAGGGCGCCCCCTTCGAGCTCTACCTGTCCGCGGACGAGGCGTATGTGCTCGCCCTCCACGAGGCGGGGTGGACCGAGGATGAGGGGGTGGTCTACGCCGTGGGTCGGCTGGCGTGGCTGCAGCGTCCCGGCAGTGGCGAACTGCCGGATATGGCGGACTCGATGGCCGGCGTGCGCGAGGCCATCGATGCCCATCGGGCCGGGCAGGGCAGGCCGCGTATCGCCCTGGCCAACCCCGAGCATGCCCCCTACGGCGTGGTGGCTCGCCAGGTCCTCGACCATGTCGGTCTCTGGGAAGACTCGGAACCGCTGCGCATCCTCGGCGAAAATGTCTCCCAGGCCGCACAGTTCGCCCTGGCAGACGAGGCCCGCGGCGGGCTGGTGGCCTGGTCACTGGCACTTGCGCCGCCGCTAGCCGCGCGTAGCGAGCAGGTACTGATCCCCGAGGAGTGGCATGCCCCGCTGGTCCAGCGCATGGCGCTGATCGAGGGGGCAGGCGAGACCGCTCGGGCCTTCTACGCCTGGCTCCAGCAGCCAGCGGCCCGGCAGATCCTGGCGGCTTACGGTTTCCGCTTGCCAGACCAGGGCAACCCCCGCTGATGGACTGGACGGCGCTCTCGGTCTCGCTGCGTCTGGCGGGGCTGACCTGCCTGCTGCTGCTGCCGCTGGGACTCTGGCTCGGGCGCACCCTGGCGCTCTCGCGCTTTCGCGGCAAGCCGCTGTGCGAGGCGCTCGTGGCGCTTCCGCTGGTGATGCCGCCGACGGTGCTGGGCTTCTACCTCATGCAGGCCTTCGGCGTGGAGGCGCCCTTCGGCACTTTCTGGCAGTCGCTGACCGGCAGCGGGCTCAACTTCACCTTCACCGGCATCCTGATCGCCTCGCTGGTGGCCAACCTGCCCTTCGCCGTGCAGCCGATCCAGCGCGCCTTCGAGACGATTCCGCCGAATCTGTGCGAGGCCGCCTGGTGCAGCGGCCTCTCTCCCGCCCGTACGCTGTGGCGTATCGAGCTGCCGCTGGTGTGGCCGGGTCTGATCTCGGCCCTGGCGCTGACCTTTGCCCATACCCTCGGCGAGTTCGGCGTGATCCTGATGGTCGGCGGTGCGATCGATGGGGAGACGCGCACCCTGGCCATCGCCATCTACGACCGTGTCCAGGCCTTCGATGAGTCCGGGGCCGCCATCATGTCGGCCATGCTGCTGCTGATCTCCTTCCTGACCATCGGAGTGGTCTACGGCCTGGCAGGACGCCGGAGGTGGCGCCGTGGCTGAGCCGGATCTGCCCCTGAGCCAGGCTCGCCTGACGGTGCAGCTGCAGCAGGCCGGACCGATCCCGCTGGACGCCCACTTCCACTGCGACGCCGGCGAGCTGCTGGCCTTGGTGGGTCCCTCGGGGAGCGGCAAGACCACCCTGCTGCGTGCCATTGCCGGGCTCTACCGACCGGCGCGGGGCATGATCCACTGTGCCGGCGAGACCTGGTTCGATGCCGAGGCAAGGCGCTCACTGCGTCCGCAGCAGCGTCGCGTGGGACTGGTGTTCCAGGACTATGCGCTCTTCCCGCATCTCGATGCGCGCGCCAATGTCATGGTGGCCCTGGAGCATCTGCCCGCCGTCGAGCGCGGCCAGGCCGCCGAGCAGTGGCTGGTGCGAGTGCGCCTCGAGGGCCTTGCCGACCGGCTGCCGTCCGAGCTCTCCGGCGGCCAGCGTCAGCGAGTCGCCCTGGCCCGAGCGCTGGCCAGGAGCCCGCGGGTGCTGCTGCTGGACGAGCCCTTTTCGGCAGTGGACCAGGTGACCCGCCGGCGCCTGCAGCGCGAACTTGCCCTGCTGCGCGAGGAGATCCGGATCCCCATCGTGCTGGTCACTCACGACCTGGACGAGGCCGCTGCCCTGGCTGACCGGCTCTGTGTACTGCACGCTGGCCGCAGCCTGCAGCAGGCACCGGCTGAGCAGCTCTTCCGCCGGCCGGCCAGCCCCGAGGTGGCGCGGCTGCTCGACCGCCACAATGTGTTCACCGGCACGGTGGTAGCCGAGGAGGGGGGGCGCCGCCTGCAATGGGGGCCCTGGCGCCTGGAGGTGATTGAGGGCCTGGCGTCTCTGGCCGTGGGACAGCGGGTCAACTGGTACCTGCCGCCTTCGGACGTGGTCCTCCATCGTCGCGGCCGGCCCTCGCGGGGTGAGCGCGAGAATCCGGTTCAGGGCCGAGTTATCGAGATGGCGGTGTTGGGCGGCATCACCTCCGTGGCACTAGCCTTCGATCACTGCGACGATACCCTGCGCTTCGAGCTTCCTACCCATGCAGCGCGCCGCAACGGCCTGGCCCGCGGCGAGGCGGTGGGGGTCTCGCTGCTGGCCGCCGGTATCCATCTGATGCCTGATGTCCGTGTCACCCATCCCGAGAGTCCCGATCACTGAGGAAACCGCCATGAACACCACCCGACGCCATCTGCTGCTGGGCCTGGCCCTGCTGCCCGCCGTCTCCCTGCTGCCGCGGGTCCTGCCGGCCGCCGGATCAGACTCGGGGCCGGATCTTGAGCCTCAGACCCTCGAGACCGTTTCCCTGGTGATCCACGGTGGGCAGGGTCCACACCGGCTCGAGGTGGAGGTGGCCCGCACCATTCCCGAGCGTAGCCGAGGCCTGATGGAGCGTGACCACCTGGCCGAGCAGTCGGGCATGCTGTTCCTCTATGATCGCCCCCAGTCCTCGCGCAATGGCTTCTGGATGTATCGCACGCGGATTCCGCTGGATATTGCCTTCATCGACGAGGCGGGTCGTATTGCCGAGATTCACCGCATGACCCCCTGCAAGGCTGCCCAGGCGGGGGAGTGCCCGGTGACGCGCCCTTCGGTGCCTTACCGTGCGGCCCTTGAGGTCAATGCCGGCGCCTTCGAGGCGATGGGCGTGGCCGCGGGCGACTGTGTCAGCTGGCCGGGAGACGGCGGGCTCTGTGCAGGAGCAGCGGCCCAGTGAGTCAGCTCGTGGGTCGATGGGCGCGACATCCGCGCCATTAGCGTGCTGGCGCCTCCTCGGGGTGGGATGGTGAAAGCGAGGCAGCATAGCAATTGCGTTGACCGCGGGGACAGGGCAGGGCGGCGTGCCGTCTTGCATGAACACGGGATGACAGGGCATCTTGACGTTCGCGGCGTCTCTGACGCCCCACCAATAAACATGCCGGGCAGGCCGCGCAGGCCTGCCTCGAGCTCGACACAGCAAGGACACGCCATGACCTCATCTCGCCACCTGACCCGACTGGCCACTGTTACCGCCATCTCCCTCTCGCTGTCCATCTCTGCTTCCGTGCAGGCCCGCGAGCTATCCGTTTCCACCGTGCTTTCCGACGCCTTCCCCTGGGGCCAGGCCGCCGAGAAGTGGGCAGATCTGGTCGCCGAACGTTCCGACGGCGAGCTGACCCTGCGGGTTTATCCCAACTCCCAACTGGTCAACGGCGACCAGACCCGTGAGTTCTCGGCCATGCGCTCGGGACTGATCGATGCCGCCGTGGGCTCGACCATCAACTGGTCGCCCCAGGTGCCGGAGCTCAACCTCTTCTCGCTGCCCTTCTTCATGGCTGACGTGGATGACGTTGATTCAGTCACCGGCGGCACTGCCGGCGAGATGGTCTTCGACGCCATCGAGTCCCGTGGCGTGGTACCCCTGGGCTGGGGCGAGAACGGCTTCCGCCAGCTCTCCAACTCCCGTGGGCCCATCGACGAGCCGGCTGACCTCGATGGCCTGAAGATTCGTGTGGTGGGCTCGCCGCTGTTCCAGGACACCTTCACGGCGCTGGGCGCCAATCCCACCCAGATGAGCTGGACCGACGCTAAACCGGCGTTGACCACCGGCGCGGTGGATGGCCAGGAGAACCCGCTCTCGGTCTTCGACGTGGCGCGCATCGACCAGGTGGGACAGGAATACCTGACCCTGTGGAACTACATGAACGACCCTCTCATCTTCGCGGTGAACCAGCAGGTCTGGAACTCGCTCTCCGAGGAGGAGCGTACCCTGCTGCGGGAAACCGCCGAGGAGGCCGGCGCCTGGGAGATTGAGATGACCCGCGAGCAGGAGCCAGAGCGCCTGGCGGCGATCAAGGAGCGCGGCGTCACGGTCACTGAGCTCGACGAGGCGCAGCACCAGGCCTTCGTCGAGGCCACCGAGAGCGTCCACGACGAATGGGTGCCGCGCATCGGCAGCGAGATCGTCGAGGCGGCCCGCGTCGACATGCACGGCGAGTGACCTCCCGCAACGCCCGTGCCATCGGCCCCGCCTCGGGGCCGATGGCGTTTCCCCTCCCATGACGCCGCGACGCCCATGAAAGATCCCGATGCAAGACTCGAGCGCCTGCTGGCGACCCTGGCGATCCTGATCATCGGCGTGATCAGCCTGGCCAACGTGCTGGTGCGCTATATCACCGATGCCTCCTTCGCCTTCACCGAGGAGTTCTCGGTGTTCCTGCTGGTGGTGTTGACCTTCGCTGGCGCTTCGGTGGCGCTGCGCCGCAACGGCCATATCCGCATCGGCCTGCTTGAACGTGCCCTGCCCGGTCCTGCGCGCAAGGCATTGATCCTTTTCCAGGGTGTCTGCGGGCTCGTGGTGCTGGGGCTGATCACCTGGTTCGGCGCCAGGATGACCTGGCAGGAGCTCCAGTGGGGCTCTCTCTCACCGGGGCTGGGACTGCCGCAGTGGTGGTACCTCGGCTGGTTGCCGTTGCTCTCGGGGCTAATGCTGCTGCGCCAGATACAGCAGACACTCGATCGCTTGCGCGGGAGGCTCGAGGATGAGCCCTGACCTGTGGATGATCTTGGCCTTCGCCGGGTTGCTGATCGCCGGGGTGCCGGTGGCCTTCTCGCTGGGCCTTGCCGGTGCCGCGGGGATACTGGCCGGTCTGTCGCCGACCATGCTGGCCACGCTCGGCACCAACACCTATAACAGCATCGCCAAGTACCCGCTGATCGCCATCCCGTTGTTCATCCTCACCGGCCTGATCTTCGAACGGGCCGGAGTGGCGGCGCGGCTGGTGCGCTTCGCCCAGGCGCTGATCGGGCCTCGTCACGGCGGCCTCGCCCTGGTGGCGGTGCTGGTCTGCATGATCATGGGCGGGATGAGTGGCTCAGGCCCCGCGGATGCTGCTGCGGTGGCCATGGTGATGCTGCCGAGCATGACGAAGGCCGGGTACCCTCGGCCCTTCTCGGCCACCCTGATCGCCGCCTCGGCCTCCACGGCGATCCTGATCCCGCCTTCGGTGGCGCTGATCCTCTACTCCATCGTGGTGCCGGGAGTCGACCTTCGGGCGCTGTTCGCCGCGGGCCTCTTCCCGGGCATCCTCGCCGGGCTGGCGCTGCTGGGGCCGGCGCTGTTCGTCTCCCGTCGCTATGATTGGGAAGGGAGTGGTTGGGAGGGCAGCACGTCCGTGGACGGGGCGGAGCTTCCGCGGGTAGGCGAGAGTTTCCGGCAGGCGCTGCCGGCGCTGTTCGCCCCGGTGCTGATCCTCGGCGGGCTGCGCAGCGGGCTCTTCACCCCCACCGAGGCGGCCGTGGTGGCCGTCGCCTATGGCGCCCTGGTGGGGCTCTTCCTGACCCGGGAGATGAGCTGGCGGGATCTCTGGGGGTTGCTCGGTGAGGCGGCGGTGATCTCGGGGGTGGTGATGCTGATCATCGCCCTGGCCGGCATCTTCGCCTGGGCCGGCACCATGCTCGGCACCTTCCGTCACCTGGCGGAGTGGATCATCGGGCTCTCCGACAGCGGCCCCCTGCTGCTGGTGTTGATCATGCTGGCGGTGCTGGTGGCCGGCATGCTGCTGGATGCAATTTCCATCTACTTGATCATGATGCCGATCCTGATCCCGGTAATGCAGCATTTCGGCTGGAATCCGGTATGGTTCGGCATCCTGCTGGCGATGAACATCGCCATTGGCCAGTTTACCCCGCCGGTAGCGGTGAATCTGATGGTGACCACGGAAGTGGCGAAGGTCCCCCTCGAGCAGACCCTGGGCTGGGCGCTGCTCTTCGTGGCGGCCATGGCGAGCGCCCTCTTGCTGGTCGCCGTGTTTCCCGAGATCGCCCTCTGGCTGCCAAGGGTGCTGGGCTACAACCTCGGGTAGTGATCCTTATTCCTGGCCGCTCTGCAGGGACTCCAGGGTGCGCTGGTGGAGCTCCGTGCTGTCGGTGTCGAACAGCACGAAGCGGACCTGCTCGATGGTCGGGCACTCGGGCAGTGTCTTCAGCACCGTGGAGAGTGCCACACGGGCGGCCTCGGCCGGTGGGTAGCCGAAAGCCCCGGCAGAGAGTGCCGGGAAGGCGATGGAGCGGATGCCCTCGCGCTCGGCCAGCTCGAGGGCGTTGCGGTAGCAGGCGGCCAGCAGCTCGTCGGCGGGCTCATCCACGCCGTAGACCGGCCCCAGGCAATGGATGACGTGGCGATTGGGTAGCTCGTGGGCACTGGTGATTACCGCCTGGCCAGGCCGAATCGGCGCTAGCGGGCTGCACTCTTCCGCTAGCCCGGGGCCTGCGGCGCGATGCAGCGCACCGGCCACGCCACCGCCGCTCTGCAACTCCGCATTGGCGGCGTTGACCACGGCGTCGATGTCGGACTGCTGGGCGATATCGCCCTGAACGCATTCGATGGTACCCATCTCGCTTCCCTCCTGTTGGATGGCATGTCTCAGTCTGGCCGCCAGAGCGGCAAGTCTTCAAGGTCGTCGCGACGGTTCCGGCGCAGCGGCAGGCGCTCGCGCGCCTCTTGCACTGCCTCCTTTTCCAGGGTCAGCCAGCGCCACTGCTCGCTGCTGTCGAAGGTGAGGGAAGGGTGGTCGTCGTCCACCAGCGGCGGGCAGAACAGCGAATGGCCCCAGTCGTCCCCGGCGCGATTGAGGCTCAGCCAGTAGAGCTGGTTCTCCATGGCGCGGGTAGTGACGAAGGCGTGCCAGCTGGCGAAGCTGAAGTCGCGGGTGAAGGCCACCGGGTGGAGGATTAGCTCGGCGCCCTCGTCGGCCAGTTGCCTGGCTAGTTCGGGGAAGCGCAGGTCATAGCAGATCACCACCCCGACCCGCCATCCGGCAATCTCGGTGACCAGCAGCCGCTCACCCGGCGAGAAGTGGGCGGCCTCGCCGGAGGCACCGAACTGGGCACAGTGAAGCTTGTCGTAGACGCCGGCCAGGCGTCCGTCGGGGCCGACCAACACCTGGCTGATATGGCGCCTGGCATCCACGCGTCGGGCCACGCCGAAGGCGATGGTGGTGCCGAGCTCTCTGGCTAGCTCGGCAAAGGTCGTGACCACCGGGCCGGCTAGGTCATCGTCCAGGGCATCCAGGCAGGCAAAGGCCTCGTCCCCGTACTCCTGGGCCGCCAGTTCCGGCAGCGCGATCAGGTCCGGGGTGACTCGGGTGCAGGCTTCGCGCATACGCTCGGCGACGCCACGCAGGTGGTTGAGCTGGTCATCGCGGGTACGGGTGCGGGGGATGACGATCTGTCCGGCGAGTAGCTGCATGCGGCTCCTGAAAAGCGTGATATTCGTCGCAATGCGACGTAAGGCGTCGTGAAGTGTCTATAGCTTTCGAAGTGAAAGCCTGCGTGAGAAGTGACGGGAAAAATTAACGCTCACTCAACGTGCCCCGGGGGCTAGACTAACCTTACGGAAAAAGGCTTCATCACATGACTGCTTTTTTCGCTAAAGTAGGAAAGGGCGGCTAAGCCGCTGGTGGTCGCGTTATGGGGCTGCCAAATCGGAACTCGTTAGCACAAACACATAGAGGTGTGTTCATGAAACGCCATGCATTCTCTGCTGCAGCCTTCACCGGCGCAATCCTGGGGGCCGCGATGTTCGCATCGCCGGCCATGGCCCAAGACGAAGAGAAGTTCATCACTATCGGTACCGGTGGCCAGACCGGCGTGTATTACGTAGTCGGTCAGTCGATCTGCCGCCTGGTGAATCGTCTGGAAGAGTCCAACATCAAGTGCAACGCGCCTTCTACCGGCGGGTCGGTGGCTAACATCAACGGCATCAAGTCCGGTCAGTTGGACATGGGGGTTGCCCAGTCCGACGTCCAGTACCAAGCCTACAACGGTACCGGCAACTTCGAGGGTGACGCCTTCGAGGAGCTGCGGGCGGTATTTCGCGTCCATGGCGAGCCGCTGACCCTACTGGCCCGCGCCGACTCGGGTATCGAGGAACTCGATGACCTGGAAGGCAAGCGCGTCAACATCGGTAATCCGGGCTCCGGCCAGCGCAACACCATGGAAGTGGTGATGGAGGCCAAGGGCTGGACCGAGGATACCTTCGCGCTGGCGTCTCAGTTGGATGCCGCCGAACAGGCTGCCGCCCTGGCCGACAACAACGTCGATGCCATGGTCTACGTGGTCGGTCACCCCAATGGCTCCATCCAGGAAGCCACCACCACCGTCGATTCGCGACTGATTCCGCTCAATGACGACGATATCGACGCCATCGTCGAGGAGTATCCCTACTACTCCAAGTCGACCATTGCCGGCGGCCTTTACAAGGGCAACCCCGACCCGGTCGAGACCTTCGGTGTGGCCGCGACCTTCGTGACCACTGCCGAGGCCGATGACGAGGTCATCTACCAGACCGTCAAGGCAGTGTTCGACAACTTCGATCGCTTCAAGCGTCTGCATCCGGCCTTCGAGAATCTCGATCCGGAGGAGATGGTTACCTCTGGCCTGTCCGCTCCGCTGCACGAGGGCGCGGCTCGCTACTATCGTGAGCAGGGCTGGATCGAGTAAGACGGCTCATCTGAGGTAATCATACCTCGGTGAAGAATGCGCGGTTACCCGAGGGGCCGCGCATTCTGTTTGGGATGTCGTATGGCATCCCCCAAGGGAACCCCAGGGCAAACCTTATAGAGCAGGGCACGCTTATGAGTGAGGATAACAAGAGGACCTCGGAATCGGAGGTCGATCTCGAGGATATGGTCGCCTCGACCGATTCGGGATCTCGCAAGCCGGCCGGCATGCCCGGAAAGCTATTGGTAAGCATCGCCGCCGCCTGGTCGCTGTTTCAGCTGTGGATTGCGTCTCCGATCCCCTTCATGCTGGGGTTCGGGGTGTTCAGTGCCACCGAATCCCGTTCCATTCACCTGGCGTTCGCGCTTTTCCTAGCCTACATGGCCTATCCGGCGCTCAAGCGCTCGCCGCGTGATCGCATCCCCATTCAGGACTGGGTTCTGGCGGCGGCGGCGGCCTTCTGCGGCGCCTACATGTTCATGTTCTACGAGCAGCTTTCCCAGCGCCCCGGGGCGCCGATACTGCAGGACGTGATCATCGGTGTGGCAGGCATCCTGCTGCTCCTCGAGGCCACACGACGGGCGCTCGGTCCACCGTTGATGATCGTGGCGTCGGTCTTTCTACTCTATAGCCTGGCCGGCCCCTGGATGCCCGGCATCCTCTCGCACGGCGGGGTTAGTCTCTACGGGCTGATCAACCACCAATGGTTGACGACCCAGGGGGTCTTCGGTATTGCGCTGGGGGTCTCGACCAGCTTCGTCTTCCTGTTTGTGCTGTTCGGTGCCCTGCTCGACAAGGCCGGGGCCGGTAACTATTTCATCAAGGTCGCCTTCTCGCTGCTGGGTCACTATCGCGGGGGGCCGGCCAAGGCTGCCGTGGTAGCCTCGGCCATGACCGGCCTGATCTCTGGCTCTTCCATCGCCAACGTGGTCACCACCGGCACCTTCACCGTGCCGATGATGAAGCGAGTCGGCTTCTCCGCTGAAAAGGCCGGTGCCGTCGAGGTGTCCTCTTCGGTCAACGGACAGATCATGCCGCCGGTCATGGGCGCTGCCGCCTTCCTGATGGTCGAGTATGTTGGCATCTCCTATGTGGAAGTCATCAAGCACGCCTTCCTGCCGGCGTTGATTTCCTATATCGCGCTGGTCTATATCGTTCACCTCGAGGCCATGAAGGCCAACATGCAGGGGCTGGAAAGCAGCAATCCGCCCAAGCCCTTGGTGCGCAAGGTGATCGGCTTCCTCGGCGGCCTGCTGCTGATGATGGTGACCGCCCTGGCGGTCTACTACGGCCTGGGTTGGCTCAAGCCGGTGTTGGGCGGTGCAACCCCCTGGGTGGTGGCTGTGGGGCTCACGGTGATCTATATCGCTCTGCTCAAGCTGGCAGCGGGTTACCCCGAGCTGGAGCTCGACGATCCTGATACCCCCATCTACAAGCTCCCTGAGACCCGTCCCACGGTGCTGGTCGGTCTGCAGTACATCCTGCCGGTGATCGTGCTGATCTGGTGCCTGATGGTGGAGCGCCTCTCGCCGGGGCTGTCGGCCTTCTG
The DNA here is from genome assembly GCF_900109725.1 of Halomonas daqiaonensis. Taxonomy (GTDB): domain Bacteria; phylum Pseudomonadota; class Gammaproteobacteria; order Pseudomonadales; family Halomonadaceae; genus Halomonas; species Halomonas daqiaonensis. The sequence continues at coordinate 35,439 of NZ_FOBC01000006.1, forward strand.
GGCTACGGTGTTCATGGTCTTCATCATCCTTACCCAGCGTCCTATCACTTCGATCTTTCGCAACCGCAGCGACATGGCCGCGGACCTCCGCGAAGGTGTCATGGACTTGTGGAACGGCCTGGTCACCGGTGCCCGCAACATGATCGGCATCGGCATCGCCACAGCGACCGCCGGCATCATTGTTGGGGCCGTATCGCAGACTGGTGTAGGGCTGGTATTGGCCGAAGTGGTGGAAACCCTCGCCATGGGTAACCTGATGCTGATCCTGCTCCTCACTGCAGTGCTCAGCTTGATACTCGGCATGGGGCTGCCTACCACCGCCAACTACATCGTGGTATCCGCGCTGCTGGCCCCGGTCATCGTCAACCTGGGGGCGGAGAACGGCCTGCTGGTGCCGTTGATCGCGGTGCACCTCTTCGTGTTCTACTTCGGCATCATGGCGGACGTCACGCCCCCGGTGGGACTCGCCTCCTTCGCGGCGGCGGCGGTGTCGGGTGGTGACCCCATTCGCACCGGCTTCCAGGCCTTCTACTACAGCCTGCGTACCGCGGCACTGCCGTTCCTGTTCATCTTCAATACCGACCTTCTGCTGATCGATGTCTCTTTCCTTCAGGGCATCGTGATCTTCGTGGTATCGACCATCGCCATGTTGATCTTCGCCGCAGCGACCCAGGGATTCATGCTGGCCCGCAACCGCTGGTACGAATCGATCGTGTTGCTGCTGATTGCGTTCACGCTGTTCCGGCCCGGGTTCTGGATGGACATGGTCCACGACCCCTACGAATCAGTGCCGCCGTCGCAGTTCGTCGAGGCCCTGGGTGATGTCGATGAAGACGCCACCATGCGCTTGCAGATCGCCGGTGTTGATCCCTATGGCGAACCCATGACCACCTACATGCAGCTGCCGGTGCCGGAGGGCGAGACCGGCGAGGAGAGGCTCGAGAATCTGGGCCTGGAACTGTTGATCGAGGACGATCGGGCGGTGGTCGACATGGTGGCCTACGGCAGCCAGGCCGCGAACATGGGCTTCGACTTCGAGCAGGAGATCATCGAGGTGCTGGCCCCGGTGGACCGCTGGACCAAGGAGCTGATGTGGATTCCGGCCTTCCTGGTGTTCGGTCTGATCGTCGTGATGCAGCGCCGTCGGCGTGATCGTAGCGCCGCCACGGCGTCAGCCTGAAGGAGAGAGCGTCATGTACCAAAAGATCCTGTTACCGGTGGACCTCAACGAGGAAGCCTCCTGGGAGAAGGCACTGCCTACGGCACTGGCGTTGTGCCGTAGCTTCGGCGCCTCATTGCATGTGGTGACGGTACTGCCGGACTACCGCATGCCGCTGGTCGGCTCCTACTTTCCCAAGGACTTCGCCAAGAAGGCCCATGAGGCGGTCTCGGACGCCCAGCACGAGTTCATTCGCGACAACGTGCCCGAGGACGTCAAGGCCCAGAGCGTCATCGTCGATGGCTCCCCCTGGGAGGCCATCATCAAGGCGGCGAAGAAGCTCGAGGTGGACCTGATCGTTATGGCGTCCCACAACAAGCGCAAGTTCACCGACTACGTGCTCGGCCCCAACGCCGAGCACGTGGTGCACCACACCAAGATGTCGGTGATGATCGTGCGCTGAGCGGGACCGCCGTTTCATGTAGGATTCTGATGTAGCACCCTGCGAACGCCTCCTCTCGATGGGGGCGTTCGCGCATCAGCTCGCTGGTCGTCGTGCTGAGGATGACCCTGGGCAAGACTCAGGGGTGAAGGCTGCACCGTCATGAGATTCTGCGTTGAGTCTCGCGATGCAAGACCCGCTGCGGTATGGGTTGCCGTCGGCTACATTAATCAGGTATCAAGGGATGAAGGACGCATGACGGTTGTGTGCCGAGATGTGGCCTTGAAGCAGCCCGGCAGCACCGGGACTCAACAAGCGGTAAACAGGGGTGTGACCATGAATGCGGCAACAACAAGAGAACATGGCAAGGGGGCTGCGCCCAATGTCAAGATCAACATCCGCACGGTGGGCATGGACAAGCCGCGAGCCTGGCTGGCAGCCGGGTTCGAGGATTTTCGCCAGGCCATGGCGGTCAGCCTGGCCTATGGCATGTTCTGGGTGGGGCTGAGTATTGCCATCACCGCCGGTGCCTTCACACTGGGCCTCTGGCACTGGTTGTTGCCGCTGGTCGCCGGCTTCATGTTTCTCGGTCCCTTGGTGGCGGTGGGCTCCTACGGCATCAGCCGTGCCCTCGAGGCGGGCCGCGTCCCCAACCTGGGCGATGCCTTCGGCGGCTGGAAGGGTCATGCGGGGCAGCTGGCGATGATGGGCGTGATGATGATGATCTTCTTCCTCGCCTGGATCCGCCTGGCCACCCTGCTGTTCGCGCTGTTCTTCGGCTTCGAGGCCCCTAGCCCCGAGACGCTCTATGCCTCGCTGTTGACTACCGTCGATGGCCTGATGATGCTGGCGGTGGGAACCGCAATCGGCGCCGTCCTGGCCTTCGGCGCCTTCACCATCAGCGTGGTGGCCATTCCGACCCTGATGGATCAGGACCTGACCTTCATGGAGGGGATCGAGGCCAGCATCCGTTCAGTGGCGAACAACTTCCGTCCGATGCTGCTGTGGGCGGCGATCCTCACCGGTTGCGTACTGGTCGGGGTGATGACCTTCTACATCGGCCTGGCGCTGATCCTGCCGGTCCTGGGCCATGCCAGCTGGCACGCCTACGAGGATCTGGTCCGCATCGAACCGATGGAACCGGTGGAGGAAGTCTAGAGTTGATGTAATCCCCGGGCAGGCACTGGTGACATCAGGGGGCGCTCGGCGCCCCCTGATGTTTTTGTAGGGCGCTCTCCTGACCCGCGACCTCGAATCGCGTACGCTTGAGACTCCTTTCCCGTTAGCAGGAAGCCTGCCGATGCTGACCGGTATTGCCTTTCGTCCGCTCCTCGTGCTGCTCTCGGCCCTTCTGCCGCTCTCCATCGCCGTGTCCGCGCCGCTGCCGGCGCCCGCGGGACCTGTGCTCCTGATCCTCAGTGGTGACCTCGCACACACCAACGTGGAGGACGAGGCGCGTTTCGACCGGGCAATGCTCGAAGCCCTGCCTTCACGCATCATCGAGACCCATACGCCCTGGCATCGCGACAAGGGGCGCTTCGAGGGCCCGCTGATGCGCGCCCTGCTCGAGACGGTCGGAGCCGATGATAGCGAGCAGGTGCGCATCCGCGCCCTCAACCACTACGAGGCGGAGGTGCCGGTAGCAGATTTCCGGCGCCACGACGTGATCCTGGCCATGACCCGCGACGGCGAGCCGCTGACCATCCGTGAGTACGGGCCACTGTTCGTGCTCTACCCCTTCGATGACCATCCCGAACTGCTCACCGAGGCCATCCGTTTCCGCTCGGTGTGGCATGTCGAGCGGATCATCGTGCCCTGAGCCCGCCCGGCCGCGGAGATCGTAATTGCTGCGCTATCCCCTGCGTCTCAAGCTGGGTGCCATCGCCGCCCTGGTGTTCTTCGCTGCCGCCCTGGTGGTGGTCGGCCTGGTAGCCTGGCGCCAGGATAGCCTGGCCGAGAGCGTAGGGGGGGATGCAGTCTGGCACGCCTACAAGCTTGATCGAGACACGGTGCAACTGCGCAGTTTCCTTGCCCGCCCCGACCTCTCCCTTGAGTCGCTGCCGGCACTGCGCCTGCGCTTCGAGCTGCTCTATAGCCGACTCAACCTGCTCCAGGATGGCGACATCACCCAACTGCTCGACAATATTCGCGTGGCCGAGGAACTGGTCCCGGAGATCGAGCGGCACCTACAGGCCCTGGATGAACAGATCCGCGGCCTCGAACGCCTCGACGAGGACGCCCGGGCCGGTCTGTCCCGGCAACTGGAGGCCCTGGGTGGGGTGACCGAGCGGTTGATCATCGCCATCAATGGTCATCTGGCCGAGACCACCACCCGTGAACGGGAGCGGCTGCAGACCCTCTACGGCCTGCTCCTGCTGCTGATCCTGGCCATGAGCCTGGCCGCCTCGCTGGTGGTTGCCTTCCTGTTTCGCGAGGCTCGCGACAATGCCGCTGCACGGCGGGATCTGGAGTCGCTGAGCCGCGAGCTGGAGGTCACCGCCCGACAGGCCGAGTCGGCCAGTCGGGCCAAGTCGGAATTCCTGGCCACCGTCAGCCATGAGATCCGTACGCCGCTCAACGGCGTTATCGGCATGAGCGACCTGCTGCAGGACCAGCTGCTTCCCGAGCGCGCGCGCCACTATGCCGACACCATCCATGACAGTGCCCGGCTGCTGCTCGAGCTGATCAACGACATCCTGGACTTCTCCAAGATAGAGGCACAGCGCCTGGAGCTCGAGGCGTGCCCCTTCGCCCTCGGCGAGCTGGTCGAGGGCGCGATCTCGCTGTTCGCGCCCCGGGCCGAGGTGCGGGGCGTCCGCCTGACGTTCGAGCTGGACCCCGGCCTGCCGCGGTATCTCGTGGGGGATGCCGGCCGCGTGCGCCAGGTGCTGCTCAACCTGCTCTCCAATGCCATAAAGTTCACCGAGCAGGGCGAGGTCCGGTTGCGGGTGCGTGACGAGGGAGACGGGCAGGTGCTGTTCGAGGTCATCGACACGGGGAGCGGGATTACACCCGGCCGCCAGGCCCAGCTCTTCGAGCCCTTCCAGCAGGGCGACCCCTCCACCGCGCGTCGTTACGGCGGCACAGGCCTGGGGCTGGCGATCAGCAAGCGGCTGGTGGAGGCCCAGGGAGGGCGCATCGGGCTGGAGAGCGAAGTGGGTCACGGTAGCCGCTTCTGGTTCGTGTTGCCGCTGGCCGCGGCCGAATCCGGCGAGGACACGGACGATGTGGTGGTGGCCGCTCCCGAGCAGCGTGTGACCGATGCACGGCTGCTGGTGGTCGAGGACAATCCGGTCAACCAGCAGGTCGCCCGCGCCATGCTCGAGCGCCTGGGCTGTCGGGTCAGCGTGGCGGAGTCGGCAGATGAGGCGCTTCACCAGGCCGCCCGGGACCGCTTCGACCTGATCTTCATGGACGTGCAGCTGCCCGGTATGGACGGGCTGGAGGCGACGCGTCGGCTGCGTGCCCGCGGCGGCTGGTCGGCCGAGGTGCCGGTGGTGGCCATGACCGCCGGTGGGCCGGGCGGGGACCAGGCCCGTTGCCTGGCTGCCGGCATGAATGGCTACCTCACCAAGCCGCTGTTCCAAGATGCCCTGATGACGATGCTGCAACGTCACTTGCGCCATGCGACAACGACCAGCGTCGGACGTCCTTCCGCCAAGGCGGAGGAGGATCCGGTCGGCCAGCCGCTGGAGGCCGCCACCCTCTCGGCGCTGGGCGAGAGCCTGGGTGAGGAGGGGCTGGCCTCCCTGATCGCCCTCTACCGGCAACAGGCAGTAGCGCATCTGGCCGGCCTGGACCAGGCCGTGGCGGAGGGGGTGCCTGACCGGGTCGAGTACCTCGCCCACCAGCTCAAGGGAGAGTCGTCGAGCCTGGGAGCAGTGAAGGTGGCCGGGCTGGCCACGCGGCTGGAGCGCCTGGGAAGGGAGGAGCGACTGGACGAGGCCGCCGTCGCCCTGAGCGACCTTCATCGCTGCCTGGACCTGACCCTGACGGCGCTGGAGGCCTGGACGCCGGGCGAGTGAGGCCTCAGGCGTGTGGGATGGTGCGTCCGGGCAGGCGCCAGCGCAGGTCGCGTGCGACCACCTGCAGGCCTGGCCGGTACTCGCCCCGCGAGGCGGCGAGGGCGCACGCCAGGGTCAGCGTGGCGATGCGGTCATGGTCCTGGACAGCGGAGTTGACCGGGAGGGGCAGGAAGTCCAGCAGGCGGCTGTCGCCGAAGGTGGCCAGTCGCAGTGATGGCGGCAGGCCGCCGTCTTCCAGCAGCACGTCGAACACCCCGTCGAGCAGCGTGTAGGAGGCGGTGACCAGGGCGTCGGGCATGCCATGGCCATCGAGCAGCTCGCGCATCAACCGGGCGCCCTCGAAGCGGTCGTAGCGCTGGGCACCGCAAGAGATCACCTCCAGCGGCGGATGGTCGGCGAGTGCCTGCTGAAAGCCGGCGCGGCGCTCCCGGCTGATCGACAGGGCCGGGACCGCATCCAGCCAGGCGATGCTCGTCACCGCGTCATCGAGCACCGAACGGGTCAGCCGCTCGGCGGCCTCGCGGTCGTTGCTGACTACGCTGGCGAAGCGGCGTGGATCGAGGCCACGGTCTACCGCCACTACCGGCAGGCCGGCCGCCATCAGCTCACGATAGAAGGGGTCCTCCATGGGCAGGCAGCTGGCGGTGATCAGCACCTCGCAGCGCTGGGCACGCAGCGCCAGGGCCAACTCGCGCTCGCTCTCCGGATCGTCGTCGGAACCCACGATCAGCAGCCGGTAGCCCGCCTCCCGACCCCCGCGCTCGAGTCGCTTGGCCAGGCGCGCATAGCTGACGTTCTCCAGGTCGGGAATGATCAATCCCAGAAGGCGGCTCGCCCCGCGCCGCAGGGCGGCGGCCTGGGCGTCGACACGGTAGCCATGCTGCTGAACCACGGCCATCACCCGCTCGACGGTGTCCTGGCTGATGCGTCGCTCACGGGCCTTGCCGTTGATGACATAGCTAGCCGTGGTGCGGGAGACCCCGGCCAGGCGGGCGATTTCAGCGAGAGTCATGAGCGTCCTCGGTAACGGTTGAAGGCGATTCCAGGTCACTGGTGGCGGCGACTACCCCTGCCAAAGTCGTAGCGTATCGACCTTGCCAACCAGTATGAATCGATTCAGCATGAATGACATCAAGGTGACACGATTCAGCCAATGAGCGCATCGACTCTCCGAGACGGCTGAGCGAGTGGCGACAACGCCCGTCACCGAGCGAACAGGAGAGAATCATGTTGACCCTACGCCAGGACGATATCCTGCTCGATTGTCGGGCCGACGACTGGCGCGACGCCCTGGAGCAGGCCGCCGCGTCGCTGCATGCCGCCGGCCTGGTCGCCGCCGCCTATCGTGATGGCCTCTTCGCCCGCGAGGCGCAGTCTTCCACCTTTCTCGGCAGCGGTATCGCCATTCCCCACGGTACCGCCGAGAGCCGTGCGCACGTGTGTGCCACCGGCATCCGTGTGCTGCAGTTTCCCGCTGGCGTGGAGTGGCACGATGGCAACCGCGTTCACGTCCTGGTGAGCATCGCCGCCCAGAGCGACGAGCACCTGGGCATCCTGCGTCAGCTCACCCACGTGCTGGACGACGAAAGCGTCGCCGAACGCCTGGCCGCCGCCGAATCAGCGCAGGAGGTCGCCACCTTGCTTTCCCGGGCGGTGGTCGAGGCGCGCCTGGACGCCGATACCCTCTGCCTGGGCTTTCCCGCCCGCGATATCCGCGAGCTGGCGCTGGCCGGCGCCGCGCGGCTGCGCCAGCTTGGCTGCGTGGGCAGTGACTTCGTCGCCGCCCTGGCCGAGCAGGCGCCGGTGCGCCTGGGCCAGGGGCTGTGGCTGGCCTCCAGCCACCGCGGTGTCGAAGCGCCGGCGCTCGCCTTGGCCACCCCCGAGACGGCACTCCGCGAGGCGGATGAGGCGGTCACGGGGGTGTTCAGCCTCGCCGCCGACGGCGAGGCCCATCGAGGCCTGCTCGAGCGGCTGCTTGCCCTGCTGGAAAGCGATGCCGGCGCCAGCCTGCGTGACGTCGACGCCGCCACCGTGCTGGCGCGTCTGGCCGGCGAATCGGCCACGGCTCACACCCGCCTGGGCAGGGTGCTCAATGCCCACGGCCTGCACGCCCGCCCCGCCAAGCAGCTGGTGCAGGTGGCCCGCGAACAGACCGTGCCCGTCCGCGTGCGCCTCGCCGAAGGCGGCGGGCAGACGGTGTCGGCGGCCAGCCTTACCAAGGTGATCAACCTCGGCGCCCGGCGCGGCCAGCAGCTTGCCTTTTCTGCCGAAGGCGAGGGCGCCGAGGCATCGCTCGCTGCGGTGTGTCAGGCCGTGGAAGACGGCCTCGGCGAAGCGGTGCTGCCGTTCGACGAGAGCCGCGAGCACATTGCTCCCCGCGAGAACGACACGCCGCCGCCCGAGCCGTTACCCGCAGACGCTCCCCACCCCGGCATCGCCGCCTCGCCGGGGCTCGCTATCGCCCCGGCCTTCGTGTTCACCACGCCGCGCTTCGACTATCCGGAGCACGCCGATGACCCGGCCGCCGAAGAGCGCCGCCTGGAGGTGGCAATCCGCGAGGGGGTCGAGCAGCTCGAGGCACTGGTACGCGAGGCCAAAGGCGGTGAAGTGGCGCAGATCCTCTCGATGCACGAGGAGATGCTCGAAGACCCCGAACTCTACCAGGCTGCCCGCGAGGGCATTCAGGAAGGCGGCTCCGCCGAAGCCGGCTGGTGGGAGGCCATCGACACCGCCGCCCGCTCACAAGCGATGCTCGCCGATCCGCTGCTTGCCGAGCGTGCCGCCGATCTGCGAGACGTGGGGCGTCGGGTACTGGGCGTGCTGTGCGACGTCAAGCTCACCGATCCCCCGGATCACCCCTACATCCTGGTCACCGACGACATCGGCCCCTCCGACGTGGCCCGCCTGGATACCTCTCGTGTGCGCGGCCTGCTCACCGCTCGCGGCGGCGCCACGGCCCACAGCGCGATTCTCGCTCGGGCGCTGGGTATTCCCGCCGTAGTCGGTGCCGGCAAGCGGGTGATGACGCTGGAAAACGGCACCGAGCTGATCCTCGATGGTGAGCGCGGACGCATCACGCCGAGCCCCTCTGCCGAGCGGCGCGCCGCCGCTGAGCAGCGCCTGGTGGAGCGTGAGCGCCGCGAGGCCGAGGCCTGGGCGACGCGCTTCGCTGAGGCACGCACCCGCGATGGCCACCGCGTCGAGGTGGCTGCCAACCTGGGCAACACGGCGCATGCCGCCGATGCCGTTGAGCGGGGTGCCGAGGGGGTGGGGCTGTTGCGCACCGAGTTCCTGTTCATGGCCCATGCCAAGCTGCCCGATCTTGACACCCAGATCGCCGAGTACCGTGAGGCGATCGACGCCCTGGACGGCCGCCCGCTGGTGGCGCGAACCCTGGACGTGGGCGGCGACAAGCCGCTGCCCTACTGGCCGGTGCCCCACGAGACCAACCCCTTCCTGGGCCTGCGCGGCATTCGCCTGACGCTGACCCGCCCCGAGGTGCTCGAGACCCAATTGCGGGCCCTGCTGCTAGCGGCAGCGCCCGCGGAGGGGGTGGATCAAGCGCCTGCGGCGGGGGGGAATCAAAAGCCCAAGCCGCTGCGCATCATGCTGCCTATGGTCAAGGACGTGGCGGAATTCCGCGCCGCCCGGGAGATCGTCGATCGTCTGCTCGCCGAGATCCCCGCCGAGGAGCGCGCCAGCGACCTGCAGCTGGGCGTGATGGTCGAGGTGCCCTCCAGCGCCTTGCTGGCACCGAGCCTTGCCGCCGAGGTGGACTTCTTTTCGATAGGCACCAACGACCTGACCCAGTACACCCTGGCCATCGACCGCGACCACCCGGTGCTCTCCGCCCAGGCCGACGGCCTGCATCCATCGGTACTCAAGCTGATCGAGATGACCGTGGCTGCCGCCCATGCCCAGGGCAAGTGGGTCGGCGTGTGCGGCGAGCTGGCTTCTGACGCTACTGCCGTGCCGGTGCTAGTGGGCCTCGGCGTCGACGAGCTCTCGGTCAGTTCCCGCCAGATCCCACTGGTCAAGGCGCGCCTCGCCGAGTTCGACTTGGCGGATGCGCAAGCACAAGCCCAACTGGCGTTGGCTCAGGCCACCAGCGAGGCGGTTCGCGACGCCCTGGAGGTGCGCTGATGGCCCGCATCCTCACGCTTACCCTCAACCCGGCACTCGACCTGTCGATCGGCCTCGAGCGGCTCGAGCCCGGTGCGGTCAACCGCACCCACGAAACCCATCTCGCCGCCGCCGGCAAGGGCGTCAATGTGGCTCGGGTACTGGTGGCGCTGGGACACGACGTCACGGTGTCGGGCTTTCTCGGCGCCGACAACGACGGCCCCTTCCTGCGCGCCTTCGAGGCCATGGGCGTGGAGGATGCCTTCCTGCGCGTGCCCGGCGAGACGCGCATCAACGCCAAGCTTGCCGAGGCCGACGGCCGGGTCACCGACATCAACGGCCCCGGCGCGACCATCAGTGAGGCCGCCTGGCAGCGCCTGCTTGACGGCCTCGACACGCGCCTGGCCGACGCCCACCGCTGCCCCGACGCGGTGGTGATCGCCGGCAGCCTGCCCCCCGGCGTGAGCCCGGAGGACCTCGCCAACCTGGTCACCCGCCTGCGCGGAGCCGGCCTGCCGGTGTGGGTCGATACCAGCGGCAAGGCACTCACCGCCGCCATCTCCGCCCGCCCCACCGCGGTCAAGCCCAACGAGCACGAGCTGGCCGCCTGGGCCGGCCAGGACCTGACTAGTGCCGAGGCGCGCCTCAAGGCGGCCCTGCGCCTCTACGCCGAGGGCGTCGAGGAGGCGCTGCTCTCCGCCGGCCCCGGCGGCGTGCTCTGGGTGAGCCGCCGCGGCGCCTGGCAGGCCGTGCCGCCGCGCCTGGAGGTCGTCAGTACCGTGGGCGCCGGCGACACCCTGATCGCCGCACTGCTGCACGGCGTGCTCTCGGGGCACACCGCCGAGCAGGCGCTACGTCTGGCCACGGCGCTCTCCGCCGAATCCGTTCGCCATGTCGGCGTAGGCGACCTCCGCGCCGCCGACTTCCCGCAACTCCAACAACAGACCCGCGTGCGGCGCCTCAATGACGTCGATGCCAGCGCGGGGGGAGCCTTCGCATGAACGCCATCCTCGTTACCGCCTGCCCCAGCGGCATGGCCACCACCTTTCTCGCCGCGCGCCGCCTCGAACAGGCCGCCAAACGACTCGGTTGGGACGTCCAGGTCGAGATGCACAGCGAGCTCGAGCCGCTCACCCCGTTGTCTGCTGAGGCGATCGCCGCCGCCGAGCTGATCGTCGTCGCCGCCGACCATGTGCCCGGAGCGCCGCGTTTCGCCGGCAAGCGCCTCTTCCAAGCATCTACCGGCGAGGCCCTGCCCGACCCCCAGGGCTTCCTCGAGCGTGCCAGCCGCGAGGCGGTCGAGTACACGCCACCTGCCGAGGCGCAGTCGCCCCTTACCCAGCAGGCCGCTGCCCGCAAGATTGTCGCCGTCACCGCCTGCCCCACCGGGGTGGCCCACACCTTCATGGCCGCGGAAGCGCTGAACGAGGCGGGCAAGGCGCTGGGCCACGCCATCCGCGTGGAAACCCAGGGCTCTGTAGGCGCCCAGGACCAGCTCACCGACGAGGAGATTCGCGAAGCCGACCTGGTGATCCTGGCCTGTGACATCGAGGTCGATGCGGCCCGCTTCGCCGGCAAGCGCGTCTACCGCACCTCCACCAGCAACGCCCTGAAGAAGCCCAAGCCAACCATCGAGGCGGCACTCAAGGAGGCCGAGGTAGAGCAGGCGGGCGGCGCTTCCGCCAGCGGCGAGGCGAGAAAGGGGGCCAAGGAGAAGGGCGTCTATCAGCACCTGCTCACCGGGGTCTCCTTCATGCTGCCCATGGTAGTGGCCGGGGGCCTGCTGATCGCCCTTTCCTTCGTGTTCGGGATCGAGGCCTTCCAGGAGGAGGGCACTCTGGCCGCGGCGCTGATGCAGATCGGTGGCGGCACTGCCTTCGCCTTGATGATCCCTGTGCTCGCGGGCTATATCGCCTACTCCATTGCCGACCGTCCGGGCATCGCCCCGGGCATGATCGGCGGCATGCTGGCCTCGGAGATCGGTGCCGGCTTCATCGGCGGCATCCTGGCGGGCTTCCTGGCCGGCTACGTGGCGCTGGCGGTGACGCGCTATGTGAAGCTGCCGTCGAGCGTCGAATCGCTCAAGCCGATTCTGATCATTCCCCTGGTTGCGAGCCTGATCACCGGCCTGACCATGATCTACGTGGTCGGCGAGCCGGTGGCGGCCATCCTCTCCGCGCTGACTACCTTCCTCGAGAACATGGGGTCGGCCAATGCCGTGCTGCTCGGCATCCTGCTGGGCTCGATGATGTGCTTCGACCTCGGTGGTCCGGTCAACAAGGCTGCCTACACCTTCGGCGTGGGGTTGCTGGCCTCCGAGACCTACGGTCCCATGGCAGCGATCATGGCCGCAGGCATGGTGCCGGCCATCGGCATGGGTATCGCCAGCTTCGTGGCCAAGAGCAAGTTCTCCGAGCCGGAGCGCGAGGCAGGCAAGGCCTCCTTCGTGCTGGGCTTCTGTTTCATCAGCGAGGGCGCCATTCCCTTCGCCGCCAAGGACCCGCTGCGGGTCATCCCGGTATGCATGGTCGGTGGGGCGATCACCGGTGCACTTTCCATGCTGGTCGGTGCCAAGCTGATGGCACCGCATGGCGGCATCTTCGTGCTGCTGATCCCCAACGCCATCACCCCGGTGCTGCTGTATCTCGCCGCCATCGTTATCGGCTCCCTGGTCACCGGTCTCGGCTATGCGGCGATCAAGCGCGGTAGCCAGGCCGTGGCCGTCGAGGCCAATGCCTGATCGAGACAATCGACAACAAGAGGATATCGGGATGTTCCAGCTCACCCGCAGCGTTACCTGGCAGGCCCTCAAGGGCCTGCAACAGAAGACCGCCGACGACCGCATCCGTGACTACTTCGTGGCCGATCCCCAGCGCTTCGAGAAGATGAGCCTGCGTGTCGGCGGGCTCTTCCTCGACTACTCCAAGCAGCCGGTCTCCGACGAGGTACTGGCCAAGCTGATCGAGCTCGCCGATCACTCGGCGCTGGTCCAGCGCCGCGCCCAGATGTTCTCCGGCGACATCATCAACGTTACCGAGAACCGGCCCGTTCTGCATACGGCCCTGCGCAACCTCGGAGAGAAGCCGTTGATGGTCGACGGTCAGGACGTGATGCCGGAGATCCAGCGCACCCGCGAGCAGATCCGCGCCTTCTCCGAGGCGGTGCGCAGCGGCGAGTGGACGGGCTACAGTGGCCAACGCATCAAGGATGTGGTCAACATCGGCATCGGCGGCTCGGACCTGGGCCCGAACATGGCCTGCCGGGCGCTGCTCAAGCACCGCCATCCGGAGCTCGGCTTCCACTTCGTCTCCAACGTCGATGGTGCGCATATCCAGAAGGTGCTCAGCCGCCTCAACCCGGCCACCACCCTGTTCATTGTCTCCACCAAGACCTTCTCTACCCAGGAGACGCTGCTCAACGCCCACACCGCGCGCCGCTGGTTCCTGGAGAACGCCGGCCCGGACGCTGACGTGGGGGCGCACTTCATCGCCGCCTCTACCAACAAGGCGGCGGCCATGGCCTTCGGCATCCGCGAGGAGAACGTCTTCGAGTTCTGGGCCTGGGTCGGCGGTCGCTACTCCATGTGGTCCTCGATCGGCCTGCCCATCGCGCTCTCCATTGGCTTCGAGGGGTTCATGGAACTGCTTGAGGGCGCCTATGAGATGGACCAGCACTTCCTGACTGCGCCTTTCGAAGAGAACATGCCGGTGCTGATGGCGCTGATCGGCATCTGGCACATCAACTTCCAGGACGCCGAGACCCAGGCCATCGTGCCCTACGACCAGGCGCTGCATCAGCTGCCGGCCTTTCTGCAGCAGCTCGACATGGAGTCCAACGGCAAGTCGGTGGATATCTTCGGCAATCCGGTGGATTACAAGACCGGACCTATCGTCTGGGGCCAGACCGGCTCCAACGGCCAGCACGCCTTCTTCCAGCTGCTCCACCAGGGCACCCGCTACGTGCCCCTCGACTTCATCGCCTCGCTCAAGCCCGAGCCCGGCGTCGAGGACCACCATTTCGCGCTGCTCACCAACATGCTGGCCCAGGCCAACGCCTTCATGGAGGGCAGCCTCAAGGGGGATGGCGCAAGCGGCAGCCAGCCTGACCCCTACAGCTGCCCGGGCAATCGCCCCTCCAGCGTGCTGCTGCTCGACGAACTGACACCCAAGAATCTCGGCGCACTGATCGCGCTCTATGAGCACAAGGTGTTCGTTCAGGGAGTGATCTGGAACATCAACTCTTTCGACCAGTGGGGCGTGCAACTGGGCAAGCGCATCGCCGGCGAGATCAGCGAGCGCATCGATGCCCACAGCCAGGATTTCGACGGCTCCACCCAGGGCCTGCTGGGACTGGTCCGCGGACACTTCGCGTCGGGCGGCGCTCCGTCGGGTGCTGATGCGCCGGCAGAAGGCGAGGATGCGGCCGAAAAGCGCAGTGGCAAGAAGCGCAAAGGCTTGGACGAGCCGTGACAGAACTAAGGATGGGACGACCGGGGCAGTTGACCTGGGGAAGACCTTAGAGATCGGCATTCTTTACCAGCCAGCTGATCGCCCGTGGCTGTGGCAATCGCATCCCTGCCAACCAAAATCCTTTCCGCTACTTAGATTGGGCGATCATTTAGTCGATACTCGGAACCGCTATTCTGCACCTGCAAGTACCGGTCCTTCTACCCGGGAGACGGCTTCGCCAGCTACGAGGCGGCTCGGCAGTGGGGTCTGCTTTCGTGGGGTGGTACTATTAAGGCCGGTCCCGCCCACTTGAGCGGCAAGACCTGCAACGGGGCTCCAATGGGCACTGTGTCGCGCAACCTTGAGGGGCGCAAAAAATGTCTTCCTGGCATCCCGGCCCCATTTGCCCTCTGCACAACCTCTATCGGGTATAGAAGCACTTAGATGGCCAGTCAATTTCGCGAAAAAATCGATAGCAAGCCATTGAAGGTTCTCCTGCGTGGCCTCGACTCAGAGGACCTCCCCGATCTTTCCTGCCGCTATGTCTCCGAAACCGAGCCTTATGATGCGGTGATTGCGACACCCGAAGAAACCAGCTCTGAAAACCTGGAGTGGTTGACGGGCGGACCTTCGCCATTGTCCACCGTTATCGTCGTCGGCTCCAATGCCGGAGTGCGAGCGGACTACGTGGCCGAATCGCCCAATGTCGAGAATTTAACGGCGGGGCTGCGTATTGCTGTGGATCAGCGGGAACTTTTGGAGTCAGTGTCTGACATTCCATTCAATCAGGACCGTGAGGGACTGATTGCGCTTGGTCTTATGTTTTCTCGTGACACGTCCATTGAGCCCGTCATTGACGCAGAGAAAAGTTGGGTCATGGAGTATCCAATGCTGGGTAGTTTCATGCTGCCTCGGCAGATACTCGAGAGCATTGCCGACATGGGATTATGCCGGCGCACATTTTCTGAGAGACTGTATATCTGCGGCGAATGCCGTGGAGCAAGAATCCTGGCGCGTGAAGTATGCGCTAATTGTAAAAGTGCCAACATCAATACGAGAGAGCTCGTCAACCATTATCGATGTGGCCACCAGGCGCCCCGTACGGACTTTCTCCAGGGAGAGTTGCTCGTATGTCCGAAATGCAACTCTCACCTCAGGCATTTTGGCGTAGATTACGATACACCCGGCCAAGTTATCGTGTGCAAATTATGCGGATCGCATGAGAACGAACCTGCTGTGGCTTTTCTCTGTATTGACTGCCAGCATCAAACAGATGGAGAAAGCGCCGGGTGGGTTGATTACTTCAGCTATACATTGACTGGAGCTGGTGAAGCGGCCGTCAGGAAAGGAAGCTTACCGGGAACACAGCTTGAAAGTGCGCTAAGTGGGCTTGAGGCATGGCGTTCCCCCCGAGATATGGCGCTACTGATAAATTTTTGTAGGAATATTTACGAGCGTTATGAGCGTCCGTACTCCTTGTTGACGATAGAGTTGCGCGATGACGGAGATATCTTTGACCGACTGGGTGCCCAAGGGGTTGCTAAGGTACATAGGCTGGTTGTTGATACAGTAGCAAATTCAGTCAGGGAAACGGATGGCGTTAGTTTGTTCGATAGAAAAATTATTCTATGCCTTCCCGAAACCTCGCCAGAGCAATCCGAATACCTTGTAAAGCGTCTTCGAAGTATTTTTCATGAGCAACTGAAAGAACCCGGAGATGTCGAGATTGATATTTTGGATGAAGAGGGGAGATTTGAAATACTAAAAGAGGCCAAGTCGAGATGATCGAGTCGGCTTTAAGTATTCTTTATAATTCCTCTTGGCAAGCCTTGTTGGCCTTTTTTTGGTATTTCTTTCTTCTGGAGTTGCCTCGATATACGTTCTCCACTCTTGCGGTTGGTATTGCAGCAATTTTTCAAACGCAATTTCCGAAAACGCCAGCCGCTACGAGCATAAGCGTGCTTTTGGTGGGAATGGACGACCCTGGGGGATTGCGCCGTTCAGTGTTGTCTCTGCGCGAACAAACTCATCAGGCACTTCAGGTGGTTGTCGTCGAGGATGGCGGGGGAACGGCGATGTCGTCCATTGCCCAAAATTTTCGTGATTCAGGTCTTATTGACCAATATATTGCCACAGGAGTCCGGGGTGGTAAGGCAGCGGCCCTCAATCTAGGCTTTCATTATTGTCGACATGAAACGCTGGTGGTCATGGATATAGACACATCGCTGGATCGTGATGCCATCGATCAGATTACCCGAAGATTATACTCTTCACCCGATATAGGTGCTGTGGCAGGAAATCTTGGTGTGCAGAATCCAAGGGCTAGCCTTTGGACTGAGTTCCAGTCGCTGGAATATTTCACTGCCATATCCATGGGGCGACAATTTCTTGCGATGTTTGGTTTGCTTACCATAGTGTCAGGGGCCTTTGGCGCTTTTAGAAAGTCGGCCATCCAACAGGTGGGTGGCTGGGATGTCGGCCCGGGCGATGATTCTAATCTTACGCTTAAATTAAGGAGAAGCGGCTGGTCGATCGCCTTTGAACCTCACGCTTGGTGCCTTACGGCTGTCCCGACAAGGTTTAAAGCACTGCACCGACAACGGCTGCGTTGGAATAGAAGTTTAATAAGAAACAGGCTTCGAAAGTTTAAGCATGTATTTTATCCTAATCAGGAAAACTTCTTCCTCCGCGATGTCGCTGCATCGTTAAGCCAGCTTTTTTATAATTTTGTCCTCAGTGTTTCTTATGTGGCATACATTATTTATTTAATTGAAAATTTTGGCTCATCTGCTGTTGTTTTCTTTATCGCGACGCATCTTTTGATTTTTGTAGCAGGTGTTTTTGAATTCATTGTTGGGTGTGCAACTATAGGGCGGCGTGAATTTTTTCGCTTGTGGCCTTATTTGTTTGGTTGGAGTGTGTTTATGGGGATAATAATGCGTTTTAACAGGCTTGAAGCATATTTCAGCGAGTTGATTTTTAGAAAATCCTATGATGATGATTTTTATCCGCATAAAGTTCGTGCCCAGCAGGATCAGTTCTGATGCGTCGAATTTCTCGCCCTACTAGAGTTGACAACCTTAAAAGTGAGTCCCGCGGCAAGGTCAAGAAGCAAGGTAGAATTGGACGTTCTGTCTACCTTTTTTTAGTGGTGATATTTCTTCTTTATCTCTTCGATATTTTCTTCGGTGACAGAATATATATGTCGGCAGATGGCATGATAATGCGAAGTGCTTTTACTGTGGATAGGGACTTTCAAGCAGAGCTCGTTTCTTTGCGAGTGGAAGAAGGGCAAAGAGTTGCGAAAGGCGATTTGCTTGGAAAGATAAGTTCTACGCGAATGCTTGATGATTTATATGATAAATCTATGGAGCGCCTGGATCTGGAAAGCCGTTTATCTGAAATCCGCATAAGAAAGAAAAATATTGATTCACAGATCCCGCTCGCTAAAGAAAATATTGAAGCCCTTCAAGAATCATTCGATGCATATAGTCAGTTAAAAAGCCAAGGTCTTTCTGGGAGGGGTAACGTAACCGAGACAGGGGTAGAGCTACTGGAGGCCAAGCGAGAGTTAGCAACGCTGCGCTCTGATCGAAAGGTCGTCGAAGAGGAAATTCCCCGTTTGGAAATTATGCTCGAACGCAGTGGCGACACACTCGATCGACTCCGTAGTATCTATAATGAAGGGCGTGTTACGGCTCCTTTCGAAGGTACGGTCAGTAGAATACACAGAAATGTAGGTCAAGCATTGGAAGTTGGTGGCGATATTCTGACAATCCATCATGGTAGGCGCTATGTTCTTGCCTATTTGCCTGTCGGCCGTCTTTATAATGTAAAAGTTAGTGAGCCAGTGACCGTTCGCTTTGGTGAGAATCTGCTCCCGGGGAGAGTGGAAAATATATACCCTCTTGCAACTGAGCTTCCCGAAGAGTTTAGGAGGCTATTCGGCGCCATCAATCGCCGACAGCTCGTGCGGATAATGTTGATGGACAACGCTGAAAATTTTCTGAAAGACGAGGCGCCATTGTTTACGCCAGTAACTGTTTCAGGTGACTGGGATCCCGTAGTGTTGATGTTGAAATTCAAGGATGCTGTTTCGCGAGGCGTTAGCGTGGTGAGTTCATTTCTGCATGATGCCATTTTTGATGGCCCGCCGGGAGATACGGCAAAGAAAGTTTCGTCTCAGATTGATTCCATGAGGATTTCCTGCGACTGGGAGCTGGTCAATAAGGTCACCATAAATGCATAGTTACGAACCGCTTCCGGACGACCCTCGAATTGCTGTCATCGGTCTCGGCTATGTAGGCTTGCCATTGGCAAATGCCTTTTCAAGTACGTATTCGGTTGTCGGTTTTGATATTGATGCCAAGTACGTCGAGGAATTACAGAAAGAGCATTTACGTAACCAAGGGGATAGTGATAAGGAGCTTGCGTCAGTCGAACACTGTGGCTTGTTCTATACCAGTGATCCTGCCTCAATCGCAAGCTGCAATGTGTTCATTATTACTGTGCCAACCCCTGTCGATGAACAAAAAAAGCCGGATCTTTCGCGGCTAATACGTTCAAGCGAGACCGTGGGTAGCCATCTTTCTCCTGGCTCGGTGGTCATTTATGAATCGACTGTTTACCCCGGGACCACCGAGGAAGAGTGTGTTCCTGTCCTGGAGTTGGCATCGGGCTTGACCGTTAATCGGGATTTCTACGTCGGCTATAGTCCCGAGCGTGTCAATCCAGGGGATTCGGCGCATTCTTTGACGGATATCGTCAAGATCACCAGTGGCTCTACCCCCGAAGCTGCGCTATTCGTGGATAGCCTCTACAGCAGAATCATTGTTGCTGGGACTCATCGGGTCTCGAAAATCGCAGTAGCGGAAGCCGCCAAGGTGACGGAGAATATCCAGCGAGACGTCAATATTGCGCTTATGAATGAACTGGCCATTCAATACAATCTGCTGGAGCTCGATACTGAGGAAGTGCTGAAAGCAGCAGGTACCAAATGGAACTTTATGCCTTTCCGACCTGGACTGGTGGGCGGACACTGCATGAGTGTGGATCCCTATTACCTTATTTACAAGTCCCGGTCTGAAGGGTATGAGCCAGCGCTTATGTCATCTGCGCGACGTCTCAACGACAGTATGTGGATGTATGTGGCCAGTCAGGTTGCGAAACTGATGGCGAAACATGGAACGCCCGTACTGAAATCACGCATTCTGGTGCTGGGCCTGGCTTTCAAGGAGAATAGTGCGGATCTGCGCAATACCCAGGTGCCGGGTATTATTCGTGAGTTTTCAGATCAAGGCGCTGAAGTGGATGTTCATGACCCCCATGTGGCTGCCGACGTGGCCGAACGGGAGTTGGGCATTGCGCTCACAGATCAGCCGAATCCAAGTCACTACGATGCTGTCATTCTTGCCGTTGCGCATACTGCCTTTCACGAGTTGGGTGCGAAAGGAGTCCGCAACTGGCTCAAGCCTGGCGGCGTTCTCTACGACGTCAAATCTGTGTTTTCGGCGGATCAAGTGGAGGGCAGGCTCTAGTTCTACTGTGTCACCTGAATCCAGGTCATAAACATTGCCACCGTCTCTGCAATATCATCATGCAGCCTTGGTGCGCATGCCTCTGAGGAGGTTGTACGACTCCACGTCCGGTGCGATTCGGGCAGGGCCGGTGCCGAGAACAGCATGATTTTTTCGCTCCTCGCTACACGTCTCGGTCGCTTTGCGTCATCATCCTCTGCCCGGATCTGCGGAGACAGCATGGAAATGATCGACCTCGAAACTCCCGACCTCCACCAGGAGCGGCTGCAGCGTGTGATGTCGCTGATCAGGGCCAGCGGTGCGCGACGCGTGCTCGACCTGGGGTGCGGTTCGGGTGGGCTGTTGCAGTACCTGTTGCGCGACCCCCAGTTCGAGCGAGTGGTGGGTCTGGAGCTGTCCGGCGAACTCCTGGCCCAAGCCAAGCTGCGCCTGGAGGACCTGCCTGCCGCCCGCGCGGGGCGCCTCGAGCTGGTCTGCGGCTCCTATTCCGATGTCCACTCTGCGCTAGTTGGTTTCGAGGCGGCGGCCATGGTGGAGACCATCGAGCATGTCCCGCCCGAGGCGCTCTCACGGGTCGAGCGTGCGGTCTTCGCCGGGTTACGGCCGCAGCTGCTGGTGATGACCACTCCCAACCACGAATACAACCCGCTCTTTGACATGGGGCCTGGCGAATATCGCGATCCCGACCACAAGTTCGAATGGGACCGGGCGCGCTTTCGTGACTGGGCCCTGGGCGTGGCCCGCCGCAACGGCTATCGAGTCCGCTTCTCGGGAATCGGCGAGATGGACGCCCACCTCGGCCAGCCGACCCAGGTGGCGTCCTTTACGCGCTGAGCCTCTGCCTGAGGGCAGCGCCTGTCCCTGTGCTGTTCCTTGTCCTAGCGGGCATGGTGAGACATCACCGCTCGCATCTCCTCGATTTGCGCGTCGCTGAGGATTTCGGAGAGCGCCTCATGATGCTCCTCGCGCAGTTCACGCATGGCTTCGTGGCGCTGCTGGCGAGAGTCGAGATCGCGCTCGCGCAGCGCCTGCATGTCGGCGTAGACCTCTTCACGGACTTCGCGCAGCGCCTCGCGCTTCTCGTCGGAAAGCTTCCAGCTGTCGACCAGCTCGGTCAGTCGCTGTTGCATGGCCTCTTGGTGCTCGGCGCGCTGCTCCTCGTGCATTGCCTGGCGGGCCATTTTCAGGGCCTCGCGCTGCTCCTCGCCGAGGATCTCCTCCACGCGCTGGCGGTGTTCCTCACGCAGTTCGCGGACCGCCTCACGATGCTCGCTGCGCGCCTCCTGTAAGGCCTTGCGGGTCTCCTCGTCGATGCCGGCCCGCTCGAAGAGGGCTTGTCGGCGCTGTTCGTACTGCTGGTGATGCTCCTCGCTCCAGTCTTGCTTCTTGCCTTCTCCCGAGGCAGCACTGGCGGAAAGCGCCAGGGGGGCGATAGCGACGGCAAGCAGGGCGGGGGCCAGCAGAGTGCGGGTGAAAGAGCGTGTCATGAGATTCTCCTTGTGGGCCTCGTCGGGCCTCGGGTTGACGCTGTCAGTCTCGTCGCCGGGGGTGCAATCGGCATGCAGCGAGCGTGCAAAGGTCGTGCATCTGCCGGGGCTCACTCCTCCGGCTGATACTTGTAGCCGACGCCGTAGACCGAGCGGATCACCTCGCGCTCTGGCCAGATATCGGCAATCTTGCGGCGCAGCTTCTTGATGTGGCTGTCAACGGTGCGCTCGGAAACGATGCGATGGTCGCGATACATGTGGTCCATCAACTGCTCGCGGGTAAAGATACGCCCGGGAGAGTGCATCATTACCTTCAGCAACTGGAACTCCACCGCGGTGAGGCCCAGGTCCTGGCCATCGGCCAGGGCGCGCCAGCCTTCATCGTCGAGGACCAGGTCGCTGCCCCCGGGAGCGGGCGCACTGGCTGCGCGGCTGCGGCGCAGCACGGCCTTGGTCCGGGCCACCACCTCGCGGGGGCTGAAGGGCTTGCAGATATAGTCGTCGGCGCCCAGCTCCAGGCCCAGCAGGCGGTCGACTTCCTCGACACGGGCGGTGAGCATGATGATCGCCATCGACGGCCATCGTTGGCGAATCTCCCGGCAAAGGGTCAGGCCATCCGTGCCCGGCAGCATCAGGTCGAGCAGCACAAGCTCCGGAAGCGTCCGGCAGTTTTCGAGCCAGGGCATCACGGCATCGCCGTGGTCCAGGTGGTGACTGGTGAAGCCGCTGCCCTGGAGGTAGTCGGCGACCAGGAGGGCGATCTTGGGTTCGTCCTCGACGATCAGGATCCGGTCCTGATCGGTATCCGGGGTGCTCATGTGGCGTGCTCCCTGAGCGGGTGGTCCTCGATGGCGGGGAAGGTCAGCGTCCAGCATAACCCGCCGAGCGGCGATGAGGTGGCCTCCATGCGCGCACCGTGGGCACGAGCCAGGGCGATGGCGATCGACAGCCCCAGGCCGCTGCCACCACTGGCGCGATTGCGCGACCCCTCGACACGGTAGAGCCGCTCGGTGAGCCGCGGCAATTCGGCATCGGGCACGCCGGGTGCACTGTCCTCCCAGGTTACCCGCAGTTGCCCCTGGTGCTCCTTCAGCCGCACGCGAAGCTGCCCCGGAATGGTCGTGTAGGCGCAGGTGTTGTCGATCAGGTTGTTCCACAGCTGGCGCAGCCGTTGGGTGTCGCCACGGATCCAGGCCGGCCCCTCTATCTCACGTTCCAGGTGAATGCCGCTATCGCCGAGCCATCCACTGGCCTCATCGAGGCGCGAGGCGAGGCTCTCCGCAAGGTTCAGAGGGGCCAGCTGGACCTCCAGGGCGCCGGCATCGCTCTGCGAGAGCAGTCGCAGGTCGGCCACCAGTCGCTCCAGCTGGCCGACCTCCTGGGCCAGCGAGTTCAGGTTGTCCTGGTCCAGGGAACGGATGCCGTCCTGCATGGCCTCGATCTCGCCACGCAACACCGCCAGCGGCGTGCGTAGCTCGTGGGCGATATCGGAGACCCAGCGGTTGCGTGCCTCACGACTGGCTTCCAGGGTGGCGGCCAGCACGTTGAAGTCGTGGGCGAGGCTCGAGAGCTCGTCGCGGCCGCTTTCTGCCAGGCGCGTGCTGTAGTCGCCTTCGGTGAGGCGGCGGGTGGCCCGGGCCATGCCGCGGGTGCGTCGCCCCAGCCACCAGGAGAGGCCGCCGGCCAGCAGCAGCGAGGCCAGGCCCAGGGAGGCGACGATGATGCCCAGGTTGCGCTGCTGGCGAGAGAGAAAGATGCGGTCCATGCGCGCCATCAGCTGCTGGGGCGGGCGGTAACCAAGCATCCCGACCTGCTGGCCACCGCTCTCGATCGGCAGCCAGCGCAGCTCGGCCGCCTGCTCGTCGTCATCCGGCGGCAGGCCGATCACCGGCAGACCGTTTGCGTCGTGGAGCACGAAGTCCTTGGGGTCACCCAGGCGTTGCTCGATGCCCTTAGGCGGCGGGGTGTCGCCGGGCCATAGCTGGCGTCGCACCAGGCGGTGCCAGGTGCGCGGCGACTGGCGCAGCCATTGCCAGTCGCCGCGGCTGGCCCACTCTTCGGCGAGTCCCTCGGCCAGTGTCTCGGCGCGGCGGGTCTGGGTCTGGTCCAGGTACTCTATGAAGCCCTGGTCGAGGCTGCGCGAGACCGCCAGGAACACCAGCCCGGAAATGACCACGTTGACCACCAGAATGATCGCGAAAAGCTTGATGCCGAGCCGTGAGACGGCTGGGCGTGGGATACGTGGCGAGCGCATGGACGGGCTCCGGGAGCGTGGGCGGCTAGAATATGGCGTATTCTCTCTGCTCGGCGTGCAGCCATCGGTCAGGTTCTGTGCAGGCAATGTGCAGCTTGAGGCCAGCCTCGGCCACTCTGTTCCGGCCGGCAAGGATGACGGGTCACAGAGAAAGCAGGAAGAGGATCAGCGGTGGCGACAGCAGCGACAGGATAAAGCCGCTGACCACGGCCACCGGTACACAGGATACGCCCCCGTGCTGCTGGATCACCGGCAGGGTGAAGTCCATGGAGGTGGCGCCGCCATAGCCGATCGCCAGGACCGCATGGCGGCGGATGACCAGCGGGATCAGCACGAAGGCGAGCAGTTCCCGGGCCAGGTCGTTGAAGAAGGCTACCCCGCCCATCAGCGGGCCCAACTGGTCGCCGACCAGGATGCCGGAGAGCGAATACCAGCCGAAACCCGCGGCCAGCGCCAGCCCCTCGTTCCATCTCAGGTCCAGCAGGGGTGCGGCGAGCAGTCCGCCGACCAGGGAGCTGGCGGCCAGGGTCAGGGCGATGGCCAGGCCGAAGCGGTTGAGCACGATCTGGCGCAGCGACATGCCGGAGTTGCGCAGCTGGCAGCCGATCAGTGCCAGCAGGGCGTAGAGCACCGCTTCGGCCAGGGTCTCGGCCGCGGTGAACAGGCCGCTGCCGGTGAGCCATTCCAGCAGCAGCCCGATCACCACGCCGGCCACCACCATTGCCACCAGGGCGAGCGAGCCGATCATGGCGGCCCACTTGCTGGTGGGGGCCTCTGCCACCACTCTTGCAGGGTCGGCAGTGAGGCCCAGTCGTTGCGATAGCCACCAGAGGGCCGCCAGATTGCAGCTCGAGATCACCGCGAACAGCAGCAGGGCCTGGCCGCCCAGGCGCGAGAGTTGGCCGGCCAGGTCGTCGAGGCCGGCCAGGCTCACGCCCATCAACAGCAGGATCACGTAGATCGAGGCGTTCACACCGCGGTTGATCAGCGCCATCAGCCGGGTATCCCGAACCGGCACCAGGTAACCCAGCACCAGCGGCAACAGCACGATCACCAGACCGCTCAGCATCACGACCCTCTTCACGTCCAGAGGCCACCGGTGGCGACCAAAAGCCGCCCACTCTAGCCAAATTCCCTTCGGGGAGGAAGCGGGCTCAGTACGGGTGCAGAGTCAGGTCGATGAGCGACAGTCGGCTTTTCCGCTTGCCGTCGCGGTGGTACTCCATGGCCAGCAACAGGCCTGGCACGTGCGGGTGGAAGCTGAATATCATGCGCTTTTCGGGGGAGTCCGGCTCGGTAACCTCCACCCTGACGGCTTCGAAGCGACCGGCGGGCAATTCGAGCATCCGGCGGTCCAGCCGGCGGTAGTCGACCCGCTCCTCGCGACCGCGATGGTCGAGGTAACGCAGCCGGCAGGGGGTGTCGCAGTCCTCGGTCACGCCGCGCCGGGAGAGGTCGAACAGGGCGGTCTGGCGGTCGGGCAGCGTGGCCAGGGCATCACCGTTCAGTTCGTAGTCCTTGCCGATGCCCAGCATGCGGTAGCCACTGGCGTAGTGCAGTGCGCGGAGGTCAGTGCCGTCAATGAAGCGGCTATACTCGCTGCCACTGGCCACCGCGATGGCGGCGCGCATCTCGCTGATCCACTGCTGTCCGTCGCGGATCAGGCGGTGTTCCACGGTGGTGCTGGGCCAGCCGGAGACCTCGAGGCGGTAGCGGGCATCGAAGGGGCGCGGCTCTGCTGCATGGACGATGCCGACGCACAGCATCAGGAGCAGCATGAGGGCGGCGCAACGGTGCAGCGTTAAAGGCATGCGAGGTTTCCTTGGCCGACAAAGGGGCAGGGATGAGAGTCCCCGCGGGGTCAGGGGTTCCCCCCTTTTCCCCGGCGGGCAGGACGAGGGGCTGCTAGGCTGGCCTTGCGGGACGACACTTCCGTCGTCGCTACATTACTGAGGAGACTCCCATGGCTAGACTCTTGCTTATTGCCGGTGACTATGTCGAGGACTACGAGATCATGGTGCCTTTCCAGGCCCTGCAGGCCATGGGTCATTCGGTCGATGCCGTGTGTCCCGACAAGCGCGAGGGCGACCAGGTGCGCACCGCCATCCACGACTTCGAGGGCGACCAGACCTACTCCGAGAAGCCCGGCCACAACTTCACCCTGAATGCCACCTTCGCCGAAGTTAAGGTCGCCGACTACGATGCGCTGGTCGTCCCTGGCGGGCGTGCGCCGGAGTACCTGCGCCTCGACGAGCGTGTGCTGGAGATGGTCCGCCACTTCTTCGACCATGACAAGCCGGTGGCGGCCATCTGCCATGCTGCCCAGCTGCTGGCGGCGGCGGTCTCCCTCGAGGGCCATCGGGTCTCGGCCTACCCGGCCTGTGCCCCGGACGTGCGCCTGGCCGGCGGTGACTTTGCCGAGATCGAAGTCGACCAGGCCGTCACCAGCGGCAAGCTGGTGACGGCCCCCGCCTGGCCGGCCCATCCGGCCTGGCTAAAGCAGTTCGCCGCCTTGCTCGACTAAGGCATCACGGCTCGGTTTGACGTCACTAGACGACTGGTCTAATCTTCGGGGCATGAAGACGCACGCCACCCGTGACAAGCTGATCGAGATTGGCGCCGAACTGATCGCCGAACAGGGTTTCAACGCCACCGGCATCAATGCGGTGTTAAGCCGGGCGGGGGTCCCCAAGGGATCCTTCTATCACTACTTCTCGAGCAAGGAAGATTTCGGCCTGGCCGTCATCGACGCCTTCGCTGAGCAGTATGACGCCCGGTTGGCGGCGATCTTCGAGGCTACCGACGCCTCGCCGTTGGTGCGGTTGCGCCGCTATTTTGCCGCCGGCAAGGCGGACATGCTTTCTTGCGACCACGCCCGCGGCTGCCTGATCGGCAACCTGGGGCAGGAGCTTTCGGCGCGCAGTGAGGTCTTCCGAGCCCGCCTGGACCAGGTGTTCCGTGCCTGGGAGCGTCGGCTGGTGGCTTGCCTCGAAGACGCCCGTTCCGCTGGCGAGGTGCCGGATGCCCTCGATCCAGAGGCGCTGGCGAGCTTCATCATGGCCGGTTGGGAAGGCGCCATCCTGCGCGCCAAGACGGTCAAGTCGCTGGCGCCCATGGAGTGTTTCGAGACGATCCTCTTCCGCCAGGTATTGGCAAGCGAGCTGCCCGAGGCAAGTTGATCCATGACCGCAACGTCAGTCATGCATGGCATGCGTCACGTTATTAGTAGACTGGTCTAAAAACGGTTCAAACCAATGGGTCCAGACAGACATCGACACAGGAGGTCGTAGATGACCACGCAACGCGATAGCCTTTTCGAACCTTTCACTCTCGGTGCCCTGGAGTTGCCCAACCGGGTGATCATGTCGCCGCTGACTCGAGCTCGGTCCTCGCAGCCGGGCGATGTGCCCAACGACATGAATGTCGAGTACTACCGTCAGCGGGCCGGTGCGGGAATGATCATCGCCGAGGCCACTCAGGTCTCACCCCAAGGCAAGGGTTACGCCTTCACTCCGGGGATTCATTCCGAGGCGCAGGTCGAGGGCTGGAAGCGGGTGATCGATGCCGTACACCAGGCCGGCGGACGCATCATCCTGCAGCTCTGGCATGTGGGGCGGATCTCCCACCCCGCACTGCAGCCGGATGGCGCTTCTCCCGTGGCTCCCTCGGCGATCAAGCCGGAAGGCGCCAAGACCTTCATCAGCGCCGATTCCGGCATGGTGGATATTCCGACGCCGCGGGCGCTGGCACTCGAAGAACTGCCTGACATCGTCGAGCAGTTCCGTCAGGGTGCCGAGAACGCCAAGCGCGCCGGCTTCGACGGTGTGGAGGTCCACGCGGCCAATGGCTACCTGCTCGATCAGTTTCTGAAGAGTGGCAGCAACAAGCGCACGGATGCCTACGGGGGTTCGCTGGAGAATCGCCTGCGCCTGCCGCGGGAAGTCGTCCAGGCCGTGGTCGATGTCTGGGGTGCCGATCGCGTCGGCGTGCGTGTCAGCCCCACCGGGAGCTTCAACGCCATGGTCGACGACGACCCGGTCGCCACCTTCGGCGAGTTCGCTCGGGCTCTCGACGGGATCGGGGTGGCCTTCATCGAGTTGGTCGAGGACTCCTTCCAGGGCAACCATGCGAATGGGCGTCCCGAAACGGTGATCGAGGCCATTCATGCGGCCTTCTCACGCGCTTATATCGGCAACGGTGCCTACAGCGCCGACGAGGCCCGCCAGCGTATCGCTGCAGGGAAGGTCGACCTGGTCTCCTTCGGACGACCCTTCATCGCCAACCCGGATCTTCCGGAACGTTTCCGTCTCGATGCGCCGCTCAATGACTGGGATGACAGTACCTTCTACGGTGGTGACGAGCGCGGCTATACCGACTACCCGAGCCTGGCCGAACAGCCGGCCTGACATCTTCGAATACCCCGGCCGAGTCGGCCGGGTAATGACACTACTAACTATTTCCAAGGAGAAGATTTTATGTCCGAGATCAATGGCAAGGTCGTCATCATCACAGGTGCCAGCAGCGGCCTCGGCGAAGCCACCGCCCACCGGCTGGCAAAAGCCGGCGCCAAGCTGGTGCTCGGCGCACGCCGCGAGGAGCGTCTCGAGGCGCTGCGTGATGCTATCGTCGAGCAGGGCGGCGAGGCTATCTATCGCGTTACCGACGTGACCGACCGTGATCAGGTCGAGGCCCTGGCGACCGCCGCCAAGGAGGCCTATGGCCGCATCGACGTGCTGGTCAACAACGCCGGCGTGATGCCGCTGTCACCGCTTGACCAGCTCAAGGTCGACGAGTGGGAGCAGATGATCGACGTCAACATCAAGGGCGTGCTCTACGGTGTTGCCGCGGTGTTGCCGACCATGCGCGAGCAGCATGCTGGCCATATCATCAACCTCTCCTCGGTGGCTGGCCACGTGGTCTTCCCGGCCTCGGCCGTCTATTCCGCCACCAAGTATGCGGTGAAGGCGCTCTCCGAGGGCATTCGCCAGGAGGGTGGCGAGGAAATCCGCTCTACCAACATCTCTCCCGGGGCGGTGGCCACCGAGTTGACCACCTCCATCAGCGACCCCGACACCGCCGAGAACGTGAATGAGCTCTACGAGATGGCCATCGATGCCGATGCCATCGCTCGGGCAATCACCTATGCCATCGAGCAGCCGGCGGATGTCGACGTCAACGAGCTGATCATTCGTCCTACCAAGCAGCCGCTCTGAACAAGCGGGTGCTTTAATCCAACGGGCGAGGGACTCGCCCGTTGGATGACACGAGGCAAGCCGGGCCGGGTCGAGAGCGACCTGGCCCGGCTGCGTTGGTGTACCCCGGATATGGGGTTGCCGGTAGTTGCCAAGTTGGTAGTTGCCTAGTTGATCAGGTGCTGGAAGGCGAACATCGCCATGAAGGCCAGTGTCACGGTGGTGCCGACCGAACTTCCGGAGGCATCCTCCATGGCATCGGGAATCAGCTCGGCGAACACCATCCAGATCATGGCGCCAGCCGCCAGTCCGAGACCGATCGGCAGAAAGGGTTCGAACCAGGTTACGAACAGGAAGGCCGGAACGGCCATGAGGGGCTGGGGCAGGCTGGTGAAGATACTCCAGCCCCCCGCCTTGAGCACCGACATGCCGCGAGGAATCAGGACCAGACTGATGGCCAGGCCCTCCGGGATGTTGTGCACGGCGATGGCGGCACTGATGAACATGCCCAAGGATTCTCCGCCCCCGTAGGAGACGCCCACGCCGACGCCCTCGGCGAAGGAGTGCATGGTCATGACGCCGAGGATCAGCAGCGCCTTGCGGGCATTGGCGCCGCTGAGCTCGTTGATGTCCGGCGAGCCATGCCGGGAGATCCAGGCATCCGAGCCGATGACCAGCCCGAGGCCGAGCAGCATGCCGATCACCGTCAGCCAGGGATCTAGATTACCTCCCTCGCTGATCAGGCTGTGACTGGCGGCCAGCATCAGGCCGGCGGCGAGGGCATTGAACAGGCTCAGCCATCTCGCCCCGAATCGCTTCACGAAGAGGAAGGGAAGGGCGCCCAGCCCGGTGGCGAGCGCCGTGATCATGGCGGCGATGAAGACCGTGAGCAGTGATACGTCGAGGGCCATCTTCTAGAACCGCTCTGGTGTCAGGTCTTCGACTGCAGACGGTCGAGCCCCGGGCTCAACTCGACCGGATAGTCGCTCCCGCCCTCGGCGAGGTGCCTGATGTCCTCGGGAAAGCGCTCGAGGGCATCCGAGACCCGCTCGCGGGCGTCATCGGCCCGTGCCATCTCGTCATCGTCCAGCTTTCCCGCGCGAACCAGCGGGCGCAGCAGCGGCTCACCGGCATCGATTTCCTCGTCACGCAGGGCGATGACGTCGCCGACGAAGCGGCCGTGCTCGTCCTGGCGCCGATACAGCTGCTTGCGACAGGGGAGGTTGATCTTCCCC
Organism: Halomonas daqiaonensis; assembly: GCF_900109725.1. Lineage (GTDB taxonomy): Bacteria > Pseudomonadota > Gammaproteobacteria > Pseudomonadales > Halomonadaceae > Halomonas > Halomonas daqiaonensis. The sequence goes on from NZ_FOBC01000006.1 coordinate 65,340, forward strand.
GGCGAGTGCTTGACCCGCGGGGTGCCGGCATACTCCACCAGCTTGTAGGAGAGATCGATCACCGGGGCATCCGCCGATACGCCCATCTGGGTGCCGACGCCGAAGGCGTCGATGGGGGCGCCGTCCTCGATCAGTGCCGCGATCTTGTGCTCATCGAGGCCGCTGCTGGCGACGATGGTGATGTCATCGTGCCCCGCCTCGTCGAGCAGCGTGCGCGCGCTCTTGGCCAGTTCGCCCAGGTCGCCGGAGTCGAGACGGATCGACTTGACGCCGACCTCGGGTTCCTCGCGCATGATCTCGATCACCTTGCGCACCCCTTCGAGGGTGTCATGGGTATCGACCAGCAGGGTGGTGCCGGGGTAATGACGAGCGAAGGCGCGGAAGGCCTCGGTTTCGTCGTCATGGGCGAGGATGTAGCTGTGCGCCATGGTACCGTTGATCGCCAGATCATGGCGCAGGCCGCCGAGCACGTTGCTGGTCCCGGCTAGCCCCGCGGTGCGGTAGGCCCGGACTCCGCGCACGGCGGCGTCCACGCCATGCATGCGGCGCATGCCGAAATCCACCACCGGGCGGCCCTGGGCCGCCATCACCAGGCGCACCGCCTTGGAGGCGAGGACCGTCTCCAGCTGCACCAGGTTCATTACCAGGCTCTCGAGCAGTTGGGCCTCGGCGATGGGCGCATCGACTTCCAGCAGTGGCTCGTTGGCAAATACCGGCGTCCCTTCGGGCACTGTCCAGATATCACCAGTGAAGCGCCAGTCGCGCAGCCAGTCGAGGAAGCCCTGTTCGAACTTTCCGGTATCGGCCAGGCGCTCGAGTGCCTTCTCGCCGAAGCGCAACCGGCTGAGCAGTTCTGCGGCATGCTGCTGTCCACAGGCCAGCATGAAGCGACGGGTTGATGGCATCTTGCGGAAGAAGAGGCTGAAGGTGGCCCGCTCGTGCATCGCCTCCTTCCAGTACGCCTGTGTCATGGTCAGCTGATAGAGGTCGGTCAGCAGGGCCAGCTCGCCATCCTCGATCTGCAGGGGGATCGACTCCTTCATGAGCATACCTCGGCACCGGCGTCGGTGAATTCGCGCCGGCATTCGGCCACGGCGTCGGGATCCACCGCCGCGGAGAGGGGCTCCAGGAACAGGGTGTCAAAGCCCTCCTCGCGGGCTGCCAGTACGGTGGCCTTGACGCAGACGTCCAGCGCCAGGCCGCAGACGATCACTCGCTCGATACCCTTCTCCTTAAGGTAGCCGCCGAGTCCGGTGCCGTCGAAGGCGGAATAGGCATCGGCATCGAAGGCGGTGGCCTTGCTGACGCGGATGGTGTCATCGCCCAGCGTCAGGTCGGGGTGGAAGGCCGCGCCGTGGGTGTCCTGCACGCAGTGGACCGGCCAGGGGCCACCACGATGCGAGAAACTTACGTGGTCGACGGTGTGCCAGTCTCGAGAGGCGACCACCAGGGCGCCGGCCGCTTGGGCTGCCTCGATCTCGGCGTTGATGCCGGGCACCAGGGCGTTGCCACCGTCCACCGCCAGGGCGCCGCCCTCGCAGAAGTCGTTCTGCATATCCACGACGAGCAGCGCGTCGCGGGGGGTATAATCCACCTTCATGGTCATCATGTATCTCCCTGAACTCATTGAGTGTCATCACTTGCCAGCGTACGGCCTTGCCGGGGCTTGTTGTAGGGGTGGCTCAATAAGGGCGCGGCTCAATAACCGGCCTCGGGGTCGACGGTATCGAGTGCCTTCCCCGCCTCGAAGGCGAGCAGCGCCTCGGCTACCTGGTCCAGTGCCGCTCCCAGCGGGGTGGGGCCGGCCATATGCGGGGTGACCCACACCCGGGGGTGGCGCCACAGCGGGCTGTCCTCGGGCAACGGCTCTTCGGGGAAGGCGTCGAGCAGTGCCCCGCGTAGCCGGCCCTCCGTGTTTCCCTCGTCATCGCCATCATGGCCAAGCGCATCGAGCAGGGCGGCCTCGTCGATGAGAGTGCCGCGCCCTGGGTTGATCAGGCTGGCCCCCTCGGGAAGCTTCGCCAAGGCATCGGCATCGATGACATGGCGCGTCGCGCAAGTGTCCGGCAGCAGCAGCACCAGGCTCATGACCTGGTCGAGCAGCTCAGCGAGCCCCTTGTCGCCGTGATGGCAGGTGATGCCGTCGAGGGATTTCTCCGAGCGGCTCCAGCCATGCACTGGAAAGCCGTCGGCGGCCACCATGGCGGCGACCTTCGCGCCGATGGCGCCCAGCCCCAGCACGCCCACCGGCCAGTCGGCCTTGTCGACCACCGCATGCTCACGCCAGTCGCAGCGAGCCTGCTGGCGGCGGTAGCGGTCGAAGTCTCGCTGGAAGTGCAGGATACCGTAGCGGACATAGTCGCCGATCAACTCGGCCATGCCGGCGTCGCGCAGCTTGACGATCGGCACGCCCTCGGGGAGCCCCGGGTTGCCCAGCAGTGCATCCACCCCGGCGCCCAGGTTGACGATGCCCTTGAGCCGCTCGGGCTCGCCGAGCAGCTCGGCGGAGGGTTTCCACACCGCCAGGTAGTCCGCCTCGCGACGCTTCTCGGCCGGCGCGCTGCTGGTGAACACCTCGGCGTTGGGCAGGCGCCTGGCCAGGGCCTCCCGCCATTGCTCGGCGTCGTCGATATGGACCAGTACCTTCATGACCCCTCCCGTGCTAGTCGTGGTCTTTCATCATGGGAGCGTGCGGGGCTGCGAACAAGGTTGACGGTGCATCCATAACACGGCAGCACGAAATGCTTGACCGCCTACCGTGGGTTGGCAGTAACCTCCATTCAGGGGAACCGATATAGACTGTCCGTTATGCCCGCGGCTCCCATGAGGCGGCCCGGCACTTCGATGGTGATGCGGCCCCCGGCCCGGCCTTCTCAGCGCAGAGAGGGCCGATTTTCTTGATGATGCGATGGCGAGTGGCTTCATGATCCAGGTTTCCCTGCCCTTCACTCGGGAGGAATACGCGACCCGCCTGTGGAAGGTGCGTGCCGAGATGGCCAGCCGCGGTATCGACGTGCTGATCGTCAGCGATCCCTCCAACATGGCCTGGTTGACCGGCTACGACGGCTGGTCCTTCTACGTGCACCAGTGTGTGCTCGTTGGCCTTGCGGGTGAACCGGTATGGTACGGTCGACGGATGGACGCCAACGGCGCACTGCGGACCTGCTGGATCGATCCGGACAACATCACCTACTACCCGGATTACTACGTGCAGAATCCGGACATGCATCCCATGGACTACCTCGCCCAGACCATCCTGCCCGACCGCGGCTGGCACGAGGGTGTGGTGGGCATGGAAATGGACAACTACTACTTCTCGGCCAAGGCCTACCAGAGCCTGCTGCGCGAGCTGCCCCACGCCCGCTTCATGGACGCCAATGCGCTGGTCAACTGGTGTCGCGCGGTCAAGTCGCCCCAGGAGATCGAGTACATGCGCGTGGCGGCGAAGATCGTCGAGGGGATGCACACGCGGATCCTGGAAGTGATCGAGCCGGGTCTGCCCAAGAGCAAGCTGGTCTCCGAGATCTATCGTGTCGGCATCGAAGGCTGGCGAGACGAGCAGGGCAAGATCTACGGTGGCGACTATCCCGCCATCGTCCCCATGTTGCCGACCGGCAGTGATGCCGCCGCCCCGCACCTGACCTGGGACGACACACCGTTTCGCGAGGGCGAGGGCACCTTCTTCGAGATTGCCGGGGTCTTCAAACGTTACCATGCACCGATGTCGCGGACGGTCTTCCTGGGCAGGCCGCCCCAGGAGTTCGTGCGCGCCGAGTCGGCGCTGCTCGAGGGCATCGAGAATGGTCTGGCGGTGGCCAAGCCCGGCAATCGCGCCGCGGACATCGCCATGGCCCTGGGCGCGGCGATGGACAAGTACGGCTTCGACCGCGGCGGCGCGCGCTGCGGCTATCCCATCGGCATCAGCTATCCCCCGGACTGGGGCGAGCGCACCATGAGCCTTCGTCCCTCCGACGAGACCGTACTGCAGCCCGGCATGACCTTCCACTTCATGCCGGGTCTGTGGGAGGAAAATTGGGGCCTGGAGATCACCGAGAGCATCCTGATCACCGAGACCGGTTGCGAGACCCTGGCCGACTTCCCGCGCCAGCTATTTGTGCGCTGAGCCGCCACCGTTTAGAACAAGGAGTTCCCTGACATGACCAAGCGTCCCAGCCCCATTTCCGCCACCGTGGATTTCGACGCCGACGGCGTTCAGCACGGCTTTCTCAAGCTGCCGATCTCCGTGGATGACTCTGCCTGGGGCGCGGTGATGATTCCGGTCACCGTGGTCAAGAACGGCGAGGGCCCCACGGCGCTGCTCACCGGCGGCAACCACGGCGACGAGTACGAGGGCATCACCTCGCTGCTCAAGCTGTCGAGCTCGCTCAAGGCCGAGGATGTGCGCGGCCGGGTGATCATCGTTCCTTGCATGAATCAACCGGCAGTGATGGCAGGCAAGCGCACCTCGGGTCTGGACAGCGGCAACCTCAACCGCAGCTTTCCCGGGGACCCGAACGGCAGCGTGACCGAGAAGATCGCCGACTACTTTACCCGGGTGATGGTGCCGATGTGCGACGTGGTGCTCGATCTTCATTCCGGTGGTCGTACCCTGGATATCATTCCCTTCGGCGCCTCCCACGTGCTGGAGGATGCCGACCAGCAGCGCCAGGCCCTGGAAGGCGCCAAGGCCTTCGGCGCCCCCTACGCCATGATGATGTTCGAGCTCGACGCCGCGGCGCTGTTCGACACCGCGGTGGAGAGCCAGGGCAAGATCTTCGTGGCCACCGAACTGGGCGGCGGCGGCTCCTCCACGCCGCAGAGCATGGCGATCACCGAGCGCGGCGTGCGCAACTTCCTGGTGCACTATGGCCTGATGGCCGGCGAGGTGGAAATGCCGGCCGAACCCCAGGTCTATCTCGACATGCCCGATGCCAGTTGCTATGTGCAGAGCGAGCACTCCGGCGTGCTCGAGCTCTGCTTCGCGTTGGGCGAGCGCGTGGAGGAGGGCGAGGTCGTGGCTCGGGTCTATGACATGACGCGCAGCGGCACCGCACCGGTGGAATATCGCGCCCGGCGAGGTGGCGTGCTAGCGGCGCGGCGCCATCCGGCGCTGGTCAATATGGGTGATACCATCGCGGTCATTGCCGATGTCGTCGATACCCTCTCATGAAGCTCGACCGTTATGACCTGAAGATCCTCGAGATCCTCACGCGCGACGGCCGTATCACCAAGTCCAAGCTGGCCGAGGCGATCAACCTCTCGGTCAGTCCTTGCTGGGAGCGGGTGCGCCGGCTCGAAAAGGCCGGTATCATCGAGGGCTACAGCGCACGTATCAATGCCGCAGCGCTGGTCAAGCGCACCCCGGTATGGGTGCAGCTTGAACTCAAGCAGCACAATGCCGAGAGTTTCGCCCGCTTCGAGGCGCTGGTTCACGCTACCCCCGAAGTCACCGAGTGCGTGGCCGTGGGAGGTGGTGTCGATTACCTGATCAAGTTCGAGACCGACTCCATCGATGCCTACCAGCGGCTAATGGATGCCTGGCTGACCGGTGAGGCCGGCATCGAGCGCTACTTCACCTATATCGTTACCAAGACAGTGAAACGCCCCGTTCCAGGCTTAACGCCGGACGACCTGTCCTGAGACCCGGCCGACCGAAAGTACAGCGTTGATGTCACCTCGGCCCTTGTGGCATAACTTGATGACAGGAGGGTGGGCCGAGGCTCACCCGGCCGGGCGATCCCACCGGCATGCTCCCGAAGGTGCCGGACAGTGTTCGACAGCGCCCTGGAAGTTTCCGAGATCGCCTGACGCAGAGAGACCAAAATGTCCTATTTCACGATTGCCGGGGTGCAGATGCACGCCCTGCACCATGGTGACAACACCGAGGCCATGCGCCACCGGATCGACGTGCTGATGAGTCGCTTCCCGCAGGTGCAGATGGTCCTGTTCAGTGAGCTGATGCCCATGGGGGCATCGCCGCATCACGCTCAGCCGATGCCCAGCAGCAGCGAGTCCCTGTTCTGCCAGATCGCCGAGCAGCATCGCATCTGGCTGATCCCCGGTTCGATGTTCGAGCATACCGACGAGGGCGTTTTCAACACCCTTTCGGTGATCAATCCCCACGGCCAGGTGGTGGCCCGCTACCGCAAGATGTTCCCCTTCCGGCCCTATGAAGCTGGTGTGGAGAGCGGCAGCGAGTTCGTCACCTTCGACGTTCCCAACGTGGCTCGCTTCGGGGTCTCGATCTGCTACGACATGTGGTTCCCCGAGACCACCCGTACCCTGGCCGCCATGGGTGCCGAGGTGATCCTTCACCCGACCATGACCGACACCATCGACCGTGATATCGAGCTGTCCATTGCCCGTACCAATGCTGCGGTCAACCAGTGCTACTTCTTCGATATCAATGGCGCCGGCGCGCTCGGCAACGGCCGTTCCATCGTGGTCGGCCCCTCCGGTGACGTCATTCACCAGGCCGGTACCGGTGAGGAGATCATGCCTATCGAGATCGATCCCAGCCGGGTGCGTCGTGAGCGCGAGACCGGCCTGCGAGGCCTCGGCCAGCCGCTTAAGAGCTTCCGCGACCGGTCCGTCGACTTCTCGCTCTACCGCAGTGATGCACGCTCGAGCCCCTTCCTCGATACCCTCGGCCCGCTGCAGAAGCCGCTGCGCGCCGATGTCGAAGAGTATTGATCCTTCGCCTGCGGGCGGTGCAGTTGAGATAAGAGAGAAGAGAAAAGAGAAGACCCCATGCTGGAGCAATTGATTCGACAGCTGCGCCGCCTGTTCGGTAATTCCCCGGCAGCCCCTGCCGCGCGCAAGGCGCTCGGCGCCTCCCCCGTCAAAGATGGAGCGACGAAGATGAGTAAAATAACAAGCATTGCCGATGTCCGCCGGCACTTCCGCAACAACAAGGAGCCGATCTATTTCATCTCGGCCACCAATTTCAACCTGTTGGGCATCGGCGACTGGGTGGGCAATTTCCGCCATATCAACTATATCGATTGCTTCGAAGGCCAGCAGCGCAACGTCTTCGTGCCCAAGGAGAAGTTCCCGCGCGACTTCGAGAGCATCGAGGACATCAACAATTACCTTCTCGAGCACAAGGAAGTGATCGACTACATCCAGTCGCGGGCGGACGGCGAGAATGCCGGCGTGGCTGCCTTCCTGATGTTCGACGAGCACACCGAGGAGACCTGCAAGCAGCTCGGGCTCCGCGTGGCGTTCCCGCCGGCGAACCTGCGCAGCCGCATGGACAACAAGATCGAGACCGTGCGCATCGGTAACAAGGCCGGCGTGCCCAGCGTACCCAATGTACTGGCCAAGGTCGGTAGCTATCAGGAGCTGTGCGAAGTAAGCAAGGAGCTCGGCAATGACTTGGTGGTGCAGACTGCCTTCGGCGACTCCGGCCATACCACCTTCTTCATCTCCAGCGAGGATGACTACTACAAGCATGCCGAGGAGATCGAGGCCGAGTCCGAAGTCAAGATCATGAAGCGCATCAACTGCCGCGGCTCGGCCATCGAGGCCTGTGCCACTCGCTGTGGCACCGTGGTCGGCCCGCTGATGACCGAGCTGGTGGGCTTCAAGACGCTGACCCCCTACAAGGGCGGCTGGTGTGGCAACGAGATGTTCGCCGGTGCCTTCGACCAGTCGATCCGCGACAAGGCGCGCGAGTACACCTTCCAGTTCGGCGAGGCATTGCGCGAGGAAGGCTACCGCGGCTACTTCGAGCTCGACTTCCTGATCGACATGGACAACGGCGAGGTCTACCTGGGCGAGCTCAACCCACGTGTCACCGGCGCCAGCTCGCTGACCAACGTGGCCGCCTTCGCCCACTCCGATATCCCGCTGTTCCTCTTCCACCTGCTGGAGTTCTCGGACGTCGACTTCGATCTCGACATCAACGAGATCAACGAGCGCTGGTCGCACCCCGAGAGCGTCGACAGCTGGAGCCAGCTGGTGATCAAGCACACCGACGAAAGCGTCGACCTGCTCACCGCCGCACCGCGCACCGGGGTGTGGAAGATGGCCGGCGATGGCAGCGTCAGCTACGACCATTACAGCTACCACCCTCATGCCGCGGAGAACGACAGCGAGGGCTTCTTCCTGCGCATCAGCGGGGCGGGGGACTTCCGCTATGAAGGGGCGGACCTCGGCATCCTGATCACTCGGGGGCGGCTGATGGACGACGACTTCCAGCTCAACGAACGTGCCAAGGCCTGGATCGATGGTATCCGCGGCCAGTACGCCGGCCAGTCGTTGCAGGACCCGGTGGTGCAGGAGGTGGCGGTCAGCCATGCCGTCGGTGGCGGCAACTTCAAGATATTGTGAGTTCCGGGACCGTTTCTCTGCCGCACCGGGAGGTGCCGTCGGCTGACATGGACAAGATGCTCGATTTCCGGACCCTGCGTGAAGATACGGCCGGCCCCCGGTGGCAGGCGCTGTTCGCCTACCACTGGCCGGCCTACGAGCAGTGGTACCTCAGTGAAGGGGAGCGCGAGCGGCCGGGCTATCTCGCCTGCTACAACGCCCTGCGCCGCCACATGCCGGAGCTGCTCGGTACCTATCGGACGCTCTGCGATCTGGCCGGCGGCAGTGACCTGGCCGCGCGCTTCCTGAGCCTCTATCAGCCGCCGCCCTATATCACCGGCTGCTCCCAGGCCGTGCTCGCCAGCCCCGAATCCACGGTGCTGGCGCGCAACTATGATTATCCGCCGGAGCTGTGCGAGGGCACGATCCTCTATACGCATTGGAACGAGCGGCGGGTGATCGCCATGTCGGACTGCCTGTGGGGCGTGCTCGATGGCATGAACGACCGCGGGCTCGCCGTGTCGCTGGCCTTTGGCGGTCGCAAGGCGGTGGGCGAGGGCTTCGGTGCCCCGATCATCCTGCGTTACCTGCTTGAGTTCTGTGACAGCGTCCCCGAGGCGGCCGAGGTGCTGGCCCGGGTGCCCACCCACATGGCCTATAACATCACCGTGGCCGACGCCGCCGGCCGCTACGTGACGGCGATGATCGGTCCGGATCGCCGTGCCAGCATCCGCCGCGTGCCGGTGGCCACCAACCACCAGAAGAAGATCGAGTGGTATGCCCATGCCCTGGCCTCGGAGACCCTGATCCGCGAGCGTCAGCTATCGATCCTGGTGGACGATGAGGCCACCACCGAGGAGCGCCTGATCGCGGCCTTTTCGGCACCGCCGCTGTTCCGTCACGACTACCGGCGTGGTCTGGGGACCGTGTATACCGCGGTCTACCACCCCCACGCGGGGCGTGCCCAGTTCCATTGGCCCGGCATGAATCTGGACCTTAATTTCGATGACTTTCCCGAGGAGCGGATCACCGTACGCTACGGCACGCGGGCGCTGCACGACGGCTGATACGTATTACCCCTGGTCGCTGTTCCTCGACAACAACAAGCAAGGATGGGTGTTGCCATGCAAGAGACTAGCCATACCGAGACGCCCTATACCGCCCTGGGCTTCTATCACAAGATCTCCCAGCTGCGTGCCGACACCTGGAATGCGCTCAAGCGTGATCTCGGCCAGCTGGTACGCCTGAACGACGAGGGCCGGGTCAAGAACCTGGTCAAGGCCGTCGACATCAAGCTGACGCGGCTCGAGATCATCGAGGACTACCACGCCTTCCCCTCCAAGGAGGATTTTCGTCATCTATGGTCGCTGTTCGACCGCGCGGAGTATGGGCTGCTCGAGAAAGTGGTCAAGCGTCTGGTGCGCGCGCTGATCAGCGAGTCCTACCGGCGGCGCCACGTCGATCTCTCCGAGACCGACGCCGATGCCGAGGACCTCGAGACCCTCGATGCGCTGGCGCAGCTGCGCCGCGGGCATCCGGCGTCGAACAGCTCGGCTCAGCCCTACTTCGAGCTGCTTATCGTCGACAACCTATCGACCCCGGAGGAAGAAGTCGTCCGCGAGGCTTTCCACAACATGCGTCGTCCCGAGGACCGCTTCGTCTACGACGTGGTCACGGTACGCAGTTTCGAGGACGCGCTGATCGCGGTGCTGGTCAACCCCAATATCCAGGCCTGCCTGATCCGCTACGAATTCCCCTACAAGTCGAAGTACAACCTCAGCGCACTGCGCAGCTACCTCGAGGGCATTTCCGAGCAGTCCTTGGAGCACCAGTCCGAGGCCGAGCGCAGCATCCTGCTGAGCACCATGATCCACGAGCTGCGCCCCGAGATCGACCAGTTCCTGGTCACCAGTGGCGACGTGGAGGCCACGGCGAGTCGCGATATCCGTCACTTCAATCGCATCTTCTATCGCGAGACGGACTACATCGAGCAGCACCACACCATCCTGCGCGCCATCGACAACCGCTACCGTACGCCCTTCTTCGATGCCCTGCGCGAGTACAGCAAGAAGCCCACCGGGGTCTTCCATGCCATGCCCATCTCGCGGGGCAAGTCGATCACCCGCTCCCACTGGGCCGGGCAGATGATCGACTTCTACGGCATCAACATCTTCCTCGCCGAGACCTCGGCCACCTCCGGCGGGCTGGATTCGCTGCTGCAGCCCTACGGGCCGATCAAGAAGGCCCAGGAGTACGCGGCGCGGGCCTTCGGCGCGCGGCAGAGCTTCTTCGTCACCAACGGCACCTCTACAGCCAACAAGATCGTGGTGCAGGCGCTGATCAAGCCGCGCGACATCGTGCTGGTCGACCGCGATTGCCACAAGTCACACCACTACGGCATGGTGCTGGCCGGCGCGCATGTCAGCTACCTGGACTCCTACCCGCTGCATGACTACTCCATGTACGGGGCGGTGCCGCTCAAGGAGATCAAGAAGACGCTGCTCGAGTACAAGCGCTCGGGCCAGTTGCACAAGGTCAAGATGCTGCTGTTGACCAACTGTACCTTCGACGGCGTGGTCTACAACGTGCGCCGGGTGATGGAGGAGTGCCTGGCGATCAAGCCCGACCTGGTCTTCCTCTGGGACGAGGCGTGGTTCGCCTTCGCCGGCTTCAACCCCACCTATCGGCCACGCACTGCCATGCATTCCGCCCGCACCCTGTGTGACCGCTTCGGCAGCAAGGCCTATCGTGAGGAGTACGACGCCTGGAAGGCGGAATTCGACGCCCTCGATCCCGACGACGATGCCACCTGGCTCGACCGGCCCCTGCTGCCCGACCCCGATCAGGTGCGGATCCGTGCCTACGCCACCCACTCCACCCACAAGACCCTGACCTCGCTGCGTCAGGGGTCAATGATCCATGTCTGGGACCAGGACTATCGCCAGAAGGTCGAGGCGCCGTTCCACGAGGCCTACATGACCCATACCTCGACCTCGCCCAACTACCAGATCATCGCCTCACTGGACGTGGGGCGCATGCAGGCCGAGATGGAGGGCTTCGAGCTGGTCCACGCCCAGGTGGAGGCGGCGTTGTCGCTACGCGAGCAGCTCTATACCCACCCGCTGCTGCAGAAGTACTTCCGCGTGCTGATCAACAAGGACATGGTGCCGTTGGAGTATCGGCAGTCGGGGGTCGAGACCTTCTACGATCCGGTCACCGGCTGGAACAAGATGGAAGAGGCCTGGGCCAATGACGAATTCGTCGTCGATCCCAGCCGCATCACCATCGCCATCGGCGCCACCGGTATCGACGGGGATACCTTCAAGAACGAATACCTGATGAACAAGTACGGCATCCAGATCAACAAGACCTCGCGCAACACCGTGCTGTTCATGACCAACATCGGTACCACCCGCGGCTCCATCGCCTATCTGCTCGACGTGCTGATCAAGTTGGCCAAGGAGTTCGAGTATCGCTGGGAGGAGAGCAGTCGCCCGGAACGCAAGATCATCGAGAACCGGGTTCATTCGCTGACCAAGGAACTGCCGCCGCTGCCGGACTTCAGCCGCTTCCACGCAGCCTTCCGTCCCGACCCCGACGGCAACACGCCGGAAGGGGACATCCGCTGTGCCTACTTCCTCAGCTACGATGACGAGAACACCGAGTACCTGCGCTTCGACAACGGCGAGGTCCAGGCGGCCATGCGGGCCGGTCGCGACGTGGTGTCGGCGAGCTTCGTGATTCCCTACCCGCCGGGCTTCCCGGTGCTGGTCCCGGGGCAGGTGGTCAGCGAGGAGATTCTCTACTTCCTGCAGGCACTGGATGTCACCGAGATCCACGGTTATCGCCCGGAGCTCGGCCTGCTGGTGTTCACCGAGGACGCACTGCACAACCCGCCAGCGGGGTGAGCGCGGCAACGCGCTGAACCAACGGCGACCCACAGAAAAAACGGCAGCTTTGCGGCACAGGACAAAAAATCCTGTGCCGCTTGCCATGAGTAACAAAAAGTCCCGTCCTGCCAAATCCCCTATCCTGATCCCATCGAGCCGCTCTGTTGCGTTACCAACAGGCGGCTTGCCCGTTTTTAACTTTTCCTCGGCGCCCAGAGCCGCGCCGGGCTCATTTTCTCGGCGCCCGAAGCCGCGCCGGAACATCGCCGGTGTTGACACACGCCGGTGCGTCAAGGAGGTACAGTATGACTCTGTCCAGCAAGCTCAGTGATCCGCGCCTGCTCCGTCAATATGCCTATGTCGACGGCAAATGGACCCATGGCGAGGGCGGTCGCGAGGAGGCCGTGTTCGATCCGGCCACCGGCGAGGCGCTGGGGCATATTCCCTGGCTGGAACCCCACCAGATCACCGCCGCAGTCGATGCTGCCGAGGCAGCCTTCATGCACTGGCGCGCACTGCGCGTCGATGAGCGCTGCGAGCGGCTGCTGGCCTGGTACGACCTGCTGCAGGCCCATCGCGAAGACCTCGCCACCATCATGACCCTGGAGCAAGGCAAGCCGTTGCCCGACGCTCGCGGCGAGGTCGAGTACGGTGCCAGCTTCGTGCGCTGGTTTGCGGAGGAAGGCAAGCGCACCTTCGGCGATACCATTCCCAGCCACATCCCCAATGCAGCGCTGGGGACCCTCAAGGAGCCGCTGGGTATCGCCGCCCTGATTACCCCGTGGAACTTCCCGCTGGCTATGATCACCCGCAAGGCCGCCGCCGCCATGGCCGCCGGTTGCACGGTGATCGTCAAGCCGGCCGGTGAGACGCCGTTCTCGGCGCTGGCGCTGGCAGAACTCGCCGAGCGCGCCGGCATTCCGGCCGGGGTGTTCAACGTGGTGCTGGGTGATCCGCCCGAGGTGTCGCGCATACTCTGTGCCGAGGATCGCGTCAGGGTGCTCTCCTTCACCGGCTCCACCCGGGTGGGCCGGCTGCTGCTCGAGCAATGTGCCAACACCGTCAAGCGCGTCTCGCTGGAGCTGGGCGGCAATGCGCCCTTCATCGTCGGCCCGGACATGGATCCCAGGGAGGCCGCCTTCGCTGCGGTGGCGGCCAAGTTCCAGACCGCCGGGCAGGATTGCCTCGCTGCGGACCGCATCCTGGTCCACGAGTCGATCCATGACGCCTTCGTCGTGCACTTCGCCGAGCGCATGGCGGCGCTGACCGTGGGCAACGGCCTCGAGCCAGAGATCGACCTGGGACCGCTGATCCATCGCCAGGCGGTGGAGAAGGCCGCGTCCATCGTCGACGACGCCATCTCCAAGGGCGCCACCCTGGTGGCCGGTGACCAGAGCCAGGCCCCGGGCGAGAACTTCTTCATGCCCGTGCTGCTCACCAATGTGACCCGCGACATGAAGATCTGGCACGAGGAGAGCTTTGCGCCGGTGGCGGGCATCACCGCCTACGCCAACGATGACCAGGTCATCGAGATGGCCAACGACACCGAATACGGCCTGGCGGCCTACCTCTACACCCATGACATCCGCCGTATCTGGAAGATCATGCGGGCCCTGGAGTTCGGCATGGTCTCGGTGAACTCGGTGAAGATGACCGGGCCGCCCGTGCCCTTTGGTGGCGTCAAGCATTCCGGCCTCGGCCGCGAGGGCGGGGTGACCGGCATCGACGAGTATCTGGAGACCAAGTACTACTGCCTCGGCGCCCTTGGCTCCGTCTCCGGCAGCTGAGTGGAAGAGGCTGTGGGAGCACAGCTTGCTGCGCGATGGGAGGCCGGAGGCCTCCCCGGCAAATGGGCACTCAGCGCCGGGCGCCTCCTCGTAGACCTGCCGGCGGATCAGCCCCTATCTGTAATTGCCCTGGCAGGATGCCCTGACAAGAATAGAGAAAACACGATGAACCAGCAGCACCAGGACCTGATCGCTCGTGATCGCAAGGTGACCTTTCACGCCTCCACCCACCTGCGCGACTTCGCCCAGGGTGATGCACCGGGCCGCGTGATCACCGGCGGCAAGGGGATCCATATCGTTGACAGGGATGGCCGCGAGTTCATTGACGGCTTCGCCGGGCTGTACTGCGTCAATATCGGCTACGGTCGCACCGAAGTGGCCGAGGCCATCTATGAGCAGGCCCTGCAGATGTCCTACTACCATACCTATGTGGGGCACTCCAGCGAGCCGCAGATCGAGCTTTCCGAGAAGATCCTCGAGCTCGCCGGCCCCGGCATGTCCAAGGTCTACTACGGCATGTCAGGGTCCGACGCCAACGAGACCCAGTTGAAGATCGTGCGCTACTACAACAACGTGCGCGGCCTGCCGCAGAAGAAGAAGGTCATCTCGCGGATGCGTGGCTACCACGGCTCCGGTATTGCCTCGGGCTCGCTGACCGGCCTCAAGGCGTTCCATGACCACTTCGACCTGCCCATCGATACCATCCGCCACACCGAGGCGCCGTTCTACTACCAGCGGGCCGCCGAGCTCGAGGGCATGAGCGAACGCGAGTTCTCTAAGCAATGCGCGACCAAGCTCGAGGAAATGATCCTCGCCGAGGGGCCGGAGACGGTGGCCGCCTTCATCGGCGAGCCGGTGCTTGGCACCGGGGGTATCGTGCCCCCGCCGGAAGGCTACTGGGCCGAGATCCAGGCGGTGCTGGCCAGGTACGACGTGCTGCTGATCGCCGACGAGGTAGTGTGCGGCTTCGGGCGCATCGGGGCCGACTTTGGCAGCCACTTCTATGGCATCAAGCCTGACCTGATCACCGTCGCCAAGGGCCTGACCAGCGCCTATCAGCCACTCTCCGGCGTGATCGTCGGTGACCGCGTGTGGCAGGTGCTGGAGCAAGGCACTGGGGAATATGGCCCCATCGGTCACGGCTGGACCTACTCCGGTCATGCCCTGGGCTGTGCCGCCGGCCTGGCCAACCTGGCGATCATCGAGCGCGAGGGGCTGACCGCCAATGCCGCCGAGACCGGCGCCTACCTGCAGCAGCAGATGCAGGCCGCTTTCGGCGACCACCCCATCGTCGGCGATGTGCGTGGCGTGGGCATGCTGGCGGCCCTGGAGTTCGCCGCCGACCCGAGCCGTCGCGAGGCCTTCGACCCAACCCTCAAGGTCGGCCCACGCATCGCCGCCGCGGCGATGGAAGAGAACCTGATCGCCCGCGCCATGCCTCAGGGAGACATCCTCGGCTTCGCGCCGCCCCTGGTAACCACGCGCGAGGAGGTCGACGAGATCATCGCGCGTACCCGTCGCGCCGTGGACGCGGTGCTGGACGAGCTGGTCCGCGAGGGTGCCATCAAGACGGTGGCGGATACGGTCGCCTGACGGTTTGCCCGACCCTGGCCACGCCGGGAAACCGTAAACCATGAGCGTCGCCGCGGGCCTTCCCGCGGCGACGCCGTTGGCGCGGAGGAGAGACGATGCACGATCACGGTGTCTCCCTGGAGACGCTCTATCAGGCGCGTCGGCGCATCGCCGACAAGGTAGTGCGCACGCCACTGATACGCTCGGCGGCGTTATCGGAGCGCTTTGATGCCGAGATCCTGCTCAAGCTCGAGACCCACCAGCCCACCGGCGCCTTCAAGTTGCGTGGTGCCGTCAACATGCTCGTCGCGCTGATCGAGCGGCACGGCCGGGGGGCGCTGGCGGCCGGAGTGGTCACGGCCTCCACCGGCAACCACGGCCGGGCAGTGGCGTACGCCGCCTCATCCCTTGGCATACCGGCGGTGATCTGTCTCTCGCGGTTGGTACCGGACAACAAGGTCGCCGCCATCGAGGCGCTGGGTGCCGAGACGAGACGCGTCGGAGCCAGTCAGGATGAGGCTTTCGCGGAGGTCGAGCGGCTGGTGAGCGAGCACGGCATGACTCTGGTTCCGCCCTTCGATGACCCGCGGATCGTGGCGGGGCAGGGCACCATCGGCCTCGAGCTCATGGAGGACTGCCCGGACCTGGACCGGGTCATCGTGGGTCTCTCCGGTGGCGGCCTGCTGGGCGGCATCGGCGCGGCCGTGAAGGCGATTCGTCCGGCCTGCCGGGTCACCGGGGTGAGTCTGTCGCATGGCGCGGCCATGTGGGAGAGTCTCGAGGCTGGCCACCCCGTGGCGGTCGATGAGGTCGAGAGCCTGGGAGACTCTCTGGGCGGCGGCATCGGGCTCGACAATCGCTGCACCTTGGCCCTGGTGCGCGAGGTGATGGACGACCACCTCCAGGTCTCCGAGCGTGCCATCGCCACGGCCATGGTCGATATCCTCCAGGACGAGAAGCTGCTGGTGGAGGGCGCCGCCGCCGTGGGCCTGTCCGCCATCGAGGAGCATGGCCTGGATGTGCGAGGCCAGCGCGTGGCGCTGATCCTCTCCGGCAATGGCGTGTCGCTTGCGACTCTCGATCGGGCGCGTGCCCTGGCGGGACGCTGAGTTCCCTCTTCCCTGTGGAGATACTGATGAAGCTCTATCATCGCGATGCCATAGAAGGTGCCGTGGGGCTTGATGGCAACGCCTTGGCCGCCGTGGAGGCGGGCTTCGCCGCCCTGGGGCGTGGCGAGGTGGTGCAGCCGCCGATCCTTTCCATGGCCATCGAGGAAGCCAACGGCGAGGTGGACGTCAAGACGGCCCATATCCGTGGCGCCGAGCGCTTCGCCATCAAGGTCAGCCCCGGCTTCTTCGACAACCCCAAGCTGGGATTGCCCAGCCTCAATGGCCTGATGCTGGTCTTCTCGGCCAGGACCGGGCTGGTGGAGGCGGTGCTCTTCGACGAAGGCTACCTCACCCAGGTTCGCACGGCTCTGGCTGGCGCGATCGCCGCCAAGCAGCTGTCACGGGAGAACAGCCGACGGGTCACGGTACTGGGCGCAGGTGAGCAGGCCGAGCGGCAGGTGCAGGCGCTGCGCCTGGTGCGCGACCTCGATAGTGTCGACGTCTGGGCCCGCCGTCGCGAGGCCGCCGAGGGCTACGCCGAGCGGATGCGCGCGATGGGGCTGAGGGTAACCGTCCACGATGACGTGGCCGAGGCCTGTACCGCGGCGGATATCATCGTCACCACCACGCCGTCACACCTGCCATTGCTGCATGCCCGGGACTTGCCCGCGGGCGTGCATGTCACCGCCATGGGCTCGGACAGTGCGCAGAAGCGCGAGCTCGATGCCTCGGTGCTGATCCGGGCCGACGCCTTCGTCTGCGATAGCCGTGCCCAGAGTGAAGGCAACGGTGAGCTAAAGGCGTTCGAAGGCGGCGAAGTGCCTTTCAAGGTCCATGAGCTGGGCCGTGTGATTGCCGAGGGGCAGCGCTTGCGCCTGTCGGAGGACACGCTCACGGTGTGTGATCTCACCGGCACCGGTGTCCAGGATACCGCCATCGCCAACTTCGCCCTGGCGCAGCTCGTGTCCGGCTGAGCCCTGTCGCCGCAAGTCGACTTGTCGTCGCGGGACTCCTGGCGCAGGCTGGGATTTTCACCGATGAAAGGAGCAAGGGGATGGCAATGGTACTCGCCTTCGATGTCTACGGGACCCTGATCGACACCCATGGCGTGGTCGCCGAACTCGAACAGCGCCTTGCCGGGCAGGACCGTTCTGACCTGGCCCCGGCGTTCTCGCGGCGTTGGCGCGACAAGCAGCTGGAGTACAGCTTCCGGCGCGGCCTGATGGGTGCCTACGCGGACTTTTCCCTGTGTACCCGCGAAGCGCTGGAGTTCACCGACCGCGCCCTGCAGACGCGCTTCTCGGAGACCGACAAGGAACACCTGATGGGTGTCTATGCCCGGCTGCCGGCCTTTCCCGAGGCGTCGTCCGCACTGGATCGCCTCGCCGAGGCGGGGGTTCGATGCGTGGCCTTCTCCAACGGCAGCCGTGAGGCGGTCGAGGGGCTGCTCGAACAGGCAGGAATCCGCGAGCGCTTCGAGATGGTGGTCAGCGTCGATGAGGTCAAGCGATTCAAGCCCGACCCGGCGGTCTACGCGCATCTGCGTTACCGGCTGGAGAGCGAGCCCGGCGACACCTGGTTGATCTCCAGCAACTCCTTCGACGTCATCGGTGCCCGGTATGCCGGGCTGCATGCCGCCTGGATTCGCCGTGTTCCAGATGCTCCCTTCGATCCTTGGGGAATCGAGCCCGACATTACCGTCCCCGACCTCGATGCCCTGGCCGATCGGCTAGGCTAGCTGCACCAGCATGACACAACAGCGCCCCGCGACTGGAGAGCCGCGGGGCGCTGCTGTTTCCGTCGCTGGTGCGAGGAAAGCGCTGATCAGCCCTGCCAGGCGTGGCCGGCGAATGCCTCGTCGAGTTCCGGGTGGTTGACGTGGTTGGCGTAGTTGGAGAGCGTCTTGACCGCCAGGGCCAGCACGATCTGCAGCACCTGCTGCTCCTCGAAGCCGGCATCCAGGAAAGCCTTGGCGTCTGACTGAGTGGGTTTGCCCCGGGTTTCGAACATCACCTTGGTGAATTCACTCAGTGCGGCGAGGCGCTCGTCCGCAATCGGCTTGTCGTTGCGGAGCGCTTCCAGGACATCGGCCGGCACCTCTGACATCTTCTCACCCAGCATGCTGTGGGCGGACATGCAGTAGCTGCAGCCGTTGAGACGGCTGATGGTCAGGAACACGACTTCCTGCTCGGGCGGCGCGAAGCCGGAGTCCTCGCGGAACAGCTCGTAGCCGTGCAGGTAGGTGTCCAGCACGCCCGGGGCCTTGGCCATGCCTTCGTACATCTTGGGCACGAAGCCCAGCGTTTCGTTGGCCTTCTCGAGCAAAGGTTTTGCCTTGGCATCGGCGTTGTCGAGGGTCTGCGGAGCCAGTTGCATCTGATAGTCGGCGGACATGGTGTATGTCTCCTTTGTTGTCGTGGGTATTGCTGTTGCACCATTTAAGGATCGATCGTTCCAAAAATGGCGAGGAAAAAAACGTCAGCGTCGGAGTCCGTCCAGGAGCAGCTCGACCGCCTGTCCGGCCTGGTGGGTGTCTGACCCACTCTTCAGCAGGATCCTGAGCCCGGCCATGCCCATCGTCAGGTAGCTGGCCAGGGCCGCTGCATCCCGGTCCGGGTCGATATCACCTTCCGCCTGGGCTCGCTCCACTGCCTGCTGGAACAGTGCCGTGATGGCGGCGATGCTCTGGCGGGCATGCTGCGAGGGTAGGCCATCCTGCTGGCCGAGCTCGCTGGCGGAGTTGAAGATCAGGCAACCCAGTGCGGCGCGATCGCTGCCGGCCTCTTGTGCTGTCTCGCGGAACAAGCTCGCAAGGAAATCTACTGCCGAGGGAGATGCCTCGAGGCGGCGACCCAGACGTCCTACCAGAGACTCGCGATAGCGTCTCAGGGCTTCGAGGAATAGCTGCTCCTTGTTGCCGAAGGCCTGATAGAGGCTGCTGCGCGAGAGGCTCATGGCCGCGAGCAGGTCCCGGGTCGAAGCGCTTTCATAGCCTC
Organism: Halomonas daqiaonensis; assembly: GCF_900109725.1. Taxonomy (GTDB): domain Bacteria; phylum Pseudomonadota; class Gammaproteobacteria; order Pseudomonadales; family Halomonadaceae; genus Halomonas; species Halomonas daqiaonensis. The sequence continues at coordinate 85,007 of NZ_FOBC01000006.1, forward strand.
GTGACCAGAAGACCTGCATGGCGGCGTTGGCAGCCTCGTCCGGGCTGAATGCGATAGGGCGTCCTCGTGTCATAGCGTTTAATTTAGTATCGATCGTTCCATAAATCAATGCGCGACAGATCATGCCCGCTTGCTATCGATGTAAGGAGCGTTTGGTTGCGTCGACAGAGTAGCCAGACGCCATCATCAACAGCATCACGCTCACGATGGCCGTAGAGGAGACCCCGAGCATGACGGAAAAGCATTCGCCGACAAGACGCTTCTGGCTGGGCGGCAAGCGGGCGGCCGAGCAGGACCGGTTCTTCCGTGAGGCCCTGGAGCCTCTGGGCTGGCAACTCGGGGACGAGCATGACTGGGATGCCGGTTGGATCACCGGTATGCCGGATGCCGCACAGTTCCGTCGGGTCTCGCCGACTCGCAGGATTAACCACTTTCCGGGCAATGCCGCGTTGACCGTCAAGAGCCGTCTCCACGACAGCCTTTCCACTTTGCGCGAGCGCATCCGGGACAGCCATGGCGCCCGGCATGATCTTGCCCGGCGACTGGAATTTTTCCCCCATGCCTACGTGATGCCCGGTGATTACCATGCGCTGCAGGATGCCGCCCTGGCCAACCCCGACCAGCGCTGGATCCTCAAGCCCACCAATGCCTCCAAGGGCAAGGGGGTACGCGTCCTGCAGGATGTCGCCGAGGCGCCGCTCGCCCAGGACTGGCTGGTACAGGAGTATGTGGCTAATCCTCACACCATTCGCGGCCACAAGTATGTGCTGCGACTCTATGTGCTGATTACCTCCCTGGAGCCGCTGCGTGTCTACCTCTATCGCCAGGGCTTCGCCAAGCTGGCCTCCGAGCCCTGGGATCCCGAGGATGCCGACAACCCCTTCAGCCAGCTGACCAATCCGGACATCAATGCCCTCAATGACCGAGCCGAGGTGCCGGTTGAGTTTATCGACCTCGACCGCTATCGACAGTGGTTGCGCGACCAGGGAAACGACGACGATGCTCTCTTCACGCGAATCGAGGATCTGGTGGCCTTGACTGCGATCTCCGCCGTGGACGCCATGCGCAGCCGTACGGCTCAGGCCGGCGCCGATCCGCGTGGCTGCTATGAGCTGCTGGGACTCGACTGCCTGGTGGACGACACCCTCAAACCGTGGATCCTGGAGTGCAACCTCAGCCCCTCGCTGGGGATCTGTGCCGCCCCGGAGACAGGAGGGCGCATCGAGGAAGCGGTCAAGGGCGGGCTGGTGCGTGACATGGTCTCGCTGATCGATATCCCTGGCGAGGCGCTCTCCGAAACGGCCGAGACGGATGCTGCCCTGCAGGGCCCCGGTTTCGCCGCTCGGTTGGTCGCCGAGGCCGAAGCCGAACAGGGTCGTGCCGGAGGTTTCCGTCGGCTGCTGCCGGCCGACGACCCAGAGCGTTACCTGCCCTATTTCACGTTGCCCACCCCGGCTGACCTGTCGCTGGCTGAAGGGCTGACAGGGCGTTCTCTGCCGCGCCCGCGACTACAGCGTCGCCACGTGGTGGAACTGGTCGATGAAGAGCGCCTTGCACTCTATGACACACGCAGCGGTCGCTATTATCGCCCTAACGACACGGCGGCCCTGACCTGGCTGCTGGCGACCGACGGGCTGGAGCCCGATGCCATCGCCGATGAGCTGGCTCACGCCACTACCGAGACGGGGGTGCCGGCAGAGCGTACGGCAATGCGGCGTGATGTGTGGAACACCCTGCACGACTGGTGCCTTACCGGCCTGCTCTGCCAGCAGGGCGTCGTGCCGCAAGCACTGGCGGGAGACCACGGCGCCAATGATCAGACGACGCCGGTGTCATCGTCAGGGCGGGCCATGAGACTCAGCCTGGACGGCCGTCACTGGAGACTGGACATGGGTAGCGGTCCCGCCCTGGCGCGGTTGACGACCTGGTTCGGCGAATGGCTGTCACCGATTGACGATGAGACTGCCAGCCGGCTTCCACGGCTGGCTGTACTGCGCGAGGCCGGCGGCTATGCGCTGGCCACCGACGATCGACTATTGGCCTCGCGGTTGACGCTGGCACAGCTGGGCCCAGTACTGATGGCGCATCTGATTCGACAAGCCGCGATGCCCGGTCGCCCGGTGATAGACGCTGGTCTACTGGTCACGCCGCAGGGTACCGGGGTGCTCTGCCTGCTACCCGACGAAGAGGAGAGTTGCCTGTTGATGCAGCGGCTAGGGGAGACCACGGGTGGCGTGCTGACCCGGGGCGTGCGCCTGGATCTGGCGAACCCGCAAACAGCCGAGCCTCTGGATTTCCCTCTGCCGGGCGTCACCGACATTGCCGAAACTGAGTTGCCCGACTCAGTGACAATTCGCGGCGTGCTGCTGCCGGCAGAAGTGTCTGCCAAGGAAACCCTCGCTCCGGTCGCCATGCTGGAGGTGCTTGGCGCCGTGCTTGCGAATTGCCTGACCGCCGATAACCAGGCACTGGATGCCCGGAGCGTGACGCTACTGAGCGATTGGCTCGCCACTCTTGACTCGAGCGCCGTGAAATCGGGACCGGATGCGCCGGATGCTGACTCTCTGGCCGAATGGCTGATCACTCGGTTAGAACCCGATCTTTCGGTCGGTCACCCTGCCATGGCGAAGGGATGATCCGGGGCACGAGCATACGGTGATGCGATGGCATCACCGATGACGAAGCCGGCCCCAAGAGCCGACTTCACTGCAAGACGGCATGCCCAGCATGTCGCCCAATGTGCATCAAGGAGGTCATGATCATGACACTACAAGATGAGAAGCGTCGTAGCCTGCTGAGTCGCCTCAGTCGTCAACTGGGCTATACGGCACCTACACTTGCCCTGGTTGCCAGCGGTGCTGCACTCCAGGCCGTTGCCAGCGAGACATCCCCTGAACTCGGCTATACCAATGGCCAGGAGGCCCCGCTGATGCTTGCCGAGGCTCACGCCGAGGGCGGCGCCGAAGCAGAAGGTGAGGCCGAGAGTGAAGCAGAAGGTGAGGCCGAGGGTGAAGCAGAAGGTGAGGCCGAGGGTGAAGCAGAAGGCGAGGGCGAAGCAGAGGGCTGAGCCTTTCGTTCCCCATCAGCGGGAAACCAGGCCCGTCACCAAGGTGGCGGCCTGGCCTCTTCCCTTTCCGCCTCAAGGCGGTTCCCTTACGTAACTCTCAGCGGAACCCACAGCGGAATTTCAAGGACATTCTCATGACATCATCTTTATCCCGGTCGTCTCCTTCCACGGCACTCCTCGTCGAGGAGAATCTACTGATCCTTGCCCAGCTCAGGAGCATGGTTGCGGACCTTACCCCTGAAGGTTATCGACAGGCGTTCGGCGAGCATGGACGTCACACCCTTGGCAAGCATGTGCGTCACATCATCGATCATTACGATGCCCTTCTCGATGGTCTCAACCGAGAAGCAGAGGGCATCGACTACGAGCAGCGCCGGCGCGATGAGGTCCTCGAGCAATGGCCGCAGCAAGCAGCGAGTCATCTGGCGGGCATCGAGGCCCGGCTGTTATCACTCGGGAATGGTTCGACGCCGGACGCGTTGTCTCTTGGCTACCCCACGGACGACCATACGCTCACCCTGCCGTCTAGCCTGAACCGAGAGCTGGCCTTCCTGACCAGTCACAGCATTCACCACATGGCGATCATCGCCCTCTTGGCCGAACAGTCGGGCATACATCTGCCCGAGACCTTCGGCGTGCATCCTTCCACCCTACGCCATTGGCAGCAGGCTTCTGCCGAGCAGGCGTCACTCTCGCGGAGGAGTGCCTGATGAAAGTCGCGACCCTGGGAATATGGCTGCTGGCGCTGATCCTGTCTGCCCCGGTGGCTGCTGAATCCCGCTGGCCTGAGCAGGGTTGGCAGGTGATGCCGACACCGCTGGCCTATGAGGAATTGCTGGAGGCCTTGCATGAAGCTGTCGAGGCCGAAGGCATGTTCGTTGTCACCGAGGCCGGGCCCACCGAGGCGGCGGCAAACAGAGGGGTGACCATTCCCGGCAATCGGGTAGTGGGCGTGTTTCGAAACGACTACGCCGTGCGGATCCTGAGGCTTAGCGTCCCGGCGATGATCGAAGCCCCCATGCGCTTCTATGTCACCGAAAATGATGATGGCAGCGCCACGCTCTCCTGGAAGACGCCGACGCATCTGCTTTCTCCATACATGGAGGCGGCCGATGAAGAACTGGAAACGGTGGCCCGCGAACTCGATACTTTGTTTGCCGCCATTGCGCAGCGTGCCACCGAGGTATCGGATTAGTGACGCATCTTCCTCGGTCAGGGATACTGCCACCTGCAGTTTGCCTGAGCGGCCTCCCCGTGGGTGCTTAACCCGTGCTTGCTCAGGGGCAGTCGGGTGGTTCGTTGCTCGTGGAGAGGGCCAGATGCGTGAACCAGGCCGTGGCGTCGACCTCGGCATTGTCGCCGTCGCTCATCAGGGCGAGGCCATCGATACTGTCGGGGCGGCTCCCGAAGAGTCGCCGGTAGTCCTCGCGGATATCCCGAACTTCCGCCACCCATTCGCCTACGCGCGCTTTGCCACTTTGCAGGGCCAGCAATTGGGCGCGTGAGGTGAAGGCATTGGGCCAGTTCGAGCCAGCAGGCTTGCTCGAGGCCCACACATAGTTCACCGACTCGACCTGCCAGGGCAGCAGACCCGTCTTGCGAGCGACATAGACCCTGGCCGGGTAATCGTCACCGGACTTGCGTGTCTCGTCGAGACCCTCATGGATTTCCGATACTTTCCAGCACCATTGCAGGTATGGTGTCTTGCGCAGGTCGATCTCGCGTTCCAGGTATTTCGCCGAGGCCTGTTGCCGCGCCCTGGCCTGAAGCACACGACTGCCTTGCCTTTCAATGACCCGGTACTCGGTTTCTCCCTCGAAGTTCCGAGTCGGCCAGGAGAGGATATCGGCTGGCGAAAAGTGCAGTTCATCTGCTGCTGTGGCTGGTCCTGCTGCCAGTGTCATCAGCGTCATCAGGCAGCAGGAGAACAAGGATCGAGTCATCGGGTAAGTCACTCCACTCATATCAAACGAACTGCCAGCTTACCTGCCTTCAGGGCTCTTCGGCATAACGCTGCTGGGCATCCACGACATAGGCCGATAACGCCGCCAATTCTTCGGAATCCCAGGGCAGCGGTTCTGCCCCCATGGGCGCTACCATGCAGATCTGCACCATTTCATTGGCATGCACGCTTGCCATGCCGAACTGGTTGCTTCCCATGGCAACCGCATGGGGGTAGGGGTTATTGAAGGTGTCCTGGTAGCCGTTCAGGCCGTCGGCACCATGGCAGCTGGCACATGCGAGGCCGTTAGCACTCAGGGAGGTATCCCTGTAAAGGGCTTCCCCTCTGGCGATCAGATCATCCGGGTTTTTCCCGGCTTCCTCGGCATAATTAGGAATATAGTCATCAGGGCGTGCCACCTCGGCATTTGATCCGGCCTCTGCCTCGGATTCGCCCTCTGCCTCAGCTTCGCCCTCTGCTTCGGCTTCACCCTTTGCCTCGGCTTCGCCCTCTGCCTCGGCGTCACTCGCAGCATGAGCACTGGCCAGCCAAAGGGTCGTATCATGTGGCTTCGTCACTCCCGCCTCTGTTGGGCTATTCTCTGCCAAGGCTTGGAAGGCCGCACCCCCGGCAATCAGTGCCAGTGCGGGGGCTGTGTAGGCAAGTTGGCGGCTAAGGCGGTCCAGTAGTTTGCGGCGCTTGTCGTCTTGTTTCGTCATGGTTTTCCTCCAGAAGATCTAGTCGATATCTTTCACTGTCACCCTCATTGCTGGCCGATCACCAATGAGCATGGCTCACTCGGCACTTGCCTTTGGTAGCTGGAGACTTGTCGGCCTTACAGACTGGATTCACACTAATTCAGCTTCCTCTCGCCGAATGGGCTCGGCCCCAAGGCACGCGGAGCTCAGGTCGGTAAGGTAAATCATTTCATCACGACTCAATGATTCAGCCGTTATGAACAAGGGGTTGTAATGTCCCGAGCCTATCTTGAAAGGGAGGTATCGCCATGAATGACCATCCTCTCGGCCCGGACGAGGATCGAGGCAGCCCATCCGCTACGCGGATGCAACGCCTGACGGATGTCAGGCCACGGCTGCTGTCCTTCGCTCGACTCCACCTGCGGCACAATGCCCAGGCCGAGGATGCCGTTCAGGAGACACTGATGGCGGCCATCGAGAAGGACACCAGCTTTGCCGGGCGTTCGGGGTACGAGACCTGGGTATTCGGCATTCTCAAGTACAAGATTCTGGATGCCATGCGGGCACAGAAGCGTCAGGGAATCTGGCAGCCTCTCGATGACGAGACCGGCGACGAGGCCATAGACCGACAGTTCCAGCAGAACGGACGCTGGCGAGAGGAGATGCGCCCCATGGGCTGGGGAGAGCCGGAGACTGTCTTCGAGAATGAGCGTTTCTGGCGGGTCTTCGATGCCTGCATGGTGGCACTGCCGGACAACATCGCGAGGGTCTTCTCCCTGCGCGAGCTAATGGGTCTTTCCACCGAGGATATCTGTCGGGAAACCGGTATCAAGGAGAACAATTGCTGGGTGATCCTGCATCGGGCAAGACTTCGCTTGCGTGCATGCATCGAGAAGGGTTGGCTCAAGGAGTAAGCAGCATGATGATGTGTAAACAAGCAACTCGCCTGATGTCACTCAAGCAGGATCGTCCCCTCAGCTTCCAGCAACGCCTCTCGCTGCGAATGCACCTCTTGATGTGCGGCGCCTGCAGGGAATGCGACAAGCAGTTCACCCTGCTGCACCAGGCCGGCAAGCGTTTCGACAACGAGGCATCCCATACGCCTGCACCTGATGACGATAGTCTATGACAACAGCAGTGGATGACCAGTACCTGATGATCAGGGCTGGCTCATCCACTGTCTAACCTTCAGTACGGAATTTTCAGTACGGAAGTAGGCCGGGGAGCTCGCGCGCCATCCTTCCCAGATCCTCAGACCTGTCCACATCCCAGAGGCGGGCCGGGCAGGCCAGCCGCCAGCCCAGTGCCTTGGCGCGCTCGCGCGTCTGTGCCATGACGCGGTCCGTGCCCCAGTCGATGGAGGCGAAGAGGCGTCGGTTGGCATGGCGAACCCCCACCAGCACATAGCCGCCATCCTCGGCGGGCAGGAAGACGGCGTCGGCCTCTGTCAGGGCAGCCTGGCAGCGGTACAGCAACCCTGGCGTTAGTACCGGACAGTCGCTGCCGATCAGCAGCCCCGGCTCTCCCATGTGCGCGAGGGCGTGATGCATGCGCTCGCCGAGATCGCCCTCGGGCTGGGGTCGAAGCTCGATCGCGTGGCGCGCGGCCAGTTCCAGGAACAGCGGGTGAGCGTGATCCAGCGCCGTCCAGAGGGTAATGCGATGGCACGCCGTGGTCTCGAGGGCCACTGCCAGGGTGTGTCGAAGCAGGCGCTCGTGGAGCCGGACCGCCTCTCCTTCGCTGATTGCAGGCACCAGGCGGGTCTTCACCTCCCCGGGGATCGGCGCCTTGGCGAGTATCGCCAGCGGAAAATCAGCGGACATGGCGATATTCCCGAGCCAGGCTCTCGGCTGGCTCGCCCCGCCAGTAGCGCCAGCGTAGCCGCCACATCAGGCGGATGGTGGCCCAGGCGCCATCCCGTTCCCAGCGACGGCCACTGCTGACGACCTTCTCCTTCAAACAGGCTGGCGGCGAGAGTCGCTTGAGTCGACGCGACATCTCTATATCTTCCATCAGCGGCTGGTCGGGAAAGCCGCCGACGGCCTCGAAGGCTTCGCGGGTCATGAACAGCCCCTGGTCGCCGGTGGCGATTCCTGTCAGGCGTGAGCGCAGGTTCATGGCGCGGGCGATGACGGGCAGCAATGGATGATGCCCTTCCAGCCGGATATCGAAACGCCCCCACACACTTTGGCCCGACAGGGCAGAGGCGATCGACAGGTCCGCGCCGGGGGGAAGGCGCGTGTCGGCATGCAGGAACAGCAGGTATCGTCCGCGGGCCTCGCGAGTCCCGGCATTCATCTGGCGAGCACGGCCGAGCGCTTCGACGATCACCCTTGATGCCAGAGGGCGAGCCCGGTCCACCGTATCATCGCGGCTGCCCCCGTCCACGACCACTATTTCCACACCGCCCTTCGCATCGCCGGTCTGCCGAGTAACAAGCCCGTTCAGCAGATCCTCGATCTTGGCGGCTTCATTCAACGTCGGGATGATGATACTCAGCGTCGGCGTATTCGGCATGCAGGCGTTGCCTCTCCAGCCCCGGGGCTCAGTCGGCCTCGACCATGCGGTGGAACTGCCAGGCTTCTTCCAGGCGCTGTTCGAAGGGACCTTCATCGGGGTAGAGCTCCGCCACCCGGATGCTCGGCGTGAGGCTCGCCTGGTCGGGCGCCTGGCTGTCATTGCTGAGTGCGATGGCCCTGTGCAATCGCTCCCCGATCTGCCGTGCCTTCTCGATATCGGCTCCCATCAGCAGGGCGGTGATTTCGGTGGCGCGATAGCGACCGGTCAGGTCGGCATCCTCGGCGACCTCTACCACCAGTTGAGCCAGGTCCTGCAACTGCTGGTCGCCGGCGTCCCGGCCGAAGAGCTTGTTGATGGTGGGGAGTTCTTCCAGCCTCGCCGATACGAGGGCCATGGGGAGTCCAAGGCGTCGACATAGTTGGCAGGCGGCCTCGGCCTGTTCGCGAAAGCTCGTGCGATTGAGCAGTCCCGTGCAGGCGTCATGGCCATCCGTCGAGGAGAGCGCCAGTTCGTTCTCGACCATGCTGGCCAGGTCGTCGAGCAGCTCGGCATCCGCTGTTCCGAAGGCACGAGGCTTGGGGTCGACCAGGCAGAGGGTGCCGACTTTCTCGCCGCTACGCAGGTAGAGGGGCCGTCCGGCGTAGAAGCGGACGAAGGGAGCGCCCACCACACCGGGGTAGTCGTGGAAGAGGGGATCGACATGGGTATCGGGAACCACCATTTGCGCGTCGCGCTCCAGCGTCTTGTGACAGAAGGCGATGTCGCGTGAGGTCTCCGTGACATCCTGGCCTTGCCGAGACTTGAACCATTGGCGATCACGATCCAGCAGGCTGATCAGCGCGGTAGAGACGCCGAACAGCCGGCATGCCAACCGCGTGAGGCGGTCGAAGCGTGCCTCGGCGGGAGTGTCCAGTAGGCCCAGGCCTGCAAGTGCCGCGAGCCGTCGTTCCTCCCGCTGTGCTTCGTGGGTGATGAACCAGTCGAGTACCTTTTCAGGCGGCAGAGGGCGCGAGATCAGATAACCCTGGGCCAGATCGCATTTCAGCTCGTCGAGATAATCCAGTGTCTCCTGGTCCTCGACGCCTTCGGCGGTGGTGTTCAGACCCAGGCTGCGGCCCAGCTCCACCACCGAACGGATCACCGCACGCGATTCCTCGGAATCGTTGGCCGTCATCACGAAACGCTTGTCGACCTTGAGCTCAGAAAAGGGCAGACGGACCAGCTGCACCATGGAGGAGTAGCCGGTGCCGAAGTCGTCGATGGAAAGCTGGAAGCCCTGCAGGCGCAACCGGGTCAGGGTATCCAGCGAAGTGGTGGCATCCTGCATGGCACTGGTCTCGGTGAGTTCGAGCACGATGCGCTGGGGTGCAATGCCACGATCACGGCAGTGCTGCAGGATGGTGTCGAACAGCTCACCGTTCTCGAGAGATCGAGCAGAGATATTCAGTGACAGTAGGGTATCCTGAAGGACGTGCTGCCCGACCCGCCGGGCGGTGTCGTTCGATGAGATATCGGCCAGCCAGTCGAGGGACTGCTCGGTGACCTGCAGGGTGAGGCGATCGATCAGGCCGTGGTCCTCTGCCAGGGGGATGAAGATGTCCGGGGGGATAAAACCCAACTGGGGATGATGCCAGCGGGCCAGTGCCTCGAAACCCACAATGGTACCGGTATGACAGCGTACCTTGGGCTGGTAGGCCAGGCGGATATGGCCCAGGGTCAGCGCTTCCTCCAGGTCTTCGACGCTGGCTTCCCGGGAAGGATATCGTTCGCTCACCGAGTCGTCGGTGGTCCCCCCTTTCTCGATGGCCTTGTGCAAGAGCTCGCGAAGCGCCGAAGCCGAGAAGGGCTTGGCAATCACGCCGACGATGTCCAAGCCGTGCTCTCTTGCCGAGCGTGCAGCGGCGTCCAGCACCCGGCTACCCACACCGCTGGTGATGATCAGTCGGGCCCGGCAGCCACGCCTGGCCAGTTCGGCCATCACCTCCACGCCGTCCATCTCCGGCATGATCAGGTCGAGGGCCAGGATATCCGGATGCCAACGAGTTGCCTCTTCGAAGAAAGCGCTTGGCGAGATGAGGTGTCGCGCCTCGAAGCCGGCGAAATCGGCGATGCGTGCAATGGTCTCGCCGGTCATCGACTCGTCGTCGAGGATCAGCAGGCGCGGCGGCTTTCCCTTGCCGGGTGGCTCAGTCTTCATCCAGGGTCTCTCTGATCACTTTCAGCAGGGCGACGGGGCGGTAGGGCTTGCCGAGGAATCGGACGCCCTCGTCCAGTCTGCCGTTGTGGACGATGGCATTCTCGGTATAGCCGGAGGTGTAGACCACCTTGAGATCGGGCCTCAGTCGGCGGGCAGCGATGGCAAGTTCTCTGCCGGTCATGCCCCCCGGCATCATGACGTCGGTGAAGAGAAGCGCGATAGTGGTGTCATCGGCGAGAATCGCCAGGGCGCTCGGGCCATCCTTTGCCTGCCGCACACCATACCCGGCAGCCTCGAGTTGCGCCACGACATACTTCCTGACCGCTTCGTCGTCCTCGACCACCAGCAGTGTCTCGCTGCCGCTCAGGCGGCTTTCCTCCCTTGGCAGGGGTTGCGGATCGGCGGCGGCTTGCCGGATACGTGGCAGGTAGAGCTTGATGGTGGTGCCTTCTCCTTCCTCGGAGTAGAGGTTGACGTGTCCGGCAGACTGCTTGAGGAAGCCGAAGACCATGCTCAGGCCCAGCCCCGTTCCCTTACCCTTTTCCTTGGTAGTGAAGAACGGCTCGAAGACGCGTTCCCGAATGGCCTCGGGTATGCCCGTGCCGGTATCGCTGACCGCGACGCAGACATAGTCGCCTGGTGCCAGCTCCAGATGACTGTCGGCGTACTGTGCCGAGAGGGAGGTGTTGCGGGTCTCGATGGTCAGTTGACCGCCATCGGGCATGGCATCCCGGGCGTTGATGGAGAGGTTGAGGATCGCGCTTTCGAGCTGGGAGGGATCGATATTGGCCGACCAGAGACCACCCCCTGGATGGAAGCTCAATTCGATCTGGTCTCCTAGGGTTCGCCGCAGCATCTCGGTCAACCCATGGATCAAGCGATTGATGTCGGTGGGCTGGGGAGCCAGTGCCTGGCGACGGGCAAAGGCGAGCAGGCGCTGGGTCAGGTCGGCCCCTCGCTGGGCGCTGTCGGCGACGGCCTGGGCGAGGGGGCTGAGGCGGGTGTCGTCCGCCAGCGCCTCGACGAGCAGGTCGGCATTGCCCATCACTACCGTCAGCAGGTTGTTGAAGTCGTGGGCCATGCCTCCCGTCAAGTGACCGATGGCCTCCATGCGATGCGCTTCCTGAAGCTGCGCCTCGAGGCGTTTCTTCTCGGTGACGGTGCGGAAGTAGACCGCCAGGCCCTCCTCTCCCGGGTAGGCATTGACCTCGAACCAGTGGGCGAGGGGCGGGAAATAGAAGGTGAATTGCTGCGCCTCGCCGGATTCGATAGCGGCATGATAGCAGGCCCAGAGCTCGCTCTCCTGAGCCTCGGGAAACGCGTCCCAGACGCTGTGGCCCAGGAGTTCGGCGGCGGATCGCTTCAGTACGCGTTCCGCCTGGTGATTGAGGTAGGAGAAGCACCAGTTCTCATCGAGCAGGTAGAAGGCGTCGCCCATGTTCTCGAGGCTGCGGGTCAGCCGCTGCGCCAGCGACCGCTGGTGGGTTTCTGCCTCGCGTTGGGCGGTGATGTCCTCGATGACCGCGACCAGGCTGACGATGGTACCGTGCATATCGCGCTGGGCAGAGACGCTGTTTCGGCACCAGGCTATCCCGCCGCGGTAGTCCAGCAGGCGTTTCTCGATGACAAAGCTATTCGTCGTCCCGGCTAGCAGGCGCCTGAGCTCATCGGTATTGGTCTGCCTGTCGTCGGGATGCGTCAGGGCAAGGAAGTCCGTGGCCCTCAGCTCTTCCTCGGAATAGCCGACCATGTCGCAGAAGGCCTGATTCGCATACAGGAAGCGACCTTGGGTGTCGGCCTGCACGATGCCGGTGGCAGCCTCGGCAAAGAGCCGGCGCCAGTGCTCCTCGCTGCTGCGATGGCGCTCGAGCAGGGTCTTGAGCTCCCGAGCACGTGCGATCAGCTCCAGGTTCGTGGGTTCGATGGTCGGCGCGTCGTCGAGATAGTCGGTCACGTCCTCGGTACGGTGCAGGATCAGCGAAAGCCGTTGTTGTTCGTCGAAGACCGGGACATTGATGGGGCTCCAGTAGCGCTCCTCGAAGCCGCCCGTCGCGGGATCGGGAATCGGATAGCGCAGGACGGGCATGGTGTCGGGCTGGCCATAGCGCTTGACTCTCTCCAGCGACGCACTCAGCTCCTCGACCCCCGCGGCATTCGAACGGTCGGGCGTCACCGGGAAGACGTCGAACAGCTGGCGCCCGATGATGGCCTCGCGATCGGTATAGGTCGCCTCAAGGTAGGCATCACTGACCCCGACGATCCGGTAGTCGTCGGCGGTCAGGACGAGATAGAGGCCCGGGGCGGATTCGAAGATAGCGCGAAACTGATCCTTGAGGGCCTGTTCGCGGGCCAATAGCTCGCGATTGCGCCTCTCCGCGGCATTGCGTTCGGTGACCTCATGCACCACCGAGAGCACAGAGACGACGCGACACTGATCATCGAGCTGGATGGAGTTGTGCCATTCGCATTCGACCAGGGTCCCTGCCCGGGTCAGGTTGCGGTTGGTCGAGACATGTTGCGGCTCAGCACCCGCGAGGAGTCGACGAATCACCTCGGCGACGGCCTCGGCATCCTCGGGGAAAACGAAGGCAAAGTCGAAGGGATGAAGACCGATGACGGCGTCGGCCGGCCAGCCGAACAGGGTCTCGGCGTGTCTCGACCAGCGCGCGATGCGAAAGTCGCTGTCCCACTCGATCACCGCCAGGGGCAGGTTATCGCGATGGAAACTGAGCAGCTCATGGACATGTTGAGAGGTATGGCCACGTGTTCCGGGATCATCGCGCATCGTATCGATCTCCGTGATGGTCGGGCCTGTCTGCCACTATCACGCAATGCCTGACGTGGATCAATGGGCTAGCTCGATCACCCGACCGCCGGCATCCTCGGCGTCTTCCCGGTCGTGGGTGACCAGCAGGCTGGGCAGGCCGGCATCGCGCAGGCGGCCGAATACCAGCTGACGCATCTCGTGGCGCAAACGGGTGTCGAGCTTGGAGAAGGGTTCGTCGAGCAATACCGCGCAGGGCGCCGACAGCAGCAGGCGCATCAACGCCACCCGGGCCTTCTGGCCGCCGGAGAGGGTGGCCGGGTCGCGGTCAGCGAAGCCGGCCAGGCCAATGTTTTCCAGTGCTTGTTCGACCCGAGCGGCCTTGTCGTCAACCGACCGGGGCAGACCGAAACCCAGGTTGCCTGCCACGGAAAGATGAGGAAACAGCAGCGGGTCCTGGAAGAGCAGTCCCATGCCCCGTTTCTCGGCGGGCAGGGCGCCAATGTCCTGCCCATCCAGCAGCACCTGGCCTCTGGCCTGGAACTCGGGCGCCAGGAAACCGGCGAGATAGGCCAGCAAGGTCGACTTGCCCGAGCCGGAGGGGCCCATGACAGTGAGGACCTCACCGGGACCGATCTCGGCCTCCAGCTCGAGCAGGACCTGGTCGCCCAACTGGATACAGATGTCACGGAGTTCGAGGCGATGCGTGGCGGTCATGGGGCTCCCTGCATGGCACGGCGATTCGACCATAGTAACCTGGGCAGGCCGATGGCGATGATGAAGCCCGCCAGCGGCAGGCAGGCCTGGACCAGTGCCCAGACGCCGATGACGCGGCGATTGCCGCCGGCGGCCAGCGATACGGCCTCGGTGGTCACGGTGGTCACGCGTCCGGCGCCCAGCAACTGGGTGGGCAGGTACTGGCCGATGCTGACCGCCAGCCCCACGGCCATGGCGGTGAGAATCGGGGCCAGCAGCATCGGCAAGCGGACTCGGCAGAAGGCCCCGTTGTGCGAGGCGCCCAGCGTCAACGCCAGATGTGACCAGCGGGGATCGAAGCGGCGGTAGGCCTCGGACAGCGACAGGAAGACATAGGGCAACACGAACAGCAGGTGGCCGAAGATGACCAGCGCATGGGTCGGTCGGGTGCCGAGCTGTTCCATCATCACCACCAGGCCGAACAGGAAGGCGATCTGCGGCACGATCAGCGGCAGGTAGAGCAGCCACAGGGCCCGCGAAGGATGTCGGCCGGTGCGCTGCTCATTCTCCAGCGCCCCCAGCGCCAGGACCGCGGCGAGCAGCGTCGCCACCAGGGCAATCAGCGCCGTCGAGGCGATTGGTCCGGCGAGCGAGGGCAGTGCTCGAGCCCAGTGGCTGGCCGTGAAACTGCCGGGCAAGGCATCCGGAAAACGCCAGAAGCCGGCCACGGAGTTGATTGCCAGGCCGGCGATGCCGATGAAGGCGGTTACGGAAGCCAGCAATATTAGGCTCTTGCCGGCCAGGCGCAGGCCATTTTCGCCTCTCTCGCGTCCACCGCGCGCGATCCAACACCCCATCAGCCTGGCCACGAGCCGCTCCAGTCCCCACCATAATGCCAGCGCCGAGGCGGTCACCCCCAGCTGCAGGATCGCGCCGGCCGAGGCCATGAAACGCATGTCGAGGTCGGGGTCGCTGAACCAGGACAGTATCGAGACGGCCAGCGTGGGTGGCAGAGTGGGGCCGAGGATCATCGCCACATCCACGACCGAGGAGGCGAAAGCGACCACCGCGAACACCGGCAGGCGGATGAGCGGGTAGAGTGACGGAGCGACCACCTTCCACCAGGCCAGCGTCGGGCGATAGCCCAGCGAGCGAGCCATGGCCACCCGGCGTTCGGCGTCTAGCTGGGGCAGGGCCGCCAGGCTCATCAACAGCAGGAAGGGAATCTCCTTGATCACCAGTCCTGCGATCAGCGACAGCCCCCAGGGGTCCTGAACGATCAGCAGGTCCGGGGGGCGCTCCCAGCCGGTCAGCCCCGGCGAGGTGAGGCGAGCGATCAGTCCTGAAGGAGCAATAAGGAAGGCAAGGCCGAAGGCCGCCGCGGCATGGGGAATGGAGAGCAGCGGCGAGACCAGCCGCCGGATCCAGCGATCAAAGCGACTACCGGTCACGGCGGCCAGATAGAGCAGCACCACCGCCAGTGATACGGCCGTGGCGATGAGCCCGCTGGCGAGACTGACCGCGATCGAACGCCAGATGCCGGGTTGGGCAAACAGGGCCCGCCAGGGATCGAGTGACAGGCTCTCCCCGCCCAGGGCCGGCAGGTAACCGAAGGCCGGCAGCAGGGCCATGGTCAGGCCGCCCAGTATCGGCGCGACCAGCAGGATGACGATCAGCACGGGCGCCAGGTGCAGCATCATCGGACGGGCCTCACTGCGGCGCACCGGGCGGGGATCCTTGTCATCAATTGCCGATGTAGCGTGCCTGCCAGGCGTCCTGCAAGGCTGTCATCCAACTGGGATGCGGCTCGGGCAGCGTCTGTTGCAGGGCGCCTGCCGGCAGCATCGCCGGGTTGCTTTCGTCCAGGCGGAACATGGCCCGGCTGTCGTCATCGAGGCGAGACACATCCAGCACGGTGCGATCCCCCCAGACGTCGAGGTCCTGCTTGTGTGCCTGGGCCTCGGGCGAGAGCAGGAAGTCGGCGACCACCATGGCGCCGGCCTTGTGGGGCGAATTGTAGGGAATGGCCACGAAATGAACGTTGCCCAGGGTCCCTTCGTCCAGCACGTAGCTGCGCGTACTGGGCGGCAACTCGTAGTCGGCCACCGCCGCGGCCGGCTCCGAGGGATAGAAGGTGAAGGCCAGCGACAGTTCCCCATCGCCCATCAGGCTGCGCATCTCGGGCCCGGTGGCGGGGAACTGGCGACCGCTGCGCCACAGGTGGGGGTGAAGCGCGTCCAGGTAGTCCCACAACGGGGCGGTAACGGCCGTGAAGTCGCTCTCCTCGGCCGGGGCGTAGAGCGCCTCGTCCTCGTCGGTCAGTGAGATCAGCGCCTGCTTGAGAAAAGTGCTGCCGGTGAAGTCGGGAATCCGCGGGTAGGTGAAGCGCCCGGGGTTGGCCTCGGCCCACTCCAGCAGGGCATGGATATCCTGCGGAGGCGTCTCGATGGCTTGGCTATCCCCGCCGAGCTCATCACTATCATAGTAGAAGGTGATCTGGGCCTTGCCCCAGGGCGACTCGAATCCTTGGGTGGGCAGGGTGAAGTCGGTGACCACCTCGGGATTGTGCTCGGGGTAGGTAAGCGCGAAGTTCGGCAGCGACTCGGCGAAGGGGCCGAACAGCAGGTCGTTGTCGCGCATGGCGGCGAAGTTCTCGCCGTTGATCCAGATGAGGTCAACGCTGCCGTCGTCGTCATTGCCGGCTTGCTTCTCTGCCAGTACCCGGGAGACCGCTTCGGCGGTATCGCCGATCTTGACGTGGGTGAGCGCAATCTCGAACTGCTCGTCGACCCGCTCGGCTACCCAGTCGATATAGTCGTTGGTGCGCTGGTCGCCGGACCATGCGTACCAGTAGACGGCCTGGCCGCGAGCCTCGTCGAGCACGGCCTCCCAGTCGGTCGGATCGGGGGCTGCGGCGACAGGGCCGGCGAGCAGCAGGGCGAGAGGGGCGGCGGCAGCAACAGCGAGCGGGTGAATCGGCATCGTGGGTTCCTTATCTGGGCAATGGGCGTGTTTGGATAAACTACGCTCGGCCATCGGTTGTTCGGTCTCGGTCGGTGAGTGCCTTCTCGAGGGTGCCGAATTCCCGCTGCACACGCTCGATGGTCGCCGTGGAAAGATAGTGGTCGACGCGGTCGCGGACATGGGCGACGAGGGCATCGTCGCTCAGCTCGCTCGACCAGTCTTCGCCCCCGGCGGAGGCATCGCGCTCGAGACGGTGGCTGGTGCGCCACTTCGCGCACCAGGTCAGCGACCAGAGCCACATGGCGCGGCGACAGTTGAGCAGGTTCCTCGTATCGGTGAGGCCGGTCCTGGCCATCCAATGACGGTAGAAGGCCACCACTTCAGCGGGTGTCAGTTCGGCATAGCTATCCAGATCCCAGGTGGTAGAGGTGTAGAGGCTGGCGTGGGCCAGGTCGAAGCCCGACAGGCCGTAGCGGCATTTCTCCAGGTCGACCAGCACCGCGCATCCAGACTCGGTGGTCAGGAAGTTTCCCGGGTGGGCATCGAAGCTGATCAGCCGTGGCTCGGCGCCAGGCCCTTGAGGCAGGTGCTGGGGAAGGGCGGTCAATTCGGCCTCGATCAGCTGTCTGGCGTCGGCATCCAGCCCAGCCTCGTCGAGGAAGCGTGCCTGTCCTCTGACCTCCTCGAGCATCGCCGCCCAGGGATCGGCGGGTGACAGCAGCGGCGGGCGTGCCCTGGTCTCGGGCAGGTCCAGCACGTGGAAGCTGGCCAGCGCCTCGGCGATGGCGGGAAGATCCTCCGGGAGTCGGGCCGGGCGTCCTCGGATGGCACTGACCAGCAGCCCGCCCCTCGGCAGCGCCGGGCTAGGTGGGAGGATGCCGTGCAGGGCTGGGGCATGGCCGCCCTGGCTGGCGCGGGCAAAACAGGCCGCCTGATAATCGAGGTTGGCGGTGGGGGCGAGTCCCATCTGGCTCTGCTTTGGCAACCGCGCCACCCAGTCGATCTGTTCGCGCTCGAGCCACACATGATGGTGGGCCAGGCCCGTATCGGCCATCGGGTGCATTGCCTTGATGCCCGCCTCAAGACCGGCGTGTCGCAGGGCCTCGGCCAGGGGACGGCAGAGGCCCTGTCGGGCCTGTGATGAGGCATGACTGGAGGTGGTATCCGGCATGACGCTCCTCGATGTCTGGGCTGTCGGTCACTGATGGTCGCACGAGGGGGGACCTTCCTTACATCGCCATTGATAGTGTGGGGCAGTTTTCGAGATCGGCTCGAGCGGATGCAGGCTATTGCTGCTCCCGCCCCTACTGCCTACGCTGATATCGGTAATGACTGAACCAGTGTCCCCCGATGAGGCTCTCAGGGACATGAATCGCAGGGCGGGCACGAGATGAGGAATCCAGATCGCAGGGGCATGACCGGGCGCATCCTGATGCTGGCCAGTCTGCTGTGCCTGGCAATCGGTGCCTTGCTGGCTTGGCAGGTCCAGGCGCAGCAGGGTGAGCGTACCGCCCTGGTGATGACCGTTGAGGGCGCCATCGGGCCAGCCATCAGCGACTATTTCCAGCGTGGCCTGGAACTTGCCGAAGGGCGCGGGGCCGAGCTGGTCATGGTGGAGATGGACACCCCCGGTGGACTCGATGCCTCGATGCGCGACATGATCCAGGCGATGCTGTCCTCGGGCGTACCGGTCGCCATCCATGTCACGCCGGCGGGAGCCCGGGCGGCCAGTGCCGGCACCTACCTGCTTTATGCCAGCCACGTGGCGGCCATGGCGCCGGCCACCCATCTCGGGTCGGCGACTCCGGTGCAGATGGGGGGTGGCGGCCTGCCGGGAATTGGCGGCGAGGCTGAAGAGGAGAGCCAGGGCGAGGCCAACGATCAGGCTGCCGAGGAGGAAGCGGCCGATACGGAAGCCGCGGAAGAGACGGCGAACGACGAGCCGCGCCGCGGCGAGACCGCCATGGAGCGCAAAGTGCTGGAGGACGCGGTGGCCTATATCCGCTCGCTCGCAGAGCGCCACGGTCGCAATGCCGAGTGGGCGGAACAGGCCGTGCGTGAGGCCGTCAACCTGACCGCCAGTGAGGCGCTCGAGAACAACGTCATCGACGTGGTGGCCCGGGACCTCGACGACCTGCTCGAGCAGATCGACGGTCGCAGCGTGGTAATGGACGATGGCGAGCGCACCCTGGCGACCGCCGATCTTGTCATCGAGCGCTTCGATCCCGACTGGCGCACCAAGCTGCTGGCTGTGATCACCAACCCCAATGTTGCCTACTTCCTGATGATCATCGGCTTCTACGGGTTGATCTTCGAGCTGTCCAACCCCGGTAGCCTGATACCGGGCACCATCGGCATCATCTCCCTGCTGCTGGCGCTGTTCGCCTTCCAGGTGCTGCCGGTCAACTACGCCGGCCTGGCGCTGATCCTGGTGGGGCTGGGGCTGATCGTGGGCGAGGCTTTGATGCCCAGTTTCGGTATTCTCGGGATAGGCGGCATCGTCGCCTTCGTGATCGGATCGGTGATGCTGATGGATGCAGATAACCTGAACATTTCGCTACCGATGATCGGCGGTATCGCCCTGCTGGCGGCAGGCCTGATGCTGTGGGTGGTGACCCGCTTCATCGGGCTGCGACGCCGCGCGCCCCGCACCGGGCAGGAGGAACTCGTCGGTAGCGAGGCCACCGCCGTCGAAGATTTCGAGGGAAAAGGCCATGTGCGGCTGATGGGTGAGCGCTGGAATGCGCGCAGCACGCAGCCGCTGACCCGCGGACAGGCGGTCCGGGTGACGGCGGTCGAGGGCCTGACCCTGGAGGTGGAGCCGTTAGACGCGTCGTCCTGAGGCTCTGGCAAGATCCCCGGCGCCTACCGTCGCCGGACACATCGAAGGAGAGCAAACCATGTTGATTTCCTATCTCGTTCCGGTCGTCCTGCTGGTCATGCTGCTGGCAGCGTCGATTCGCATCCTTCCCGAATACAAGCGCGGGGTAGTGTTCTTTCTCGGTCGCTTCCAGTCGGTGAA
This sequence comes from Halomonas daqiaonensis, assembly GCF_900109725.1. Classification (GTDB taxonomy): domain Bacteria; phylum Pseudomonadota; class Gammaproteobacteria; order Pseudomonadales; family Halomonadaceae; genus Halomonas; species Halomonas daqiaonensis. Next base: position 104,877 of record NZ_FOBC01000006.1, read on the forward strand.
GGGGCCGGGCCTGCTGATCATCATTCCCGGCATCCAGAAGATGGAGGTGGTCGACCTGCGGGTGATCACCATGGATGTGCCGGAGCAGGACGTCATTTCCCAGGACAACGTCACCGTCAAGGTCAACGCGGTGCTCTACTTCCGGGTGGTGGACCCTGAAAAGGCGATTATCCAGGTGGAGCACTTCGTCAATGCCACCAGCCAGCTGGCCCAGACCACGCTGCGCTCGGTGCTCGGCAAACATGATCTCGACGAGATGCTTTCCGAGCGCGACAAGCTCAACGATGATATCCAGGAGATCATCGACAGCTCCGCCGAGAGCTGGGGCATCAAGGTGGCCAACGTGGAGATCAAGCATGTCGACCTCGACGAAAGCATGATCCGAGCCATTGCCCGCCAGGCCGAAGCCGAGCGCGAGCGTCGTGCCAAGGTGATCCACGCCGAGGGCGAGCTGCAGGCCTCCAAGAAACTGGTCGAGGCGGCTAACGTGATGTCCGAGAACTCCGCCGCGCTGCAGTTGCGGTACCTGCAGACCATGAGCGACATGAGTACCAAGAACGCCTCCACCATCGTCTTCCCGTTGCCCATGGACATCATGGAGGCCTTCAAGCACATGAAGGCGTCGCCAGCCGCCAGGGCCCGTACCGGCGGGACTACCCCGGACGATAGCGACGCCTCCTGATCCTGCCCGCCGAGTCCCCGGGATTCCGCCGCGGCCACCCCAAGGTCGCGGCAGGACTATCGCAGATAACAGTATTGGCGCCCCTCGCTAAAGCCAACTGCAATAGCCCTAACGGTCGCGGCAGTCCGGGTGCAGCATGGCCTCCGCTCTGCTAGAATCCTTCGCTCTTGTCGCGCCCATTCCTTGGACTTTCGTCTGATGGCACGCCTTTGATGCAGAGCAAGGGATCCAGCAGAACATGATGACTTCCCTGGCAGGACTGGCCACGCCGCCCTAGCGTACCCCCTCCTATCTTCAGGCGATGCCACCGTCTTCGGTGCGCTATCGCTCGACATCACGATGATGTCTCTGGCGCCCCTGTGCGTCACCTGGCGGTTTCCGCTTTCTCCCGAATCTGCCATCGGCGACAACGCTTACCCGGGCCCATCCATCACCCCCTCCCTGACTGGACCGCATCATGTACGAAAAAATGAAACTGAGTTGGTTTTCCAACCTCAAGGGCGACACCCTCGCGGGCATCGTCGTCGCCCTGGCGCTGATTCCCGAGGCAATCGCCTTTTCCATCATCGCCGGCGTCGACCCCAAGGTGGGCCTCTATGCCTCCTTCGCGATCTGCGTGATCATCGCCTTCACCGGCGGACGCTCGGGAATGATCTCTGCGGCTACCGGCGCCATGGCGCTGCTGATGATCACCCTGGTCAAGGAGCACGGCCTGGAGTACCTGCTGGCAGCCACTCTGCTAACCGGCGTGCTGCAGATCATCGCCGGTTATCTGAAGCTCGCCGACCTGATGCGCTTCGTCTCGCGTTCTGTGGTCACCGGCTTCGTCAACGCCCTGGCAATCCTGATATTCATGGCCCAGCTACCGGAATTGACCGGCGTGACCTGGCACGTCTATGCCATGACGCTGGCCGGCCTGGCGATCATCTACGGCTTCCCTCTGTTGCCGGTGATCGGCAAGGCCATTCCTTCGCCGCTGGTGTGTATCGTGGTGCTCACCGCCGTCTACCTGCTGACGGGAATGGATATCCGCAGCGTCGGCGACATGGGTGAGCTGCCGGATAGCCTGCCGATCTTCCTGTGGCCCGAGGTTCCGCTCAACCTCGAGACGCTGATGATCATCCTGCCCTACTCGCTGATGCTGACCGTGGTGGGCCTGCTGGAGTCGATGATGACCGCCACCATCATCGATGACCTCACCGATACCCGCAGCGACAAGAACCGCGAGTGTAAGGGCCAGGGCATCGCCAATATCGGTTCCGGCCTGCTCGGCGGGATGGCGGGCTGTGCGATGATTGGCCAGTCGGTGATCAACATCAAGTCCGGCGGTCGCCGTCGCATGTCGACCCTGATCGCCGGTGTCGCGTTGCTGCTGATGGTGGTGTTCCTGGCCGACTGGGTCTCGCAGATTCCCATGGCGGCCCTGGTGGCGGTGATGATCATGGTGGCCATCGGGACGTTCAGCTGGAGCTCCATCAAGGACCTCAAGAAGCACCCGATGAGCACCAATATGGTAATGGTGGCCACCGTGGTGGTGACGGTGAGCACTCACAACCTGGCCATCGGCGTCTTCGTCGGTGTGCTGCTTGCCGCCATGAACTTCGCCAACAAGGTGGGCAACATCCTCTACGTCGGCAGCGAAGAAACCGACGATGGCAATGCGCGCATCTACAAGGTGGTGGGGCAGGTGTTCTTCGCTTCCTCTGAGCGCTTCGGCGAGGCCTTCGACTTCAAGGAGACGCTGGAAAAGGTCACCATCGACCTGTCGCGCGCCCACTTCTGGGACATCACCGCCGTCCAGACCCTGGACCGCATCGTGATCAAGTTCCGCCGCGAAGGCACCGAGGTGGAGATGATCGGCCTCAACGAGGCCAGTGCCACCATCGTCGATCGCTTCGCCGTGCATGACGACCCCGAGGCCGTCGAGAAACTGATGGGAGGTCACTGACATGGAAGAACAGGTAATGGCCGCCAACCCCCAGACCGCCGAGGCGGATCTCGCTGGAAGCCACCTGACCGGCGACATCGTCTCCAAACCGCATGGGGGGTTGATCCATGTCCTAGGCAAGCTGCCTTCGATCGGGTAGAAACGAGGCCACTGACAACGATATACGCCAGCCAGGAAACGGATAGATGACAGAACAGGTAATGGCCGCCATTGACGGCTCGACGTACTCGGAAGGGGTCAGCGGCTACGCCGCCTGGGCCAGCCTGGCGCTTGATGCCCCGCTGATCTTCCTGCATGTGAACGACAACCACCCCCAGACCGCCGAGGCGGATCTCACCGGCAATATCGGGCTCGGCGCCCGGGAGCACCTGCTCGAGGAGCTCTCCCAGCTGGATGAGCAGCGCGCCAAGGTGGCCCAGGAACAGGGCCGGTTGATGCTCACTGCGGCCAAGGAGCGTGCCGTCGAGGATGGCGTGGCCGAACCTGCCACTCGGCAGCGCAACGGCACCCTGGTGGAGACCCTGGAGGAGCTGCAGGACGAAATCCGCCTGCTGGTGATGGGCAAGCGCGGCGAGATGGCCCACCAGGACGGTGACCATCTGGGCACCAATCTGGAGCGGGTGGTGCGCACCCTGCACCGGCCGATCCTGATGGTGCCCGAGGCTTACAAGACGCCGGAGAAGGTGATGCTCGCCTTCGACGGCGGCAAGACCACCCGCAAGGGGGTGGAGATGCTGGCCAGGAGCCCGCTGTTCGACGGTATTCCGGTGCATGTGGTCATCGTTGGCGCCGAGACAGGAGACAACCGCTCCCAGCTCGACTGGGCGCTCAAGACCCTGCGTGATGCCGGCCACGAGGCCGAGGGCGCCATCCGCGCCGGCGAAGTGGAGCCGACGCTCCATGCTTACCAGGAGGAGCAGGGAATCGACCTGCTGGTGATGGGGGCCTACGGCCACTCGCGCATCCGCCACCTGCTGGTGGGCAGCACCACCACCGAGATGCTGCGCAAGGCCACCAACCCGGTGCTGCTGTTGCGCTGATCGCCCTCGATTGCTCACGCCGATGCCCCGGGATCCTGAACCGATGCAGGGAGCCCGGGGCGCCGCCGACTGTTACCCCTGTGCCTTGAGATCCCTGAGCACTCCCTGGGCCAGCCACCAGCCGGCGACCAGAAATGCCAGCATGCCGGCAAGGATGGTGCTGAACGAGGCGCCAAGGTCCAGGGTTATGCCCAGCACCGCCGGGGCGAGGCCGGTGGAGAAGACCATCGACGCGCTCAGGGTGGCACGCACCGTGCCCAGGTGTTTTGCCCCCCAGCTGCGCACCAGCAGGCTGGTGGCGATGGGTTCCTGAGCCCCCATGGTGAGTCCGCCGCCGACCATCATCGCCCAGACGCCGAGATCACCGCCGGCGAAGGTGGCCAGCAGCAAGCCCAACGCATAGGGCAGCAGGTAGAGCCGCGCCAAGCGGACCGGGCCGAGTCTGTCGACCCAGCGTCCGCCCATCAGCGCACCGGGCAGCTTGGCGAGCCCCATGCCGGTCAGGGCCAGGGCATAGACGCCCAGCGAACTGCCAAGGTCCTCGGTCATGCGCGCCTGGTAGATGAAGAGCCCGGTCATGGTCACCGGCAGGATCATCAGCAACGGCAGCAGCTTCCAGAAGCGCGCCTCGCGGAAGGGGCGCGGGCCGTCGCGACGCTGGCCCCTTGCAGGGCGCTTGCCTGGCGCCTTCGGCTAGGGACCGAGAAGCAGCAGCGGGAACCAGAACAAGGCCAGGAAGGTCACGAACAGCCACCACAGCTCCCGCCAGCCAAACCACATGAGCAGAGCCGCCATCAAAGGCGGCAGCGCCGTTTCACCCAGCATGATGCCCATGCCGACCAGGCCCAGGGCGCGGCCACGCAGGTTGACGAACTCGCGGCCGGCGAGGGTGTTGCCCAGGTGGCTCATCATGCCCTGGCCGCCGAAGCGCACCAGACCCAGGCCGAGAAGTCCCAGACCCCACCAGGGCGCGGCGGTCAACAGCAGGATGCCGGCGAGCAGCGTGGCGAGCACCAACAGTGCGAAGCGCCGCGGCGCCACCCAGTCGATGCTGGGGCCCAGGTATAGCACGGCGAATCCCGACACCAGGGTCACCGCAGCGTAGGCGGTACCGAACTGCCCGGCGGAAAACCCCAGGTGCGTGCTGATGGGCGCCTGGAAGAGGCCGATGAAGAAACTCTGGCCCAGGCTCGAGGAGAACATTGCCAGGAAGGCGATGCCCAGCAGCCCGCGATGATCCCGCAGCAGGGTGCGGTAACCCATGGTGACCTCCGGATTGTGGTGACGGGAGTGCGGCAGCAGGGCCGCAGTGGCAAGATGGAGCCCCATAGGCAGAGCCAAAAGCACCACAGGATATCAGCTGAATGCCAACGGAGGCGTACCGGGCCGATTCGATGTACCCGTAAGTGGAGGCGGTGATGAATCATCCAGAGCTGAACATGGACGCCGTGGTGAGGCGGTTGCATGCGCTGCGCGCCGACCTGCTCGAGCAGAGCGATGCCAGCCGTGAATCCCGCGATACCGTGATGCTCGACCAGACCTCGGTGGGGCGCCTGTCGCGCATGGATGCCATGCAGGGACAGGCCATGGCCAAGGCCGAGGAGCAGCGGCGCCAGCTGGCGCTTCGCCGGATTACGGGCGCACTCTCGCGCATCGACAAGGGCGAGTATGGCGAGTGCATCGAGTGTGGTGAAAGGATCGGCGCCAGGCGCCTGGAAGGGGATCCGCTGGTGCTGAAATGCATCGACTGCGCCGATTGATGCTCAGCGCCGGGAGCGGCAATGGTCCCTAGCGCTGGCAGGGATCATCGATGATGGCGGTTTCTCGCGGGCGCAGCCGCCGCGAAAGGGCATCTACGGCAATGTTGAGAGCCGCGGTAATCAGCAACAGGAAAAAGGCCACATCGAACAACAGGTACTCGAAGTTCGCGTCGATGTAGTAGCCCAGGGTGGCTACCCCCAGCATTCCCAGGATGGCCGTCTCGCGCAGGATCACCTCGGCACGGTAGTAGAGCAGTGCCAGCATGCCCGGATAGAGCCGCGGCAGCAGTTCGTAGGCCAGCCGGCCCGAGGCGTTCACCCCCGGCATGCCCGGGGTGATGGCATCGGCATGGCGCGCTACCAGGAAGGCGATCAATGCCCCGTTGTGCAGTGCCAACGCCAGCCAGGCGGGCAACAGCGAAGGCCCCAGCAGCAGCAAGAAGAAGAAGGCCAGCATAAGCTCGGGCGTCGAGCGCAGGAAGATCAACAGGCCGCGCCCGGCCAGCCGAGTCGCCGGGTTGCCGAAGTGTCGGCAGGCCAGCGGCCAGAGTGCCAGGGCGACCAGCAGGGCCCCCACGCTGCCCAGCAGGCCGAGCAGCAGGGTGTTGCCGATGGCAGGACCCAGCTCCGGGATGCGTGCAAGCCAGTCGATGAGGCCTCGCCAGTCGCCGTCGAGCAGCGCCGAAGGCCAGATATCCTGGCTGGCGAAGCGCCACAGCAGGCTGCCATCCACCGTCGGCCAGGGGCCCAGCAGCAAGGCACCGCCCAGCAATAGCAGCGGTATCAGCCGCCGGTGGCCCCACCAGGGCAGGCTGGCGATCAGCAGGTAGAACAGCCACAGCAGCGCACCGGCCTCGTGATAGCGCCCCTCGCGGAAGGCGGTCTCGAGCTGGAAACCCAGGGTCGGCAGGCCGACGAAGCCCAGCAGCACGCTGGCGCGCAGCCCGCACTCGAAGCGATAGCGGGTATAGGCGGCGAGCCTGGCCCAGGCCAGCGGCAGCTCGGCATAGACGAAGCGTGATAACCGGCCGACCCCCAGAGGCAGGGCGTCGCGCGGGGCGCCCGGTAGCTGCTCGAGGATCTCGGCATAGACCTTGGCGAAGATGCCGGCATAGGGGATCGCCAGGGCCATCAGCGCCGTGGCGGCCGAGAGACCGAACACCTGCAGGAAGAGCAGCGCCCAAAACAGCTCGTGGATCGCCCGCACGAAGGCGCAGCCGGCGCGGACCAGCCGCGAGCGGGCGAACAGCAGGGCCAGCGGGAAGCCCAGCAGCATCCCGCCCAGCGTTCCCCACAGGGCCACGGCCACGGTCAGGCCGAGGGCCTCCAGCGGTGATTCCAGCGCTCCCCAGGCGGGCCAGGCCAGCCCCCGGGCCATGCGCGCCAGCTCCCCCCAGGGGTCGCGGGTCAGGATCGCCAGGTCGGCGAAGGGCACCAGAATCACCGCCAGTGCCACCAGGGTCAGGCTGTGGCGCGCCAGGCGCACGCCGCTGCTCTGTCCGGCCAGCCAGCCCGGCCGGGGCTCGGGCTGGCGAAGGACGGCCTGGCTCATGGCTGGCCTCTGTCAATGGCCTCGTCGGCCGAGCTATCGGCATCGGGATAGAGGCCGTCCAGGTCCGCCAGAGTCAGGTCGCGGGCCGGGGCGTCGATCACCAGTTGACCGTCTCGCAATCCCCACACCCGGTCGAAATGGCTGAGGGCCAGCTCCCGATAATGGAGGGCGATCACCGCGGTGGCGTGGCGCGCCTCGATCAGTGCCAGCAGGCGCAGCGCCTGGTGGGGGTCGATGCTGGCCACGGGTTCGTCGCCGAGGAACAGCTCTTGCTGCTGGTAGAGGGCCCGGGCGATGGCGACCCGCTGGCGCTGGCCCCCGGAGAGCTGGCCGACCGGCCGGCGCATCAGCCCGGCCAGGCCCAGGGCGTCGCAGAGCTCGGCAACCTGGCGCCAAGGCCCCGCCAACGGGCGCACCAGGTTCCACAGGTTGGCCAGCGCCGAGTGCTCGGCCAGACGCCCCATGTAGATGTTGTGATAGACCGCAAGCTGAGGCACCAGGCCATGCTGTTGGGGACACCAGGCAGCGGAGTCACCCAGCCGTCGGCGCAGGGCCTCGAGCAGGGTGGACTTGCCGGCCCCGCTGGGGCCGAGTAGCGCGACCCGCTCGCCCGGATACAGGGCAAGAGCCAGACGGGATAGTACCACCTGGTTATCGTAGCCGAGGTCCTCGGCCTCGAAGGCGACCAGCGGCCGGCGTGGCTCGCCGCCCATCAGCGCAGCAGGCCGAGCTCTTCTGCGACATCCTCGATGGGGGCGTAGAGGGCGTTGTCGGCGGGGATGAAGTCCTCGCGGGGAAAGCTCGCCAGCAGCTCGGGGTCGTCCATCTCGAGCAGGGCAGCGCGAACCTTTTCGGTAAAGCCTTCACCGAACTGCTCGTCCACGTCGCCGCGCAGGGTCCAGTTGTAGTCGGGATACGCTGGGGTAGTCCAGATTACCTCGACCTTGTCGGTATCCACCCGGCCGTCTTCCACTGCGGCGTCCCAGACGGTGTAGTTCACCGCGCCCAGGTCCCAGGTGCCGGCTTCCACCAGGGCGATGGTGCGCGAATGGTCGCCGGAGTAACCGACCCGGGAGAAGAGCTCGTCGGGTGCCTCGCCAAAGCGCTGGCGCAGGAAGTGCTCGGGCATCAGTCGGCCGGAGGTGGAGGTGCGTGAGCCGAAGGTGAGGCTCATTCCCTCGATGGCATCGGGCAGTTCCTCTGCTCGCTCCAGGCCGGTGGAGCGGTGGGCGATGAAGTAGCTCTTGAATCGGGCATCCTCGCTGCCCTGGGCCAGGGCCTCCGAACCCGGCACCAGGCGACGCGCCTGAACCCCGGAGAGGCCGCCGAACCAGGCCAACTGGACCTGGTTGTTGCGAAAGGCGGTGACCGTGGCGCCATAGGACTTCACCGGCACGTACTCCACCTCCACATCGAGTCGCTCCTCCAGGTAGTCGGCGACCTTGGAGAAGCGCTCGACCAGCCGCGACTGGTCCTCGTCGGGAATGGCGGTGAAGTGGAGCGTATCGGCAACGGCACCCTGGGCGAACAGGGTCAGCGCCATGGTGGAAGTGACGAGGGCAGAAGCGGCAAGCCAGCGCATCTCGGTCTCCGGAGCGAATGATGGGATGGTCATTGTTGTGGCTCGGCGTCGGCCTGGCAAGTCGGGTAATGCCTCAAGGCTGGTCGTTGTGACCCCGCGCGGGATAGCGTGTCGTCTGCAGGCTGTCCTTGATCTTCTTGAGGTGGGGCAGGAAGTCCTCGCCGCGTCGCAGGGTCACACCGGTGGCCAGGACATCGATCAGCGCCAACTGGATCATCCGCGAGGTCATGGGCATGTAGTAGTCGGTGTCCTCCGGTGTGGTGACTTCCAGGGTCTCGGTGCACTCGGTGGCCAGCGGCGAGTCTGGGGCGGTGATGCCGAGCACCACGGCGCCGTTCTCTCGCGCCAGCCGGGCGATTTCCACCAGATCCCGGGTGCGGCCGGTCCAGGAGAGCACCACCACCACATCGCCGGTGTGGCAGGCGGCGGCCACCATGCGCTGCATCAGCACGTCCACATAGGCGGTGACGGGTAGATTGAACCGGAAGAACTTGTGCTGGGCATCCTGCGCCACTGCCCCGGAGGCCCCCAGGCCGAAGAAGTGCAGCTGCCGGGCCTGGATCAGGTAGTCGACCACGCGCTCGATGCGCTCAGGGGGCACTTCACGTCGGGCCTGGTCCAGGGCGGCGATGGTCGCGCCGAAGATCTTTTGGGTGTAGTCGGTGGCGGAGTCGCCGGGTTCCACTGCCTGGCTGACGTAGGGGGTGCCGCCGGCCAGGCTCTGGGCGAGCTTGATCTTGAAGTCCGGATAGCCCTTGGCATCAAAGCTGCGACAGAAGCGGTTGACCGTGGGTTCGCTGACCGAGGCTAGTTGGGCCAGGGTGGCGATGCTCATGCTGGTGGCCGATGTCGGATCGGCCAGGATGACGTCGGCCACCTTGCGTTCGGATCGGTTGAGCTCGTCGAGCTGCCGGCGTATGCGATCGAGCAGATCGTGTCGGACCATGGGCGATGAAGTCTCCGTGACGACGGGGCGCCATCGTCGGCGCTTGGGTGAAACACGGGTGATGTAGTGATTTAACTACATTATGCTGGCTATCTAGCGGCGTGCGCAAAGCGCCCTGAAAAAAGACCGACCAAGGAATGTTGATTTTAATGTAAACTTACATGATTGGTTTGCAGGGCTATCTCCTCTTGCGCTATTTTTAGGTAAGTTAACCAGATGGGGCGGACATGACTCAACGCAATCGCGCCGGCAAGGCCAAGCCCACCGACGCCGGCAGCACGGAGATAGACCTGGCGCTGTTTGGCGCGCTTGGCGACCTGGCCCAGCGCAAGCTCTATCCGGCACTCTACCAGCTCGATCGCGAGGGGCTACTGGACCCCGCTACCCGCCTGCTGGGCCTGGCCCGTCAGGACGTCGACCTGGACGGTTTTCGCATGCAGGTCGAGAAGACGCTCAGGAACTACGTCAAGGGCGAGGAGCTTGAGGATGAGGCGCTGGCCCGCTTCCTGGCCCGCCTCGATTTCATCCAGCTCGACTTCACGCAGCCCGAGGGTTACGACGCCATCCGCGAGTGGCGCCAGCAGGGCCTGCTGCGTCCCATGGTGGTCTACCTCTCGGTGGCCGCGAAGATCTACGGCGATATCTGCCACCATCTCGAGGCCAGCGGCAGCCTCGACGAGCAGAGCCGGGTAGTGGTCGAGAAGCCCATCGGCTACGACCTCGACTCCTCCGCCGAGATCAACGATGCCATCGGTGCGGTCTTCCCCGAGTCGCGTATCTACCGCATCGACCACTATCTGGGCAAGGAGACGGTGCAGAACCTCATCGCGCTGCGCTTCGCCAACCCGCTGTTCGGCACCCAGTGGAACCAGAACCATATCTCCCATGTGGAGATCACCGTGGCCGAGAAGGTCGGTATCGAGGGGCGTTGGAATTACTTCGACGAGGCCGGCCAGCTGCGCGACATGGTGCAGAACCACCTGCTGCAGCTGGTCTGCCTGATCGCCATGGACCCGCCGGCCAACCTGGATGCCGACGCCATCCGCGACGAAAAGGTCAAGGTGCTCAAGGCGCTCAAACCCTTCACCGACGACATGCTGGGACGTGACGTGGTGCGTGGCCAGTACATGGCCGGTACCACGGATGGCCAGGCCGTGCCGGGCTACCTGGAGGAGGAGGGAGCCAATACCGAGAGCCAGACCGAGACCTTCGTGGCCATGAAAACCGGGGTGGCCAACTGGCGCTGGGCCGGCGTGCCTTTCTACCTGCGCACTGGCAAGCGCATGCCGGAGAAGCTCTCGCAGATCATCATCCACTTTCGCCAGCAGCCGCACTACATCTTCGACCCCGATCAGCGTGGCCTGGCCTCCAACAAGCTGGTGATCCGCCTGCAGCCGGAGGAGGGCATCGCGCTGGAGGTGCTGACCAAGGACAGTGGCCTGGACAAGGGCATGCGGCTGCGCCGCGGGCCCTTGTACCTGGACTTCAGCAGCGCTTTCCCCAAGACGCGGATTCCCGACGCCTACGAGCGGCTGCTGCTCGAGGTCATGAAGGGCCAGCAGTATCTCTTCGTGCGTCGCGATGAGGTCGAGCATGCCTGGCAGTGGTGCGACAATCTGGTTGCCGCCTGGGCCGACCGCGACGAGCCGCCGCGGCGCTATCCGGCCGGTTCCTGGGGGCCGGTCGCATCCATCGCCATGATCACCCAGGATGGTCGCAGCTGGTATGAAGACTACTGAGCAGTTCAGGCTGGCCCCCGGGCCCGGTAGCGACTCTCTCAAGATCGCCATGATCACCCAGGATGACCGCAGTTGGTAAGAGGATGACTGAGATGACCAACACGACCCCGTCGCCCCGTGAACAGCTTTCCCGGCAGCTGGCCGAGGCCGTGGCCGAAGCCCTGCGGGTCGATCTGGCCCGTCAGGACAATGCCCTGCTGGTGGTCTCCGGCGGCTCCACGCCGGTGCCTTTTTTCGAGGCCCTGGCGACCTGCGAGCTGCCCTGGGAGCGCGTCCAGGTGACCCTGGCCGATGAACGCTGGGTGCCCGAGGATGCCGTCGACAGCAATGCTCGCCTGGTGCGCGCGCACCTGCTGCAGGGGCCGGCCGCCCTCGCCACCTTCGTGCCGCTGACCACTGACAATCCCACGCCCGAGCAGGGTGCCGAGGCGGTGGCCGAACGCATCAATGGTCTGGCATGGCCGGCCAGCGTGGTGATCCTCGGCATGGGGGGCGACGGCCACACCGCTTCGCTTTTTCCCGACAGCCGTGAGCTCGAACTGGCCCTGACTACCGGCGCCGCGACGGTGGCGGTTCGCACGCCGAGCCAGCCTCAGCCGCGGATCACCCTGAGTGCCGACCGGCTGCATCAGGCCCATCGTCACCTGCTGCATATTACCGGCGGCGACAAGCGCGCCGTGCTGGCCCGGGCGCTGTCCGGCGATGACGTCCGCGAGCTGCCTATCCGCGCCTTTCTGGCCTGCCCGCTGGCCACGTACTGGGCCCCCTGAGTTTCTGGAGACCAACATGACCGTCGAAAAGAGTATCGACAAGCAGCTGCCCTCGACCCGGACCACCGAACTGGACAGCATCTGCCTCAAGGCCGAAGTGATTCCGGTATTGGCCGTCCAGCGCATCGAGGATGCCGTGCCCCTGGCGCGCGCCCTCTTCGAAGGCGGCCTGACCGTGCTGGAGATCACCCTGCGCACCGACTGTGCCCTGGAGGCGATCCGCCGCATCAACGAGGCGCTGCCACATGCCAGCATCGGCGTGGGTACCGTGCTGACGCCGGCCCAGTATCGCCAGGCCGAGGAGGTGAACGCCGACTTCGTGGTGACCCCCGGCACCACCGAGGCGCTCTACCGCTACGGCGTCACCAGCCCTGTACCCATGCTGCCCGGCGTGGCGACCGTCTCCGAACTGATGACCGGCTGGCAGTACGGTTATCGTCGCTTCAAGTTCTTCCCGGCCGAGGCCAGTGGCGGTATCAAGGCCCTGAAGGCCTTCGCCGGCCCGATTCCCGAGGCGCGTTTCTGCCCCACCGGCGGGATCGGCATCAACAATGCCGAGGACTACCTGGCGCTCAAGAACGTGATGTGCGTGGGGGGCTCCTGGCTCACACCCAAGTCCTTGATCGACGCCGAGGACTGGGACGCCATCCGCTCGTTGGCCCGCGAGGCGGCGGAGCGATTTCATCACTGAGCCGTTTCCCGATTCGGTAACCCTGTGTGCTCGACAGCGTTTTGCTGTCGTTTACCCGGTCTTCAAGGCCGGTCACGGGGCTTATGGGATCGCTGTTTCCTCGCGGCTCAGGGTGGTGCCCAGCAGATGCTGGGCGCCGGGGACGAGCCACACCGGGTCGAGCCGGGTATTCGCCGACTCGACGCACAGGAAGTGACGGGCGGCCTCGATCGAGGTGTCCTCGGGGGGAGTAGCGCCAGGATGCCAGACCACCGCGGAATCGCTGCTCTGGCGGGCGATCCTCAGGCGGCGGGTGCCGTCGTCGAGGCACAGCTCGGCATTGCTGCGGTAGATGCGATCGAGCGGCCCGCGGACGCCCAACTCGCCTTTCTGGTCGCGCTCGGCGAAGTCGGCCAGCTTGTCCAGGTAGGTCGCGCCGGCCAGGCCCTCGACGCGACAGGCGAAGGCATCGGCGACCGCCAGGTAGCTGTGCAGGGCGCCACTGATCTTCACCGGTGTCTCCCCGACATGCTCGGTGATCAGCTCCACGTGCAGGCGCCGGGCATTGGCCTGGATCACCGCGCGGGGCACCAGCTGCCCATGCAGACGTTCCTCGGGCGACAGGTGCAACTCCACGCCTTCCTCGTGTTCGTCCACGGCGTCGAGGCGCCACTGCGCCTTGCGCGCTGGGCCGTGCATGGGGCCGGAGCGATCCGGAGACTCGTCGGCGGTGTTCTCGTCGGCGAACCAGGGCCAGCACAGCGGGATGCCGCCACGGATTGCCCCCGGCAGCGCCTGGGGCGTGGGCGTCACCCATAGCCAGCCTCCGGCTACCATGCCCTCGGGGCCCTGTGTGGTGCCGGCGGGGAGAGAGCCTTCAGCTGGCGCGTCTTCGGGCGCCGGATAGTAGTGAAGCACTTGCGCGCCCTGCAGTGAGACCGCCAGTTCCCCCCAGGCTTCGTTGGCCAGCCACACCTCGCGGCCGGCCCACTCGGCGCGGCGCTGGCCGGTGGTCTCGTCGAGAAGGGTTCTGAGCGAAGCGGGAATCATGGTGCCTCCGGGATGTTGTGATGGCGGCGTGGCCGTGGCGGAAAGTAACCGCCCAGCCTAGCATGACGGCACGATCCGACTCAGGCGTCTTCTTCGTGGATCTGGCCGGCCTGGCGGGCCAGGTCGTCGGCCTCGAAGCCGCCGAAGACACCCGCGCCTTCCTCGCCGCGCATGGCCAGGTGGCGGAAGCCGCCGAACAGTTCGCGCCCCAAGCCGACGTGGTAGTGGTCCAGCTCGCCGACGCGCAGCTCGCGCTCGGCCCATTCACGGGCGTCGACCTTGGCCTCGAGGCTGCCGCTATCGGCATCCAGGCGCACGATGTCGCCGTCACGCAGCTTGGCGAGTGGGCCGCCGTCAAGTGCCTCGGGGCTGATATGGATGGCCGCGGGCACCTTCCCGGAGGCGCCGGACATGCGGCCGTCGGTGACCAGTGCCACCTTGTGGCCACGGTCCTGGAGCACGCCGAGATAGGGTGTCAGCTTGTGGAGCTCCGGCATGCCGTTGGCCTTGGGACCCTGGAAGCGCACCACGGCGATGACGTCGCGGTCCAGGTCGCCGGCCTCGAAGGCGCCCTTGAGGTCGTTCTGGTCCTCGAAGATCCGGATGGGCGCCTCGACGACGCGATGCTCGGGCTTGACCGCCGAGACCTTGATCACCCCGCGGCCCAGGTTGCCGTCGAGCACGGTGAGCCCACCGGTGGTCGCGAAGGGCTCCGCCACGCCGCGCAGCACCTCGGTATCGAGGCTTCGCTCCGGCCCCTCGCGCCACACCAGTTTGCCGTCCTCGAGGAAGGGTTCCCGCGTATAGGCGGTCAGGTCGCTGCCGAACACCGTGGAGATGTCGCTGTGCACCAGGCCGGCAGCGATCAGCTCGCGGAACAGGTAGCTCATGCCGCCGGCGGCCTGGAAGTGGTTGATGTCGGCCTGGCCGTTGGGATAGACCTGCATCAGGCTTGGCGTCACCGCGGAGAGGTCGGTGAAGTCCTCCCAGGTGATGGTCAGGCCGGCGGCGGCGGCCATGGCCACCAGGTGCAGGGTATGGTTGGTGGAGCCGCCAGAGGCCAGCAGGCCGACGATGGCGTTGACGATGGCGCGCTCGTCGATCTGCTTGTAGAAGGGGCGGTAGTCGCCGCCGGGTTCGGTGTTACGGACCGTCTGCTCGGTGGCATAGCGGGTCAGGGCCTCGCGCATCTCTGTGCCCGGATTGACGAAGGAGGTGCCCGGCAGGTGCAGGCCCATCATCTCCATCATCAACTGGTTGGAGTTGGCGGTGCCGTAGAAGGTGCAGGTACCGGGGCTGTGATAGGACTCGGATTCCGCTTCCAGCAGGTCCTCGCGGCTCGCCTTGCCCTCTGCGTAGAGCTGGCGGATCCGCGCCTTCTCCTTGTTGGGCAGGCCGCTGGGCATGGGGCCCGCCGGCACGAACATCGCCGGAAGGTGGCCGAAACGCGCCGCGGCGATGAACAGCCCCGGGACGATCTTGTCGCACACGCCGAGGTAGAGGGCGGCGTCGAACATGTTGTGTGAGAGGCCCACGGCAGTGGCCATGGCGATGACGTCGCGAGAGAACAGCGAGAGCTCCATCCCCGGCTGGCCCTGGGTGACGCCATCGCACATGGCCGGTACGCCGCCGGCGAACTGGGCGGTGGAGCCCATGGCACGTGCGGCTTCCTTGATCACGGCCGGGAAGGTCTCCAGCGGCTGGTGGGCCGAGAGCATATCGTTGTAAGCCGAGATGATGCCGAGGTTGGCCGAATTCATCAGCTTCAGCGAATTCTTGTCCGTCTCGCCGCAGGCCGCAAAGCCGTGGGCCAGGTTGCCGCAGGAGAGCTCGCCGCGGTGCACGCCACGCTTGTGCTGGTCGGCCATGCGGCTCTCGTAGAGGGCGCGGCGCTCGGCGGAGCGCTCGCGGATACGGCGAGTGACGTCGGCAACGGTGGGATTGAGAGCGGGGGTCGTGCTGGCCATGGGGCACCTCGGCATCGAGCGTCAGTTATATTGTAAACTTACTAATAAAGTGTCCAATTATTCGTCAATGTTACCTGCCATTCGGTAGTATTTGGAGTTTTATTACCGCTATTTTTATTGTCGAGAGATCGGCTCACAGGCCCAGTAGCCGCATCAACCACTTGCGATACGGCGGGTTGAGCAACCCCACGGCGTTGTGGCGTGCTTGCAGGAAGACGCTGCGCTGGTGGCTGAAGCGTAGGAAGCCGGCCTCGCCCTGATAGGCCCCCATGCCGCTCTCGCCGATGCCACCGAAGGGTAGGGCGGGCACGGCGTAGTGCCATAGGGTGTCGTTGAAGACTACGCCGCCCGAGCGGCTCTGCTCCAGCAGGCGCCGGCGACGGGCAGGGTCGTCGGTAAAGGCATAAAGCGCCAGGGGGCTAGGGCCGTTGGCGACTCTGGCCAGGGCGGCGTCGAAGTCGCGCACCCCGATCACCGGCAGCCAGGGCCCGAAGACCTCCTCCTGCATGATCGCCAAGTTGGCGGTGGGGTCGATCACTAGCGTGGGGGGCAGCTTGGTGCCTTGGTTGAGCGATTGGCGCTCGCCGAGTTCGATCACCCGGCAGCCGTGATCGCGCGCCTCGTCGAGCACGCCCTCGAGCCGCTGACGCGCGGGTTCGCCGAGCAGCGCCGAGTAGTCGTTGCTGGCGGTGCCATCTGGATAGAACCCCTTGACCGCCCCGCGGATCGCCTCGATGAAGGCCGGCAGCCGCGCCGCATCGATCAGCACGTGGTCGGGGGCGATGCAGGTCTGGCCGGCGTTGAGCCACTTGCCGAAGGCGATGCGCCGGGCGGCATGTGAAAGATCGGCATCATCGGCGACGATGGCCGGGGTCTTGCCACCGAGCTCCAGGGTCACTGGCGTGAGGTTGGCGGCTGCGGCCTTGGCTACCTCACGGCCGACCCGTGGGCTGCCGGTGAACAACAGATGGTCGAAGGGCAGGGCGGCGAAGGCCCGGGCGGTGTCGGCATCGCCGGTCACCACGCGCAGCTCATCGCCGTCGAAATAACGCGCCGCGAGCTTTGCCATCAGCTCGCTGGTGGCAGGGGTCTGCTCGCTGGGCTTGATCATCACCCGGTCGCCGGCGGCCAGGGCATCCACCGCCGGCAGCAGGGCCAGGCTCCAGGGGTAGTTGGCCGGGGCGATGATGCCAACGACTCCAAGCGGTTGGCGGTAGATGCGCGCCCGGGCCGGTTGCAATCGCCAGGGCACACCGGCGCGGCGCGGACGCATCCAGTCCTTCAGGTGCCGACGGGCATGGCCTACCGCCTGCAGCAATGGGAACACCTCGGCCAGGCGCGTCTCGGCCTCGGCGCGGTGGCCGAAGTCCTGGTGGATCGCCTGGCTGATCTCGTCGCGGTGGTGGCGTGTCATGTCCGCCAGGTGCGCGAGGCGGTCGCGACGTGTCTCCGCCGAGGGGAAAGGCTCGGCGGCGAAGGCGTGGCGCTGCTGTTCCAGGCGCGCCTGCAGGGCGCGGGCGTCGGCCATGCGCGTCTCCCTGGTCAGTGGTGGCATCGGTGAAAGGGTCTGCGCACAATGGTGGCGCAATGCCAGCGGCTTGTCAGCCGCAGGCCACCTTATATTACCCCGGGAGTCCCCATGTCGGAGCTGGTCCTGAGCGAACTGCCCGCCATCGAAGCGGTGTCGGCCGCAGCCTGGAACGCCCTGGCCGGCGACGACCATCCCTTCCTGCGCCACGAGTTCCTGCATGCCCTGGAGGCCAGCGGCGCGGTGAGTCCCGCCACCGGCTGGGAGCCGCGCCACCTGACACTGTGGCAGGGCGATGCGCTGGTCGGCGCCATGCCGCACTACCACAAGCATAATTCCTACGGTGAATACGTCTTCGACTGGGGCTGGGCAGATGCCTGGGAGCGTGCCGGCGGCGATTACTATCCCAAAGGGCTCTCGGCAATTCCCTTCACTCCGGCCCCGGGGCCGCGCTTGGCCCTGGCGTCGCACATCGATCCCTTTGCCGCCCGCCGGGTGCTGGCCGAGGCCTGGGAAGCCAGCGAGCTGTCGAGCTGGCACCTGCTGTTTGCCGAGCCGAGCGAGGTCGAATCCTGGCAGGCCGCTTGTCCGTCACTGTTGGCGCGTTACGGCGTGCAGTTCCAGTGGCGCGATCGTGGCTTCGGCGACTTCGAGGGCTTCCTGGCCGCCCTGACGGCGAAGCGGCGCAAGACGATTCGCCGCGAACGGCGCCTGGTGGCCGACCAGGGCCTGACCCTGCATCGCCTGGAGGGGGAGGCCATCGATGCGGCGGCGATGGCCCACTTCTTCCGCTGCTACGAGATCACCTACCTGGAACGCGGTCGCCACGGCTACCTCGGCCTCGACTTCTTCGAGCGCCTGCGTTGGACCCTGTCCGAGTCGTTGCTGCTGATTCAGGCCCGACTGGAAGGGAGGCCGGTGGCCGCCGCGCTCTGCCTGCAGGGCGCGCGCACCCTCTACGGGCGTTACTGGGGCAGCGAGGTGCTGGCCGATTGCCTGCACTTCGAGGCCTGCTACTACCAGGGCATCGAGCATTGTCTCGAACGCGGTCTGACCCTCTTCGACCCGGGGACCCAGGGAGAGCACAAGCTCGCCCGGGGCTTCGCTCCGAGGCGGCTCACCTCACTGCATCATATTGCCGACCCGCGCCTGCGCGACGCCGTTTCGCGCTTCTGCACCGAGGAACAGGCTCATGTCGAGGCCTACTGCCGGGCGGCGGAAGCGGCACTTCCATACAGGAGAGATTGCTAAGCGGCTGCTATACTCCAATTCGAAAATGTAACGAGACTGTTTCAAAATGTTTCATTAACGTTCTGTGATTGGTCTCTGATGCATGGCCCAGGCAGGGAGTGAGAGTTAGTGATGTTGATGCTGATGGAGACTGTGTGGTCCTGATGCTTGGCACACAAGGCAATTCGCTGCAGACAAGGAGTGAGGTGAGATGCAATGGAAAAAGATGCTCGTTGTTGGCTGGTCGATGAAGGAACAAGGGACCCAAGCCACCTGGAAGATCTTCTAGAGTCGCTCGGTTGGGAGGTGCACCGGCTGTCACCCCCGTTCTCGGAATGTGGTGAGCTGGAAAGCAAGGGGTGTGAGGTCGGCGTGGTTCTGCTGGAGGGCTTGTCTAGCAAGCAATTGAGCCAGCTGGAGTCCCTGATGATCAAGAGTCACTGCCTGTGGCTGGCAGTTGCGTCTGCTTCTGTCATGGAGGACGCTGACCATCGAAGGCTCGTTGCGACGCTCTGTCATGGTGTCGTGGAGCCGGAATCGGCCAGCTCCGATCTGGGGTGCCTGATAAAGCACACGGCCTTTCTTTCTTGGCTTCAGACTCAGGATGCCGAAAGCCGACACAGCGCTGCCGCCATGTCGTCGGACGCGGCGGAGTACGAGATGGTGGGAACGACGCCGGCCATGTGGAAATTGTTTCAGACCATTCGCAAGGTGGCTGCCGTGGACGCGCCGATATTCATCAGCGGCGAGTCGGGAACCGGCAAGGAACTGACGGCCCAGGCCATCCACGAGCGTTCACCGAGGACTTCGGCGGCCTTTCACGCTATCAATTGCGGCGCTTTGCCCGATCACCTGATCCAGTCGGAGCTGTTCGGGCATGAGAAGGGCGCCTTTACCGGTGCGGCACAGCGCAAGATCGGCCGAATCGAAGCCACTAATGGCGGGACCCTCTTCCTGGACGAGATCGGCGATCTGCCTCTGGAACTCCAGGTCAACCTCCTGCGTTTCCTCGAGACCCGTACCATCCAGCGCGTCGGCGGCCTGGAAGA
Source organism: Halomonas daqiaonensis (assembly GCF_900109725.1). Taxonomy (GTDB): domain Bacteria; phylum Pseudomonadota; class Gammaproteobacteria; order Pseudomonadales; family Halomonadaceae; genus Halomonas; species Halomonas daqiaonensis. Next base: position 124,390 of record NZ_FOBC01000006.1, read on the forward strand.
TATCGCCGTCGATGTACGCATCATCGCGGCAACGCACGTCGATCTCGAAAAGGCCGTCGAGGAGGGCCGCTTCCGGGAAGATCTATACCACCGTTTGAACGTGTTACAGATCAAGGTGCCACCTCTGCGTGAGCACAAGGAAGACATTGAAATCCTGGCCCGTTACTTCTTCGAGCGCTTTTCCAGCGAGAAAGCGTCCCGGCTGAAAGGCTTCTCCCGTGAGGCCCTGCTGGTGATGCGGCAGTACCACTGGCCCGGGAACATTCGCGAACTGATCAACCGCATACGCCGCGCCATGGTCATGTGCGAGAACCCGCTTATCCAACCCGAGGATCTCGGCATCGAACGGCGTAAGATTTCGCGTCATAGCATGTCGCTCGACCAGGCCCGGGACACCGCCGAGCGTGAGGCGCTGGTCGCCGCCCTGGGCCGCAACAGGCACAAGGTGCTTCCTGCGGCCCAGGAGTTGGGGGTTTCCCGAGTCACCATCTATCGGCTGATGGAAAAACATGGCTTATCCCGGCCTGAGGCCTGTCCCACCGCGAAGAGCTAGCCTGCCTTTCGTCTCGATTGTTCCCGAACTCCCCCCTTTACACTTCCCCATCATGCCTGTCTGGCTTCCAGACAGGCATTTTTTCTGTGGCAAGTCGCGGAGTGAGCGGCAATGGGTTCAGCACTGTGACGGTTGCCTGGACCCTGGCTAACTGATTGATTTTTAAGCATCTGTCTGAGTTGTTAGCACCAGACGCCTACCATGCCCACTCGGCTGTTACATAGGGTTAACAGTTCTTTACGAAACCTGAATCGTCAGGCCAATAAAAACAATGACTTAAAAAGTTGGCACGGCAATTGCTCTAGTTATCGTAAAGAACAGTGACGAGACGTTACGGAGAAGCTGCCATGCAACTGACCACCATCATACAGCGCCAACAGGCAGGCCACCGCGCCGAGGCTGCGATGCGTGGCGCAGACGGTAGCCGTCTCCTGAGCGAAGGTTCGCTGAAGCTGAAGTATGTGGTGACGCTGGGTTTGCTGACAGCGTGCCTGGCAGCCACTCAGCTAGTCCAGGCGAGCGATGCGACGACCGCAGGCGGCGGATCAGCAGAAGAGGTGTTTGGCGTCACGCGTATGCATCTGACAGAGAGCCTGGATGACACGGCACTTGAGACGATTCGCGGTCGTTACGTCGATGTTCGGATGCTGGGAGAAGGGGGCGAGGATTCCGTCATTCTCTGGGACGAACGTCCCGGAAGAGGAACCGGCAATGATGGCAACGGGACCGGCAGGTCTCTCTCCACCGGGCTCGGCAACCAGCAGAGCACCACGGTGACAACACGGCGGGGACAGTAGCTATGACGATTCAGCGATATCAGGCCATAAGGTTCGCTCGTACCGCGCTGTTGACGAGCATCCTGGTCGGCTCCTTTGCCGGTACTAGTACGGCCGATACCGGGTCTACCCAGCAGCTTAAGCCCGGCGTTCGCCCTGGAGACGTCGTGATCCTGCGCCGGGTCGAGCCGGTGCCCGTAGGGAGAAGTGATCGCCATGCCGGCCCTATCGAGTCAAGGGTCAATGCTCGGGACAGCGCGATGGATCTGCAGCAGCGTCTCCCCGGCGTGCAGGCGATATCGTTATCCGATGATCGTGCCGCCGGTATTCGGAGCAGTGTCCAGGGGCCGGTCAATTCACTGCATCGTGCCCTGGGAACCGACAGCAAACGGACGGGGGGTGCGGCATCACACGGAGCCAGTTCCAGCAGGGTGACCGGAAGTCTCGGCGGCGGCAGGGCGGGTGGACGTGTCACCTCCGTCACCTCCGGGCTCTCGGGCACCATCGGCAAGGCTCTCTCACCACTGACAGGACGGAACTGATCATGGCGATGCTTCATACGGACAACACAGGCTACGGCTTGGGCGGCGGAATTCGAAACCGCAACAGGAAAGGGTTCGTCGCCATGGTGGGAGCCTTTCTGCTGATCGGTGGCATTCACGCCGCCATGGCTCAGGAAGGGCTGGGTATTCGCAACAGCACCGCCCTGGGTGGAAGTGCCTTGAGCCATATCAGCGGCGTGAGCACCACCAACATGGCGGCCGGCGAGGGCAACCTGCAGAGCAACAGTGGTGCCATGGCCATCGGCAAGGTCGCCAACACGGCGAACACGCTGGTGCAGCAGACAAGGATCGAGGAGCGAATCGCTGCCCAACAGGACAGGGTAGGAATTCAGGACCGCGCCTTTCGGCAGGCCGAAGGATGGATGTCGATCAACCAGGCAGCGGGTCAAGGGAATGTGCAGAGCAACACCTTCGGTGTGGCTCTGGGCATATCGGCCAGCAACCTCAACGACAACACCTTGCAACAGGTGCTGGCCGATAAGCAGGGGCTGAGTGGTACTGGTGACAGTTCGAGCAACTCCTCCAGCAAGGTCGAAATCGACAAGACGACCTTCGAGGGGGCCCGGGGTGTCATCCAGGTCAACCAGTCAGCCGGCACGGGGAACGCTACGCGCAACAGCTTCCGTATGAATATGGCGCTGGGGCAGTAGCGAGATCGCAAAGCAGGAATCAGAACGATTCGGTTCATTCAGGAGAAAGATCATGAAAACGTTCCAAAAAGCTCCGCTGGCACTGGCAATCACCGCGCTGATGGTAGCGCCCTATGCGTTGGCTGATGGCAACAAGTTCGACACCGATAGCACCATCGATTCGGACTTCGATAATAAGATCGATGTCGAGATCACGCACGACTCCGATACCTACAAGGACTTCTATACCAAGGTCTTTACCATCGACGTTGCACGGCACTACTCCGGTGCCACGGTCGACAGCAAGCAGCTGAGCAACAAAAACGGTGTGACTAACAAGGCCTCCGACAACAACGCCACTCTGGACGGTAACGCCCTGCGCGGCTCCTCCGGCAACGTGGGGGTGAACGTGGCGGCTGGCGACAACAACAGCCAGGCCAACGATGCGGCTCTCTCCGCCTCGGATGCCGCTCATGTGTTTGGTCAGGCGGCGGCGTTCTCGGCGCAGTCGGCCTCCAATAACGTCGTGCTGAACTCTGGCAGCCCCAACAATGCCCGCCTGGGCGGCAATGCGCTGCAGAATGCCACCGGCAATATCGGCGTCAACGTCGCGGCAGGCGTCGCCAACGCCCAGCAGAACTCGCTGGCGGCTTCTGCCAACACCAATAGCGGGTCTGCCGATGCCACCACCGGTGGCGTACAGACCACCTACAACAACACCACCACCAACCAGGGCCATAAAGAGACCTTTACCGATACGGTGCGTGTCTCCGTTAGTGGTGAAATGACTGGCACCTATGATGGAAGTGGCTCTGGGTCGTGGAACCAAACTAATAATGTCTATCCAGAAATCTGGGAAGGTGGCGAAGGTCATGGTGTAGGTGGTCCTCAATACTGGGGTCATGCCGATTTTGATGACAACAACTTCGACGGATCTGATGGTAAATTCGAAGGTGATCTTGGCTTCGAAGAGACCGGTGATATGACGCTTTCCGGCACGCTATCCGGAAGAGTTACCACTACCAACACCGTCTATGTGGCCAATGAGAACAACGCGTCTCTCAGCGGCAATGCCCTGCGCGGCGCCAGCGGCAATATCGGGGTGAACGTGGCCGCTGGTACCAACAACCTGCAGCGTAACTCCATGGCCATTGCCTCGGCTTCTGCAGGTTCAAATGCCGGTGCTCCAACCGAGTAGTAGTTGAACCAGCCAAGATGCTACTACTGCATCTAGCTAAATTCCCGGCCTGCCTCGGCAGGCCGGGTGTTGAGCGAAATGAATGGATTTAACAAGGGCTTGCCGAGGAGTCAGTCATGAAGCCGAGCTATTTGAGCTGGATGCCATTACTGGTCCTGGGGCTTTCCCTCCCCTTTTTCGATGCCCAGGCGGCCAGTGTACGCCTGGGCAACATCATGTCCGGTACCGTGATCCAGAAGGACGTGCAGTCCATCCGGGAGCGTCGGTTCGAGAACCTGATCGAGCAGCGCACGGACTTCTCCTGCGGGGCGGCGTCGCTGGCGACCATCCTCAAGCATGCCTATGGGCAACCCTCGGTTACCGAGGAGAGCGTGCTGGCCGGCATGCTGGAGGTCTCGGACCCCGAGGTCGTGCGCGAGCGGGGGTTCTCACTGCTGGACCTCAAGAACTACGTAGAAACTCTCGGCTATCGCGGCCGAGGCTACGAGGTGGCACCCGAAACCCTGGACGAAGTTTCGATCCCAGTCATCGTGTTGCTGGACCTCGATGGCTACAAGCATTTCGTGGTCATGAAGAAGGCCAGTGGTGATCGGGTTTACGTAGGGGATCCGGCGCTGGGTAACCGTGTGATGTCGCGGGATGAGTTCATGGCCTCCTGGAACAGCATCATCTTCGCCATCGTCGGTGAAGGATTCGATCGCAATACCGCGCTGCTTGACCCCAGGCAGCCACTGACGGCGCACCGCATGCAGGACATCTTTGCACCGGTGCCCAGGCAGAAACTGCTCGATTTCGGCTTTCGGCATGCGGACCTCTTCTGACCCTGCGGGGTGAATAGGCCACAGTCGATCTGAGGGTGACGAACATGTTCAAGCACGTTTGGAAACACAATGTGAGGAGAGGCGGCATCACCGCCCTGTTGGCGATCTCCACTATCGGCCTGTCGGCGCCGCCGGCAGAGGCCGGAGTCTCGGACTTCACCGATTTCGCCTCGGGCAGACAGTTGAGCGACGAGGAACTCGGACATTTGCGGGGCCGCTTCGTCGACAAGGGGAGTCTGATGTTCTTCGGCGTGCAGATGACCAGCGAGTGGCGAACGTCCCAGGGCGAGCATCTCATGGTACAGGGCAACCTGAGGGGGGACCTTAGCGGCCGTGTTCCCACGGTGAGTTTTGAGCCTCGCCTGACCATGGTCTCGATGAACGAGCAAGGAGCAACCGGCTTTGGCGGTAACGGTGCTACCGTTCGGGATGCCGGCACCGGCAACGCCCGTGGGGTGGTGCAGACCATCCAGGCGGGGGGGGACTTCAACGCCGCGGCCAACGACCTGCAGATCGATGTGCTGGATGCCTCGACCCGAAGGGACGTGAACCAAGGTGGTGCGAGTGGCGCGCTTGAATGGCGGCTGCCATCCGGTACGCGGGTATCGGCGCGCCAGAGCGACCAGGGGATGGGCGTCGAGATGCAGGTGCCCGGCGTAGGGCGGATCAGCCAGGCCATTGTCCCCAGCCGTGGCCTGCGTCAGTCGATCCAGTTGACCAGTGACCTGCAGCAGGTACGCAACCTGACGCGGCTGCAACTCTACATGGACCGTCGCAGTGCCAATGCCGGCGCCCCCGGCGTGCGTAGTGCCGTTGAGTCGGCGCGTCAGCTCAAGCGCTGAAGATAACCAGCATCAACGCTATGCTGGTCTACACTACGGCTGTCTTAGGGCGGTCGCCATCGTGCTCGTGGTATGTTGTCAACGGCTCGAGGAGGTGTCCGACAGGTTGGTTGCTCAAGCACAAGGAGATATGTGTGGTTACGTCGAAAGCATTCATGCCGAACAAGGTGTCAATTCTTGCCTTTCCCATCGTGGCGTTTTCGCTGGGTGCCGCCACGATGGCGCAGGCGCAGATGAGCAACGATGATGGGGAGGTGGTGCGCGAGGCCAGGCCCAGCCAGAGTGTCGAGAACGTCCTGCGCGAGGAGCATGCCCTCTTCTCGGACCGACTGACCATCGAGCCGGGCATCAACTACTCTTATTCGGATCGCTCCCAGCTGGCCCTTCGGGGCTTTCTTGCTCTCGACGCTATCTTCCTGGGTGAGATCAATGTCGATGCGGTAGAGAGCCATATCACGACGTTTGACCTTAATACCCGTTATGGTTTGACAAATAGGTTGGAAGTAGGGCTGAACTTGCCCTTCGTCTATCGTTCCAGTACATACCAGTCCATCGGAGATGATTTTTCTACCGAGAAGAACAGTGAGACATCCGTGGATGAAGCGGATCTCGGCGATATCAGCCTGTCACTTTCCTATCGACTGATGCCAGAAACGCAGACACGTCCCGATCTCGTCTGGAATTTTGGCGTGCGTGCGCCGACAGGCACCGATCCGTACGGTGTTGACGTGCGTCAGGACTCCAATACCAACTTGAATGTCCCTACGGAGCTGCCTACCGGGAACGGCGTATGGGGTGTCAACACCGGTATATCGCTCCTCAAGACACTGGATCCGGCCATTGTCTTTGCCAATCTTGGCTATACGTATAATTTCGAGGAGAGCTTTGACGACATTTCTGCTAATGAAGGCAATCAGCCTGGGGATGTAAAGCTTGGGGATACCATTCGAGCCGGCTTCGGGACGGCTTTTGCACTTAACGAGAGCTTCAGCCTATCGCTTTCCTACTCCCATGAATATATTCAGCAATCTGAAACAACCCAGGGCGGTGCTACCAGCAAGGTGATCGGCAGCGACGCCAATGTCGGGGTACTGAACCTGGGTGGGACCTACGCACTGAATGACAGCACCTCCATCGTCACCAGCCTCGGCGTGGGCCTCACCGATGATGCCTCGGACATCAGCCTGACCTTCCGCATGCCCTTCCAAATGTAGTCTTCGTTCGAATCGCAATTATTCAAGCAAGCCACCCAGGTTGGTGGCTTGCTTGCTTTTCTCTGTCATACGCACGGGAGGCGACCTGTAAGCAGAGCTCTGCCGTCTATAGTGTATAGATAGCCCTTGCCATGCTTCTGCGTGTCGCCTCGCCGCCCTGCGTCACAAGATGGCATAATGCCCGTCATCGGCAACCTCGTGACGGACTCCCCGCATGCTGAAGTGGCTGGCCATCGTGCTCATCATCCTGCTCGCGCTGCTGCAGTACCGGCTGTGGCTCGGCGAGGGTGGCATGCGCGAGCTCACCGAGGTACGCCAGCGCGTGGCTACCCTGGAGGAAGATAACCAGCCGCTGCGCGACCGCAATGCACGCCTGGCCGCCGAGGTGGTGGACCTCAAGACCGGCCTCGACGCTATCGAGGAGCGGGCCCGCAGCGACATCGGCATGGTGCGCAGCGATGAGCAGTTCTTCTGGGTGCCGGGGGTGGCGGTGGAGGCCTCCGGCCTCGAGATCAATGACAGCCTGGTTGGCATGCCGGCACCCGGGACGGAGGATGAGCCGTGAGCGGGCATCTATGGCTGGTGGTGCCCGCCGCGGGGCAGGGACGACGCATGGGCGCCGACCGTCCCAAGCAGTACCTGCCGCTGGCTGGCCAGCCGGTGCTGGCGCGCACTCTGGCTCGGCTCCACGAGGCCTTCCCTGAGGCCCGTCTCTGCCTTTGCCTGGACCCGGATGATGGCCACTTCGACCCGGCCTGGGTGCCCTTCGCCGACTGGCGAAGGGCACCCGGCGGGGCCGAGCGGGTCGACTCGGTGGTCAGTGCCCTGGAGGCCATCGCCCCGGATGCCGCGGAGGACGATCTGGTACTGGTCCACGACGTCGCCCGACCCTGCGTCACCGTCGATGACTTGGTTCGGCTGCTGTCCGCCATCGCCGACGACCCCGTGGGCGGGCTGCTGGCGGCTCGGGCGGCCGACACCATGAAGCGTGACGACGGTGCCGGGCGGGTGAGGACCACCGAGTCCCGCGAGGGCCTCTGGCATGCCTTAACCCCCCAGGGCTTCCGCTACGGCCTGCTGCGCCGCGCCTTGGGTGAGGCGTTGGCGGCGGGCGTGGCCGTGACTGATGAGGCCTCGGCGGTGGAGGCGGCGGGCCACTCGCCACGGCTGGTCTCCGGACGCCGCGACAACCTCAAGATCACCCATCCCGAGGACCTGATCCTGGCCGAATTGGTACTGTCAGCCCAGGAATTGGCCGCCCAGGCCACCTCGAGGATCTACCCCGAGGCCTCCGCGCGGCACGAAGGGAATCTAAGTAGGGAGTATAAGTAGGGAGCATGAGAAGAACATGATGCGAATCGGCCATGGCTTCGATGTCCACCGCTTCGGCGAGGGCGATCACCTGATGATCGGCGGCGTCACCATTCCCTTCGACCACGGTTTCGTTGCGCATTCCGACGGCGACGTACTGCTGCATGCGCTCTGCGACGCCCTGCTGGGGGCCTGTGCTCTGGGTGACATCGGCGGTCATTTCCCCGACACCGACCCGGCCTGGGCGGGTGCCGACAGCCGTGCCTTGCTGCGCCATGTCGCTGGGCTGGTGAGCGAGGCTGGCTACCGAGTGGGCAACCTGGACGCCACCCTGATCGCTCAGGCACCGAAGATGGCGCCCCACGTCGACGCCATGGCTCGACATATCGCCGACGATCTCGGCCTTTCCCGGGGCGCGGTCAACGTCAAGGCCACCACCAGCGAACGGCTCGGCTTCACCGGCCGCGGCGAGGGCATCGCCGCCGAGGCGGTGGCGCTGCTGGTGCGTAGCGACGTGGAGTCGGCCGGTGAGTGAGGTCGCACCGCAGGGTATCCAGGATGCCATCGACTGGCCGCCGGCCTGGCCACGGGTGCTGGAGAGTGAGTTCGGCGTGCCGCCGTCGGGCGACTATCGCGCCGTCCCCGAGGACTTCCGCGTCGAGGAGGTCCTCGACTTCGTTCCTGAGGGGGAGGGCGAGCACCTCTGGCTGTTCATCGAGAAGCGCGACCTGACCACGGCCATGGTGGCCCGTGACCTGGCCCGGCTCTGCGAGGTCTCACCGCGGGTGGTCGGCTATGCAGGCATGAAGGACCGTGTCGCCGTGACCCGCCAATGGCTCTCCGTGCAGCTGCCCGGTCGCGAGCCCCCCGAGGGGCTGGTGACGCAACTCGCCGAGCGTGGCATCCGGGTGCTCGACCAGGCCCGCCACCCGCGCAAGCTCAAGCGTGGCGTGCACCGGGCCAACCGCTTCCGCCTGCGGATCACCGGGGCAGCCGTGGCCGACCCGGCGCTCGAGGCACGCTGGCAGCGCCTCTGCGACGATGGAGTCGCCAACTATTTTGGTCCTCAACGGTTCGGCGCGGACGGGAGGAACCTGCAGCGTGCCCGGGCCGTGCTGGCCCGCGGCTGGCGCAAGCGCGATGACCGCGAGGGCATGCTGCTCTCGGCGGCCCGCAGCTTCCTGTTCAACGAGCTGCTGGCCGCTCGGGTCTGCGACCGCAGCTGGGCGACGCCGTTGCCTGGCGAAGTGGTGATGCTCGACGGCAGCGCCAGCCAGTTCGGTGTGGCGCCTGAGGATGCTACCCAACTCGCCGAGCTTTCCGAGCGGGCCCGGCGGCTCGACCTGCATCCCGCCGGAATACTCTGGGGCGTCGGTGAGTCGCGTGCCGCCGGCGAGGCCCGAGTCCACGAGGCCGCTCTGGCCGCGCGGTATCCCGGCCTCTGCGGTGGGCTTGAGCAGGCCGGCGTGCGCCTGGCCCGCCGGGCCTTGCGGTTGCGCCTGGGCGAGCCTCGGCTGACGCGCGGCGACGGTGAATTCTGGCTGGCCTTCAGCCTGCCGCGGGGGGCCTTTGCCACTGCGGTGCTGCGTGAACTGATTTCCCACCCCTCTCTCGGGGCCCCTCCCACCGACAGGAGCCTGTGATGCGTCGACTGCTGCTCTCCAATGACGACGGGGTGCATGCCCCGGGACTGCGCGCCCTCCATGATGCCCTGCTGCCCCACGCGCGGCTGCGTGTCGTCGCGCCGGATCGCGACAAGAGCGGGGCCAGCAACTCCCTCACGCTGAGTCGGCCGCTGGCCCTCTCTTCGCTCGATAACGGCTTCTACAGCGTCGATGGTACCCCTGCGGATTGCGTCTACCTCGGGGTCAATGGCGTCTGGGACGAGCGGCCCGACCTGGTGATCTCGGGCATCAACCATGGTGGCAACCTCGGCGACGACGTGCTCTACTCCGGCACCGTGGCCGCCGCCATGGAGGGGCGTAACCTGGGCATGGCGGCCATTGCCATGTCGCTGGTGGGCTCGCACTATTTCGAGACTGCCGGACGGGTGGCGGCGAGCCTGGTCGGGGCGGCCGACCAGCTTTCGCTGCCGCCGCGCAGCCTGCTCAACGTCAACGTGCCGGACCTGCCGTGGAGCGAGATCCAGGGCTTTCGGGTCACCCGGATGGGCTATCGCGGCCCGGCAGCCCGCCCTCTGGAGGTTCGGGATCCTCGGGGACGCTTGCGCTACTGGATTGCCGCCGTGGGCGAGAACGCCGACGATGGGCCGGACACCGACTTCGCCGCCATCGAGGCGGGCTATGTTTCCATCACGCCACTGCAGACCGACCTGACACGGCATGCAGCGCGCGACGACGTTCAGGACTGGCTGGATGCACTCACCTGATCTGCTGCGCGGTGTCGGCATGACATCGCAGCGCACCCGGGACCGCATGGTGGGCCGCCTGGCCGATCAGGGAATCCTCGACCCACGGGTCCTGGAGGTGATGGCTCGGGAGCCGCGTCATCTCTTCCTCGATGAGGCCCTGGCGCATCGTGCCTACGAGGATACCTCGCTGCCCATCGGCCATGGCCAGACCCTCTCCCAGCCCTGGATGGTGGCGCGGATGACTGAGCTGGTGATCCAGGAGGCGCCCTCCCGGGTGCTGGAGGTCGGTACCGGTTCGGGCTACCAGACCCTGGTGCTGTCACGGCTGGTCCAGGAACTCTGGTCGGTGGAACGGATCAATGCCCTGCATCGCCGCGCCGGAGGCCGCCTGCGACTGCTCGAGGTCCGCAATACCCGGCTGCGCCTCGCCGACGGCGGCCATGGCTGGCAGGAAGAGGCGCCCTTCGATGTCATCCTGCTGACCGCCTGTGCCAGCGAGCTGCCTACGCCGCTGCTTGCCCAGCTTGGCGAAGGAGGCGTGTTGATCACGCCGCTGGCTGAGCCGGATGGCCAACAATGGCTGACCCGTGTGCGCCGCAGCGGTGATGGCTTCGAGACACAGCGGCTGGAGGCGGTACGGTTCGTGCCGCTGCTGGAAGGCGTCATTCGTTGAAAGGAGTCAGCTGTTGAAGCGTCATCTCGGTATCTTCCTCAAGGGCGCCGGCATGGGGGCCGCCGATGCAGTGCCCGGCGTGTCCGGCGGTACCATCGCCTTCGTCACCGGCATCTACGAGGAGCTGATCCATAGCATCAAGCAGTTCGGCCCCAGCGCCTTCGTCGCCTGGCGACGCGGTGGCCTGCCACTCCTGGCGACGCATCTCAACCTGACCTTCGTGCTGCCGCTGCTGGCCGGCATCGCCCTCAGCCTGGTCAGCGTGGCCCATCTCGTCGTCTGGCTGATGGACGATTTCCCCCAGCTGCTCGATGGCTTCTTCTTCGGCCTGGTGGCTGCCTCGGCCCTTGTCGTCAGCCGCCACCCGGCCGACTGGAAATGGTGGCACCTGCTGCCGCTCGTCGCCGGCCTGTTGCTTGCCCACGGCCTGCCGTCGCTGATGCCACTGGTCACCCAGCTCGGCAGTCCGGATCTGGTGCTGGTGGTAGGGGGGGCCATTGCCATCAGTGCCCTGCTGCTGCCCGGCGTGTCGGGAAGCTTCCTGCTGCTGACCATGGGCCTCTATGGCACGGTGATGCAGGGCATCCGTGGCTTCGACCTGGGACTGATCGGACTGTTCGGAGTGGGCTGCCTGATCGGCCTGTTCGGTTTCTCGCGGCTGCTCTCCTGGCTGCTGCGCCACCATCACACCGCGACCCTGCAGTTGCTGGTCGGCTTCATCATCGGTTCGCTGCCGGTACTCTGGCCATGGCGTGAACTGGTACGCTACCAGCTGGGTTCCGAGGGCCAGATGATCCCTCTCGACTACCGTTACCTGACCCCGGCCGACTTCGCCGAGCTGACCGGCGACCCTGCCCGGCTGCCGGCGGTGGTTGCCCTGATGCTGGCCGGTGCGGCCCTGGTGCTATTGATCAGTCGGGCCAACCGGCCCGCGACATCCGGTAACCGACAAGGTGCTGACAAGGAGAAAGGCTCCGATGCGTAAGGTATTTCTTATTTCCGGCCTGGCCCTGGCGTTGGCCGGCTGTGCCGCCCAGCAGGGCGAGAGAGCACCGGTCCATGTCCGCGACCTGTCGGCCAGTCGGGCCGACACGACGCCTGCCGAATACACCGTGGAAGCCGGCGATACGCTCTACGGCATCGCCTGGCGCCATGACATGGACTACCGTGACCTGGCCCGCCTCAACCGCATTGGCCCTCCCTACCGCATCGAGCCCGGTCAGCGACTGGTGCTGGGCGGCGAGGGAAGGGCCACCGCGGCCTCCGGCCAGGACCTCGATGATGGCGAATCTCGCGGCCGTGAGGTCGTGGCCACCGGTCTCGGGGGCGAGCCGTCAGGAAGCGACGAGGAACTCGACTGGCTGATGCCCGACGAGAGTGCCATCGAACGCAACCGTCGCCTCTCGGCCGAACGCCGTGAGGGGGATGACTCACCTGAGGAGTCCAGCCAAGCGGCCATGGCCAGCGAAGCATCGACCGAAGGCGCTGACGAAGGGCCGGGACCGGTCTACAGCTACGACAGCCCGGGAGCGGACGGCAACCTGAGCGAGCGCGATCTGGCCGAACGGCGTGAACTGGCATCGCGAGCGGAAGAGGAGCAGGCCGCTGGCGCGGCGGCGGAAAGCGACACCGAAACGCCAGATGCGCCCGACGCCGCGGCCGAGGACGAGGCGGCACAGGTCGCCCGGGCGTCGTCGGAGAGAGACGACGAGGGCGATGCTAGCGCCGATGCGGGCACCTCGGTGGCCGGTGAGCCGGCGTCCGAGCAGCGCTCCGGTCGCAGCTACACCCCGGTGGATGAGGTCCCCTGGCAGTGGCCCGTAGAGGGAGATGTGGTCGGTCAGTTCGGCGAGGGGGGCAGCATCACCGCCGGCATTGATATCGCTGGTCAAAAGGGGCAACCTGTCAAGGCAGCCGGCCCGGGAATCGTGGTCTATGCAGGCAGCGGCGTCAGGGGCTACGGCAACCTGATCCTGCTCAAGCACAACGATCAGTTCCTGAGTGCCTATGCCCACAACGACACCCTGAACGTCAAGGAGAACGATGTGGTCGAGGCCGGAGAGGTCATCGCCACCATGGGTGACAGCGATGCCGAGGACGTGAGGCTGCACTTCGAGGTGCGCAAGGACGGCCAGCCTGAGAATCCCCTCGAGTTCCTGCCGACCCGCTGACCCTGATGGTCGGCCAACCTCCACTGCAAGATGAACGGGATACCACACAAAAATAACATCACGCGTCGAACGTCCGGTCACGGACCCACGGCGCCCGGTCGCAACCATGGGGTAGCTATTCGATGAGCATGCTTGAACGGGATCTTCAGGATGTGAATCTGGCATCCGCCGACGAGGCGGACGAAGACGCCGTCGAGGTCGGAGAGGAGCGCGATGATATCGAGGACGAGGAGGTGGTTGGCGACGAGGAAGCCTTCGAGAAGGCGCTGAGTCGCGAGGATCGCCATCAACGTCACAGCCTCGATGCCACCCAGATCTATCTCAATGAGATCGGTTTTTCCCCGCTGCTGACGCCGGAGGAAGAGGTCTACTACGGCCGCCTGGCGCGCAAGGGGGACCCGCTGGGCCGCTCGCGGATGATCGAGTCGAACCTGCGTCTGGTGGTGAAGATCGCCCGGCGCTATCTCAACCGGGGCCTCACCCTGCTCGACCTGATCGAGGAGGGCAATCTGGGCCTGATCCGCGCGGTGGAGAAGTTCGATCCCGAGCGTGGTTTCCGCTTCTCTACCTACGCCACCTGGTGGATCCGCCAGACCATCGAGCGGGCGCTGATGAACCAGACCCGCACCATCCGCCTGCCGATCCACGTGGTCAAGGAACTCAACATCTATCTGCGGGCGGCCCGTGAGCTGACCCAGAAGCTGGATCACGAAGCCACGGCCGAAGAGATCGCCGACTATCTCGATAAGCCGGTGGAGACCGTCAAGAAGATGATGGGCCTCAACGAGCGCGTCTCCTCCGTTGACTATCCGATGGGCAGCGAGAGCGACAAGCCGCTGATCGAGACCCTGGCCGACGACAATGACCAGGGCCCCGAGTCCACTCTGGTGGATGGCGACGTGCGCCAGCATGTCGACGACTGGCTCGCCGAACTCACCGAGAAGCAGATGGAGGTGGTGGTGCGCCGCTTCGGCCTGCGCGGCCACGAGGCCGCGACCCTTGAGCAGGTCGGTGAGGAGATCGGCCTGACGCGCGAACGGGTCCGTCAGATTCAGGTAGAAGCGCTCAAGAAGCTGCGTCGAATGCTCGACAAGCAGGGCCTCTCGCTGGATGCCATCTTCGAGTGACGTCCGTGCCGGAGGGGACCTCCGGCACCCGCACGCCACTGCCAATGCCTTCAGGATTCCCCGACCATGGCTCGGCCGCTGATTGCCGACATCGACCTCGACGCCCTGCGTCAAAACTATCGCCTGGCCCGTGACCAGGCCCCCCACAGTCGCGCCATCGCCGTGATCAAGGCCGATGCCTACGGCCATGGTGCCGTGGCCTGTGCCCGGGCACTTCAGGATATGGCACCGGCGTTTGCCGTGGCCTGCCTCGAGGAGGCACAGATCCTGCGCGAAGGGGGTATCACGGCACCCATTATGCTGCTCGAGGGCATCTTCGAGGTCACCGAACTCGAGCGGGTCGAGGCGCTGGGGCTGTGGATCACGGTACACACCGACTGGCAACTGGAGGCGCTGCTCGCCTATCGTCCCGTGCGCCCCATTCCGGTTTGGGTCAAGGTGGACTCGGGCATGCATCGGCTGGGGTTTTCGCCGGAGCAGGCCGAGGCGGTCTGGGCGTGTCTCGCCGCGGCGACCGACCGCGCCTGCGACCTGCACCTGATGAGCCACTTCGCCACCGCCGATGCCTTGGAGCCCGGCTACTTCCGGCGCCAGCTCGAACTACTCGACGACCTGGCTGTACGGCTCGAGGCCCCCACCTGCTTCGCCAACTCGCCAGCCACCCTGGCCTGGCCCGAGGCGCACGGCGCCTGGAACCGCCCCGGGGTGATGCTCTATGGCAGCGACCCGCTGGAGGCCTCCAACGAGGCCAGCCGTCGGCTGGCGCCGGTGATGACTCTGCGCTCGGCAATCATCGCCGTGCGCGAGATCGCCAGGGGTGAACCGGTGGGTTATGCCGGACGCTGGAAGGCCCCACGGCCTTCGCGGATCGGCGTGGTCGCCTGCGGCTATGGTGACGGCTACGACCGACATGCGGTCGACGGTACTCCGGTGCTGGTCAACGGACAACGCACGACCATCGCCGGCAAGGTCTCCATGGACATGCTGACGGTAGATATTACCGACATCCCCGAGGCCGACATCGGTAGTGAGGTAGTGCTCTGGGGACGTGCCGCAAACGGTGCGCTGCTGTCGGTGGACGAGGTGGGCCGCCATTGCGACACCATCAGCTATACCCTGCTCACCGGGGTGCTGCCGAGGGTACCCAGGCGTTATCATCAAGCGGGGATTACCCCCCAATGAGCCAGCGCAACTTCGCCCACCCGCGCCATTGGCCCACCTGGCTGGCCATCGGCGCCATGCATGTCGTTGCCTGGCTGCCCTGGCGGCCGAAGCTTTGGGTCGGCCGGGCGATTGGCCTTGCTGCCTGGCGCGTTGCCAAGCGCCGTCGCCATATCACCGAGACCAATATCCGCCTCTGCTTCCCGGAATTGGACGAGGCGGCGCAGTCGCGGCTGGTGCGCGATACCTTTGTCGCCAACGGCATCGGCATCGTCGAGACCGCTACCGGCTGGTGCCGTGACCCCGAGCATCTGCGCCACCGCGTCACATTCCTGGGGCAGGCGCACAGGGCCAGGTTGGAGGTCGAGGGCAGGGGGGCGCTGATCCTCGGGGTGCACTTCTCGACCCTGGATCTGGGGGCCGCGCTGCATGCGCTCTACTTCCGCGCCGACGCCGTCCAGCGCCCCCATGACAACCCGCTCTTCGATCGTTTCATGGGGCGCGCCCGGGCACCCTATTTCGATGCGGTCCTCGACCGTTACGACCTGCGCGGCGTGGTCCGACGGATCAAGGCCGGCCATGCGGTCTGGTACTCCCCTGACCAGGACTTTGGCCGCGATGCCAGCGTCTTTGCCCCCTTCTTCGGCATCCCGGCGGCCACGGTCCGGATGACCTCGCGTATCGCACGCATGACCGGCGCGCCGGTGATCCCGCTGATCTTCCACCGCAATCCCGATGACCGCACCTATACCCTGGAGTATCTGCCGCCGCTGGAGAACTTCCCCAGCGGCGATGAGGCGGCCGATGCCGCCCGCGTCAACGCCGTGATCGAGGCAGCGATACGCCGTCATCCCGAGCAGTATCTTTGGCTGCACCGACGTTTCAAGACCCGGCCGGCGGGCGAGCCCAAGCTTTACTGACGCCGTTGGGCAGAAGTCAGGTGTCCTGCCGGCCGGGCAGGACACGCGGGAGGGTCAGCCGATGGATGCCGTCGTCCAGGCGTGCCGAGACAAAGCGCCGGTCCAGCGGGTGGTCTGCCGCTTGGGACAGCGTCTCCACCACTCGGTCGGCATGGGCCTGAAGAGTTTCGAGATCCTTTTCCTCGGCGAACAGCGAAAGGGTCTTCAGGGCCTTGAGTACGCCCAGGCCGATGCTCAGATCCTCCCTTCCGTAGCGCAGGATGGGCTGGAAGAGCCGATAGAGCAGGCTCTCGAAATCCTCCACCTTCCAGGTCAGCCGACAGGTCCCGTCCCGGTCGAAGAGTGAATTGCAGGGTTGCCACTCGAGGCGCCGGCCCAGCAGGTCGGTCAGACGATGCAGGCACAGCCGTGCGGTGCCGGGGTCGTTGATGCCCGGCGAGAGCGCTTTCACGGCCACTTCCATCAGCTGGGTCAAGCCGAACACATGATGCTCTGTGATCGACTCCCCTTCCACATAGGTCAGGGTGGCACGAACCTCGTCGCACCAGCTCGCCTCTGGGGGCGACGCTGCCTCCAGCGAGAGGATCGGCAGCCCCTTCACCACATAGTCCCCGAAGCGGAAGTGAAGGTGCACGACACCGTCGACTCGGTGCGCCAACGCGGCCAGTGCGCTGAGGTCGGCATTCTGCAGGTAGCCGGCCCTTCGGGCATGCACGGGGTAGTGGCGATGACCTGATGACGCGGCGACGGCCAGGATACGCCACTCCTGCCCTTGCTGTTGTGACTGCAGCACTTGCATGGAGGCTAGCGTGGACTGGTGCAGGTCGGTGACCACGGCGTCGATCTGGATCGACTGGGAGGCCTTGTGGATGAAGTAGACGAAGAGTGCCAGGCAGTGAATCACCATGGCGCAGGCCAGGTAGATCGCCAGCGATCGCCAGGTCGCCTGACCGTCGGCGACATTCGGAACCATCATCAGCATCAGGATGAAGAGAATGGTCCCCAGGTAGTGGCCCAGCACCCACTGGTGAGGACGCTCCGAGATAAGGCCGAACACCAGCTTGTGGGAAAACTGCCCGCCGGCCTGCGAGAGCACCGACATCACCATGGAAAAGCTGAAGACCATCAGCGAGATCATGCCGCCGAGCAGGGCGACGAGCAGCGGAAGGGTGTCCTCAGGCGCCTCGAGGCCCAGCATTGTCAGCAGTGTCGGCAGTCGGTCGTCGGAGATCGGCAGGAGCAGTGCGATGAGGCTCAGAAAGGCGTAGGCCAACGCCAGCAGGGAGGGCAGGTAGGCGATGCTCTGCCGATAAGCCTTGAGCAGGTGGATCGGCCAGGAAAGGAAGGCGCGCATGGGAGACTCCTCGCGGGAATAACCCCCTTATGGCCCGTCATGTCGTTCGGGGCAACCCCGCCCTATACCCGGGAGTTGCAAGCGCTAAGCCGTAGGCTACAAGAAAACCCCACGACCGCAAGGTCAGAGGGGTTTATAGGGCATTGTCCAAACAACCGAGAGAGCGCTGAAGGCATCGGCGAGCAGGCTCACTTACAAGGCGCCCGGAGCGCAGCTCCCGGAGAGTGTAGCCTGCTACATGAGGATAGCGAGCACCGCGTAACGCAGTGAGTGAGCCGCGCAGCCATGGATTCAGCGTTTCCTCAGGCGTCGATGCGCTTATACTTCATGCGGTGCGGCGTGTCGTCGCCGACGCGCTTCTTGTGATCCGCCTCGTACTCGGTGTAGTTGCCCTCGAAGAACTCCACGTGGGAGTCGCCCTCGAACGCCAGGATATGCGTGGCGATACGATCGAGGAACCAGCGATCGTGGGAGATCACCAGGGCGCAACCGGGGAAGGCCAGCAGGGCCTCCTCGAGGGCGCGCAGCGTCTCGATGTCCAGATCGTTGGAGGGCTCGTCGAGCAGCAGCACGTTGGCGCCCTGCTTGAGGGTCTGGGCCAGCTGCAGGCGGCCGCGTTCGCCGCCGGAGAGCTCGCTCAAACGCTTCTGCTGGTCGTTGCCCTTGAAGTTGAAGCGGCCCACATAGGCCCGCGAGGAGACTTCGTGGCCATTGATGTTGAGGATGTCCTGGCCGTCGGAGACTGCCTCCCACACCGTCTGCTTGTCGTCGAGGTTGTCGCGCAGCTGCTCGACGTAGGCGATGTCGACGGTCTCGCCGACCACCACGTCGCCGGCATCGGGCTGTTCCTGGCCGGTAATCAGCTTGAACAGCGTCGACTTGCCCGCTCCGTTGCCGCCGATGATGCCGACGATGGCGCCCTTGGGCACCGTGAAGGTCAGATCCTCATAGAGCAGCTTATTGTCGAAGGCCTTGGCCACGTCGTGGAACTCGATGACCTTGTCGCCCAGGCGAGGGCCGGGCGGTATATAGATCTCGTTTGTCTCGTTGCGCTTCTGGAAGTCACCGGACTGCAGCTCCTCGAAACGGTTGAGGCGCGCCTTGCTCTTGGCCTGTCGGCCCTTGGCATTGCTGCGCACCCACTCCAGCTCCTGCTTGATAGCCTTGTTCTTGGAGGCTTCCTGCTTGGCTTCCTTCTCCAGGCGCTTCTCCTTGGCCTCTAGCCACTGGGAGTAGTTGCCTTCGAAGGGAATGCCCTGGCCGCGGTCCAGCTCGAGAATCCAGCCGGCCACGTTATCGAGGAAGTAACGGTCGTGGGTGACGGCCACCACGGTGCCGGAATAATCGTGGAGGAAGCGCTCCAGCCACGCCACCGACTCGGCGTCCAGGTGGTTGGTGGGCTCGTCGAGCAGCAGCATGTCGGGGCTGGAAAGCAGAAGGCGGCACAAGGCCACACGACGCCGCTCCCCCCCGGAGAGAGTGCCGATGTTGGCGCTCCAGGGCGGCAGGCGCAGGGCCTCGGCCGCCACGTCCAGCTTACGCTCCAGGTTGTGGGCGTCGGAGGCCTCGATGATGTTCTCGAGCCGGGCCTGTTCGCTGGCCAGGGCGTCGAAGTCGGCATCAGGCTCGGCATAGGCCGCATAGACGGCGTCGAGCTTCTCCTGGGCCTGCATGATCTCACCCAGGGCTTCCTCGACGGTCTCGCGGACATTCTTGGTGTCGTCGAGCTCGGGCTCCTGGGGCAGGTAGCCGATGTTGATGCCCGGCATGGGGCGAGCCTCGCCCTCGATTTCGGTATCCACACCGGCCATGATGCGCAGCAGGGTGGACTTGCCGGAGCCGTTGAGGCCCAGCACGCCGATCTTGGCGCCAGGGAAGAAGGACAGTGAGATGTCCTTGAGGATGTGTTGCTTGGGGGGCACGACCTTGCCCACCCGGTTCATGGTGTAGACGTATTGCGCCATGGAGTTCCACTTGGTTGGAGAAATGGGCTGACTCGAGATGATAGAGCCCGAAACCGAGGATGGCCAGCCGTTGGCAACCCCGGTTCCAGGCTCCAGGCGCTTGCGCCTTACTCTTCTTCCTCGAGGTTCCAGTCATCCTCAATGGCACGCTGCAGGCGACGCTCCTCGATGAGGGCCTCTACGCGTCGACGGGCCTTCAGGGTGTCGGCACGACTGCTGGGGCGGACGCGACCGTAGTCGTCATTGACCGCTTCCAGGTAGTCCTGATCGTCATCGTCGTTGGTGTCGAGAAGGGGTTCATGGCTCATGCGACGTCCTCCCATGGCTCGGGGCCGGACACTGAGTGTCCGGCGGATCATTCGATCGCTTCCCGTCCCGGGTGTGGAACCTGAAGCGCCAGCAGGCAACGGCCGTTGCCTGCTGGCTATATACCGGCAGATAACGTCAAGGGCAAGCCCTCGCGTAACTTTTTTCTCTGCTTTCCTCCGCCGTGTTGCGCCGATTCAGCTCAGGCCGAGTTCGGCCTTGAGCCGGTCGAGTTCCTGCTGTGCCTCCACGCGTTCGGTGACATCCTTCTGTACGCCGATGTAATAGGTGAGCTTGTCATCCTCGTCGTACATGGGAGTGATGGAGAGCTCGTTATAGAACATGGTGCCATCCTTGCGATAGTTGCGAAGCACCTCGCGGCAGGGGCGACCCGCCTTCAGGGCCTTGCGGATGGTATCGAGCCCCGGCTGGTCGCGGTCCTCGTTCTGCAGGAAGCGGCAGTCCCGGTAGAGGATCTCGTCGGCGCTGTAGCCGGTGAGGCGCTCGAAGCCCTGGTTGACGTAGATCAGGATGTTCTCGTCGCCCTCCTGCTCGGCGACCACGATGCCGTCCTCGGAGGCATCGATGATGCGTTCCAGCAGTTCCGGGCTGATCAGGGGGGATCGTTTCATGCAGGGGCTTCCTGTCGCGGTGCCCCAGCCGCATCACGTGGCGGCAAGGAGCGGGATATTGCCTTCATCATGGCCAGGCGGCGTCGGGATTTCAACGCGCCGGCGCTGCCAGGGCAGCACCAGGCGCATACTGCAGGCTGTCCTCGTCACCGATGATCCACTCGTAGAGGCGGGTCTGGCTGTTATCATTGCGCTGCTGTTGTCACGATCCTCGAGGTTCCATGTCACGTATCCGAATCCACTACTGTACCCAGTGCCAATGGTTGCTGCGCAGCGCCTGGTATGCTCAGGAACTGCTCTCCACCTTCGGCGAAGACCTGAAGGAGGTGGCCCTGGTGCCATCCCATGGCGGCCATTTCGAGATCCTCTGTGACGAGGCATCGCTCTGGGAACGCAAACGCGACGGCGGCTTCCCTGACATCAAGGCCCTCAAGCAGACGGTGCGTGATCGTCTTGACCCCGAGCGAGACTTGGGGCATATCGATCGATAAGGAACTGATGATGCGGCCGACCGAGGACCACGTTTCCATCATCCATGACACCGTGACCGATCTGCTGGGTGAGGAGGCGAGTGTCTACCTGTTCGGCTCACGGGTCGATGACGGGTGTCGCAGAGGAGATATCGATCTCTATATCGAGGCCTTCGAGCTTGATGGATCTCGCACCCGTATTCAGACCCGTTTGCAGCGGAGCCTCTGGGGGCTGCTTGGCCCCCGGCGCATCGATCTGTTGATTCGCTTGGCTGAGGCAACCCTGCGGCCGATACATCGTGACACCCTTGAACAGGGGGTCAGGCTATGACCAATGAGATCTATCGCCAGCATATCCTGGTGGCAAGATATGGCGACAGCACATGACCCGAGATGGTCAGGCGATGCTGTATGGCCTCGTCATCGGTGAGCCGTTCGAAAACCAGGCAGAGGAGGTCGATTGATGCCCATGCTTCAGGGAAGCTTCATCTTCTTTATGCTGGTGTTCCTGCTCATCGGCTTCTCATCGGTGCTGGTAAGACGCAAGGAGAGCACCGACTATTTGCTGGCGGGGCGCAACCTGCCGCCCTCCCTGGCCGGGCTATCGGCCGTGGCGACCAACAACAGCGGCTACATGTTCATCGGTGTCATCGGTTACACCTACTCGTCGGGGATGGCGGCGATCTGGCTGATGATAGGGTGGATCGTCGGTGACTTCCTGATCTCGCTGGTGGTGCACCGGCGGTTGCGGCGAGCCACTGGCAGCTTCGACTCCCTCACCTACCCGACGTTGCTGGGCAATTGGTTCGGCCAGAATCAGGTGGGCGTGAGGGTCGTGACGGCGTTGATAGCGGTGGTGTTTCTGGGCATCTATGCTGCCGCCCAGTTCAGCGCCGGGAGTAAGGCGCTGAACGTGCTCTTCGGTTGGCAGCAGTGGCTCGGCGTCGTCATGGGCGCAACCATGGTGCTGTTCTACTGCTTCTCCGGAGGGCTGCGCGCCTCGGTCTGGACCGATGCGGCTCAGTCCAGCGTCATGTTGCTGGGGATGGGCCTGATGGTATGGATCACCGTCTCCGAGCAGGGTGGTGTCCAGCCGAGTTGGGAGGCCCTGAACGCGGTATCGGCCACCTACATGAACTGGTTCCCGACCGATTTGGCCTTCGGTGGGCTGGGCCCGCTGCTGTTCGTGATCGGCTGGCTGTTTGCAGGCATAGGCGTGATCGGCCAGCCGCAGATCATGGTGCGTTTCATGTCGCTGGATAGCGAGCACAGCATGCGCCGCGCCCGCTACTACTATTATGGCTGGTTCACCGCCTTCTACAGTCTGGCCATGCTGGTAGGTCTGATGTCTCGGCTGTTGCTGCCGGATATTGCTGACTTCGACGTTCAGCAGGACACCGAATTGGCCCTGCCGGTCATGGCGGCGGAGCTACTGCCGGGCATTCTCGCCGGGCTGGTGCTTGCGGGCCTGTTCGCTGCGACGATCTCTACGGCGGACTCGCTGATCCTGACCTGCTCGGCGGCCATCAGTCGCGATCTCTTGCCGAAGCGCTGGCACAGTTACGCCACCACCCGTGTCGCTACCCTCGTGATGATCGTGTTGGCACTGCTGATCGCGCTCTACTCCAACGAGACCGTCTTCTGGCTGGTTCTGCACGCCTGGTCGGGCCTGGGTGCCGCATTCGCCCCGCTGCTCATCGTCTACACACTGGGACGTTGCCCGCCCCAGTGGCTGACCATCTCCATGGTAGTAACGGGGCCAGCGGTGGTGCTGCTCTATCAGCTACTGGATCCGCGTCTCGTAGGCACCGTCTACGAGATTCTGCCGGGCATGCTAGCTGGCGGGCTGGCTTATGCGCTCGGGTCCTTCGTGGTGCGCCTGCGCCACGGCAAGGCGGCGCTGCGAGCGGCGCAGAATGCGGATCGGCGATGAGCTCTGATCGCCAGGCGATGCTCTTCGGGCTGGGCGCGGTGGCGCTGTGGTCGACGGTGGCCACGGCCTTCAAGGTGGCGCTCGGTTACATGTCGCCGCTGGCGCTGATGTGGATTGCCTCGCTGGTCTCCTGGGCGCTGATCGGCGTGCTGGTGGCGCGTCAGGGGCTGCTGGGTCAGGCGCTCAGGCATGGCTGGCGCACTGCCGCCTGGGCGGGGCTGATGAATCCGGTGGCCTATTACCTGGTGCTGTTCGGCGCCTACGATCGGCTGCCGGGCCAGGAGGCCATGGCGCTCAACTACACCTGGGCGTTGGCGATGGCTTTTCTGGCGGTGCCGATCCTCGGGCAGCGTCTTACGCGCATCGACGTGCTGGCGGGGCTGATCGCCTATGCCGGCGTCTGGGTGATCGCCACCCGCGGGGCGGTGTTCGACGTGGCCTTCGCCGACCCGCTGGGCGTCGGCCTGGCTCTCGCCTCGACGCTGCTCTGGGCGCTCTACTGGCTGCTCAATGCCCGCGACCATCGCCCGCCGCTGGTGGCACAGTGGCAGAACTTCAGCGTCGGTGTGCCGGTTCTCACGGTGCTACTGGTGGCCGGGCCTGGGCTTTCCTGGCACGGCTGGGCGGCATTGGGAGCCGGCGTCTATGTGGGGCTGTTCGAGATGGGTATCGCCTTCGTGCTCTGGCAGCTGGCTGTTCACCGAGTCTCGCGCACGGCCAAGGTGTCCAACCTGATCTTCCTCTCGCCGCCGGTGTCGCTGCTGCTGCTCTACCTGGTGGTCGGCGAGCCGATCCTTGCCTCCACCCTGGTGGGCCTGGTGCTGATCCTCGGAGGCCTCGCGCTGCAGCAGTGGCAGAAGACGCCCGTACCGGTGGCTCAGTCCTGAGTGCTCTCCGCCATGGCGGCACCGTTGGCCTCCAGCAGTGGCGCGAGTTCCGGCCAGACGTTTTCGAGGATCTGCGGCTGGGCGGCCGCGGTGGGGTGAATGCCGTCGGATTGCATCAGCTCGTCCTCCAGGGCGACGCCTTCGAGCAGGAAGGGCACGAGTGGCAGGTCATATTCATCGGCAAGCCGCGTGTAGACCCCGGTGAAGGCGTCGCGGTAGGCCCGGCCGTAGTTTGGCGGGATATCGATGCCCAGCAGCAGTACCTCGGCGCCCGCCGCCTGACTGGCCTCGATCATGTCAGCCATGTTGGCCGCGAACTGGCCCGGGGGCAGGCCGCGCAGGCCGTCATTCCCGCCGAGTTCCAGCACAACGATATCGGGTTCGTGCTGTCCGAGAAGGTCGGGCAGGCGGGCGGCGGCGCCGCTCGAGGTCTCGCCGCTGATGCTGGCGTTGACCACGCGCGCCTTCCCGTCCAGGCGCGCCTGCAGCAGACTGACCCAGCCGGCCCCCTGTTCGATACCATAGGCGGCGCTCAGGCTGTCGCCCATCACCAGCAGCACCGGTCTCTCCGCCGCCTGGGCCGCGCTGCCGGCCAGCAGCAATGCCAACCAGAGTGCTGTGAACCAGCGCCCAGCGAGCCGGCGGAGTGCATGCCGGCTCAACGCACCTACAGGGAAGCCCTTCGCCATGTCCATCTCCTCTCGAACGGATGCCTCGCCGATTCTACACGCTGACCACCTCGCCAAGGACGTCGAGAGTGGTGAACGACGGCTGACCATTCTGAGTGACCTGTCGCTGTCGGTGTTCCCCGCGGAGAGTGTGGCGATTCTTGGTCAGAGCGGCGCCGGCAAGTCGACCCTGCTGGGCCTGCTGGCAGGTCTTGACACGCCCAGTGGCGGTGAGCTGTCGCTGTTCGGCCAGTCGCTGCTCGCGCTCGACGAGGATGGCCGGGCCTCCCTGCGGGCGGGACGAGTGGGCTTCGTGTTCCAGAACTTCCAGCTGCTGCCCACCCTGACGGCCCTGGAGAACGTGCTGCTGCCGTTGGAGCTGTCGCCGAGCCCCGGGGCCGAAGCCCAGGCGCGCGACTGGTTGACCCGCGTCGGCCTCGGTGAGCGCCTGAACCACCTGCCCAAGCAGCTTTCCGGTGGCGAGCAGCAGCGTGTGGCTCTGGCCCGGGCCTTCGTCACCGGGGCCGAGCTGGTATTTGCCGACGAGCCCACCGGCAACCTGGACCCGGTTACCGGCGAGCGTATCATCGAGGCGCTGTTCTCGCTCAACCGCGAGGCCGGTACGATCCTGGTGTTGGTGACTCATGACCATGCCCTGGCGCGGCGTTGTGATCGCTGCCTGCGCCTGGAGGGCGGCCGGCTGGTCGAGATGGCGCACGACGAGGTGATGGCATGAGCCGCACCGGCTGGCCGGCCCTGCTGCGCCTCTCGGGCCGAAGCCTGATCCGTGACCTGCGTTCCGCCGACGTGCGTGCCCTGGCGCTAGCGTTGGCGCTGGCCGTGGCCGCCTCGACGATGATCGGCTTCTTTCTCGATCGTCTCGACCGCGGCCTGACCCGCCAGGCCGGCCAGCTCTCGGGCGGCGACGTGGTTCTGGAGCAGGGCCGGCCCTTCGACGAGGAGGTCCGCCAGGCCCTCGAGGATGCCGGTTTGACGCTCTCTGACCAGGTCGACATGGTCTCGATGATCAGCCGTGGTGACCGCTTCCAGCCGGCCAGCCTCAAGGTGGTCGATGATGTCTATCCGCACTACGGCACGGCCCGCGTGGACCGCGGCGACGGCATCGAGTCGCTGGCCCATGGCCCGTCGCCGGGCGAGGTCTGGGTGGCGCCGCGTCTCGCCCTGCTGATGGAACTCGAGGTGGGAGACCGGATTCGCCTCGGCCAGACTGAGCTCGAGGTCAGCGGCGTGATCGAGCGCGAGCCTGACCAGTCGGCCGGCTTCGGCAGCTTCAATCCGCGGCTGATGATGCATCACGATGATCTGGACGCCACCGGGCTTGTCCAGGAGGGCTCGCGGGTGGAGTTCGAGCTGTTGGCCGCCGGCAGCGCCGAGGCGGTGGCCCGTGTTGAGCCGCTGCTGGAGGGGCTGCGCCGTGAGGGGGTGGAGGTGCGCGACGTGCGAAGCGACCGTCCCCAGCTGGGTAGTGCCCTGTCGCGGGCCGAGCAGTATCTCGGCCTGGCGGGGCTTGCCGCAGTGCTGCTGGCCGGTGTGGCTGTGGCCATGTCCACCCGGCGCTACGTCGACCGCCACCTGGATACTGCCGCGCTGCTGCGCTGCTTCGGTGCCACCCAAGGCGAACTGCTGCGCCTTTTCGTGCTGCAGCTGCTGTGGCTGGCACTGGCGGCCTCGGCGCTGGGAGCCCTGCTGGGCCTGGCCGGTCAGGCCCTGCTGGTGAGGATGCTGTCGGTCTTCCTGCCGTTCAGCCTGCCGGCGCCCGGCCTGCTGCCGCTGTGGCTCGGGGTGTTTACCGCCCTGGCGGTGCTGGCCGGTTTCGCCGGACCGACCCTGCTGCGCCTCAAGCGGGTCAGCGCCCTCAAGGTGCTGCGCCGTGAGCTGGATCCCTTACCACCCTCGGCCTGGCTGGTGGTAGGTGTGGCGTCGTTGGTCTTTGGCGGGTTGCTGTGGCTCTATTCCGGCGACCCCTGGCTCGCCGTCGGCCTGCTGCTGGGCGGGCTGGTAATGCTGGTGGTGCTATGGGGGCTCGGCGGCGGGCTGCTCGGCCTGGTGTTACGGGCCACCTCACGCCTGCCGCGCGGCCACGGGGCGTCGGATGGCCTGGTCACGGCCGTGCGGCTGGGCGGCCAGCAGCTGGCGCGGCGCCGCCAGGCGAGCCTCGGCCAGTTGCTGGCCTTCTCGGTGACCTTCTTCGCCGTGGCCATGATCGCCCTGGTACGCGGTGATCTGCTCACCACCTGGCAGGCCCAGTTGCCGGAGGACACTCCCAACCACTTCGCCATCAATATCCAGCCCCAGGAGCGGGACGCCTTCGCCTCGGCCCTGGAAGAAGCCACGGATGCCCGCAGCGCCCTCTATCCCATGGTCCGCGGGCGCCTCACCGCCATCAACGACCAGCCCCCGCGCGATGTCGTGCCGGCGGAGTCGCGAGGCGACAACGCCCTGCGTCGCGAGCTCAATCTGACCTGGCGCGAGACCCTGCCCAAGGGCAACCGGGTGGTGGCAGGGGAGTGGTTCGCCGAGGGCCAGTCGGCCGCGACGGAAAGCTGGCTGGACGAAGTGGACGCCGAGCCGAGCTCCACGGCCCGTGACGCGGCGGTACCGATCTCTGTGGAGGACGGTCTGGCCGAGCGCCTCGGTCTCGCCCTCGGTGATCGCCTGACCTTCACCATCGGTAGCGACGAGGTCACCGGTGAGGTGACTAGCCTGCGCAGCCTCGACTGGGAGAGCTTTCGGCCCAACTTCTTCGTGATCTTCCCGCCCGGGACCCTGGAGCGTTTCGGCCATAGCTACATCACCGCCTTCCATCTCGGCGACGACGACCGCGACCTGCTGCGTCGTCTGGTACAGGAATTTCCCGGCGTCACCCTGCTCGACGTGGAGGCCATCCTCGGCCAGGTGCGCGAGGTACTGACCCAAGTCACCCGCGCGGTGGAGCTGGTGCTGGGCTTCGTGTTGCTGGCCGGTATCAGCGTACTCTATGCGGCGCTGACCGCCAGCCTGCCGGTGCGAGCCCACGAGAGCGGCCTGTTGCGGGTGTTCGGGGCCGGCAACCGCCTGCTGTCGCGGATGCAGGCGGCGGAGTTCGCCGTATTGGGGCTGGCCAGTGGGCTGATGGGCGCGCTGCTGGCCGAGCTGGCGACCGCCGGAATCTACCTGGCCTGGTTCGACCTGGCCCCCAGGGTCCACTGGCAGCTGTGGCTGATCCTGCCGCTGGCCGGCGCGCTGCTGATCGGCCTCATCGGCCATCTGCTCTCTCGGGGCCTGCGCCGCCAGGCTCCGGCGGCCAGCCTCGGCCTGCTGGGCGAGGCCTGACACTGACCAGTTTCTCCGTCTTCCGCTACACTGGCATCTGATATCGAACAATCACTCGAGAGGTGAAACACGATGATGTCGTCCGCAAGCCGCTTGACTCTCAATGCCGTCACCTTGGCGCTGCTGATCGTTCCCAGCTTGGGCCTGGCCGATGCCGACCGCCTCGAGGCCGACCTGCGTGCCCTGTTCGGGGCTGACGGGGCCTTCGAAGTGGGCAATATCGCCGAGGGGACGATCCGCGATCGCACTATCGCCGAGGCGATCCGCTTCCAGGCTGATGAGGGTGAGCGCCTGCTGATCGACCGCTATGTCGTCAACGGCGACTATGACCAGCCCGACGAGGTCACCATCGAGGGCGTCCGTCTCGAGGACAGCCTCACCGAGGTGCTGCTGATGAGCGTCGAGCGCATCGTTCTGGACGAGCCATCCCAGGCGGTGTTCCCGCTGGGTGGCAGCGAGCCGGGAGAGATCGAAGTGGGCAGACTGACCATCGATGACATCGTCATCGATTTGGGCTCCGAGTTTGCCGCGGAGCTCTTCGATGACCCCTCCCTGGAAGAGGGCGAGGGCAGCCTGGCAATCGAGCTGGTGCGTGGCGAATCGCTCTCCCATCAAGCCATCGGCATGGTGGAAGTCATCGGCGTTAAGGGCGTTAGCCAGGATCTCGGCGAACTGGGTTCTGGCTCCTTCAGCCTCTCCTCCCTCCACCTCGAGGGCCTCAGTGGTCTGGATGAGGAGATGGGGGAAGGTGAGAACGAGCAGCAGCTCGATCGTTTCGAGCTGAACGACCTGGTCGTCGACGCCGAGCGGTTTGTCGGCAGTCTGGCGCACTTGAGCCTCGATGGCGACTTCAGCGACGGCCAGGGCGGGTTGGAGATCGATGCTTTTCAGGCTGATCTGGCACGCATGATCGAACTGGCACCAGAGGAGGAGAGGGCCCAGTTGCGCATGGCCAGCAATGTGCTGACCGACGGCAGCGGCGAATTGCGTATCGATGCCGCCCTGCTCGGAAACTGGGAACAGGGCGAGATGCAAAGCCTCATCACCAGCGATAGCCATGTCACGATCCATGATGCCCTGAGGCTGCTGGTCGACGTCGAGCTGCCGGTGGTGCTGTCCGAAGGGGTCACCCCGGCGGCCGTATTTGCCGATGCCGGGGTGCTGGAGTCGGCCAAACTGCTGGGTGGGAACCTTCGACTGATCCTCAACGAGCAGGGGCTGTTGGGTCGCCTGACCACTCTGGGTGCGGCCATGGAGGGGATAACCGAAAGCCAGTACATCGAGCAGGCGCGCACCCAGGCCGAGGGCTTCGGCATGATGTTCGGCCCTGAAGTGCAGCAGTTCCTGCTGGGGCTGGTGTCCCTGGCCGAAGGCGCCGCCGATGAGCTCGAGGTTGCCGTCACCCTTCCGGCGGAGAGCAACCTGGAAACCTACACCGGCGATCCCATGGGGTTGCCCGAGCGTCTCGAGATGCGCGTGGAAACGCGCTGAGCGAAGCGGTCCGAGCAAGGCTTCCCAGGATAGTGATAGGCCCGATAATCGGGTGGGGGCAAGATGAAATGCCCGCCGCTCGGGATGATTGCCTTTCATGTGAAAGCCGTCGGGGGCTGGGGTATCATGCTGACCTCAGATTATCCCGTGATACGAGGTTCCCCGCCGATGTTCAGCCATGACATGACGATTGCCGGTTTCGATGACGCCCTGTTCGACGCGATGCAGAAGGAAGTGGCGCGTCAGGAAGCGCACATCGAGCTGATCGCCTCCGAGAACTATGCCAGCCCCCGAGTCCTCGAGGCGCAGGGCAGCCAACTGACCAACAAGTATGCGGAAGGCTACCCCGGCAAACGCTACTACGGCGGCTGCGAGTACGTGGACATTGTCGAGCAACTCGCCATCGACTATGCCAAGGAGCTGTTCGGCGCGACCTATGCCAACGTTCAGCCCCACTCCGGCTCCCAGGCCAACGGTGCTGCGTTCCAGGCGTTGGTCAAGCCGGGCGACACCATCCTCGGCATGAGCCTCGACGCCGGCGGCCACCTGACACATGGCGCCAAGCCCAATTTCTCAGGCAAGCACTACAATGCCGTGCAGTACGGTATCGACGAGGCCGGCCGCATCGATTACGACGAAGTGGCGAAACTGGCCCGCGAGCACAAGCCCAGGATGATCATCGCCGGTTTCTCCGCCTACTCCCAGATCATCGACTGGGCGAAGTTCCGCGAGATTGCCGACGAGGTTGGCGCCTACCTGCTGGTGGATATGGCCCACGTGGCTGGCCTGGTGGCTGCCGGGGTCTATCCGACACCTCTGCCCCACGCCCATGTGGTCACCACCACCACCCACAAGACCCTGCGCGGCCCGCGTGGCGGCCTGATCCTTTCCAGCGAAGGTGACGAGCAAATCGAGAAGAAGCTGCAGTCCGCGGTCTTTCCGGGCGGGCAGGGTGGCCCGCTGGAGCACGTCATCGCCGCCAAGGCGATCTGCTTCAAGGAGGCCATGGAACCCGAGTTCAAGACCTACCAGCAGCAGGTGGTCAAGAATGCCCAGGCCATGGCCGGGGTGTTCATCGAGCGTGGCTTCGAGGTGGTCTCAGGCGGCACCGAGGACCATCTCTTCCTGCTCTCGCTGATCAAGCAGGGCCTGACCGGCAAGGACGCCGACGCCGCCCTGGGACGCGCCCATATCACCGTCAACAAGAACGCCGTGCCCGGTGATCCGCAGAGCCCCTTTGTTACCTCTGGCCTGCGCATCGGTACACCGGCGGTGACCACCCGCGGCTTCGGCGAGACCGAATGTCGGGACCTCGCCGGCTGGATCTGCGACATCCTCGACGTCATGGCCGCAGGCGATGACCCCGCGACCATCGAGATCGAGGTCAAGTCGAAGGTCGAGGCCGTCTGTGTCCGCCTGCCGGTCTATCGCTGATCACTCGGCGTGTCTCGCCAACCTTGACATACAGCACCCCGCGCCTTTTTTCACGGAGCGGGGTGCTGTCGTTGTGAGATTCTTCCTCAACTTTCATGACAGATCGCCATGCAAGGATATGTGCCCTTGACCCGATCCATCTATTTCTTTGCAGGATTGCTTCGATAAATTTGACCTGCATCAAGCCGCGTCCAAATGCCTCATGTGAAAGATGCGCCTGTGCCCTAAGCTTCGAGAACGTGAAATATGTTATTTGCTTAGAGGTTCTTATTATGAAGTTGAGGCATCTTCTGCTGACGAGTTCGCTGCTGGCGGCAACCCATGCAGCAGCAGGGTACCGACCTGCACATTCTGCTCTGTGACGCTGCCGGTGACCTGGCCGTTGACGGTTACGCGAGTGCAGAGGCGATCAACACGCCACCCAGTAACCCGGCGGGCCAGGTCAAGCCGGAAGGTGTCCTAAGCATGCTGATGAGCAACGGGACCAGCGTGGATGTCTGCG
The DNA here is from genome assembly GCF_900109725.1 of Halomonas daqiaonensis. Lineage (GTDB taxonomy): Bacteria > Pseudomonadota > Gammaproteobacteria > Pseudomonadales > Halomonadaceae > Halomonas > Halomonas daqiaonensis. The sequence goes on from NZ_FOBC01000006.1 coordinate 155,694, forward strand.
CGATCTACTTGCCCAGCAGCGACCTGGGTGAGGACAACCTGCGCGAGGAGGTTGGTGTGGCTGCGCCGGGCCCGATGGCCGAGATGATGCGCGATCCGTCCATTCCCGTTTACAACTTCTGAGTGTCCCAGCGAACAGAAGGAGTCTTTCATGAAGAGCAATGTGGGCGGCATCGACAAGATAGCCCGTATCGTGGTCGGCGCCGTGCTGATCCTGCTGGCCCTGACCGGCACGATCGGCGTTTGGGGCTGGATCGGCATATTGCCGTTGGCCACCGGCCTGTTCAACTTCTGTCCGGCCTGGAAGCTGCTGGACGTCAATACCCGCAAGTCAACCAGGTAGCCGGGCCGACCCCGGCCGGTAACCTTCGGTGCGGCGCCCGCGACTCCCGAGTCGCGGGCGCCTTGCGTTGATGCCTTGCAAGACCGGATTCCGCGCTGTGCGTCGGCTATCGTCTCGATTCATGGCCTCCATCGCTGTATAGAGCAAAAAAACTCTAAGGTTATTACATATTATGTAATTGACGCCTGACCAAATCCTGGCGCCAACAGGAGATGACACCATGAAGACCTTCGCGTTCTCGCAGAATACCGGGGCCGGCACGCCCGATGTGGCAGGCTTCTTCGATCCACGCACCTTTTCCATCCAGTACGTGGTCAGCGATCCGGCGAGCCGCAAGTGCGTAATCATCGACCCGGTCCACGACTTCGAGGAGACCTCCGGCGCCACGGCCACCCACCACGCCGATGAGCTGCTTGCCTATGTGCAGGCGCAAGGGCTCGAGGTGGAGTGGATCCTCGATACCCACCCCCATGCCGATCACTTCTCCGCGGCGCAGTACCTGAAAGCCAAGACAGGTGCGCCCACCGCCATCGGCGAGAAGGTCGTGGCGGTCCAGAAGCTGTGGAAGGAGCTCTACCACTGGCCCGGCTTTCCCGCGGATGGTTCCCAGTGGGAACGCCTCTTCGCCGAGGGGGAGACGTTCCGCATTGGCGAACTCGAGGCGCGGGTGATGTTCTCGCCGGGCCATACCCTGGCCTCGATCACCTACGTGATCGGCGACGCCGCCTTCGTCCATGACACCCTTTTCCAGCCGGATTTCGGTACCGCTCGGGCCGACTTTCCCGGTGGCGACGCCCACCAGCTGTGGCGCTCCATTCAGGCCATCCTGGCGCTGCCCGACGAGACCCGGCTGTTCACCGGCCATGACTACATGCCCGATGGCCGGGAGCCGGTGTGGGAAAGCACGGTGCGCGAGCAACGCGAGACTAACAAGCACCTGGTCGATGTTTTCGAGGACGACTTCGTGACGATGCGCCACGAGCGTGACAGCGAGTTGCCGATGCCCAAGCTGATCCTGCACTCCCTGCAGGTGAACATTCGGGGCGGCCGCCTCCCGGAGTCCGAGACCAACGGCAAGCGCTACCTGAAGATTCCGCTGGATGCCCTGGAGGGGGGTGCCTGGGAGTAGCTGGCCTCGTTGATGTCGGGAAGCGATATGCTTCGCAAGCCTCATAGAATTAAATATTCTATTCTTAGAACTTGCTTGGCCTTATACTGACGCCATCTCTCGGCCAGCGACATTCAATGGAGGTTGTTTCCCATGTCACAGCCAGTGGTCACCCACTTCTTCGACGAGCCGACCAATACCTTCAGCTATGTGGTGCAGGATCCCTCGAGCCGTGCCTGCGCGATCCTCGATTCGGTGCTCGATTTCGACTACGCCGCCGGGCGCACCGATGTGCGATCCGCCGACACGATCATCGACTTCGTGCGTGACAACGGCCTCGAGGTGGAGTGGGTACTCGAGACCCACGTCCACGCCGACCACCTCTCCGCCGCCCCCTATCTGCACGAGACACTGGGCGGAAAGACGGGCATCGGCGCCAATATCACCGTGGTGCAGGACGTCTTTGGCAAGGCCTTCAATGCCGGTACCGAGTTCGCCCGCGACGGCAGCCAGTTCGACCGCCTCTTCGAGGAGGGCGACACCTTCACCATCGGCCACCTGGAGGGGCGGGTGCTGCACACGCCGGGCCACACGCCGGCCTGCCTGACCTACGTGATCGGCGACGCCGCTTTCGTCGGCGATACCCTCTTCATGCCCGACTACGGCACCGCCCGCTGCGACTTCCCCGGCGGCGATGCCCGCACGCTTTTCCGCTCCATCCAGAAGGTGCTGGCCCTGCCGGGCGAGACCCGCATCTTCCTGTGCCACGATTACAAGGCCCCGGAGCGTGAGGAATTCCAGCACGAGACCAGCGTGGCCGAGCAGCGTCAGCAGAACGTGCATGTGCACGAGGGCATCAGCGAAGAGGAGTTCGTCAAGATGCGCACCGAACGCGATGCGACCCTGGGCATGCCGCGTCTGATCCTGCCCTCGGTGCAGGTCAATATGCGCGCCGGGCACATGCCGCCGGCCGAGGACAACGGCCAGGTCTACCTCAAGGTACCGATCAACAAGTTTTGAGACCCCAGCTTTCCAGGAGAACGTCCATGCAGATTCATGAACTCGAACCCGGCTTCGCCATCGCCGATGCGGTGACGCCTGCCGATCTCGACGAGGTCGCCCGCCGCGGCTTTCGCTCGGTGATCTGCAATCGCCAGCCCGGCGAAGCCGAGGATCACCCCGACGACCGTGCCCTGAAGGCCCGCGCCGCCGAGCTCGGCCTCGAGTGGCGCTCTATCCCGGTCACTCCCGGTGAGTACTCGGAGGCCGACATCGAGGCCTTCGGCCAGGCCCTCGACGGTCTACCCACGCCGATTCTGGCCTTCTGCAAGACCGGCAAGCGGGCCGTGCATCTCTGGGCCCATGCGCGCAGCCAGCAGGCGGGCTGCGACATCCCGGCGCTACTGGCCGCCGCGCATGCCGCCGGCCATGACCTGGAAGCGCGCCGCCCGATGCTGGAAGCCGCCGCCGGGCTGAAGTGAGCGATGAACCTCAAGCGCTGTCTGCCCATCCTGCAGTGGCTACCCGGCTATGGCCGAGCCACCCTGGGAAGCGACCTGCTGGCGGCGGTGATCGTGACCGTCATGCTGATTCCGCAGTCCCTGGCCTACGCCATTCTGGCCGGGCTGCCGCCGCAGGTGGGTCTTTACGCCAGCATTGCGCCGCTGGTGGTCTACGCGGTATTCGGTACCAGTCGCACCCTGGCGGTGGGGCCGGTGGCGGTGGTGTCGCTGATGACGGCGGCGGCGGTAGGGCAGATCGCTCCCCAGGGGTCGCCGGAATATCTCGGTGCCGCCCTGGTACTGGCGCTGATGTCCGGGCTGATGCTGACTCTGATGGGCGTGGCGAGGCTGGGCTTTCTGACCAATTTCCTGAGCCACCCGGTGATCTCGGGCTTCATCACCGCCTCGGGGCTGATCATCGCCGCCAGCCAGTTCAAGCATGTGCTGGGCGTGGAGGCCAGCGGCCACAACCTGCTGGAGCTGCTGGCTGGTCTGGCCCGGGGGCTCGGCGGAATGAACGGCCCGACCCTGATCATCGGCGCCTCTGTGCTGGTCTTCCTCTATGCCGCACGGCGCTGGCTCAAGCTGGGGCTGCTCCGCCTGGGCGTACCGGTCCGGCCGGCGGACATGCTGACCAAGGCCGCGCCGATTCTCGCGGTGGCGGTCACCACCCTGGCCACCTGGGAGCTGGGCCTCGACGCGCGCGGTGTAGCCGTGGTCGGCAGCGTGCCGGCAGGCCTGCCACCCTTGACCCTGCCCGGCTTCGACAGCGGCCTGTGGAGCCAGCTGTTCCTAGCGGCGCTGCTGATCAGCATCGTCGGCTTCGTGGAATCGGTGTCGGTGGGTCAGACCCTGGCGGCCAAGCGCCGCCAGCGCATCGATCCCGACCAGGAGCTGGTGGGCCTGGGCGCCTCCAACATCGCTGCCTCCTTCACCGGCGGGATGCCGGTCACCGGCGGCTTCGCCCGTTCCGTCGTGAATTTCGACGCTGGGGCCGAGACGCCGGCGGCCGGAGCCTTGACCGCGGTAGGGATCGCCGGGGCAGCGCTGCTGCTCACGCCGTTGATCGCTTACCTGCCCATCGCCACGCTGGCGGCCACCATCATCGTGGCGGTGCTCTCGCTGGTCGACTTCCCGGCCATCAAGCGCACCTGGGACTATTCGCGCAGCGACTTCGCGGCGATGCTGGCGACCATCCTGGTCACCTTGGGCGTTGGCGTGGAAAGCGGCATCACCGTGGGGGTGGGGCTCTCCCTGGCGCTGCACCTCTACCGTACCAGCCGGCCCCATAGTGCCGTGGTGGGGCGGGTGCCGGGCAGCGAGCACTTCCGCAACATCAAGCGTCACGACGTGGAGACCGACGACCGCCTGGCGATCCTGCGGGTTGACGAGAGCCTCTACTTCGCCAACGCCCGCTACCTCGAGGATACCGTGATGGAGCTGGCGGCCCGCCAACCGACCCTCGAGCATATCGTGCTGGCCTGCCAGGCGGTGAATCTCATCGATGCCTCGGCGCTGGAGAGCCTCGAGGCCATCAATGGGCGCCTGAAGGACTCCGGGGTCACCCTGCACCTGGCCGAGGTCAAGGGGCCGGTGATGGATCGGCTCCAGAACACCGAGTTCTGCCGCGAGCTCACCGGGCACGTGTTCCTCAGTACCTATGATGCCTGGCGGGAGCTGCGCGGCGAGAGCGACGGCAGTCTGTCGCGCCGCTGCTTAGAGATGCAGATGATGCCGGTATTGGGCCCCCCGAACGATGTTTCGACACGTCCGCATCCGCGGACGCACTGAAGGAGAAAGAGAGTGGACTGGAGTTCATCCCTGCAGGGACTGGCCGGTGGCATCCTGATCGGCCTTTCTGCCACCTGGCTGATGGCCACCCTGGGCCGCATCGCCGGCATCAGCGGCATCATCGGCAATCTGATTACCGTGCGGCCCAAGGGCGACAGTGCCTGGCGTCTTACCTTCCTGCTCGGCCTGATCAGCGGCCCCATCGTTCTGATGCTGCTCGGCGGCGGCCTGGGCAACGTCGCTGGCGCGCCGGGCGAGGTGGTCGGTGAGCCCGCCGGTGGCGTGGCGCTGATGCTGGTGGCCGGCCTGCTGGTGGGCCTGGGCACGGGGATCGGCAGCGGTTGTACCAGCGGCCACGGGGTCTGCGGCCTGGCGCGGCTGTCTCCACGCTCCCTGGTGGCGACCCTGACCTTCCTGGTGGCGGCGATCATTACCGTCTTCGTGGTGCGGCACATGATCGGAGGTGGCGCATGAAGGCTTCTCATCTCAAGACCCTGGCGGGCTATATCGCCGGCCTGATCTTCGGCCTCGGTCTGGCCATCTCCGGCATGACCGACCCGGCACGGGTGCTGGGTTTCCTCGACCTCTTCGGTGCCTGGGACCCCACCCTGATGTTCGTACTGGGTGGTGCGGTAGTCACCAACTTCCTCGGCTACCGGCTGGTACTGCGTCGCAAGGCACCGCTCTTCGGCAACGCCTTCCAGTTGCCGACCCGCCAGGACCTGGATGGCCGCTTGATCGGCGGCGCTGCCCTGTTCGGCATCGGCTGGGGGCTCTCCGGCTACTGCCCGGGGCCGGCTTTCGCCTCTATCGCCGGGCTCAGCGTGCCGCTTCTGGCTATGCTGATTGCCATGGTGGCCGGCTGGTTCCTGGCCCGCGCGATTCCCGCCAGCCGCTGACGTCGAGTTTGAGGTGGCCGGATCGCACGGCACCTGGAAGCAACCCCGCAAGGGATCAACGATAACGATGAGGGGGAACCGACATGATGATCATGAGGATCGCGAGTGGGCTTGGCCTGCTGCTGGGCCTGGGTCTGGCCTGCGGGCAGGTCCAGGCCCAGCAGGAGAGTGACGCAGAGCGCGGCCAGGCGGCGGCCGGTACCTGCGTGGCCTGCCACCAGGCCGATGGCAGCGGAATGAACGTGTCAAGGGGCGAGTCCTGGCCCCGACTGGCCGGCCTGGATGCCGGCTACATCGCCAAGCAATTGCACGACTTCAAGGCGGGCCGCCGCCAGAATGCGAGCATGATGCCGTTTGCCAACATGCTCGATGAGCAGCAGATCGCCGACGTGGCGGCCTACTACAGCCAGATGCCGGTGACCGACGCCCAGGGTGGCGAGGAGGCCGAGGAGGCGCTGCTGACGCGTGGCGAGCAGCTGGCCCTGCGCGGGGACTGGGACGCGTACATCGTCTCCTGCAAGAGCTGCCATGGCCCGGGTAACGCGGGTGCCGGCAGCACCTTTCCCGGCATCGCCAGTCAGCACGCCGGCTACATCGAGGCTCAGCTGCATGCCTGGCAGGAAGGGGAGCGCAACAACGATCCCCAGAACCTGATGGGGGCCATCGCCCAGCGCATGAGCGACGAGGATATCCGTGCCGTCTCGGCCTGGCTGGCCAATCAGTCAGTGGTGTCCGAATAAGGGGAACAGAGCATGAAACGTCACACTAACACCCTGGGCAGAACAACTCTGGTCCTGGCCAGTGCGACCCTGGCCGCCGACATGAGCATGGCCGCCTGGGCGGAGTACGAGACCCTCGTGGCGATGGGCTATCCCGCCCCCAAGGAGGGCGAGCTGGTGCATGTGCCGCCGACCATGGCGGCTCTCGAGGAGGCTGACCTGCATCCCGAGCTGAAGAAGGTCATCCGCCGTGGTTACGACCTCTTCACCAACACCCAGCAGCTGCGTGGCGAGAACGTCTTCAATGACATGAATTGCTCCAGCTGCCACCTGGGCGAGGGCCGCCAGCCGTTCAGCGCACCGATCTGGCCGGCGGCGATCATTCTGCCGAACTTCCGGGGCAAGAACCAGCACGTCAACAACCTGGAGGAGCGCATCGCCGGCTGCTTCGCCTACTCCATGAACGGCACCCCGCCCGAGTACGGCAGTGACGACATGCTGGCCCTCTCCGCCTACCACCAGTGGCTGGCCACTGGGGCGCCCATGTATCCGGACCAGCCTATCTACGGCCGCGGCTTCCCGGCCCCTGAGCGCCCCGAGGAGCTGAGCTACGCACGCGGCGAGCAGGGCTATCTCGATAACTGCGCGATCTGTCACAGCGAGGATGGCTCAGGCCTCTACGAGGATGGCGAGTATGTCTTTCCCGCCCCCTGGGGCGACGGCTCCAACAACTGGGGCGCCGGCATCGTGCGTACGCATACCGCGGCCGGGTTCATCAAGAACAACATGCCGCTGGGCCAGCCGTTGTCGCTCTCCGACCAGCAAGCCTGGGACATCGCCTACTACATGACCCGCCAGGAGCGCCCGCAGGACCCGCGCTACACCGGCGACGTGGAGGAAACCCTGGAAAAGTTCGGGCCCACCTTCCACAAGAACTCCAGCTATGGCGAGGTGCGTGAGCACGATGGCCATCGCCTAGGGGATCATGCCAACTGGGGCGAGAAGGGCGAGGAGGTCAAGCCCTGGAACGTCGGCCAGTCGCGCTTCGAGGACATGGAGGACTGACAGAAGGCTCCACCTGGAGACAAGCGGGCCCCGCTGCCGATGGCAGCGGGGCCCGTTTACGTTGCGGAGACGCGACGAGTCATTCGAGCGGCGTCAGGGGCGTGGCGCGCCCATCATCGCCTCGAGGCGCTCCTCGTTCGGTGCCCCCTCGACCTTTTCCAGGCGGCCCTCATCGTTGCGGTAATAGTTGGTGGGCGTGGCCATCAGCTCCAGCATCTCGAAGAGTTGGTTGTTGGCGTAGACCTGCTCCTCGATTTCTCGGGATTGGGCGGAACCCTCGATGCCTTCGTCACTGTCCTGGTGCGCCTGCAGCGCGGCGGAGGGGTCCTCGGCGCCGAGCAAGGCGGCCGCCTTGGCCGGGCTGTCGCTGCGCAGGATACCGACCATGATGTGACGCAGTTGCACCTCGCCGGCCTCGACCCAGGGGCGGCTCTGTTCGTGAAAGCGGGCGCAGTAGGGGCAGTTGGGGTCGGTGAAGGTGTAGATCACGCGTGCTGCCTGCGGGTTGCCGTCCTGTATCCAATGGCTCTCCTCGAGCCGCTGCCATACTTCGGCCTCCTGGCCGCTGCGCACGTGCTCGTCCAGGGGCGCCGCGGAGAGGTCGTTGCCCTCGACATCGAGCAGGGTACCGACCACGGCATGGTCACCGTCCGGGGTAAGGAAGACGGTCATCTCGCGCCCCCGGTGGCTGGCGGCGTAGCCACTGAGGCCGCCCGGGGCCGCGAACTCGCCATGGATCTCCAGGCCCTGGTCCACCAGCGCCTGGACCGGCGCCGGCCAGTGGTCGTCAGCGGGCAGTGGCGAGGTTAGCGAGAGCGTGATCAGGCCGGCCGTCAGGGAAAGGGGAGAGGGTCGCATCGCGGTATCCTGTTGGTAAGGGGGTGTCGTGGGGACCCGCTGGGAATCAGGGAGTTCCCATCCCGTCACGCTGGTATTAGCCGCGAATCAATTACCGCGCCTGTCGGCGGGGCGCAATGTCGCATCCCGCTGCCCGTCAACGCCGATGCCGAGTAAGCTCGTGTTCTTCCCTTGAACCTCCGGAGCCCACCGAGATGCGACTCGTTGCCTTACCGCTGGCCCTGTTCTCGCTGTTCATCACTGCTGCCCAGGCACAGTCCCTTACCATCGATCAGGCCCAGGTGCGGGCGGTGCCACCAGGCTCGCCCACCACCGTCGCCTTCATGAATCTGACCAACCCGGGCGAGATGGATCTGGCGCTGCTCGGGGGCAGCTCGCCCCTGGCCGGCAACCTGGAGTTGCACAACCATGTGATGGTCGATGGCGTGATGCAGATGCGCCAGGTCGAGGCGATTCCGGTCCCGGCCGGCGAGACCGTGCGGCTGGCGCCGGGAGGCTGGCACATGATGCTATTCGAACTGGCCAGGATCCCGCGTGAAGGCGAGCATGTCGAGTTGACCCTGACCCTCGACAACGGCGAGACCCTGAGTGTCGAGGCGCCGGTGCGACGGGTGCAGCCGATGGAAATGCAGGGAGAGGGCCAGCACGGAAGCCACTGATCTCCCCGGGCCGGCAGTCACTGGGCGCCTTCCCTGCTAACCGTTACAATGCAGCGACACCTTCCAACGACCTCAGGTTGCCTTTATGCATTGCCCCTTCTGTGGCGCCAACGACACGCGCGTGACCGACTCTCGCCTGGTGGCAGAGGGTGACCAGGTGCGACGGCGTCGCCAGTGCGTGACCTGCGGCGAGCGCTTCACCACCTACGAGACGGCCGAATTGGTGATGCCGCGCGTGGTCAAGTCCGATGGCACGCGGGAGGTGTTCGACGAGGTCAAGCTGCGCGCCGGCATGCTGCGGGCGCTGGAGAAGCGACCGGTCAGCGCCGAGTCCATCGAGGCGGCGGTGGAGCGCATTCGCCAGAACCTGCGCGCCCGAGGCGAGCGAGAAATCCACGCCCGGGATATCGGCGAGGAGGTCATGCAGGCCCTCAAGCGCCTCGACCAGGTGGCCTATATCCGTTTCGCTTCGGTCTATCGCAGCTTCCAGGATATTGACGAATTCCGGGCCGAGATCGACCGCCTGGCCCAGGAGCCCGGCTTCTCCGCGGACCCGACGGGAGCTTCCTGATGGTGGAGCACGCCTTCCCCGAGGCGTGGATGGCGCGCGCCCTGACGCTGGCGCGTCGCGGTCTCTATACCACCGACCCCAACCCGCGGGTCGGCTGTGTGCTGGTCAAGGATCACCGAGTGGTCGGCGAGGGCTGGCATGAGCGGGCCGGCGAGCCCCATGCCGAGATCCACGCCCTGCGAGCAGCGGGGGAGCAGGCCCGTGGTGCCACCGCCTACGTGACCCTGGAGCCTTGCTCCCACCATGGACGCACCGGCCCTTGTGCCCTGGCGCTTGTCGAGGCCGGTGTGGCGCGGGTGATGGTGGCCATGCAGGATCCGGATCCCCGGGTCGCCGGCCGGGGTATCGCCATGCTGCACGAGGCGGGCATTGAGGTGGCGGTGGGCATGCTCGAGGACGAAGCCCTGGCGCTCAATGCCGGCTTCGTGATGCGCATGTCTCACGGGCGCCCCTTCGTGCGCCTGAAGATGGCCATGAGCCTCGATGGCCGCACCGCCATGCGTTCCGGCGAGTCCCAGTGGATCACCGGGCCCCAGGCCCGCCGCGAGGTGCAGCGCCTGCGCGCTCGCTCCAGCGCCATCCTTACCGGGGTCGAGTCGATCATCTTCGACAATGCCAGGCTCACGGTGCGCCCCGAGCAGCTCGATCTGCCCGAGGGCGAGGCGCTCGCCGCCCGCCAGCCGTTGCGCGTGGTGGTGGACTCCCGGCTGCGCCTGCCCCTGGCCGCGGCCTGTCTTCGCGAACCCGGCCGTACCCTGGTGGTCACTTTGGACGACCACGAGCCCGAGCGGCGCGAGACGCTCCAGGCCGCCGGCGCCGAGGTCGTGGCGCTGCCCGCGGGTACCGATGGCCGCGTCGACCTGGACGCCCTGCTACGTCACCTGGCCGAGGTGGAGCTGGCCAATGAGGTATTGCTGGAGACCGGGGCAACGCTGGCCGGTGCCATGCTCGAGGCCGGTCTGATCGACGAGATGCAGCTGTTCGTGGCGCCGACCCTGCTCGGCGGCGAGGCACGGCCGCTTTTCGAGCTGCCGGGCCTGAGCCTTATGGCCCAACAGAAGGGGCTGGAGATCCTCGATATTCGTGCCGTGGGGGATGACTGGCGCATCACCGCCAGGCCACGGCGGCTTACCCAGGTATCGACGTGATTTTTTGCGAGGAACGCCGGGGACAGGGCGCAGAGGAGGTCCTACGCCATGGGTGAGGAGCACTGCTCCGAACGGGCTGGCCATGGATGGCCAGCACCGGCCCTGCAAGCGGAGCGGGACGCGAGAGCGTTGCAGGGCGTCGGTAGCGCCCAGGGATGGGTTCACAGCGCCTCCTCGATGGTCCGACACTTCGGGACCTGTTGCCGGGTCAGCTCCGAGCTGTATGAACTGGCGCTCGGCGCTTGAAACTGGCGCCCGAAGACGCGCCACGGTACCCTGACGCGGTTTCGAGGTGGCGACGTCCGATAGCGATCCGTTCGTCGCCGGATGCCGACAGCCACCACGCTGAATCAATGGAGACTCCATGGTGCAATCCTCATCCGGGGGCCTGGCCCCCATCGAAGAACTGGTCGAGGATATTCGTCAGGGCAAGATGGTGATCCTGATGGATGACGAGGATCGCGAGAACGAGGGCGACCTCATCATGGCCGCCGAGAAGGTCGAGGCCGAGCACATCAACTTCATGGCGCGCCACGCCAGGGGCCTGATCTGCCTGCCGATGACCCGCGAGCGCTGCGAGCGTCTCCAGTTGCCGCTGATGGTGCGCGACAACGGTTCCGGCTTCGGCACCAAGTTCACCCTCTCCATCGAGGCCGCCGAAGGCGTGACCACTGGCATCTCCGCCGCCGACCGTGCGCGCACCGTGCGCGCCGCGGTCGCCCGAGATGCTGTTGCCTCCGACATCGTCCAGCCCGGCCACATCTTCCCGCTGATGGCCGAGCCCGGCGGTGTGCTGCGTCGCGCCGGCCATACCGAGGCGGCCTGCGACCTCTCCGCCCTGGCCGGTCTCGACCCCAGCGGGGTGATCTGCGAGGTCATGAACGAGGACGGCAGCATGGCACGCCGGGCAGAGCTCGAGCGCTTCGCCGTCGAGCATGATCTGAAGATGGGCACCATCGCCGACCTGATCCATTACCGCATCCATAATGAACAGACCGTGCAGCCGGTGGAGTCGACGCCGGTCGAGACTGCCTTCGGCGAACTCGGCCTGCATGTCTTCCGCGACAGTATTCAGGGCGCCCATCACCTGGCGCTGGTCAAGGGCCATCCCCACCCCGAGGCGTTGACCACGGTGCGCGTGCACCTGGCTAACGTGATGCGCGACCTGCTCGCCCTGGAGAAGGGCGACACGCCGAGCTGGACTGCCCAGCAGGCTCTCGCCGAGGTGGCGCGGGCCGAGCACGGGGTCTTCGTGCTGCTCGATGACGGGCGTCCGCATCAGGACCTCCATGACCTGCTCGAGGTGTTCCTGGAGCGTCGGCGGACGCCGCGCACCAGCGACTCCGACGGTGCGGGCAACTACCTGACCATCGGTACCGGCTCGCAGATCCTGCGTCACTTGGGGGTGGGCAGGATGCGCTTGCTGAGTTCGCCCTGGAAGTTCTCGGCGCTCTCTGGTTTCGACCTCGAGGTGGTGGAGCGCCTGGAGCCCAGTGAGAAGGCAACCGGCGAGCAGGGCGACGACTAGCGCTGCCGGCTTTAACATCATGGCATGGCCCACGCGCCGTGCCTTCCGGATCCCCAAGCACCGGACCTTTCAGGACACAGAACCATGCAACCGATTTCCCAAGTCGAAGGCAGCTTCGTCGACGTCGATGGCCGCTACGTGATCGTTGTCGGCCGCTTCAATCATCATGTGGTGGACAGCCTGGTCGAGGGTGCCGTGGACAGCCTGGTGCGCCATGGCGTCGACCCGCAGGGCATCGATATTGTCCACGTGCCCGGTGCCTGGGAACTGCCGCTGGCCATCAAGCGCGTGCTTCAGGTGGCACGCCCCGAGGCGGTGATCGCCCTGGGGGCGGTGATTCGTGGCGGCACCCCGCACTTCGAGTATGTCGCCGGTGGCTGCAATACCGCCATGGGCAACCTGCAGCTGGAGTTCGATACCCCGGTGGCCAACGGCGTGTTGACCGTCGAGTCCATCGAGCAGGCCATCGAGCGCGCCGGTACCAAGGCCGGCAACAAGGGTGCCGAGGCGGCCATGGCGGCGATGGAGATGGTCTCGCTGTTGCGCTGCTTCAGTGACGATGCCGACGAGGAAGGTGAGGCATGAGCGGCGAGCGTCAGCGGCCCCCCTCGAAGGACCAGCAGTCCCGCCATGCGGCCCGTGAGCTGGCGGTGCAGGGCCTCTATCAATGGCAGATGACCGGCAAGTCGATCACCGCCGTGGAGGCCGAGTTTCGTAGCCAGGTAGCCGATGATGATCTCGAGGACCATGAGAACTGGCACAAGGTCATGGAGATCGCCGACCTGGCGCTCTTCCACGAGCTGCTGCACAACGTGGCGAATCAGCGCCGGGAGCTCGATGCCGCTATTTCGCCGTTGCTTGACCGGCGCCTCGAGGACCTCGATCCCATCGAGCTGGCGATACTGCGCCTGGGCGCCTACGAGCTCTCCCGGCGCCTCGAGGTGCCCTATCGCGCGGTGATCAACGAGGGGGTCGAACTGGCCAAGTCCTTCGGTGCCACCGACGGGCACAAATACGTCAACGGCATTCTCGACAAGCTTGCCGGGCGATTGCGATCTGCCGAGGTCACCGCTCGCCGCCGCTGAAGGCCAGCCCCTGATGCATAGCGAATTCGAACTCATCACCCGCTTCTTCACGCCAGACCCGCCGGGGGCGGAGGCCGGTGTGACCCTGGGCGTGGGGGACGACTGCACCCTGCTGGCGCCGACGCCGGGGCAGCGGCTGGCGGTCAGCGTGGATACCTCGGTGGCCGGCATCCACTTTCCCGTGGATGCTCCGGCCGTCGCGGTCGGCCACCGGGCGCTGGCGGTCAGCCTGAGCGACCTTGCCGCCATGGGCGCCCATGGCCGCTGGTGCCTGATGTCGCTGACCCTGCCGGCGGCCGATGACGAAGCCTGGCTGGCGGATTTTGCCCGCGGCTTCCATGCCCTCTGCGACGCTGCTGGCACGGCCCTGGTGGGTGGCGACGTGACCCGTGGCGAGCTGGCCATCGGCGTGACGGTGATGGGCGAGGTGCCCCCCGAGCAGGCGTTGACCCGCAGCGGAGCCCGGCCGGGCGACCTGCTGGTGGTAACCGGTGCGCTGGGTGGCGGGGCCGGGGGGCTGGCGTTGTGGCAACGCGGCGAGCGGGACACCGACCACCCCCTGTTGCAGCGCTATCTTCATCCGCTTCCGCGCCTCGAGGCGGGCCTCGCCCTGCGCGGCCTGGCCAGCGCCGCCATCGATGTTTCCGATGGTCTTCTGGCCGATCTTGACCATCTCCTCGACGCCTCGGGCGTCGGGGCCGAGCTGACGCTCGACTCGCTGCCCTTGGCCGAGGGTCTGGTGGCGGCGCTGGGCGAGGAGGAAGCTCAGCAGGCCGGGCTTAATGGTGGTGACGACTACGAGCTGCTGCTTGGCCTGCCCCCCGAACATCTCGACAAGGCTCGCGACCGGCTGGCCGCGCTGGGCCTGGCCCTCACGGTGATCGGCCGCTTCAGCGACGAATCCGGCGTGCAGGGTGTGACGGCTACCGGCGAGCGGGGCTGGCAGCACTTTGCGGGAGGCGGCGCCCCATGAACCAGGCCCCCGCCAGCGTCTGGCGACGCCCCGTGCACTTCCTGGCTTTCGGGCTGGGCAGCGGCAGCGTACCCTTCGCGCCCGGTACCTTCGGCACCCTGGCGGCGATTCCCTTCTACTGGCTGCTCTCCGAGCTGCCGCTGGGCTGGTACCTGGGCCTGGTGGCGGTGGCCTTCTTCTGGGGCATCTGGCTGTGTGACAAGACCTCCCACGACCTGGGGGTTCACGACCATTCGGGCATCGTCTGGGACGAGTTCGTCGGCTATTGGCTGACCATGGCGGCGGTGCCTTTCTCCTGGGAAGCCGCCCTCTGGGGGTTCGTGGTCTTCCGAATCTTCGATGTCTTCAAGCCCTGGCCGATCCGCTGGGCGGACCGGCGGGTCGCTGGTGGCTTCGGTATTATGATCGATGATGTCCTCGCCGCCGCCTATGCCTGGAGTACCATGCACCTGTGGTTCTGGCTCCACTGATCCGGCTTCATTGAAAGTTTTCCACTGTCTCGCCGACATAAGAAGGGTACGGACAAGGCGCGGATAAGGAATGCCATGATTCGCAAGGAACGACTGATCGTCCCGGTGGTGGTGGGCCTGGCGTTGCTCTGGGGCGTCGCCCAGTATCTCTCCAGCGTGCTCTTCGAGCGCGAATTGGCCCGCGCCCTCGAGGATCTCGCCGCCCGGGGCGAGCTGGCGGTGAAGCGAACCGACGTCACCCCTGGCTGGCTCGAGTCCCGCGGCACTATCCACCTGACTCCCCGCTTCGGCCAGGCTTGGCACCTCGAACTGCCCTATGTGGCGCGCCACGGTGTACTCAGCACCCGCATCAATGGCGAGCTGCGGCCGTACCTAGGAGCTGACAATCGTCGCCTGTTCGGTGATGCCTTGCCCTCGGTGCCGCCTACCTGGCAGGCCCGCTACCGCACACTCGGCGCCACTCTCCGGGGGCATCTCCAACTGGCACCCTTCATCGTTAGTCAGGAGGGGCGCGAACTTGACTTCCGCGGTGGGCGGATCGGCTTCGGCGGGGTCTATGGGGACTGGCGGTTGCAGGTCAGGCTCGAGCCCTGGCGCCTCAGCGATGGCCCGGCCACCCTGGAGCTGGGACCGACCACCCTGGAGAGTCGTTATGCCTATACCGATGCCGCCTACCACTTCACCCAGCAGGACCTTCTCAAGGTGGAGCGACTGGCCTTGCAGCAGCCGGACCTCGAACTGGATGCGCGTGGGCTGATCCTGCACAGCCGCACGGTTCTCGACGAACAGGAGTTGCGCGTAGAGAGCGAGCTGACCCTGGATCGGCTGATGACGGCGGAGCAGGTGCTGCTCAGCGGCCGCGTTGCCCTGGAGCTGTCGCGGATCAACGCTGATGCCCTGCGCAGCGTGCTGGCCGTGCTGCGTGACGAGGCGGCTCGAGGCGATGCCGCCCAGGGAGGCCGCGACCTGCTCGCGAGGCTGGAGACGCAGTTGCTGGCCTTGCTTCAGGATTCACCCCGGCTGGATATCCATGCCATCGACCTCGACAGCCCGATGCTAGGGCTGGAGGCCCGGGGCAACGGGGCGCTGTTCTTCGATTCGCGCCAGCTATCGGAGCTCAGCCTGGTCGCGCTCGCGAACCCTCACGAACAGGCTCACGAACAGGCCCGCTGGCGGGCGCGGCTCTACGGTGACCTCATCTGGTATCAGGTGCCCAAGGTGGTGGCCTTGTGGCTCGGCTTGCCGCTGGATACCGAGGACCTCGAGATCGACGTGGTACGTGGCCGGGTCCGGATCAATGGTCGCCCGCTGCCGCCGGCCCTCGAACGGCTCCAGTGACTTCATTGACTTGAAGTCGGGCACCAGTGCCCGCATCCCTGAGGCAGACCCGGGAACCCATCCCGACGATCCAGGACGAGGAACGCATGAGCGACGACCATGAAGCGCAGGATGGCCTGGACTGGATCCAGGCCAATGCCGACGATTCTCAAGATGACGAGAGGCCGGATGAGGGCAACCATCACGCGGTTGTGCCCGCCAGTGACTCCCTGCCGGAGCGCATCTATTTGCTGCCGATCCACAACCGGCCCTTCTTTCCCGCCCAGGTCCAGCCGCTGGTGATCAATCGTGAGCGTTGGGAAGAGACCATCCAGCGCGTCGGCAATACGCCTCACCATACTGTGGGCCTTGCCTTCGTCGGTGAGACCGGTGTCGAGGAACTCGGCGGCGAGGATTTCCCTGAGATCGGTGCCGCTGTGAAGATACACAAGCTGCAGGGTGAGGAGCAGCAGATCCAGTTCATCGCCCAGGGTGTACGCCGTTTTCGCATCCAGCGTTGGCTCTCCCGCAAGCCACCCTACCTGGTGGAGGTGACCTATCCCCGCGAGCCGGTGAACGCCGAGGATGAAGAAACCCGTGCCTATGCCATGGCGCTGATCAACGGCATCAAGGAACTGCTGCCGATCAATCCTCTCTACGGCGAGGAGCTCAAGCACTACCTCAACCGCTTCAGCCCCCACGAGCCAGGCCCGCTGACCGACTTCGCCGCGGCCATTACCTCGGCCAAGGGCCCCGAGCTGCAGGATGTGCTGGAGACCCTGCCGGTGATGGCCCGTATGCAGAAGGTACTGCCGCTGCTGCGCAAGGAGATCGAGGTCGCCCAGCTGCAGAGCGAGATCAGCGACCAGGTCAATGCCCAGATGCAGGAGCGCCAGCGGGAGTTCTTCCTGCGCGAGCAGCTCAAGGTGATCCAGCGTGAGCTGGGCATCTCCAAGGATGACCGCGAGAACGATGTCGACACCTTCCGTGCCCGTCTCGAGGGCTGCGTGGTGCCGGAGCGGGTCATGGAACGCATCGACGAAGAGCTCGACAAGCTGTCGGTACTGGAGACCGGCTCGCCGGAATACGGCACTACGCGCAACTACCTGGACTGGCTGACCAGCATGCCTTGGGGGGTGCGCAGCCAGGACCAGCTCGACCTGGCCCATGCCCGGCAGGTGCTGGACCGCGATCACGACGGTCTTAAGGACGTCAAGGAGCGGATCGTCGAGTTCCTCGCCGAGGGGACGTTCAAGGGCGACGTGGGCGGCTCCATCCTGCTGCTGGTCGGTCCCCCGGGCGTCGGCAAGACCTCGGTGGGGCGCTCCATCGCCGAGGCCTTGGGCCGCGAATTCTATCGCTTTTCGGTGGGCGGCATGCGCGACGAGGCCGAGATCAAGGGGCACCGTCGCACCTACATCGGTGCCATGCCCGGCAAGCTGGCCCAGGCCCTCAAGGAGGTCGAGGTCGAGAACCCGGTGATCATGCTCGACGAGATCGACAAGATGGGACAGTCCTTCCAGGGCGACCCGGCCTCGGCACTGCTCGAGGTGCTCGACCCGGAGCAGAATGTCGATTTCCTCGACCACTACCTGGATGTGCGCCTGGATCTCTCCAAGGTGTTGTTCGTGTGCACCGCCAATACCCTGGATGCGATTCCCCCGGCACTGCTGGACCGCATGGAGCAGATTCGCCTCTCCGGCTACATCGCCCAGGAGAAGATGGACATCGCCAAGCACCACCTCTGGCCCAAGCTGCTCAAGCGCGATCGCATCCCCAAGAAGCGTATCAACCTCACCGCAGCGGCCCTGCGCCAGGTGATCGAGGGCTACGCCCGCGAGGCGGGGGTGCGCCAGCTCGAGAAACAGCTGCATCGTATCGTGCGCAAGGCGGCCGTGAAGCTGCTGGAGAATGACCAGCAGTCGGTGCGGGTCTCGGTGACCAACCTCGAGGACTATCTGGGACCACCGATCTTCCGCAAGGAGCAGGTGATGAAGGGCGAGGGCGTGGTCACCGGCCTGGCCTGGACTGCCATGGGCGGCGCCACGCTCTCCGTCGAGGCCGGCAAGGTGCATGCCCTGGACCGCGGCTTCAAGCTCACCGGCCAGCTCGGCGACGTCATGAAGGAGTCGGCCAATATCGCCTACAGCTACGTGCTCGGCCATCTGGGCGAGTACGGCGCCGATACAGATTTCTTCGATTCCGCCTTCGTCCACCTGCACGTGCCGGAAGGCGCCACGCCCAAGGATGGTCCCTCCGCCGGGGTGACCATCAGCACGGCCCTGCTGTCGCTTGCCAGGCACCAGGCCATCGACCGGCCGATGGCGATGACCGGCGAACTGACCCTGACCGGCCAGGTGCTGCCGGTGGGCGGCATTCGCGAGAAGGTGATCGCCGCTCGTCGCAGCGATATCTTCGAGCTGATCCTGCCGGATGCCAACCGTCGTGACTACAACGAGTTGCCCGACTATCTCAAGGAGGGCATGACGGTGCATTTCGCAGGCCACTACCGTGACGTGGCCAAGGTGGTGTTCGACTGATCGGTATGCCCACCGCTCTGCTGTCCGCCGACTGAGTCGCTGGTCTGGCGGTCGGGCGCGTGCCAGAATCGAGTGCAATCTGGTAACCGTACGAAAAAGAAGAGGACAGCATGCCCGAGTATCGCTCCCGTACCACCACCGCGGGTCGCAACATGGCCGGCGCCCGCGCCCTGTGGCGCGCCACCGGCATGAAGGATGACGACTTCCACAAGCCGATCGTCGCCGTGGCAAACTCCTTCACCCAGTTCGTGCCGGGGCACGTGCACCTGAAGGACGTGGGGCAGCTGGTGGCTCGCGAGATCGAGAAGGCCGGCGGAGTGGCCAAGGAGTTCAATACCATCGCCGTGGACGATGGCATCGCCATGGGTCATGACGGCATGCTCTACTCGTTGCCGAGCCGCGACCTGATTGCCGACAGCGTCGAGTACATGGTCAACGCTCACTGCGCGGACGCTCTGGTGTGCATCTCCAACTGCGACAAGATCACCCCGGGAATGCTCAACGCCGCCATGCGCCTGAACATCCCGGTGATCTTCGTTTCCGGCGGCCCCATGGAGGCAGGCAAGACCAAGCTGCTCGACCACGGTATCGACCTGATCGATGCGATGATCTCCGCCGCCGACGACAAGTACAGCGCCGCGGAGATCGAGGAAATCGAGCGCAGTGCCTGCCCGACCTGCGGAAGCTGCTCGGGCATGTTCACCGCCAATTCCATGAACTGTCTGATGGAAGCGCTGGGCCTGGCGCTGCCGGGCAACGGCACGGTGCTGGCCACCCACGCCGACCGCCGCCGACTGTTCGAGGAGGCGGGAAGCCGCATCGTCGACCTGGCGAAGCGCGTCTACGAGGGCGAGGAGGCCCACCTGCTGCCGCGGGCCATCGGCTCGAAGGCTGCCTTCCGCAACGCCATGACCCTGGACATCGCCATGGGCGGCTCCACCAACACCATCCTGCACCTCCTGGCTGCCGCCCAGGAGGGAGAAGTCGACTTCACCATGGCCGACATCGACCGGCTGTCGCGGGAGGTGCCGCAGCTCTGCAAGCTGGCGCCCAACACCCAGCAGTACCATATCGAGGACTGCCATCGCGCCGGCGGCATCATGGCCATCCTCGGCGAGCTCGATCGCGCCGGGGTGCTGGATACCCGAGTGCCGACCGTCTATGGCGATAGCCTGAAGGATGCTTTGGACGAGTGGGACATCATGCGCTCGCCGAGCCCCGAGGTGGTGGAGTTCTACAAGGCCGGTCCCGGTGGCGTCCCCACCCAGGAGGCCTTCTCCCAGGCCGCCCGCTGGCCGAGTCTCGACGGCGACCGGGCCAACGGCTGCATCCGCGATCTCGAGCACGCCTTCTCCCACGAGGGTGGACTGGCCGTGCTCATGGGCAACATCGCCGAGGATGGCTGCGTGGTGAAGACCGCCGGCGTCGACGACTCGATTCTGGTCTTCGAGGGCCCGGCCCATGTGGTGGAGTCCCAGGACCAGGCGGTGGAGCATATTCTCAGTGGCCAGGTGAAGGAGGGCGAGGTCGTCATCATTCGCTACGAGGGGCCCAGGGGTGGCCCCGGCATGCAGGAGATGCTCTACCCGACCAGCTATCTCAAGTCCAAGGGGCTAGGCAAGGCCTGTGCACTGCTCACCGACGGGCGCTTCTCCGGCGGCACCTCGGGTCTCTCCATTGGCCACGCCTCGCCGGAAGCGGCGGCCGGCGGCGCCATCGGCCTGGTGGAGAGTGGCGACATCATCCGTATCGACATCCCCGACCGTCGCATCGATGTGAAACTCTCCGATGAGGAGCTCGCCAGTCGCCGCG
Organism: Halomonas daqiaonensis; assembly: GCF_900109725.1. Classification (GTDB taxonomy): domain Bacteria; phylum Pseudomonadota; class Gammaproteobacteria; order Pseudomonadales; family Halomonadaceae; genus Halomonas; species Halomonas daqiaonensis. The sequence goes on from NZ_FOBC01000006.1 coordinate 176,081, forward strand.
AAGCGGAGGAGGCGAGGGGCGCTGAGGCCTGGAAACCGAGCATCGTGCGCGACCGCAAGGTCTCGGCGGCGCTCAAGGCCTATGCGCTGCTGGCGACCTCAGCCGACAGGGGCGCCGTGCGCGACCTGGCCCGGCTCGACTAGTCCGAGATTCGGCCGAACGCGGGGCCACGCGAGTCCCGGCCAAGCCCATGACTCCTGCAGGGAAGCCCGCACGATGAAGACAAAGACCCTCAACGTCGGCCTGCTCGGCTATGGCATGGCCGGACGCACCTTCCACGCCCCGCTGATCCAGGCCGCCCCCGGCCTGGAGCTGTCCGCCGTGGTCAGTAGCAATGCCGAACGGGTCCAGGCCGATTACCCCGAGGTCGAGGTGCTGCCCAAGGCAGCACTACTGCTCGCGCGGCGCGACATCGACCTGGTCGTGATTGCCACCCCCAACGACACCCATTTCCCGCTGGCCAAGGCAGCGCTGGCGGCCGGCAAGCACGTGGTGGTCGACACGCCCTTGGGCGTCAGCGCCTCCGAGGCCCGCCTGCTCAAGGCTCAGGCCGATGGCGCCGAGCGTCTGCTGAGCGTCTTCCACAATCGTCGCTGGGACAGCGACTTCCTGACCCTCAAGGCGCTGCTTGATGACGGCACCCTGGGGCGGGTGGTGACGCTGGAGTCGCGTTTCGACCGATTCCGCCCCGGCGTCACCGATCGCTGGCGCGACCATCACAAGCCGGGCGGTGGCATCTGGTACGACCTCGGGCCGCACCTGCTAGACCAGGCCCTGCAGCTCTTCGGCATGCCCAAGGTGATCATGCTGGAACTCGCCACCTCTCGGGAGGGGGCCGAGGTGGACGATGACTTCCTGGCGCTGTTGGAGTACGACCACCTGCGGGTGAGCCTGCAGGCCAGCTCCCTGGTGGCCGAGCCGACCCCACGCTTCCGGGTCCACGGCACCCGGGGCAGCTTCGTGAAGTACGGGCTCGATCCTCAGGAAGACTGGCTCAAGGCGGGGCAGGCGCCGTCGTCGGGCTGGGGCCTGGATACCACGCCCGGCAAACTGACCCTCGACGAGGGGGAGGGCGACACGGTGGCCATGACGGTGCGCGAGGCACCGGTCATGCCGGGGGACTACCCCGCCTTCTATGCCGGCATCGCCCTGGCCCTGCTTGAGGGCGCGTCGCCGCCGGTGACCAGCGAGTCGGCCCTGGAGGTGATGACTCTGCTGGAGACCGGACTCGACAGCTATCGGCAGGGCCGCTGGGTGAAGCTCAAGGATGGCAGCAGCGCACTGCGGCGGCTGCACTCCGGGTGAACGGAATAGGCCTGGGGTGGGCCGGGCTCACCAGAGCCCGGCATCGACGGGCGCCTCGCTGCGCAGCTTGTCCCTGGCGATGAACAGCGCGGCGATGGCGCGAGCTTCGTGGAAATCCTCCCGTGCCAGCAGGGCCGAGAGTTCGTCGATGGCGTGGGTCTCGACGATCAGCGGCTCCGGCTCGTCGCCGGGCAGGCGCTTTGGGTAGAGGTCGCTGGCCAGCAGTACCTGCATGCGGTGGCGCATGTAGTTGGGGGCCAGTGACAGCTCCACCAGCGGCTCGATGCGATGGGCGCCGAAGCCGCACTCCTCCATCAGCTCGCGATTGGCCGCGGTGACGATGTCCTCGCCCGGATCGACGAGCCCCTTGGGCAGTGTCAGCACATAGTCCTCGAAGCCGGCAGCATATTCGCGGATGAGCAGCACATGTTCCGGGTCGGGCATGGCCACGATCATTACCGCGCCGATGCCCTGGCCGGTCCCGGTGAGCCGCTCGAAGGTGCGCTCGGCACCGTTGGAGAAGCGCAGGTCCATCTCCTCGACGTGAAAGAGCCGACTTCGTGCCACGCTGCGCCGGTCGAGGATGTGTGGCTTGACGGGCCAGGGTCGGGAGGCGTCGTGCTGGTCGGACATGGGCGGGATTCCCTGTTGGCGAGCGAAAGGGGAGAGCGATATGGACATGACGCTGAGGCCGGACGGGCGCTGTGCGCCCCGCATGGCGATTCGATACAATACTAGTTCTCAACGGCCCAATACTATGTCCCAACGGACTCTGACTCATCCCCGGAGTAGTGATGATCGACTGGCGCGCCATCGATACCGTCCTGCTGGACATGGACGGCACCCTGCTGGACCTGCATTTCGACAGCCACTTCTGGCTCGAACACCTGCCGCGACGCTATGTGGAACTGCATCGCCTCGACCAGGCGACCCAGGAGGCACTGCGTGCCCGGATCATCCGCGAGCAGGGCACCCTCAACTGGTACAGCCTGGCCTACTGGAGTCGTGAACTGGGCGTCGATGTGGTGGCGCTCAAGCGCGAGGTGCAGCACCTGATCGGCCTGCGCAGTGACGCCCTCGACTTCCTGCGCTGGCTCAAGGCAGCACATCCCCGCGTGGTACTGGCCACCAATGCCGACCGGGCGAGCCTGGAGCTCAAGCTGCCGCTCACCGGGCTGGAGGCGTACCTGGATGCCATCGTCTCCTCGGCGGATTTCGGCGTCCCCAAGGAAGAGCAGGCCTTCTGGTTTGCCCTGCAGGAGGTTGAGCCTTTCGACCCGCAGCGTACCCTCTTCATCGACGACAACGCCTCGGTGCTGGAGAGTGCCCGGGAGTTCGGCATCCGCCATCTGTTGGGCATCAAGCAGCCCGACAGTCGTCGGCCCGAGAAGGAACTCGAGGAGTTCATCGCCCTGGATCGCTTTGCCAGTATTCTGCCCGATAACCTGCCGTCTGCCGCCGGCGAAGCGCGTGCGGCTGGTGAAGAGAAGGAGAAGGGTGCCCATGGATAGCGTCAGGCTCGACAAGTGGCTATGGGCGGCGCGCTTCTTCAAGACCCGGGCCCTGGCCAAGCAGGCCATCGAAGGCGGCAAGGTCCACTACAACGGCGGCCGGGCCAAGACCAGCAAGACCGTCGAGGTTGGTGCCTTGATCCGGGTCCCCCAGGGCTGGGACATCCTGGAGGTGGAGGTGTTGGCGCTCTCCGACCAGCGTCGCGGCGCCCCCGAGGCGCGCGCGCTCTACCGCGAGACCGAGGAGAGCGTTGCGCGTCGCGAGCGAGAGGCCGAGGCGCGCCGCCTCACCAACCAGGTCATGCAACACCCGCTCAAGCGACCCGACAAGAAGCAGCGTCGGGACATCCGACGTTTCAAGGAGGGCAATGAGGACTAGTACCTGACGCTTCGCCACTCACGATTCACTCCCCACCACACACTCCTCACCGCTTACAGATCCCCTATGACCGACCAGATCCAGCGTTTCCTCTTCGACGACACTAACGTGCGCGGCGAGCTCGTCACCCTCGAGCGGGCCTACGGCGAGGTGCTCGAGCGTCACGACTATCCCCCCGCGGTGAACCACCTGCTCGGCGAGCTGCTTGCCGCAGTGGCCCTGCTCACTGATACCGTCAAGCTCGACGGCACCCTGAGCATCGAGGTGCGCGGCCAGGGTGCGCTGGCCTTGCTGATGGCCGAGTCGAATCCCGGTGGTGAGCTGCGAGCCATCGCTCGGCTGGCCGAGGACGCGGCGATTCCCGGTGCGGACACCAGCTTCCGCGACCTGGTGGGGGAGGGCAAGATCATGATCACCCTGGATCCCACCGACGGCCATCGCTATCAGGGCATTGTGGCCCTCGAGCACGACAGCCTGGCCGGCTGCTTGGCTGCCTATTTCGCCCAGTCCGAGCAGCTGCCGACGCGACTATGGCTGGCCGCCGACGGGCGGCGTGCCGGCGGCCTGCTGCTGCAACGCCTGCCCGACGAGTCCCGCCACCAGGATGTCGACGCTTGGGATCGCACCGTGCACCTCGCCGATACCGTGAAGGACGAGGAACTGCTCGGCCTCGAGCCGCTCGAGGTGCTGCGCCGGCTCTACCATGAGGAGACGGTACGAGTCTTCGACCCCAAGGCGCTGCGCTTCGGTTGCACCTGCTCGCGCGAACGCATCGCCTCTGCGCTGATGACCCTGGGCGAGCAGGAACTTCGCGAGGTGCTGGTCGAGCAGGGCGGCATCGACACCCAGTGCCACTTCTGCCATACCCGCTACCACTTCACGGTGGCTGAAGTCGAGGCGATGCTCGACGACCCCGAGGGAGCGCCACCGACCCTCCACTGAGGCCGTCGTGCCCCCGTGCTGCATGGCAACATGTGTTTTCGAGCGAGCTGTGGTCAATAGCGTCGATGTAGTAGTAAAACTACAAGAACTTCGCCGAAGAACAGCGTTTCCCGGTGGCCGGCTTTTTGCCATAATGACGCCGTTTTTCCGGTCCGATCGCCCAGCCACGAGACGGGAATGACCCGCACACGGCAATCATGGCATGACCCACGTTGCGTCACCGACGCCCGGCACACGAGAGAGAAGCGGCCGCAAGGCCCAGGAAACGACATGACCACGACTCAAGCCGCCCCCCAGCAAGCCGCCATTTCCCACGTCAACCTCTGTAGCGCCGAGCTGATCGAGCGGGCGGTGGCCAGTGGGGAAGGGCGTCTGGCCGCCAACGGCGCCCTGGTGGTGAACACCGGCATGCGCACCGGCCGTTCGCCCAAGGATCGCTTCATCGTCGACGAGCCGAGTACCAGTGGCCAGATCGACTGGGGCAGTGTCAACCGCCCGTTCGATGCCGAGAAGTTCGACGCGCTCTGGGCTCGCGTCGATGCATACCTGGCCAGCGACGAGCACTATGTGTCCGAGCTCCACGTGGGGAGTGATCCGGTCCACTACCTGCCGGTGCGTGTCACCACCCAGACTGCCTGGCACGGTCTCTTCGGCCGCACCATGTTCGTGCGCCCCCAGGCCTACAATCCGTCCGTGAAGGATGAGTGGACCATCCTCAATGCCCCTTTCTTCGAGTGCGATCCGGCCCGGGACGGCACCAACTCCGAGGGCTGCGTGATCCTCAATTTCGCCCAGAAGAAGGTGCTGATCGCCGGTATGCGCTATGCCGGGGAGATGAAGAAGGCGATGTTCTCGGTACAGAATTTCCTGCTGCCGGGCGCCGATGTATTGCCCATGCACTGTTCCGCCAACGTCGGTGAGGATGGCGAGACCACGCTGTTCTTCGGGCTCTCCGGCACCGGCAAGACCACGCTCTCCGCCGACCCGGCGCGCTATCTGATCGGTGACGACGAGCACGGCTGGGGGCCAGGCACCGTCTTCAATATCGAGGGCGGCTGCTACGCCAAGTGCATCGACCTCTCCGAGAAGAACGAGCCGATCATCTGGCAGGCCATCAAGTTCGGTACCGTGCTGGAAAACGTGGTCCTCGATGATCGCCGCGAGCCGGGCTATGCCGACGACAGCCTGACCCAGAACTCGCGAGCCGCCTACCCGCTGGAGCATGTCGAGAAGCGCGTGCTCGAGAACCGGGCCGGCGAGCCCAATGCCATCGTCTTTCTGACCTGTGACATGTCAGGCGTGCTGCCGCCGGTCTCGGTACTTTCCAAGGAAGCCGCCGCCTATCATTTCCTTTCTGGATACACCGCCAAGGTGGGCTCCACCGAGATGGGCTCCTCCGCCGGCCTCGAGGCAACCTTCTCCACCTGCTTCGGTGCTCCTTTCTTCCCGCGTCCGGCGCGCGAATACGCCGATTTGCTGATCAAGCGCGTGGACGAGAAGGACGCTCAGGTCTATCTGGTCAATACCGGTTGGACCGGGGGCGCCTACGGTGAGGGTGGTGCGCGCTTTTCCATTCCCACCACCCGCGCCATCATCAGCGCCATCCAGTCCGGCGTGCTGCGCGACGTCGAGACGCGCCAGGTCGAGGGCCTGAACCTGGCCGTGCCCACCGCCGTGCCGGGCGTCGACTCCAGTCTGCTCGAGCCGCGCGAAACCTGGGAAGACAAGACGGCCTATGACCGCAAGCTTCAGGAGCTGGCCGCCAAGTTCGTCGATAACTTCAAAAAGTTCGACGGCGTCAACGAGGCCATCGTCAAGGCAGGTCCCAGCCTGACCTGAGGCCTGACCTGAGGATAGTAGGCTAGCGAACCGTCGATGATATCGACGGTCTGACCGGGGGAAGGACGCAGCGCCTTCCCCCGGTTGCGTCTTGGCGTAGTGTTCCGGGAGAGTGGCGCCCAGGTCAGACCATCAACGGAGAGAGACCATGAAACGACGGCATTTTCTTGGCGTGCTGGGAGCCGGCAGCCTCGCCGGCCTGCTGCCGGGGCTGGCCGCGGCCAGGCCCAAGCCCGATCTGACCCGTGCCGAGGGGCTCGAGACGCTGGAGCTCTCCGAGGCCGAGTGGCGGGAGCGCCTGAGCGAGGAGGAGTTCGAGGTGCTGCGCGAGGAGGGCACCGAGCCGGCCTTCTCGAGCCCTCTCGACAAGGAGACCCGCGAAGGCGAATACCGCTGTGCTGGCTGTGACCTGCTGCTCTTCACCAGTGCCATGAAGTATGACTCGGGGACCGGCTGGCCGAGCTTCTTCGAGCATGTCGAGGGGCACCTGCTGACCAGTGTCGACTATTTCCTGGTGTTTCCGCGCACCGAGTACCACTGCGCGCGCTGCGGCGGCCACCAGGGTCATGTCTTCGACGACGGCCCCGAGCCCACCGGCCTACGCTGGTGCAATAACGGCATTGCGTTGAGCTTTCACCCCGCATAGCCGCGGCTTACGGCTCCCGGTGAAGCCGGGCTTGTGGTACCTTGTCGCGATCGTCTGGACGTTTGATTGCCAAGGATTTCATGGACGCACACCACAAGATCATCAGTCGCCTCGCCGAGGAACTTGCCGTTCGCCCGCCGCAGATCAAGGCGACGGTGGAACTGCTCGACGGCGGGGCCACCGTGCCCTTCATCGCCCGCTACCGCAAGGAAGTCACCGGCGGGCTAGATGACATCCAACTGCGTCAGCTCCACGAGCGCCTCGCCTACCTCCGCGAACTGGAGGAGCGCCGAGAGGCGGTGCTCGCCGCCATCGACGAGCAGGGCAAGCTCACCGACACTCTGGCCGCCAGTATTCGCGCCGCAGACACCAAGCAGCGCCTCGAAGACCTCTACCTGCCCTACAAGAAGAAGCGGCGCACCAAGGCGCAGATCGCCCGGGAGGCGGGGCTCGAGCCGCTGGCGGATGCCTTGCTCGCCGACCCGACTCTCGATCCCGAGACCGAGGCGGCCCGTTATCTTCGCGCTGCCGAGGGTGACATCCCCGCTGTCGAGGATGCCAAGGCGGCCCTGGATGGCGCCAAGCAGATCCTTATGGAGCGCTTCGCCGAGGACCCCGAACTGGTCGGGCGGCTTCGCGAGCGGCTATGGTGCGAGGGGCAACTCTCCTCCAGGATGATCGCCGGCAAGGAGCAGGAGGGGGCCAAGTTCTCCGACTACTTCGAGCACGATGAGGCGCTCTCGAAGGTGCCCTCGCATCGTGCGCTGGCCATGTTCCGTGGCCGTAATGAGGGCGTGCTGGCGCTGGCCTTGCGTCTGCCCGGCGAAGACGAGGCTCCGCTCCATCCGGCCCAGGTGGCCATTGCCAGGCATTTCGATATTTTCAACGGGAGCGGCGACCAGGGACGTCCCGCGGACAAGTGGCTGGCCGAGGTGGTGCGCTGGACCTGGCGGGTCAAGCTCTATACGCACCTGGAAACCGAGCTGATGGGGCGGTTGCGCGAGCGGGCCGAGCTGGAGGCCATCGAGGTGTTCGCCGCCAACCTCAAGGACCTGCTGCTGGCCGCGCCGGCGGGCCAGAAATCGACGCTGGCCATCGACCCGGGTCTGCGCACCGGCTGCAAGGTCGCAGTGGTGGATGCCACCGGCCAGTTCCTCGAGCACGCGACCATCTATCCCCATGCACCCCAGAACCACTGGGACGCCTCGCTTGCCGAGCTGGCGAAGCTCGTCGAAAAGCACGACGTGGCGCTGATCGCCGTGGGCAACGGTACCGCCAGCCGCGAGACCGACCGACTGGCCGGCGATCTGGTGAAACGGCTGGCGGGCAAGCGTCCACTTGCCAAGGTAATGGTGAGCGAGGCGGGTGCCTCGGTCTATTCCGCCTCGGAGTACGCCTCCCAGGAACTGCCGGATCTCGACGTTACTATTCGGGGGGCGGTCTCCATCGCCCGACGGCTGCAGGACCCGCTGGCCGAACTGGTCAAGATCGAGCCCAAGTCCATCGGCGTGGGTCAGTACCAGCATGATGTCTCGCAGCTGCAGCTCTCTCGGAGCCTGGAGGCGGTGATCGAGGACTGCGTGAACGCCGTGGGGGTGGATCTCAACACGGCGTCCAGCGCGCTGCTGTCGCGGGTCGCCGGCCTCAACGCGACCCTGGCCGACAATATCGTCGCCCGTCGCAACGCGGAGGGCGCCTTCACCAGCCGCCGGGCACTGCTCGACGTCAGTCGCCTGGGACCCAAGACCTTCGAGCAGTGCGCCGGCTTCTTGCGCATCATGAAGGGTGCCAACCCGCTGGACGCCAGCGCTGTGCATCCCGAGGCCTATCCGCTGGTAGAGCGTATCGCCCAGCGCAGCGGGCGTCCGCTGGCCGGATTGATTGGCGACAGCGCCACCCTCAGGTCGCTCGAGCCCGCCGAATTCGCCGACGAGCGTTTCGGCGTGCCCACTGTCACCGATATCCTCGCCGAGCTCGACAAGCCGGGTCGTGACCCGCGCCCCGAATTCAAGGCAGCCGAGTTTCGCGAGGGGGTAGAGACACTCAAGGACCTCGAGCCCGGCATGATCCTCGAGGGCAGCGTGACCAACGTTACCCACTTCGGCGCCTTCGTCGACATCGGCGTCCACCAGGATGGCCTGGTGCATATATCGGCGCTCTCCGAGAAGTTCATCGAGGATCCGCGCACTGTGGTCAAGGCCGGCGACATCGTGCGAGTCAAGGTGATGAGCGTGGATCTCGCGCGCTCGCGCATCGGTCTTACCATGCGCCTCGGTGACCAGCCGGATGAGCAGCGTAGCGACCGGGGTGGCAAAAAGAGCGGCCAAAGGAGTGGTAACCAGCCGCGCCAGGAGCGTGGCAATGCCCATGGCCAGAAGCCCGGCAAGGCCGACGGCAGCAACAAGGCACTCGAGCAGGCCGGCCAGATGGGCTCCCTCGGGGCGGCCCTGCTGCAGGCGAAGAAAAATCGCTGACCTTGAAGCGCCGCCAGGCGGCGCCATAATCTGACGTTTGCCGGGCGCCAGAGCGCCCGCCTTTACACCTGTGGGGTGACCATCTTGTCCGAATCGTTCACCAGCCGCGTCGATCGACTCAAGACCCTGGCCGACCAGGGGCGGGTCGGACGCCTGCGCCGCGGCATCGAGAAGGAGGGGTTGCGGGTCGACGGCGAGGGGCGCATTGCCGCCACCCCGCATCCCGCCGCCCTGGGCTCCAAGCTGACCCATCCGCACATCACCACCGACTACTCCGAGGCGTTGCTGGAATACATCACCCCGGTCACCTGTCGGCCGGGCGATGCCATGACCTTCCTCGCTGACCTGCACCGCTTCAGCTATAGCCAGCTGGACGACGAGCTGATTTGGCCGGCCAGCATGCCATCGCGGCTGGATGGCAACGACAGCGTGGCCATCGCCGACTATGGCCGCTCCAATGTGGGCCTCATGAAGAAGGTCTACCGCAAGGGGCTGGACCTGCGCTACGGGCGGATCATGCAGTCCATCGCCGGCGTGCACTACAACGTCTCGCTGCCCGAGGACCTCTGGGAGCTGCTGCGTGAGCTCGAGGGTGACGTGGACACCTCGCTTCGCGACTACCGCTCGGCGCGCTATTTCGGACTGATCCGCAACTTCCGGCGCCACAGCTGGCTGCTGCTCTACCTGTTCGGCGCCTCGTCGGCGCTGGATCGCAGCTTCCTGCCCAGCGGTGAGTTGCCCGAGAAGCTGCAGCGGCATGGCGAGGACACCCTGGTGTCACGCTACGCCACTAGCCTGCGCATGTCGGACCTGGGCTACCAGAACAAGGTCCAGGAGCAGCTAAAGATCTGCTTCAACTCGCTCTCCAACTACGTCAATACCCTGCGCCATGCCATCGCCACCCCCTGGGAGGACTACCAGAAGCTCGGCGTGAAGGAGGGTGACGAGTGGCGCCAGCTCAACGCCAACATCTTGCAGATCGAGAACGAATACTACAGTGACATCCGCCCCAAGCGGGTGGCCCGCCACGACGAGACCCCCAGCCAGGCGTTGGAAGCCCGCGGTGTGGAGTACATCGAGGTGCGCTGTCTGGACCTCAATCCCTTCCTGCCGCTGGGGGTGGACGAGCCCCAGATACGCTTCATTGATACCTTCTTGATGTGGTGCCTGCTCAGTGAGAGCCCCTGGATCCCCGACGAGGAGTGCGACCGGCTGGACGACAACCGGCGCCTGGTGGTCGAGCGCGGCCGGGATCCCGAGCTGCGCCTGTTGCAGGATGGCCGGCATCGCTCGATTGCCGACTGGGGCGGCGAGATAGTCGCCGAGATGGTGGCGGTGGCGGAACTGCTCGACCGCCTGGAGGAGGGAGAGCCCCATGGCGAGGCACTGGCGGCCCTCTCGCCACGCCTCGAAGATCCCGCCCTGACGCCCTCGGCTCGCCTGTTGGCGCACCTCGAGTCGACCGGTGAATCCTTTGTCGAGGCCATGCTTGGCCTCGCTCGGAAACAGGCCCATGGCTTTCGTGATACCCCCATGGATCCGGCCCGGGAAGCCCTGTTCGACGAGCTGGTGGCGACGTCACTGGCCCAGCAGGACGACTTGGAGGCGCGGGACACAGAAGACTTCGACGACTTCCTGGCCCGCTACTTCGAGCGTGCCCGCGAGGTACGCAGCGTCACGCCGCTACGGACAGGAGAAACCTCATGATCGATGACCTGCGGCGCCTCTCGGTCCGCGACTGGAGCCTTGCAGGCCTGTCGTTCTGTGCGCTGATGATGGCCGTGGCCCTGGGGCTCGAGCACCTCGTCGGGCTGGAGCCCTGTCCGCTGTGCATCCTCCAGCGCGTGGCCGTACTGTCTGCCGCCGCCGTATTCCTCGTCGCGGCGATCCACGACCCGGTGGGGCGTGCGGGGGCGGTGATCTATGGCCTGCTGTCGCTGGCTGCCGTGGGCGGCGGCATCGCCGTGGTGGGGCGCCACCTGTGGCTGCAGTCGCTGCCGGCCGATAAGGTGCCGAGCTGCGGGCCGGGGCTCGATTACATGATGGATATCCTGCCCTTGCAGCAGGTACTGGCCCAGGTGCTCTCCGGCTCGGGGGAGTGCGCCGAGATCGACTTCCTGCTGTTCGGCATCTCGCTTCCTGGTTGGACCCTGGTCGGCTTCCTGGTGCTCGCGCTGGCGCCGTTGGGCCTGCTGCTGGCAGCCAATCGCCCGCGTCGCGGTTATCGCTGGCAGGGCTAGGCTCGGACCATGCGCTATCGTGACCTGGCCTCCCAGGAGGAAATCGACCGCGCCTACGATCCCATGCGGGGGCGTGATTCGGTTCCCCTGCTCGAGGGCTGGCGGGCGCGCAGCGCGACCTCCCGCGGGCGCCATCGGGTAACGCTCGATGCGGCCTACGGGCCAACGCTTGCCGAGTGCATGGATATCTTCCATGCCGAGGGCAGGGGGGAGGAGAGAACGGAGGGGGGAGAGGAGGGCAAGCCTGCCCCCTGTCACCTCTTCTTCCACGGCGGCTACTGGCGCTCGCTCAGCCACAAGGAGTTCGGCTTCGTGGCGAATGGACTGGTGGCGTCGGGGATCACGGTGGCGGTGGTCAACTACGCTCTGTGTCCTGCCGTACGCTTCGGCGAGGTGGTACGCCAGGCCCGGGCGGCCCTGGCCTGGGTCCATCGCAATGCGGCATCAGTGAATGTCGACCCTCGCCAACTCAGCATCTCGGGGCACTCCGCTGGCGGACATCTGTGCGGCATGCTGTTGGCTACCGACTGGGAAAGGGAGTATGGCCTGCCCAACGACCTGATCAGGGGAGCCTTGTGCGTCAGTGGCTTGTATGACCTCGGCCCCTTTCCCTGGTCATGGTTGCAACCCAAGCTCCAGCTCACCGGTCGTGATGTGGCCGACTACAGCCCCGTGCTGTTGCCCTGCCACGTCCCGGCCGGGGTGAAGTTGGTGGCCGGCGGCGAGGAGTCCAGCGAGTTCGCCCGCCAGATGCAGGCCTTCGCCGAGCATTTGCGCGGGCAGGGCATCAGCGTCGAGTCGGCCGTGCTGGAAGGCGATGACCACTTCTCGCTGCTCGACCACTATCGTCCCGGCGGGCGCTTCGTCAAAGGAATCACCGCCTTCCATTCCCAGGGCTTTCGCAGATAGCGATATCACTCGGGGCTGATCCGTCGACAAGTCCCGGAGTGCCGGACCATCGAGGAGGCGCTGTGAATACCTCCCTGTAAGCTACCGACGCCTTCCCTGGCGTAGGACCTCCTCTTCGGCTTGTCCCCGGCGCCCTCGTCATGCCCAACTTCGACCATCCAAAGGGCAGTCAGACCCCCAGATAGCGGTCGCGGATACCGGTGTCCAGCGCCTCGGGCGGCCCCGTCCACGCCGTGCGACCCTTCTCCAGGATGGTGCAGCGGTCCACCACAGGCAGCAGTTCGCCGAGCGACTTGTCGATGATCAGCGTCGACTGGCCCTGCGCCTTGATCAGACGCAGCGCCGACCAGATCTCCTGGCGGATCACCGGGGCCAGGCCCTCGGTCGCCTCGTCGAGCACCAGGAGGCGCGGGTTGGTCATCAGGGCGCGACCGATGGCGAGCATCTGCTGTTCGCCGCCGGAGAGGGTGGCCGCCATCTGGCGGCGCCGCTCGGCCAGACGAGGGAAGAGCCCTTCGACCCGCTCCCGGTTCCAGGATCCGGGGCGCGCGGTGACGACCAGGTTCTCGCGCACCGAGAGATTGGGAAAGCAGCGGCGCCCCTCCGGCACCAGTCCCAGGCCGCATTGGGCGATGCGGTAGGCCGGCAGTCGCCGCAGGTCGCGTGACTCGAACAGGATGCGGCCGCGACGGGCCGGGGTCAGGCCGAACAGCGAGCGGATGGTGGTGGTCTTGCCCATGCCGTTGCGTCCCATGAGGGCGACCATCTGGCCGGCCTCGACCCGCAGGTTGACGCCGAACAGCGCCTGAGAGGGCCCGTAGAAGGTCTCGATGTCGGTGATCTCGAGCATCTCAGTCTCCCAGGTAGGCGTCGCGAACGCGCGGGTCGCGACGGATGGTCGCGCTGTCGCCATGGGCGATGATGCTTCCCGCCACCAGCACGGAGATGCGGTCCGCAAGCCGGAACACCGCGTCCATGTCATGCTCGATCAGCAGGATGGGGACCTCGTGTTTCAGCGTCTCGAGCAGTTCGGTGAGCCGCGCCGTTCCCTCGGGGCCGAGGCCCGCCATGGGCTCGTCCAGCAGCAGGGCCCGGGGCTTCAGGACCAGCGCACAGGCCACTTCCACCTGGCGGCGCTCGCCGTGGGAGAGCTCCGCGACCGGCGTGTCGGCACGGTGAGCCAGGTGCATGCGCTCCAGCGCCGCGCGGGCGGGGGCCAGCAGGCTAGGGTCTCGATCGACGGGCTGCCAGAAGCGGAAGCTGTGCCCCTGCAGCGCCTGGGCGCCGATCATCACGTTACGCAGCACGCTGAGCGGCTCGGCCAGGCACGAGACCTGGAAGCTGCGGCCCAGGCCGAGGCGGGCCCGGCGGGCGACTCCCAGGGCGGTGATGTCGTGCGCTCCCAGGTGGATCTGGCCGCTATCAGGCCTGAGGCTGCCGGCGATCTGCGCGATCAGGGTCGACTTGCCGGCGCCGTTGGGCCCGATCAGGGTGTGGATCTCGCCGGCTTTCAGCTCCAGCGACACGTCGTCGGTGGCCTGAAGGGCGCCGAAGCGCTTGTGCAGGCCGGATATCGACAGCACGCTCTCACTCATGCTGCTGCCTCCCGGCCAGCCAGCCGATCACGCCCTGCTTGGCGAACAGCACCACACCCAGCAGCACCAGGCCGAGGAAGAACTGCCAGTATTCGGTCAGCCCCCCCAGCAGGGTCTCCATCATCACGAAGAGGATGGCCCCCGCGAGTGGCCCGTAGAGGCGGCCGACACCGCCCAGGATGACGATCACCATCAGCTCGCCGGAGAGGTGCCAGCTCAGCATGGAGGGGCTAACGAACCCGTTCAGATCGGCGTAGAGGGCACCGGCCAGGCCAGTGATCATCGCCGAGATGACGAAGGCTACCAGGCGGATGGGGAAGGGGGAGATACCGGCAGTGGCGAGGCGGGTCTCATTGAGACGTGCCATGGTCAGGGCGGCCCCGAAGCGTGACCTCATCAGTCGCGAGGTGAGCGCCATGGAGAGTACCAGTGCCGTGAAGCAGATCAGGAAGAAGCTCAGGGCGTCGTTGGTATCGATTCCTGGCAGGGTGTTTCGCAGGTAGATCGGCAGGCCATCCTGGCCACCGTAGTCCGGCCAGGAGTTGGCGAAATAGTAGGCCATCTGGGCGAAGGCTAGGGTGATCATGATGAAGTAGACGCCGGTAGTGCGCAGCGAGATGGCGCCGATCGCCAGGGCGAGCAGGCCACAGAGCAGCACGGCAGCCAGCCAGATCGCCAGCATGTTGTCGCTGCCGGGCAGGCCCATCACCAGGCTGCCGTCGAATGCATGAAAGGCGCTGATGCCGGTCACGTAGCCACCCAGGCCGAAGTAGGCGGCATGGCCGAAGCTGATCATGCCACCGTAGCCGATGGCCAGGTTGAGACCCACGGCAGCCATTGCGACCAGGGCGACGCGGGAGGCGAGATTCACGTAGTAGATCTCGCCCATCAGGTGGGCGGCGACGGGCGCCAGCAGCATCACCGCCAGCAGCACGCCGTGTACCAGGTGTCGGCGTTCCAGCCAGCTTCTCGATTCTGACGGGCTCGCTTCGGGGGTTGTCGCAGGATGGAGCCTAGTCATGGGCGGCAAAGAGCCCCTTTGGCTTGAAGGCGAGAATCACCGCCATGAGGATGTAGATCAGCATGGCGGCCAGGGCAGTCCCGGTACCGGCGGCGTCCGAAGGGCTCATGAACTGGCCGAACAGGGCAGGCAGGAAGACCCGGCCCAGGGTATCCACCATGCCGACCAGCAGGGCGCCGAGCAGGGCGCCCTTGATCGAGCCGATGCCGCCGATCACGATCACCACGAAGGCCAGGATCAACACCGGCTCCCCCATGCCCACCTGCACCGACTGGAGGGCGCCGACCAGTGATCCGGCCAGGCCCGCCAGGGCGGCACCCAGGGCGAATACCAGTGTGTAGAGCCGCCGGATGTTGACCCCCAGGGCACCGATCATCTCCCGGTCGCTCTCGCCGGCGCGGATGCGCATGCCCAGCCGGGTATGTGCGATCAGCAGGTAGAGGCCCGCGGCGACGACCACCCCCACGGCGATGATCACCAGTCGATAGACGGGATAGCGCGAACCGCCGGGCAGGGCCACCGATCCGGACAGCGCCTCGGGCGGGCTGAGCCACAACGGCGAGGAGCCGAACAGCCAGCGGGTGCCCTCGGAGAAGATCAGGATCAGCGCGAAGGTCGCGAGGACCTGATCGAGGTGCTGGCGATGGTAGAGACGGCGTATCACCAGCAATTCGACGATGGCGCCCGCTGCCGCGGCCGCCAGCACGCCGGCGACCAGTCCCAGCAGGAAGGAGCCGGTCGAGACGGTAGCCAGGGCGGTGACATAGGCCCCGACCATGTAGAAGGAGCCATGGGCCAGGTTGATCAATCCCATGACGCCGAACACCAGGGTCAGGCCGCTGGCCATCAGGAACAGCATGGTACCGAGTTGCAGGCCGTTGATCAGTTGCTCGATCAGCAGGGTAACGGACACGTCAGGCATCCTTGGCGGAACGAAGGAAGAGGCGGTGCCGGGCCGATGCCTGGCCCGGCACCGTGGCGATTACATCCGGCACTGCTCGGCATAGACGTCCTGGATATCCTCGACGGCGATGCCGACCAGGCGGTTGGTCGGTTCGCCGTCTTCGCCCTCGACCACCTCGCGGACATAAATGTCCTGGATCGGGTGGTGGTTCGGGCCGAAGCGGAACTCGCCGCGCACCGAGTCGAAGTCCGCCTCGCGCAGCGCCTCGCGGAAGGCATCCTGGTCGCTCGGATGGGCCTTCTCCAGGGCGCTGAGGATCAGGCGGGCGGTATCGTAGCCCTGGGCCGCATAGAGGGTCGGCATGCGGTCGTAGGCGTCCTGGAAGCCTTCGACGAAGGCCTGGTTGGCTGCATTTTCCAGGTCATAGGCCCACTGCGAGGTGTTCATGGCGCCGATCGCGGCGCTGCCCACCGCCTTGATGATCGTCTCGTCAAACGAGAAGGCCGCCCCGAATACCGGCATCTCCACCCCCGAATTCTCCCACTGCTTCATGAAGGAGATACCCATGCCGCCGGGAAGAAAGAAGAACAGGCTGTCGGCATCGCTGGCGCGGATCCTGGCGATCTCGGCGGCATAGTCGGTCTGGCCGAGCTGGGTATAGATCTCATCGGCGACCTCGCCCTCGAAGAGATGCTTGAAGCCGGCCAGTGCATCGGTGCCGGCAGGGTAGTTCGGCGCCATCAGCAGCGGATTCTCGAAGCCCTGCTCGCGCATGTAGGCACCCATTGCGCCGTGCAGGTTGTCGTTCTGATAGGCCACGTTGAAGTAGTTCTCGTGGCACATCTTGCCGGCGAGAGCCGAGGGGCCGGCATTGGGCGAGAGGTAGAAGGTTCCCTGGCGGACCACCGAGGGCACCACGGCCATAGCCAGGTTGGACCAGATGATGCCGGTCAGGATATCGACCTCGTCGCGCTGCATGAATTCGTTGGACAGTGACTTGGCGAGGTCGGGGCGGCGGGCGTCATCCTGGATCAGGACCTCGATGTCGTCGCGATCCGCCTGGTCCATGGCGAGCATGAAGCCGTCGCGGACATCGACACCGAGATGGGAGCCGCCCCCCGAGAGGGTGGTGATCATGCCGATCTTGACGTCCTCGGCCTGGGCTGTGGCTACGGCGGTCGTCATCAGCAGGCCGAGGCCGGCGCGGGTCAGCTTGTTCATGGAAATCCTCTCCAGAGTCCGGTTGGTGTCATGGCGGCTGCACCGTGATGGCGACCGCGCAGTCAAAATACCGATGTAACGTACTATGAATGCCCCGTCGAGCTCTCCACGCTCCCCTCGCGGTGCACGCTTTGACTATCCTCGCGGCCAGGCCGCGGCGACTCAAGCGCCACTTCGGCAATGCCACGGCAGCAGGATTGACAGCGGGCCCGGCAGGCGCGAGTCTGGCATTTCGCGGTTCGAGTTACCCGAGTGGCTGGACGCATCGGGCTAGGGAGGCACCCATGCTGGAAGACTGCAAGAATGCCCTGGAGCGCTGGGGCGGCGTTCACGAGCTGATCGATCGCTGGCTTCACGAGCGCCGTGAGCTGCTGATCCACTTCGCCGCGCTGAAGCAGGCCTGCGATGCCGAGCTCGAGACGGTGAGCTCGAAGAGCGTCAACACCTTCAGCGAACTGCTGATGGATTATATCAGCGCTGGCCATTTCGAGATCTACCCGCAGTTGCGGGAAGAAGCGAAAGCCTTCGCTGATCACCAGGCCCTGGAACTCGCCGACCGCCTGCTGGAGCGCCTGGAGATGTCCACCGAACTGGTGCTCTCCTTCGACCGCGACTACGACAGCCCCGCTCGCGCTGAACATCACCTGCGTCGACTTCCCGCCTGGCTCGATCGCCTGAGCCGAGGGCTCAGCGAACGCTTCAGCCTCGAGGACCAACTGATCGCCCGCCTGCATGCGGCCCATACGCCGGATTCCGCTGGTGCCGAGCTGCGCTCGGAGCTGTAGGAGCGCGATTTATCGCACGATCTGCCGCGGTACCATCAATCGCCGGATAAAGCCGGCTCCTACGCCTTGGTTCTGCTCACTCCTCACCGCCCCTTAGGCCCCAGCACCAGCATGCAGGGCGTGAGCAGCAGGGTCAGGCCGGTGGCGAAGGTCAGGCCACCGGCGATGGCGCTGGAGAGCTGGGTCCACCACTGGGTCGAGGGCGCGCCCAGCCCCAGGCTCGGGGTGAGCAGGTCGACGTTGACGCCCAGCACCATGGGCATGAGCCCCAGCACTGTGGTCACGGCGGTGAGCAATACCGGCCGCAGGCGCAGGCCGCCGGCCTCGAGTGCCGCTTCCCTGGGAGAATGTCCCTCGCCACGCAACTGGTTGTAGGTATCGATCAACACGATGTTGTTGTTCACCACGATGCCCGCCAGGGCGATGATGCCCATGCCTACCATGACGATGCCGAAGGGCTGGGCATTCGCGAGCAGGCCGAGCAGCACGCCGGCGGTGGAGAAGACAATGGCCGAAAGCACGAGTGCCGCCTGGTAGAGGCTGTTGAACTGGGTGACGAGGATCAGCGCCATCAGGCAGATCGCCACCAGGAAGGCCGTGGCCAGGAACTGCATCGCCTCCTGCTGGTCCTCTTGCTCGCCGGCCACGTTGACTCTCACCCCCTCGGGAGGCTCCTCCATGGCCGCCCTCAGTGCCGCCAGGCGCTCGTCGGGGCGGTGCTCGGCGGTGACGTCGGCCTCCAGGGTGATGGCCCGGCGCCCGTCGATGCGGTGCAGGGTGCCCACCTTGGGAGCGGGTTCCAGCGAGACGAAGTGCGAGATAGGTACCTGTCCGCGACTCGTGTTCAGCGTCAGGCGGCCCAGCTGGTCCAGCGAGCGGGCACCCCGCGGCAGGCGTACTCGGATATCTACCTCGTCGTTGACCCCGGAGGGGCGGTAGCTCGCTACCTGCAGCCCGGTGGTGATCAGTTGTACGGCACTGCCCACGGTCGCCACGTCGGTGCCGAAACGGGCGGCGGCCTCGCGGTCCACCTTCACCCGCCACTCCACGCCCGGCAGGCTGCGGTTGTCCTCGATGTCGCGAAAGCCGCCCAGCTCGCCCATGGTCCGGCGCAGCGAGGTGACGACCTGATCGGCCAGGGCCGGGTCCTCGGCGCTGATCTCCAGCACGATGGGCTTGCCGCCGGCCGGTCCCGATTCCTGTTCGCGGAATTCCAGCTGGATGCCAGGCAGATCGCGGGTGCGCTCGGCCATCTCGGCCAGGATCGCGCTGGCCGGGCGGCGCTGCTGCCAGTCGATCAGTTGGAACTGCAGCACCCCCACCACGTCGCTGCCGAGTTGCTGGTCCGGTACGGCAAAGGAGCGCGCATAGAGCGCCTGGACCTCGCTCATGCCGGTGAGCCGCGCCTCGACCCGTCGTACCACGGCATCGGTCTCCACGGCAGAGAAGTCGCCCCGTGCGCGTACCAGCACCTGGGCGGTGTCGGGTTCGACGCTGGGGAAGAATTCGACGCCGTGGTTGAAGCGGGCGTAGCCGGTGTAGATCAGCGCCATCAGCAGCAGGGCGACCAACAGTGTGAGGCCCGGCCAGGCGAGCAGGCGGGCCAGCAAGGCCCGGTAGAGCCGGCCGCCGGCGGTGATCAGCTCGGTGTCGCCGCTGACGGCGGTACGCCGCACGCTGAACACGCCGCCCAGGGTGGGCAGGAACACCAGCGCCATGGCCAGCGACGCCAGCAGGCAGAGGATCACCGTGATGGGCAGGTATTTCATGAACTGCCCGACCACGCCGGGCCAGAACAGCAGCGGCACGAAGACCGCCAGGGTGGTGGCGGTGGAGGCGATCACCGGCCAGCTCATGCGTGTGGCGGCCTGGATCCAGGCCTCCCGGGGCGGCCGGCCCTGGCGCTGGTGGCGGTCGGCCAGTTCGCTGACCACGATGGCGCCGTCCACCAGCATGCCGGCGACCAGGATCAGCGCGAACATCACCACGATGTTGAGGGTGTAACCGAGGGCCCAGATCAGCAGGATGCCGGTGAGGAAGGCGCCGGGAATGGTCAGGCCCACCATCAGCGCCGAGCGCAGACCCATGGCGGCCAGGATCAGCACCAGCACCAGCACCACCGCGGTGACCACATTGTTGAGCAGTTCCGAGAGGATGTCGCGCACGGTCTCGGACTGGTCGAGGATGGTGGTGACCTCCAGCTCCTCGGGCATCAACTCGGCGGCCTCGTCGAGCAGCCCCTGCACCTGGGCCACGGTGGCGATGATGTTGGCTCCGGCCCGCTTGGAGATCTCCAGCACCAGGGCCGGCTGGCCGTCGATGCGGGCGAAGCCTTGCGGGTCCTTGAAGGTGGGACGTATCCAGGCCACGTCGCCGAAGGTCACCACCCGGTCGCCGTCGACCTTCACCGGCATCGACATGACGTCCTCGAGGCGCTCGATGATCCCCGGCACCTTGAGCGCCTGGCGTCCGGCCCCGGTGTCCAGGCTGCCCGCCGCCACCAGGCGGTTGTTGCGGTTGAACAGGTTGAACAAGGTGTCGAAGTCGACCCCGTAGCTGTCGAGCACCAGGGGGTCGACGACGACCTCCAGCAGGTTCTCGCGGTCACCACCGATGTCTACCTCGAGCACCGCCGGAATGCCCTCGATTTCCTGCTGCAGGCGGCGTGCTACGGCCAGTCGCCGGCGCTCCTCCAGCGGCCCCGAAAGGCCGATCGATAGCACCGGGAAGAGCGCCACGTTGACCTCCATGACGCGCGGCTCGTCGGCCTCGGCAGGCAGTTCGGCGCGGGCGATGTCGACCTTCTCGCGCACATCGGTCAGTGCCTGGTCGGGGTCGAAGCCGGGATCGAACTCAAGGGTGACGGCGGCACGGCCCTCGCTTGCCTGGGCGGTCATCTTGCGCAGCCCCTCGATGCTGCGCAGTTCCTGCTCCATGGGACGCACCAGCAGTCGTTCGCCATCCTCGGGGCTTACGCCCTCCAACGACATCGCCACATAGATGATGGGGATGGTGACGTCGGGGTTGGCCTCCTTGGGGATCGCCTGCCAGGCGCCCAGCCCCGCCAGCAGCAGCGCGACCAGCAGCAGCACGGTGGTGCGCGAGCGATCCAGCGCCGCCTCGATCAGGGTGCGCATGTCAGCGCGCTTCCCCGGGAACGTCGGTGTCTGCCTGTGGAGTGGCCTTCTCCACGGGGACGGCCGCTACCCGCTCGCCAGCCTCCACGAAGCCACCACCCAGGGTGATCAGCCGGACCCGTTCGGGCAGCCCTGCCACTCGGGCGGTTTCGGTATCGGCACTGACCAGCTCGATCGGGGTAAGCAGCACCCTGTCGTCGGCGTCGAGGTGCTTTACCGCCAGCTGCCCCTCGCCATCGAGCTCGAGCAGGGCAGGGGAGAGCCGATGCACCCGGCGCTCTGGCAGGCGAATGACCAGCGTGGCACTGGCACCGGCCAGGCGGCGTCCCTCGGGATTGGCCAACGTGGCTTCGACGGGGAAGCTGCGGGTGCTGTCGTTGGCACGGCTGGCCACGTGGCTCAGCTCGCCTGAGAGACGTGTACCGTCGAGCAGCTGGATCTCGGCGGGTAGTCCGGGGGACAGCGACAGGGCGTCCCGTTGGGGCGCCGCGGCCAGCGCGGTGAGCCGCGAGTCGTCGATCAGCCGGCCCCAGGTCTCGCCGACCTGGACCAGGTCCCCGAGCTCGACCTCGAGGCGATCCAGCACCCCCTCGAAAGGGGCCTCGGGGCGGGTGTCGTCGAGCTGGCGACGCAGGCTGGCGACCTCGGCCAGAGCCTGGCTGACACCGCTCTGCCGGCGCAGGTAGTCGGGGTTGGAGATCAGCTCGCGCCGGCGCAGCTGCTCGGCGCCGGCGAGCTCGGCTCGCGCCAGGGCCAATTCGGCCTCGGCCTGCTCGAGTCGCGCGGGAAGCTCCTCGCGGGCCAGGGCCAGCAGCGTCTCGCCGCGGCTGACCCGCCCGCCCAGAGCGACCGGCAACGCTTCAACCCGGCCCGACTGTCGAGCGCGCAGATCCACCTCGCGGTGGGCCTCCAACTGGCCCTGCAGCACCAGTTGGGGCGAGTAGGCCTGTGCCTGACGCTCCACGACCTCGACGCGGGTCAGCGCCTGTTCCTCGGCTTCATCTCCCTCGGGCGGGGTGTCGCGGAATCCCTCGATATCACCCAAAGCCAGCCAGACCAGCAGCAGGCAGGTTAGCCCGATGGCGAGCAGGACGGAGAGTGGGGGGAGACGACGGCGGGACATGCAATGTGGTCCATCAGCGAGCATGAGAGTGTGAGCATACTATCCTCGTCAGGCTCTCTCATACAGTTGTTTGCCGCACTCGCCCCCTCCTCTCCCTAGGTCGAATTGAGTTTTGTGCACTGCAGGCATACCATCTTTTCGACTCGAATTGCGGCCGGGGCAGGCGGCGTGCCTGCCCGGCTCATCCTCACGGCGACAACCCGCGCGTTGAAAACCCAAGGAGCCACCATGAAAGACCCCGTCCGTATTGCCATCACCGGTGCTGCCGGTCAGATCAGCTATTCGCTCGCCTTCCGTATCGCCTCCGGCGACATGCTGGGCAAGGACCAGCCGGTTATCCTGCAACTGCTGGAGATTCCGCCGGCCATGGACGCCCTCAACGGCGTGGTGATGGAGCTCAACGACTGCGCCTTCCCGCTGCTTCAGGACATCGTCGCCACCGACGATGCCAATGTCGCCTTCAAGGACGCCGACTTCGCCCTGCTGGTCGGCGCTCGTCCGCGCGGCCCTGGCATGGAGCGCAAGGACCTGCTGGAAGCCAATGCGGCGATCTTCTCCGTGCAGGGCAAGGCCATCAACGACAACGCCAGCCGTGATGTGCGCGTGCTGGTGGTGGGCAACCCGGCCAACACCAACGCCCTGATCGCCTCCTGCAACGCGCCGGACCTGGACGCCGGCCAGTTCACTGCAATGATGCGTCTGGACCACAACCGCGCCAAGACCCAGCTGGCCCAAAAGGCCGGCAAGCACGTCAACGACGTCGAGCAGATGATCGTCTGGGGCAACCACAGTGCGACCCAGTACCCCGACCTGGCCCACTGCAAGGTGGCGGGCAAGCCGGCCTTCGACCTGGTCGAGCGCGACTGGTACGAGAGCGACTTCATCCCCACCGTGCAGCAGCGCGGTGCCGCCATCATCAAGGCGCGTGGCGCCTCCTCCGCGGCCTCCGCGGCCTCCGCCGCCATCGACCACATGCGCGACTGGGCGCTGGGAACCGATGAAGTGGTGAGCATGGGCATTCCCGCCGACGGCAGCTATGGCGTGGAGCCCGGCATCATGTACTCCTACCCGGTCACCTGTAAGGGTGGCAAGTACGAGATCGTCCAGGGTCTCGAGGTCGACGAGTTCAGCCGCGGCCGCATGAAGGCCACCGAAGACGAGCTGCGCGAAGAGCGCGCCGCCG
The DNA here is from genome assembly GCF_900109725.1 of Halomonas daqiaonensis. Classification (GTDB taxonomy): domain Bacteria; phylum Pseudomonadota; class Gammaproteobacteria; order Pseudomonadales; family Halomonadaceae; genus Halomonas; species Halomonas daqiaonensis. The sequence goes on from NZ_FOBC01000006.1 coordinate 199,295, forward strand.
TCGAGCATCTGCTGGGCTGATCGCTAGCGCCAAGCGCCGAGCTAAAAGCGCCGAGCTAAAAGCGCCGAGCTAAAAGCGCCGAGCTAAAAGCGCCGAGCTAAAAGCGCCGAGCTAAAAGCGCCGAGCTAAAAGCAAACCCTGAGGCCATGACCTCGGGGTTTGCTTTCGTTGGGGAGCCACACACTGATGGCCGCTTGGCCGCTTGGCCGCTTGGCCGCTTGGCCGCTTGGCCGCTTGGCCGCTTGGCCGCTTGGCCGCTCAGTCCCTCAAGCTGATGATCTTCCACCCGCGGGCTTCGGCGACCTCGCGCAGGCTGGGGTCGGGGTCCACCGCTACCGGATGGTCGACCTGCTCCAGAAGCGCCAGGTCGTTGTGGGAGTCGCTGTAGAACCAGCTGCCGTCCAGGGTCAGGTCCTTGTCGGCCAGCCATGCTTCCAGACGCTCGACCTTGCCCTCACGGAAGCTGGGGACGCCACTGGCGCGACCGGTGTAACGGCCATCGACCACCTCGGGCTCCACCGCGATCAGCTCGTCGATGCCCAGGCGCTCGGCGATGGGGCCGGTGATGAAGCGATTGGTGGCGGTGACGATCAGCAGGGTGTCGCCGCGGGTGCGATGGCGGGCCACCAGTTCCTCGCCCTTGGACAGGATATGCGGCTCGATCTTGCTGGCCATGAACTGCTGGTGCCAGGCAGCGAGCTGCTCCGGGCTGTGCTCCGTGAGCGGTCGCAGCGCCACTTCCAGGAAGGCCTGTATATCCAGGATGCCGGCCTCATAGTCGGCCAGGAAGCGATCGTTGGCCTCGCGGTAGGCCACCGGGTCCACGGCGCCCTGTTCCAGCAGGAACTCTCCCCAGGCATGGTCGCTGTCGGTCGACAGCAGGGTGTTGTCCAGGTCGAAGATGGCCAGGCTCACTGCATTCCCCTCGTGTGTTGGTGATCGAGCGCGTTTCATGGTCGTGAAATGGTCGGCGATTATGGCAGAAGCGCCGTCGGGCTTCGAGCGTCAGGCCGGCACCGGTAACGACGCATCCATGGCTAGCTGCTTGGTCGTATTGATGCCCTTTGCGGCCTTGTGGAAGAATGACGGCAATACTGGAATCATAAGGTGAAGTCCGTGATCGACGCTGACGGCTTTCGCCCCAACGTTGGCATCATCATCGCCAACGAGCAGGGGCAGCTGCTTTGGGCGCGTCGGGTAGGACAGAATGCGTGGCAGTTTCCCCAGGGAGGCATCCAAGCTAACGAGACTCCGCAACAGGCACTATTTCGTGAGCTGCACGAGGAAATCGGCCTGACCGCCGATGACGTCGAGATCCTTGCCTGCACCCGGGGCTGGCTACGCTATCGCCTGCCGCGACGCATGGTTCGTACCAATTCGAGGCCGGTGTGCATCGGCCAGAAGCAGAAGTGGTTCCTGCTGAGGATCTGCTGCCAGGAGAGCCGAATCTGCATGGACATGTCCGGCAAGCCGGAATTCGACGGCTGGCGATGGGTCAGCTACTGGTACCCTCTCGGGCAGGTCGTGCCCTTCAAGCGGGAGGTTTACCGCCGCGCCCTGCGCGAGCTCTCCCCCCGAGCGCAACGGCTGGCCCTTGGCCATGGATAAGCGCCATGGATGAGCCGAGCGCCTGACGGCGGCGGCATTCCTCAGCGAGGCGAGAGACAACCACGATGGAAAAGAAGACGCCGATGCTCGAGGTGTTGCGACGCATCATCCAAGAGGTCAACGGAGCCCGTAATCTGGAAGCGGCCCTGGCTACCATGGTGCGTCGCATCCGCAAGGCGATGCGAACCGACGTATGTTCCTTCTATCTCTTCGACCCCGAGATCGATCGGCTGGTGCTGATGGAAACCATCGGCCTGCGCTCCCAGGCCGTGGGGCGGGTGAGCCTGGAGGTGGGTGAGGGCCTGGTGGGCCTGGTGGCCAAGCGCGAGGAGCCACTGAACCTGGAAAACGCCCAGTCCCACCCTCAATTTCTCTACTTCGAGGCCACCGGAGAGGAGCGCTACTCGAGCTTTCTCGGCGTACCCATCATCCACCAGCGCCGCATGCTGGGGGTGCTGGTGGTGCAGCAGTCCGATAAGCGCCGCTTCGATGAAGAAGACGAAGCCTTCCTGGTCACCATGGCGGCCCAGCTGGCGGGCGTGCTGGCCCACGCCTTGGCCACGGGCGGGCTGAACCGGCCGAGCATGCCGGGAGGGCAGGCTCGCTTCATCGGTGTGGCGGCCTCGCCCGGCATGGCCATCGGCGAGGCGGTAGTGACCGCCGCACCGGCGGACCTCAACAGTGTGCCGGACCTGATTCCCACCGATGTCGAGTACGAGATCGCCCGCCTCAGAGAGGCCATAGGCCGGGTGCAAAACGAGATCCGCGCCGCCGGCGAGCGACTGGCCAGCCGCATCTCCGCCCAGGAACTGGCACTGTTCGACGTCTACCAGCAGATGCTCGGCGAGGCGGCGCTCTCCCAGGAGGTCGAGAAGCGCATCCGTGAGGGCCAGTGGGCCCCCGGTGCTCTGGCCGATGTGGTGCGTCGCCACGTTCAGTACCTCGAGCGGGTCGACGACAACTACCTGCGCGAGCGCGCTGCCGACGTCCGAGACCTGGGTCGACGCGTGCTGGCCCACCTGCAGGAGGCGAGCCCCCAGACCCCGGCGGTCTATCCCGACAGCACCATCCTGGTGGGCGACGAGATCAGCGTGGCGATGCTCGGCGAAGTGCCCCGCGAGAAGCTGGCCGGCCTGGTCTCGGTGCGCGGCTCCAGCACCTCACACGTGGCCATCCTCGCCCGGGCCATGGGCATTCCCACCGTGCTCGGCATGGTCGACCTGCCGCTGCCGCGCCTCGGCGGCAACCGGGTGGTACTGGATGGCCACCGTGGGCGCCTCTTCGTGCGACCCACGCCGGAACTCGAGAGCCACTACCAGAGCCTGATCGACGAGGAGCGGGCGCTGATGGAGGTGCTGGAGCACGAGCAGGATCTGCCGAGCCGCACACCCGATGGCCACGATATGCCGCTGATGGTCAATACCGGGCTGGCGGTGGACACCGTAGCCTCGCTCAAGTCGCGGATCGGCGGGGTAGGGCTCTATCGCACCGAAGTCCCCTTCATGATCACCGAGCGCTTTCCCGGCGAGCAGGAACAGACCCGCCTCTATCGTGACCAGCTCGAGAGCTTCGACCCGCTGCCGGTGGTGATGCGCACTCTGGATATCGGCGGAGACAAGGACCTGCCCTACTTCCCCATCGAAGAGGCCAACCCCTTCCTGGGCTGGCGCGGCATCCGGGTCACCCTCGACCACCCCGAGGTGCTGATGGTGCAGCTGCGCGCCATGCTGCGCGCCTCCCAGGGGCTGGACAACCTCCAGGTGCTGCTGCCGATGGTCACCAATGTCGAGGAGGTCGACGATGCGCTGCGGCTGCTCGACCGCGCCATCCTCGAACTCGGCGAGGAGGGAGTGCCGGTAAACCGGCCCCCCGTGGGCGTGATGCTAGAGGTGCCGGCAACCCTCTACCAGCTCGATGCTCTGGCCTGTCGGGTCGATTTCTTCTCGGTGGGCAGTAACGACCTGACGCAGTACCTGTTGGCGGTGGATCGCAACAACCCGCGGGTCGCCGACCTCTACGATGCCTGTCATCCCGCCGTGCTCTCGGCCATGACCCGGCTCGCCGAAGATACCCGACGCCTGGACATGCCCACCTCGGTGTGCGGCGAGATGGCCGGCGACCCTGCCGGCGCGCTGCTGCTGATGGGCATGGGCTTCGATGCCCTGTCGATGAACGCCCCCAGCCTGCCGCGGGTGAGGGCGGCGATCCGCCGGGTATCCCTCGACGGCGCCCGCGAGCTGGTCACGGAAACCCTCAGGCTTGACTCGCCTGCTGAGGTGCGCCGCCATCTTGCGGAACGCCTGCGCGGCTGGGACCTCGGTCACCTGCTGCCGCCGAGTGATTGAAGGGTGAAGAGTGAATGGTGAATGGTGAGTGGTAAGGAGTAAGGATTGAGGGGTTACCTCTCACCAGCGAAGCGCTCACCTCCCTCACAGCTCCACCACGCTCTCTCCCAGCCTGACGCCTTGCGGCCCGAAGCGCCGCTCGCCGATCTCGATTCGCCCGTCAGCTTGCCAGGTCAGCCAGGTGGAGGCGCGCGTGCCGTAGTCCTCTCCAGCGATGAACGGGGGCGACAGCTGGCGCTCCAGCTCCAGCCCCACGCCGGTTTCCGGTAGCCGGTCGTCATCGGCGGGGCGGGTGTCACCCAGCACGGCCAGGGCCTCCTCGGGCCAACGGCCATGCTGCAGGCTGGCGGCAAGCCCCTGGCGGGCGGCGATCAGCTTGGGCCAGGGAGTGTCCAGGCTGGCGTTGGAAAGCCCGTGAAGTCCGGGCGGGACGTGCCTAAGGCGGATGTCGTCGAGCCCGCGGTGAAGGTGCCAGAGCGTTTCCCCGTCACCGACCAGCAGGTTGAAACCGGCGTAGTGGCGAGCGGCTTCACCCGCCAGTCGGTCCAGCCAGGCCGGCAGGTCGTCGCATTCCAGGGCTTCGCGTACCAGGGCGCCACGGCTGGGGGCTCCCGGCGGTACCTGCAGGCGAGGCTCGCGCACATTGGTAACGGCGGCGAAGCGGCCACGGCGGTGAACCGCCAACCAGGTGCCGCCGGCCTCGAGATCGCGGCCGCCGACGATTTCGGGGGCATCGTTCCAGGCGCCCAGGGGAGCAGCCGGGCGGGCATGGAATTCGTCACGATTGGCCACCAGGCGCAGCGGGCAGGCGCTGCCGGGGCGATGGTCGAAGGCGATCAGGCACATGGGGCCAGCTTAGCGGGCTGGCCGACCGGGGGGAAGGCACCGTCATGACAGTCTCGGTCCGGCCACGTACACTCTGTTCACTATCGTGCTTGCACAGGGATGACAATGCAGGACGAAATTCGCCTGGACCGCCTCTGGTCGCGCCTGATCTGGCCGATTCTCTGGCCGGTGTTGCTTGCTCAAATCGCCCTGGTGGTGCTCTGCCTGGTGGTCGGGGTCACGCTATGGTCGTTGGTGCCCTCCCATGCCTCCTGGAGCACCACCTTCTGGTTGCTCCTGGCGCTGCTGCTGGGCAGCAGCCTGAATGTGGCGGTCTTCCTGACGCTGCTGCGCCAGCGCCTGAGCGGCATCCAACGCGATGTCAATGATGCCCTGGTCGGCATCGAGACCTGGTTGGCCCACCACCACCGCCCCCAGCCCGGCGATGAGCTGCCGTTACCCCAGCGTCTCGAGGCCCTGTCGGCCGCCTGCGAGGCCTTGGTCGAGGGGTGGCAACGCGAGTTCGAGAAGAGTCGAGCTGCAGAGCGAGACCTGGCCAGCGATCTCCAGGCCAGCCGAGGCCAGCTCGAGCGGTTGGAGGCCGGCCGGGTGCGGGCCCGCGAGGAATCGAGCCTCAAGTCCGACTACCTTTCCCACTTGCAGCAGTCGCTGGGTCCGCTGATGAGCTCCCTGTCCGAGGTGCTCGAGAGCGATGCCCTGCGCCAGTGCGGCGGCGAGCGCGACCATGCCGCCGCACTGGCGTTACGCGAGCGCCTGGCCGATGCCGTGGTGCTGCTGGAGAATCTCGGCGAGTCCGCCGGCACGTCCGTGACGTCTCCGCGTCCGGTTCCTTCCGTGAAAGGGCGGGTGCTGATCGTCGATGATGGCCCGGTGAATCTGACCCTGGCGCGTCAGGTGCTGGAGCGCCAGGGGCTCGACGTCGAGACTGCCACCAGCGGCGAGGAGGCCCTTTCACAGCTGGAGAGCGCTCCCTTCGACCTGGTGCTGATGGACATCTTCATGCCCGGCATGGATGGCGTGGAGACCAGCCGTCACTGGCGTGACCGAGAGTCTGACAAGGCCACTCACCAGCGCAGCATCCTGGTGGCGCTGACGGCCAACGCCGGGGACGAGGATCGTCGCCGCTTTCACGGGGCCGGCATGGATGATTACCTGGCCAAGCCCTATCGCCCCCAAGAGCTGGTCGACCTGGTGCGCCGCTGGCTGCCCCTGGTCTTGCAGGAGCGCGATTCATCGCGCGATTGACGCTTTAGAGGACTCTTATGCTTTCCTATCCCGATATCGACCCCGTGGCCATCTCCCTCGGCCCCTTCCAGGTTCACTGGTACGGCCTGATGTATGTCGTCGGCTTCGTTGCCGCCTTGTTCCTGGGGCGCCGGCGTGCCGAGCGCATCGGCCTGACCCGGGATGATATCGGAGATCTGATCTTCTATGCCGCCATCGGCGTGGTGGTCGGTGGCCGGCTGGGTTATGCGCTCTTCTATGGTATGTCCCAATGGCTCGCCGACCCGCTATGGATCTTCCGCGTCTGGGACGGTGGCATGAGCTTTCACGGCGGCCTGGTCGGGGTGCTGCTCGCCGCGCTCTGGTTCGCCAGGAAGAAAGGGCTCGCCTTCATCACCTTGACCGACTTCGTCGCTCCCCTGGTGCCCATCGGCCTGGGGGCCGGGCGCATCGGCAACTTCATCAATCACGAGCTTCCGGGCCGCATTACTGGCCTGCCCTGGGGCATGCCCTTTCCCCACATGGGCCCGGAGCCGCGCCACCCCTCGTCGCTCTACGAGGCGCTGCTGGAAGGTGCGGTGCTCTTCGTGGTGCTGTGGTGGGTCTCGGCCCGGCCCCGACGTCGCGGGCTGGTCTCCGGGCTCTTCCTCGTGCTCTACGGTACCTTTCGCTTCCTGGTGGAGTTCGTGCGCCTGCCCGACGCCCATATCGGCTACCTGGCCTTCGGCTGGGTGACCATGGGCATGCTGCTGACCCTGCCGATGATCGCCGCCGGTATCGCGCTGATCGCCTGGTCGCGTCGCCAGCCGGTGGATGCGGAAGTGTGAGTGGTGAAGAGTGAGGAGCGTAACTAGTCTATTTTGTAGTGGGCTGCATCGCGTTGGCTCGATGTCGATGGGTGTGTAGAATTCTCGTCCCCTCTATCCCAGCCCTCAGCCAGGCGATGCCGTGACCGACGATTCCTTGCCCGCCCTCGAACAGCCCTATCTCGACCTGATGCGCCAGGTGCTTGACCGCGGCGTGGAGCTTGACGATCGCACCGGTGTCGGCACGCGCTCGCTGTTCGGTCACCAGATGCGCTTCGATCTCTCCCGCGGTTTCCCGCTGGTTACCACCAAGAAATTGCACCTGCGCTCGATCATCCACGAGCTGCTGTGGTTCCTGGCCGGTGACACCAACATCGCCTACCTCAAGGAGAACGGGGTGCGCATCTGGGACGAGTGGGCCGACGAGAACGGCGATCTCGGTCCGGTCTACGGCTATCAGTGGCGTAGCTGGCCAGACCCGCGCGGCGGTCACGTCGACCAGATCGCCAAGGTGCTCGAGCAGATCCGCACCAACCCGCGCTCGCGGCGGCTGATCGTCTCTGCCTGGAACCCGGCGCTGGTGGACGAGATGGCCCTGCCGCCGTGTCACTGCCTCTTCCAGTTCTACGTGGCCGAGGGGCGGCTCTCCTGCCAGCTCTACCAGCGCAGCGCCGACATCTTCCTGGGTGTGCCCTTCAATATCGCCAGCTACGCGCTGCTCACCCAGATGATTGCTCAGGTCTCGGGTCTCGAGCCCGGCGATTTCGTGCATACCCTGGGTGATGCCCACCTCTACCTGAACCACCTCGAGCAGGCCGAAGAGCAGCTCTCGCGTTCGCCGCGCGCCGCCCCGCGGCTGGCGCTCGACCCGGACGTGGACGACCTCTTCGATTTCCGCTTCGAGCATATCGCCATCGAAGGCTATGATCCGCATCCCCATATCAAGGCCGAGGTGGCGGTATGAGCGAAGCCGATGACATGACCGACGAAACCCTCATCCCCGTGGCCATGATCGCCGCCATGTCCCGCAATCGGGTGATCGGCGTGGACAACCAGTTGCCCTGGTACCTGCCGGAGGATCTAAAGTTCTTCAAGCGCATGACCCAGGCCAAGCCGCTGGTGATGGGGCGCAAGACCTTCGAGTCGATCGGACGGCCGCTGCCCGGGCGGCTCAACATCGTGGCGACTCGAGACCCCCGCTTCCAGCATGACGGCATCCGCGTCTGTCATGATCTCGAGTCTGCCCTGCGCTTGGCCGACCAGCAGGCCACCATCGACGGCGTCGAGGAGATCATGGTGATGGGCGGCGCGCAGATCTACACTCAGGCGCTGCCCTACTCCAGCCGGCTCTACCTCACTGAGGTCGATATCGAGGTGGAGGGCGACGCCCGCTTCCCCGAGCTCGACATGGCCGAATGGCAGGAGGTACAGCGTGTGCCCGGCGAAACCGCCGAAGGCCAGCCGGCCTACCATTTCGTGCAGTACCACCGATGTTCAGAGGCTCGACGCTGAAAGCGTCGCCGGCCGGCGACATTTGTCACCACGCCACGCCTGGCACAGACTGAGTCTAGCAATCACCGGGAAGGCGCACTGGAGGACCAGGACGTGATCGAGGAACGCTCAACCCGCCTGCTGGAACAGCTGGAGCGCCGCGCCGCTGCACTGCTGGCCGCATTGCGGGAATCCCGCGTCCAGCAGGATGCCCTGCACACTCGGCTGGCCGAGCTGGAAAGCCGTCGCGTCGAACTGGAGGCGAGCAATGCCGAGCTGGCCGCCGAGATGCGCGAGGAGCAGGCCGGCAGGGCGGCTCTGGCGGAGCGTTGCGGGATACTCGAGGCGCGTCTCGCCGAGCTGGAGGCCACCCGCCTGGAGCTCGCCGAGGAGAACCGTGAGCTCGACGAGCAGAACCGTGAGCTCGAGGCGCACAACCGTCGCCTTCTCGAGCGCGAACCCGCCGAGGCCGGGGGAGCGCTCTTTCATCGCCAGGCTCGCCGCGCCCAGGGACTCTCTGCGCTGATCGGTCATCGCCCCAGGCAACCGGAAGATGCTGAGGCTGCCCACGAGCCACCTGCCTCGGCGGCGCCGAACGCCCTCTCAGTGCCTGAACCATCTCTGGAGGCCGCCGAGCCAGTCCCGCAAGCCAACGTGCCGAGCGAGCCCCCCGCTGCAGAGGCCTCTGTTGAAGAGACCGCACCCGAAGACGCCCCATCGCCCCAGGCGCTGCTCGACCAGTGGTACCAGCGCTACTCCTCGACCTTCTTCAAGGGCCATACCCGGCCGCTCAAGGTCGGTATCCATGAGGAGCTGGCCCAACTTGAACCCTGGCCTGAGAAGCTGGTGCGCCGAGCATTGGCCTGCTATGTCAATCTGCCACGCTACCTCAAGTCGGTGCGCGAGCGAGCCGAGCGGCTCGACCTGACTGGCGAGCCTGCCGGACTTGTAGATGCCGCAGCTGCCGAGCATGCCCGCAAGAAGCTCGATCGGCTGCAGGCCGACCGCCGGCAGAAGGGCCGTCCGGCGCGGCAGAACAGCGGAAAGAAGGGCGATACCGCCAAGGGCGGCAAACCCAGGGCCGATGCGACACGGCACGACGCCGCCAGGAAGGCCACCGCCTCTTCGCGCCCGGAACCCGCCCCGGCCGAAAGTGCCGGGCTTGGCGTCCCGCCAGGCAGGGAGCCTGCCACCCTGGAGGAGAAGCTTTCCGCGCTACTCTCCAAGCACAACCAGCATTGATCTGCTGACTTGTCTTCGTCATATTCGCGGGGCATGATGTAGCCGCTCATCGTCAGGTGGCCGATTCGCTTGTTGGATCGTCATGGCCGGCCGAACGGGCACCGGACTCGCCGGGATGGCGCCCGAATCGCAAGGGCAGGGGGAAGCGCCAGGGAGGGCAGGACGCAGCGAAGGAAAACAGTGTTTTTTTCTTGTTGCGTTCCCGTATATCCCGGTATAGAGTTCCTCCTGCGAGCATTGGACTATAACAAGGCTTTGCCGAGGTCTGGCTCGCGTCCTGCCACCTCCCGGGAGGGGGCGCGCAGGAACGAGAACCGGCACCAAGACCGGCCAAGTCCGCTGACCCGCTCATCAAGAACGGGCAGTCACGATCGAAACAGCAAACTAGTCAATAAGGAACCATCGCAATGAAAAAGACACTGTTAGCGACTGCTATCGCCGGTGCCATGGCCGCTTCCGGCGCCCAGGCCGCCACCGTTTACAACCAGGACGGCACCAAGCTCGACATCTACGGCAATATCCAGATTGCCTACTTCAACACCGATTCTGCTGTCTTTGATAACGACGGCACACTGACAGGTACTGATTCCGCCGACCAAATTGCCGATAACGGCACCACCTTTGGTTTCGCCGCCGAGCACGTCATCTACGACGGCCTGACCGGTTACATGAAGCTCGAGTTTGACGACATCAAGGCCGACGAGATGAAGACGGCTTCTGATGCCACCGATTCCGGTGACCAGGCCTATGTCGGTCTTAAGGGCAACTTCGGTGATGTGCGACTGGGTTCCTACGACCAGTTGATTGACGACTGGATCCAGGATCCTGTCACCAGCAACGAAGGCTTCGACGTCTCCGACTCCACCCGTGCCCACGGTGGCGGTGCCAATCAGGAAACCGACAAGGTGACCTATACCTCGCCCTCCTTCAGCGGCATGCAGTTCGCCGTGGGTACTCAGTACAAGGGTGATTCCGAGATTGAGAACCTTGAGGACTCCGGAAACGCTTCCTTCTTCGGTGGCGCCAAGTATACCGCTGGTCCCTTCTCCATCGCTGCCGTCTACGACAACCTAGACAACGTCCAGTACATCGACGGCAATGGTGATGTCGATAGCGTGGGTGACCAGTATGGCGTGACCGCCCAGTACACCGTCGATACCCTGCGCGTGGCCCTGAAGCTCGAGCGCTTCGATTCCGAAATCACCGATGGCGACAGCACCAACTTCTATGGCTTGGGTGCGCGTTACGGCTACGGTAACGGCGATATCTACGCCGCTTACCAGTACGTCGACGTGGGTGCGGGTACCTTCCTGTCCGAGCTGGATGAGACTCTCCAGGACGAGCAGGATCGTAGCGAGACCTACAACGAGGTCATCCTCGGCGCCAACTACAACATCTCCGATGCCATGTATGTCTGGACCGAGGCGGCCTGGTATGATCGCGAAGGTGACGATGGCGACGGCGTCGGCGTCGGTGTGACTTACCTGTTCTAAATCCTCTCGCAGGGCTCTCCTGCTTGAAGGGTGGAACACCGAAAGCCGATCCTCAGGGGTCGGCTTTTTTCATTGTCTGATGCGAGGTTCCATGAAACAGCCGATTATCACCGTCAGCCTATTGGTGCTGGGTCTCTCCCTCGGTATTACGCCGTTGCTGGCCAGCGAAAGGGAGGAACGTTTCCGCGAGGAGGGCAAGCAGCTCGATCTCACCGGCTTCCTGCAGTCCGATAACGATGCCCGCAGCCGCAGCTTCCTCTACGGCAGCCCCCACGAGCATGACTTCACGGTCACCGAGGCTGGACAGTATCTCTTCGAGAGCCGCGTGCCGGGCGGGTTTTCCGAGGATTACCGTGTGGCCGCTGTCCTGCTGGACGACCAGGGAAGAGAGATCGCCCGCGGCGAAGCGCTGGGGCAGAACGGTGGGCTGGCCATGCGTCAACGCCTTCAGCCGGGTGACTACACGCTGCGCGTGGAAGGCCGCAAGTTCGGCACCCGCAGTAAGGCGGGCAGCAGCTTCTATATCACCGTCTCGGGCCTGGATGACCAGGGCCGCCGCCTTGAAGACGGCGTAAGCGACGGCCAAGGGCTGGCCTTCATCGGTAGCGGGCGTGAGGGCAGTCGCAGTGTCTTCGTGCGCAGCGAAAACGAGGTGGCCACCATTGGCGCGCCGAGCGGAGAGGCGGCGACAGGCGCTGCAGCTGCCGCAGAAGTGGCGTCCGAGGCAGCGGGATCCACGGTCCAGGCGGCACAAGAGCCCCGGATCCAGTCAGAGGATGCGTCGCCCCGCCGTTTCGAGACCATCGTCACCGATGTCAAGATCCGGGCGAGCGGGGAAGTGCTGACCTTCGAGGTCGCTGAGCGCGGCACCATCGCCATCACCACCTCGACTTATCCCACCGGGTACGAGGATACCTACCGGGTCGAACTCGACGTGCTCGACGAAAACGGTCGAGTAGTCGCCGAAGGCGCTGGCCAGGGGTTCGATGGTGACGTCGACATGACAACCGAACTGGCGCCGGGCCGCTATCGCATTCGCGTGCAGGGCCAGAAGTTCGGGTCATCCATGACTGGCGTCAATAACTACGAACTCAAGGTGCAGCAGCTTAATCAACGCTAAGCCTGCGCTGGTCGGTGTGGGTGGTGAGTGAGGCCACGATACGACGAGCCCCCGGCGCGAATACGCCGGGGGCTAGCTTTAAGGTATCAATGACCTGGTGGCTATTAAGATTCCTGTTCCTTAACAATCATCAGGATCATTTCCTCTATTGCCTCGACTCTCTCCTCAAGCGCCTCGACTTTACCTTCCTTTTCAGCCGTTTTGATGTAGTTTTCCTGAATCTTGTTCCTGTGTTCCTCGATGGCTTGGGATTCCATAGCCAAGGCTGAACCGGTCATCATCAGGCTGGCGAGCAGGCCGGCAGTAAGCAATTTTTTCATCATTGTTTCTCCTCGGTTAACGGCAAGCTATTGGACCCTCTCGGGTCTAGAGTGCAGTTCCCTGTGCGTGGAAACTTTATCCACTATGGAAGCAAATCAACAAGTCGTCTGTGCGCTACCGCACATTTAGTTGTTAGGTAGTCTCGCTGAAATCAACCAAGCTACTGATATTGTTTAGGATTCATGGTCCTCGAAAATGATTGGATCATTTCCTCGAGTTCTTTGATTCTCTCCTCAAGCGCCTGGACCTTCCCTTCCTCTTCGGACGTCTTGATGTAGTCCTCGTTGATCTTTTCCATATGCTCTTTTACGACAGCGGAGTCCATGGCCAAGGCGGAACCTGCCATCATCAAGCCAGCGAACAAGCCGGCGCTCATCAGCTTCATATTCATGTTTTCACCTCGAAATACCGTCTTGTGGGTCGTCGAGACCTGCCGTCAGGTCTAGAGTTTGGTGGTACGAGGCAAGGAAAACTTACATATCTAGTGACCGGGTTATGTAGCGCGCTGGCCGGCATGCCGTCTTGAATGCGTGAGACGGGGCTTTAGGGAAACGCTGCACAAATCTCGCCGCAGCTGCCTGATGGGTACCGGCGGGGTATAATCTGACCCTCCTGCCACCCTCTGACAGAGCCACCCGATGAAGCAGATCTCGTTCGCCCAGGCTGAGCACCAGAACAAGAAGAAGGTTACCCGCCGAGAGCGGTTCCTGGCCCAGATGAATGCCCTGGTGCCATGGCAACGACTGATCGACGCACTGTCGCCGTCCTACTTTCCGAATTCGGCAGGCAAGCGGGGCCCCCGAGTTCGACAGATAGAAGCGTAAACTATTGATTAGCCTGGATACGCATTTCGAAAATTGGCACTACAAGCGGGATGCGGCAGGTGCCGGTAGCCCAATCGCCTCGAAAAGGTCGCGTTGTTCAGGCTTCAATTTGGTTAGGCCGCTCGCCGTCTCGCGACGGTGAAGCAGGACCTGGTGGAACTGGATCTTGCGGGCAATTTCCAGCGCCCGCGTCGGTGACAGTGGGTTATCACTGGCCTTCAAGCGCATTCGCAGCACGCGGTAAAGCACCAGGGCGAGGAAGCAAATCAGCGCGTGGGCGCGGATGCGATCCGGTAGCCGGTGATACAC
>NZ_FOBC01000030.1 GCF_900109725.1 Halomonas daqiaonensis
TACTCGCCGTCGTGAGCTGGCTGACAAGACCACCGAAGAAGTCGCTTACTATCTCCTGAGTGACGCGCTGTCGCCGGAGCAGCTGGTCGACGTGACACGCGAGCACTGGGGAATAGAGAATCGCCTCCATTGGGTGCTGGACGTCACGATGCAGGAAGACCAGAGCCGCCATCGCCGAGATCATGGCCCTGAGAACCTGGCCCTGCTGCGCCGACTGGCGTTCAATGTGGCCAAGTTAGAGCCTTCCAAAGGGTCTATGAAAGGAAAGCGAAAGCAAGCAGGCTGGAATGACGACTACTTACTGAGCCTCATTCGTCAGTTCGCTCAACTGCGATAGCCCTGAGGGTGCCCCCTGATAGATTGCCCAGCAGTATAAGTGGACATATATAATTGTTTTGGATATTGGATTAAGGGATTGCCTATCCTTCAGCGGAAGTCAGCCATGACTCAGATCACGCTTTACCTTGATGAAGAGTCCGAAGCCTTGGTCGCTACACAGGCCAAGGCCACCGGTCAGTCGAAGAGTCGCTGGGTGGCTGAATTGATTCGCCGTCACGCTCATGACCAATGGCCGGAGTCCTGCCGGGCGCTGGCCGGCACCTTCCCCGAATTTCCACTGCGTGAAGACGCCCCCGCCCTCGACACGGCGTACGACGTGCGCAGAATAGGGTTCTGATGCCGGCGCTCGACAGCAACACCATTAGCTACTATTTCCGGGCCGACCCTCAGGTAGTGACACGCATACTGGCACTCAAACCCTCCGACTTGGCGGTACCGGCCATCGTCGTGTACGAACTCAAGCACGGGTTGAAACGATTGCCCGACGAAGCCTCTCGCCCTCGCTTGCAGGCGCTGGAAACCTTGTTGCAACCAATATGGAAACTGCCCTTCGACAATGGATGCGCCGATGTGGCAGCGAGCTTGTGCGCCACCCTTGAACGCCAGGGCACGCCCATTGGACCGATGGATATACTGATCGCCGCCACGGCGATCCGCCATCGAGCCACCCTGGTGACACGCAAGGAGAGAGTTTTCCCGCATTTCGGAACTGAGCGTCATCAATTGGCATACGGATTCGCTTGAAGGGTATTAGGCAATAGCGAAGCCCTCCGCTTGCGCCCTGGCAATGCAATTCCGCTTCCGCCTGGCTCTGTATAACCGCAAAACGGCAAAACCGCATTTCTGCATTTATGGCACCATGGCGGGGTTCATCGTAATTGGAAAACCCGCCATGCCCCTCGCTGCGTCGCCCGCCCTCCAACCCGGCTTCATGGTGATCCACGGCAACCGCCTGGAGGCACTGCGCGGCCTGACGGTGGAGTGGATGCGCCAGCATCCGCTGGGGCCGCTGGAGAACGAAATGATCCTGGTGCAGAGCAACGGCATCGGCCAGTGGCTCAAGCTGGCCCTGGCCGAGGATCCGGCCAACGGCGGGGCCGGCATCGCCGCGGCGCTGGATGTGACCCTGCCGGCACGCTTCCTGTGGCAAGCCTACCGGGCGGTGCTCACTCATCATGAAGGGCATGCCAGCGGCGACGACCAGGCGGTGCCCGCCACTTCGCCCTTCGACAAGTCGCGGCTGGTGTGGCGGCTGCTGCGCCTGCTGCCCGAGCTGCTTTCCCGGGATGACTTCGCCCCCCTGGCACGCTTCCTGGCCGATGACGACGACCTGCGCAAGCACCACCAGCTCGCCGAGCGCCTCGCCGACCTCTTCGACCAGTACCAGGTCTATCGCGCCGACTGGCTCGAGGCCTGGGCGGCGGGGGAAGACGTGCTGATCGATGCCCGCGGCCAATCGCACGAGCTGGATGCCACCCAACGCTGGCAGCCCGCGGTCTGGCGGGCGCTATGCGATGACGTCGCCACGACCCAGGGCCAGGCCGGCATCGACTCCAGCCGTGCCCGGGTGCATCGGCGCTTCCTCGATGCCGCCGAGTCTCTCGACCAGACGGCTCCTCCGTCCGGCCTGCCGCGTCGAATCCTGGTGTTCGGCATCTCCTCGCTGCCCCGCCAGGCCCTGGAGGCCCTGGCCGCCATCGCCCGGGTCAGCCAGGTGGTGCTCTGCGTGCACAATCCCTGCGAGCACTACTGGGCCGATATCATCGAGCATCGCGAGCTGCTGCGTGCCGAAAGACGCCGCCAGCGGCGCAAGGAAGGCATGCCCGAGCGCCTGGATGTGCTCGGCGAGGCCGACGGCGAGGCCAGCCTGCACCTCCATGCCCAGCCGCTGCTCGCCGCCTGGGGCAAGCAGGGCCGCGACTACCTGCGACTGCTCGACGAGCACGACGACGCCAGCGCCTACCAGGGGCTGTTCGAGCGCGAGGCGCTGCGCATCGACCTCTTCGAGTCCTGCCTGCCCGAGGCTGGCCCAGGGCTTCTGCTGCAGCAGCTGCAGGACGACATCCGCGCGCTGCGCCCGGTGGCCGAGACCCGCGACACCTGGCCGGCGGTGGACCCGACTCACGACGACTCCATCGTCTTCCATGTCGCCCACGGCCCCCAGCGCGAGGTAGAGATCCTCCACGACCAGTTGCTCGCCGCCTTCAGCGCCGACCCGGAGCTGCGCCCGCGGGACATCATCGTCATGGTTCCCGATATCGACCACTACGCGCCGCATATCCAGGCGGTCTTCGGCCAGTATGCGAAGGACCAGGTCCCCCATGACGACCCGCGATACATCCCCTACACCCTCTCCGACCAGGCCAGCCGCCACCGCCTGCCGCTGCTGATCGCCCTGGAGAAGCTGCTGCGCCTGCCGGAGCTGCGCGTCTCGGTGAGCGACCTGCTCGACCTGATGGAGGTACCCGCGCTGCGTGCCCGCTTCGGCCTCAGTGAAGAGAACCTGCCGACGCTGGCGCGCTGGATCGAGGGCGCGGGTATCCGCTGGGGCCTGCACGCTCGCCAGCGCGGCAGCCTTGACCTGCCCGAAGGCCTGGAGCAGAACACCTGGGCCTTCGGCCTGCGTCGCCTGCTGCTGGGTTATACGGTCGGCAGCGCCGGCGGCGCCTGGCAGGGCATCGAGCCCTTCGATGACATCGGCGGCCTGGAGGCGGGCCTGGCCGGCCCCCTGGCGCAGTTGCTGGAGACCCTCGAGACCCAGTGGCGGCGGCTGCGCGAGCCCACCGACGCCGAGGGCTGGGTGATCCGCCTGCGCGAGCTGCTAGAGGCCTGCTTCCTGGCCGAAGAGGCCCACGACAGCCTGATGTTGTCGCGCCTCGAGCAGGCCCTGCAGGATTTCGGCGAGAGCTCCCGCGAGGCCGGCCTGGAGCGCGAGCTGCCGCTGACCATCGTCCGCGAACACTGGCTGGGACAGATCGACGAGCACAGCCTTTCCCAGCGCTTCCTGGCCGGGGCGGTCAACTTCGCCACCCTGATGCCCATGCGCGCCATCCCCTTCAAGCGCGTCTGCCTGCTGGGCATGAATGACGGCGACTACCCCCGCAGCCACCCGCCGCTGGACTTCGACCTGATGAACGGCGACTACCGCCCCGGCGACCGCTCGCGCCGCGAGGACGACCGCTACCTCTTCCTCGAGGCACTGCTCTCGGCGCGCCGTCAGCTCTATATCAGTTGGGTGGGCCGCAGCATCGTCGACAACGCCGACAAGCCGCCCTCGGTGCTAGTCGGCCAGCTGCGCGATCACCTGGCCGCTGGCTGGCGCACCGCGGCCGATGGAGACGAAGAGGGCGGCGACCTGCTCACCGCCCTGACCACCGAGCACCCGCTGCAGCCCTTCAGCCGCGCCTATTTCCCCGCCCAAGCGGAACAGGCCTCGCGGAACGTCTCGGCCAGGCGCCTCTTCACCTACGCCCATGAATGGCACGACGTGCATGGCGAGCGAGCGCCGGCCAGGGAGGAAAGCGAACTCGGCACCTTTGTTCAGGAGAACCCGCTGACCCTGGTCCAACTCGGAAATTTTCTGCGCGACCCCACCAAGGCCTTCTTCAACACCCGACTACGGGTCTTCCTGGAGCGCGAGGACGTCACCAGCCTGGACCAGGAGCCCTTCAGCCTCGACGGCCTCACGCTCTGGCAGCTGCAGGACACCCTGATCCAGGCACAGCGCCGCGCCATCGACGCTGGCGAGCCGCGCCTGGAGGCGATGAACGCTACACTCGAGCGGCTGGAGGGCCAGGGCGTGCTGGCCATGGGCGCCTTCGGGGGCCGCATGCGCGAGCAGCTCGCCGAGCCCATGGAGGCGCTCTTCGAGGCCTACCAGCAGGCGCTCGACCGCTGGCCCCATGCCGTGGAGGAGCCCGAGCCGGTGCGCCTGGCCTTGTTTGACGACGTCAACACCCTGCCGCTGGAAGACTGGCTCGACCAGCTGCGCCTCAGCGACACCGGGGAGCGCTGCCGGCTACTGCTCTCCAGCAGCAGCCTGATCAAGAACAAGAAGTATCGTTGGGCCCAGCTGCTGCGCCCCTGGGTCGCCCACCTGGCCGGCAACCTCGAGGCGCCGATGACCACCGAATTGCTCTCCAGGGCCGGCAGCGTCACCTTCGCCCCATTGGATGCCGAGACAGCGCGGCGCCGGCTGCAGGCGCTGATCGTCGGCTGGCAGGCCGGCATGCAGGCGCCGCTGCCGCTGGCGTGTGACAGCGCCTTCGCCTGGCTAGGCAAGATCGACAAGCAGGCAAGCGGCATTGAAGGCTCTCTCAACAACCAGGGCCCCGGCAGCGATGCCTGGCACGCCGCTCGCAAGGTATACGAGGGCGATGATTTCTCCGCCGGCGAGGTGGACCGCAACCCCTACCTGGCCCACCGCTGGCCCGACTTCGAAGCGCTGTTCTACGCCGCTCCAGGCGACGGCCTGGACTTCGCTACGCTGACCGAACGGCTGCTGGCACCGCTCTACGTGGCCCTTAAAGGGGATAAACAGAGGGGAGACGGCAAATGAGTGAAATCAGCCAGCTCGATCCATTGACGTTTCCCCTGCACGGCAGCCGCCTCATCGAGGCCAGTGCGGGTACAGGCAAGACCTTCACCATCGCCCTGCTCTACGTGCGCCTGGTGCTCGGCGCCCGCCACGCCGATGACGAAGCGGCCTTCTCGCGCCCGCTCACGCCGCCGGAGATCCTGGTGGTGACCTTCACCAACGCCGCCACCCAGGAGCTGCGCGATCGTATCCGTAGCCGGCTGGTCGAGGCCGCCGAGGTCTTTCTCGCCGAGGATCATGACAAAGAGGCGCCGGGGACAGGTCGTAGCGGGGATGTCGATCCGCTGCTCATCGCCCTCCGCGACCAATATGAGCCTGCCACCTGGCCCGCCTGCGCCCGGCGCCTGCAACTGGCCGCCGAGTGGATGGACGAGGCCGCGGTCTCCACCATCCACAGCTGGTGCTACCGCATGCTGCGCGAGCACGCCTTCGACAGCGGCAGCCTCTTCTCGCTGGAGCTGGAGACCGACCAGGGCGAGCTGGAGCAGGAGGTGGTGCGCGACTACTGGCGCAGCTTCTACTACCCGCTGGATGCCGAGGCACTGGCCGAAATCATCCGCTACTGGAAGTCCCCTAGCGAACTTCACGAGGCAGTGCGGCGGCTGCTTCCCGAAGCCGATGCCCTGCCGCCCGACGCACCGCCCCCCGCCGAGACCCTGGCCGCCACCCGTGCCGAGATCGAGACCCGGCTCGCCGAGCTCAAGGCGCCCTGGCCGGCCTGGCTCGACGAGCTAGTGCCCGCCCTGGAGGAGGCCGCCAAGCGCAAGGCCTTCAAGGGCCAGAGCTTCAATGCCCGGAGCCGCGCCAACTGGCTAGGGGCCCTGCGCGACTGGTGCGAGTCCGAGGAGACTCACCCGGCACTCACTGATGCCGCCTGGAAGCGCCTGACCCCGCAGGGCATGGCGGAGATCTGGCTCGAGGGCGAACCCCCCGTCCCGCAAGCCTGGGAAGCCCTGGCCGAACTGTCCGCGGCGCTCGACGACCTGCCCGACCCGCGGCCCGACCTGCTGACCCATGCCGTCCAGTGGTGCCGGGCGCGGCTCGAGCGTGAGCAGGAGCGGCGTGCCGAGATGGGCCCCAACGAGCTGCTCACCCACCTGGACCGGGCACTGGCAGGCCCGAGTGGCGAGGCCCTGGCCGCTCAGATCCACCGCCAGTTCCCGGTGGCACTGGTCGACGAGTTCCAGGACACCGACCCGGTGCAGTACCGCATCTTCGACCGGGTCTACCGACTGGCCGATAACGCCCGGGGCCATTCCAGGGAAAACGGCATCTTCCTGATCGGCGATCCCAAGCAGGCGATCTACGCCTTTCGCGGCGCGGACATCTACACCTACCTGCAGGCGCGCCGCGACACCGCGGGCCGCCACGTCACCCTGGGCACCAACTACCGCTCCAGCAGCGCCATGGTCGCCGCGGTCAACCGCTGCTTCGAGTTCGCCGAGGCCCACCCGGACGGCGCCTTCCTCTTCAAGCAGGGCGACGGCACAAACCCCGTCCCCTTCGTCAGCGTGAAGGCCAAGGGCCGCAAGGACGCCCTCGTCATCGACGGCCTGCCACAGACCGCCATGACCCTCTGGCAGTTGGAGGCTGACGAGCCGCTCTCGAAGACCGCCTACCACGGCGAGATGGCCGAGCGCTGTGCTTCGCGAATGGTCGCGCTGCTGGAGAGCGGCCGGCGCGGCGAGGCGAGTTTCCACGAGGGCGAGACGCTCAAGCCCCTGGCGCCCTCGGACATGGCGGTGCTGGTCAACGGCCTGGGTGAGGCCCGTGCCATCCGCAAGTCCCTGGCCAGGCGCGGGGTGAAGAGCGTCTACCTCTCGGACAAGGACAAGGTCTTCGCCTCGCCCATGGCGGCCGAGCTCGACGCCTGGCTGCGCGCCTGCGCCGACCCCGATGACGAACGCCGGCTGCGCGCCGCCCTGGCCACCCGCACCCTGGGGCTGGGCCTGGCCGAGCTCGACCACCTCGGCTCTTCACAAGGGCAGGACGAACTGGCCTGGGAGGCGCGGGTGATGCAGTTCCGCAACTACCACAGGCTCTGGCAGCGCCAGGGGGTGCTGCCGCTGCTGCGCCGGCTGATGAACGACTTCGAGGTGCCCGGTCGGCTGCTGGCAAGTGGCCCGACCAGTGAAGGGGAAAGATATCTCACCGACCTCCTTCACCTGGGCGAGCTGCTGCAGCATGCCAGCCAGGAGCTGGATGGCGAACACGCCCTGATCCGCTTTCTCGCCGAATCCATCGCCGACCCCGACGACCAGGGCGACACCCACAAGCTGCGCCTGGAGAGCGACGCCGACCTGGTGAAGGTGATCACCATCCACAAGTCCAAGGGCCTTGAATACCCGCTGGTATTCCTGCCCTTCATCTGCGGGCACCGCGCCACCAAGGCCAGCGATTCGCCGCTGCGCTGGCACGACGCCGAGGGCCGGCTACGCATCGGCCTGGAGGCCGACGAGACGACCCTGGCGCTGGCCGACCGCGAACGCCTGGGCGAGGACCTGCGCAAGCTCTATGTGGCGCTGACCCGCGCCCGTCACGCCACCTGGCTGGGCATGGCGCCGCTCAAGGGCGGGGAGCAGAGCGCCATCGGCCAGCTGCTAGCCGAGGGGGCGCCGCTGGACCCGGAGGAATTCACCGCCGCCCTGGCGGCACTCAAGGGCGCCGAACCCGCCATCGCCATCGAGGCGACACCGCCCGCCACCGCGATGCAGTTCCACCCCCGGGAGCATCAGGCCAGACCGGGCGAGGCGCTGCTTCCGAGCCGCCCGGCCCGAGAGCAGTGGTGGATCGCCAGCTACTCGGCACTGCGCACCTCCGGCCGGATCGCCACGCCGCTGGTCGATGATGACGCTGCGGAGGACACACCCGCGCTGCCGGAGCCGGCCACCGCCTTGGAGGCTACCGCCTTCGAGGTGCTCGACGAGCCCCATGACAGTGCACAGCCGGATCTGGAGCATCATCGAACCGTTCCCGACCTTCATCGATTCCCGAGAGGCCCCGGCCCTGGCACCTTCCTCCATGGCCTGCTGGAGTGGGCAGGCCGCCTCGGCTTCTCCCGGGCCAGCCGGGATGCCACCCAGCGCGAGGACATGCTCGCCCGGCGCACCCAACTGCGCGGCTGGACCACCTGGCTCGCCACCCTGGACGCCTGGCTCGCCGCCCTGCTGGAGACCCCGCTGCCGCTGCCCGACGCAAGCGCGGTGCGGCTCGACGCACTCACCGACTACCAGGTGGAGATGGAGTTCTGGTTCGCCGCCAGCCGGGTCGACACCCGCGCCCTGGATAGGCTGGTCAGCACCCAGACCCTGGCCGGCGAGCCGCGGCCGGCGCTGGATGCCGACACCCTGAACGGCATGCTCAAGGGCTTCATCGACCTGGTCTTCGAGTTCGAGGGGCGCTACTACGTGCTCGACTGGAAGTCCAACCACCTGGGGCCGGACGACGACGCCTACACCCCGGCAGCCATGCATGACGCCATGCTCGACAAGCGCTACGACCTCCAGGCCGCCCTCTACCTGCTGGCGCTGCATCGGCTGCTCGCCTCGCGCCTGCCGGGCTACGACTACGACCGCCATATCGGCGGCTCGCTGACCGTCTTCCTCAGGGGCGCCCATGCAGATGGACGCGGGGTGCATGGCGAGCGCCCACCGCGGGCACTGATCGAGGCGTTGGATGCCCTCTTCCAGGGCGATGGCCAGTCGGGCGCCATCCCGGCGCCGACCGATACGGAGGCACCGGCATGAACCAGGTCCTGGAAGATGTCGATGCCCTCATCGCCCTTCTCGACCGCTGGGTGGAACGCGGCTGGCTGCGCGCCCTGGACCGCGCCCTGGTGGTCTTCCTGCATCGCGAGGTCCCCGATGCCCCTGCGCCGCTGCTGCTCGCCGTGGCCCTGGCCAGCCACCAGCTCGGCCGCGGCCATGTCTGCCTCGACCTGGCAGCGACCCTGGAGGCCCCCGACCTGGCGCTCTCGCTTCCGCCGGAAGGCGATGACCTCAGCGACCCGCCGCCGCTGCCCAGCCAGGCGCTCGGCGGCCTGACCCTGGACGCCTGGCGGGAAGCGCTCGCCCATCCCACCCTGGTCGCAGACGGCGACAGCGGCGCCCCCGGCTACACCCCCTTGGTGAGCAGCGCCACCGCGCCCGGTCATCAACACCAAGGCCCCCGGCTCTACCTGCGCCGTTACTGGCAGTACGAGCAGGATATCCGCCAGCAGATCGCCGCCCGTCTGGATGACGGTTCCTACAGCAGGAACACCGCCAATCTGGCCACGGCCCTGGACGCCCTCTTCCCCGCCACCGACACCCTCGACTGGCAAAAGGCCGCCTGCGCCCTGGCCGCCCGCTCGCCCTTCGCGGTGATCACCGGCGGCCCCGGCACCGGCAAGACCACCACCGTGGTCAAGCTACTCGCCCTGCTCCAGACCCTGCAGCTCGGCCGGGAAGGCGGCCAGGCCCTGCGCATCCGCCTCGCCGCTCCCACCGGCAAGGCCGCCGCACGTCTCAACGAATCCATCGCCGGGCAGGTGTCGGGATTGGATCTGACCTCTATTGCCCCCTTGCTCGAGCGCGTAGCGAGCGAAGACGAGACAAGGCGGAACCCGACAAAAACGCGGAGTTTACAAGACGTAAATGAGCAGTTTGAGGAGGGCTCCAACGCAGTATCGTCGAGCGCAGTAGCGCTACTCCAAAAAGCCATCCCCACCGAAGTCACCACCCTCCACCGCCTGCTCGGCTCCCGACCGGACACCCGCCACTTCCGCCACCACGCCGGCAACCCGCTGGCCCTGGACGTACTGGTGATCGACGAGGTCTCCATGGTGGATATCGAGATGATGGCGGCAGTGCTCACCGCCCTGCCGCCCCGCGCCCGCCTGGTGCTGCTCGGCGACAAGGACCAGCTCGCCTCGGTGGAGGCCGGCGCGGTGCTGGGCGATCTCTGCCAGCGTGCCGAAGGCGGCCACTACACGCCCGAGACCGCCGACTGGCTGGAGGCGGTGACCGGCACGCCCCTGCCCTCCAAGTACCTCGACGCCTCGAACGGCACTCACGGCCACCCGCTGGACCAGGCCATCGCCATGCTGCGGGTCAGCCACCGCTTCGATGCTACAAGCGGTATCGGCCAGCTCGCCGAGGCAGTCAATCGCCCACTGGATGCCAGTCATACCACCAGGGAGAAGCGCCGCGCCGTGCGCAAGGTGTTCGAGCATGAGTCCGGCTACGCCGACCTGGCCCACCTGCGCCTAAATGATGCCGAGGACCCGTCGCTGGACCGCCTGGTGGTGGAAGGCAACCCTGCCGGCTTTATCAACCACGGCCAGGGCCGAACCGACCGTAGCGGAGAACCCATCGCCCCACCGATCGGCTACCGCCACTACCTGGAAGTGTTGGCTCAGCATCGCCCCGACCAGCCAAGCTTCGGCGAGGCCGGCAGCATAGAACGTGCGCCCTTCGACGATTGGGCTCGAGCGGTGCTGGCCGCCCATGGCCGCTTCCAGTTGCTCTGCGCCCTGCGTCGCGGCCCCTGGGGTATCGAGGGGCTCAACCCACGCATCGGCCGCGCCCTGCGTCGCGCCGGCTGGCTTCAGGCCAGCGATCCGGAGCTGGAACAGGGCTGGTTCGAAGGTCGCCCGGTGCTAGTCACCCGCAACGACTACGGCCTGGGGCTGATGAACGGCGATATCGGCATCACCCTGGCACTGCCCGACGCCCGCCAGCCGGGAAGAAAGCTGCTGCGCGTCGCCTTCCCCGCAAGCGACGGCAGCGGCCAGATCAAGTGGGTGCTACCCAGCCGCCTGCAGGCGGTGGAGACCGTCTTCGCCATGACGGTGCACAAATCCCAGGGCTCGGAGTTCATCCACACCGCCTTGCTGCTCCCCGACGCCCCCAACCCCATCCTGACGCGGGAGCTTATCTACACCGGCATCACCCGCGCACGGGACTGGCTTACGCTGGTCGAAACCGGTCGAGGCCAGCTGCTGGATGCGGTGGAGAGGCGAGTGATGAGGGTGAGTGGGTTGGGGACAATATGAGAGGAGGCACCCACCTGTTTTCCCGCCATCTTGAAACACTTAGATTGCTTCAGGCCGGCAGGAGGGGCCTCGCCACGAGTGCCACGACGGTGAAATTTTCAATGACTACAGGACGGGGAGAATCGACCTTTGTCGTCACCCATAACTAGAGACCGGTTGAACCGGCTGACCGGTCAATTTCACGAACCGGGCAGGGAAGCGATGTATCGCCGGGACATCGCGCCCAGGGTTCGACGCGAGTCCTGCCTGGCGCTGAGCGTGGCGGCCCTGGTCTTCGGAATGTTTGCCATTTCCGACTACCACTACACCGGCGTGAGCACAGAGCTCTATCTACTGCTAGCTATGCGTCTCATAGTGGTGGTCTCCTGCCTGATTCTGGCATTCCTGATCGGACGCGTTGGCGACTATTCTCGCAAGTCCTGGCTGCACGCCCTGCCCCTGTGGATACTGGCGACGGCCATCATCCTGATCGTTCCCCTGCGCCCTGAGAGCCTCCCCACCCAAGTTACCGCGGTGGTGGTGGCCACCATGGCGTTCTACCTGCTGATCCCCAACCTGCTGCCCATCGTGGCCATCGCCAGCCTCTATCTGAACCTGGGCTTCCTGGCCGCGGCGATGATGGTGGCGGACATTCCTGCCGTGATCGCGCTGCGCATCGTGCTGCTGCTGATCATGACCAACGTCGTGGGTTTCTTTGCCCTGCTTCGCCTGGAAAAACTGCAGCGCAAACAATTCGCGCTACTGCAGGAAGAGCGTGTCCAGAACCACCAACTGGTCGAGGAAATAACCCACCGAAAATCGCTTGAAGCGCAGCTGCGTTTGCTCGCCGAGCGGGATGAATTGACGGGCCTGGACAGTCGCAGCCATTTCATGAAGCGAGCCCAGGCGCTGCTGCTGCGCTCGCAACATGACACGGCGCCATTCAGCCTGTTCATGATCGACGTGGACCACTTCAAGTCCATCAACGATACCTGGGGGCACATCCACGGAGATCGGGTGCTGACATCGATCGCTGAAACCTGCAAGAGGTCCCTCAGGCCCCAGGACGTGATCGGGCGTTTCGGAGGCGAAGAGTTCATCGTGGCCTTGCCGGAGACCCACCTGAAAGACGCGAAAATGGTGGCGGAGCGCCTACAGAGGAAGGTCACCGAACTGCCGGTGATGGAAGACATGCCCGACCACCGCCTCACCGTCACCATCGGCATCGCCGGGGTTCTCGATGAGGAGACCGACCTGGCCACCCTGATAAAGCAGGCGGACCAGGCCCTCTACGTCGGCAAGCACGACGGCAGGAACCGGGTAGTGGTGAGTCAGAAAGTGGGAGACGAGATTTCCGCTCGCGCCATGCACCGCAAGGAGAGGGCTATTTATGAGCAAGCAAAAAAAGATACCTGAGCTCGAAAGCGAAGCCGAAGAACGGGGCTTCTGGAAAGCCCGCGACTCATCTGACTACGAGGGCTGGAGCCAGGCACAACCCGCCTCTTTTCCGAAACTGAAGCCTTCGACGAAAACCATCTCGCTCCGACTACCTGAAACGCTACTCGACCGTATCAAGATCAAGGCCAACGAACGTGACATGCCTTACCAATCACCGATAAAAGCCTGGCTTGCGGATGATGTCGATGACAGCCGCCGGACAGGATAAAGAGCCAATCCGGCAACTCAGTTGCAGCACCGACGACGCAGACCGAGAGAGCTGTTGGATTAAAACCAAAAGCAGACCTTTAGCGCCTTATAACATAAGGCCAGCAGCAGGGGACAAATAATCAGAGTGAAGCGGCGGCTAAGCGGTTCCTCTGCCTGATTTTGTTAAATGCATGATAGCAAGTTCTTCATTAAATTCTTTTCTTATACTAACTCCACTTATACCCTTCCAAGGTCATGCAGCTTTCGGTTAGCCCACCTATTTGCGTCTCTCTTTCGGCATTATCTTTCGCTTTTTCTTTGCACTCAAAGAGCTGTTTCCTTGATTGTTCATAGCTTACGTCCTCCTTCACCCACCTTTTTCAATCGTGTAGGAAGGACCAGAGACACAACCTGAAATAGTAGCAATCAAAGCAACATAAATAGTTGATAACGCAATTTTTTTCATAACTACCTCCTTGTTAAAAAACACTGATTTTTACACAATACTGTTGAACGCGTATGCTGCCTTCGTCGGCATATCAGCTTCGAGGCGCAACCGGACATCCACTCACTCCTCGGTAGAACACCAGCCTTCCCTCAATCGTATCCATCCCTTCCTTTGATCGCTCATAGCTCCACGCCACATCCTCATGCTCGCCAAAGGAGTAGTAGCTGGCATCGCCCTTGAACGGGCAGTGGGTCACGGTCTCGGAAGGCGTCAGTAAATACATCCGCGCATCCTTGCGGGGAATGTACTGCCGTGGCGGGTAGCCGCGTTCGCGGAGTTCGATGGCGCGGGTGGTGTCAGCGTCCAGGGTGCCATCGATGCACACCTGCGCCTGCTGGTAATGCGGGTGCAGGGTGATTGGGGGCTCGGTGGAATCCGTTGCCATGGTGCTTTCCCTTGCGAATGGGATATGGCGTTCTTGTGTTCTGGGATTCAGCCTAGCACCGAGGGATGGTTTGTCCCATGTGCCGGGTCAACGAAACCCGACAACCGTAAAGAAGCGCTACGGCACTGGAAACCGCACCTGCTCCACCCTCGCCCGGAAGAAGGGAAAGTACGCCTCTGTGCCAAAGTGGTTTCCCGCCTCGACCCTGGTGGGCAGGGTCAAACCTTCGAAATTGCGGAAGTCGTCAAGATAGCCGCCGAAGGGCTGGAGCCTCCATTCCTTCTCGGGGTTGGCGTTGCTCCAGCGTGGGAACTGCACCCAGAGCGGTCGGCCATCTTCGGCTACGGCGATTTCTATTGATTGCTCCAGGGTGCCGTGCGTGATTACCGCTCGCGCTCGGTTTAGCTCGCCCGTCTCTTCCCAGCGCACACCATCTTGGGGGAGCAAGGCTGCTGGGGCCCAGAAGGCGGCGTCTGCCACCGCGCGACCGAAGGATGCGCGCAGGTGGTTTTCGTCGCCCCCTGCCCTGGCAACGGGAAGCGTCTTGTTCAGCCAGAAACGGGTCCAGGAACGACCTTCCCCCATGCCATCAGAGCCGCTCATCTGCATTAGGCCGGAGCCGGCCTGTTCGAGCCGCCAGATGAAGCCGTGCGGCGGGGCGAGGATCTGGCGTGCCTTCATTGGGCGGTAGCCGGGGGCTTCCTTGTTGCCAAGGCCGATCTCGCCTGCCATGCGGATCTCGCTGACCACATGAAGTGGCGTACCCGGTACCATGGTGAAAAGGAAGTAGCGCCGTGCTGCGTCGGGCAGGTCTTCGACCATGGTGGGATCGAATTCACCAATGGACTCGGGCGCTTGGGATTGTAGCCAGGCCCAGGCGAAATCCGCCGCACGGTTATCGGCCAAGCGCCAAGCCTGCATGGCCAGCACGGTTATCAGTACCAACGCCAGCAGCAGGCCCACGGCCAATCCCAGGTAGGCCATCCGGTTTCTCCTGCGCGTCATGCTGCCGCGTGTTGCCGCGATGGCCTTTTCATCGAATGCCCTTCACTGCGATCACTTTGCCGGGCGGCACTGCGTCACATCAAAAGGCCTATGCGCCAGGAAACACACGCAAATTCCGCGGGTTATAAGCCGAAGGTTTCCATTATCTTCGCTTCGAAGGCCTTGTCCTCCATATTTTTGCGCATGGGCACGAATAGCTCTGCCTCCTGCCCGACCTTGACGGCAATCTCGCTATCTTCATTCTCGATGAGGGACTTTACGGCCTGCGCTATCGGCAGTGGGTCCGGGCCCTCATTGATGGCCTTGGCAACGATCGGCACAAGATGGGAAACCAGCTCCTTGTAGGGAGAGTCGTCGCCGGTTGTCCTGCTGTTGGCGACAAGGCCTTTCTTCACGAAGTTGGTCCCGAACAAGCCGGCGAGAACAGAGTGCACCCTGATGCCGAAAGGAGCCACCTCGAACCTCAGGGAGTCGGTAATACCCTCGACAGCGTATTTACTGGCATTGTAATGCGACAGCAAGGGAAGCCCCATTCTGCCAAGGAAGGAGGAAATGTTGATGATCACGCCGCTGCCCGCCTCTCGCATATGAGGAAGCACCTCGCGGGTCATCTTGATGAGTCCAAACACATTCACATCGAACTGCTTGAAGATCTCCTCATCGGTTCCTTCTTCCAATGTCGCAAGAAGCCCGAAGCCCGCGTTGTTCACCAACACATCGATCTTGCCTTCGTTCGCTATGACATGCTGGACGGCGTTCTGAATGGACATCGTATCCTGCACATCAAGCGACACGGTATGGATGGTGAGACCGCGCGCGCCGGCCTCGTCGAGCAGCTCCTGGCTATCATTCCTGATACCGGCATAGACGGTATACCCATGCTCGGCTAGTAGCAGCGCTGTTGCCTTGCCCATGCCCGAGGCTGCGCCAGTGATCAAGACGGTGTTATTCACAGCACATTCCTTTTCCAGTTGAAAGTCGCGCCCTAAAAGCAGGGCGCGTTATAAGCGAGGGGTGTAAGAACGTCTGTTCAACAGAGCCATCGCAGCCCCGGCCATCCCATCAGCGTAGGCGAGCCTCGCCTTCGACTCACTTATCTGCTTTTTCATCCCTGGCAATATTGATCTTTGGCAAGGTCATGCGAGATAGGCCCGAATTGGAGCGCGGCATGAACGGCCTTTCATTTGGCCAGCAGCGGATAGCGCATCGAGGCAGTACACTGGAGCGCCGAACCCATGGCAAGGCAATCAGCGTCGATGAACACCTCCACGACTTCCGACTATTGGGCAGATGGGCTTGGTGAGGCCAAGCTGACAGCACTAGGAGGCCGCAGCGCCCTCTTCGTGATGGCCGCCGATGTCGAATATGGCCCGCATCTCAAGAAGCGCTTCGCCCCCTTGATTTCCGGCGTCGGGCCCGTCGAGGCGGCCGTCGAACTCACCACCGCCCTTGCCACCCTCGCCGAACGCGAGCGCCTGCCCGACCTGGTGGTGTCGCTGGGATCGGCCGGTAGCCGGGTGCTCGAGCAGACCGAGATCTATCAGGCGACTGCCGTCGCCTACCGCGACATGGATGCCACCCCCTTGGGCTGCGAAAAGGGCACCACGCCCTTTCTCGACCTGCCGGCTACCGTCCCGCTGCCTTTGCGCATTCCCGGCATTCCTGAGGCCTCGCTGTCGACCGGCGCCAATATCGTCTCTGGATCAGCCTATGACGCCATCGCCGCCAACATGGTGGACATGGAAAGCTACGCCTGCCTGCGCGCCTGCATGTGCTTCGACGTGCCGCTTGTCGTCCTGCGCGGCATTTCGGATGGCAAGTCGGAACTGCACCACATCGACGACTGGACCGAGTACCTTCATGTCATCGACGAAAAACTGGCCGCCGCCGTCGACCGCCTCGGCGAGGCACTCGCTGAAGGCCGGTTGAAGCGCTGACCGCTGACGGAACCAGGGCGACATCGTTGCGGAAACGGCAGCGCTTGACGTTCAGCTGACGGTAGTGACATTAATATCGCTAACGCCATCAAACGACACCATGCTGTCGGCATGAAAACCAGACACGTCACCCTCAACCCCCAAGCATCCCTCTCGCTGCGCCTGTTCGCCGGGTTGATCGAGGAGGGGCGGCGCTGATGGGCGTTTCGCTTTTCACCGATGACCCCGGCACCCTGCGTCGCGAGCATGATATCCAATCGGAACGGTTAACGTTGCTGCCCAAGCGCGCCAGCCGTCAGCAGCAAGAGCCCAATTACGATGACTTCTAGCCAAAGCGCCTATGTCTGGATTTGGCTGCCCAGCCAGACGTCCCTCTCTGAAGCAGGCCATTCAACACGGTATCGGCCGCGGAGCGACTCGGCCTGAGCCTGGCGCAAGCCAGGGAGATAATCGACCACCAACTTGCCACGGTCCGGGAACAATGGGGGGCCGTGGTGATTTGAAGCTCCCGTTCCGGGTTAAGCAATACGTTACCCACTGGCGTCCAGCTCAGGCTGGTGAACTGCCACTTGATGACTGCGTCTATAGCTTCCTCATCAGCAATTTCATCCGCTCTTTTCATGGGGTAGCGCCTCCACTAGACTAGCCTTGGCGATAAGTCAATGGGCACAGACTTCCCGCGCTCCCATCAGAAAGGTCAGATCTTTGTCCATTTATCCATCACATCTGGCAATTCTCGCATGCATTTCAGGCTCGGCGATAATGTCAGGAAAAAGGAATGATCATTCTTTAATCGCGTCTCGAATTCCGTCATCAATCCGAGCCAAATCTGTTTGAATTTCAGACACGAGATCACTATAGCTGCGACTGTCTGGCTGCAATTCTTTCAAGCGTGCAACCTTCCCCTCCTTCTGCTCCATTAGGGCATATAATACAACTCGAAATGATGACAAATTCTGTTCGACTTCAGCTAGCTTCCGGGTTAACTCTTTAGCTTCATCCCTGAGACTCTCAATAGTCTCTTCACGCATACTGATTTCCCCCTGAAGCTCCATGACCTTATTAGAATCTTTCCAAACTTCAGTGCCAAAACCGAAAACGCTCAGTGCCAGGGAAAAGCCCATAAATACGTAAATGGAATTCAGGATCGGCTTTCTTGGCTTGGACTGCCTCTGCTCCTCGCGGAGGAGAAGATATGCCAATATGGCAAGAATACAGCCTAGACCGATCGCACCGTAGCTAAGCAATTCGACGAAATTAAGCGTCTCCATGCGATCCTCTGATTAGTAGAATCAGTACAGAACGGTGATTAGACCGCCCATCTCGTGACTGGAAGAACCCTACTGCACGTTTTTTCGGATTATGCCAGACACCATTTGCGCTTTAGCTGACTTAACATCAGCAATATCAAGTGTAGCTCGTCCTATACGCCGTGAAGCTTTTGTCATGAATGCGCGCAGTCGGGTTGCTGCTGGATCCAGATCGGCGTCGGGGTGATCGTATTCGGTGGCACTACCTGAATAATGTGTCGGGCCGAAACAAAAGACTATACGGCTGATGGGTCAACCAAGAGTGGGAGAAGCCCAGGAGGCGGCGGCGAGCCGACCGATCGCGATATCGCCCTGGTTTATGCGGCATCAACTTCCTTGCCTCTCCCAGAGCAAGGTGTCATCGTCGGTCGGAAACGATAGCGGTGCCTGACCAGGAGCATGATGCGTGAACCCCGAGGATCTGGAAAAGCTTGTCAGCCTGAAGATGCCCTACGGCAAGTACGCTGGCAGGCTGATCGCCGACCTGCCCGGCCCCTATCTCAACTGGTTCGCTCGCGAGGGCTTTCCGCCCGGCGAGATCGGCCAGCTCCTGCACCTGATGCATGAGATCGACCACAATGGGCTGAGCCCACTGCTTGATCCGTTACGACAGGATCGAGCTGAGCTTGTTCATGGTATGTCCAAGGCACCAAGGTTCTAGGCTGAAAAGAGACCTTCCGGCACAGAGCTCAAGGAGGCGCCATGCCTATGACCCGCGCGAAATCCTTCAGTCCCGTTCTGGAGCGCTTACACCTGGCGTGAGACCTGCTGATCATCGTGCTGGTGATCACCAACCCGACCCTCAGCCGGGAACGGGTCTACACCGACATCACCCGTCGGTGAGCAGGTATTGACAACCGCGTATATCATGAAAATATACATTTATGGTCAACTGGGCACGAGTAACTGGCTTTGACTGGGACGAGTGCAACTCCCGCAAGAGCAAGGAGAAGTACGATGTCAGCCAGCCCGAAGCGGAATCGATCTTCTTCAATGAGCCGCTTCTGATTCTGGAAGACGCCAGGCATAGCCAGGCCGAAGCCCGTTTCCATGCCCTTGGTGAAACGGATGATGCGAGGCAGTTGTATATCACGTTCACGTTGAGACAGGACGGTACCTGATACGTGCGATTTCCGCTCCCGCCATGCTCCGTAAGGAGAGGGCCATTTATGAGGAAGCAAAGAAAGACGCCTGAATTCAAGAGCGAAGCCGAAGAACGGGAGTTCCGGGAAACACACGACTCATCCGACTACGTGAAGTGGAACCGGGCACAACTCGCCTCTTTTCCGAAACTGAAACCATCGACGAAAACCATCGCGCTTCGTCTACCTGAAGCCCTGCTCGACCGTATCAAGATCGAGGCCAACAAGCACGACATGCCCTATCAATCCCTGATAAAAGCCTGGCTCGCGGATGATGTCGGTGACAGCCGCCGGACCGGGTGAATCTGTGACCATAGAAGTGACACAGTTGAGGGGATTGAAAAATACAAGAAATAGCTGCCGTCCCAAGAAGAACCGATAGCAGCTATCGGCCAGAAGCAGACATTGAGATAATGCTGATATAATGCCGCCATCACCGGTGACGAAGCCGGAGAGAAGCGGAGGCTTTGGTATCCGGTGCATGGCTTGATTATTAGACATTTACCGGAATTTCAGCTGTTTCTTACTCAGCCACACCCGAATGATCAGGCTGTGGCTTCCCCGACACATGTTTAATCTTTCAGCCATCCGGCCCAGGCCATAAAGTCAGACGTCGACATCGGCTTGGCGTAATAAAAACCTTGGGCATAGCGGTAGTTGAAAGTGCGCAAATAGGCCTCCTGGGTGGCAGTCTCAACACCCTCGCCAAGAGCATCAATCTTGAGGTGATGGCTCAATTGCGACAGGCTTGCTACAACACCTGCGCCGCGCCCGTCGGGTGTCTGCCAGAGAAAGACTTTATCGACCTTAATGAGGTTGAACGGCATATCGATCAGCCGCCCTAGCGACGAATAGCCAGTACCGAAGTCGTCCAGAGCCAGAGAGAAGCCAGCGGCCACAAGCTCGTCTATGATTTGGCTGACCTCGAAGAGGTCGACTTCCAGCGCATTCTCTGTAATTTCGAGCTTTACGCAAGCCGGGGCCACGCCGATCGCTTGCGTGATCGCGATAAATCGGTCGGCAAGGTCTGGATTGAGAAGCTGAGTAGGGGCGACATTGACCGAAACCCAAAATGTCTCGTTACCCGGTAGTTCCTGCCAGCGTCGCAACTGTAAGCAGGCTTCCTCGAAAACCTGCCCGCCAAGCTCATCCATAAGCCCCAGCTCATCGGCCAAGGGAATGAATTGATCCGGCCCGATAGGGGCCTGACCGTCAGGCAAAGGCCAGCGCAACAACGCCTCAGCCCCTACCATTTCTCCGCTTTTCAGGTCAATAACGGGTTGATAAAAGAGCACTAACGTCCTTTCGGAGACAGCGCGTTGCAGATCACCCTCAAGCATGATCTTCCGGCGCTTTGCCTCCTTGATGCTGTGATCTGCCCAGCGGATAGGGTCCGCGTCCGTATTGCCGGCACCGTCAGCAAGCTCTTCGGCAAGAAGCGCAAGCTCACGGGCGTGGCGACCATCGGTCGGTGCACGGGCGATCCCGGCACTGACCTCGACTCGGACGATTTCACCGGCTACTTCGAAATCTTCTTCTGTGACAGCAGCGACGAAAGAGCGTGCTCGCGTCATTAAATGATGATCCGAGTCGCTTGCCCCATCCGCATCTGCATCTGCATCCGCATCCGCATCCGCATCCGCATCCGCATCCGCATCCGAGGAGACAATCACCGCAAAAGTGTGCTCGTGGGAACGGGCAAGCGATTCACTCAACTCAAGTCGGTGACTGAGGCGTTTAGCAATATCACTCAAGAGCTGGTTGACGACTTCAACACCGAAGGCCTGATCAATTCGATCCAGGCGCCTGAACTGCAACGACACTAGTCCGGTTACCGATTGAGACGCGGCCGTCTCGTCAATGAGGCGCTGCAGCCGCAGCAGCATGCGCTGATGATTCAAGGCGCCCGTGACCGGATCGTGGTTGGAGCCAGTGGCATTCAGGAGTGCACTCAATCGCCGGGTTTGGCCTTCCAGCCGGTACTGGCTCGGATCTGAGTCCGTTATCTCTTGCTGCACGGAAAAGAAATAATCATGGCCTTCACCATCATGACGCAAACGCGTAATGGTCCACTCCACCAGATACGGTGTTCCATCCTTCCGGTAATTCCAGGCGCGGCCCTCAAAGGAATCGCCAGCAAGCAAGTTTTCCTTGAGCCGGTTCAAGACCGCGCGATTCGTGTCAGGGCCCTGCAGAATGCGGGGCGTGGATCCTAGAATTTCCCTCCGGGTATAGCCCGTCATGCGAGTAAAAGCATCATTGACATACACGAACACCGGCCCTGGTGATTCTAGCTCGCCAGTAGTAATGACTACCGAAAAGTCTGATTTCTCAATGACTATCTGCAGGAAAGGGGGTGTATCTGTGAGCTTCATTGGCTTGACCTTCAAGGAAGTGACGACCATTTATTCGCTACTAATTAGACGGCGCGCTCCATGATTGAATGAACGTGCTGGCACTTCTCTCCGGCAAATGCAGCCTGCTAGATTCTCCCAAGCCTATAAGCTTTAGGGGTATTAATTTTCATTAGTTCATATAGCCAAAATTTGCGCTCCTGTTGCATTTCTAAGAATTACCGCTTTGGGTCCAGGCTGTGTGAAAAAGCCTCGGCTCTCCTGACGATGGGGCTTGTACGCGAAATCTGGAGAAGATATTTGCCTTGCAACTGCCTCAGAATGCGCTAGAGAGCGTCATTTTTGATAAATTTTTGACCGCCTCCGAATGTTCCAAACGTTTTCACACAGCCTTGGTCGAAAGCGGCCATAGAACACCGGCCATCCGTCGAGGCATGGCATAACCCCAACTCCAGACGAACAGCCTGTTTACCCATGAGGCGTCGGTAAGCCTCTCTGCCATGTCGCGCTCCCTGCTCCTTGGGC
Source organism: Halomonas daqiaonensis (assembly GCF_900109725.1). Taxonomy (GTDB): domain Bacteria; phylum Pseudomonadota; class Gammaproteobacteria; order Pseudomonadales; family Halomonadaceae; genus Halomonas; species Halomonas daqiaonensis. The sequence goes on from NZ_FOBC01000030.1 coordinate 21,763, forward strand.
CAGCCCTGTTACCGAGCCGTTTCCTTGGGTAATGGGTCCAGCCTAATTCAGTCGGCTTAGGGTCGCCAGCGGAGAGTCGAGGTGGATGGCGCCCCACTATCGCTAGCGGCCAGCATCCCTGCCGGTCGCTGCTTTTGAATGCCAGGAGGGGACGGTCGCTGAGTAGCGTCTCCGCGTCATGTTCTTTACCTACACCGAGTAGCTGAAAGACCCTTGCCCCGCCCGAGAAATGAACTCCTCACCCCACGACGAAGAAACGGTCTGGGTTTCCGCGCCCGGTCATGGACGCTTCGACCGACAAGGCTCACAGATGGTCACGGGGGATCTCCTCGTTCCAGGTCCGGGAGAAGACCTGCTCGTCGCCTTCGTAGGCATCCAGGGTGGCGTTGAGATGAAAGTGGCTCGCCGTGCTGGTCATCACCGTGCGGGTGACGATCTCCACCCGCCAATCGCCGCGCTCGAACCTGCGCCGATTGATGACCTCGCCGCTCACCGTGGCGTAGTCGTCGTTGGCCTGGGCGTAACGCTCGGTGACGTCATAGCCGAGCGTCAGGCCCAGGTCGTCGAGGCGCCAGCTGCCATCGTTGTCGATGATCCCGAGCGTGGCCTCGTTGGTGGCCAGGTTGAAAAGCACCGTCCACTCCCGGTGGGCCGGCACCAACAGGGTGATGGCCGGGCCGGCCGCCATGCGGGGCTCGCCGAGATCGGGCAGTGACCTGTCTGCGGCCCGTCGGGGACGCTCCGGCAGGGTCAAGCGACAGCCCCGAGGATGGAGCGTCAACGTCGCCGGACACGGCGACGGCCAGGCCAGCGGCCAGTACGATGAGGAGATCGCCACCCGAATGCGGTTGCCCGTGGGGAAGCACTGGGCGACGTGATTGAGGCGGATCTTGACCCGGTAGGTCTCGCCAGGCGTCAGCGGCTCGGGTCGGTCGTGGCCATGGCGATGACTGAGGTTGCAGAGCCCGTAGCTCACCAGGGTGACGGTGCCGTCGGGGCCGATGTCCGAGAGCCGCACGGCGACCATCGACTGGGGTTGGTCCGCCGACAGCTCGAGCTCGACGAAGGGCTCGCCGAGGATCTCGACATCCCGGGCCAGCGGCGGCGTATCGAAGCACAGCGAGCCGCCATCCTCCAGCCGCTGGTCGGTCGGAAGGTCGGTGCTCTCCGCATAGCTGCACCACTTCCCGGCGAAGAGCCCCACGCTCAGCGGGCTGCGGATCGACAAGGGAGGGCCCTCCGCGGGCTCCCCGGCGACCAGGCCTTCCCGGGACAACGCATAGACGCGTGGCCGCAGGCGGCGGCTGGGCCACTGGGTCTCGGCGACCCAGCGCCCGGGGCGGTCGTCACTGATCGGCGAGACACTGTCCTGCATCCAGGCGCGCAGCAGGGGCTCTCGATCCACGCCGTTGTCGTGATCCTTGAGCCAGCGATCCCACCAGCGCAGGCACTCGCCGAGGAAGTCGATGGAGGGTCCCGGTCCCCCCAAGTGGGGATACTTGTGGTTCCAGGGCCCGACCAGCCCCTTGCGTGGCACCTTCAGGTGGTGGATCAGCCGGAACACCGTGTTGCAGTAGCCATCGGCCCAGCCGCTGACCGCGAACACCGGACAGCGGATCGCCGCGAAGTCCTCGCAGACCGAAGCGTGGCGCCAGTAGGCATCCCGTCGCTGGTGGTCCAGCCAGGTCTTCAACCAGAGTCCGCTGTGCTCGAGCCGCCGCTGCCACAGCGCGCGCCAGCGCTCACCGACGATGGTCGGGTCCGGGGGGCAGGCGTTGTAGGAGAGCATCACCGAGGCCCAGGAGAGGTTGTCGGTGAGCAGGCAGCCGCCCATGTAATGGACGTCATCGGTGTAGCGATCGTCCGAGGAGCAGACAGTGATCACGGCCTGCAGTTCGGGGGGTTGCAGGGCGGCGATCTGCAGGCCATTGAAGCCGCCCCAGGAGATGCCGATCATCCCGACTCGTCCGTTGCACCAGGGCTGGGCGGCGATCCAGCGGATCACTTCGACGCCGTCCTCCAGTTCCTGGGACAGGTATTCGTCATGGAGCACGCCATCGGAGTCGCCGCTGCCGCGCAGGTCCACCCGGACCGCGGCATAGCCGTACCGGGCGAAGTGGCCGTGGATCTGGTTGTCCCGGGTCGCCCGGAAGTCCCGCTTGCGGTAGGGAATGTACTCGAGGACCGCGGGCACGCCGACCGACTCGGCACCCGCCGGCAACCAGAGCTTGGCCGCCAGCCGGGCGCCATCCGGCATGGGGATCCAGGCATTCTCGATGACCGTCACGTCGTCCTGCTGTGCATCCACCATCCCCGCTCCTCCTGCTACATCCAGCGCCACGAACGGGCGCCGGCATGGACCAACACCGACATGCGTCAGCTTATACAGTAGCGGCCCTGCGGACTTTCGCCCTCCCGGAACAGGTCAGAAGTCGAGCATGGGGAGTCGCTTCCCCTTCGGCTGTGCAACGTGCACTGGACGCCGGGGTTCTTGCCGTCGTATATGCTTCCTGATTACGCATAACAGTCAGCCATCTTCAGGAACCGGTACGGCATTGGCGGTGTTCTCGCCGCCACCGTGAGAAAGCGCGGGATCATGGCCTTGAGGTCATAGCGTCGATTGAATCGGTACTCGAACTCGGCCAGGTAGCGTGGGGCATGCTGCCCGCGGATGGCATGGTAAGTGCCGGTGATCGCGTTCTTGACGTTACCCAGCAGGGTGTTGACCCAGTTGAACTCGAGGTTCTCCACACTGGCACGCCCACCCCCGTATATGGAGTCCTCCCCGTTTGCAAGCATGAGGCACGATCGGCGGTAGGTACGACTGCACACGTATATCCGGTCTCTCTAATAACGCCAATGGCATTGGACCCTGATGGGCTATCCGCACGCCAGCTCCCAATCGGTGATGCGAGCTATCAGCTCCCAGGGGTGTAGGGGTTTGCTGACGTCGGTTCGACCTGTACGCCATCTGCAGCATGCTCAACAATCGTGATGGTGGGTTATCTTGTTGAAAACTCGGTAATACAGTAGGTGGATGTTACGCCGCCTGCGCCGCCAAGGCGGGGTCATAGGTACTGTCGTGGCGCGTGATCGCCCAGGCGATGCGCGCCGTCTTGTTGGCCAGGGCGATGACCGCGACATTGGCATGCTTGCGTTCGGCCAGCCGCCGCACCCAGTGGCTCAGGCTGTCCTCCTTGCCCTCGCTGTAGCGCAGCACGGCGCGCGCGCCATGGGTCAGCAGGGTCCGTAGGTAGCTGTCGCCGCGCTTGCTGATGCCCAGCAGGCGGTCACGTCCTCCCGTGCTGTGCTGCCGCGGTGTCAGCCCCAGCGAGGCGGCAAAATCACGGCCGCACTTGAAGGCCTGGGCATCCCCCAGCGCACCGGCCAGGGCGCTGGCGGTCAACGTGCCGACACCCCGTAGGGTCATCAGGCGCTTGGCGACCGGGTCGGTCTGGGCGTGGCGCTCGATGCGTTCTGTCACCAGGGTGATGCGGTCATCCAGGTGGCGAAGGTCCTCGGCGAGACCGGCCAGCAGCACGCGGAAATCATCGGTCAGCCCATTCTCGGCATCCTCCAGCCAGCGTGGCAAGGCGGCACGCAGCTGGCCAATGCCGGTGGGCGCCACCAGCCCGTACTCGCCGATCAGGCCACGGATCTGGTTGGCCTTGGCGGTACGTTGCTGAACCAGCTCACTGCGGATGCGATGCGCCGCCTGGACATCCTGCTGCGCGACCGACTTGACGGCCACGAAGCGCATGTGGGGGCGGCCCATGGCCTCGCAGATCGCCTCGGCATCCAAACGATCGTTCTTGTTGCTCTTGACGTAGGGCTTGACGAACTGGGCGGCGATCAGCTTGACGTGATAGCCGCGCGCCTGCAGCGCACGGGCCCAGTGGTGGGCGGAGGCACACGCCTCCATGCCGATCTCGGCCCCGGTGGGGACGCGCTTGACGATGGCGTCCAGCCACTTGCTCCGTGAGTACTTGCCGCGCCATTCGATCTGGTCATGACGATCGACGCCATGAACGTGAAAGACGGATTTGGCAATATCGACACCAACGCGTGAAATGCTCATGGGATGCTCTCCTCAGCCGGTGGCCTCACCCTCTCAGTGTGGCGCATCGGCGCCGGGGTAGGGTGGGGAGGACTCCATCCCATTGGTGATGTGGCAGTCATGGACGTAGAGGGGGGTGTCGAAGGCTCGGAAACACCCGAGGCCGTCGCTGATGACATGGCTCCCGGGGGCAATGGCCTGGTGGGCGTAGCGACGGATCTCGGTGAGCGTGAAGCTGCTCACGGGGCGAAGCTGAACACGCAGGGGGTGGCCTTCCTCATCGGTTTGTACGGCCGCCACGAACGGGAACTTGTGTTCAGCGCCGCGCCCGCGCTTTCCCGGCCGCTCACCGCCCAGGTAGGCGTCATCCAGTTCGATTCGACCGGAGAGTCGCTCTCCCTGGTTGCGCTCGTGCATAACCTGCAGCAGCTTGTGCTTGAGCTTCCAGGCGGTGTTGTAGCTGACGCCGAGCTCCCGGGATAGCTGCAGCGCTGAGATGCCGCTCTTGCGCTGGGTCAGCAGATAGATGGCCAGAAACCAGGTGGTTAACGGCAGATGCGTGGCATGGAAGATGGTACCGGCGGTCAGCGAGGTCTGATGATGGCAGCGATGGCACTGGTAGAGCCCCCGCGACAGCCGGCAGCCCGTGGTGTTGCCACAGTCGGGGCACACGAACCCCTTGGGCCAGCGATGCTGGAAGAGGGCTGCTTGGCATTGCGCTTCCGTGCCGTACTGCTCGAGAAACGCCGGCAACGACAAGCCGGTCTGGAACTGGATAGGATTGCGTGCCATGACGTCACCTCCTCTACTGGACATAACATCAGTATAGGAGAGACTGACGGGATGATGGCTGATCAACATGAGTAATCAGGATATGCTTTAGCAAGCACCGCCGCCGCCGGTGCTGCCCGGAGGGTAGCGTCATGAAGATCGTCGAGGATTTTCCCCGTGAGGTTCGCGTCATCGAGAACGTCTGGATCCCGATGGAAGACGGGACGCGACTGGCGGCCCGGATCTGGCGTCCCACCGATGCGGAATCCGAACCGGTGCCGGCCATCCTGGAGTACATGCCCTACCGCAAGCGCGACTTCACCCGCCTGCGTGATGAGCCGTTGCACCGCTATTTCGCCGGGCATGGCTATGCCTGCGTGCGTCTCGACCTGCGCGGCAGCGGCGACTCGGACGGCCTGATGCTGGACGAGTACCTCCCGCAGGAACTCGACGACGCCGTGGAGGCCATCGACTGGTTGGCCGGCCAGCCCTGGTGCAACGGACGAGTCGGGATGATGGGCATCTCCTGGGGCGGCTTCAACGCGCTGCAGGTGGCGGCCCTGCGGCCGGCCCCGCTCAAGGCCATCATCACCATGTGTTCCACCGACGACCGCTACGCCGACGACGTCCACTACCAGGGCGGCTGCCTGCTCAACGAGAACCTCGGCTGGGGATCCGTCCTGCTGTCCTGCTCTACGACCCCGCCGGATCCCGACATCGTCGGGGCACAATGGCGTACCCAGTGGAAACATCGCATCGAGAAGGCCCCTTTCTATCCCCTGGTGTGGATGCGCCATCCCCACCGGGACGCCTACTGGCGGCACGGCTCGGTCTGCGAGGACTTCGACGCGGTGACCTGCCCGGTGTACGCGGTGGGGGGCTGGGCCGATGGCTACGTCAACGCCATTCCCCGTCTGCTGGCCGGGCTGAAGGCGCCGTGCAAGGGACTGATCGGCCCCTGGTCACATGCCTTCCCCCACGCCGCCCTGCCCGGCCCGGCGATCGGCTTCTTCCAGGAGGCCCTGCGCTGGTGGGACCACTGGCTGAAGGGCCTCGACACCGGCATCATGGACGAGCCCCTGCTGCGGGTCTGGATGGAGGAGTACGTCCCGCCCGCCCCGATGTATGCCGAGCGCCCGGGGCGATGGGTGGCGGAGACGCACTGGCCCTCGCCACGAATCCAGCCGAAGACGCTCCACCTGAACGTGCTGGCGCTGGGCGAGAAAGCCGATGGCGAGGACCGCATGCGCATCGCCTCGCCCCAGACCACCGGCCTGGGCGCCGGTGACTGGTATGGCTTCGGCTCCGAGGGCGAGGCGCCCATCGACCAGCGAGAGGACGATGGCAAGTCCCTGGTCTTCGACTCGGATCCCCTCGATCGGAGCCTCGAGATCCTCGGTGCCCCCTGCGTCTCGCTCGAGCTGTCGGTGGACCGGCCGGTGGCCTACGTCATCGTGCGCCTCAACGATGTCGCGCCGGACGGCGCCTCGGCGAGGGTGAGCTACGGCATGCTCAACCTCACCCAGCGCGACAGCCGCGAGGCCCCCACCCCCCTGGAACCGGGCCGGCGCTATCGCGTGCAGGTGCAGCTCAACGACATCGCCTATGCCTTTGCTCCCGGCCACACCATCCGGCTGGCGATCTCGACCAGCTACTGGCCGGTGATCTGGCCGGCACCGGCACCCGTCAACCTGACGCTGCATACCGGGATCAGCCAGCTGACACTGCCGGAACGACCGCTGCGCCCCGAAGACGCCGACCTGCGGCCCTTCGAGCCCCCGGAACGGGGCCCCATGCCGGAGATGACCACCCTCAAGGTGGCCCCCTTCCAGCGCCGGGTGGAGCGGGACCTGACCTCCGGCATGTCGAGCTACCGGATCGCCACCACCGGCGGCGATTTCGGCGACGCCGCGCTGACTCGGATCGAAGACATCGACCTGACGGTCGGCTACACCCTGTCCAAGACCTACCGTATCCACGACTATGACCCCGATACCGCCGAGGTGACGGTCGAGCAGATCACCACCCACAAACGGGGCGACTGGTCCACCCGCCTGGAATGCCGCACCAGCCTGACCGCCACCCCACGGAGCTTCCGGATCCGCGGCGTACTGAAGGCCTACGAGCACGATGTCCTTTTCGCTCGCCGAGACTGGGACGAGGAGGTTGTGCGCCAGTTGCTGTGAGGGGGACTCAGTCAGGGCGGCGAAGGCCATAGCGGGTCATCGCCGCCTCGAGGATCAGCCGCAGTAGCTCATGGTAGGGATACCCCCCCCACTCGGCCATCATCGCCAGCTTGCCGTCCCAGTACCAGGTCGGGTTGGTGTTGACGTCGAGCACGCGCGGCTGGCCATCCTCGCCCTCGCGGAAGTCGATGCGCGCATAATCGCGCAGCCCCAGGCGGCGGAACAGCTTGACCGAATGATCAACAAGCTGACTCCAGGTGACGTCATCGATGTCGGCCTGGCGGAAACTGAGCTTCTCCCAGTACGGCGAGTCGGGATCGGCCTTGGAGCCGTAAGTCAGAATGGGCGGCAACTCGGGATCCAGCGCCGAGTAGTCGATCTGAAGCGGCGGCAACACCGTGAAGCCGCTCGCACCGTTGCCGATCAACCCCAGGGTATACTCCGGACCGGTGAGGAAGTCCTGGATCAGCGCATCGACGATGCCGGGTTGCTGCGCTAACCAGCGCAGGTAGGCCTCTGCTTCCATGACATCCCGCACCACGCAGTCCCGGGTGATGCCGAAGCTGCCACCGCTGCTGTTGGGCTTTATCAGGCAGGGGTAGATGGCCGGCAAGACCAGGGGGGCAGCGTTCAGGTCCACGTAGGTCTCGTTGGGGACGGGAATGCCCTGCCCCGCCGCCAGGGCACGCACCAGGGCCTTGTCGGTGGTGAGGCTGATGCTCATGGGGTCGGCGCCGGTATAGGGAATCCCCAGGATCTCCAGTAGCGCCGGCACATCGCGCTCCAGCTCCCAATCGTTGCGAAAGCCCGTATCGCAGAGATTCAGTGCCAAGTCAGGGGGATTGGCGCGCAGGTCGTCGATCCAGGTCCCATGATTGTCGAGAAAGGTAAAATGGAACCCCTCGAGCCTCGCGAGAGCTTCGCGTAGATGAACGACGGCGGCCAACTCTTCGTCACCGAAGCCGCCACCGATGGCATAGGCATAGGGAAGATGGGGATCCCCCAACAGCACTGCTACCTGGATATCCGACATGTCGCCTCCGATGTCCCGGGTGATGCCTCCCGACGAGGCGCCCATTGCTCAACCGCGCCTGGGGCGCCAGGCTCCGGCACGCAACGAACAGGCAAAGTATAGTCACGAGTCCATCCGATGATCGCTCCCGATCCGAGCCCTGATTCAACCCGGGCTCTGGAGACACCTCGGGGTCAGTGTGCAGGTGATCGGCCTGACCATATGGCCGACGGCACCTCCCTGCCGGAGGCAGTTACCTCGATCATTGCCTTTCTGCGGGGTGAACGCGATATCGCCGTGGGTAACGTGATGGGCAGCAATGTGTTCAATATCCTCTGCGTGCTGGGGCTTACCGGGTTGCTGGCCCCTTCAGGAAAGTACCTGGTGCCAGTGCACTGGGTGCATACCGCCACCCGTGACCAGGCCTTCAGCGAGGTCGTCCTGTTCGGCAACCAGAACACCGTCTGCAAGCCCACCACGACCAATCGGTCGCACACCGTCAGTCGGCTCCAACAGGTCTGGCGGATCGACGATAGCCAATAGCGTTGTTCGTGGCCCACGAGGGCACAGCATATAGATGGGGTCTCGGGCACCGTCGTAGCTGAGTCAATCTTCGAGCTACTCAGAGTCACTCGGTTGCTCTACAGCCGGAATGTACTCCACCAGATCCTCTATCTCACAATCGAAGAATGCACACTGCCGATCAAGATTCTCGCCCGCTGAACTCAACGCCAGCGCATCCGTCCAGGACGCCACCACCACACAGTCGACCCGATGCAATATGCGCAAGCCGGCCGGCACCGTCGGTCTGGCCCTCAACGTACAGCCAGGCAAGGCGCTGGTGATGGTGCTGGGCACGGGTAGCGGGCAAAGCAACCAGGAGGCACTTGAGCTCTGGGTGATGCAAATGCTGATCGAGAGGGATCTGCTGCCGACAAGGGGGGCTATCCCGCTGCTCATCGAATCCTGGAAGACACCCTGACCCGCTGGCAGGAGGAAGGCGCAAGGTAACTCGCAGCGTAACGAATGCACGACGCAGAGAGACCAGGAAAAGGCTCCAAGGGTCTGGTCACAGGATCGATTTGTCGAACAGAGTCCTGAAGGGTTCAGGGGAACCCAAACACTAGGTGCGGGTTAAAGTGGGGGTTTAAATCTGTCAGACAATGAAAAATCTCATTAAATCAGCGGCTTAATCGATATTCGTGGCGAGGGGGGAGTCCGCCACCGACGTCATCAAGCTGTTTATAGTGGACCCAACACAGAACATCAGCAAAACTAGCGGCAACACAGGTCGCGCCAAGCGCAAGCTGAAGATCTACAAGCATCCAAACACCGGCGAGGTCGTCGAGACCCGGGGCGGCAACCAAAAGACGCTGAAATCGTAGAAAGATGAGAACGGCGCCGAAACCGTCGAGGGTTGGTTGGTGAGAACCGAAGACTAACTAGCTTATGCCTTGCCTGCCACTTTTCGGCAGGCAGGGCAGGTTTCGGCCATGAGCAGACCTTCACTTACAGCTGATATAACGTTTTGCAAAGCGGCGCGGCCACTGAACTTGCCCGACGAATCCAGCCGCTGATTTACACCGCGTCCGCTTGATCTGAATGTTGGTAGCAACCCTAGAACATTAAACCGCTATTAAAGCGAATATTCGGGCGGAACCTTTTTAAAAATCTTGCTATATACAGAAGAGAAAAAAAATGGGCCGATAGCGACAAAGAGAATTGGCATATATAAAATCAAAACTAAAAGGCTGATATATTTGAACCGATCTGGGTCAGGTAAATACGCCAGTATTTTTTCAGCTCGATGCTGCCACATAACCGCTGGATCAGCGGCTGATATAGCTCTGCAACCAAGTACGATACCTGTGACCTGGAATGTCAACGGCTCAGTGTGATAAATATCGATGATGCCACCATCGTTGTTATCTAGAAAATCAAACGATAGGAGCACTGACTTATTGTCAGAGTGAGCTTCTAGGGAACCGCTGAACAATGCTGTTCTGGGTAGTTGAAGAGCCAAAATGGCCCGATCATCGCTTCAGCGATCCCTACCTGACCACCTCAGGTGGTCTGTTTTACCCGACAGCCGGGTTATCCGGCTGCCAGGCCGGATTCAAGACACACTGACCCCGTCAACGCATCCCTGGCATCGTCCTGCCAACACCAGATTGCCGAGAGCAAACAGGGTGAACAGCTGCGCCTGGTTCTTGGCCAGCCCCTTGTAGCGAACCTTCCGATAGCCAAAGAGGTTCTTGATGACATGAAACGGATG
>NZ_FOBC01000008.1 GCF_900109725.1 Halomonas daqiaonensis
ACTTCCTGCCCAAGGTGAAGCTCGAGGTGGCCGTGGACGACGAGATGGCCGAGAAGGTGATCGACGCCATCACCCAGGTCGCGAACACCGGCAAGATCGGCGACGGTAAGATCTTCGTCACCCCGCTGGAGCAGGTGATCCGTATTCGTACCGGCGAGACGGGGAAGGACGCGGTGTAAGCGCCAAGCGGCCAAGCGGCCAAGCGGCCAAGCGGCCAAGCGGCCAAGCGGCCAAGCGGCCAAGCGGCCAAGCGAAGTCTAGGCCCAAGTAGCAAGAAACCCCACCAGAGGTTCGCCCGGTGGGGTTTCGCGTTTCTGCCTCGCTACCTACCGCCCGTCACCGAACAGCTTGGCGGCTCGACGCTTGAAGCTCGACGCTTACTTTTCGACAAACGCCCGCTCGATGACGTAGTCGCCGGGCTCGCCCATGCGCGGCGAGATGGTGAAGCCGAGCTCGTCGAGCATGACGCTAGTGTCGTCGAGCATCGCCGGGCTGCCGCAGATCATGGCGCGATCCTGCTTGGGATCGATAGCCGGCAGGCCAGTATCCTCGGCCAGCTTGCCGCTGCGAATATGGTCGGTCAGCCGCCCCATGGTGTGGAAGGTCTCGCGCGTCACGGTGGGGTAGTAGATCAGCTTCTCGCTGATCTCCTCACCGAGATACTCGTGGGCAGGCAGGTCCTTCTGGATGAAATCGGCATAGGCCAGTTCGCTCACGTTGCGCACGCCGTGCACCAACACCACCTTCTCGAAGCGCTCGTAGACTTCCGGGTCCTGAATCAGGCTCATGAAGGGGGCCAGGCCAGTGCCGGTGGAGAGCAAGTAAAGGTTGCGCCCCGGCAGCAGGTCATCGGTGACCAGAGTGCCGGTAGGCTTGCGGCTGACCATGATCTGGTCACCCACCTTGAGGTGCTGGAGGCGCGAGGTCAGGGGACCATCGGGCACCTTGATGCTGAAGAACTCCAGGTGATCCTCGTAGTTGGGGCTGGCGATGGAGTAGGCCCGCATCAGCGGCTTGCCGTTCACCTCGAGGCCGATCATCACGAACTGGCCGTTCTTGAAGCGCAGGGTACGCTCGCGGGTGGTCCGGAAACTGAACAGGGTATCGTTCCAGTGGTGCACACTCAGAACGTCCTCAAGCGCAAACTTGCTCATGCCGACTCCCTCATATTCTATAAACGAATAGATCGGACAACCAATCTTTGTAGGCAATTCTAAGAGCCGAGGACTTATCTGTTAAATGGATTGTATGGATAACACTTATCTATACTGTGGATATACGACCTCCCGAGGAACCTCATGCGCTATACCCTACGTCAGCTGGAAGTCTTCGTCGCCGTGGCCCAGCATGAGAGCGTCTCCCGGGCGGCTCGCGCGCTGGCGCTCTCGCAGTCGGCGACCAGCACCGCCCTCGCCGAACTGGAGCGTCAGTTCGACTGTCGGCTGCTCGATCGTATCGGCAAGCGCCTGAAGCTCAACGCCCTGGGCTTCCAGCTGTTGCCCAAGGCGGTGGCCCTGCTCGATCGTGCCGAGGAGGTGGAGGAGTTGCTGCGCGGCCAGCAGGGCATCGGCACCCTGGACGTCGGCGCCACCCTGACCATCGGCAACTACCTGGCGACCCTGCTGATCAGTGACTTCATGCAGCGTCATCCGGGCAGCCGGGTGCGCCTCTCGGTGCGCAACACCCGGTCCATCATCGACAGCGTGCGCCAACACGAGCTGGACCTGGGGCTGATCGAGGGACAGTGCGAAGAGGAGGACGTGATCACCCAACCCTGGGTGGAGGACGAGCTGGCGGTGTTCTGTTCACCCCGCCATCCGCTCGCCACGGGCGGTCCGGTGGAACTGGACCGCCTGCTGCGCGAGGCGTGGATCATGCGCGAACAGGGCTCCGGCACCCGGCTGACCCTGGAGCAGGCGGCCCGGCATCGCCGCGGACGCTTCAACATCCTGCTGGAGCTGGAGCATACCGAGGGCATCAAGCGGGCGGTGGAATCGGGCCTCGGCATCGGCTGTGTCTCGAAACTGGCTTTGCGCGACGCCTTCCGGCGTGGCAGCCTGGTGCCCATCGCCACCCCGGAGCTGGACCTGAGCCGCCAGTTCACCTTCATCTGGCATCGTCACAAGTACCTGGCCACCGGCATGCGCGAATTTCTCAAGCTGTGTCGGCAGATGACCGATGGCATCCGTCGCAGCGACCAGATCGACCTGCCCCAGGTGCCCTGACGCAGCGCGGCCCGGCGCGAAGAGCCGGGCCGCGGAGAGGGCGTCAATGGGCGAGTGGCTAGCGAAGGTCGCTGACGGCCTCCTGGATATCGGCGAGGGACGCCTTGGTGAGATCCTTGGCCAGAGTGTGGATCACCAGCTTGGCGGTAGGACCATCGACCTTGTCCCGCAGTTGGCCGAGGAAGCGTGGCGGCGCGACCAGGATCAGCTTCTCCATGGTGTTGTCGACCCGGGCGCGATAGAGCCGCTCGGCGACCTCGCGAGCGAAGATCTCCTCGTGGTGCTGGGTCGCCACGTTCTCGCCGCCGGCGCTGCGCGAGGACGTCGCGGTCGACTCGTGGACATCGCCGCCGCGATCCGTCACCAAGTCTCCCTCGTGCATTCGACCCTCGGCATGGACAAGGCTGTCCTTCTCGCTGATCTTGAGTCCCTCGCGGGTGAACAGTCGAGCCCGTGCCGCATCAGCCACCACGATATAGGTTGTCATAGCCGCTCCTTGATACAGGTGAATTGACGGAAGTCCGCCTTTCGAGACAACCACTTCCGCCTCTCGTTCCACATTGGCAACCCCGCTCCCGTTGGTCAACCTGGCGATACGCGAAGACTGCCGAGCGACAGGATCTGGGGTTAAGTGTGTCTGCCTACTGCTTCCTCAGCGACGCCGCACGGCCGACAGAAACTCACGCAGGCCGACCAGCAGCAGCACGGCCGCACCGGCCCCGAGGCCATTGGCCAGCATATCGGCCCAGTCGCCGCCGCTGCGGCCGGGAACAAGGAGCTGGGCAAACTCGATGGCGATGCCCAGCAGCAGCGCAGCCAGGAAAGCCAGCGGCAGGCGGACGCCGGAGAGCCCGACCAGGCCCGCCAGGCCGGCATAGCCAATGAAGTGGCTGGCCTTGTCCCAGGGCAGCGTCTCGGGCAGCTCGCTGCTGGGCGTCAGGCTGCCCCAGGCGATCACCAGGGCCGCCAGGCAGGCCAGTACCACCCAGCGGCGGCACCACTGTCGGTCCTCCCCTGCGGCCAGCCGGGCCAACCAGTCAGCCATGCGCGATGTTGCGATGATAGGCGGGGCTCAGGTCATGCAAGGCGTCCATGAAGGCCGTGACATTGTCTGGGTCGGTGAACTGGTTGATGCCGTGCCCCAGGTTGAAGACATGGCCGGGCCCGTGGCCGAAGCTGTCGAGGATGCGCGCCACCTCGGCGCGGATCGCCGAGGGGCGGGCAAACAGGACGTTGGGGTCGAGGTTGCCCTGCAGGGCGACGCGATGGCCGACCCGGGCCCGGGCATCAGAGAGCTCGGTAGACCAGTCCAGGCCGACGGCATCGGAGCCGGCCGCCGCGATGTCCTCGAGCCATTGGCCGCCATTCTTGGTGAACAGGATCACCGGCACTCGACGCCCTTCGTGCTCACGGATCAGGCCGGCGACGATCTGCTCCATGTAGCGCAACGAGAACTCCAGATAGGCTGGCGTGGAGAGCGCACCGCCCCAGGTGTCGAAGATCTGTACCGCCTGAGCGCCGGCACGGATCTGGGCATTGAGGTAGTCGGTGACCGCATGGGCCAGAGTATCGAGCAGCCGGTGCATGGTATCCGGCGCATCGTAGAGCATCGTCTTGACGTGGCGGAAATCCTTGCTGGAAGCGCCCTCCACCATGTAGGTGGCAAGCGTCCAGGGGCTGCCGGAGAATCCGATCAGCGGCATCCGGCCGTTCAGCTCACGGCGGATTGTCGAGACCGCCCGCATCACGTAGTCCAGGTCGCGCTCGGCATCCGGGGCCTGCAGGGCATCCACTTCGGCCGAGGTGCGCACCGGGTTGCGAAATTTCGGGCCTTCGCCGGTCTCGAAGTAGAGACCCAGCCCCATGGCATCGGGGATAGTCAGGATGTCCGAAAAGAGGATGGCCGCATCCAGGGGATAGCGCTCCAGCGGCTGCAGGGTGACCTCGCAGGCCAGTTCCTGGTTGCGGCACAGGTCCATGAAGCTGCCGGCATGGCCGCGCACCTCGCGATACTCCGGCAGGTATCGGCCGGCCTGGCGCATCATCCACACCGGGGTGCGGTCGACGGGTTGACGCGCAAGGGCGCGCAGAAAGCGGTCGTTCTTGAGTTCCATGCAGGCGCTCGTCCACGGAAAATGTCGGCGCCATTGTACCCCATCGAAGGCCCCGGCGATGAGCCCCCTGACACAACGGTGAGCCGGCTCGGCCTTCCTGATAGAATAGCCCTCCACCCGTCGGCAACGCCGTGGTCTTCCACCGAGGTACAATGTGACGATTCGATTCATCGCCGCCTCCCGGCTGCCCACTCCCTGGGCCACCTTCACCATGCATGGTTTCGAGGATGATGCTACCGGCAAGGATCACATCGCCCTGACCCTGGGCGATGTGGCCGATGGCGAAGCGGTGCTGGGACGGGTCCACTCCGAGTGCCTGACCGGCGATGCCCTCTTCTCCATGCGCTGCGACTGCGGCTTCCAACTGCAGGAAGCGCTCAAGCGGATCGCCGAAGAAGGACGGGGAGTGCTGTTCTATCTGCGTCAGGAAGGCCGTGGCATCGGGCTGCTCAACAAGATCCGCGCCTACCATCTCCAGGATGCCGGCGCCGACACCGTCGAGGCCAACGAGCAGTTGGGCTTCGCCGCCGACCTGCGCCGCTACGACCTCTGCGTGCCGATGCTCGACCATCTGGGGATCAAGGGGCTACGACTGATGACCAATAACCCCCGCAAGGTCGACGCCCTGACCCAGGCCGGCGTGGTGGTGATGGAACGCGTCCCGCTGACCACCGGTCTAAACCCGCATAACGAGCAATATTTGACCACCAAGGCCGGCAAGCTGGGCCACATGATGGCGCTGGGCGACTTCACTCAGGCCAGCGACGTGGATATCGAACGCAAGCCCTGAGCCACCGGGTCCGGGCATCGGGCTGGCTCCTCGGCAGGAGACCCCCATGACGCACACCACCCCCGATGTCGAGACGCCCTTCAGTGGCCTCGAGGAGTTGTTGCACAGCGTCAGCCACGGCATCGGTGCGGCGCTCAGTCTCGTCGGGATTGTGGTGCTGCTGGTGTTGGCCAGCCTGGCCAGCCGGGTCGACCCCTGGAAGCTTGTGGGCATCGGCTTGTATGGCGTCAGCCTGGTGCTGCTCTACACCGCTTCCACCCTCTACCACGGGATTCGTCACCCACGCCTCAAGGGCAGGTTGCAGTTGCTCGACCACTGCGCGATCTACCTGCTGATCGCCGGCACCTACACGCCCTTCCTGCTAGTCAACCTGCGCGGTCCGACGGGCTGGACGCTGTTCGCCACCGTCTGGTCCCTGGCGCTGGCCGGCATCGCCTTCAAGCTTGCCTGGCCCCACCGCTTCACCCCGCTGCGTATCGCCATCTATCTGCTGATGGGCTGGCTGGTCGTCTTCGCCGGCGACGAACTGGTAGCCCGCCTGTCCGGTACCGGTCTCGCCCTGCTGATCGCCGGCGGCATCACCTACACCCTGGGCGTGGTCTTCTATGCCATCAGCGCCATCCCCTACAACCACGCGATCTGGCACCTGTTCGTCATGGGCGGCAGCACCTTCCACTACTTCGCGGTCTACACCGCTGTACTGCCTTTCGCGGTCTGACGATCGTCAGGCATCGCGGGCCTTGCGGATTCGCTCGTAGGCGCTGCCGATCTCGCTGGTGCGCTCCTTGGCGACCTCGCGCATGCTCTCGGGCAGGCCCTTGGAGGCGAGCTTGTCGGGATGATTCTCGCTCATCAGGCGGCGGTAGGCCTTCTTGATCTCGGCGTCGCTGGCGTCCTGATCGACGCCCAGCACCCGGTAAGCATCCTCCAGCGATGGGCCCTGCTCGTCTGCTCCTCGGGGCCCGCCACGCAGCATGGCCTCGATCTGGGCAATCTCGGCCTCGGAGCAGCCGAGGCCCCGCACCACCCGCATCAGCATCTCGTGCTCGGCAGGATGCAGCTCGCCATCGGCGGCGACTGCGGCCAGCTGTACCTGCAGGAAGACCTGGCGCAGAGCGGGCTGATGTGCCGCAATGTGACGAACCTTGGCCAGCTCTGCGTCCAGGTCGAAGTCGGGAGCCTTGCCGCGGGTAAAATCCGCACGGGCCTGGGCACGCTGGGCCTCGCTGAGCCGTAACCGATCCCACAGCTGTCGAGAGGCTTCCAGCTCGTCCTCAGAGACCTGGCCATCGGCCTTGCACAGACAACCCATGACGGCAAAGGTCGACTCCAGGAACTGGGACTGGATGCCGACCAGCTTCTTCACCAGACGATTCCGCAGGCGCCTACCCAGCCAATAGCCCAAGGCGCCGCCCACCAGCAGGCCGATGGGGCCGCCGATGGCCAGCCCCAGCAGGGCACCGATAATAATCAGGAACAGCATCGCAACCTCATGACGGTAACGTGAAAACTCAGGGCAGCCGGGCACGGATCGAGGCCTCGATGCCGTCCGCATCCAGGCCACACTCGGCGATCAGTTCGGCGGGCTTGCCGTGCTCGACGAAGGCATCGGGCAGCCCGAGGTTGAGCACTTCCACCTGCACCCCCTCGGCCATCAGCAGCTCATTGACGGCGCTGCCGGCACCTCCGGCAACCACATTCTCCTCCAGGGTCACCAGCAGGTCGTGCTCGTCGGCCGCGGCCAGCACGGCGTCAAGGTCCAGCGGCTTGATCGAGCGCATGTTGAGGTGACTGGCGTCGAGGCGCTCGGCCACTTCCGCCGCCGGGCCGTTGAGGCTGCCGAAGGCCAGCAGGGCGATTCGCGTCGTGTCCCCACTACCACGACGCCGCCATTCGGCCCGACCGATCTCGATCGGCTCGAGGTGCTCGGGCGTCGCGACCCCGGGACCGGTCCCTCTCGGGTAGCGCACCGCAGCGGGGCCGGGATGGTGATAGGCGGCACTGAGCATCGCACGGCATTCGGCCTCGTCGGCGGGGGCAAGCACCACCAGCCCCGGCACGCAGCGCAGGTAGGAGAGATCCAGGCTGCCGTGGTGGGTGGGGCCATCCTCGCCCACCAGGCCAGCGCGGTCGATGGCGAAAGTCACGTCAAGCCCCTGCACCGCCACATCGTGGATCAGCTGGTCATAGCCGCGCTGCAGGAAGGTCGAGTAGATCGCCACCACCGGCTTCATGGCCTCGCAGGCAAGGCCCGCGGCCAGAGTCAGGGCATGCTGCTCGGCGATGGCCACGTCGAAGTAGCGTTCGGGGTACTCCTTCGAGAAGCGCACCAGGTCGGAGCCCTCGCGCATCGCGGGGGTGATGCCGACGAGCCGTTCATCCACCGCCGCCATGTCGCACAGCCAGTTGCCGAAGACGCGGCAGTACTTCTGCTTGCTGCTGGCTTGCACGCTGGCCGGCTTGAGCGGCGGTGGCGTCTCTCCGTTCTTTTCCAGCTTGGTGATGGCATGGTAGCCGATGGGATCGGCCTCGGCGGGCAGGAAGCCCTTGCCCTTGCAGGTCTTCACATGGAGGAACTGGGGTCCCTCCAGGTCACGCATGCTGTGCAAGGTCTCTACCAGCAACGGCAGGTCGTGACCGTCGATGGGGCCGATGTAGTTAAAGCCCATTTCCTCGAACAGCGTGGCAGGGCTGATCATGCCCTTCATGTGCTCCTCGGTGCGCCGTGCCAGTTCCAGGGCGCCGGGAAGGTGCGAGAGCACCTTCTTGCCACTCTCGCGCATGTTGAGGTAGGGCTTGCTGATCAGGATGCGCGCCAGGTAGCTGGCCATGCCGCCGACGTTCTCGGAGATCGACATCTCGTTGTCGTTGAGCACCACCAGCAGGTTGGCGTCCACATGGCCGGCATGCGCCAGGGCCTCGAAGGCCATCCCGGCGGTGAGCGCACCATCGCCGATCACCGCACAGACCCGGCGCTTCTCGCCACGGGTGCGGGCGGCCAGGGCCATGCCCAGGGCCGCCGAGATCGAAGTGCTCGAATGGCCCACGCCGAAGGTGTCGTACTCCGATTCGGTGCGCCGCGGGAAGGCGGCAAGGCCACCATATTGGCGGATGCCGGTCATCGCCTCACGACGTCCGGTGAGGATCTTGTGTGGATAGGCCTGGTGGCCCACGTCCCATACCAAGCGGTCATGGGGGGTCTCCAGTGCCTGATGCAGGGCCACGGTGAGCTCCACCACGCCCAGGCCGGCGCCGAAATGGCCGCCGGAGACGCCCACGCTATAGAGCAGGTAAGCGCGCAGCTCGTCGGCCACCTGGGCCAGCTGGCCGGTGTTCATGGCGTGCAGCGCCGCCGGTATCTCCAGGGTATCGAGCAGCGGCGTGGCCGGACGCTCGACGGGGATGTCATCGAACAGCTTCATGTGGGCCCTGTAATGTCAATGGTCACGCTCGATCATGTAGCGAGCCAGGTCGGCCAGGGGAGTGGCGGCCTCGCCCAGCGGCGTCAGGGCCGCCACCGCCATCTCGACCAGTTCATCGGCCCGCCGGCGAGCGCCCTCGAGCCCCAGCAGACTCGGATAGGTGGGCTTGGATCGGGCGGCATCGGCTCCGGAGGTCTTGCCCAGCGTAACGGTGTCACCGGTCACGTCGAGCACATCGTCGTGGATCTGGAAGGCCAGCCCGATGGCATCGGCATAAGCATCCAGGGCGTCCAGGCGCGGGTCGGCCTCATCGACGGCGACCAATCCGCCGAGATGCACCGCGGCACGGATCAGCGCACCGGTCTTGTGGCCGTGCATCGCCGCCAGCGCCGCGGCATCCGGGTGCCCCCCCACCGCGGCAAGATCCAGGCTCTGACCGGCCACCATGCCGTCGCGCCCGGCGGCCCCGGCTAGGCTGGCCACCAGCGCCGGCAACCGGGAGTGTGCAGCCCGCGCCAGTACCTCGAAGGCCAGAACCTGAAGGGCATCACCGGCGAGTATCGCGGTGGCCTCGTCGTAGGCACGGTGCACCGTGGGCTGGCCACGCCGCAGGTCATCGTCGTCCATGGCCGGCAGGTCGTCGTGGACCAGCGAATAGGCGTGGACCAGTTCCAACGCCATGGCCGGGGCATCCAGATCGTCGTCCGCGGCGCCCAGGGCACGGCCGGCCGCATAGACCAGCAACGGCCTCAGTCGCTTGCCGCCCACCAGCAAGCCGTGGCGCATGGCTGCCTCGAGACGCGGAGAAGGAGCCGAACGCGCCGTGAAGAGCGCTTCGAGACCGGCATCGATCCGGGCACGATCCGCGGCCAGGCGGCCGGCCAGGGGATCAGCGCTCACCATCGTCCTCCGCAGAAGGACCGTCGAAGGGTTGCAGATCAACGCCGCCGGCCTCGCCCTCGGTCAAGGTGCGCACCCTCAGTTCTGCCTCGTCGAGCCGACGCTGGGCGTCACGGGTCAGGCGAACACCCTGTTCGAAGGCGGCCAGCGATCCCTCCAGCGACAGCTCGCCGGACTCCAGTCGCTCGACGAGCTCTTCGAGTCGCTCGACGGTGGCGGCGAAGTCGGCCGGTGCCGGCTCATCGCCGCTGCCTTGGCTTTGCTGTTCCGCCATCGCCTCTCTCGCTGGTGGCCTGATCATGGGCGGACAGTATACACGCTCCCCCCGGGGGGTCGTCTGCCCCGGCCGGGACCCGAGCAACTTACATGCCATTCATCCATGGCGCTCGGCATTTTCATCCTCGCTCATGCCGGCTGTGGTAAACTACCGGCCCTGTTTCGAGCCTGTCCACGTGCCGGGTGAAGCGTCTCCCGCGGGCCCCAGGCTCTTCAGCATCTTCATGACACATGCAAGCGGCGCGCGCCGACGAAGGGGTTGAATCGACCATGGCCAAAACGTCCCTGGACAAGAGCAAGATCAAGATCCTGCTGCTCGAGGGCGTCCACCAGAGTGCGGTGGACAATCTACTCAATGCCGGTTACACCAACATCGAGCACCTGCCGACCTCACTGGACGAGGCAACGCTGCTCGAGAAGATCCGCGACGTCCACTTCATCGGCATCCGTTCGCGTACCCAGCTCAACGAGCGCGTCTTCGACGCGGCCGAGAAGCTGGTGGCGGTGGGCTGCTTCTGCATCGGCACCAACCAGGTGGACCTCGATGCCGCCTTGGTGCGCGGCATCCCGGTCTTCAACGCCCCCTTCTCCAACACCCGCTCGGTGGCCGAACTGGTGCTGGCCGAGGCGATCATGCTGCTGCGCGGCATCCCCGAGAAGAGCGCCCGCGCCCACCAGGGCGGCTGGCTGAAGTCGGCGAAGAACGCCCATGAGGCACGCGGCAAGACGCTGGGCATCATCGGCTACGGTAGCATCGGCTCCCAGCTCTCGGTACTCGCCGAGTCGCTGGGCTTCGACGTCATCTACTACGACGTGGTGACCAAACTGGCAATGGGCAACGCCCGCCAAGTGGCTAGCTTCGAGGAGCTGCTGACCCGCGCCGATGTGGTCAGCCTGCATGTACCTGACCTGCCCGCCACCCGCTGGATGATCGGCGAGGCCGAGATCGCCCTGATGAAGCCGGGCGCCATCCTGATCAACGCCTCCCGCGGCAGCGTGGTGGTGATCGAGGCCCTGGCCGAGGCGCTGAAGGCCGAGCGCCTCCACGGTGCCGCCATCGACGTCTTCCCGGTGGAGCCCAAGGGCAACGACGAGGAGTTCGAGAGCCCGCTACGCGGCCTGGCCAACGTCATTCTTACCCCCCACATCGGCGGTTCCACCCTCGAGGCTCAGGAGAACATCGGCATCGAGGTCTCCGAGAAGCTGGTCACCTATTCCGACAACGGTACCACCGTCAGCTCGGTCAACTTCCCCGAGGTGGCCCTGCCGGCTCACCCGGGCAAGCACCGCTTGCTGCACATTCACGAGAACGTGCCCGGGGTCCTCTCCGAGATCAACCGCGTGCTCTCCGAGAACGACATCAACATCCTCGGCCAGTACCTGCAGACCAACGAGCGCATCGGCTACGTGGTCATCGACGTGGACAAGGCCTATGGCTCACGGGCCATGGAGGCACTGCGTCAGGTGAAACATACCTTGCGTGTGCGGGTGCTCTACGCCGAGAGCAGCTACACCCACTGAGCCCCTCCTCACGGCTGACCGGAGCCGCCGCGTCATCGACGTGGCGGCTCTTTTCATAGAGGAGACCCGTGCAGAGAACTTCCCTGACACATCCTCCATACCGGAACAAGCCCATGCCGAGCGACTCGCGAGCGGACGAGAGTTGAGCATCACGGTCTTGACAGTTATCTCAAAGCCTCTCATTTTGTACACAATCCAGCTTCACGCTGAATGACACGGCAAGTACACACAGAATATCGAAGGCACCTGAACCAAGGCTCCGATCCAACACGAGACTTGGGTAACCCTTTGTCCATGCCAACGGGGCACCGCCGAGGGATCCCCGGGAGGACAACATGACCCCGATTTCACCGACCCTATGGATCCGGGCCCCCCGCGCCTGCAGCGATGCGCGTGCCGCCGGCGGAGTGGTGATCCGCGACTCACGCATCGTCGAGGCCGTGCCGGCCGGTGGCACCCCTATGACGCCGGTCGAGGAGACCTTCGATGCCTCGGCGCATGTGCTGCTGCCGGGGCTGGTCAACACCCATCATCACTTCTACCAGACCCTGACCCGGGCCTACTCGCCGGCCCTGAACAAGGAACTCTTCCCCTGGCTGACGACCCTCTACGACGTCTGGGCCAACCTCTCCGAGCGCCAGCTGGCACTCGCCAGCGAGCTCGCCATGGTCGAGCTGCTGATGTCCGGCTGCACCACCGTGGCCGACCATCACTACGTCTTCTCCGGCGCCCTTGAGAGTGCCATCGATGTTCAGGTAGAGACTGCTCGCCGCCTCGGCGTGCGTGCCGCTCTCACGCGGGGCTCGATGAGCGTGGGCCGCGACGACGGCGGCCTGCCGCCCCAGTCGGTGGTGCAGGATGAGGCTACCATCCTCGACGAGAGCGCCCGCCTCATCGACGCTTATCACCAGCGCGGCGACGGCGCCATGACCACCATCGCCCTGGCGCCCTGCTCGCCCTTCTCGGTGAGTCGCGAGCTTATGCAGGAGAGCGCCCGCCTGGCCGAGGAGCAGGACGTGCGCCTGCATACGCACCTGGCGGAGACCGAGGACGAGACGGCCTACTGCCAACGGCTTTTCGGCATGCGACCGCTGGACTATCTGGAGGCCACCGGCTGGCTGGGCCCGCGCACTTGGCTGGCCCACGGCATCCACTTCAACGACCAGGAGGTCTCTCGCCTGGGGCAGGCCGGCACCGGAATCGCCCACTGCCCGTCGTCGAACATGGTGCTGGGCTCCGGCATGTGCCGCACCCTGGAGCTCGAGGCCGCCGGCTGCCCGGTGGGCCTGGCGGTGGACGGCTCAGCCTCCAACGATCACTCCAACCTGGCCGAGGAGATGCGCCAGGCCCTGCTGCTGGGCCGACTGCGCTACGCGCCGAGCCAAGTGACCCACGACGACGTGATCCGCTGGGCTACCCAAGGGTCGGCGGGTTGCCTGGGGCGCACCGACATCGGCGGGCTGGTGCCTGGTCAGCAGGCCGACCTGGCGCTGTTCCGGCTCGACGAGGCCCGTTTCTCGGGTGCCGAGAACCCGGTGGCGGCCCTGCTGCTGTGCGGGGCCCACCGCGCCGACCGGGTGATGGTGGCCGGGCGCTGGCGGATCGAAGACGGCCGCCCCCGGGACGTCGATCTCGATGCCTTGCTGGCCCGACATGACCAGGCCGCCCGCGAGCTGCGCGGATCGCTCTGATTCCCTTCCCATTTCCAACAATGCCAACAGGAGACACCCCATGACCACCGAGTCCAGCGACGCAACCACGGAGCATCGGGTGCGCAGCACTCAGGACGTCGATGCCATGCCGCCCCTGGGACGCGCCATTCCCCTGGGACTGCAGCACGTACTGGCGATGTTCGTTGGCAACGTCACCGTGCCCATCATCATCGCCGGTGCCGCGGACCTCTCCGCCGAGCAGACCACCTTCATGATCCAGGCCGCCATGTTCGTGGCCGGGGTGGCCACCCTGGTGCAGTCGCTGGGACTCGGCCCCATCGGGGCGCGCTTGCCCATCGTCATGGGCACCAGCTTCGGCTTCGTGCCGGTACTGATCCCCATCGCCGTAGGCATGGGGCTGCCTGCAGCCCTGGGCGCGGCCCTGTGCGGCGGGGTAGCCATGGCTCTGGTGGGGCTCTTCCTGCCCTGGTTCCGCTTCCTCTTTCCGCCAGTGGTCACCGGCACCTTCGTGATCATGCTCGGCACTCTACTGATGCCGGTGGGCCTGGCCTATGTCGGCGGCGGCTTCGGCGCCGAGGACTTCGGGGCCTCGCACCACCTCCTGCTGGCGGGACTGGTACTGCTTCTCACTCTGGGCCTGCACCAGTTCGGTCGCGGTATCTGGTCGGAGGCGGCACCGCTGATTGGCCTGCTGGCCGGCTACGCCGCAGCCACCGCCTTCGGCCTGGTGGACTTCTCCGCCATCGGTAGCGCCGCCTGGATCTCGCTGCCAACCCCCCTGGCCATCGGCCTGGAGTTCCACTGGGCCGCCGTGCTGCCGGTGGTACTGCTCGCTGTGGTAACCTGCGCCGAGTCGATCGGCGACATCGCCGGAACCACTGCCGGGGGGCTGGATCGCGCCCCCACCCCGAAGGAGCTCTCAGGAGGCGTGATGGCCGACGGCCTGGCAAGCGTCTTCGCCGCCATCTTCAACGCCTTTCCCCAGATCAGCTTCAGCCAGAACGTCGGCATGGTCGCGTTGACGGGCGTGGTCAGCCGCTTCGTGGTGGCCATCGGCGGTGGCTTCCTGGTCATCGCCGGCCTGCTGCCCAAGCTCGGCGCCATCGTCTCCAGCATCCCCAATGCCGTGCTCGGCGGTGCGGTGGTGATCATGTTCGGCATGATCGCCAGCGCCGGCATCAAGATGCTTTCCCATATCGACTTCAACAAGCGCAACATGGTGATCATCGGGGTCTCGCTGTCGGCAGCCATCGGCCTGCCGGCTCAGGAGGGGCTCTATGCCGACCTCTCCGACAATCTCCAGGCGATCATCGAATCGGGGCTGATTCCCGGCGCGCTGTGCGCCATCGTTCTTAACCTGATCCTGCCCCGCGAGGAGCGCGCCTTCCGCAGCGATGTCTGACGTCACCTGCCCCGGCGAAGAAGGCCCCCGAGGTGCTAGCCTGGGGGCTGTTCCATTTCATCGGAGACCCCAGCATGCAGGATGACAGCCCCCTGGTTCGGCGTCACGAGCTCGACGGCGTAACCACCCTGACGCTGAACCGGCCGAAGCACTTCAACGCGCTCTCCGAGGAGATGCTCGAGGCTCTGGGCAGCGAGCTCGACCGCGTGGCCGCCGACGAGGGCGTGCGCTGCGTGGTGATCGCTGCCGAAGGCCGCGCCTTCTGTGCCGGCCATGACCTCAAGCAGATGCGCGCCTCACCCGATGAGGCCTACTACCAACGGCTCTTCGCGCGCTGCGGAACCCTGATGCAGGCCATCGTCGCCCTGCCGGTGCCGGTGATCGCCCGGGTGCAGGGCATTGCCACCGCCGCCGGCTGCCAGCTGGTGGCCAGCTGCGACCTGGCCGTAGCCGCCCGTTCGGCACGTTTCGCCGTCTCGGGCATCAATGCCGGGCTGTTCTGCTCCACCCCGGCGGTGGCGCTGTCGCGCAATGTCGGCCGCAAGCGGGCCATGGAGATGCTTTTCACCGGCGAATTCATCGATGCCGACCAGGCATGCGACTGGGGGTTGGTCAACCGGGTCGCCGACGATGAGGCCCTCGACGAGGCGGTGGGCGCGCTGACCGCCAGCATCTGTGCCAAGAGCGCCGTCGCGGTGCGAACCGGCAAGGCGATGTTCCACCGCCAGCTCGCCATGCCACTTGACGAGGCCTATGCCTACGCCGGCGAGGTCATGGCACGGAACATGATGGCCGAGGATGCCTGCGAGGGGATCGACGCCTTCATCGAGAAGCGCTCGCCCGAGTGGCGGCATCGCTGAGGTCGCGGCGTCAGCGATGGATGGAAGCCATTTCCGCAACCGCGACAGTGCCCGGACGACACGGTATCCTGTGGCCTCAAGAGAACGCGGCAGGAGGACACTCCGGGTGAGCGAAGGCAAGCGCAGGACAGCGGGACGGCCCGCCGGATCAGGCAAGAACACCAGCGGCCACAGCCAGTCGCTGGTACGTGGGCTCAACCTGCTCGAGCGCCTGGCGGCCAGCCCCGGCGGCCTGGCTCTCTCCGAGGTCGCCGAGCAGGCGGATCTCGCTCCCTCGACCACCCACCGGCTGCTGCAGGCCCTGCAGAGCCAGGGGTTCGTCACCCAGGACAGCGAGCTCGGCGTGTGGAAGATCGACGTCAAGACCTTCCGTATCGGCAACAGCTTCCTCGAGGCCCGCGACTTCGTGGCCACCAGCCGCCCCTTCCTGCGCCGCCTCACCGCCCAGACCGGCGAGACGGCCAACCTCGGCGTGCGCGACAATGGAACGGCCGTCTTCCTGGCTCAGAGCGAGTCACCGCAGATGATGCGCATGATCACCCGACTCGGCTCCCGTGCACCGCTGCACGCCTCGGGCATCGGCAAGGCACTGATGGCCTGGCTGCCGAGTGACGAATTCGAGCGCATCCTCGACGAGCGGGGCCTGGCGCGCGTCACCGAGAACACCCTGCACACCCCCGAAGCGCTGCGTGAGGGGCTCGCCGAGATCCGCCGACAGGGGTTCGCCTGTGACCGCGAGGAGCATGCCATCGGCCTGCACTGCGTAGCCGCCTGCATCCACGACGAGCATGGCATCCCGCTGGCCGCTATCTCGGTTTCCGGCCCCAAGGCTCGCATCCCCGAGGAGCGACTGGCCGAGCTCGGTGCGCTTGTGCGCGACACTGCCGCCGAGATCACCGCGCGCCTGGGCGGGCGCGTTCCCACCACCCGCGAGTCGGTGGCCGAGGCATGACGCGCGCGTTCATCCTGCTAACGCTGCTACTCGTCACGCCGCTCGCCCTGGGGAGCGCTACCGAACGCTTCCATTTTCCCGCCGATGGCCTGGTCGTGGACGAGGCCAAGTCGCTGGTGTGGATGCGTTGCAGCCTGGGGCAGACCTTTCGCAAGGGGCGCTGTCACGGCGAAGCCGCACGCGTCGACCTGGCCGAGGCCGAAGCCTACGCCTCGACAGCTGCCAACGCCGAGTGCCCCTGGCGGCTGCCACGCTTCTTCGAGCTGCGCTCACTGATGCAAGCGTCGGGCGATGATACGGCCGTCGCCATCGACGCGAGCGCCTTTCCCGATACGCCGTCAGGTTGGTACTGGAATCAGGCCAGCGCGGGCGGCCACTCCCAGCAGGACTGCTTCGTCGACTTCACCGGCAACGGTCGCACACGCTGCAACATGGCCGGCGACTTCCATGTGCGCCTGGTGGTGGATCAGGACGCCGCGACTACCGACGACTGCCGCGCCCCGTGACTACCATGATCGCTCAGCCGATCCGCTCCAGCTGACGTTCGAGTTTACCCATGGCATTGAGCAGGTCACGGTATTCACCCGCATTCAGGGTTGCCACGAGCTCTGCCTCCCAGTCCTGGGCTTCCGGAATCAGGCGCGAAAGCAGCTCTGCTCCGTCGCGAGTCAGATGCAGCTCATGGACCCGCTGGTCCCGGGCGGAAGGGGTCCGGGTCACCAGGCCACGCTCGACCAGTGCCTGTACCGCCCGGGAGACTCGCGGCTTATCCATGTTGGTGTAAGCGCAGACCTTCTTGTCGGTCAGGTCATCGCAATGGCTGAGCCAGGCCAGCACGCGCCACTGCGCTGCGCCTATGGTCTCTATGCCGAGCAGTAACCCGCTCCAGCGAGCCCACCGACTTCGTCGATGGCCTGCTGACCCTGCCGTGACGCCGGACGAGCTGGGCGCCGGTGCCATCATCGTCTCAGGCACCATATCCAACCCCGACCCCGACGGCGGCCCCGGAAAGCCGGTGACCGACGGTGGCTTAGGCTACAGCTGCCAGGCCTAGATCCGTATGGTGGAGAAGATTCTGCACGGCAACAGCAAGACGCCGTTTATGCGCTTCGGCGACCGGGTGCGCATCGAGATGTTCGACCGAGAAGGCAAGAGCATCTTCGATGCCATCGACCAGCAGGTCGTCAAGTACCAGCCCAAGTAAGGGAGGCCAAATGACAACACTATACGGCTACTACCGCTCGTCCGCTGTTTACCGGGTGCGCATCGCCTTGAATTTAAAGGGTCTGGCCTATGACCAGGCCCCGGTCAATCTGGTCAAGGGAGAGCAGCGCTCCGAAGCCAACCTCGCCCGCAATCCCCAGGGCCTGGTGCCGGTGCTCGAGAGCGACGAGGGCACGCCGCTATCCCAGTCGATGGCGATTTGCGAATACCTCGACGAGCGCTACCCGGAACCGCCCCTGCTGCCGGCCGATGCCGAGGGGCGAGCGCGAGTACGTGCGCTGGCCCAGCTGGTGGCCTGCGAGATCCACCCTCTCAACAACCTGCGAGTGCTCAAGTACCTGGTGCGGGAGCTGGAAGTGGACGAGGACGCCAAGCTGGCCTGGTACCGGCACTGGATCATCGAGGGATTCGATGCCCTGGAGACCCTGCTGAAGCGAGAGCTGGGTACTGGCGACTTCTGCCATGGCGATACCCCGACGCTGGCCGATATCTGCCTGGTACCGCAGGTGTTCAACGCCGAGCGCTTCGAGTGCAACCTCTCGGCCTTCCCCACCCTGCGTCGCATTGTCGACAACTGCAATGCCCTGGAACCCTTCCAGAAGGCGGCACCCAGCGAGCAGCCTGACGCCGGGTAAGCAAGTCATCGCCGGCTGCACCATGATGAGCAGGCTAACAAAGCGGGCGAAGCCCTGAACTGGACCGGGGCCTCGCCCGCTTGTCGTCGCTTCCGGAAAGGTTCGTTCAGGAGATCGCCGTGCTGAAGTTGAAATCCCCTGCCACCGTGGCGGTGCTGGCGGCGCTTACCGCGCTGGGGCCTCTGGCCACCGACATGTACCTGCCGGCCATGCCAACCATGGCCGAGGCACTGAATACCGGCCCCGACCAGGTCCAGTTGACCCTGAGCCTCTATATGGCGGGCTTTGCCCTGGCCCAGCTGTTCTGCGAGCCAGTATCCGACCGCTTCGGGCGAAAGCCGGTAATGATCGCCGGCTTCAGCCTGTTCCTGGCCGCCAGCCTGCTGTGTGCCTTCGCCCCGGATGTCGAGTGGTTGCTCGCCGGCCGCTTCCTGCAGGCCTTCGGCGGTGCCGCCGGCCCGGTGCTCGGCTGCGCCGCGGTGCGCGATATCTACGACCCGATAAAGGCCGGCCGGGTGCCCTCCTACAGGCGATCGCCCTGGCGGGACTCATCTTGCTCTGAGCCTTCCTGGCCCTGATTCGCCGCGGAGGCGAGAACCCACGGCCGGCCATTGATGACACCATAGGAAGATCACCATGACCCAAGCCTGGAAGCAGTACCTGCCGCTCGACCTCTGGCACGCGGTGGGCCAGCGCCAGCGCCAGTTGGGCAAGAAAGGGACTTTCCTGTTACTCGGGCAGGTGCACCAGGGTGAGACTGATACCCTGGTCCTGAAATGCCGCGAGTCTCTGCTGCAGGGCCGTTTCGACCTCGCTTTTCTCGCTGAAGTGCAGCAGATTAAAGCCCGGGCCGAGGTGGTCGAGCAGGAAGTCGTCATCGCCCAGGCATCGATTGATCATCGGCCAGGGTCAACGGGATGTCGGCATAGGTTGTTGGCACCAATATCAACCAGTGGGGGCCGGACTACCTTGAGCTGATGAGAATAGTTTCATTTAAAATAGGAAGCTGATTCTGCCGTGAAGGTGGTAACGCGGCGGAGTACACTAGCGCCCGTCCCCCCGCCACCAGCCGAGGCCTGTGATGAGTTCCCACCTGCTCTCCATCGACTCCCTGTCCCGCGACGACATCGACCATCTGATGCGTGTCGCCACGCTGATGGAGCCCATCGCCCAGCGGCGTAAGATCACCCGGGTGCTGGAAGGGGCCGTGCTCGGCAACCTCTTCTTCGAGGCCAGCACCCGCACCCGAGTCAGCTTCCATGCCGCCTTCTGCCGGCTCGGCGGTAGCGTCTGCGACACCACCGGCTTCACTTTC
The DNA here is from genome assembly GCF_900109725.1 of Halomonas daqiaonensis. Classification (GTDB taxonomy): domain Bacteria; phylum Pseudomonadota; class Gammaproteobacteria; order Pseudomonadales; family Halomonadaceae; genus Halomonas; species Halomonas daqiaonensis. The sequence goes on from NZ_FOBC01000008.1 coordinate 19,310, forward strand.
TCCTCCATGGCCAAGGGCGAATCACTTTACGACACCAGCCGGGTCATGAGCGGCTACTGCGATGCCATCGTCATGCGCCATCCAGACCAGGGCTCGGTGGCAGAGTTCGCCGCAGCGACGAATGTACCGGTGATCAACGCCGGAGACGGCCCCGGTGAGCATCCCAGCCAGGCGCTGCTGGACTTCTACACCATCGACAAGGAGTTCGCCCTCCAGGGCAAGGCACTCAGGGACGCCCATGTGCTGATGACCGGCGACCTCAAGTACGGCCGCACCGTGCACTCCCTGATCAAGCTGCTGTCTCGCTACGCCCCGCTGCGCGTCACCCTGGTGGCGCCGCCCGGCCTCGAGATGCCGAGCCACCTCATCGAGCGGGTCAGCCGCCAGGGGCTCAGGGTGGAAGTCCGCGAGAACCTGGCCGGAGACTTCTCCGACGTCGACGTGGTCTATACCACCCGCATCCAGAAGGAGCGCTTCACCGCCGAGATGAGCGAGGGCTTCAACCTCTCCCGGGACTTCACCGTGGATCGCGCCTTCATGGACAGCCGCTGCAATCCTTCCACCATCGTCATGCACCCGCTGCCCCGCGACAGCCGCCCCGAGGCCAACGATCTGGATGTGGACCTCAATGGCGACCCGCGCCTGGCGATCTTCCGTCAGACCGATAACGGTATCCCGGTACGCATGGCGATCTTCGCCACCCTGCTCGGGGTCGAGGCACTTATCGACAAGGACCTGCGCGACGTGCCCTGGTTCGTCCCAGAGCGCCTGGGCGTTGATGACGCCACCTTCTGAACAGCCTACAAGTGACGACCGATCGCCTATGATGGTGGGGAACAACAACTCGCGTCGCCGCGCATGGCGACCAGACCTGGAGGCATAACGCCGATGAATCTGGAACGTGCTTATCTCTTGCTGTGTGGCTTCTACACCCTGTTGATCCTGATCGGCGCCATCGCCCTGCTGATGGGCGGAGGCTCGCTGCTCGCCATGATACAGCTGGGCGTGGGAGCGATGGTGGTAATCGGGCTGTGGGGGTATTTCCTGGGCAGAGGATTCATGAATCCGCGGATGTGGCGCCCCCTAGCGGGTCTGCTGGCGCTGGGCATCGTCGTTCAGCTGATCGCGGTGTTCACGGCGGACCTCTCCGGTGCGGCGATGACCTGGACCCTGACGACCGCCATCTTCTCGGTGCTGCCGATGATCTTCCTGTATCGCTACGGTGACCGTGACCAGCCTCTCTGGGCCTCGCCCGAGGAACTCGAGGGAGGCAAGGTGCTGGGGGAGTTGCTAGAGGACCAGCAGGAGTTGATGGTCGAGAAGCAGGCCCAGGACAGCCAGGCGACCGTCAGGGTCCGCAAGGACGGTGACGCCTACCTGGCCAGTGTCGAGCGCGAGCGGGAAGGAAACGTGGAGGCCTTCGAAGAGCGCTTCAACTGCCCGGCAACTCTGGCGTTCTTCATCGAGAAATTCACCTGCATCTCGGTGGGCGACTTCGCCAGCAAATACACCAACGACGGCACCCACCCGGCCTGATCTCTTAGACGGGACATCGGCGGCGTCAGCGCGACGGCAGGCCCTCGCACCGGGCGAACCAGCCCTCCAGGATCAGTACCGCGGCGATGCCGTCGACCCCCTGGTCGCGATAGTTGCCGCGGTGGCCGGTCTCCCGGGCGATCGACTTGGCCTCGCGGGTGGAGCCACGCTCGTCGACCATCTCGCAGGGGATGCCGTAGCGCCCATAGAGCCGCTTGCCGAACTTGCGCGCTCGGGTGCTCATGACCGATTCGCTGCCGTCCATGTTGAGCGGCAACCCCACCACGAAAAGATCCGGGCGCCACTCGTCCACTCGCCGCGCCACCTGTGCCCAGTCGGGAATGCCGTCCCGGGCCGACAGCGGCTCGAGCTCCCGGGCACTGGCGAGCAGCTCGTTACCCACCGCCACACCGATACGCCGGGTGCCGAAGTCGAAGGCCAGGATCAGCCGCGAACCGGCATTGGCCATCAGTCCGGCTCCGTCATCACGCTCCCCATCAGGAGTGGCCCGCCTCGCGGGTCATCAGGTTAAGGTCGATGCCCAGGATTCCCGCGGCGGCGCCGAGGCGTTGCTCGGACGGCACCGTGAAGAGGATATCGGCACGCCCCTCGACCGTGAGCCAGGTATTCTCCTTGAGCTCGGCCTCCAGCTGGCCGGAATCCCAGCCGGCGCAGCCCAGACAGATCAGGAATTGCTCGGGCCCCTTGCCATCCGCCAGCGCCTGAAGGATATCCATGGAAGTGGTCAGGGCGATGTCGTCGGCCACCTGGATGCTGGAATCCCAGGCATCGCTGGACCCGCGATGCAGGATAAAGCCGCGATCCTTGTGGCTCGGGCCGCCATAGTAGACCGGGGCATCGCGATGCGGGCTCTCGTCGCCGCCCAGCTCGAGCTGTTCGAAGAGGGCGTCCAGGGTCAGCTCCAGGGGCCGGTTGACGATCACGCCCATGGTGCCGTTCTCGTCATGGTCACAGAGATAGCTGAGGCTGCCGGCGAAATTGGGGTCTTCCAGGTGCGGCATCGCCAGCAGGAAGTGGTTTTTCAAGCCGAAGTGTTGCACGGATTGCATGAGACTCCCCGGCGAACCTATTGCACGCCGTAATGATTGCCTTGGCCGAACCGCCAGACCCGGGTGATGGACAGGCTGTCCAGATTGCCCATGCCCTGATCGAAGGGCCGATAGGGCGCAGCACCGTGCACCGTGTCCAGGGCCGCCTGGTCGAGTTCGGCGTGTCCCGAGGATTGTATCACCTCTGCCCGGCGAACCTGACCGTCGCGGCCGATCACCACCCGAATACGCAGCTGTCCCGCCAGTTGACGCGGCGCAGGATGCACCCTGTTACCGTAATTCTCGACCCGGCGGGTCCAGTCATCGATGTAGCGAGCCTCGGCGGCCTGCTGGGCGGCCTGGCGCCCCTCGCCCGGCTGCTCGCCGGCGAAATCCGAGGCAAGGCCCTGCTCGCGGATGCTCGAGGTGGCCTGGGCGAGCAGGTCGCGCCCCGAGGCAGAAGGGGCCGTGGCGGTCGGCGGGGCCGAGGTCTCGGCCGGCTGGGGGGCACTGTCGCGGGGCTCGACGGTCGCCTGAATCTCGCGGGGTCGCTCGGCAGCCGGAGGCTCGGGCGTCTCGCTCAAGGGCTCGGGGTCGGGACGAGAGGCACTCTCCGGTTCGGCCGGGGCGGCCGGGTCCACCTCGGGCTCGGCCGCCTGAAACTCGGGCAGCTCATCCATGGGCGCGGCCCGGGCCTCTGCCGGAGCCTGATCCTGGGTGGTGCCAGCGGCGCGCTGGTCGGCCTCGGCGATGGCATCAGCCTCCACGGAATCCGGCGACGGCCGGCTCACCAGCACCACGTCGATGCTGGAGTGCTCGACCGGCGCCGGCGCGAACTGGCGGCTCGCCACCACCCCGATGATCACCAGATGCAGCAGCAGCGCCAGCGACCAGGCCAGCCAGTGCCGATAAGACCGGGTGACCGGGGCATACTGAATGGGGTCGCTGATGGGGCTGGACATGGACCGCTGGCCTCCCGAATCAGCGCCGCTCACCGAGACGACGCTGGATGGCATCCATCAGCAGGCCGCCGATATCGGTACCGCGCTGGTCGTCGATCTCGCGCACACAGGTGGGGCTCGTGACGTTGATCTCGGTGATGAAGTCGCCGATCACGTCGAGGCCGACGAACATCAATCCCTTCTCGCGGATCATCGGCTGGACCTGCTCGATCAGCCAGTGGTCGCGGGCGGTGAGCTCGCGGCTGGTGCCCGTGCCGCCTGCGGCCAGGTTGCCGCGGGTCTCGCCCGCCATGGGCACGCGGGCCAGGCCGAAGGGGACCGGCTCACCGTCCACCAGCAGGATGCGGGTATCGCCCTTCGATATCTCGGGGATGTAGCGCTGAGCCATGATCTGGCGCCGGCCACGCTCGCTCAGCATCTCGATGATGGCGCCGAGGTTGCGACCCTCGGGGCGCACATGGAAGATGCCGTTGCCGCCCATGCCGTCCAGCGGCTTGAAGATAACGTCGCCGTGCTCGGCGTGGAAGGCGCGCAGCACGGCCTCGTTGCAGGAGACCAGGGTCGGCGTGCAGCACTGGGGAAACTGCTGAGCGAAGAGCTTCTCGTTGCACTCCACCAGCGCCTGAGTCGGGTTGACCACCAGCACGCCCTCGCGCTCGGCGAAGCCCAGCAGGTAGACGGCGTTGAGGAAGTAGCCGTCGACCGGCGGGTCCTTGCGCATCAGGATCACATCGAGCTCGGCCAGCGGCGCTACCTCGGGCTCTCCCAGGTCATACCAGTGGCCGGGGTCGCGATGCACCTCGAGCGCGCGCATCCGGCCGTAGGCGCGCCCTTCTCGCAGGAAGAGGTCCTCCTGCTCCAGGTAGTGGAGCGACCAGCCACGATCCCTGGCGGCCCACAGCATGGCCAGGCTGGTGTCCTTCTTGTAGGTGAGATCGGCGATGGGATCCATCACCACGCCGATCTTCAGCGCGCGTTCGCTCATGCGTCGGGTTTCCGATCCAGGAAGTGAATGCCGTCAGTATGCCGCAGGGCTGGTGGGCTCACCAAATCAGGTCTAAGCGGCCTCGCTAATCGCGGATGCTCCCTAGCGAGGGGCGCTGGGGACAGGCCGGAGTGGAGGTCCTACGCCAGGGATGGCGTCGGTAGCGCCCATGGAAGGGTTCACAGCGCCTCCTCGAAGGCCTGTCGCCAGTTCAGCCCCGAACGTTACCGCCAAAGGTCGGCAGCCAGAGACTACTTTTTACTCGGCACCATGCGTATTCCGTCGGGCTCCAGAGTGATCAGTTGGCGCTTGTAGAGGCGGCCGATGGCCTGCTTGAAGGCGTTCTTGCTGACCCCCAGCCGCGCCTTGATCTCCGCGGCGTCGCTCTTATCCCCCAGCGGCAGGTAACCGCCGCTCTCGCGCAGGGCCTTGAGCACCTGCTCGCCCACCAAATCCAGGCGGGCAGCCCCCGGCGGCAGCAGCGAAAGATCCAGCCGGCCGTCATCTCGCAAGCGCTTCACGTAGCCGGAAACACGCTGGCCGCGGCGCAAGGGCCGATTCGCGTCGTCGCGGTAGAGCAAGCCCCAGAAACGGTGGTTCACCACCGCCTTGACACCCAGGTCGGTCTGGTCGGCGATCACCAGCGACACCTCGTCGCCCGCGGCCAGGCCCGAAGCCTCATCGGCGATAAAGCGCTCGAGCTTTTGGGAGGCCACCGGCCGGCCCTGCTGGTCCGCGTAGATGATTACCAGCACACGTTTGCCCACACTGGGACGGAAGCGCTGCTCGCCAAAGGGCAGCAGCAGGTCTCGGGGGTGGCCCCAGTCGAGGAAGGCTCCGGTGTCGTTGACGGTCACCACCTCGAGATAGGCCACGTCTCCGATTGATGCCCGGGGCGCACGAGAGCTCCGCGCGCCAGCAGGGCGAGACCCAGGGGACGGCGGTGGGCGACGGTCTCGGGAATCAGTCATGGGGACCTCCGATGAGGAAGAGCTCAAGGTGTCGAGTGAGTGCTCACAGATCCCCGAAACGGGACTGCAGCAGCGATAGCGCCACCACCGGCGCGGTCTCGGTGCGCAGGATCCGTGGACCGAGGGACAGGGGAGCAAAGCCACCGGTCAGGGCGGCTTCGACCTCGCCCGCGGACAGCCCGCCCTCCGGGCCGATCAGCAGCGCGGCAGTCGCGGGTGCCTCGCCCTCCGCAAGAACCGTGGCACTGCCGGGGTGCAACACCAGGCGCAGCGCCTCATCGCGACCCGTCAGCCAGTCGGCCAGGCCGGCCGGGGGGTGCACCGGCGGCAGTGTCGCGCGGCCGCATTGCTCGCAGGCGCTGGCCGCCACGGCCTGCCAGTGGGCGAGCTTCTTCGCCTCGCGTTCGCCCTTGAGACGCACGTCGCCATGCTCGGTATAGAGCGGGGTGATCGCCGCCACGCCGAGTTCGACCGCCTTCTGGATAGCGTAATCCATGCGGTCGCCCTTGGAGATCGCCTGTCCCAGGTGCACCGCGAGCGGCGACTCGCCGGTGCCGGGGACCAGGGCCTCGATGCGCGCCACCACCCGCTTGCGCGATGCCTCGGCGATCACCGCCCTGGCCTCCTGGCCGGCGCCGTCGAAGAGCCGCAGCGGTGCCCCCTCGACGAGGCGCAGTACCCGAGCCACGTGGCGAGCCGGCCCCTCGGGCAGAACGACATCGCCGCCGACGGTAAAGTCGGCGGCGACATGGATGCGCGGGGCCTTCACTCGCAGGTCGTTCATTGACACGGACCGATCATGCCTACTGGGTCGTCTGCTCGCCCGGCTGCTGGGCCTGTTCGGACTCGCGCTTCTTCCTCTGAGCGTAGATCGCCTCGAAGTTGACCGGCGCCAGCATCAGCGGCGGGAAACCGCCACGATTGACCAGATTGTCGATGCACTCGCGGGCATAGGGGAACAGCATATTGGGACAGAAGGCGCCCAGGGTATGTTCGAGCTGCTGCCCCTCGATGCCGCCGATGCGGAACAGACCGGCCTGCTCGACCTCGGCCAGGAAGGAGGTGGTGCCTTCCTCGCTGTGAGTGACCTGGGCGGTGACCTTGACGACCACCTCGTGAAGGCCCTCGCCGACCTGGCGGCTGGTAGTGTCCAGGTTCAAGCCGACCTTGGGCTTGAACGGATGCTGGAACACCGATGGCGAATTGGGCGCCTCGAAGGAGATGTCCTTGACGTAGATACGCTGCAGCGCGAACTGCAGCTGGGGCTTGTCCTGCTCACCAGCCGCCTGGCCGTTGGCACCGGCGCTCTGGTTGTTCTCTTCCGCCATGGGAAAGGTCCTTTGATTCGATGAATAAAATAGGTACCGATAATGCGGTTGCCGCTTGCTGGGTGCTATTTCTTGACGACCGGCAGGCCATCGGCCTGCCACTGTGCCATACCACCCTTGAGCTTGAGCACCCGCTCGAAGCCTGCCTTGATCAGCTTCGCCTGGGCGGCACCGGCGCTCTGGCCATGCTTGCAGGCCACGATGATCGGCTTGCTCTTGAGCTTATCGAGTTCACGCATGCGCTCATCGAGCTTGCTCTGGGGAATGTTGCGCGCGCCGACGATGTGGCCCGCCTTGAAATCGCCGGCATCGCGGAGATCCACCACCACGGCGTCCTCGCGATTGATCAGCTGGGTCGCCTCGCCGGAGGTCACGCCTCCGCTACTGCTGTTGCGGACCTCGTAGGCGATCCAGGCGGTCAATACCAGCAGGAATGCCCCCACCAGCAGCGGGTGATTCTGCACGAATTCGAACAGCTGATCGATCATGGGTTCGGCTAACTCTTGTCTCGGGTGCACGGTGAAAGGGGCCGGGCAATGCGGCGGCGCCCAGTATACACGAAGCCACGGCAGGCCGAGGCCCGTGGGCCGCTCAAATGACGTCCAGCGGTGCCCTGCGATATGATGCCGCAAGCAGATACAAGTGGCGACCCCGGTGACCACCCGTGCGCTTGCCGGGGCTGACAAGGACAAAGAGGCCCTCCCCATGACCGAGACCCGCATCCCCACCCCGCGACCGGTGGCGTTGATCATCCTCGACGGCTATGGCTACAACGAAGACGCTAGGGACAATGCCGTACTCGCTGCCCGCACCCCGGTGATGGATCGCCTCTGGCAGGAGCAGCCGCACACCCTGATCCATACCGACGGCCGCCACGTGGGCCTGCCGGACGGTCAGATGGGCAACTCCGAGGTCGGTCACATGAACCTCGGGGCAGGGCGCGTCGTGTACCAGGACTTCACGCGCATCACCAAGGCCGTCGAGGACGGCGACCTGGACACCCTCGAGCCCCTCACCAAGCCGATCGATGCCGCCGTGGCTGACGACAAGGCGGTGCACCTGCTGGGCCTGCTCTCTCCGGGCGGCGTCCACAGCCACGAGGATCACTTCCTGGCGATGGCCGAGCTGGCCGCTCGCCGCGGGGCACGGCGGATCTACGTCCACGCCTTCCTCGACGGCCGCGACATGCCGCCCAAGAGCGCCATGGGGTCGCTGGAGCGCACCAACGCGCGCCTCGCTGAGCTGGTGGGTCCCGAGAACGGCTTTGTGGCCTCGATCATCGGCCGCTACTTCGCCATGGACCGCGACAACCGCTGGGATCGCGTCGAGAAGGCCTACCGCCTGATCACCGAGGGCGAAGGCGAGTTCGAGGCGATCGGCGCCGAGGAAGGGCTACGCAAAGCCTACGAGCGTGACGAAACCGACGAGTTCGTCACCGCCACCAGCATCCGCCCGGGCGGCGCGCCGGTGGCCATGGCCGACGGTGATGCCGCCATCTTCATGAACTTCCGCGCCGACCGTGCTCGCGAGCTGACCCGCGCCTTCGTCGAGGATGGCTTCCGTGGCTTCGAGCGCCGCATGCGACCGCGGCTAGCCGCGGACGGTCTGGTGATGCTGACTCAGTATGCCGCCGACATTCCGGCCCCGGCGGCCTTCCCGCCGGCGGAGCTCGTCAACACCCTGGGCGAGGTGATGGAGCAGCGTGGTCTCACCCAGCTGCGCATCGCCGAGACCGAGAAGTATGCCCACGTCACCTTCTTCTTTTCCGGCGGCCGCGAGGACGAGTACCGCGGCGAGACCCGAGTGCTGGTTCCCTCTCCCCAGGAGGTCAAGACCTACGACGAGAAGCCCGAGATGAGCGCTGCGGAAGTCACCGACCGCCTGGTGGAGGCGATCGATGCCGGACGGTTCGATCTGATCGTATGCAACTACGCCAACGGCGACATGGTCGGTCACACCGGCGACTTCGATGCCGCCGTTCAGGCCATCGAGGCAGTGGACGCCTGCGTCGGCCGGGTAGTGGAGGCGATCCAGCGCGCCGGCGGTGCCTGCCTGGTCACCGCCGACCACGGCAACGCCGAGCAGATGATCAACCCCGAGACCGGCGAGCCCCAGACTGCCCACACCACCTTCGCGGTGCCGCTGATCTATGTCGGCGAGAGTCCGGCGCGGCTTGCGGACGATGGCAGCCTGTGCGACATCGCTCCGACCCTGCTGACGATGATGGACCAGCCGATCCCCGAGGAGATGTCCGGCCGGGTGCTGATCGAGCGCGAATGAGTCAGGCACGGAGGCCAGGCAATGACGAGAGGCGTCGCGACGCTCGGCACATGGCGACCGGGGCCCACCCTGCTACTGGGCCTGACTCTGGTGATGGGCTTGGCGGCTCCCCCGCTGGCCGCCCAGCCCTCCGAACGCGAGGCACAACAACGCCTTGATGCCCTCGGCGAAGCGCTCCGGGAGGTCTCCGAACAGCTCTCCACCACCCGGGAGGCCCGTGACGAGGCCAGCGAGGCCTTGCGCGAGGTGGAGACCGCCCTCGCCGAGACCCACCGCCAGCTCGATGCCCTGCAGGCCGAGCGACTCGCCCTCGACGACGAGATCGCAACCCTCGAGACGCGCCGCGAGCAGCTGGCCGCCGAACGGACAGCGCAGATCGAGGCCCTGAAGGCCCAGCTCGATGCCCTCTACCGCCTCGGCCGCGCTCCCCAGCTCAAGCTGCTGCTCAACCAGGACGACCCGGCACGGCTCGACCGTCTGCAACACTATCTCAACCGTCTGGCCCGAGCGCGCAACGAGCGCCTCGACGAACTTGCAAGGCTCGATACCGAACTGGCGGAAAATCGCCGGGCACTGGAACAACGCGTCGAACGCCTCGAGTCTGTGGCCGCGGAGCTTGCCGCGCGTAGCGCCACTCTGGCCGAGCAGATGGCCGAGCGGACAGCGCTTATGGCCAGGCTGGATGAGCGCTTCGCCAGCGAACAGGCACGCCTGGCCAAACTCGCCCAGGATCGTGCCCATGCCGAGCGTATCCTGCGTGAGGTGCAGGAACAGCTGGCGCGCCTCGATCGGCCCCCCCCCTCCACGGCCATCGAGCAGACGCGGGGCGAACTGCCCTGGCCCGTGCAGGGCAGCATCGCCTCTAGCTTCCAAGAGGGCGCGGGTGTCCATCGCAACGGCCTGCTGATCCAGGCCGCCGCGGGGACCCCGGTCGAGGCCGTGCATGCCGGCCGGGTGGTGTTCGCCGACTGGATGCGGGGCTTCGGTAACCTGCTGATCGTCGATCATGGCGACCAGATGATGACCCTGCATGCCCACCTGCAACACTTCACCGCCGGGGTGGGCACGGCCGTCTCCCGCGGTGACCCCCTGGGTACAGTGGGCGACAGCGGCGGCCAGCAGCGGCCTGGGCTCTACTTCGAGGTACGTCGAGGCGGTGACCCCATCGACCCTCGGCGCTGGATCGCCCGCCAGCCGTGAGGCCGGCTATTCCATAGACGCCCAGCCACGGGCTATGCTGGGCGGCCACCACCGGAACCGCGAGAATCTGCATGCCCCTACGTCCCACCGCTCTGCCCATCGCGATGCGCCGCCTGGTGTCGGCACTGCTGCCGGCCGCCCTGCTGGCACTTGCCCCCCTTCCCGCCGCCGCACAGAGCCAGAGCGAGGAGGATGACCTGCCGGTGGCCGAGATCCAGGCCTTCGCCGAGGTGTTCGAGCGCATCAAGCGTGCCTACGTGAAGGAGGTCGAGGATGCCGACCTGCTGCGTAATGCCATGCGCGGCATGCTCAGCGAGCTCGACCCCCATTCCGCCTACCTGGACAGCGAGGAGTTCGAGAGCCTACGCGAATCCACCCAGGGGGAATTCGGCGGAATAGGCATCGAGGTGGGCATGGAGGATGGCCAACTGACGGTGATCACCCCTATCGACGACACGCCAGCCTCCCGGGCCGGCCTGCAGTCGCGCGACAAGATCCTGCGCATCGATGACACGCCAACCGACCGGCTCTCTCTGCAGGAAGCGGTCAACCTGATGCGCGGTGATCCCGGCACCGAGATCCGACTGACCATCCTGCGCCAGGGCGAGAGCGCCCCGCTGGAGGTTACCCTGACCCGTGAGATCATCCGTACACAGAGCGTAAAGAGCGAGCTGCTGGAGGCGGGCTATGGCTACCTGAGGGTCAGCCAGTTCCAGACTCGCACCGGCGAGCAGGTCGCCAGCGCCATCCGCCGACTGGAGCGCGACGCGCCGCTCAAGGGCCTGGTGCTCGACCTTCGCAACAATCCCGGTGGGGTGCTGCAGGCCGCGGTGGACGTGGCCGACGCCTTCCTCGACGAGGGGCTGATCGTCTACACCGAGGGGCGCCTACCGGACAGCGAGATGCGCTTCTCGGCTGGTCGCGAGACAGTGGCGGCCGACGTTCCGCTGGTGATACTGATCAATGGCGGCAGCGCCTCGGCGGCGGAGATCGTCGCCGGCGCCCTCCAGGATCAGCGCCGCGGCGTGGTGATGGGCACCGCCAGTTTCGGCAAGGGCTCGGTGCAGCAGATCATGCCGCTGGGAAACGGCGAAGGGCTCAAGCTGACCACCGCTCTCTACTTCACCCCCGATGGCCGCTCGATCCAAGCTCAGGGTATCGAGCCCGATGTGGAAGTGATCCGCGGCCGCCTGGAGGTAGCCGAGGGCAGTGGCCTGGACGTGCGCGAATCGGATCTGGAGGGCCACCTGCAGTCCCCGGACGAGCAGCGAACCCGCAGCGAGATGAGCGAGCGCCTGCGCGAGGATTACCAGCTCGGCGAGGCTCTCAACCTACTCAAGGCGCTCAACGTGCTCAGCCAGCGTCGCGGCGGCTGAGGGCGCGACAGGCATAAGGCAGGCGGCCGCGATGTCCCGTCGCCTGCTGCATCAGTAGTCGCTTCAGCGGACCCAGCCGGTCGACGCCCGAGAGCCCCAGGTTACGCGCCAGCGTGAGCGCCGGGTGGCGTGCCCCGAACAGCAGCCGGAAGCCGTCCATCAACGCCAGCATGGCGGCATTGTCGCCGCGCCGCCGCCGGGCGTAGCGCCCCAATATGTGCTCCTCGCCCGGAGACAGCCCTCGACGTCGGGCGGTAACCAGCTCCTCGGCAAGCACCGCCGCATCCATCAATCCCAGATTGACCCCTTGGCCCGCCAGGGGGTGGATGCTGTGCGCTGCGTCTCCCACCAGGGCGAAGCCAGGCTGCACATAGCGCTCGGCATGGCGCTGTGTGAGCGGCACCGCCAGCGCCCGGTCGGTTACCGTCACTTCACCCAGTCGATGATCGATCGCGCTTGCCAATTCAACCCCCATTGCTTGCCGGGGCAGGTCCATCAGGCGCTCGGCCTCCGCCGGCGTAGTGGACCAGACGATAGAGCAGTGATGGTCGTCGTCCTCGATACGCAGCGGCAGGAAGGCCAGCGGACCCGTGGGCAGAAAGACCTGACGCGCCACGCCTCCATGGGGGCGTGGCGTGCGTACCGTGGTGACCACCGCCACCTGGCCGGTGTCCCGGGAGTTGACGTCGATGCCCGCCATCGTGCGCAGCGGTGAGCGAGCACCGTCGGCGGCTACCACCAGAGGGGCCGTCAGCCGGCTGCCATCCTCCAGCAACACCGTCCGCCCGGTGTTGCCCGTCTCGAGCCCGGCCACCCGGGCGCCGTAGCGCACCTGAACGCTCGGCAGCTTGGTCAGACAAGCCTCCAGCGCCGCCAGGGTGACGTCGTTCTCGACGATGTGCCCCAGCACCGGCACTCCGGCCTGCTCAGCGGAGAAGTTCACCTCGCCGCTGCCCTCGCCATCCCAGACCTGCATGAAGCGGTAGGGGCTCACCCGGCGCGAGGCCATCCATGCCCAGGCACCCACCCCCTCCAGCAGTTGCTGCGATACCGGGGTCAGGGCACTGACCCGCATGGAGGGCGGCCCTTTGCCCACGGCGCCGCGGTCGAGCGGTGCCTCGCGGGCATCCAGTACCGCCACCGCCAGCCCGGCACGACCCAACAGACAGGCCAGGGCCGTACCCACCATGCCACCACCAACGATGATCACCTCGAAGGGCGATGATGCCCATCCCTGTGCTGCGCTCATGACCTCTGCTCCCCATGATGGCCCTGTCGGCCATCCTGTCTGTTCATCCTGTCGATGCCCAACCTTCGCGCCCCTCTCGTTAACTTCGCCTGCTGTTCCAGTCGCTATCTTTCCATTCCCATGGCCCGACGGGCCAGGCCGCGACGCAGCGGCCCTACCAGGTTCAGCCCTACCAGGCCTGCCGCACGTGCGTGAGAGAGCAGGGGAAGGTCGAGCCCGAACAGGCGAATCAGGCCGTCGCTGAAACGGATGACGTTGTCACGGTCGGCGTCTCGGCGCGCCTCGAAATCCTGGAGTACTGCCGTGCTCCCCGGGCTCGCGCTGCGCTTGATACCGGCCTCGATGGCGACCACCAGATCCATGACCCCACGCAGCGCCAGGTTGAAGCCCTGGCCGGCTACCGGGTGCAGGGCATGAGCCGCATTCCCCAGTATGGCCAGGCCAGGGCGAACGGTCTCGCGGGCGGTAATCAGCGACAGCGGGTAGGCATGGCGACGGCCGACCCGTCGGAAATGCCCGGCCCTGTCGCCGAAGGCCTGCTGCAGCTCGGCCAGGAAATCGCCATCCGAGAGTGCCAGGCGGCGCCCCTCCTGACCACGTTCGTGGGTCCATACCAGTTCCATGGCCTGGCCCTGGAGCGGCAGAAGTGCGATGGGTCCCGCTGACGTGAACCGCTCGTAAGCGACGCCCCCATGGGGGCGACTGACCTCGACGCTTGCGATCAACGCCACCTGGTCGTAGGGCCGTTCGTGGCTCTCGATCCCCAGCCGCTCCTTGAGCCCCGAGCGTCCACCGTCGGCGAGTACCGTCAACCCGGCCTCCAGCACATTGCCATCCGACAGTTGCAGCCGATATCCCTCGGCGACAGGGTGGATCGACTCGACCTTGGCAGGGCAGTGCCAGGCTAACGGTAGCTCGCTCAGCCGGCCATGCAGCACTCGGCCCATCCAGGCATTGGGGATCACATGACCCAGCGCCTCGACTCCCAGTTCCATGGCGCGCAGCCGCGCCACACCAAGTCGGCCCCGTTCGCTGACGTGGATGGTGCGGATCGGAGCGGCCATCTCGGCCATGCTGTCCCAGACACCCATGCTCGCGAAATGCCGGGCGGAGCCACCGGCGATGGCGCTGGCCCGAGCATCGAAACTGGGCTGCCAGGGCTCGTTCTGCATTGGCGGCAAGGGCGCTGCTTCGATCACCGCCACCCTGAGCCCCGCCCGCTCGACCAGCGAGGCCAGTGCGCAACCCAGGCTGGCCCCCACCAAGCCGCCGCCGATGATCGCGATATCCACCCGCGGCTGAGATGTCATGGCGTGACCCCCTTTATCCCATAACGTACATTACATAAAGGCATTTCCGAGCACTCCTCCGCCGGTCAATTCCTGTCCATCAGGGCTTCGATATCCGCCACTCGCTTGGGCACATCCGCGGTCAGCACCTCGTGGCCCTCGGCAGTCACCACCACGTCGTCCTCGATACGGATACCGATGCCGCGGAAGCTCTCGGGCAGGTCGTCGTCGGCGGGCACGTAGAGGCCGGGCTCCACGGTGAGCACCATGCCGGGCAGCAGAGCGCGAGGCTGGCCCTCTAGGCGATAGGTACCCACGTCATGCACGTCGAGCCCCAGCCAATGGGACGTCGAGTGCAGGTAGAAGCGCTTGTAGCCGCCATCATCGATACGTGCCTGGACCTCGCCCTCCAACAGCCCCAACTGAACGAGGCCGGCGGTGAGGTCGTGCACCACACCCTCGTGGATCATCGCCAGGGTCACGCCGGGACGAACCGCGGCGACAGCGCGCTCCTGGGCGGCCAACACTACCTCATAGAGGGCCCGCTGGGCCTCGGAGAAGCGGCCGTTGACCGGGAAGGTGCGGGTGATGTCGCCGGCATAGAGATCAAACTCGGCGCCGGCATCGATCAGCACCAGGGCATCCTCTTCCAGAGGGGCCCGATTCTCGATGTAGTGCAGCACACAGGCATTGAGGCCGCCACCGACGATGCTGGCGTAGGCCGGACCGCTGCCGCCCTGCCAACGGAACTCGTGCTCGAGTTCGGCCTGCAGCTGCCACTCCATGAGCCCCGGCCTCGCCGCGCGCATGGCCCGCACATGGGCCCGAGCGGAAATCTCCCCGGCATGGCGCATCAAGGCCAGCTCCGCCTCGCTCTTGCACAGGCGCTGCTCGTGGATCAGCGCACTGACGTCGGCGAAGGCCGATGGTGCCACCGCCCCGCGACGCGAGCGCTCGGCCAGTTCGCCGCGCACCTCCTCGGCGAGCGACAGGGCCTCGGCATCGCCCAGGGGCAGGTAGAGCGAGTGACGACCGTCGAGCAGCTCGGCCAACCGCTCCTCGCGCTCGGCATTCTCGAAGGCCTGGTCGATACCATGCTCACGCATGGTGCCCTCGGCACCCAGGCGGATGCCGGTCCAGGCTTCCAGGGTCTGATCACGATCCTGGCAGAACAGCACGCTCTCGCCGGCTTCCCGTCCCGGTAGCAACAGCAGCAGGGCCTCCGGCTCGAGGAAACCGGTCAGGTAGTGGAAATCGCTGTCCTGGCGGAAGGGGAACTCGCTGTCCCGTGATCGAGTAACCAGCGCAGCACCGGGCAGCAGAACGGCGCTACCAACGGGCAGCTGGTCCATCAGCGCCCGACGACGGGCGCGGTATTCGTCATTGGTGATCGGGGCGGGACGGGGCAGGGTCTCGGGATGCATCGCGGCTCCTGGATGGGTGGGTTCTCTGGCCGACCTCAGTGATGAGTGGGCTCATCGACCTGCTCGACCTGGGGCTTGCCGGGATGCTGCTCGGTATAGAGCAACATGGCGGCCATGCGCGCATGCTCGGTGAGCGCGAAGAGATCGTTCTCGTTCTCCGGATCGTCCTCGATATCGGTCTCGATTCCCGTCAGGCCCTCGAGATCCTCGAGGGCCTCGCGCAGGGCCGGCGACCAGGCACGGCGCTGCTCTTCGCCGGCATCGGCCACCACCTCGAGGAAGCCAAGGGTCCACTCCTGCAGGCCCAGGGCGCGTTCACCCAGGGAGAAGAGATCGTCCGGCAGCAGGGGCTCGAAGTTGAGCTCTGCAGCTGAAAGGGCCTCGAGGGTCTGGCGACGCCAGCCCAGCAGCCGCTCGGCGCTCGGTTCGTCGCGGGGCTGGTCGACGCCGAGACTCAGGCAGACCTCCTCCAACCATGCCTCGGGGGTGAGGTCATGCAGCGCAAGCTCGGCAGAGAGGCGCCCATCGAGGAAGGCCGGCGACTGCATGCTGCCGTGAAGCAGGAAAGTGTCGGCAATGGTGGAGAAGTCCTGGCGTTCGTTGATCAATGACATGGCAAGATCCGATGGTGGGGCCGTCGGGCGCGTTGACCACCCGCAAACGGCTCTCTTATAGTGGCTGACATTCGTTCTTTGGCTCGATGTTAACGCATCGGCTCCCCGTGACGCGCACCCGGCGTGCGATTCTCTCCCTGGCCCTTTCCGGAGCCTGCCATGACCGAGCCTACACGGCCCACCACCGAGATCACCCTCCTGGAGCGCAGCTATGTCATCGCCTGCCCGCCGGAGGAGCAGGACAAGCTGGAGCGTGCCGCCCGCTATCTCGACCGCGCCATGCAGGGCATCCACTCACGTGGCCGAGTGATCGACCGCGAAAAGATCGCCATCATGGCGGCCCTCAACATCGCCCATGAGCTGCTCGAGGCCCTGGACGACCAGCGCGCCGGTGAGCAGAGCCTCAACGAGCTCAATGCCCGCCTCGAGAAGGCGCTGGACGCCATGCCCGCCCGCTGAACCGATACCAACATCCCTTTGTGGCCCCGCCGGTGCCTCTGGTAGGATAAAGAAGTTCCCTGGGGTGTTTGCCAGTCGTTATAGTCCCTCGAGCCTATGAGCATTACCCAGGGGGCCAAATGCTAGCCGGACCCGTGTGCACGTCCGTGCGTCGGAAAGCCTGACGGTTCGGCTGCGGCCACCCACCTTGAACCACTGGGTTCAAGGGCCAGAACGACAGCGGCACTCTGGGGAACCCTGATCCGACATGACTCACATGCAGGATACCGCCGCCCTGACCGAGGACACCCGTCGCCGGCTAAGACGTGAATTGCGTCATCGCCGACGCGCGTTGAGCGCCAAGGCTCGCCGTGACGCCGCCGAGCGTCTCTGCCGACACTTGCGACAGCTACCCGATATCCAGCGTGCCCGTCGCGTGGCCCTCTACCTGCCCAATGACGGCGAGATCGATCCCACCCCGCTGATTCCCTGGCTCGAGCGCCGCGGCACCCGCGTCTACTTGCCGGTCCTCAAGCCGCTCTCCAGCAACCAGCTGTGGTTCGTGCACTACCATTCGGGAACGCCCATGATCGCCAACCGCTACGGCATCCCGGAGCCCGAGACACGCCACGGGGCACATCGCGCGCGGCGCAAACCGGCCTGGGCACTCGATATGATCCTGCTGCCGCTGGTGGGCTTCGATGACCGAGGACAGCGCATGGGCATGGGCGGCGGCTTCTATGACCGTACCCTGGCCTTCACCCGGCGACCGGGGCCACGCCCGCGGCTGATCGGCCTGGCCCACGACTGCCAGCGGGTCGAGCGTCTCCCCGCTGCTCCCTGGGACGTGCCCCTGGACGCCATCGTCACTGATGCCCGGGTGATTCGCCCTTGAGGGAAGCCCCCCACAAACGACGACGGCCGATGCATCCGCATCGGCCGTCGTCATAAGGCGGTTCGGGGCAAATCAGCCGCCCGCCAGCGCCTGGGCATAGCCAGTTACCACAACTCCGATGCCGAAAAACAGCACCAGTGCCATGACCAGATCGGGCTTGCGCTTCATTGTCGACTCCGTGGGAGACAGGACCGCGAGGGTCATGATGGAAGTTGTTATCTTGTCACCGCGGGTGGGAGCGGTAACGCAATGACTATAGGGCCTCCCTCCCACGTATGACAACCGGCAACCTTGGGGTGTTACATTTTTAAACACTCGGACGATCCAGGCTGCACGGTGAGTCAGCGCTCACTCGCCATCTCTAGGATTGGACAGCGTCAGGCCATGAAGAGGCGGTAGGCCGGGTTGTCGCTCTCCTTCCAGTAGCGATAGCCGATATCGTCGAAGTACTCCTCGACGTGGGTGCGGTCGCCATTGGGTACCTGCATGCCCACCAGCACCCGGCCATAGGCGGCCCCGTGATTGCGATAGTGGAACAGCGAGATGTTCCAGTCATGGGGCAGATGGGTGAGAAAGTTCATCAGCGCTCCGGGACGTTCCGGGAACTCGAAGCGGTAGACCTCCTCGTCGAAATGCTCCTTCGGCCGGCCGCCTCCCAGGTGACGAATATGCAGTTTGGCTAATTCGTTGTCGGTAAGGTCCTCCACCGGGTAGCCGGCGCCGCGTAGCCTGTCGATCACCGCCTGGCGGTCCTCGCCGCCGGGCTTCACCTGGACACCGACGAAGATGTGGGCCTTATCCGGGTCCGCATAGCGATAGTTGAACTCAGTGACCATCCGCTTGCCGATGGTGCGGCAGAACTTCTTGAAGCTGCCGGGCTTCTCGGGGATGGTCACGGCAAGGATCGCCTCGCGCTGCTCGCCCAGCTCGGTGCGCTCGGCGATGTGCTGCAGGCGATCGAAGTTGGTGTTGGCTCCGGAGTTGATGCAGACCAGCGTCTGGTGCTCGGCCCCGGTCTGCTGGATATACTTCTTGAGGCCCGCCAGCGAGAGCGCCCCGGAGGTCTCGGAGACCGCCCGTGTATCCTCGAAGATATCCTTTACCGCGGCACACATCTCGTCGGTGTTGACGGTGATGACGTCGTCGATCAGGTCGCGAATGATCGAGAAGGGTGCCTCGCCGATCTGGGCAACGGCCACACCCTCGGCGAAGACACCGACCTGGTCCAGTACCACGCGCTCTCCGGCAGACAGCGCCGCCTTGAGGCAAGCGCTGTCCTCGGACTCCACTCCGATCACCTTGATCTCGGGCCGCAGATACTTGATGTAGGCGGCCATGCCGGCGATCAGGCCGCCGCCGCCCACCGGCACGAAGATGGCATCGATCGGTCCGCCATGCTGGCGCAGGATCTCAACGGCAATGGTGCCCTGGCCGGCGATGACATCGATGTCGTCGAAGGGCGGGATGTAGGTGTAGCCGTGCTCGGCGATCAGCTCCTGGGCATGCGCCGCCGCCTCGGCGAAGGCATCGCCCTTGAGCACTACCTTGGCGCCCCGTGCTCGCACCGCCTGGACCTTGATCTCCGGCGTGATGCGCGGCATCACGATCACCGCCTTGACGCCCATCAGCTTGGCCGCCATCGCCAGCCCCTGGGCATGGTTACCCGCCGAGGCGGCAATCACGCCCTGGGCCTTCTGCGCCTCGCTGAGCTGGGCCATCTTGTTGTAGGCCCCACGGATCTTGAAGGAGTAGACCGGCTGCAGGTCCTCGCGCTTGATCAGGATCTGGTTGTTGAAACGGCGAGAAAGGAAGGGGGCCGGGGAGATCGGCGTTTCCCGGGCGGCTTCATAGACCCGGGCCTGGAGAATCTTCTTGACGGTAGCTTCGAGCATCCTGATATCCCAGAGGCGTGACGCGGGGCGGCAGATGTTGCTGCGCTGCAGAGAACCCCTATTGGTAGCATTGTGGCAGCCATGGCGTCCAGCACCTACCACCGGCATCGCCTATAATGGCGCGGCATTCGCCATCCACCCGACAGCGAGCACCACATGACCCAGGACGAACTCAAGGACGCCGTGGCCGCCGCGGCCATCGACGAGATCCGCCCCCGTCTCGAGCGCGACACCATCCTCGGCATCGGCACCGGCTCCACCGCGAACCGCTTCATCGACCGGCTGGCGGACCTGCGCCATGACTTCCGCGGTGCCGTGGCCAGCTCCGAGGCCAGTGCCCAGCGCCTGCGCAGCCACGGCATCGAGGTCTTCGAGCTCAACGAGGCCGGTACCGTGCCCTTCTACATCGATGGAGCCGACGAAGTAAACGCTCACTTCCACATGATCAAGGGGGGTGGCGCAGCCCTGACCCGGGAGAAGGTCGTCGCCGCCTGTGCCGAACGCTTCATCTGCATCGCCGACGCCTCCAAGAAGGTCGAGCGACTGGGACACTTTCCGCTACCGGTGGAGGTAATCCCCATGGCTCGCTCCTACGTGGCCAGGGAACTGGTCAAGCTGGGAGCCGAGCCGGTCTACCGCCAGGGAGTGGTTACCGACAACGGCAATCAGATCATCGACTGTTTCGAGTTCATGATCGACGATCCGGTAAGCATGGAGGCACGACTCAACGCCATCGTCGGCGTGGTTACCAACGGCCTGTTCGCGGCACGCGGTGCCGATGTGCTGCTGCTGGGCACCCAGCAGGGCGTCGAGCGCCTGCTGCCCACCTGATCAGCAGGTTGAAGTGATCACTTACTTCGCATGTAAAAGGCTTTTCAGGCCTTCCATAGTGCGCGCAAGGGCCCCACGGTTGTCAGCGACTACCCCACGGCCGGCCACGGCGAGACGTTGACACTCTTCTCGGTCGCCGAACAGGCGCAGCAGCTCGGCAGCCAGCGTCTCGGCATCATCGACCTCCACTAGGGCACCGGCCTCGCGCATTACCTCGGCCACATCCTCGAAGTTGGCCAGCGCTGGGCCGGTGAGCACCGGAATGCCCAGGGCGGCCGGCTCCAGCAGGTTGTGTCCGCCGATGGGCACCAGGCTGCCACCCACGAAGGCCAGGTCCGCAGCACCATAGAGTGCCAGGAGCTCGCCCATGGTGTCCCCCAGGTAGATGGCTGTTTCGTCTCCAGGCCACTCGTCGCGTGAGCGGCGCGACAGCCTCATCCCCGCCTGGCGGCACAGCGCAGCCACGGCGTCGAAGCGACGGGGATGGCGAGGCACCAGGACCAGTAACGCATCGGAAAGCCGCTCACGCAGGCGGGCATGGGCGGCAAGCACCTGCTCATCCTCGCCGGGGTGGGTGGAGCCAGCCACCCAGACCGGTCGAGGACCGAGCTTGGTTTGCAAATACTCACTTACCTTCTGGGCCTCTTCGCTTGGGCCGATATCGAATTTCAGAGAGCCCACCACCGAAGTACGTTCCCCCGACATGCCCAGGTCAGCGAATCGCTGGGCGTCGTCCTCGGACTTGGCCGCCAGCCAGGCCACATGGCTCAGGGCCTCCTCCATCAGCGGGCGCAATCGGTGATAGCCACGAAAGGCGCGGGGCGAGAGGCGGCCGTTGACCACCGCCACCGGCACGCCCGAGCGATCGCAGGCGGCCAACAGGTTGGGCCAGAGCTCGGTCTCGAAGAAGATGGCGAGTTCGGGCCGTAACCGGGCGACGAAGCGGCGGGCTGCGCCGGGGAAGTCCAGCGGAACGAAGTGATGACTCACTTCGCCTCTAACCCTTGAAATTTGCGGATTGCCGGCCAGCGCCAGCACCCGTTCGGCCCCGGTCGCCGTCATGGTGGTAATGACCAGGCGGTGATCGGGCAAGCGTTCACCGAGCGCCTCGATCAAGGGGTGGGCAGCCTGCACCTCGCCCACCGAGGCGCAGTGCAGCCAGAGTGTGCGTTCCACCATACCGGAAGGCGGGATGAGGCCCAGCCGCTCGCGACGCGGCCGCCCGGCCAGCTGCTCGCGCCAGACGCGATGCCAGATCAGCGGCGCGAGGAGGTAGAGGACCGCCGAATAGCCCCGACGGACCCAAGGGCGTGACACCGACATCAGGTCTCGCGATCGAGGATGGTGGAGATCATCGCCGTGGTGGAAACGCCATCCTCGAAGCCCAGCACCCTGACCTCGCCTCCCGCCGCGCGGACGGCCGCACCGCCGGCGATTTCCTCGGGGTGATAGTCACCGCCCTTGACCAGTACGTCCGGCAGCACCGCTTCGATCAGCCGCTGAGGGGTGTCCTCGCCGAAGGGCACCACCCAGTCGACGGCACCCAGGCCGGCCAGCACCTGCATGCGCCGCGCAAGGGGATTGATGGGCCGCTTGGGGCCCTTGAGGCGGCCAATGGAGGCATCGTCATTGACCGCCACCACCAGACGGTCGCCGAGGCGACGGGCCTGCTCCAGGTAGGCGACGTGACCAGCGTGCAGGATGTCGAAGCAGCCATTGGTCATCACCACCCGCTCGCCGCGGGCCTGGGCGGCACGCACGGCCTCGATCAGCGTCGGCTCCTCTATCACCCCGAACTCGGCCAGCTTGTCACCATGCAGGGCGGTATAAAGCTCGGCAATGGACAGGGTAGCGGTGCCGGGCTTGGCCACCACCAGGCCGGCGGCCAGGTTGGCCAGGGTCATCGCTTCGGCGAAGCCGTGCCCGGCCGCCAGCGCCAGGCCCAGCACGCCGATCACGGTGTCGCCCGCCCCGGTGACGTCGAAGACCTCGCGGGCCCGGGTGGGCAGGTGCAGCGGCTCGTGCCCCTCACGAATCAGCGTCATCCCCTTCTCGCTGCGTGTGATCAGCAACGCCTCTAACTCCAGCTCGGCGACCAGCGCTTCGCCCTTGGTGGAGAGCTCAGCGTCATCACGGCAGTGGCCTACCACCGTCTCGAATTCACCCAGGTTGGGGGTGATCACGCTGGCCCCACGATAGCGCTGGAAGTTGCTGCCCTTGGGATCCACTAGCACCCGCTTGCCGGCTGCCTTGACCAGCCGGATCAGTTCCTCGATCCGGTTCAGGGTTCCCTTCCCGTAGTCGGAGAGAATCACCAGATCGCAGTCGGGCAGGGCAGCCTCGACCTTCGCGAGCAGCCCGGTAGTGTCGACGTCGCCGAGCCCCTCCTCGAAGTCCAGGCGGATCAACTGTTGGTTGCGGCTCATCACCCGCAGCTTAGTGATCGTGGGAATACCCGGGCTGCGTTCAAAGTGAGTGCTCACTCCGACATCATCCAGCCGGGAAGCCAGCCGGTCGGCATTGTCATCGTCGCCGACCAGGCCTGCCAGGGCGGCATGAGCGCCCAGCGAGGCGATGTTGAGAGCCACGTTGGCGGCTCCGCCGGGGCGGTCCTCGGACTCATCGACCCGGACCACCGGGACCGGCGCTTCAGGCGAGATACGTGAAGTGCCGCCATGCCAGTAGCGATCGAGCATGACATCGCCCACCACCAGCAGTCGGGAGCGCTCCAGGGCCGTCAGATCAAGCTTCATCGGGGGACTCCATGTCCTGTGGTGTCTTGGGGAGGGCCAGCACGGCCTCTAGGCGCTCAATCACATCCTCGGCACGAATCAGCGACATCGCATCAGGGTGACGGACTCGCTGGCCCCAGGGGAGGTCCGCAGGCTCCTTGTGCATATAAGTGCGTACTGCCTCCGGATAGGCATCCACGGCATACTCTTGCCATAGATAGGGTCCAGTTCGGCGCAGATTGGAAGTGGCGTAAAGCCCCACGACGGGGTTATTCAATGCGTTGGCCATGTGTACCGGGCCCGAATCCGGCGCAATCACCGCCCGAGCGCCATCAACCAGCGCCAGCAACCCCTTGAGAGAGGTCTCGCCGATGACATCGATCACCACATCGTCGTCAGGACCGAGGGCCTTGATACGCTCTCCCATCTCACGCTCCCGGGTGCTGCCACCCCCGGTGAGCACCGTTATCAGCCCGTGCTGGCGCCAGGCATGCTCGATCACTGCCGCATAGCCTTCCGCGGACCAGTTGCGGAAGTTGCGCAAACGAATGCTGCTGCAAGGACTGATCAATAAGTAGGGAACTTCTCCGGTGATGCTCTTCGCCTCCTCGAAGGCAGCCTTGGGCAGCGGAAGGTCCCAGACCAGCGAAAGGTCCTCGACACCTAACAGGCGTGCGAAGTCCAGGAAGGACTCCAGCACATGGGCACGGGGATGGGGGGGCAACTGGCGATGGGTGAACCAGCGCTGGGCATCCTTGGCGCGAGCCTTGTCGTATCCTACCCGGATATCGGCCTTGAGCCCCAGGGAGAGCACGCTGGCGCGCAATGCCTGCTGCATGTGCAGCAGCACGTCGAAACGGGTATCGGCCAGTTCGCGCCACAGGGCGCGCATGCCGGTCAGCCCCGTCGTCTTGTCATAGACGACGAACTCGACCCCGGAGAGGCCCGCCAGTAGACTGTGCTCCGACTTACCGATGACCCAGGTGATCCGCGCCTCGGGCCACTGGCGCTGCAGGGCACGCACCGTCGGCACCAGGTTACAGACATCACCCAGGGCAGAGAGTCGCAGTACGCAGATATGCTGGGGTCGGGCAGGCAGAGGATGCTTCATGCGCTTGGCAACGTATCGAACGGGAAAGAGCATCATTCTATATGATGCTGACAGTGTATGTGACGCCGACTCGACGCCACAAATTGGCCCCGCCCTCCTCGACCCCTATGCCTGGCGCCAACGGGGGCTCGTCGTCGGCGAGGCGCCCGGCCGTGGTGTCAGCTTGTTTCTGGCTGTCGGCAAGGAAGAGTGGGTACTGCGCCCCTATCGCCGCGGCGGCCTGATCGCACAATTGAGCGAGCGCCGCTATGTCTGGACCGGCTTGCAGCGAACGCGCGCCTTTCGCGAGTTTCACCTCACCGCTGGCTTGCACGCCCAGGGACTTCCTGTGCCGCGCCCGGTTGCCACCGGCGTTACCCGACACGGCTTGGTCTACGAGGCCGCCCTGATCACCGTGCGCATTCCCGGTGCCCGTGCCCTGTCGGAGCTCCTGAAACGAGGCGATGCCGACGCCGCGCTGATCGAACGCGTCGGCGCCACCATCCGGCGCTTCCATAATGCCGGCCTGGATCATGTGGACCTCAACGCCCGTAACCTGCTGGTCGACACGGAGGGCAAAGTCTGGCTAATCGACCTGGACCGCTGCCGGCTTCGCCCGAAGGGCACCTGGCAAGCGGACAACTTAGAGCGGCTCGAGCGCTCCCTGGCGAAGTTCGGCGCCATCGAGGCCATGGCGACCATCCGTGACGGCTATGACGCTCCCTTCAAGGCGTCGGCATAGGCCTCCACCAGCTCCTGCACGTGAGCCTTCAGGGTAAAGTGAGCATTCACCTTCTGGCGAGCCGCTTCACCCAGGTGTTCCCTCAGTGCGGCGTCGCCAGTCAACTCGCCAATGGCATCAGCCCAGGCCTCCGGGTCATCCGGCGCAGCGAGACGGCCCGTCCCGTCATCAATGAGTTCAGGAATGGCTCCGCTGTCGGCACCAATAACCGCCTTGCCGGCGGCCATTGCCTCGATCACCGTCAGGCCGAAAGCCTCGTTGCGCGACGGCACACAAACAATGTCGATGGCCTCGAACAGCCTCGGCAGGTCACTCCTGAAGCCGGCGAAGGTCACCCTCTCTCCCAGGCCGAGTTCGGCAACCCGGCCGCGCAGTTCGGCAACGAAGGCCTCGCTACTGCCCTCGCCGGCGGTCAGTCCACCGATCAGCACCCCGTGCCATACCAATGCCGGATGACGCGCCGTGAGCCTGGCCAGTGCCTCAATCCAGACACCCTGCCCCTTGCCCGGCGTCAGCCGGCCTGCCAGGCCGATCGCCACAGCTCCCGGAGGAATATCTAGCGAGTCACGCAGTGCTTGCCGTTCGGTGTTGATGAGGCGCGGGACATAAGGTGCCGGATCGATGCCCAGATAGAGCCGGCGAATGCGCTCGGGTGGTAACGGGAAGGCCGTCAGGTTGCGCCGACGGGTCGCCTCGCTGATGGAAAAGAGGCGTCTCACCTTGCCATAGGCCCAGCGATGGTAGGGATCCTTCTTGGGCCGCGTGACCCCCATATGGTCGGTGAAGAAAAGCAATAGCGAGGGGCGCAGAGTCACCAGTAGCGCCCCTAGGCGCAGGTCGCTGGACTTGTGGCAATGCAGCACCCGAATGTCGTGGGCCTTCAGGTACCTGAGCAGTCGCCCCACCCGCAACAGTGCCTGGCCACGGGAGGCCATGGTCAGCGGCGTGATGCCGGCTTCGGCGAGACTCGCAGCGACCCGTGAGCCCTCCAGCGCCAGGCCGTGGACCTCCCACCCCTGTCGTCTAAGCTCGGGTATAATGCGCGGCGAATACATTTCAAGTCCGCCCCAGCCGCTCGAGAGGCAGATATGCATGACCTTGCGGAACAAGGGAGTCTCCTTTGCGGTTTCGGGGCCAGGGAGCTCGGATGATGACACAACGCTCTGCCGGTGACAGCGGCCATCCTCGCCTGTTGGTGGTTCGCAACGACAAGCTTGGGGATTTCATGCTCTCCTGGCCAGCACTGGCATGCCTCAAGGCCTCCGACGCGGCCCCTCATGTCAGCGCATTGGTTCCCTCTTACACCGCTCCCCTCGCCAGGCAGTGCCCATGGATCGATGAGGTGCTGATCGACCCGGGAGACGCAAGCGGCCGAGAGGGGCGCCGGGAGCTGCTCCACCGACTGCGTGAGGCAAGCTTCGACGCCCTGCTGACGCTCTTTTCCACGCCGCGCATCGGCCGGCTGGGTTGGCAAGCCGGCATTCCCTTGCGCCTGGCCCCGGCCACCAAGTGGGCCCAGCTATTCTATAATCGACGTATCGTGCAGCGCAGGTCACGCTCCAAAAAACCGGAATACCTCTACAACCTGGAGCTGGCCGAAGCCCTACTGAAGGAACTCGGGCTCAAGGTGCCGGTACGTCCCGAGCCGCCCTACTGGCCGCTTCCCGACGGTACCCGCAAGGCGCAGCGGGAGCGCATTGCCGATGAACTGGGCCTGGAAACTTCGCGCCTCTGGCTCTTCCTGCATCCCGGTAGCGGCGGCTCAGCGGTGAACCTCTCCCTCGAGCGCTATGCAAACCTGGTGCTGGCCGTGGAGGCGCAACTAGCCGAGGCTAGCCGCCACGCCCCGATCTGGGTGCTCACCGCCGGCCCCGGCGAGGGGGCCGCGATCGACTTTCTCCGCACGCGACTCCTCGACAAATCGGTAACAGCTCACCTGCTGCCACCCCGCCATGGGCTCGACGACTTTGCCCTAAGCCTGTCGGCCGCCGACCTGTTCATCGCCGGCTCCACAGGCCCTTTACACATTGCCGGCTGTCTGGACCGCCCCACCGCGGGCTTCTATCCAGCCAGACGTTCTGCCACCCCACTGCGCTGGCAGACCTGCAATGCCGAAGCGCACAGGCTGGCTTTCTGCCCGCCCCCAGGCGCCGGCGAGCGCGACATGGACAGCATCGACATAGAGGCCGCGGCGGGCCGGATCGCCGACCACCTGCGCCACTTCCCGACCTGCGAGACGACCCCATGACGCCGATCACCGGAATCATCATCACCCTCGACGAAGCGGACAACATCGCCAACTGCATCTTCTCGCTAAATACCGTCTGTGACGAGATTATCGTCGTGGACTCAGGCAGCCAAGACGACACCGTCGCGATTGCCGAACGCGAGGGTGCCACTGTCATCCATCAACCCTATCTCGGTGATGGGCCCCAGAAGGCTTTCGCTGTCCCTCTAGCGCGCAACGACTGGATTCTCGCCCTAGATGCTGACGAACGACTCGAGGACGATGCCGTCTCTGCCATTCGATCACTGGCACTGGATGATCCCGACAAGGCCTATCGCTTCAATCGCCGAAACTTTGCCGGTCACCACTGGGTCAAGGCAGCTGGCTTCTATCCGGACCCCGTAACACGACTCTACAACCGCACCACCTCAGGTTATCTGCCGAAGAAAGCACACTCTTCCGTGCGTGCTCCAGAAATCCTGGATACGGGGGGCCATATCCGGCACTTCACTTACCGGGACCTCTCTCACTGGATCATCCGCATCGATCAACTCTCGAGCCGAGACGCCTGGGCAATGAAGCAGAGAGGCAAAGGGCCCTCCCGCTACCGCCCTACCTGGCATGCACTGAGCGCCATGTTGAGAAAGCTGATCTTCAAGGGAGGGCTTTTTCAGGGTGCGGATGGCATGACCGTAGCCGTGACTACCGCCTTTCACGCCTACATGAAGTACGCCAAGCTCAACGAGCTCCATGAGAAGGAGCGGTCAGGCCATCAGGGCACATCTGACTAACTGATACCGTGCTCCCGATCTCGATCGTGATGAGCCAGCATTAAAGTTGCCGTGCCATCGGTCAATGGAACAGGAGGGGAGTGATAGATTGACAGCCATCTTGGCAATGACGCCTCCCAGACTCATCGGTACATTCGCCACCTGACCCTTGGTAAGCTGGTGCCGAACTCTCCTCAGTGTCTCTTTCATGCTCAGCCGTTTCTTGCCGCCCCTACTTCGCCAGCCCCGCTGGTGGGCCCTGCTCTTCATCGGGTTGTGGCTCGGTTTCACCGTGGCGACCCTGACGCGCCTTCCCACTTGGGGCCTCGTGCCGGTCGCGGGGGGATGGCTGTTGCTGGCCCGCTGGTTGCGCTGGGGGGCACCATCGCGCCCGCGCCCCGAGCGCAGGATCTGGCCCTGGTCGTTATTACCGCTCGCCTTGTGGGGGCTCTACGTCTATCTCGCCGATAGCTTCGGCATGGTCGATCTCGGCGCGGTATTCTTCCATCTCCAGGCAGGCATGGAGGAACATGGCGGCGGTGATCGCATCGCCGCCGCCATCCTCTACACCTTAAGCATGCTCGTGCTGCTGGCCTCTTTTACCTGGCTGGTCCGGGTCGATTATCGCTGGCGTCGAGTGGAGCGTCTGCTGGCCATGGCCCTGCTGGCAGGCAACCCCATGCTCTATGGGATGGGTCAACGCGGCGCAGCTCTCGTCACCGAGGATGGTGCCTGGCTGGAGCGCCAGTATGTCGAGCCGATCATTCTCGACGCCCCTCGTAAGCTTCCTAACCTCCTGCTGCTCTATCTGGAGAGTATCGAGCGCACCTACGCTGACCGTGAGCGCTTCGGAGATGCCTATGCTCACCTGGAAGCCCTGGGCGAGAAGGCCGTAGTCTTCGATGGGGTGCGCCAGGTCGATAACACCGGCTGGACCATGGCCGGCATGATCGCCAGCCAGTGTGGCACGCCGCTGATGCCGGCCGGCCTGCTGCACGATAGCCAATTCGAGCCCCTGGGCAAGGTAGTGCCGGGCGTCGATTGCCTGGGTGATCTACTCGCCGATCGAGGTTATACGCTGTCCTACATGGGCGGAGCCAGCACCCGCTTCGCCGGCAAAGGGACGTTCTATCGGGGCCACGGCTTCGACAGGATACTGGGGCGGGAGGAGCTGGAGCCACGGCTCGAGAAGCCCGACTACGTCAACAGCTGGGGCCTGTATGACGATACGCTGTATGACCTCACCGTCGAGGAGGTCCGCCGGCTCGAGCGACAGGAAGGCCCCTGGGGGCTGGTCAGCCTGAGCATCACCGGCCATGCTCCCAACGGTTACCCGGCTCGCGAGTGCCGACAGCGCCAAGGCGAGTTTGACGGCGTGGATATCCTCTATTCGGTAGAGTGCTCAGCCTGGCTTGTTCGTCGATTGATCGAAAGACTCGAGGATGAAGGTCTGCTGGAGAACACACTTGTAGTGATCGCCAGCGACCACCTGACCATGCGCGTCTCCGCTTGGGAACAACTGGTCGCCGGGGAACGAGATAATACCTTCATACTGTTGAGTGAGCAGCTCGAACCACGCCATTTGGATGTCGAGGCATCGACCATGGATATCCTACCCACGGTACTCGAGGCCATGGGATTCGTCATTGATTGGCATCGTGCTGGGCTGGGCGTCTCACTGCTCTCCGATGAGCCGACCCTGGTCGAGGAGCACGGGCTGGATGTACTCAATGCCCGCCTGAGAGAAGAAACGGCCCTCCAGGAACGACTGTGGGAAGGACTGGCGCCTCCGCAAGGGCCACCGCCACCTACCGAACCGTTCACCGAGCAGGTCATCGAGACCCCCAAGGACGAGGCGGCAGAGGCGCCCGAGGTATTTCCCTAACCGGCGGACTCCAGCACGGCCCGCAGGACCCGTTCGGGCATGAGCTGATTCAGGCAGTTGGTATGCCCTAGCGGGCAGGTGCGCTGGAAACAGGGCGAGCAGTCGAGGCCGAGATAGTGTACCTCGGCATTCTCGGTCAATGGCGGCGTATAGCCGGGAGACGACGACCCATAGATGGCCTGTATGCGGGTCCCTACTGCGGCCGCAACATGCATCAGCCCCGAGTCGTTGGTCACCACCTGCTGACAGTCACCCAGCAGGTCGACCGCATCCGCCAGCCGCGTCCTGCCGCACAGGTTGTGGGTATGGGGAAGCGCGTCGGCAATCACCTCGCCGGCATCCACGTCCTTGGGACCACCCAGAACACGGACCTCGAACCCCTCCACCACCAGCAATCTCGCCAACTCCCGAAAATACGTGAGTGGCCACTGTTTGGCAGGGCCATATTCTGCCCCCGGCATCATGCCGATGGCCGGGCGTGACGAGAGTCCCAATTCGACTCGGCGCTCGACCAGGTTCTCGGTATCCAGGCGCAGTTTGGGACGGTGAATGGGGAAGTCTCCCCGAGCGGCTTCCTCCGCCGGCAGGCCCAGGGCCACGAAGCGCTTCACGGTCTGGTCCAGCACCGTCTTGTCGAGTCGCCTGCGGTCGTTGAGCAGCCACAGTCGCTGCTCGCCGGTGAAGCCGGTGCGCAGGGGAATTCTCGCCAGGAAGGGCACCAGCGCTGACTTCCAGGAGCGTGGCAGCACGATGGCATGATCGAAACGCCCCTGAAGCGAGCGGGCCAGATGTCGCCGTGTGGCCAGGCCGAACTGGCCGTGTCCTACCTCGAGGCAGGCTACCTCGTCGACTTCATCCATCCGTTCGAGGATCGGCCTCGACCAGGCGGGAGCCACCACCGTAATCCGGCTGCCCGGCTGCCTCGCCTTCAAGGTCATGAACAGGCTCTGTGCCATGACCATGTCGCCGACCCAGGAAGGGCCCACCACCAGGATGCGAGGCTCCCCTGCTGAGGCCGGCGTCTGCCGCGCCTCAGCCATTCAGCCACTCCAGGTACTCGCGTACTCCTTGGGCCACGGTGCGGAACTCGCGATCGTAGCCAGCCTCGCGCAGGCGGCTGATGTCGGCACGCGTATAGCTCTGATAGCGCCCCTTGAGTTCCTCGGGGAAGTCGATGTATTCGATCCTGCCGCGACCATAGTAGTCGACCACGGTCTCGCCAATGGCCTTGAAGGGCTCGGCGCGTCCGGTACCCAGGTTGAATATGCCAGAGGCCTCGGGGTGATCCAGAAACCACAGGTTGACGTCCACTACGTCACCCACATAGATGAAGTCACGGCTCTGCATGCCAGCTTCATAGCCATCCCAGGCACCGAACAGCTTCACGTTCTGACCGGCGCTGATCTGGGTATGATGGTGATAGGCGACGCTGGCCATCTTGCCCTTGTGCTGTTCCCGAGGCCCGTAGACATTGAAGTAGCGGAATCCCACCACCTGGCTGGTGAAGTCATCGTGGCGAGCGCGAACGTACTGGTCGAACAGCAGCTTCGAGTACCCATAGACGTTGAGCGGCTTCTCATGTTCCGGGGCCTCGAAGAACACCTCGCTGCCACCGTAGGTGGCCGCCGAGGAGGCGTAGAGGAAGGGAATGCCCTCACGCTGGCAGAAGTGCAGTAGCTCCTTGGAGTACTCGAAGTTGTTTTCGAGCATGAATCGACCGTCCCACTCGGTGGTATCCGAGCAGGCGCCCTCGTGGAAGATGGCTTCGATGGGCGGCAGGTGCGACCGCTCGCCATTCATCGCCGCCCTCACCTGGGCGAGGAAATCCTCCTTGTCCAGATAGTCGCCGAGGGTGCAGTCGGCCAGATTCACGAATTTGGTACCATCGCTGAGATCATCGACCACCAGTACATCGTCGCGGCCGCGGGCATTGAGTGCCTTGACTAGATTAGAGCCGATGAAACCGGCCCCGCCTGTCACTACGATCATGGG
Organism: Halomonas daqiaonensis; assembly: GCF_900109725.1. GTDB lineage: Bacteria > Pseudomonadota > Gammaproteobacteria > Pseudomonadales > Halomonadaceae > Halomonas > Halomonas daqiaonensis. Next base: position 51,067 of record NZ_FOBC01000008.1, read on the forward strand.
AATCCTCTCGTCTCCGGGCCTGCGCCTATAACCGATCTTCCGGTGATTGTATACTTGACGGCTCGTGAATTCATGGCCAATGGTGCTTCCGAAATGACTCTCTCCACATCCCCGTCGACGCCAGACGTGGCAACCTTCCAGGGCCTGATCCTCGCCCTGCAGCAGTACTGGGCCGATCAGGGCTGTGTGATCCTCCAGCCCCTGGATATGGAAGTGGGCGCCGGCACCTTCCACACTGCCACCTTCCTGCGTTCCATCGGCCCCGAGACCTGGAATGCAGCCTATGTGCAGCCCTCCCGGCGCCCCACCGATGGCCGCTACGGCGAGAATCCCAACCGCCTGCAGCACTACTATCAGTTCCAGGTGGTGATGAAGCCCTCTCCCACGGATCTTCAGGATCTCTACCTGGGCTCCCTGAAGCACCTGGGGCTCGACCCGCTGGTCCACGACATCCGCTTCGTCGAGGACAACTGGGAGTCCCCCACCCTCGGAGCCTGGGGCCTGGGCTGGGAGGTCTGGCTGAACGGCATGGAGGTGACCCAGTTCACCTACTTCCAGCAGGCCGGCGGGCTGGAGTGTTTTCCGGTCACGGGAGAGCTCACCTACGGCCTGGAGCGGATCGCCATGTACCTGCAGGATGTCGATAGCGTCTACGACCTGGTATGGACGGTGGCCCCGGATGGCAGTCGCGTCACCTACGGCGACGTCTACCTGCAGAACGAACGCGAGCAGTCGGCCTACAATTTCGAGCACGCCGACGTCGACTTCCTCTTTGCCTCCTTCGACCATCAGGAGCGCGAGTGCTCCAAGCTGCTGGATGCCAGCCTGCCGCTGCCCGCCTACGAGCAGGTGCTCAAGGCATCTCACACCTTCAATCTGCTGGATGCTCGCCACGCCATCTCGGTCACCGAACGCCAGCGCTATATTCTGCGCGTGCGCACCATGGCCCGTGACGTGGCCCAGGCCTACTTTGACTCGCGCAAGGCCGCCGGCTTCCCGCTGGCCCCCGAGGCCCTGCGCCGCGAACTGCTTGCCGAACAGGGAGACGCTTGATGGCTGCCAATACCCTACTGGTCGAACTCGGCGTCGAGGAGCTGCCACCGGGCGCCATCGATGACCTCTCTGACGCCCTTGCCGAGGGCATCCGACGGGGCATCGTCGAGGCCGACATCGACTTCGGCGAAGTCCTCGCCCATGGCGGTCCGCGCCGCCTGGCCATCCAAGTGCGCGAACTGGCGGACAAGCAGCCCAACCGCGAGGTCGAGCGCCGTGGCCCGGCCCTGGCCGCCGCCTTCAAGGATGGTCAACTGACGAAAGCCGCCGAGGGCTTCGCCCGCTCCTGCGGCGTCGGCGTGGACGAGCTGATCCACCTGGAGACCGACAAGGGCACCTGGCTGGGTTACCGCGAGCAGCAGCAGGGCGAAGCCACCACGGCCCTGCTCCCCGCCATCGTCGAGAAGGCCATCGGCGCCCTGCCGGTGCCCAAGAACATGCGCTGGGGTGCCTCCCGGGTGGAATTCTCCCGTCCCGTCCACTGGCTGGTGATGCTCTATGGTGACGAGGTCGTCGAGGCCAATGCCCTGGGCCTGCGGGCAGGACGCACCACCCGCGGGCACCGCTTCCATGCGCCGGAGCCCATCGAGATCGCCCACGCCGACGATTACCTCGGCGCCCTGGAACAGGCCTGGGTGCTGGCCGACCGCGACAAGCGCCGCGAGCGCATCCGCGAACAAGTGCTGGCCGAGGCCGAGGTCCAGGACGCCACGGCGGTGATCGACGAGGAACTCCTCGTCGAGGTAAGCGGCCTGGTGGAGTGGCCCGTGGCCCTGACCGGCAGCTTCGACGCGCGCTTCCTCCAAGTGCCCGCCGAGTGCCTGATCTCGTCCATGAAGGCCAACCAGAAGTACTTCCACCTGCTCGACCACGAGGGTCGCCTCAAGCCGCTGTTCATCACCATCGCCAACATCGACAGCCACGAGCCGGAGCAGGTCATCCAGGGCAACGAGAAGGTGATCCGTCCGCGCCTGGCCGATGCCGCCTTCTTCTACGACACCGACCGCCGCCGCCCGCTGGCGGAGCGGGCCCCGGAACTGGCCGGCGTGGTCTTCCAGAAGGCCCTGGGTACCCTGGCCGACAAGGCGCATCGCAGCGCCGCCGTGGCGGCCTTCATCGCCGGTCGTATCGACGGTGACGTGGCCCAGGCACGGCGCGCCGCTGAGCTCGGCAAGTGCGACCTGGTCACCGAGATGGTCCTCGAGTTCCCGGAACTCCAGGGCATCATGGGACGCTACTACGCCGCCAACGACGGCGAGGCCGCCGAGGTGGCCCAGGCCCTCGAGGAGCAGTACCTGCCGCGCTTCGCCAGCGACGCGATCCCGCAGACGCGTACCGGCCTGGCGCTGGCGCTGGCCGATCGGCTCGATACCCTCACCGGCATCTTCGGTATCGGCCAGCGCCCCAGCGGAACCAAGGATCCCTTCGCCCTGCGTCGCGCCGCCATCGGGGTTATCAACATCCTGGTCAAGGGTAAGCTGGCCCTCGACCTGCGTGAGTTGCTTGAGCTGGCCGCAGCGCAGCATCAGGAGCTGCCTTACGCTGAGGGGCTGGTGGACGAGGTGCTCACCTACATGCTCGACCGGTTCCGTGCCTGGGCACAGGACGAGGGGATCGATACCGAGGTCTACCTCGCCGTGCGTGCCCGTCCGGTGACCCAGCCCCTCGACTTCGCGCGCCGCCTGCGTGCCGTCCAGGGCTTTTCTCGCCGTGAGGAGGCCGCGGCCCTGGCCGCCGCCAACAAGCGGGTCTCCAACATCCTGACCAAGCAGCAACACGACGGTGCCACCGAGGTGGAACCCGGACTGCTCCATGAGTCCGCTGAGCAGTCCCTGTACGAGGCCCTGGCGTCGCACCGCCAGGCGGTGATGCCTCTCTTCGCTGAGGCGCGCTACAGCGAGGCCCTGGACGCCCTTGCCGGATTGCGCGAGCCCGTGGACACCTTCTTCGATCAGGTCATGGTCATGGCCGAGGATCCCGCCGTGCGCCGCAACCGCCTGGCCCTGCTCGCCGGCCTTCAGGCGCTCTTCCTGGAGGTGGCGGACATCGCCCTGCTCCAGCAGTAATCCGAGTATCAGCTGAAACCCAGGCCGGCGAGCGATCGTCGGCCTTTTTCATGGCCCGAGCCCACTGTTCCACGTGAAACACTATCGCGCTTTGAGCGTCCGTCTCAGGCCTGATGGCACCGTCTGTTATAGCGTCAATGTCAGTTCTCGGCACTCTTGGCAACTGGAACGCTCTGCTTGGCCGCTTGGCAGGCGATGTTCCACGTGAAACACTCAGCTTCTAAGACCATCTCCGAAAAGGAATGACCAACATGCTCGCAGCCGAACGGCTCGTGATCCTCGACCGCGATGGCGTCATCAATCGGGACTCAGAGGCGTACGTGAAGTCCCTGGCCGAGTGGATTCCCTACCCTACCGCCATCGAGGCCATTGCACGGCTCAGTTGTGCCGGCTGGAATGTGGCCGTTGCTACCAACCAATCCGGGATTGCCCGCGGCTACTATGATATGCAAGCCCTGGAGGCCATGCATGACCGGCTCCGCGAACTGGTTCAGAAGGCCGACGGGGAGATCGCTTATATCGCTTACTGCCCCCATGGGCCAGATGATGGCTGCCAATGCCGCAAGCCTGAGCCTGGCTTGCTGGAGGAAATTCGACAGGGATTGTCCTTGAATAGTCTCGAAGGGAGCTGGCTGGTCGGCGATAGTCTGCGCGACCTGCAGGCAGCCGAGGCCATGCGCTGCCGACCAGTTCTTGTCCGCACCGGCAAGGGTCGTCGGACGGAGCAAAAGGGCGAAGGGCTGGACAGCGCGATGATCTTCGATGACCTGTCAAGCTTCGTGGACTGGCTGCTGGCACAGGAATCCAGCTACTAGCAAGGCACACACCGGCCAGGAAATTATTATACGTAATGCGACAAGGCCAGCCTTCGCGGCTGGCCTTGTCGTCGTTGCCACTCTTCAGGCAGCGTGATGTTTCACGTGGAACATGCGACCGAGCGCATTAGATATCGAGATTTGCCACCAAGGCATAGCGTTCGATGAAATCGCGCCTTGGTTCAACCTCGTCGCCCATCAGGGTATTGAACATCATGTCGGCGGCGACAGCGTCCTCGATGGAGACACGCAGCATACGCCGGGTATCCGGATTCATGGTCGTCTCCCAGAGCTGATCAGGATTCATCTCGCCCAGCCCCTTGTAACGCTGGATGGAAAGGCCACGCTGAGCCTCCGCCATCAGCCACTCCAGGGCATCATAGAAGGTCGAAACGGGCTTGTGTCGCTCGCCACGGGCCACGTAGCTGCCCTCTTCCATCAAGCCATCCAGCGTCTCGCCGAGCTCTGCCATGGCGCGATAGTCGACACTGGTGAAGAACTCGATACCCCACACATAGTCGGTGGTAACACCATGCGCCGTCAGCGACACCGCCGGCAGGTAGACGCCGCGCTCATTCTCCTCCTCGAGACGGAAGGTATAACGCGGCCCACCTTCATAGGAGACCAGCGCGTCCATCTCGGCCTGCAGGTACTCAATCCAGTTCTGCATGGTGACGTGATCGCGCAGGCTCTCCTCGCCGTCGAGCTGCGCTGCATGGACGATCTTGCGCAGCACCACATTGGGATAGACACGCGACAGGCGATCGATACGCTTCATCACGTCACGGTACTGGTTAACAAGGGCTTCTAGTTGGGCACCGGCGATGCCGGGCGCATCTGCGTTGACATGCAGCCGGGCGCCGTCCAGTGCCGTCGTCGTCAGGTAATCGATCATCGCCTGCTCATCCTTGAGGTAGAGCTCCTGCTTGCCGCGCTTGATCTTGTAGAGCGGCGGCTGGGCGATGAAGACATGGCCTCGTTCGATCAGCTGCGACATCTGGCGAAAGAAGAACGTCAGCAACAGGGTGCGGATGTGCGAGCCATCCACATCGGCATCGGTCATGATGATAATCGAGTGATAACGCAGCTTATCGGGATCAAACTCCTCCCGGCCGATACCGCAGCCCAGGGCCGTGATCAGGGTGCCGACCTCGGCCGAAGAGAGCATCTTATCGAAGCGCGCCTTCTCGACGTTAAGGATCTTTCCCTTGAGCGGCAGTATCGCCTGGGTGCGACGATCCCGCCCCTGCTTGGCACTGCCGCCTGCCGAGTCACCCTCGACTAGGAAGAGCTCGGATAGGCTGGGGTCCTTCTCCTGGCAGTCCGCCAGCTTGCCGGGTAGACCCGCGATATCCAGAGCACCCTTGCGACGGGTCATGTCACGCGCCTTGCGAGCCGCCTCACGTGCTCGGGCCGCATCAAGCATCTTGTTGACGATGGCCTTGGCCTCGTTGGGTTTCTCGATCAGGTACTCCGAAAAGAGTCGCCCCATCTCCTGCTCAACCGCGGTCTTCACCTCCGAGGAGACCAGCTTGTCCTTGGTCTGGGCTGAGAATTTCGGATCCGGCACCTTCACGGAGATGATCGCGGTCAGACCCTCACGGGCATCGTCACCGGAGGTGTTGACCTTGGCCTTCTTGAGGAGACCCTCGGCCTCAATATAGTGATTCAGCGAGCGAGTAAGGGCAGCGCGGAAGCCGGCCAGATGAGTACCGCCATCCCGCTGGGGGATATTGTTGGTATAGCAGAAGATGTTCTCGGAGAAGGTATCGTTCCATTGCATGGCCACTTCTACGCCGACCCCATCCTCGCGTTCGGCATTGAAATGAAATACCGGATTAAGCACCGTCTTGTTGGTGTTCAAGTGGTTGACGAAGGCCTTGAGGCCACCATCGTAATGGAACAGTTCCTCTTTTCCGCTACGCTCATCCATAAGGCGGATGGCCACGCCAGAGTTGAGGAAGGAGAGCTCTCTGAGCCGCTTGGCCAGGATATCGTAGTGGAACTCGATATTGTGGAACGTCTCGGTCGAGGGGCGAAAATGCACGCGGGTGCCGCTCTTCTCGGTCTTGCCCACCACCGCCAGCGAGGTCTCAGGAACACCATGATGATAGATCTGCTCGTACACCTGGCCCGCACGCCAGATCGTCAGCTTCAGCTCCTCGGACAGGGCATTGACGACGGATACCCCCACGCCGTGCAGGCCGCCGGATACCTTGTAGGAGTTGTCATCAAACTTCCCGCCAGCATGCAGCACTGTCATGATCACCTCGGCCGCTGACACGCCCTCCCCCTCGTGGATATCGGTCGGAACACCACGACCGTTGTCGGTGACGGTCACCGATTCATCGGGGTGGATGATGACCCGGATCTCGCTGCAGTATCCGGCCAAGGCTTCATCGATGGAGTTGTCCACCAGCTCGAACACCATATGGTGCAGACCCGTACCGTCATCGGTATCTCCGATGTACATGCCCGGCCGCTTGCGTACGGCATCCAGCCCCTTGAGGACCTTGATGCTCGATGAGTCGTAAGCCTGTTCGCTCATTGACTACTCCGTCATGAAGTCTTTCTATCCATTGGCAGCAGCTGTCCCTGCCCCGATTCGGCATGTTTCACGTGGAACATCGCCACTTGGGTATCCGGCTGCCAGAGACCCGCCAGCGCATGGGGATCGACGCTAGTGATGAACACCTGGCAGCGCATGCGCTCCAGCCAGGCACAGAAAATCCTGCGATGCTCGCTATCCAGCTCGGCAGGCAAGTCGTCGATCAGGTAGATACAGGTATGGCCTGTCATTGCCTCGAGCAGACGCCCTTGGGCCAGTTTAAGAGCACTTACCACCAATTTCTGCTGTCCGCGAGAAAGCACTTCCACTGCCGGACGCTTGCCGAGACGGATGCCCAGCTCCGCCCTCTGCGGCCCTTGCTGGGTGAAGCCCATCTGTCGGTCGGTGTCACGCCCGTAGCAAAGAATTTCTGCCAGCTGTCGCTTGCGATCCCAGCCGCGCGAATAGCGTAGTGACAAGCCAGGCAGCGTGATCAGCTCGGCCAGCGTGTCCTCAAATACCGGCAGGAATAGCTCGACCCAATCGCTACGCATCCCATCTAACCGGTCGCCCCAGTGCACCAGTTCCTGTTCCCAGGCATCCAGGGAAGCATCAGATATTCTACCATGCCTGAGAAGGGCATTCCGATGTTTCAGCGCACGCCGGAAACGTTTCCAGACATCGAGAAAATCGTGTTTCACGTGAAACACGCCCCAGTCGAGAAACTCGCGTCGCCCAACCGGCGGGCCCTCCAGAAGACGGAAGGCATCAGGGTTGATCAGCTGCAACGGCAGGGTCTCTACCAGGCGCGAGACACGGTCAAGCCTCTCACCCGACAGGCGCATCTCCAACTCCCCACCCTCGCGATGCCGGCGTATGCCGATGGTCATCGCAGGATTACCGGCCAGGCGGCCATGCAGCGTCATGGCATCAGCATCGTGAGCAATGACATGACCAAGTCGCCGAGCGCGAAAGGAACGGCCCATGCCGAGGACATGAATACCCTCGAGCAGGCTGGTCTTGCCGCTGCCATTGGTGCCGGTGAAGAGATTGATGCGGGGCCCTGGAATAAGGTCCACGGCCTGCAGATTTCGCAGACCATGGAAGGCAAGGCGTTCGAGAGGCATCAGGCAGGATCAACCGCGGTGGTGATGGCACACAGCACAGGCATCACCAGCCGGCGCCTCAGAGGCGCATCGGCATGACGACGTACATGGCGTCGCCACCACCAGGCTCTTCCATCAGTGCACTGCTGTTGGGATCGGCCAGGGTCATCTGCATCCGATCCTCGTCCAGCACACCGAGCACGTCGACGAGATAGCCGACATTAAAGCCAATTTCCATCGCCGGCCCGCTGTACTCGATGGCGACGTTTTCCTCGGCCTCTTCCTGCTCGGGATTGTTGGCCATAACACGCAGATTGCCTTCCTCGAGATTCAAGCGCACGCCACGGTACTTCTCGTTGGAAAGGATGGCTGTGCGGGACAGCACCTGGCGCAGCTCGGCACGGTCAGCAATGAAGACCTTGTCGCCGCCGCGAGGTACTACCCTCTCATAGTCAGGAAACTTGCCGTCGACCAGCTTGGACGTGAAGGTAAAATCACCGGTATGGGCCCGCACATGACTGGCCCCGAGGGTCAGACTCACCGGCTCATCACCGTCATCAAGCAGGCGCACCAGTTCCAGGACTCCCTTTCTCGGCATTATCAACTTCTGGGAAGGCTCCACCTGGATCTCAGCCGGACGCGAGCACACGGCCAGGCGATGGCCGTCGGTAGCCACGGTACGCACCAGGTTGTTACCCAACTCGAGCAGCATGCCATTGAGGTAATAACGGACGTCCTGCTGTGCCATGGCGAAGGAGGTCGAATCAATCAGATGCTTGAGAGTGCCCCGTGGCAGGCTGAACTCCACGTTGCCCTGATCATCCTCTATGTTAGGGAACTCTGCCACAGGCAGGGTCGAGAGGGTGAAGCGCGAACGACCACTGCGCAGTACGGCCCTCCCCTCCTCGAGGGAGAGCTGTATCTCGGACTGATCGGGTAGCGACTTGCAGATATCCATGAGCTTGCGGGCCGGCACGGTCGCCGATCCCTGCTCTTCCACCAGGATGGCGGCGGTACGACCGATCAACTCGACCTCCAGATCGGTGCCGGTGAGAGACACCTGATCCTGATCGACCTGGATCAGCACGTTGGAGAGTACCGGCAGGGTCTGGCGTCGCTCCACCACGCCGGCAACCAGCGTCAGCGGGCGCAGCAGCGCTTCTCGGGAGATGGAAAATTTCATGTCGGCTCCACTACTTGTCCTGGTGGGATTGAGGCCGGCGACCCGACCGCTGGTATTCCGTTCAGCTGGTCAACAACCGCAGCAGATTCTTGTAGTCCTCGCGAATATCCGCGCTTTCCTCCTGCAACGCCTTCACCTTGCGGCAGGCGTGCAGCACCGTGGTGTGATCTCGACCACCGAAGGCATCTCCGATCTCCGGCAGGCTATGATTGGTCAGCTCCTTGGCCAAGGCCATAGCCACCTGCCGAGGCCTGGCCACCGAGCGGGAGCGACGCTTGGAAAGCAGGTCGGAAAGCTTGATCTTGTAGTACTCGGCAACGGTCCGCTGGATGTTATCCACACCGACCTGCTTGTCCTGAAGCGCCAGAAGATCCTTGAGGGACTCGCGGATGAAGTCCTGGGTGATCGTCTTGCCCATGAAGTGGGAGTCGGCGATCACCTTCTTCAGGGCACCTTCCAGCTCACGCACGTTGGAGCGGATCTTCTGGGCAATGAAGAAGGCGGCGTCGTGAGGCAGATCGACATTGGCCTGATCGGCCTTCTTCATCAGGATCGCCACCCGAGTCTCCAGCTCCGGCGGCTCGATGGCCACCGTCAGTCCCCAACCGAAACGCGACTTCAGGCGCTCCTCAACCCCACTAATTTCCTTGGGATATCGATCCGACGTGAGGATCATCTGCTGGCCGCCCTCGAGCAGCGCATTGAAGGTATGGAAGAACTCCTCCTGGGAGCGCTCCTTCCCGGCGAAGAACTGGATATCATCGATCAGCAGGGCATCGACGCTGCGATAGAAGCGCTTGAAATCGTTGATGGCATTGAGCTGAAGTGCCTTTACCATGTCGGCCACAAAGCGCTCGGAATGCAGATAGACCACCCGTGCATTCTCGCGTCGTGTCGCCAAGGCATTACCCACGGCATGCATCAGGTGGGTCTTGCCGAGGCCGACTCCCCCGTAGAGGAACAGCGGATTATAGGCGCCGCCGGGATTTTCGGATACCTGGCGGGAGGCGGCCCTGGCCAGCTGGTTGGACTTGCCCTCAACGAAGGTCTCGAAGGTAAAATTGGGGTTGAGGCCACTATTGTGCTTGAGGCTCCCTTCCACCTGCACCTGGCGCTCGCCGCCGCGTCGCTGACCACCACTCTCCTCGCGCAACTGATCGATCTCGCGCTCGTCACCGACTTCCCCGCGGGAAGAAGGCACTTGAACTGCCGGTGCTGCGGGGGTGCGCGCCGCCGAGACCGGATTACCCAGCTCACGAGGCTGGGGGTTAGGTGCTGCGCGGCGACTGCCGACGGTCAGCACCACCTTTGGTGGCTTGGCGGGCGAAAGCTCGCGCATCAACTCGCTGATTCGCTTGGCATACTTGTCGCTGACCCAGTCACGCACGAAGCGATTCGGCGCAAGCAGGCATAACTGGTTGGACTCCCCTTCCTCCGCTTGCAGCGGGCGGATCCAGGTATTGAACTGCTGGGAGTTCAGTTCGTCCTGCAGGGTATCCAGACATTGTTGCCAGAGAGCCAGTGACACGCGACCTCACCATTGCATTGAAAACGACCGCCCATTGTATCGTTCAGACAACGGGTTATCCACATGCCAGCACCACACGCCGTTCTGTGGAAAACCCCACTGCGACCCGCAAAGACTGTGGAGCTGCTGAGCCCGGAACCTACGGGTCAAGCCTGTTGTGTCAACAGTCGAGGCAGAAGATATTCACAACATCCCCATCTTGTCCACAGTAAAACGAGGCTAGTAGGTGACTGATACCAAAAGCTTATAGTGGATTGTTCACAATACATATCCCCATTAGTGATAACAGGGGTCACATCTCCCGCGATGATCACCAGGAGCGCCGGTAACCGGACACCCTCACCTCTCGCCCTGCCGGCAGCATGGGATCGCAAGGAAGAATTGCACCGCGAGGCTGAAATCACTACAATTTCCGGTCTTGAACCGAATACACCCGGGTCCGCCAGCGGCATCCGGATGCCTCCTAATGATCCAATTGTTCCGAAAACCACGTGGGAATAACGAGTTATGAAACGTACTTTTCAACCCAGCGTCCTCAAGCGCAAGCGCATGCATGGCTTTCGTGCACGCATGGCCACCAAGAACGGTCGTGCCGTACTGGCCCGCCGTCGTGCCAAGGGCCGCAAGCGCCTGAGCGCCTGAACGCGGCCCTCGCGTGCCTAGTCAGGGCTATCCCCGGCAGTTGCGACTGCTGACCGCCGGGGATTATCGGCGTGTCTTCGAAACAGCTGTATTCAAGGTTCACGGCAAGGGGCTGATGGCCCTGGCCTCTCCCAATGGACGAGGCTATCCACGTCTTGGCCTGATCTTCAGCAAGAAGAATGTTCGCAGAGCCGTCGACCGGAACCGCCTCAAGCGCATCGTGCGCGAATCCATCCGGCTTCAGCAGCATCGTCTGCCCTCGGTGGATATCGTGGTGCTGGCAAGACGAGGAGTCCATGAACTGGACAATCCCACCGTGCATCGACAGCTCCACGGAATGTGGCGCCGCCTGGAAAAAGAAGCACGCAGGTCGTCCCCTGGGATGGACTTGCCCAGCCAGGAATCCGGCGACGCGGGCCGCGAACGATGACCGGTACCTCAGCGTGCCAGTGCATCCCGGAGCCTGCATGAGCATCACTGCCATCTTCGCTGCGATCCACCATGCTGACGCTTCGAATGCAGCCAGCCTGCACGCGTTATCCAGCCTGCCCTCGGCAGGCTTTCGTGTATCTCGGGTGTGCGACCTGCGTTGCGCCATCGGAATGTTCACTCCCCATCGGGCAGACCCCTCATGGACGTAAAACGACTTCTCCTCGTGATTCCCCTGGCGGTACTCGCCTACCTGTTGATCGTGCAGTGGAATCAGGACTACGGACAGGTGACCCCTGAGCCGCAAGCTCCCGCCATCTCGAGCAGTGCCTCGGAAGGGGCTAGCCAGGATCCGGCGTCGTCGGGTAGCGACGACCTCTCGGTACCCGCGACCGCAAGTTCGACGGACGACATGACCGGAGATATTCCCGGCGAAGCTGTTTCTCCGTCGGGTAGCCGTGATCTGGTGGCCGTCGTCACCGACGTGCTAGATGTACGCATCGACCCACAAGGCGGGGATATCGTCTATGCGGCGCTGCCCCAACACCGCTTCAGCCTCGATTCCGAACGACCCTATGTGCTGCTGTCCGACAGCGAGAGCCGAAGCTATGTAGCACGCTCCGGCCTTCAGCTCGAAGGACACGAGGGCCGCATCACCTTCACCCCCGAGACGACCGAGTACCGGCTGGGCGCGAACGATGAGCGTCTCGAGGTCGACCTGTCTGCCGAGGTGAATGGCGTCGACGTGATCAAGCGCTTCACCTTCGAGCGTGACAGCTACGCGGTGGACGTGAACTACTTCCTGGCCAACAACACCGAGGAGCCGGTCACGGCCCGCTTCATCGGCCAGCTGGCCCGCGACAACAGCAGTGACCCCTCCAGCGGTCCGGCCCTGGGAATGCAGTCCTTCCTCGGCGCAGCCTACTCCACACCGGAAGATCGCTACCTGAAGGTCGACTTCGAGGAGATCCAGGAAGGCGCCTTCAACAACCGCGATGTCGAGGGTGGCTGGGTCGCCATCATCCAGCACTATTTCACCTCAGCCTGGGTCCCCGCCCAGAACCACCAGAACCTGTTCTACGCCACTACCGATTCCCGTAACCGCAACGTGGCGGCCTTCGCCGGCCCCACCAGCAACGTGACTGCTAACGGCGAAGCTACGCTGGGTGCGACCCTCTACATGGGCCCCAAGATACAGGAGCGCCTCGAAGCCATAGCTCCCCACCTTGAGCTGACTGTGGACTTCGGCTGGCTGTGGTTCATCGCCAACCCGCTCTTCTGGCTGCTGGACCAGATCCACGACCTAATCGGCAACTGGGGCTGGTCCATCGTCCTGCTGACCCTACTGGTGAAACTGGCCCTGTGGCCGCTTTCCGCCAAGGCTTACAAGTCCATGGCCCGCATGCGCAAGCTGGGCCCGGAAATGCAGCGTCTCAAGGAGCAGTTCGGCGACGACCGCCAGAAGATGTCTCAGGAGATGATGAAGTTCTACCAGAAGGAGAAGATCAATCCTCTGGGCGGCTGCCTGCCTATCCTGGTGCAAATGCCGGTGTTCATCGCCCTCTACTGGATGCTGCTGGAATCCGTGGAGCTGCGCCACGCGCCCTTCATGTTCTGGATCCAGGACCTGTCGGTTAAGGATCCCTACTTCATCCTGCCGATCCTGATGGGCGCCTCGATGTTCGTCCAGCAGATGCTCAACCCGACGCCTCCGGACCCCATGCAGGCGAAGATCATGAAGATGCTGCCTATCGTCTTCACCTTCTTCTTCCTGTGGTTCCCAGCCGGCCTGGTCATTTACTGGGTGGTCAACAACTGCATTTCCATCGTTCAGCAGTATGCGATTACCCGCAAGATCGAGGCCGACCCGAGTGTCGGCAAGGGCATGAAGACCAAGTAGCGCGGCGTTTCCGCCACCTTCAGACCCCCGCCACGGCGGGGGTCTGGCGTTTACGGGACCTGACCCAGACAATGTTTCCCTTCCAGCCCAGGAGCCGCCGATGACCGCAAGTTTTCATGATCAGGACACCATCGCCGCCCTGGCAACGCCTCCGGGACGCGGCGGTGTGGGCATCATCCGCGTCTCCGGTCCTGCCTGCGCGACGATCGCCGAGGCCATGACCGGCCGTTGCCCTGCACCGCGATATGCCCACTATGGTCCCTTCCGGGGCGAATCCACGGTGATCGACGAGGGCATCGCGCTGTTCTTTCCCGGCCCGCACTCCTTCACCGGCGAAGACGTGCTGGAACTGCAGGGTCACGGCGGCCCGGTGATCATGGATCTGCTGCTCGAGCGCTGCGTGCAGCTGGGGGCGCGACTCGCCCGTCCCGGAGAGTTCTCGGAGCGAGCCTTTCTCAACGACAAGCTGGATCTGGCCCAGGCCGAGGCCATCGCCGACCTGATCGAGGCCAGTTCCCGGGGGGCGGCAGAGAATGCCCTGCGCTCCCTGCAGGGCGAGTTCTCGAATCGCGTAGCGTCACTGGTCCAGCGGCTGATCGAACTGCGCATCTACGTCGAGGCGGCCATCGATTTTCCAGAGGAGGAAATCGACTTCCTCGCCGATGGTCATGTCGCTACCAGACTGGCCGAGGTCCAGCAGGAACTGGCTGAGGTGCGGGACGCAGCCGGACAGGGGGCCCTGATGCGCGAAGGCATGAGCGTAGTGATCGCCGGGCGTCCCAATGCCGGCAAGTCGAGCCTGCTCAACGCGCTGACCGAACAGGATACCGCCATCGTCACCGACATCGAGGGCACCACCCGAGACGTCCTCCGCGAGCATATCCATCTGGATGGCATGCCCCTGCACGTCATCGACACGGCGGGCCTGCGCGATACCCCGGATGCCGTGGAGAAGATCGGGGTCGCCCGCGCCTGGGAAGAGATCGAGCAGGCCGACCGAGTACTGCTGCTAGTGGATGCCGCCACCACCGAAGCCATCGACCCCATGGCCATCTGGCCCGAATTCGTGGCACGCCTCCGGGATCCCTCGCATTTGACGCTGGTGCGCAACAAGATCGATACCAGCCACGAATCTCCCGGGATCGATGTTGACGCTGCTACTCCGGTGATCCGGCTATCGGCCAAGAGCGGCGCGGGGCTGGAGAGCCTCAAGGAGCACCTCAAGTCGGTAATGGGCTACGCCGCGACCACCGAAGGGCGCTTCTCGGCCCGGCGGCGGCATCTGGAAGCCCTGGATCGGGCACGCCGGGCCCTCGACAGCGGCGAAGCGCAGCTAGCCGGCTACGGGGCCGGTGAGCTGCTTGCCGAGGACCTGCGTGATGCCCAGCAGGCCCTGGGTGAAATCACCGGCGAATTCAGCGCAGATGACCTGCTGGGAGAGATCTTCGGCAGCTTCTGCATCGGCAAGTAGGCAGTCCTCTACTCTACTCCCCTCCCTACTCCCCTACCCACCAGTCACCACGATGACGGCAGGTCGCGCCCAGCAGCGGTGTAACCTGCCGCATGGCGGCTTCCAGCCGCGTATCAAGCCCCCAGGGCGGGTTGATCACCAGCATGCCACTGCCGACCATGCCGCGCTCACCCTCCTTGGGTTCACGCAGCCTCAGCTCGCTGCGCCAGATCTTGCGCAGCCCTCCCTCGCGGAGCCCTTCCAGCAACTCACGGTGACGACCGGCGGGCAACAGGGGATACCACACCAGCACGATGGCATGACGCGCCCGGCGCATGGCCTCGAGTACCGCTTCGGCAACCTCGCCATATTCCGCCTTGCGCTCATAGCTTGGGTCGACCAGCACACAGAGCCGTGGCGTGGCCACCGGCAGGCACTTCACCAAGCCCTTGAGACCGTCACCAAGGATGCGCTGCACATTGTCGGGCAGTTCCTGACGGGCCAGGTAACCATGTTCGCCAGCGTGAAGTTCGAAGAGCATCAACCGATCCCGAGCACGCAACCGATCCGACAGCCACCAGGGCGAGCCAGGATAGTGATCGAGACTACCGTCCCGCTCCTGAACCCGTTCGACAGCGGCCAGCCAGTCACTGAGCAGCGGGTTGTCAGCCAGGCGCTCCCTCGCCTGCCATAGCCGGGCGATACCCTCGCGGTATTCTCCGAGTCTCGCGGTCTCTTCGGCAGACAGCGGGTAGAGGCCACGGCCGGCATGGGTATCTATATACGTAACGGGAGATGTTTTACGTAAGAGATGGTCGATAATCGCAAAAAGCGTCAGATGCTTATGAACGTCGGCGAAATTGCCCGCATGATAGGCATGCTGATAGGAAAGCATGGAAGGAGATCCGTGAGTCGGCAAGACAAAAGGGCCCGCCACTGAAAGCCAGTGGCGGGCCCGGTTGGTACGGCGTCAGTAGATCGGCTTACTGTTGCTGGAAGCGGTCCTGGATGGGCGTCAGGGTGATCTCCACTCGACGGTTCTGGGCCCGGCCCTGCTCGGTATCATTGCTGGCTACCGGCTGGTTCTCGCCATAACCGCGCATGTTCAAGCGGTTCTGCATCACGCCGGACTGGGAAAGGTAGTTACCCACCGCTTGGGCACGACGCTCGGAGAGCCGCTGGTTATAGCTTGCATCGCCGGTACTGTCGGTATGACCACCAATGTTGACCAGGGTGTCGGGATACTGCTGCAGCACCGCGGCCACATCGTTGAGCGCATTACGTGCGTTGGGGGTCAGATCGCTGGAGTCGAAACCGAAGGTCACCTCACTCGGCATGTTGAGCACGATATCGTCACCGCGGCGATCGACTCCGATGCCGGTGCCCTGGGTGCTCTGCCGGAGCTGTTCCTCCTGGCGATCCATGTAGGCACCGATCCCCCCGCCCGCGGCGGCGCCCACGGCTGCACCGATCAGGGCGCGATCACGGCGGCTGGTACTGCCGTCGCCACTGAGGGCACCGGCGGCAGCACCGACGGCGGCGCCAATAGCCGCACCCGTTCCGGTCTGGCTACGCTGGGTCTGGCCGGTATAGGGGTCGGTGGTAGTACAGCCCACCAGCAGCACGGCGGCGGCTAGGGGGGCCATAAAGCGAAATGATTTCATCATGGGTCATTATCTCCTCGGTAGACGAGTTCTTCCTTGCCTGGCCGAAACTCGCTGATCAGGGCCAGCAACTCGTTCAAGAATAGCAGACCTTGGTCAGATGCCTGCAGCCTGCCTGCATCTTCCACAAGAAGTCCTTTTTCGCGGGCCGCGCTCAACCGGGAAAGTATCGCCTGTGACCCGCGTCCGGTATGGGCACTCCAGGTCGACAGTGGCACGCCCTCTATCAGGCGCAGGGCATTCATGGCGAACTCAAGCGGCAGCTCTCGCTCATCGATATCGACGTGACCCGCCACGAAGCCACGCGGATCATTGATGCGGCGAAGATAGGCCTCGGGCAGCCGTGATTTCCAGCGACGCTGGATCTGCAGGCCCTCGGCACCAGGTATGCTGAGCTTACCGTGGGCGCCGGCTCCGATACCCAGATAGTCACCAAACTGCCAGTAATTGATGTTGTGTCGCGAGCCTCCGCCGGGACGCGCGTAGGCGGAAATCTCGTAGCGCTCAAGGCCTGCGGCCTCGAGGCGTTCGTGGCCCAGATCCTGGATGTCCCACAGGACCTCTTCCACAGGTAGCTTGGGAGGAAAGGCGTGGAATTCGGTATTCGGCTCCAGAGTCAGTTGATACCAGGAAATATGCTCCGGGGCGAGGGATAGCGCCTGGTCAATATCAGCCAGCGCCAGCGCCGGCGTTTGTCCGGGAAGTCCATGCATCAGGTCGAGGTTGAGGTTATCGAAGCCCGCCTGGCGCGCCTCCTCGACCGCGGCCACGGCATCATCACCACCATGGATACGCCCCAGCGCCGCCAGCTGTGTGTCCTGGAAGCTCTGCACACCTAGCGACAGCCGGTTGATCCCCGCCGCCCGGTAGCCGGCGAAACGTCCCCGCTCCAAGGTACCGGGATTCGCTTCCAGGGTAATCTCGACTTCCGCTGCCAGCGGAAGTCGGCTCGCCACGGCCGCCAGCAGCCGCTCGTAGAAGCCGGCCGACATCAGGCTCGGGGTACCGCCGCCGATGAAGATGCTCACCAGTTCACGATCCGCGACCAAGGGCAGGTCGGCCTCGAGATCCGCGACCAGAGCCGCGAGGTAGCTAGACTCCGGCAGCTCGGCGCTGCGCCCGACCCCATGGGAGTTGAAGTCACAATAGGGGCACTTGCGCACGCACCAGGGCACGTGAATATAAAGCGACAGCGGCGGCACGCCGGGAGATGAAGGAGAAGGAGTTCTCATCGCTGGCAGTGCCCGGCGTCCATCGCCACCACCAGCGCCTGCAGGGCCCGGCCCCGATGGCTGAGACGGTTCTTCTCCTCGGCGCTGAGCTCGGCGGCACTCGCACCCTGGTCGGGAAGCCAGAACAGCGGGTCATAGCCGAAGCCCCCCTCACCGCGGGGAGCCTGCAGGATCTCGCCTTCCCAGCTGCGTTGCACGATCAAAGGTACCGGGTCCTCGGGATGACGCAACAGCACCAGCACACACCAGTAGCGAGCCCTGCGACCCCCCTCCGGAACCTCGGCCATGGACGCCAGCAGTCGGGTGTTGTTGCGCGCATCACTCTTCGGCTCTCCGGCATAGCGTGCGGAGTAGATGCCGGGTGCCCCGTTCAGAGCATCGACCTCAAGGCCGGAATCATCGGCCAGCGCCGGCAGCCCACTGAGACGACTGGCTTCCCGGGCCTTGAGCAGGGCGTTCTCGACGAAGGTCAGGCCAGTCTCCTCGACGTCGGCCACACCGAAGTCGGATTGAGGACGAACATCGAAACCCAGCGGAGCGAGCAGTTGGTGAAACTCGCGCAGCTTACCGGCATTACCGCTGGCCAGGACCAGCAGGGCTGGGGGCATGGTCGGTTCTCCAGACGAACAATGGATATCCATTTTACGAGCCGAAAGCGGCAGGGGAAACGGCCCGACAAGGAAATGGGAGATGTCATCCATATAGATGGCTTTTTTAATGCTTGATAATGAGATATCGAATCGCACAACTCCGAGCACCAGGCTGAATTTTCTTGGCAGCCGGTCTTCCCAAGCGCACGTCCGAACCCTCTCCTAGCGTCAAGTCCTTGATCGTGCAATTTAATGAGCCAGATAGAAGCAAAAACACATATAAATGGGTTTTTGTTATAACAAAATGTTAGTAACGAAAAATTACATTCTTTACGAGACTAAGATCTAGTGTGGCGTTTGTGCCACAAATTGCTGATTGCCTCATCAGAAATTTAACCGCTCCTTTTGGAGGGATCGAACCATGGAACAGGAGAAGGGCCTGGTGTTGCTGGTTACCGCCAACAACCCTCAATCACAACTCTTCATTGACTATCTCCACCAGCAACTCGATTGCTCGGTCTCGGTCGTCGCGCCGGGAACGGAGTGGAAAGGCAAGGATGCCTCGCCGGCTGTGGCGCTGCTCGACGCTGATCATATCGACGAGGCCACCATGCAGCAATGGCATGTCAGGGGGGCCGAATCCAGTAACATGTCACTAGCTGCCTTCAACCTGCGAGACGAGGAACATGCGGTCGAGACTCTCTCGGCCATGAACCTACAAGGCGTCTTCTACCGCAGTGATTCGCTGGACATGATCTGCAAGGGGCTCACCATCCTGCTGGAAGGCAACCTGTGGATGTCACGCTCATTGATGACGCGAATGATCCAGTTCTTTCGCCGCCAGCAACTCAACTCCTACCGGCCGGTCTGCGGTCTGACCCACCGGGAACTGGAGATAATCGCCATGCTGGGCACGGGGGCCTCGAACATCGAGATCGCCGACCAACTGTTCGTCAGCGAGCACACCGTCAAATCGCATCTTTACAACATCTTCCGCAAGATCAAGGTGCACAACCGTCTCCAGGCGGTGAACTGGGCCCGCCAGAATCTCGGTGCCCCTCCACCGCTGATAGGTCGTCGCCAGCGCACGGAATCCCAACTGAGCTCGCTTCATCCCTCCTGAACGGCCTCAAATCAATCGCACGTGATCCTGGATCAGGCCAGCCAGGGTCTCCGCGGCATTGTCCGCCGTGGTATCGAGGTGCAGCAGGTGAAGCCGTTCTTCGTCAACAAAGGGCTCGATGTCGGCTTGCTGAGACGCCAATATGGCGAGGCTCTGCTCGGGCGGGACGCCATGTCGCCGAGCACGCTTCTCGATGCGCCGGCGCAGGGTATCCTCATCGGCCTCGAAGCTCACCAGCAGCACGGGTAGACCCCGGGCCTCGGCCTGCTGACGCAGGAGATCGCGCTGCTCCCGCTTGAGGAAGGTCCCGTCGACGCAAGTCGGGAATCCCGCCTCCAGCAGCGTGCTGGCACATTCGGCCAGGCGACGGTAAGTGCGCTCGGTGGCCTCTCCGGCAAACATGTCCACAGGCGGTTCTCTCTCGACCGCCTGTGGGTCGATGCCGTAAAGCCGACGCCGTTCCACATCCGAACAGAGGCGAACGGCCCCCAGGCGACCGACCAGAGTCCGGGTAAAGCGGCTCTTGCCGCTACCCGAGACGCCGATCCCAATGATCAGCGGGGGGAAGCGGAACTCGGCATAGGCTTCGGCCAGATCCAGGTAACGGCGGCACTCCCGCATGGTTTCGGCCAGCAGGGCAGGACGCTCTCGATCCTCTCCGGCCGACTGATGGCGCTGCAGGGCACGTCGTGCTCCGGCAAGCGCCTCGACGACGCGGAAGACAGAGAGAAGGCGGGCCAGGCCGTAGTCCCCGGACTGGCGCAAGTAACTATCGAGGGCCTGGCGGGCCAGTCCGGTCTCCCCGTGGGACTCCAAGCCTACCAGCAGGGCAGCCAGGTCGCTGCCCGGGTCGACGATATCATCGATCCCGGGACCCTGGATGTCCCGACCGATAGCGTTAGCCAACAGCACTCGGCCCTGATCGCAGAGCCGACTGTCGGGATGCGCCACGGCCCAGCTGGATGCCAGCAGGTGCCCCCGACGCGCCAGGAAGACCGACGCCAGTCTTTCGAGTTCGTGTTCGAGCCACTGTCGAAGACAGGCCAGACGCTGATGGTCCTCCTTCCCGGAGAGCAACGACTCGATGGCCGCCACTTCCTCGTAGAACCGCTTCTGGAAAGCGACCGGCCCGGCATCCGCGAGGTGAGTATCACCGAGTGTGTGTCGATGGAAGGCCACCAGCCGATCGACCAACTCCTCCAACTGCAGAGATTCCTCGCAGGGGACCGCGTGTTCGGTGAGTTTCTGAATCATCTGGGTCTCCCACTCTGAAGGGTGGCGTCTCAGGCCTGCTGCATCACCCAGAATGCCTTCTCGGCACCATCCAGCGTCAGTTGAATGTCCTCCGGGGCATGGGCACTGGACATGAAGCCGGCCTCGAAGGCAGACGGTGCCAGGTAGACCCCTTGGTCGAGCATCAAGGAGAAGAAGCGACGGAAGGCATCGGCGTCGCAAGCGGTGGTCTGGGCGAAGTTATCGACCCGGCTCTGGCCGGTGAAGAAGACTCCGAACATGCCGCCGGCACGCTGTGTGATCATGTCGATGCCCGCCGCATCGGCCCTCTCCTGGAGACCGTGGCAGAGGGTCTCGACTCGCTGCGCCAGGGCGTCGTGGAAGCCCGGCTGGCGAAGCTTCCCGAGCAGGGCGATGCCGGCCGCCATGGCCAGCGGATTGCCGGAGAGGGTGCCTGCCTGGTAGACGGGGCCCAATGGCGAGATCTGTTCCATGATCTCGCGACGACCACCGAAGGCGCCCACCGGCATGCCACCCCCGACGATCTTGCCTAGGCAGGTGAGGTCCGGCTCAATAGCGTAGTGGGCCTGGGCACCCCCCATCGCCACACGGAAGCCGGTCATCACCTCATCGAAGATCAACACGCTGCCATGCTGGTCGCAGACGCGGCGCAGGGTCTCCAGGAAGCCCGGCTGCGGCGGAATGCAGTTCATGTTGCCGGCTACCGGCTCGACGATGATGCAGGCCACCTCGCTGCCGATCTCCTCGAAACACTGCTCCACGGCATCGGGATCGTTATAGGAGAGGGTCACGGTGTGCTCGGCCATCGAGGCCGGCACGCCGGGGGAGCTGGGTTCGCCGTGGGTCAGGGCGCCCGAGCCGGCCTTGACCAGCAGCGAGTCGGAGTGGCCGTGGTAGTTGCCCTCGAACTTGACGATCTTGTCGCGGCCGGTATAGCCCCGCGCCAGGCGAATCGCCGACATGGTGGCCTCGGTGCCGGAATTGACCATGCGCACCATCTCGATGGTGGGGATCATCTCGCAGATCAGGTCGGCCATGGTGGTCTCGATGGCCGTGGGGGTACCGAAGGAGAGGCCATTATCGAGTCGCTCGCGCACCGCTCCCAGCACCTCGGGGTCGGCATGGCCGGTGATCATGGGCCCCCAGGAGCCGACATAATCGACATAGCGCTTGCCTTCCACATCGAAGAGATAGGCACCCCGGGCACGCTCCATGAACACCGGAGGGCGGTCCATCCCCTTGAAGGCGCGAACCGGCGAGTTGACCCCGCCGGGAATGTGGCGACAGGCCTGCTCGAAGAGCTGTGCGGATGTGGTCATGTCAACCTCTTGCCCTGTAGATACGTGCCCGACCAGGCGGGCTTGTGGATAGTTTCCTGGATAACCTCGTGATAGCCGGTGAAGCGGCGGTGAATATTGTCGAATGACACACCTGCCTGCTCCTCTGCCGGATTCGCCCTATTCTCGTCTGCCGGGGGATCGATGGCCAGCCCGTCCCGTCATCCCCGCGGCGTCGCGACGTCGAGGGCGAGAAAGGAGGGCGCCGCCGGCAACTGCCAGAGACGCCGTGGCAGCCGCTGGTCATGTCCCGGTTGCCAGCCGCGGGCCAGCGCCTGCCAAGTAAAAGCCTGCGCCTGCTCGCAGGCCGTGACCAGTGACTCGCCAGCCGCCAGACGCGCCGCCAGCGCGCTCGCCAGGGTACAGCCGGAGCCGTGGAAGCTACCGGCGAGTCGTGGCCAGGACCACTGCCGGCTGATGTCCGGCGCATGCAGCGTATGTTCCACTCGATCGGCCGGAACCCGTCCCGCTGGGTGGTCGGTGCCGGTGACCAGCAGGGCCTGGCATCCGAGAGACATCAGCCTCACCGCCCGCTCGGTATCATCGGCGAATTCGGTCCCGGCCAGGCGAGCCAACTCCTGCCGGTTGGGCGTCAGAATATCCACGAGCGGCAGCAAGTGGCGACACATGGCATCGATGAGCTCGACTGTGGACAAGTCACTGCCGCCGCCGGCCCTGAGCACAGGATCCAGCACCACCGGCACCCCCGGCCGACGCCGCAGGATATCCACCACCGCATCCAGCACAGTGACATCCGGAACCAGGCCGATCTTGATTGCGGCGATCTCGAACTCATCCAGCGCCGCCGCCATGGCACAGAGGTCATCGGCGGCCACGGGGCTCACCGTGCTCACGTCCCGGCAGTTCTGCACCGTCAGCGCCGTAGGCACGGTCAGCGCCCAGCCTCCGCAGGCGGCCACCGCCTCGCTGTCGGCG
Source organism: Halomonas daqiaonensis (assembly GCF_900109725.1). GTDB lineage: Bacteria > Pseudomonadota > Gammaproteobacteria > Pseudomonadales > Halomonadaceae > Halomonas > Halomonas daqiaonensis. The sequence continues at coordinate 73,923 of NZ_FOBC01000008.1, forward strand.
ACCAGGCCGGCGCCACCGGTGGGGTCGTGGCCGGACAGCACCAGCACCGTCGGCAGATGCGGCGTCAATTCATGGGTATCGTCCATCAGAAGGGCTTCAGCACGGCCAGGAAGACGATCAGCAGCAGGGCGATCACCGGCAACTCATTGAACAAGCGGAAGAACACATGCCCGCGTCGACAGCGAGACTCGGCGAACTGCTTCAGGTAGATCAGGCAAACATGATGGTAGCCCACCAGCAGTGCCACCAGCAGCAGCTTGGCATGTATCCAGCCCTGCGAGAGCCAGGCAGGATTGAGTAGCAGCAGGGCACCACCGAACAGCAACACGGCGATCATCGATGGCGTCATGATCCCGCGATAAAGCTTGCGCTCCATTATCAGGAAATGATCGATGGCCTGCTGTTCTCCCCTGTCTCGCGCCATGGCGTGGTAGACGTACAGGCGCGGCAGATAGAACAGGGCGGCGAACCAGGTCACCATGGCCACCAGGTGCAGGGCCTTCATCCACAGATACATGACGACTCCTCAGCCGTGGGTCGAATCGGAAAATCGGTAATAACGCTCGATGGCATCGCGGGTGATGATACCCGAAATCCGCTTCTGCTTTGGCCGGTGACCGTGCTCCACGTAGAGGGCATCCAGCGCCTTGTCGTTGAGCCGCTCGAAAGCCTCGGAGAGCGTTGCCTGCAGGTGGATCGGTGCCATGTCCAGGCGCTGGCCGGGGATCTCCAGCAGATCCAGCAAGGCGCTGTCGTTCTCCGAGTCCGGCTGGTCGTGCTCCAGCAGCCAGCGGGCCAGGTCGGCGGCCTTGAGCGCCAGGGTCGGCTTGTCGTCCGTGGAACGCACTATCAACACCCAGACCGGATTGGCGTCGAGGAGAGCACTAGCCTGATCACGGGTCACCTTGCGCGAGGTGCGCACCAGATTGCGCTCCATCACCGCAGGCACCGAGACCCTGGACAGCGCCTGCATCAGTGGCTGCTGCAGCGGGTGCGGTCCCTGACGCGTCTGAGTGAGAAAGAACCCCTGACTACGACTCAACTGCCGCGCCGTGAGACTGGCCACCACCACCGCCAGCATGCCCGGCATGATGATGCCGGGCGTGTGGGTGAGCTCTAGCAGGGCCATCAGGGCCGCCAGCGGAGCCTGCAGAACAGCTCCCATCATCGCTGCCATGCCCAGCAGGGCGTAGACCTCGGGTGCGGAGGCCCCTGCCGGCAACAAGGCCTGACCTGCCAGGCCGCACAGGGCACCGGCCGCCCCGCCGACCACCAGGATGGGACCGATGATGCTGACCGGGATGCCGCATGCCACGGTGAAAGCCGTAAGCAGCAGCTTGCCGATCGCCACGGCCAGCAGCACATCCACCGCGGCAGACCCGCCCAGCGCCAGTTGCAAGGTGTCATAGCCCATCCCCTGCACCTCGGGGTACCACCAGGCCACACCTGCCACCGCCAGCGCCGCCAGGCCGAAGCGCAATACCATGGGCAGCCGCTGAAGCCGCTGGTGACCCCGCGCAACGCGCAGGAACAGTGCCGCCAGCAGGCCGACCAGCAAGGCACTGGCCAGGATCCAGGGAATATCCAACAAAGACTTCAGGTGCAGGTCGGGGATGCCGATGGCGGGTTCAGCACCATAGACCAACTGGGCCACCACCGCGCCCATGGAGGAGGCCAGGATGACCGGCATGAAGCCGATGATGGTGTACTCCATCATCACCACTTCCATGGCGAAGATCACCCCGGCGATGGGCGTATTGAACGAGGCCGAGATCCCCGCCGCCGTTCCGCAGGCCACCAGCACCCTGAGGCTGTTATGGGGAAGGCGCAGGTATTGCCCCAGGCCGGTCGAGGCCGCCGCTCCCAGGTGGATGGCCGGCCCCTCGCGGCCGGCGGAAAGGCCGCCGATCACCGCCACCACGCCAACCCACCACTGGGTCAGCCAGTTACGTAACGGAAAGCGTCCCTGATGATAGGTCAGACGGTCGATGACATGGACCACACCGATACGCCGTCCCTCGGGTGGCTGGCGAAATAGCCACAGGCCGATCAGGGCCGCCGCGATCAGAGGCATCAGCACACGCAGAACCGGTGGCAGGGCCTCGAAGGCCTCGGGATCACCATCGGGAAACAGCAGCAGGCCGCCCAATGATAGCAACAGGCGAAACACCACCATTAACCCGCCCGTCACCAGGCCCGAGAGCACACCCAGGACGCAGAGCTGGGGCAAGGCATCGACATTGGCCAGCTTGCGTCGGAATCCATCCAGGCTGAAGTCGGGTAGCGGGAGACGCGGCACGGCAACGTTCCTGTTCGACCTTGCAGAGGAAGACCCACCAGGCTGGGCCTGGGTAGGTCGCATCTCTCTTGTGTATCATATCCAGAGACGCTGGTCCCAGCGTCACTTCATCAACCTCAGGAGACCATCGTGATCAAGGTCGGAATCGTCGGCGGCACCGGTTACACCGGCGTCGAACTGCTCAGACTACTGGCCCGTCATCCGGAAGTGGCAGTAGACGCCATCACCTCGCGCTCCGAGGCCGGCATGGCCGTCAGCGAGCTCTATCCCAACCTGCGCGGACACTACGACGACCTGGCCTTCAGCGCGCCCGATGCCGAGCGACTGGCACGCTGCGATGCCGTCTTCTTCGCCACTCCTCACGGCGTGGCCCATGCCTTGGCCGGCGAGTTGCTCGACAAGGGCACCCGGGTCATCGACCTCTCGGCCGACTTCAGGCTGCGCGACAGCGAGGAATGGTCCCACTGGTACGGCCAGCCCCACGGGGCCACCGAGCTGCTCGACGAGGCGGTCTACGGCCTGCCCGAGATCAACCGCGAGCGCATCCGCCAGGCACGCCTGGTCGCTGTGCCAGGATGCTACCCCACCGCCGTGCAACTCGGCCTGCTGCCGTTGCTGGAGGCGGGCATGATCGATGCCGAGCATATCATCGCCGACTGCAAATCCGGCGTCACCGGTGCTGGCCGCGGTGCCAAGGTGCCCTCGCTGCTGGCCGAGGCCAGCGAGTCCATGAAGGCCTATGGTGCCTCGGGCCACCGCCACCTGCCGGAAATTCGCCAGGGGCTGACCGATGCTGCCGGACGCCCGGTGGGTCTGACCTTCGTGCCCCACCTGACACCGATGATTCGCGGTATCCACGCTACCCTCTACGGCCGACTGACCGCCGAGCCCGGCGACCTCCAGTCCCACTTCGAACAGCGCTTTGCCGACGAACCCTTCGTCGACGTGATGCCGGCGGGGAGTCACCCCGAGACACGCAGCGTGAAGGGGGCCAACGTCTGCCGCCTAGCGGTCCACCGTCCCGGAGACGGCGACACCGTGGTGATCCTCTCGGTGATTGACAACCTGGTCAAGGGCGCCTCGGGTCAGGCCGTGCACAACCTCAACCTGATGTTCGGCTTCAACGAGCTGGCCGGCCTCGACGCGCCGGCCATCATGCCCTGATGAAGTCAAAAGGCATCGGGGGATAACCCGTGATTAGTGCCACAAAGTTGACTGTTTTACTGGGGATTGTGGATAATCACCCTTTGCAGGACATTCATCGATCCAGGGGAGGTCACCCATGAGTGGTGCCGAATCCTTCGCTCCCACCCCCTTGATGCTCTCGAACGGGGCCCGAGCCCGTCTCGCGGCACTCATCGAGGAACAGGGCAACCCCCGGCTCAAGCTGAGGGTCTACGTTACCGGTGGAGGCTGCTCGGGCTTCCAGTACGGCTTCGACTTCGCCGATGAAACCGCTGACGACGATACTCTCGTCGAGTTCGGCCAGGTGGCCCTGGTGGTCGACCCGCTCTCCTACCAGTACCTCGTCGGCTCCACGGTCGACTATGAGGAGGGGTTGGCCGGTGCCCGCTTCCTGGTGCAGAACCCTAACGCCACTACTACCTGTGGCTGCGGAGCCTCCTTCATGGTCTGATCGCCAGCGTTGGCTCAGCGGCGACAGCATATCAATCCCTTGACTTGACGCTTCCCCGGGAACTCGCCATGGTTTAAGGCGTACTTCGCCATACATTCTTCCATGGGGAATCATATGAAACGTCAACTGAAGATCGCCTCTCTAGCTGCCAGCATCGCTTTCGGGCTGGGGCTTTCCGGTGCGGCCAGCGCCGATGACCACGTCCTCGAGGTCGTCACCGACCCGAGTTTCGTGCCCTTCGAGATGATGGACCAGGAGACCGGCGAGATGGTCGGCTTCGACATGGACATCATCAGCGAAGTCGCAGAGCGCGCCGGTTTCGAATACAACCTGCGCACCATGGACTTCAACGGCATCATCCCCGCCGTTCAGACCGGCAATGCCGATGTTGCCATCGCCGGGATCACAATCACCGAGGAACGTGCCGAGGTCGTCGACTTCTCCGATCCCTACTACGACAGTGGCCTGCGAATCCTGGTGAGTGCCAACGATGACAGCGTCCAGGAGATCGAAGACCTCGAAGGCAAGAAGATCGGCACCAAGGTCGGCTCCACCAGCTACGATTTCCTTCAGGAGAACCTCGGCGACGAGGCCGACATCACTCCCTATCCGGGTTCCAGTGACATGTACATGGCCCTGCTCGGTGGCAGCGTCGACGCGGTATTCTATGATGCCCCCAACGTCGGCTACTTCGCCCAGAGCCGCGGCGAAGGCCGGGTCAAGGTCGTAGGGGATCTCTACGAAGGCCAGCAGTACGGCATCGTCTTCGTCGAGGGCAGCGAGTGGGTCGAGCCAGTCAATGAAGCTCTTGCCGAGATGAGGGAAGACGGCACCTACGACGAGATCTACGAGAAGTGGTTCGGCGAGGCGCCCAGCGACGAGTGAAGTACTTAGCCTCCTGATGTCGGGGTCGGGTCGAGTACCCGGCCCCGTTGCGTTACAAGCCCGGCACGCTTCCCCTTGTCGTCACTCTTGCGTCTTGACGGAGAAATCTTGTGGACGTCACCTTCCAATTCGACTGGCAGGCGGCCTTTGCCTCCATTCCCTTCCTGCTCGAGGGTATTCCCTACACGCTGCTGATCTCCTTCGGAGGCCTGGCCATCGGCTTTCTGATCGGCATCCTGTTCGGCCTGCTGAGAATCAGCCCCTTCGCCTGGCTGCGCATCCCGGCCGTGGCCTACATCGAGATCTTCCGAGGCACTCCGGTACTGGTTCAGGTACTGTTCATCTTCTACGGTCTGCCCCAGTTGCTGGGTGGACCGATCAATGCCCTAGTGGCCGGCATCGCCGCCATCGCCGTCAATTCCGGCGCCTACATCTCGGAAATCGTGCGCGGCGGCGTGCAGTCCATCGAGCGTGGTCAGCGCGAGGCCGGCCTGTCTCTGGGCCTTTCGCGTCGCCAGACCTTTCGCTACATCATCTGGCCACAGGCCTTGCGACGGATGATTCCGGCACTGGGCAACCAGGGCATCATCAGCATCAAGGACACTTCGCTGTTCTCGGTGATTGGCGTCGGTGAGCTGGTCCGCCAAGGCCAAGTCTATATCGCCACCACCTTCAACGCCCTGGAGGTCTATCTGATGGTCGCCCTGCTCTACCTGGCGATCACCCTTAGCCTCTCGTTTGCGCTGCGACAGCTGGAGCGCAGAGGCCTGGTCGGACAATAAGGAAAGCGCGACATGAACCAAGACAAGTCTCCTTCCGCCGCCGACCCCATCGTGTGCCTGGAGAAGGTCAACAAGTTCTTCGGCGACCTGCACGTGCTGAAGGACATCGACCTGAAGGTCTCGCCCGGGGAAGTGGTAGTGATCGTCGGTGCCAGTGGCTCAGGCAAGTCGACGTTGATCCGCTGCATCAATGGCCTCGAGGAGTTCCAGCAGGGCCATATCGAGGTCGATGGCAACGAGTTGCTGCCCCACGGCAAGGCCGGCCAGGCACTGCAGAAGATCCGCACCGAGGTCGGCATGGTCTTCCAGCAGTTCAACCTATTCCCGCACCTGAGTGTGCTCGACAACGTAAGCCTGGCACCAATGAAGGTGCGGGGCTGGAGTCGTGCGGATGCCATCGAGACGGCCGAACGCCTGCTCGAGCGAGTGGGCATCAGCGACCAGGCCGCCAAGCATCCTGGACAGCTCTCCGGCGGTCAGCAGCAGCGTGTGGCCCTGGCTCGAGCACTCGCCATGGAGCCGCGCCTGATGCTGTTCGATGAGCCGACCTCGGCACTCGATCCCGAGATGATAGGGGAAGTCCTCGATGCCATGCGCGAGCTGGCACGAGAGGGCATGACGATGATGATCGTGACCCATGAAATGGGCTTCGCCCGGGAGGTCGCCGACCGGGTGATCTTCATACACCAGGGCGAGATCGCCGAAGAGGGCCCGCCCGAAGAGGTCCTGGATCGCCCCCGCAACAAGCCGACCCAGCAGTTCCTGTCGAGAGTCCTCAAGCACTGATCCGACGCCCTTCCCACCGCCCTTCACAGGCCCTGTCGTTATCGACAGGGCCATTTTTTTGCCTGTGGACAAAAAACCTGGGGAACCGGATCGAATCGGCCTGCAGTGCCCGTCATGTGGGGCAATGGGCGAATCATGTCGGGTTGTTCACAGTCGCGGTGACAAGCCAGGTAGGCAACGGTGGACAAGCGGTGTCTCAGTCGTGCTGTGGACAAGCGGGCTTTCCATCCACAGGCTCCCGACACCCCATCCGCAGGCAGTTAGCCTCATGTCCCACGAGGCATCAACACGGCAATACCTTGAAAACATTGAGTTTAAACCACTTACCCACGGAAAATGTCCACACCAGTAGTTACTACCACAACAGAACTTCTTTTATATATTCTATTTTATTGTTTAGGAGTGGTGAGTTAGGCGATGGTGCAGGAAATCCCGTGTGGAAAACCCTGACGATTACCCACAGGAGGTTTATACTGGCCCGCTGATTTCCACTCCTGACTGCAACATCGGCGCAGTGCGCCAAGAGGTGACCCTTGGAGTATCCCGACCGCTTTGACGTCATCGTCATCGGCGGCGGCCATGCCGGAACCGAAGCCGCCCTGGCCTCGGCCCGCATGGGCTGCCGGACCCTGCTGCTGACCCACAACATCGAGACTCTCGGCCAGATGTCATGCAATCCCGCTATCGGCGGGATCGGCAAGAGTCACCTGGTCAAGGAGATTGATGCCCTGGGTGGTGCCATGGGACTGGCCACCGACCTAGGCGGCATCCAGTTTCGCGTTCTCAATGCCCGCAAGGGGCCGGCAGTACGCGCCACCCGGGCCCAGGCCGACCGAGTACGCTACAAGGCGGCAATTCGTGGCATGCTGGAGTCCCAGGCCAACCTGACGCTCTTCCAGCAGGCGGCTGGCGATCTGATCGTCGAGGGGGACACCGTGCGTGGCGTGGTCACCGAGACCGGCATCCGCTTCCTGGCCGAAAGCGTGGTGTTGTGCACCGGAACCTTCCTCGGCGGGGTGATCCATATCGGCCTCGACACCAGCCGTGGCGGGCGTGCAGGCGATCCGCCCTCCAATGCCCTGGCCGAGCGGCTACGGGCACTGCCGTTCAGGGTCGACCGCCTGAAGACGGGAACGCCGCCACGGCTGGATGCCAAGAGCGTCAATTTCTCGCGTCTCGAGGAGCAGCCCGGCGACAACCCGACGCCGGTGATGTCCTACCTCGGCAATCGCGGGATGCACCCTCGGCAGGTGAGCTGCCATATCGCGCATACCAATGAGCGTACCCACGAGATCATCCTCGCCAACCTGGATCGTTCGCCGATGTACTCGGGGGTGATCGAGGGGGTCGGGCCACGCTACTGCCCGTCCATCGAGGACAAGGTGCATCGCTTCGCCGACAAGGCGAGCCACCAGGTGTTCATCGAGCCTGAAGGGCTCGATACCCATGAGTTGTACCCCAACGGGATTTCCACCTCGCTGCCCTTCGACGTGCAGCTTCAGGTGGTTCGTTCCATCCCGGGGCTTGAGAACACCCATATCACCCGGCCGGGCTACGCCATCGAGTACGACTTCTTCGATCCCCGTGACCTGCGGCACTCGCTGGAAACCAAGTTCATCCACAACCTGTATTTCGCCGGCCAGATCAACGGCACCACCGGCTACGAGGAGGCGGGCGCCCAAGGACTGCTGGCCGGCCTCAACGCCGCTCGGCGGGCCCGTGGGCTGCAGCCCTGGTCACCGCGACGCGACGAGGCCTACCTGGGCGTTCTGGTCGATGACCTGATCACTCTGGGAACCAAGGAGCCCTACCGGATGTTCACCTCGCGGGCCGAATACCGGCTGCTGCTGCGCGAAGACAACGCCGACATGCGGCTTACCGAGACCGGTCGTGAACTGGGACTCGTGGACGATACCCGTTGGTCGGCCTTTGCGGCCAAGCGCGAGGCGGTGGAGCGTGAGAGCGCACGGCTCCGGGCCAGCTGGGTGCAGCCGGGTACCCTTGCGGCCGCCCGAGTCGAAGCCAGGACCGGCACGCCGTTGACTCATGAATACAGCCTGATGGACCTGTTGCGTCGCCCGGAGCTCGCCTATGGCGACCTCGCCGACCTGCCCGGCATCGAGGGACAGGCGGTCGATGACGAAGCGGTGGCCGATCAGGTACAGATCCAAGCCAAGTACCAGGGCTACATCGAGCGACAGCAGAACGAGATCGACAAGCTCAAGCGTCACGAGGCCACGCCGCTACCGGCCAATATCGACTACCGGCGCGTCGAGGGGCTGTCCAACGAGATCCGCCAGAAGCTCGAGGAGTCACGCCCCGAGACCCTGGCCCAGGCAGGGCGCATCTCCGGCGTAACACCGGCAGCGGTCTCGATCCTGTTGATCCACCTCAAGAAACGACGGTTGCTCGACGAAGACCGGGCAGCCAGCGCGTGACCCCAGTAGACAATATTGTCGAGGCGCGCCTCGATGGCGGGCTGGTGGCGCTGGGCATCGCCGTTGATGACGAACAGCGTCGGCTGCTGCTGGCGTTGGTGGGGCTGTTGCACAAGTGGAATCGCGCCTATAACCTCACCGCGGTACGCACGCCGGAGAAGATGGTGACCCGTCACCTCCTCGACAGTGCCGCGGTGCTGCCCTTCGTACGGGGGCCAGAGCTGCTCGACGTGGGCTCGGGACCGGGCCTACCGGGACTGGTGCTGGCGATCCTCGAGCCGACGCTCTCGGTCACGCTGCTCGACAGCAACGGCAAGAAGGTGCGCTTCCAGCGCCAGGCCGTGATGGAACTGGGCCTTGGCAACGTCACCCCGGTACAGGCCAGAGTCGAAACCTTCGACCCCCTCGCCGGGGGCTATGCCCAGGTGATTTCGCGAGCTTTCTCGAGCCTGGGTGATTTCATTTCGCTGACCGCGAGCCTGGTGGCCCCCGGTGGTGAATGGCTGGCCATGAAGGGCCCCGCCGTGGATGATGAACTGGCTGAACTTCCCGAGGACATCGCCGTGGCGGCACGACACGATCTCGCGGTGCCCTACCAGGACGGCAGCCGACATCTCGTGGTCCTTCGCCGCCGGGATGTGACCCAGGCCTGACCCAGAGGCGTCTGTTTCCCAAGCAAGGGAGTTGCCCGTGACCAAGATCATAGCCTTGACCAACCAGAAGGGCGGGGTGGGCAAGACCACCACCGCCGTCAACCTCGCCGCTAGCCTGGCTGCCCTGGATCGCCGTGTGCTGCTGGTCGACCTTGATCCCCAGGGACATGCCACCATGGGCAGCGGCGCCGACAAGCATGATCTGGATGCTAGCGTGCTGGATGTGGTGCTGGGCGAAAAGAGACCCACCGAAGTGATCATCGACTGCCCGCAGGCGGGCTATGCACTGCTCCCCGGCAACGGTGACCTGACCGCCGCCGAGGTGGAACTGCTCGACCGCCGCGAGGGACGTGAGCGTTGCCTGGTCAAGGCCCTGGAGGAGGTGGCCGGCGAATATGACGTGGTGCTGATAGACTGCCCTCCGTCACTGAACATGCTCACCGTCAATGCCCTGACCGCCGCTGACGGCGTGCTGATCCCGCTGCAGTGCGAGTTCTACGCCCTGGAGGGGCTCTCTGCGTTGCTCGACACCGTGGAGCAGATCAAGGACAGCGTGAATCCCCAGATCGAGATCTACGGGATCCTGCGCACCATGTTCGACGCCCGCAACAGCCTTACCCGCGATGTCAGCAAGCAGCTGCGCGACTACTTTGGCGATGCACTGCTGAAGACAACCATTCCGCGCAATGTGCGGGTCGCCGAGGCGCCTAGCCATGGGCTGCCGGTGACCCAGTATGCCCGCTTCTCGCGCGGCAGCCAGGCCCACCGGGTGCTGGCCAAGGAACTGATCCGGCGCCTGTCGCTGTGAGCCGGCCGCCGAATACTGCTGGTAGTGATGAGGGAATGTCGATGACGCGTAAACGCGCCTTGGGACGCGGCCTGGATGCCCTGATCGGTGCCAATGCCCGCCGTCGTGAAAGCCTTGACCTCCCCGAGGTTGATACGACCGAGGCCACACCGGCCGCGGTACCTTCGGAGAGCCCTGCCGAGGATCGCCTCGAGCGTTTGCCGCTGGGACAGCTCACCCGCGGCAAGTACCAGCCGCGTCGTGACATCCAGCCCGAGGCCCTCGAGGAACTGGCCGACTCGATTCGCGCCCAGGGCGTGATGCAGCCGATCGTGGTCCGACCCGTCGGCGAGGCGCGCTACGAGATCATCGCCGGCGAGCGTCGCTGGCGCGCCGCCCAGCTCGCCGAGCTCGATGTGATTCCCGCGGTGATCCGCGAGGTCAGCGACGAGGTGGCGCTGGCATTGGCGCTGATCGAGAACATCCAGCGCGAGGACCTCAACCCCGTCGAGGAGGCGATGGCCCTCAAGCGCCTCCTCGAGGAGTTCGCCCTGACCCAGCAGCAGGTAGCCGATGCCGTGGGCCGCTCTCGTGCCCAGGTGGCAAACCTGCTGCGGCTGCTGACGCTGGACCCCGAGGTACAGACCCTGCTTGAGCGCGGTGACCTGGACATGGGCCACGCCCGGGCGCTGCTGGCGCTTTCCGGGGCGCGTCAGCGCAAGGCCGCCCATGAGGTGGTCAACAAGGATCTCACGGTTCGCGATACCGAGGCGCTGGTCAAGCGGCTGGCCAGCGGTGAGCCCGCCAAGCCGCGCCGCGAGGCGCCGTCTGCGGACGTGGCCGGCCTGGAGACGCGGCTCGCCGAAGTGCTAGGCGCTCCGGTGAAGATCCAGCATGGTCGTGGGGGCAAGGGACGGGTGACCATCCGCTATGCCAGCCTCGATGAGCTCGACGGTATCCTGGAGCATATCCGGTGAGGCTATCGATCGTCGGCCACCGTCTGTGCTGTCAAGCATCCGTCCCCCTTTGGTCGAAGACGTATCCTATATCGCTGGAATCGCCGTCACTTTGGTTGAAGGGGCATGGGCGGTTCCCTATAATCCGCCGTTGTTTGCCTGTGGACTTAGGCTTGATGCAAGGGGCATGGCGAGTGACGCATGGCTAGCCTTTCGGCGATGCGAAGTCGTCCGAATTATCGCCGATTGCTGCAGGCGCAGGCGGGAGTGGTTATCGTCGTCACCCTTCTCGGCTTAGGGGTAGGCGGGCAGAAGGTAGCCATGTCGGCAGCAACGGGAGGGCTGGTTTGTCTGCTTCCCAATTTGTTTTTCGTCTGGCGATTAGGCTTACTGGGGAACCGCCGACAGGCAAGTCGCTTCGTGTCCAGCTTCTATCGGGCCGAAGCCGGTAAGCTCGGTTTGACGGTGGCATTGTTCGCCTTGGTATTCGTGTCAGTGCCCCCCTCAAACCTGGCTTTTTTCTTTGGCGCATACGTGGCGGTCCACTTCATGCACTGGCTGGCTCCCTGGCTATTGCGTGGATGACCGACCCCAACGAGAGGCAGATCCATGGCTGGCAACAACCCCTCGCCGACCGAGTATATTCAGCACCACCTGCAGAATCTGACCTTCGGCTATCACCCCGAGAACGGCTGGTCGATGGCGCACTCCGCCGCCGATGCCCAGGAAATGGGCTTCTGGGCTCTGCACCTGGACACCATGGGCTGGTCCATCGCCATGGGCGCCCTCTTCATCTGGTTGTTCCGCAAGGCCGGCAAGGTAGCGACCACCGGGGTGCCGGGTACCCTGCAAAATATCGTCGAGATGGTCTTCGAGTTCGTCGAGAACACCGTCCACGGCGCCTTCCATGGCCGTAACCCTGTCATTGCCCCGTTGGCGTTGACGCTGTTCGTCTGGATCTTCCTGATGAACCTGCTCAAGCTGATCCCGGTGGACTACGTGCCCGAGATCTTTGCGCGTCTCGGCGTCGAATACATGAAAATGGTGCCTACCACCGATCCCAACGCTACGCTGGGTATGGCGTTTGGCGTCTTCCTGCTGATCATCTACTACAACCTCAAGGTCAAGGGCGCCGGCGGCTTCGCCAAGGAACTCTCGCTCACGCCGTTCAACCACTGGTCGCTGATCCCCTTCAACCTGGTTCTCGAGATCATCGGCCTGCTCGTCAAGCCGCTGGGTCTCGGCTTGCGTCTCTTCGGCAACATGTTTGCCGGCGAAGTGATCTTCATCCTCATTGCCCTGCTGCCGTTCTGGGTGATGTGGACGTTGAACGTACCCTGGGCGATCTTCCATATCCTGGTCATCAGCCTCCAGGCCTTCATCTTCACCGTGCTGTCCGTCGTCTACTTGAGCCAGGCGCACGAACATCACTGAAACGCGCAACACTTGATCAACCCATCACTTGAACCTCAACTCGAGAAACTAGGAGTATCACCATGGAATTCGTCTACCTTGCTGCCTCCCTCATGATCGGTCTGGGCGCCCTGGGCACCGGTATCGGCTTCGCCATCCTCGGCGGAAAGCTGCTGGAATCCACCGCACGCCAGCCGGAACTGGGTGACCAGCTGCAGACCAAGACCTTCCTGATGGCCGGCCTGCTGGACGCCGTGCCGATGATTGGTGTAGGTATCGCGATGTACCTGATCTTCGTTGTCGCCGGTTAACATGCTGCATACCGGGCGCCCTGCGCTCGGTTTGCCTGTTTCCGGTCGCCACGAACCAGTCAGAGGTACATCCCTGTGAATATCAACATGACGCTTATCGGGCAGACGATCGCCTTCGCGATCTTTGTCTGGTTCTGCATTAAGTTTGTGTGGCCGCCGATCAGCAACGCGCTCCATGAACGGCAGCGCAAGATCGCCGATGGCCTCGATGCGGCCAGTCGGGCTTACCGTGACCTCGAGCTCGCCCAGGAGAAGGCTGATGCCACCCTGCGCGAGAGCAAGGAGCAGGCTTCCCAGATCCTCGAGCAGGCCAACAAGCGCTCCTCGCAGATGATCGAGGAGGCTCGCGAGCAGGCCCGCGCAGAAGGTGAGCGCATCGTGGCTTCCGCACGCGCCGAGATCGACCAGGAAGTCCAGCGTGCCAAGGATGACCTGCGCGCCCAGGTGTCGCATCTGGCGGTCACCGGGGCCGAGCGGGTTCTTGAAGCCTCCGTCGACGAGAAGGCACATCGCAAGCTGCTCGACAAGCTTGCGGCCGAACTGTGAGGAGGTGACCCATGGCGGAACTGTCTACCGTCGCACGACCCTATGCCAAGGCAGCGTTCGACTATGCCCAAGACCAGCAGGCACTGGATGCCTGGTCCGACTGGCTGGTCACGCTGGGTCGCGTCGTCGCCGTGCGTGACGTCGAGAAGCTTCTGACTCATCCGGGCCTGGCCGCCGAGCGCAAGGTGGCCCTGCTGCTGGAGCTGGCGGAAGTCGACATCGACGAGGCGTCGCGTCGTTTCCTAGAAACCTTGGGCGAGAAGGGCCGCCTGCCGGCTCTGCCGGCCATCGCCGAACAGTTCGAGCGGCTGCGCGCCGAGGTCGAGAAGCGCGTCGATGTTACCGTGGTCTCGGCCTACCCGCTCGACGACGATCAGCAGGACAAGCTCGCCGGTGCGCTCAAGAAGCGCCTGAATCGCGAAATCTCCATTACCACTCAGGTGGACTCCGCGCTTCTCGGTGGCGTCATCCTGCGTACCGGCGACACCGTCATCGACGGGTCGGTACGCGGTCGACTGACACGCCTCTCCGAAGCCCTTACCGCTTGAGTCTGAGGGACATGGCATGCAGCAACTGAATCCTTCCGAGATCAGCGACATCATCAAACAGCGTATCGAGAAGCTGGATGTCGCATCCGAAGCCCGCAATCAGGGCACCATCGTCAGCGTTTCCGACGGTATCGTGAAAGTTCACGGTCTCGAAGACGCGATGTTCGGTGAAATGATCGAGTTCCCCGGCAGCATCTTCGGCATGGTGCTCAACCTCGAGCGCGACTCCGTGGGCGCCGTGGTGCTGGGCGACTACCTGCAACTCGAAGAGGGCATGACCGCCCAGTGTACCGGCCGCATCCTCGAGGTGCCGGTGGGCCCCGAGCTGATCGGCCGCGTGGTCGATGCCTTGGGCAACCCCATCGATGGCAAGGGCGACATCAACGCCAAGTTGACCGATGCGGTGGAAAAGGTCGCCCCCGGCGTCATCACTCGCCAGTCGGTCGACCAGCCGGTGCAGACCGGTCTCAAGTCCATCGATGCCATGGTGCCGATCGGCCGCGGCCAGCGTGAGCTGATCATCGGTGATCGCCAGATCGGCAAGTCGGCCATCGCCATCGATGCCATCATCAACCAGAAAGGCAAGGGCATCACCTGCGTCTATGTGGCCATCGGCCAGAAGCAGTCGACCATTGCCAATGTGGTACGCAAGCTCGATGAGCATGGCGCGATGGAGCACACCATCGTGGTCGCCGCCGGCGCCGCCGACCCGGCGCCGATGCAGTTCCTCGCGGCCTATTCTGGCTGCACCATGGGCGAGTACTTCCGCGACCGTGGTGAAGACGCGCTGATCGTCTACGATGACCTCTCCAAGCAGGCCGTGGCCTATCGCCAGGTCTCCCTGCTGCTGCGCCGCCCGCCGGGCCGCGAAGCCTATCCGGGTGACGTCTTCTACCTCCACTCTCGTCTGCTCGAGCGTGCCGCTCGCGTGAACGCCGACTACGTCGAGAAGCTCACCAATGGCGAGGTGAAGGGCAAGACCGGCTCGTTGACGGCCCTGCCGATCATCGAGACCCAGGGCGGTGACGTCTCGGCCTTCGTGCCGACCAACGTGATCTCCATCACCGATGGTCAGATCTTCCTCGAGACCGATCTGTTCAACTCGGGTATCCGCCCGGCGATCAACGCCGGCCTCTCGGTGTCCCGTGTGGGTGGTTCGGCCCAGACCAAGATCATAAAGAAGCTCGGCGGTAGCGTTCGCCTGGCCCTGGCCCAGTATCGCGAGCTGGCGGCCTTCGCCCAGTTCGCCTCCGATCTGGACGAGGCCACCCGCAAGCAGCTGGAGCATGGTCAGCGCGTCACCGAGCTGATGAAGCAGAACCAGTATTCGCCGATGTCCGTGGCCGAGATGGCCCTCTCCCTGTATGCCGCCAACGAGGGCTACCTGGATGAGGTTGAGGTCAACAAGGTGCTGGACTTCGAGCGTGCCCTGCGTGATTTCATGAAGGCCGAATACGCCGAGCTGCTCGACAAGATCAACGAGACCGGCGACTACAGCAGCGAGATCCAGGAAGGGCTGAAAGAGGGTCTCGACAAGTTCAAGGCCACTCAGAGCTGGTAATCCCGTTGGCCCGTCCCGCTTGCGAGGCGGGCCCTGGAGCTTTCTGAGTGCCACGAACGGAGTAGATCGCTATGGCAGCTGCAAAAGAGATACGCACCCAGATCGGGAGCATCAAGAACACGCAGAAGATCACCAGCGCCATGGAAATGGTCGCGGCGTCGAAGATGCGCAAGGCCCAGGACCTGATGAAGGCCAGCCAGCCGTACGCGCGTCAGATCCGCAACGTGGTCTCGCATGTCGCCGATGCCAACCCGGAGTACCGTCATCCTTGGATGGTCGAGCGCGACGCCAAGCGGGTCGGCTATATCGTGGTATCCACCGACCGTGGCCTGTGTGGCGGTTTGAACGTGAACATGTTCAAGGCCGTGATCACGGACGCCAAGGCGTGGCGTGAGCACGGGGCCGAGCTCGACTTCTGTGCCCTGGGCAGCAAGGCCGGCAGCTTCTTCAAGAGCTACGGGGGCAATCTCGTCGCGGCGAAGAGCGGCCTGGGCGAGTCACCCGAGGTCGAGGACCTGATCGGCAGCGTGAAGGTCATGCTGGATGCCTATGACGAGGGTCAGCTGGACCGCCTATATGTGGTGTACAACGAATTCGTCAACACCATGACCCAGAAGCCGGTGGTCCGTCAGCTGTTGCCTCTGTCGCCCGACATGGGTGCGGAATCGCACGACGAAGAAGACAAGCGTCCCGGTAGCTGGGACTACCTGTATGAGCCGGATGCCAAGGCGCTGCTGGATAGCCTGTTGGTGCGTTTCATCGAATCGCAGGTCTATCAGGCGGTGGTCGAAAACGGGGCCTGCGAACAGGCCGCGCGGATGATCGCCATGAAGAGTGCCACCGACAACGCCGGCAATCTGATCGACGACCTGGAGATGGTCTACAACAAGGCCCGTCAGGCGGCCATTACCCAGGAAATCTCCGAGATCGTCGGTGGTGCCGCCGCCGTATAGCGCCAGGGGAGGCCATGGCCCTCCCGGCATGCAGGTTTCATTTTCAGGTATTTGAGAGGAACCAAGATGAGCGGACGTATCGTACAAATCATCGGCGCGGTGATTGACGTAGAGTTTCCGCGGGACGATGTTCCCAAGGTCTACGACGCGCTGAAGGTCTCGGATGTCGAGACCATTCTCGAGACCCAGCAGCAGCTGGGTGATGGCGTGGTGCGTACCATCGCCATGGGCTCTACCGAAGGGCTCAAGCGTGGCATGGAGGTTACCAACACCGGTGCAGCCATTTCCGTGCCGGTGGGCAAGGCGACTCTGGGCCGGATCATGAACGTGCTCGGTGAGCCCATTGATGAGGTGGGAGATATCGGTGAAGAAGAACGCATGCCGATCCACCGCAAGGCCCCGGGCTATGCCGACCAGGCGGTTTCTAACGAGCTGCTCGAGACCGGTATCAAGGTAATCGACCTGGTCTGCCCGTTCGCCAAGGGCGGCAAGGTCGGCTTGTTCGGTGGTGCCGGCGTGGGCAAGACCGTCAACATGATGGAGCTGATCCGCAACATCGCCACCGAGCACAGTGGCTACTCGGTGTTCGCGGGTGTCGGCGAGCGTACCCGTGAGGGTAACGACTTCTACCATGAGATGACCGAGTCCAACGTCATCGACAAGGTGTCGCTGGTCTACGGCCAGATGAACGAGCCGCCCGGCAACCGTCTGCGCGTGGCCCTGACCGGCCTGACCATCGCCGAGAAGTTCCGCGATGAAGGCCGCGATGTGCTGCTGTTCATCGACAATATCTACCGCTATACCCTGGCCGGTACCGAGGTTTCTGCCCTGCTGGGTCGGATGCCTTCCGCGGTGGGTTACCAGCCGACCCTGGCCGAGGAGATGGGTGTCCTCCAGGAGCGTATCACCTCCACCAAGACCGGCTCGATCACCTCCGTGCAGGCCGTCTACGTGCCCGCAGACGACCTGACCGACCCGTCACCGGCAACCACCTTTTCGCACCTGGACGCCACCGTGGTACTGGCGCGTTCGATTGCCGAGCTGGGTATCTATCCGGCCATCGATCCGCTGGACTCCACCTCGCGTCAGCTGGATCCGCTGGTCGTGGGCGAGGAGCACTACAACACCGCTCGCGGTGTGCAGAATGTGCTGCAGCGCTACAAGGAGCTCAAGGACATCATCGCCATCCTGGGCATGGACGAGCTGTCCGACGAGGACAAGCTGGCCGTGTACCGGGCGCGCAAGATCCAGCGCTTCCTGTCGCAGCCGTTCTTCGTCGCCGAGGTGTTCACGGGGTCGTCCGGCAAGTACGTGTCCCTGAAGGACACCATCCGCGGCTTCCAGGGCATTCTCGACGGTGAGTACGACGAGCTGCCGGAGCAGGCCTTCTATATGGTCGGCACCATCGACGAGGCCGTCGAGAAAGCCAACCAGATGAAGTAATCCCGTCTACCTGGGAGACGTCGTCATGACGAAAAGCTTCAAGTGCGAGATCGTCAGTGCCGAGGAGGGGATCTTCTCCGGCCAGATCGAGCGCATCATCGCCACCGGTCGCATGGGCGAGCTGGGGATTCTACCCGGCCACGCACCGCTGCTGACCGAGCTCAAGCCGGGTCCGGTGCGCGTGCTTCATGATGGCGGCCAGGAGGAGAACTACTACGTCTCGGGAGGCTTCCTGGAAGTCCAGCCTGACGTGGTGACCATCCTGGCCGACGCGGCCACCCGCGCTCATGACCTCGATGAGGCAGCGGCCGAAGAGGCACGTCAGCATGCGCTGAAGAACCTCAACGACAAGTCCGCCGAGCTGGACTATACCCGTGCCTCGGCCGAACTGGCCGAAGCCGTGGCCCAGCTTCGCACGATTCAGCAACTGCGCAAGAAGGCCGGCAAGGGCTGATCCAGCCTCGTGCCGTCGACAACGCCCCTCGAACCCAGCGTCCGGGGGGCGTTGTCGTTTCTGCCGGTGCCTGACCCTTCCTTCCCTTCCGGCTGATGACACGGCGCTCACAGGAGGATAGCCATGTCTCTCGACAATACCCTGCAGCCCTACCGGGTAGCGCTCTTGACTGCCCTGGAGGAGCAGGACGCCGAGGGGCTCGGTGTCCTGCTGCGTGAGCTGCGTTCGGCGGACATCGGTGAGCTCGTCGAGGATGCCCTGCAAGAGGACGAAGAGGGCCTGCCGGTAGCCCTGGCGCTGCTCGACAGCCTGCCCCTCGAGCGTCGTGCCAATGTGCTGGGCTACCTGCCCGGCGAGGAGCAGCGGGCGGTCGCCGAAGCGATGGAGGACAAGGCCCTGCTCCTGCTGCTCGAGGAGATGGGCTCCGACGAGCGGACTGACCTGTTCAAGGTGCTCGACGAGGATCGTCGCGAGGCGCTGCTGCGTCGCATGGCCCACCGCGAGCGAGAGGAACTCAAGCGGCTGGCCAGCTACGAAGAGGGCACCGCTGGAGCGATCATGACTGCGGACTATGTGGCCATCCCCACGGGGATGACCGTCTCCCGCGCCCTGATGCGGGTGCGACAGACGGCCCCTGATGCCGAGACGGTTTACCAGCTCTATATCATTGACCCGGAGGGACGCCTGGCCGGCACCCTGTCGCTGCGCCAGCTGATGGTGGCGCGCCCCGGGGCCCTGATCGACGACCTGATGATCAAGGACGTGATTAGCGCCAGCGTCGACGAGGCCCAGGAGGAGGTGGCCCGCACCGTTGCTCGTTACGACCTGCTGGCCCTGCCGGTGGTCGACGTCGACGGGCGGCTGGTGGGCATTGTCACCCATGACGATGCCATGGACGTGGTCGAGTCCGAGGCCACCGAGGATATCCACAAGGGGATGTCCATCGGTGCACTGGAGGATGGGGTCAGTCGGGTGCCGCTGTGGAGCCTCTATCGCAAGCGCGTCACCTGGCTGGTGCTGCTGGTGTTCGGCAACCTCTTCTCCGGGGCCGGTATCGCCTACTTCGAGGAGACCATCGCTGCCCAGGTGGCGCTGGTGTTCTTCCTGCCTCTGCTTATCGGCAGCGGTGGCAACGCCGGGGCCCAGGCTGCAACCCTGATGGTGCGCGGCATGGCCACCGGCGACGTAGGGGTCAAGGACTGGGGCAGGATGCTTGGGCGCGAGCTGCTGGTGGCGGGTTCGCTGGGGCTGACCATGGCGCTGGCCGTGGCACCCATTGGGGTGATACGCGGCGGCGAAGAGGTGGCGATGGTGGTGGCGGTGAGCATGATCTGTATCGTGCTGTTTGGCAGCCTGCTGGGCATGTGCCTGCCCTTCGTGCTGGATCGACTGGGCTGGGACCCGGCCACCGCCTCGGCGCCGCTGGTGACCACCGTGATCGATGCCTCGGGGGTGGTGATCTACTTCGGCTTCGCCACCATCATGCTGTCGGGGATGTGAACCGCTGACGGCGGACAGCCGGGCCGGGGATGTGTATCCTCTGTTTCCGCCTCGGCGCCGGCGCCTTCCACCCACACGGACCGTTTCATGGACTGGCTACAGATCTTCGTCCTCTCAATCGTGCAGGGGTTAACCGAGTTCCTGCCGATCTCCAGCTCTGCCCACCTGATCCTGGTGCCGGTCTTCACCGACTGGGATGACCAGGGCCTGGTCTTCGACGTCGCCCTGCATATCGGCAGCCTGAGCGCGGTGGTGCTCTACTTCCGTCATGAGCTGGTCGGCATGACCGCCAGCTGGTGCCGCAGTGTGGCGGGAAAGGGCTGTGACGAGGATGCGCGATTGGCATGGTGGGTGATCCTGGCCACCATCCCGGTGGGGCTCGCGGGCCTGGCCTTCCAGGATGCCATCGAGGGGATCATGCGCTCGCCGCTGGTCATTGCCGGCGGCCTTATCGTCTTCGGCCTGCTGCTCGCCTACGCCGACTGGCGCCGCCGCGGGACGCGCAACGAGTATCACCTGAGCTGGCAGGATGCCCTCTGGATCGGTCTGGCCCAGGCCCTGGCATTGATCCCCGGGACCTCGCGTTCCGGCATCACCATGACCGCGGGGCTGCTGTTGGGATTGAACCGGGAGGGGGCGGCACGCTTCTCCTTCCTGTTGTCGATCCCGGTGATCGTGCTGGCCGGTGGCCTCGAGATCGTTGGACTCGTCGGCACCGCCGGACCGGTGGACTGGGGTGCCCTGGTGGCCGGAGCGCTGTTCTCGGGTATCAGCGCCTATCTTTGCATCCACTTCTTCCTGGTTTTCATCAAGCGCATCGGCATGCAGCCTTTCGTGGTCTACCGCCTGGTGCTGGGTATTGCCCTGATCTGGTTATTCGGAGGTTCTCCGTCATGATAGCTCGGCGCTTCCTCTGGCTGCTCCTGCTGATCATCCTGCTGGCGGGCTGTTCCGAACGCGACCGGCCGCTGGAACCGCCGGTGACCTTTGAGGGAGAGACCTTCGGTACCTTCTATCAGGTGGTCATTGCCGATCCCCTGACCCGCCGGGAGGCCGACAAGCTCGAGTCGGGTATCCTCGCCGAGCTGGAGTCGGTGGACGCCGCCATGTCCACCTGGCGAGAGGATTCCGAGCTCATGGCCTTCAACGAGGCGCCGCTTGGTGAGTGGCAGCCGCTTTCCGATGCGCTGATCGAGGTACTGGCCATCGGCCAGTCGGTGGCCGAGGCCAGTGATGGCGCCTTCGACATGACTATCGGCGGCCTGGTCAATCTGTGGAGCTTCGGTCCCGAGGCGCGCCCCCGGGAGATGCCAAACGAGGCCACCCTGGTCGCACGATTGGCCGAGATCGGCCCCGACAGCCTGGAGGTCGACGAGCAGGCACGCCAGGCTCGTCGCCTGCGCAATGTCTTCGTCGATCTCTCCGCCGTGGCCAAGGGACATGCCACCGACCGGGTGGCAGCCTACCTGACCCAGCAGGAACTCGACCACTACCTGGTCAACCTGGGTGGTGAGGTCAAGGTGGCCGGCCATCGCGACGCGGAGTCGGCGCCCTGGCGTATCGGCATCGAAGTGCCCCACGAGGGTCGCCAACAGGCCCAGCATGTGCTGCCTCTGGAGGATATCTCGGTTGCCACCTCCGGTGACTACCGCAACTATTTCGAACACGACGGCCAGCGCTATTCCCACACCCTGGACCCACGCACCGGGCACCCAATCGATCATCGCCTGGCCTCGGTGACCGTCATCCACCCCTCTGACGCCTGGGCCGATGCCTGGGCCACCGCCCTGCTCGTATTGGGCGAGGAGGAGGGGATGGTGCTGGCCCGCCAGAGGGAACTCGCGGTGCTGATGCTGGTACGCCAGGGGGAGGGCTGGACGAGCCTCGCCAGTCCGTCTTTCGTGGAATACTTCGGCCCCGATGCCGCCGAGGAGCTTGGCGTGACCCTGGTCGATCAACCGCTATCCGGCATGGCGGTGGAGGCGGAACGACCCCTAGAATAGGCGGGATGAGATGAACCCGGACAAGGAGTCATGATGACGCTCGACGTGGTGATACTGGCAGCGGGGCAGGGAACCCGCATGCGCTCGACCCGGCCCAAGGTGTTGCACCAACTGGCCGGTAAGCCGATGGTGCGTCACGTGATCGACACCACCAGGGGGCTCGAGGCCGAGCGCACCCATGTGGTGGTCGGCCACGGGGCCGAGCAGGTGCGCGAGGCGCTGGCCGATTGCCGAGTGCGCTTCGCCCTGCAGGCTGAGCAGAAAGGCACCGGTCATGCCGTGGCCCAGACCCTGGAGTCGCTCGGCGAGGGCAGGGTGCTGGTGCTTTATGGCGACGTGCCGCTGATCCGCCGCGAGACGCTGGTCGAGTTGCTGGCCCACGTCGATGAGCAACACCTGGGCCTGCTCACCGTGACCCTGGAGGACCCCGCGGGCTACGGGCGTATCCTGCGCAATGCGGCGGGCGAGGTGGTGGCCATCGTCGAGCACAAGGATGCCTCCGAGACCGAGCGGGCCGTACATGAATGCAATACCGGCATCATGGCCATGACGGCCGCCCAGCTGCGGCGCTGGCTGCCGCGTCTCTCTGCCGACAATGCCCAGGGCGAGTACTACCTGACCGATATCATCGCCATGGCCGCCGCCGAGGGTGTGAAGGTTGCCACCGCCCAGCCGGCGCGACCGCTGGAGGTCGAGGGCGTCAACAACCGGGCCCAGATGGCCCGCCTTGAGCGCGCCCATCAGCACGATATCGCCGAGCGACTGATGGAGCAGGGGGTGGCCCTGCTCGATCCGTCGCGCCTCGATGTGCGTGGCCGCCTGACCTGCGGCCATGACGTGGAAATTGATGTGGGCTGTGTCTTCGAGGGTGAGGTGGAACTGGGTGAGGGAGTGCGCATCGGACCCCACTGCGTGATCCGCGAGAGTCATGTCGGTGCCGAGAGCGTGATCGAATCCCATAGCGTCCTCGATGGAGCCGTTGTGGCTGGGCACAATCGTATCGGCCCCTTTGCCCGCCTGCGGCCTGGCTCGCGGCTGGCGGTGGGCGCAAGGGTCGGAAACTTCGTCGAGACCAAGAACGTCGAGGTGGGCGAGGGCAGCAAGATCAACCATCTGAGCTATGTGGGTGATGCCCGTCTGGGGCGCGACGTCAACGTCGGCGCCGGGACCATCACCTGCAACTACGATGGCGTCAACAAGCATCGTAGCGAGATTGGCGACGGTGCCTTCATCGGCTCCAACACGGCCCTGGTGGCGCCGGTCAGTGTGGGCAAGGGCGCCACCGTGGGCGCCGGATCGACCATCAGCAAGGATGTCGCCGACAACGCCCTGGCCGTCTCCCGGGGTCGCCAGATCAGCAAGGCCGACTGGCCGCGGCCGACCAAGCGTCAGCAACCCTGAGGAGAGTTCTTATGTGTGGAATCGTCGGTGCCGTTGCCGAGCGCAACGTTCAGGGCATCCTGCTGGAGGGACTGAAGCGCCTGGAGTATCGCGGCTATGACTCCGCCGGGATGGCGGTTCTCACTTCGGAGGGACGCCTGCAGCGGCGTCGTGCCTTGGGCAAGGTGGCGGCCCTGGAGGAGCGCCTTATGGATGAGCCGCTGCCGGGGCACAGCGGGATCGCCCATACCCGCTGGGCGACCCACGGCCGTCCCAGCGAGCTGAATGCCCATCCGCACCAGTCAGGCGAGCGTCTGGCGGTGGTGCACAACGGCATCATCGAGAATCATGAGTCCCTGCGGCGTGAGCTCGAAGCCGAGGGCTACGCCTTCACCTCCGAAACCGACACCGAGGTCATCGCTCACCTGCTGGAGCGGGAGAGCCGCCGGGCCGGTGACCTGCTCACCGCCGTGCGGCGCGTTCTTGACCAGCTGAACGGGGCCTACGCACTTGGGGTGATCCATGCCGATGAGCCCGGCGTTGTCATCGGGGCTCGCAAGGGCAGTCCCCTGGTGGTGGGGGTGGGCATCGACGAGGCCTTCCTGGCCTCCGACTCCCTGGCCCTGCTGCAGGTCACCGACCGCTTCATCTACCTGCAGGAGGGCGACGCGGTGCGCCTATCTGCCGGCGGTCGCATCGAGGTGTTCGATGACGAGGGCACTGCGGTGGAGCGCGCGGTCCAGACCTTCGAGCATGGCGACGGGGCGGCCAGCAAGGGTGACTATCGCCACTTCATGCTCAAGGAGATCCACGAGCAGCCGGCGGTGATCGCCGCCGCCCTGGAGGGTCGCCTGGGCGAACGCTCGGCGCTGGTGGAGAGCTTCGGCCCCGAGGCCGAGACGCTCTTTCGGCAGGTCAGACAGATCCATATCGTCGCCTGCGGCACCAGCTACCATGCAGGCATGGTGGCTCGCTACTGGCTGGAGCGCTATGCGGGGGTGCCGGTGCAGGTGGAGGTCGCCTCGGAGTATCGCTATCGCCAGGTGGTGGTGCCCGAGGGGACCCTCTTCGTGACCCTCTCGCAGTCCGGTGAGACCGCCGATACCCTGGCGGCCCTGCGCTTTGCCCGGGAGCGTGGCTATCTCGCCAGCCTGGCGATCTGCAACGTGCCGGGGAGCTCGCTGGTGCGCGAGTCCGACCTCACCCTGATGACCCAGGCCGGGCCCGAGATCGGCGTGGCCTCCACCAAGGCCTTCACTACCCAGCTCACCGCCCTGATGCTGCTGACCCTGGCACTGGGCAAGGTGAAGGGGCTCGGCGAGGGGGTCCAGTCCGACCTGGTGTCGGCGCTGCGCTGCCTACCCGACCTGGTGGCACGAGTGCTCAAGCTGGACCCGGCGATCGAACGGCTCTCCACTGCCTTCGCCGAGAAGCACCATGCGCTCTTCCTGGGGCGCGGCGCTCACTTCCCCATCGCCCTTGAGGGTGCGCTCAAGCTCAAGGAGATCTCCTACATCCACGCCGAGGCCTATCCGGCGGGCGAGCTCAAGCACGGCCCCCTGGCACTGGTCGACAGCGAGATGCCGGTCATCTCCGTGGCGCCCAACGACGAGTTGCTCGACAAGCTCAAGTCCAACCTTCAGGAGGTGAGAGCCCGCGGTGGCGAGCTCTTCGTCTTTGCCGACGAGGATGTCGGCCTGCAGGAGGCCGAGGGGATACGAGTGATTCATCTGCCCCATGTGCACGAGGCGCTGGCACCGATCCTCTATACCCTTCCGTTGCAGTTGCTCAGCTACCACGTGGCGGTGCTCAAGGGAACTGACGTGGACCAGCCGCGCAACCTGGCCAAGTCCGTCACCGTGGAGTGAAGTCGCACTACGCCTCGTCGTGCCTAAACCTTGGCCTGCCCATGTGGGCCAATCCCGACTGGCGCGGCGGCCTCTATCCGCCCCATGGCGGCAGCGAGGGCTGGCTTGCGGACTATGCCCGCGTATTCTCGAGCGTGGAGGGAAACACCACCTTATACAGCGGTGCACCGCGGAGCGAGACCGTGGCGGCCTAGGCCCGCCAGGTACCGTCTGGCTTCCGTTTCTGCTTCAAGCTGCCGGCGCACCTGACCCACGAGCGGCGTCTCGCTGGCATCGAGGCGGATCTCGATGCCTTTCTCGAGTCACTCTCTCCGCTGCATGATCGGCTTGGTCCGATGATGGTACAGCTGCCAAGGGATTTCGGTCCTGACGAGCTGCCCCGGCTGGCCAATCTGCTGGCGCGCTGGCCGGCAGGGATTCCCTGTGCGGTGGAGGTGCGCCACAGGGAATTCTTCCACAAGGGGAGGGCCGAGAAGGCCCTCAACCGAATGTTGATAACTTACGGCGTGAACCGCGTGATGCTTGACGTGCGCGCGCTCTTCGCCACCTCGGCCGGTGCCCACTCGGGGCTCCAGGATGCCCAGTCCGAAAAGCCGAGAGTCCCATTACACGTGCTTTCCACGGGAGACTGCCCGGTAGTGCGCTTTATCGGCCATGTCGATCATGAGATCAACGACCGCTGTTTCACCCCTTGGATCGAACGTCTTATCTTGTGGATAAATCAGGGGAAAACCCCTTACCTGACGGTGCATACGCCGGACAACCGCGAGGCACCGGAACTGGCGCGCCGCCTTTATTACCGGCTTTGCAAACACGGTTCACTCCCTCCCCTCGAGGCCTTCGCCGGCGAGCGCCAGGTGAGGCTTTTCTGAGAGAACTCCAGATCTCGCGCTACGCCCAAAGTCGGGGGGAGAATCTTCCCTCCATGGCTGGCCATCAAGCGTTTGATCGGATAGTTTTACGGGTCGGCGTGCCAATACCTATGGATATTGACTGGATCCTGCGCATAAGTTGCGTGGATCTTGCGAGTATCGGGCACCCGGGCATCTTCCGTTCCTTGCCGCATTGGCCCGGATCGCGCGAGATGCGACGCGGCAGCGATCCTGCCTGGATCCTGTCATGCTCTGGACGGCGTCGTGTGAACCATGGCGCCCTGGACGTGGCAATGACAAGCACAAGCCGTCTTCGCGCCAGATCGGCCGTTGGCGACACGTACTCTCAGGGTGAAACATGTCGAAACTTTCCCACGCACAGTGGTCATCGAAGATGGCCTTCATCCTGGCTGCTACCGGTTCGGCGGTGGGGCTAGGCAATATCTGGCGCTTTTCCTACATGGTGGGTGACAGCGGAGGCGCGGCCTTCGTGCTCATCTACCTGGCCTGCGTGGCTCTGGTGGGCCTGCCGATCCTGGTGGCGGAATGGCTTATCGGCCGCCGTGGCCAGGAGAACCCGATCAATTCCATGGTCGACCTGGCCCGCAAGAATGGCCGACTGCCCGCCTGGGCGCTGGTCGGGGCCAGCGGTGTGCTGGCCGCCTTCCTGATTCTCTCTTTCTACAGCGTTATCGGTGGCTGGTCGCTCTCCTATACCCTCGGCTCGGTGACCGGGGCCTTCACCGGCCAGGATGCCGACGGTGTCAGCGCGATCTTCACCGGCCTGCTGGGCAACCCGGTGGCGCTGACCCTATGGCATACCGCCTTCATGGCCCTGGTCATCTGGATCGTGGCGCGTGGTGTCACCAAGGGCCTGGAGGGGGCTGTGCGCACCTTGATGCCGGCACTGGTGGTGCTGATGCTGGTGCTGGTGGGCTACGGCATGACGACCGGCCATTTCGGCGAGGCGCTGGCCTTCATGTTCAGCCCCGACTGGGGCGCGGTCACCGGTGAGGTCGTGCTGGCGGCCATGGGCCAAGCCTTCTTCACCCTGTCGCTGGGTATGGGCATCATGATGGCTTACGGCTCCTATCTGGGCGAGGACGTCAACCTGATCGGTACAGCCCGGACGGTGATCATCCTGGATACCGCCATCGCCCTGCTGGCGGGCCTGGCCATCTTCCCCATCGTCTTCGCCAATGGCCTGAGCCCGGGCGAGGGGCCCGGCCTGATCTTCGTTACCTTGCCGCTGGCCTTCGGCAACATGACCGGTGGCATGATCCTTGGCCTGATGTTCTTCCTACTGTTGACCTTCGCGGCGCTGACGTCGGCGATCTCGTTGCTGGAGCCGGTGGTTGAGCTGATGGAGGAGCGCACTCCGCTCTCGCGCATGGCGGCCACCCTGGTCGGCGGCGTTGCGGTCTGGGTGCTGGGCATCGCGGCGCTGATGTCGTTCAACGTCTGGGACGGCTTCCTGATCCTGGGCCTGAACGTCTTCGATCTGCTGGATACCTTTACCAGCAAGTTCCTGCTGCCGTTGACCGGCCTGGGGGCTATCCTCTTCGTGGCCTGGCGGCTTGATCGCGATAGTGTGGCGACCGAGCTGAACCTCTCCGGCGGCCAGGCGACGCTGTGGTTACTGGTGTCGCGTTTCGTGGCGCCGGCCGGCGTGATCCTGGTCTTCGTCTCGAGCCTCTGAGACGGGAGCGCCGGACGGTCCAGTGCGAAACGCCTTCGACGAGCCCCGCCCCGGCGGGGCTCGTTGCGTGATGCGGCATCAGTGCATCTCGTCTTCCACCAGTTCCTCGTCGGGAAGCGGGGCGATGTCCCGGGTCAGTCGCTTGAATTCGTTATGAAGTTCGATACCGCGCCGGGCGCGCAGGTTGCGCTGGGCGGCTGTGCGTGAACGCTGCTCGTGTTCGACGACTTCCATGCTCATGAAGATGTCGAGAAGCTCACTCTTGAGGGAGGATAACCGTTCGACATTGCGCATGATCGACTCTCCTATTTCGCGACACTGCACTTTTTACTATACCCCACTTGACAGAATGATGACGGTGCATGCTGAAAATGCACAACGCTGCGCCAACGATCGCCGAATGACATGGCGACCGGCGGTGTGTGGCGCCGAAGTGCGCATCGGCCATCGGCTTGGGGCATACTGTGAGCATGAATCCGCCAATCTTTCCGCCGTCACGCCCTCGTGGCGGGATGGCCAGTTTGCAAGGAGTCCCGCGTGAGCCGCGCCCTGTTCGATGAGATGAGACGTCGCATGGAGCACTTCCGCCGCTCCGAGCAGAAGGTTGCGCGGTTCGTGCTGCGCCAGCCCGAGGAAGTGATCCACATGCGCATCGTCGACCTGGCGACCGAGGCCAAGGTCAGCGAGCCCACCGTGGTGCGCTTCTGCCGCGCCCTGGGATGCAATGGCTTCCAGGATTTCAAGCTCCAGTTGGCACAGATGCTGGCCTCGGGCAGCCAGTTTGCCCAATTCTCGATGAATGACAGCGACTCGGTGGCGGAATTCTCCCAGAGCATCTTCGATTCCACCGTGGGTACCTTGCTCTCGGTGCGCGATCGTCTCGACAACGAGGCCCTGAGCCAGGCTATCAATGCGTTGGCCATGGCCAACCGGGTGGAATTCTACGGCTTCGGTGCCTCCGGGGCCGTGGCCTCTGATGCCCAGCACAAGTTCTTCCGCCTGCAGATATCCACCGCGGCGTACACCGATCCGCACATGCAGAACATGTCGGCGGTAACCCTGAAGGAGGGCGACGTGGTCGTGGCGATCTCCCAGACCGGCCGCACCCGGGCGCTGGTCGCTAGCGTGCGCCTGGCCCGGGAGGCCGGTGCCACGGTGATCGGCCTCTGTCCCAGCGGCTCGCCCCTGGCCGAGGAGGTCACCCTGCCGCTGTATATCGATGTCCACGAGGACACCGAGATCTATACCCCGATGAGCTCGCGTATCGCCCACCTGGTGCTGGTCGACGTGCTGGCGGTGGGTGTGGCCAAGACCCGTGGCCCGAAACTCGCCGAGCAGCTTCGCGAAGTGAAGAAGAGCCTCAACCCACTGCGCTTCCCGGAACAGGAAGGCAGGCCTTAGAACTGAAAAGCCCCAATGAGAGGGGCGCCGGGGATAGGCCGACGGGGAGGTCCGAGGATCAGGGATGGCCGAGGTAGCATCCAGGGAGGGATTCATAGCGTCTCCCCATAGGCCTATCACCGGATTAGCCTCGAGCGGCACTGCATCTCCGGTCCTGTGCTAAGCTGAGCGCCCATTTTCCGAGCAGCGATGCCTTCCCCATGGATGACGTCACGGCGATTCTCGACCACATGAACCCGGCCCAGCGCGAGGCGGTCAGTGCGCCTCAAGGCAACATGCTGGTGCTGGCCGGGGCCGGGTCCGGCAAGACCCGGGTGCTGGTGCATCGTATCGCCTGGCTGATGCAGGCCGAGGGGCTCTCGCCCTATGCAGTGCTCGGCGTGACCTTCACCAACAAGGCGGCCCGCGAGATGCGCACCCGCCTGGAGGCCTTGCTGGGCATCTCCCTGCGCAATGTCTGGGTGGGGACCTTCCACTCCATCGCCCATCGCCTGCTACGTACACACTGGCAGGACGCCCGTCTGCCCCAGCATTTCCAGATCATCGACAGTGACGACCAGCTAAGGCTGGTCAAGCGTCTGCTCAAGGACCACCGCATCGATGATGAGCGCTTCCCGCCGCGTCAGGTGCAGTCGTTCATCTCCGGTTGCAAGGAGGAGGGGCTGCGCCCCCACCAGGTCGATGCCCATGGCGATGCCTACCTGGCCCAGATGGTCGAACTCTACGAACGTTACCAGCTGACCTGCGAGCGTGGTGGCCTGGTGGATTTCGGCGAGTTGCTGCTGCGCAGCCTGGAGCTTTTGCGGGACAACCCGGCGCTGCTGGCCCACTATCAGGAGCGCTTCGGCCATGTGCTGGTCGACGAATTCCAGGATACCAATACATTGCAGTACGCCTGGCTCAAGCTGCTCACCGGCATGAAGACCCCGATGACCGTGGTGGGTGACGATGACCAGTCGATCTACGGCTGGCGCGGTGCGCGTATCGAGAATATCCGGCGCTTCGAACAGGAATTTCCGGCGACCAGGACCGTGCGACTGGAGCAGAACTACCGTTCCACCAGCGCCATCCTCGACGCCGCCAATGCCCTGATCCGCCACAACGCCGGGCGGATGGGCAAGGAGCTGTGGACAGAAGGTGCCAGGGGCGAGCCGATCTCCGTCTATTCCGGCTTCAATGATCTGGACGAGGCACGCTTCATCGTCGACACCATCCGCGAGAAGGTCGAGGAAGGCATAAACCGACGCGAGATCGCCATCCTCTACCGCTCCAACGCCCAGTCCCGAGTGCTGGAGGAGACCTTGATCCGCCAGGGCGTGCCCTACCGCATCTACGGTGGGCAGCGCTTCTACGAGCGCCTGGAGATCAAGAATGCCCTGGCCTACCTGCGCCTGTTGCTCAACCGTGACGACGACGCCTCCCTGGAGCGGGTGATCAACGTCCCGGCCCGGGGCATCGGCACCCGCACCGTGGAAGTGCTGCGTACCCGCGCCCGGCAGACCGAGGTCTCGCTCTGGCAAGCGCTGCACGATGGCCTGCTGGATGCCTCGCTCAAGGGGCGGGCCGCCACGGCGGTGCGGGCCTTCGCCGACCTGATCGAGCGACTCGACAACGACACCGCCGGCCTGGCGCTCCACGAGATCATCGACCACGTCATCGAGACCTCCGGACTGATCGAGCATCACCGCAGTGAGAAGGGTGAGAAGGGGCAGGCCCGGGTCGAGAACCTCGAAGAACTGGTCACCGCCGCCAAGGCTTTCACCCAAGGCGAGGCTTTTGAGCCCCCCGAGGCCGGTGAGGGGGCGGTGGCCTTGGAGGGTTTCCTCTCCGAGGCCGCGCTGAATGCCGGCGACCACGAGGCCGAGGAGTTCGAGGACTGCGTGCAGCTGATGACCCTGCACTCGGCCAAGGGCCTGGAGTTCCCGGTGGTATTCATCGCCGGGGTCGAGGAGGGCCTGTTCCCGCACAAGATGTCCATGGAGGAGCCGGGCCGCCTGGAGGAGGAGCGGCGGCTCTGCTACGTGGGCCTGACCCGCGCCATGCGCAAGCTCTACCTGACTCATGCCGAGCTGCGACGCCTGCATGGCAAGGAGACCTTCCAGCGCGCCTCGCGCTTCCTGCGCGAGCTGCCCGAGGAGACCCTCGAGGAGGTGCGACTGCGCGGCCAGATTTCCCGGCCCGTGACTGCCCGCCCGGCCGTGGGGCTATCACGCCAGACCTCGGTTGACGGAGGCGGCGAGCTACCCTCGCTCTCGCTGGGCCAGCGAGTCAGCCATCCGGTGTTCGGCGAGGGGGTGATCCTCAACGCCGAGGGGGAGGGCGAGCGTGCCCGGGTCCAGGTCAGCTTCGAGGGCGAGGGCGACAAGTGGCTGGTATTGGGGTTCGCCAAGCTCAAGCCGCTATGACCCCAGCCAATCGGTTTCCGCTACCCTCATCCTCAGGCCCTCTTGTTCAGCGTTGGCAAGGAAGGCGTTACTCTAGTTCGAAGTAAAAGAGTTCGAAGGTAAATAGTTCGAAGAAAAAATAGAGCGAAGAACAATGCGATCCATGCTGAAACGATGGTTCCCGGAAGTCACGGCCCAGTGGTCATCCCTGAGCGGCTACCAGCGCTTCGAGCGACTGGTCTCGCTGATTCTGACGGTTGCCATCAGCGGTGTGGTCCTGGTAGCGCTGTATTATCTGATCGGTCACGTGGTGCAGTTATTGTTCGTGAATACCCGAGATCCCTTCGACTATCGGGTATTCCAGGCGGTCTTCGACATGATCCTCACGGTCCTCATCGCCATGGAATTCAACAACTCCATCGTGCGGACCATGAAGCATGATGGTGGCTTCATCCAGGTCGAGATCGTGGTGCTGATTGCCGTCATGGCGCTGGTCCGGAAATTCATGGTGATGGACCTGGAGACCATCGATCCCTGGAAGATACTGGCGCTTTCTGCCGGCGTGCTCTCCCTGGGGCTCTGCTACTGGCTGGTGCGTCAGGGCAACCGGCGTGGACCGGAGCGATGATCCCTTCACTCGTCACTGGATCGCTTGCCGGCAAATTCGGCCTTGACGCATACTCATGAGTGGATACGACTCGAGTCAGCAAGAGTTGCAGATATAACAAACATCATGGAGTCACCCTCGCATGCAACGTCGCCTCTTTCTCAAGAACAGCCTCAAGACCCTGGGCGCGGGTGCCGCCGCCGGCGCTGCCGCCCCCTTCATCTCCACGGCCAGTGCCCAGGAGACCATCACCTGGGACATGGTGACCTCCTGGCCCAAGAACTTCCCGGCGCTGGGCACCGGGGCCAACGATTTCGCCGCGCGCATCGAGCGCCTCTCGGGTGGCCGCATGAAGATCCGGGTGCACGGTGCGGGTGAGCTGGTGCCCGCCATGGAGGTGTTCGACGCGGTGGCCGAGGGTACCGCCGAGATGGGCCACTCTGCCTCCTACTACTGGCGTGGCAAGACCCTGGCCTCCCAGTTCTTCACCGCCGTGCCCTTCGGCATGACCACCACCGAGACCAACGCCTGGCTTTACAATGGCGGTGGCCAGGAGCTGTGGGACGAATTGTACGCCAAGCACAACCTCAAGCCCTTCCCGGTAGGCAATACCGGCACCCAGATGGCCGGCTGGTTCAAGAAGGAGATCAACTCGCTGGAGGACATGCAGGGCCTCAAGCTGCGTCTGCCGGGCCTGGCCGGCGAGGCCATGAACGGCATCGGCGTGACCACCGTGAACACCCCGGGGTCCGAGATCTTCACCTCCCTGCAGACCGGCGTGCTGGATGCTGCCGACTGGGTCGGCCCCTACAACGACCTGGCCTTCGGCCTGCACCAGGTAGCCAAGTACTACTATACCTCGGCCTGGAACGAGCCCAGCGCCACCCTCGAGGGTACGGTCAACCTGGATGCCTGGAACGCCTTGCCCGACGAGCTCAAGGCGGTGGTCAGCGAAGCGGCCATGGCCTCCAACCTGGCGATGATCAGCGAGTTTGCGGTGCGCAACGCCGAGGCGCTCGATACTCTGGTCAACGAGCACGGCGTGGAGCTGCGCACCTTCCCGGATGAGGTACTGGAAGCGCTCTACGCGTCCTCCCAGGAGGTGCTCGAGAAGCAGGTGGAAACCGACGAGGAGTCACGAAAGGTCTATGACTCCTACACCGCCTTCCAGCAGAAGGTGCGGCGCTTCACCGACGTGGGCGAATTCGCCTACCTCAAGACCCGGGAGAAGGTCAGCGGCTGAGGTCCGGTATCCCTCGCGACCTTGCCATGGGCGCCCTTGCGGCGCCCATTCTCGCTCTGGGGATGGCGATATTGCGCTATGACGGCGTCAGCCACCCTGGCGGACGGCACGAATCCGCCCGTTGTCGTCCAGGGCAACCATCACGAAGCGGGCCTCGGTAACCTTGTGCAACTCGTTTGCATCGCGTTCTTGGGGGGCACGGACCCATACTTCCACGTCGATCTTGATCGAGCTGTGGCCGATCTCGCTGACCCCGGTGAAGATGTTGACCATCGAGCCCACCCGCACCGGGCAGAGGAAGTCCATGGCCTCGATGGCCACGGTGGCCGTGCGGCCTCGGGCCTCGCGGCCGGCGGCCACTTCGGCGGCCTGGTCCATCCGGGCGATCAGCCAGCCGCCGGGAATGTCGCCGTGCAGGTTGGTATCCTGACGGCTGGCCAGCAATCTTAGCGTCAAGTGACCCTGGGGGGCGGGGATGTCATCGATGTCTGTCATGGAAGCCTGAGTGATTCGGGTTGTTGTTGTACGGGGTCGATCAGCTCGCCATGGTATATGGCGAGGCCACCGGTTCACCACCATTGCAACAAGATGTCCTGTTGCCCACCCTGCTCATCCCTTCATCGAGGAAGCCGTCATGTCTGCCGTCCTGCGTCGCTGCCTGGCTCCCTGGCTACTGCTGGTTGGGCTAGTTTCCCCCCAGGCCCAGGCCGAAGAGATCGCCGGAACGCTGGGTGCGATGGGATCCGACACCATGGCAGGGCTGATGCTGCGATGGGGAGAAGCGCTGACCCGCCAGCATCCCGGCATCCGCTTGCAACTGCAGGCCAGTGGGTCAGCCAGTGCGCCGCCGGCCCTGGTGGCCGGCACCACCCGGCTGGGGCCCATGTCGAGGCCCATGAACGAAGCGGAGCGACGGGCCTTCGTCGAGCGCCACGGCTACCCGCCGCGGGAGCTGGCGGTAGCCCGGGACGCCCTGGTGGTCGTGGTCCATCGTCACAACCCCCTCGAGAGCCTGGGGCGTCGTGAGTTGGATGCCATCTTTTCCGACTCTCGGCGCTGCGGGGCGCACGAGGACATCCAGCGCTGGCAACAGCTGGGGCTCGACAGGCCCGAGGGTCGCATTCGCCTGCATGGCCGCAATGCGGCATCCGGCACCCATGGGCTGTTCCGACGGATCGCGCTGTGTGACGGCTACTTCCGTCCCGAGGTCAACGAGCACCCTGGGTCTGCTGCGGTAGTGGCGGCAGTAGCTGAAGACCTGCGGGCCATCGGCTATGCCGGGCTCAACCACCTGACCCCGGGCGTGAAGGCCCTGGCCCGCCGCGATACCGAGGGGACGCGCCACTTCCCCGACCCCGAAGCGGTGCAGCGCGGCGACTATGTGCTGTCCCGCGACCTCCATCTCTATCTCAACCTGCCCCCTGGCGAGCCCCTGCCAGTTGCTGAGCGTGCCTTCCTCGACCTGGTGCTGTCGCCGGACGGGCAGGCGATCGTCGAGGAGCTGGGTTTCGTGGCCCTTCCCGAGAGCAGGCGGCAGCATCAGCGCCGCGATCTGGGATTGGACGAGGACGGCGGCTGATGCTGTCATCTCCCTGTCATTACACTGTCGTACGATTCCGTTAGCCCCTCGTTTCGCGCAGGCCCGGTCATGCCCGACTCCTCCCCCCCGCTTTCCGTTCGACGCCGCCTGCGTCAGGGGCGCGATCGCCTGGCCACCGTTCTGGTCACCGCGGGCGGCATCGGGGTGATCGTCGCGCTGCTTGCCATCGGCGTCTTCCTGGCGGTCGAGGTGGTGCCGCTATTCTGGTCCAGTGGGGCGACGCAAACGATCAGCCAGGAGGCCCTCTGGCTGCCCCTGGAGGTCGCAGATGACGCGGTTGGCTATCGCTGGGATCCCACCGCCAGCCTGGCGGCAGACGAGGTGGCACGGGTCAGCCTGGTGCCCCTGGCCTGGGGCACCCTGGAGGCGGCTGCCTGGGCCCTGCTGATCGCCGTGCCCCTGGCCCTGGGTGCAGCCGCTCATTCGGCCTTGTTCATGTCGCCGCGCCTGCGCAGCCACCTGAAGCCGACGCTGGAGCTGATGGAGGCGTTGCCCGGCGTGGTGATCGGCTTCGTGGCCGGACTGGTGCTCGCCCCTTGGGTGGAGCGCCACCTGGCCGATGTCCTGGCCATGCTGGTGCTGCTGGTGCCCGGGCTGCTGCTCGCCGGTGGCCTCTGGTCGTGCCTGTCCCCGCGTCTGCAGCAGGCGATGCCGCTGGGCTGGGCGGGCCTGTGGCTGCTGCCCTGGCTGCTGCTGGTGCTGGCCACCGCGCAGGCCATCTCTCCCTGGCTCGAGGCCTGGGCGTTTGGTGGTGACCTGCGCCACTGGCTGGAGGTGCGCCTGGGGCTAGACATCGCCGTGCGCAACGCCATGATCGTCGGCATGGCCATGGGGTTTGCGGTGATGCCCAGCGTCTACGCGCTGGCAGAGGATGCCCTCTCGGGTGTACCGCGAAGCCTTGCGGAGGGCGCCCAGGCACTGGGGGCGACCCGCTGGCAGACCCTGTGGCGGGTGGTGCTGCCGGCAGCGTCCCCCGGCATCTTCTCGGCGGTGATGATCGGCGCCGGGCGGGCGGTGGGCGAGACCATGATCGTGCTGATGGCCAGCGGCAATGCGGCCCTGATGACCTGGAATCCCCTGGACGGACTGCGCTCCCTGGCGGCCACCATTGCCATTGAACTGCCTGAGGCAGGTCCCGGTGGCATGCACTATCGTCTGCTGCTGCTGGCGGCCTTGCTGCTGTTCGTCTTCACCTTCCTGGTCAACACCCTGGCCGAGCTGGTGCGGACCCGGCTGCGGCGTCGCTACCGTCGCCTGGGGGGCGGGGCATGAGGCCGGATTCCGGGTCCCGGAGGCGCTTGTTCCGCGGCGAAGGCCCCGGCGCCTGGCTGGCGGCGGGCAGCGTGGCGCTCTCGCTGCTGGCACTGTTGGCGTTGCTGGCGTTGCTGGCGATTCGCGGCCTGGGGCACTTCTGGCCCGCTGACGTGGCCCTGGTGGTGTTCGAGGATGGCCGACAGCTCGCCGGCGAGCGGGTTCGGGAGGTCCCGCTGCCGGCGGGGATGGGGCGTGAACGGCTCTACCGGACCGGCAACCGGGACCTGGACGGTGCTCGCTGGGACTGGGTGGCGGTATCAGCCATCGCCGCGGTCAGCCATCCATCCGACCTGGTGGTACTGGAGCGCCGCCGCTGGGGGGAGGCGATCGGCCGGCTCACGGCGCTGGAAAGCGAGACGGGAGAGCGGATCGAGGGCGAGGCTGCCTGGGCGGCCCTCGAGACCCGCCTGGCCGAGCTGGCAACGCTGCGCCAGGCCCGCGATACCCTGCGCGACGAGGTCATCCTGCCGCGGGTCAGAGCCCTTGAGGAGGGGGACGACGCAGATCGCGAGCTGGCCATGGCCAATGCCCGGCTGCGCGAGCTGCAGGCGACCATGGAAGGCGGCCAACTGACTCTGGAGACCGCCGACGGGGAGCGACTGGTGGTGCCGCTGGAGCAGGTATTGCGGGCGCGGCGTCCCAACGCCATGTCGTCGCTCGACAAGCTCGTCGCCTGGGGAGAGGGTGTCTGGCGCTTCCTCTCGGAAGGCCCGCGGGCGGCCAATACCGCCGGCGGCGTGTGGCCGGCGATCTTCGGCACCGTGCTGATGGTGATGCTGATGTCGATTCTGGTGACCCCTTTCGGGGTCCTGGCGGCCATCTACCTCAACGAGGTGGCCCACCAGGGGCGGCTGACCCGACTGGTGCGGATCGCCGTGCGCAACCTCGCCGGGGTGCCCTCCATCGTCTACGGCGTCTTCGGCCTGGGGGTGTTCGTCTACGGCATCGGCGGCACCCTGGATGAGTGGTTCTTCGATGACCGACTGCCATCCCCCACCTTCGGCACCGGCGGCCTGCTGTGGGCCTCCCTGACCCTGGCTTTGCTGACCCTGCCGGTGGTGATCGTGGCCACCGAGGAAGGGTTGGCGAGGATCCCTGACCAGCAGCGCGAGGGTGCCCTGGCCCTGGGCGCCACCCGGCTGGAGATGCTCACCCGGGTAGTGTTGCCCATGGCCACGCCGGCCATGCTTACCGGGGTGATCCTGGCCGTGGCGCGCGCCGCCGGCGAGGTGGCACCGTTGATGCTGGTGGGCGTGGCCAAGCTGGCCCCCCAGGTGCCGGTGGACGGTGACTTCCCCTTCCTGCATCTTGACAGCAAGTTCATGCATCTCGGTTACCACATCTTCGATGCGGCCTTGCACGGTGGCGATGTCCAGGCGTCGATGCCACTGGTCTATGCCACGGCGCTGCTGCTGGTGCTGGTGATACTGGTGCTTAACCTGACTGCAATATTTCTGCGTCATCATCTCAGTACGCGTCACGGAGCGCTCAGCCGTCGATGAGCCCCGTAATGTTGCGCCACCCGGGAGCCTCGATGCCATTCGTCCAGGAGCTGCGCCCGTCGCCCGACCCGGCGGCGGTCATCGATTTTCCTCCCGAGGCCAGCAGCCTGGCCATCCGGGAACTGAGTCTCGCCTACGGGGACAAGACGGCACTGCGCAACTTGTCGCTGCGTATCCCGCGCCACCGGGTGACGGCCTTCATCGGGCCCTCCGGCTGCGGCAAGTCGACCCTGCTGCGGGTACTCAATCGTCTCCATGATCTCAATGACGAGGTGATGCGTAAGGGTGAGGTGCTGCTCGAGGGCGAGGACATCCATGCCACCGGCGTGGCGGTGGCGGAACTGCGTCGGCGAGTGGGGATGGTCTTCCAGGCGCCGAACCCTTTCCCCATGTCGATCCACGACAACGTGGCCTTCGGCCTGCGCCTGCAGGGGGGGCTGAGCAAGCGCAAGCGCGATGACATCATCGAGTGGGCGCTGCGCTCGGCGGCGCTATGGGATGAGGTGAAGGATCGGCTGCGCGCCTCGGCCTGGTCGCTCTCCGGGGGGCAGCAGCAGCGCCTGGTTATCGCTCGCACCCTGGCCGTGGGTCCCGAGGTGCTGCTGCTCGACGAACCGGCCTCGGCGCTCGATCCCATCTCTACGCTGAAGATCGAGGAGCTGATCCGTAACCTGAAGTCGCATCTGACCCTGGTGTTGGTCACCCACAACATGCAGCAGGCGGCGCGGGTCTCGGACTATACCGCCTTCCTGCAGGACGGCGAACTGGTGGAATATGGCCCCACCGACACCCTGTTCACCAACCCGCGCCTGCGGCGTACCGAGAACTACATCACCGGGCGCATGGCCTGACGGCCTGCCCCAAGGAGAGGTCCCATGGACATTACCAGCGATATCCACAGCCAGCATATCTCGCGGCAGTTTAACCAGGAGCTCGACGAGCTCAAGACCCACCTGATGGCCATGGGCGGCCTGGTCGAGAAGCAGGTCCAGGACGCCGTCGGCGCCCTGCTCGACAGCGACTCTGCCCTGGCCGAGCGGGTGGTTGCCAACGACCGTGCGGTCAACGACATGCAGATCAAGATCGACGAGGAGTGCACCCAGGTGCTGGCGCGCCGTCAGCCCACCGCCTCCGACCTGCGCCTGGTCCTGGCGGTGATTCGTGCCGCCTCCGATCTGGAGCGGATCGGCGACGAGGCGAGCAAGATCGCCCGCAACGCCATCGAGCTGATCGAGGCCGACAACGGCAACCGCGGCTTCGTCGAGGTACGCATGCTCAGCGAGCATGTGCGGCGCATGGTGCGCGATGCCCTGACCTCCTTTGCCCGCCTCGATACCGAGCTGGCGCTCAAGCTGGTCCATGAGGATGATGAGGTCGACAATGAATATCGCAGCGCCATGCGCTCGCTGATGACCTTCATGATGGAGGATGCCCGCTCGATCTCGTCGATCCTCAGTGTGATGTGGATCCTGCGTGCCCTCGAGCGCATCGGTGATCACGCCAACAACCTCGCCGAATACGTGGTTTATCTGGTCAAGGGCCTCGATATCCGCCATACCGACCCCGAGGACCTCGACAAGGACATCCTCGAGGGAAAGGGTTGACCGCACCCCGCGATTGACCGTCAATGTCGCAGGCCGCCGCCCCGTCGGGCGGCGGCCTGCTGTGTGACAGGAGGATGTGACGGATGCTCGATGCCTTTACGGCGCTGACCCGCGGGACCCGGCTGGTCTATTCCCGCGGCCTGCGTCGCTACGTGTTTCTGCCGATAGTCGCCAACCTGCTGGTCTACGCTGCCATGCTCTGGTACGTGCTGGGCCACTTCGGCGGCTGGCTGGACGGTTGGATGGCCATGGTTCCCGGCTGGCTGGACTGGCTCTCCTGGCTCATCTGGCCACTCTTCGTGCTCAGCCTGGTGCTGATCGTCTTCTTCACATTCACCCTGGTGACCCACCTTGTCGCCGCGCCCTTCTACGGCTTTCTGGCTGCCCGGGTGGAGGTGGAAGCGACCGGACGGCCGCCGCTGGACGACCGGGGCCTGGCGAAAACTGCTGTGGATGCCCTGGGACGTGAACTGGTCAAGCTGGGTTACATCCTGCCGCGCATGGCCCTGCTTCTCGTTATCAGCTGGATCCCGGTGCTCAACCTGGTGGCGCCGCTGCTATGGGCGGCCTTCTCGGCCTGGATCATGGCGATCACCTACCTCGACTACCCCATGGACAACAACAAGGTCAGCTTCCAGGACATGCGTCGCCGGCTGAAGGCCCGCTGGTGGCCCACGCTCAGCTATGGCGGCTGGGTGACCCTGATTACCTGGCTGCCATTGGCCAATCTCTTCCTGCTGCCCGGTGCCGTAGCCGCCGCGGTCCTGATGTGGGAGCGCCATTACCGCGGCATCGAGACCGACAAGGCACTCGGCGGACCGCCTCAGGCGCGCTGAGCGTTGTCGGTCGTGTCGCGCAGACGCTCGGCGGGGAACAGGCAGCGGAAGGTGGCACCGCGGCCGGGGCGGGAGTCGATCGCCAGGCGGGCATCGTGGCGCAGTAGCACGTGCTTGACGATGGCCAGGCCCAGGCCGGTGCCGCCGGTGGCGGTGCTGCGGCCCTTGTCGACCCGGTAGAAGCGTTCGGTGAGGCGCGGCAGATGAACCGGGTCGATGCCTTCGCCATCGTCCTCCACCTCCAGGCTGGCGCCCTCGCCGTGAGGGCGCCAGCGCAGCACGATATGGCGCCGATCCCCGGCATAGCGCACGGCATTGAAGGCCAGGTTGGAGAGCGCACTGCGGATCTCCTGTTCGCTGCCGATCAGCGCGCGTGACTCCTCGACCTCTACCCTGATCGACTGGCGCCCGTCGGAGAGCGCCTTGGCGTCGTTCTGTACGGCCTCGAGCAGCTCGCCCATTGCCATCGGGGCATCATCGCGCCCGCCCTGGTCGATCTCCAGCCGTGACAGCAACAGCAGGTCGTTGACCAGGTTCTGCATCCGGTCGGTCTGGGCCTTCATCTGCGACAGGCCCCGGCCCATCCGCGGTGGCAACTGGCCGGCCATCTCCGTATAGGTCTCCAGGTAGCCGGCCAGTACGGTCAGCGGGGTCCTCAGCTCGTGGGAAACGTTGGCCACGAAGTCGCGGCGCATCTGCTCCAGGCGGTGCAGCCGGGTGATGTCCCGGGCCATCACCAGGCGTTCGTCGTCGCCATAGAGGGTGATCTGGAACTGCAGGATCAGCGACTCGTCGATGGGCGAGGGCAGGGTCAGTGGCTCACGATAGTCGCGGCCATGGAAGTAGTCGACGAAGCGCGGGTCACGCAGCAGGTTGGTGATGTGCTGGCCGCGGTCGAGTTGGGGCTTGAAACCGAGCATCCGTTCGGCAGCGCTGTTCCACCACTCCAGGTCGCCGTGGCGGTCGAGCATCACCACACTGTCGCGCATCGCCTCGGAGGACTCCTGGATGCGCTGCAGCGTGGCCCGTAGCCGCTGCTGGGTCAGCTGCTGGCTCTTCTGGTAGCGGTAGAGGCGGTCGAAAAGCTCGCCCCACAGGCCGCTGGCGGCGGGAGGCTCCTCCTGGGGGCGTAGCGTGAGCCACTGGTAGAGGGCATGCAGCTGGCGCAGATGGAAGACCAGGCAGAGCAGCAGGCCGGCGGCGATGCCGACCATAAGGGCGGAAAAGGGCCAGCCGACCAGCCCCCCGGCGCCGGCCAGAATAGCCAGGCGCCAGAACTCGCGTCGCCAGAGTCGCCCCACGTCAGCCCTTGGCGGAGAACCGGTAGCCGGTGCCACGCACGGTCTGGATCAGCTGGTGATGGGGCTCGCCCAGCGCCTTGCGCAGGCGGCGGATATGCACATCCACGGTACGCTCCTCGACATAGACATTGCCGCCCCACACATGATCGAGCAGCTGCCCGCGAGTATAGGCGCGTTCCTGGTGAGTCATGAAGAACTGCAGCAGACGGTACTCGGTGGGGCCCATCTCCAGCGAACGGCCATCGATGCTGACCCGGTGGCTGACCGGGTCGAGCAGCAGCCCGGCGACCTCCACCGGGTCCTCGACGCCCCGCGGCGTGGTACGGCGCAGCACCGCCTTGAGGCGTGCTACCAGCTCCCTTGGCGAGAAGGGCTTGGTGATGTAGTCGTCGGCGCCCGCCTCGAGCCCCTGAATCTTGTTGTCCTCCTCGCCCTTGGCGGTGAGCATGATGATCGGCAGCTCGGCGGTGGCCTCCTCACGCTTCAGGCGACGTGCCAGCTCGAGGCCGCTGGTCCCGGGCATCATCCAGTCGAGCAACACCAGATCGGGCTGGTGGTCGACCACCATGGCGTGGGCGTCCTGGGCATTGTCGGCCTCGAGCACGCGATAGTCGGCCATCTCCAGCGCCACCGCGATCATCTCGCGGATCGGCGCCTCATCATCGACGATCAGTACGGTCTTGGCGGTCATCCCGGAGCCTCGTGGTCAATGACGGATCGATGACGATGACAGCACGTCATGATGACAATAGCGTGACAGCTCCGGCCTGTCGCTCGCTCAGCCACCGTTCACCGTCGGCCACAGGGAGAGCGCGATCCCGGCGAAGACTAGCAGGCCCGACCAGTGATTATTGATAAAGGCCTGGAAGCAGCGGTCGCGTTCGCGCTCGCGGATCAGGAACTGCTGGTGCACGAAGGTCGCCGCCATGGCGGCCAGCCCCAGCCAGAAGAAGCCCCCCAGCGCGAGAAGCCATCCGGCCCAGGCCAGCAGCCCCAGGGTCAGGCCCTGTAACAGGCCGATCATCAGCCGATCGGCGTGGCCGAACAGCACGGCGGTGGACTTGATGCCGATCTTCAGGTCGTCGTCACGGTCGACCATGGCGTA
This sequence comes from Halomonas daqiaonensis, assembly GCF_900109725.1. Taxonomy (GTDB): domain Bacteria; phylum Pseudomonadota; class Gammaproteobacteria; order Pseudomonadales; family Halomonadaceae; genus Halomonas; species Halomonas daqiaonensis. The sequence goes on from NZ_FOBC01000008.1 coordinate 116,593, forward strand.
CTCGGTGTCGTAGGCGACCGTCCAGGCCACGTTGGCGGCGAACAGCAGCCAGGCGACCGGTGGCAGCGCCCCCAGCACGGCGCCGAAGGCCATGGGAATCGCCCAGGAGAAGGCTGCACCGAGGAAGGCCTGGGGCAGATGGGTGTAGCGCTTCATGAAGGGGTAGACGAAGGCCAGGATCACCCCCACCACCGAGAGCATCACCGTGAAGAGATTGGTGAACCAGACCAGCACGAAGGCGGCCATCACCAGCATCAGGAACAATGCCTGGGCCTCTCCTTCGCTGATCCGGCCGGTGGCCAGGGGGCGGTTTTTCGTGCGCTTGACGTGGCCGTCAAAGTGGCGGTCGGCGTAGTCGTTGACCACGCACCCTGCGGCGCGCATCAGATAGACTCCGGCGACGAAGATCAGCAGCACCTTGCGGCCGGGGATCCCCTCAGCGGCGACCCACAGGGCCCAGAGGGTGGGCCACATCAGCAGCCAGGTACCGATGGGGCGGTCGAGACGGGTCAGGTGCAGGAAGTCGGGCACCCGGGCCAGGCCCTTGGGGTGCATCAGGGATCGGTCCATCTCGTCCTCATGATATCCAGTTTGGCTGCACGAGAGCCTAGCGCGAAGGCAGCCTGAGGTCACTCGCCATGCCATCGAGGAAGAACTCCTGGACCAGCACAGCGAAGCGCCGGTGGCGGAACAGCGAGCGGCGCGCCCAGGGACCCGACGCGGTGTGGAAAGGGGCCGGGTCAGCGGTGACCTCAAGGGGGCCGCGCTCCAGGTCCGGCTGACGGAACAGCCAGCTGCCCAGCGAGCGCTCGCCTAAGCGATCGAGCCGCTGACCGTGCAGTCCCTCCAGGGGCACCACCGAGCGAGCCACCACCCAAGGGCGCTCGTCCAGGCACAGCGCTACCTCGCGCAGCCAGGCATGGCGGGCAAGCGGCAGACCCAGGGCCAGTGCCTCGTCGCGACGCGGCCGCCCGAGGCGTTGGTCCAGCAGGCGAACCCGGAAAGCCTGCTGGCCGCCAGCGCTGGCCAGCCGGGAGGTGAGGGAGTCGCGGGAGGCAATCCATTGCCACCAGGCAGCGCTCATGGCTGGTCGTGCCGCCGCCAGGGGGCGCCAGCGGGGGTCGCTTGCCGGGCCGTTGCTCACCGTCACTCTCCGCGTCGACTTCGAGGGCGGCTAGTGTACCATGCTGCCCCATTACCCTTACCCCGATCGATGAGGCCTATGAGTGCACCCCTGACCATCATCGGCTCCGGCATGGCAGGCCTCGGCCTGCTGCGTAAGCTGCGTGCCCTGGATCCGGCACGACCGGTAACGCTGATCACCGGCGACAGTGGCGATGACTACTCTAAGCCACTGCTCACCACCGGATTTGCCAAGCGCCTCCCGCCCCGGCGACTGGCGGCGCGCTCGGCTCTGGAGGTCGCCGACGACCTCGGTGCCGTGGTGCGCACCCACACCCGGGTGGAGGCCATCGACCCGGTAGGGCGAACCCTGACCCTCGGCACCGAGACACTGCCCTGGAGCGAGCTGGTGTTGGCCACCGGTGCCGCGCCGGTGCGGCCCTTCCGTGTGCCCGACGCGGTAGCCGACCGGGTGTTCAGCATCAATGACCTGGATGATTATCGCGCCTTTCACGCGGCCCTGGAGACGCTGGGCCGGCCGGCGCGCGTGGTGATCATCGGCATCGGCCTGGTGGGCTGCGAGTTCGCCAACGACCTCGCCGCCGGCGGCCACGCCGTCGAGCTGGTGGCCCCGGAATCCACCCCTCTGCCGCGCCTGGTGCCGGAACCGCTGGGCCGTGCCCTGGGCGAGACCTTCCGGGAGGCAGGCATGGTGCTGCATACCGGACGCCAGCTGTTGGACTTGAGGGCCGACGGCGCCTCTGTCGGCCTGGAACTGGACGATGGAACCTCGCTGTCGGCCGACCTGGTACTGGTGGCCACGGGGCTGCGGCCACGCACCACCCTGGCCGACTCGGCCGGGATCGCGGTCAGCGAAGCGGGCATCCACACCGACCGATACCTGGCGACCTCGGCACCGGGCATCCATGCCCTGGGCGATGCGGCCTGTGTCGAGGGCGTCAATGCCATGTACGTGCAGCCGCTGCTGGCCAGTGCCAAGGCCCTGGCCCGGACCCTGACCGGCACCCCTACCGCGGTGACCTATGGCCCTTGGCCGGTGCTGGTCAAGACGCCTCTGTTGCCGGTGGTGGCCCTCCCGCCGGTTCATCCTCCGGCACGCTGGCGCCTCGAGGGAGAGGGCAGTGACCTGACCGCCCTGGCCGAGGCGGCGGACGGACGTTTGATCGGATTTGCGTTGACAGGACACTGCGTCCGTCGGAAAGTCGAACTGGCGCGAGCCGCGCCGCCGTTGCTAGGCTAGTCTCGTCAACGACGGGGCCTGCCACGGACAGCGAGCCGGGATCGAGCGAGTCGGCGTGCGCGTGATGCACTGACAGGTCATGTGCCATAACAACATTGCCGGTGGTGATCGCCGGCATGATGATGTCAATTTCAGGAGGGCTGTATGCGCAAGCCAGAACTCGCCGCGGCGATTGCCGAGCGTGCCGATCTTTCCAAGGACAAGGCGAGCCAGGTGCTCAACGTCATCCTCGACGAGATCACCGGTAGCGTTTCCCAGGGTCAGGACGTCACTCTGATCGGCTTCGGTACCTTCAGCGTGCGGGAGCGAGCCGCACGCACCGGCAAGAACCCTCAGACCGGTCAGCCGCTGACCATTCCGGCCAGCAAGACCGTCGCCTTCAAGGCGGGCAAGGGCCTCAAGGACGCCGTCGCGAAGTAAGGCATTGCGGTATTGACTGGTGGTGGAGCCGATATGAAGCTGCGACTGATGCTGTGGCTGCTCGGGCTGATGCTCAAGCGTGCCCTGCGCCGCAAGGCGCGGTTCCGCGAACTACTCGGCGAGATGCGTGGCCTCGACTGGGGCATTGCCACCGAAGACCTCTCCATCGCCCGTCATTACCGCATGTCGCCCCTCGGCATCCTTACCGGCTCGGGCCTGCCGGTGGACCTCGACCTGGAGCTGCGCTTCGAGGATCAGGCCACGGCCATCAAGGTCCTCAAGAAACCCACCCAGCAGGCCTTTCTCGACGGCATGATGGCAGGCACCGTTCGCCTGGTCGGTGACTCCGGCGACCTGCAGAAGTTGCAGCGGCTTCTCAAGCACCTGTAAGCACCGAGCTGAAAGCGCCGAGCGCCAAGGAAACCCCTGACCGTTTACTCCCTACCCTGATCCTCTGCTTGGCCGCTTGGCCGCTTGGCCGCTTGGCCGCTTGGCCGCTGTCATACCTGCCCATAGCGTCCTGCTTGCTCTCCCAGCCAGCGGCGGATCAGCGGGCGGCTGGCTTGGGGATGCTCGTCGATCAGCGCCTCGGCCAGGGGCGCGATGCGATCCAGTAGGTCGGCGTCGCGCTCCAGGTCGGCGATCTTCATCTGCGCGAGTCCCGTCTGACGGGTCCCCAGGACCTCCCCGGGGCCACGGATCTCCAGGTCCTTCTCGGCGATGCGAAAGCCGTCGGTGGTCTCGCGCATCACCGCCAGGCGCTCCCGGGAGTGTGCCGACAGAGGCGGATGATAGAGCAGCACGCAGAAGCTCTCGATGGCGCCGCGTCCCACCCGGCCGCGCAGCTGATGGAGCTGGGAGAGGCCCAGGCGCTCCGGGTTCTCGATGATCATCAGGCTGGCATTGGGCACGTCGACACCCACCTCGATCACCGTGGTGGCCACCAGCAAGTCCAGCTCACCGGCCTTGAAGTCCGCCATCACTGTAGCCTTCTCGCTGGCCTTCATACGCCCGTGGACCAGGCCGATGGTCAACTCCGGCAGGGTCTCGACGAGTTCGTCGCGGGTCGCCTCGGCGGCCTGGCACTGCAGCGCCTCGGACTCCTCGATCAGGGTGCAGACCCAGTACGCCTGGCGTCCCTCGGCGCAGGCATGGCGGATGCGTGCCATCACCTCGGGGCGCCGCTCGTCGGGCATCACTACCGTCTTCACCGGGGTTCGGCCCGGCGGCAACTCGTCGATCACTGAGACGTCCAGATCGGCATAGGCGCTCATCGCCAGGGTGCGCGGGATCGGGGTGGCGGTCATCACCAGCTGGTGGGGCGTCAGGCCGCCGGCCTCGCCCTTTTCGCGCAGCGCCAGGCGCTGGTGGACGCCGAAGCGGTGCTGCTCGTCGATGATCGCCAGGCCCAGGCGCTGGAAGTGCACGTCGCCCTGGAAGAGCGCGTGGGTCCCCACCACCATGCGCGCCCGGCCGTCCTGGATGGCCGCCTTGGTGTCCAGGCGCGCCTTGCCCTTGAGCTTGCCGGACAGCCAGGCCACCTCGATGCCCAATGGCTCGAACCAGGCGCTGAAGGTCCGGTAGTGCTGCTCGGCGAGGATCTCGGTGGGGGCCATCATCGCCGCCTGGCAGTCGGCGGCGATGGCCGAGAGCGCTGCCATGGCTGCGACCACCGTCTTGCCCGAGCCCACGTCGCCCTGTACCAGGCGCAGCATGGGCACCTGACGCGCCAGGTCGGCAGCGATCTCGTCGAGCACCCGGCGCTGGGCGCCGGTCAGCGAGAAGGGAAGCTGGGTCAGGAAGCGGGCCTGCAGGCTGCGCCCACCCGGCAGGGTCGGGGCTCCGTCCTCTTGGATGCGCTGGCGCACCTCCTGCAGACTCAGCCGGTGGGCGAGCAGCTCCTCCAAGGCCAGGCGGCGCCGTGCCGGGTGCCGGCCGGCCGCCAGCTGCTCCGCGTCGGCCTCCGGTGGCGGCCGGTGCAGGGTATCCAGGCAGTGGTGAAGTTCGGGCAGGTCGAAGCGCTGGCGCAGGGATGTGGGGATGCCGTCGGGAAGGGCGTCCGGTGCGGCATCCAGACGCGCCAGGGCCTGGTCGATCAGTGCCCGAAATCGGGTCTGGTGGAGGCCCTCGGTCGCCGGGTAGATGGGCGTCAGGTGGTCTTCCACCGGCGCCTCACCGCTGGCCAGCAGACGGTACTCCGGGTGATAGAGCTCCAGGCCGGTGGCGCCGGCACGGGCCTCGCCGAAGGCGCGCACCCGCACCCCGGGCTGGAACTGTTGCTGCTGCGCTGGAGAGAAGTGGAAGAAGCGCAGGCTGAGGATCCCCGATCCGTCGCGCAGGCGAACCAGCAGGCTGCGTCGCCGGCCGCTCACCACCTCACCGGCCACCACCTCGCCCTCCACCACGGCCTCATGGCCGGCGCGCAGGGTGGCGATGGGGGTGATGCGGGTGCGATCCTGATAGCGCAGCGGCAGGTGGAACAGCAGGTCGCTGACGCGCTCGATGCCCAGCCGGGCCAGCTTGAGCGCCAGCGCCTCGCCGACGCCCTTGAGCTCCGTGACGGGCGCGTCGAGCTCGCTCATGTCGGTTCAAGCTCTGCCTGGCGGCAGCGCGCGATGGCGTCGGTGACGGCATCGATGGCCCGGGGCCGCGGGAAGCTGGCGCGCCAGGCGATAGCCACGGTCCGTGAGGGTGCCGGAGCGGTGAAGGGACGGCTGATCAACATACCGCTCTCGTAATGGCCGGTGCCGATCGCCGAGTGGGGCAACACGGTGATGCCGAGCCTGGAGGCCACCATGTGGCGGATGGTCTCCAGCGAGCCGCCTTCGGCGGTGAGGGTATTGCTTGGGCTATTGAGCTGGTGGGTTATTGCCGGACAGGCTTCGAGGATCTGGTCGCGGAAGCAGTGCCCCTCGCCGAGTAGCAGCAGGCGCTCCTCCAGCAGGTCCTCCTTGTCGATGCTCCCCCGGGAGGCCCAGCGGTGGTCGGCCGGCAGCAGCACCTCGAAGGCCTCCTCGTAGAGTGGCTTGGTAACCACGTCGGTCTCGGTAAAGGGCAGCGCGATGATGATGGCGTCCAGCTCACCGCTGCGCAGCTTGCGGCGCAGGTTGCCGGTGAAACCCTCCTCGATGTAGAGCGGCATCTGCGGGGCACGCCGGGAGAGTTCCGGGATCAGGTGGGGGAAAAGGTAGGGGCCGATGGTATAGATGGCGCCGATGCGCAGCGGGCTCGCCAGCTGGTCGCGGCCGGCTGTAGCGAGTTCCTTGATGACGCTGCTCTGCTCCAGTACGCGCTGGGCCTGCTCGACGACCCTCTCGCCCAGCGGGGTGACCTGTACCGTGGATTTCGAGCGTTCGAACAGTGCCACGCCGAGCTCTTCCTCAAGCTTCTTGACGGCCACCGACAGGGTCGGCTGGGAGACGAAGCAGCGCTCCGCCGCGCGCCCGAAATGGCGCTCCTGGGCCAGTGTCACGATGTAGCGGAGTTCTGTTAGAGTCATGGTGGTGCCGGCAGGCTACCTCTTCCGAAACGGGTGAAGGTCCCAGTGATCTCGCCTTATACATAGGGACAGATAATGCCAATAGGGACTTTTTATCAGGGGGAGGGGAAAAGGTGAAGACGACGACACTGATTCTGGGTTGTGGCGACATCGGCATGGCACTGGGGCGCGAGCTGCACGAGGCGGGGCACCGAGTGATCGGGGCAAGACGCAACCCGCGCGCGCTGGAAGGCAGCGGGCTGGAGGCTGTCGCGGTCGACTTGAATGACCCGGCCACCCTGGTCGGACTGCCGGATGCCGATACCCTGGTCTACGTGGTCAGCGCCGATCGCTTCGACGAGGCGGCCTATCGCGCCGCCTATCTCGATGGGCTGACCGCCGTGCTGGGCGAGTTCGCTGGCCGTGATGCGGTGCCTGGAAGGGTGTTCTTCGTTTCCTCGACCAGCGTCTACGCCCAACGCGATGGCGAGGTGGTCGACGAGACCAGCCCCACCGAGCCCGCGGGTTTCTCGGGCCTGTTGATGCGCGAAGCCGAGCAGGTGCTGATTGACCACGACCTGGCGGGGACCGTGGTGCGCTTTTCGGGGATCTATGGCCCCGGCCGCGACCGCCTGATCCACCAGGTCAGCGAGGGACGCATCGCCCCGTCGAGTCCCGTCATGTACTCCAACCGCATCCACCGCGACGACTGCGCCGGGGTGCTGGCTCATCTGATTGGCCGGCAACTGTCCGGGGAACCCCTCGAGTCACTCTACCTCGCCAGCGACTGCGAACCGGCACCCCTCAACGAGGTGATGGCCTGGCTGGCGACACAGCTCAAGGTCGAGGCTACCGAAACCATCCAGTCACCGCTGCGCCGCCGCGCCAGCAAGCGCTGCGACAACACCCGGCTGATCGAGAGCGGCTATCGCTTCCGCTATCCCAGCTTCCGCGAGGGCTATGCCCAGGTATTGAAGGAAGGGTGCTTCCTGCCCGAAAAGGCCTGATCGCCGGAAAGCCCTGATCAGGTTCCCGTCGAACGAGCGAGGGTCTCGTAGTGGGCCCCGTCATTCTCGGTGAAGGAGCGCACCAGCGAGAGTTGCCGATAGGGCCAGGCCATGTCGATCGTGGGCAGGTCTTGCGTCTCCAGTCGGCGGGCGCGTCGCAGCAGGGTGACGTGGGGCACGAAATGCCCCGGCCTGTCATTGAAACCGAACGAAGCCAGCCCATCCCACAGTGATGCCTGGAGCCGTTCCAACGCCGGCGACTGGCCGCCGACCCAGACGATGCCGGGGCGACGGAAGGTTCCCCAGGCGTCGACCCGCCACTCGCCATGTGATATCGCCATGGCACCAACCCACTGGACCAGCTCGGCCGCCCGCGCGTCGGCCACCTCGCCGAGGAAGGCCAGCGTCAGGTGCAGGCTCTCGTCGGGCATGCGACGCCCGCCGCAGCGTGCCTGGGCGAGTTCGGCCAGTTCCCCCAGCCGCTGACGCAGCGTCTCGGGTGGTTCCAGCGCCAGAAATAAACGCAAAAAGCTCATCCTGAAATTTAGAAAAGGATGGAGTCGCGTCACGAGCGAAGAGAGGCTGGTCGCCGCCGGAGCGCAGCTCCCGGAGTGTAGCCTGCTACATGAGGAGACGACCGGGCCGGCGCACCGGCACCGCCGGCGGCCAGGATCTCGAGCGCAGTAGCGAATCCGCCTTTTCTTCTAGTCGCCGATGACCATAATCCCCTCTGCCTCGAACTGCGCCCCCTTGGGCAGCGCCTTGACGCCCACGGCGGCACGCGCCGGATAGGGCTTCTCGAAGAACTCCTCCATCACCTTGTTGACCACGGCGAAGTTCTCCAGCTCGACCAGATAGAGGTTCAACTTGACCACGTCCTGCAGGGTACCGGCGGCCTCCTCGCAGACGGTCCTGAGGTTGGTGAAGACCTGGCGTGCCTGGGCCTCGAAGTCGTCGGAGGCGAGTTCCATGGTAGCCGGGTCCAGGGGGATCTGACCGGAAAGGTAGATGGTGTTGCCGGCCTTGATGGCCTGGGAGTAAGGACCGATAGCGGCGGGTGCCTGGTCGGTATTGATCACGGCCTTGTTGCTCATGGTGATTCTCCTTGGGGTCCAGCGTTTCGAAATGGAAAAGCAGCCCGCCGGCCGCCTGCGGCGGCGAGCGGGCGGAATGGGCTCAGTTGCCGAGGCGGGTGATGCGACCTACATGGGCGAGATTGCGCAGGCGCTTGATGATGCGGGCCAGGTGTACACGGTCGCGTACCGAGAGGATAAGGTTGACGATCGACAGTCGCGCGTCGCGCTCCTCGATGCCGATGTGCTCGATATTGGCGTCGGCGTCGGTGACCAGGGCGGCGAGCTCTGCCACCAGTCCGCGGCGACTCTCCACCTCCAGACGCAGAGCGGCGGGAAAGTCCTCGTCGATATCGTCGGACCACTCCAGGGCGAACAGCTTGTCCGGGTCGTTCTTGAGTTCGGCGAGATTTCGGCATTCCGTGCGGTGCACCACGATACCCTTGCCCACCGACAGATGGCCTACCACCGGATCACCGGGCAGTGGGTGGCAGCAGCGGGCGAACTTGATCACCATGCCCTCGGCACCACTGATCACGATCGGTCCCTGGGCGCGCGGCTGATGGACCGAGGGCTCACCCGTCTCGCCTTGCTGCAGGTCGACCAGCCGTCGGGCCACCACATGGGCGAGCCGGGTTCCCAGTCCGATGGATTCCAGCAGGCTTTCCTCCTCCTTCAGCGAATACTCCTTGAGCAGGCTATCGAGCAGGCCCTCCGGCAGTTCCTCCAGGCTGGTCTCGAACGGGGCCAGGGCCTTGTTGAGCAGGCGTCGGCCGAGCTGCACCGCCTCGGTGTGCTGCTGGTGCTTCAATGCGTGGCGGATGGCTGAACGAGCCTTGGCGGTGATCACGAAGTTGAGCCAGGCCAGGTTGGGCCTGGCCCCCGGGGCGGTAATGATCTCCAGCGTCTGTCCACTCTCGAGGCGGGTGGAGAGCGGGGCCAGGTGGCGGTCGATGCGACAGGCGATGCAGTTGTTGCCGATGTCGGTATGCACGCTGTAGGCGAAGTCGATCACCGTGGCGCCCTGGGGCAGCTCCATGATGTCGCCCTTGGGCGTGAACACGTAGATATCGTCGGGGAAGAGGTCGTTCTTTAGGTGCTCGATGAACTCCAGTGAATCCCCGGCGTTGCGCTGCATCTCCAGCAGGCCCTTGACCCATGCCCGGGCCCGGGCATGGCTGCCCTGAGCGATGGGGTGATCGGTCTGGCCGGCCTTGTAGAGCCAGTGGGCGGCGATGCCGTTGTTTGCGAGCGCCTCCATCTCGCGGGTGCGGATCTGTACCTCGATGGGCATGCCGCCACGGCCGAAGAGAGTGGTGTGCAGGCTCTGGTAACCATTGGCCTTGGGGATGGCGATGTAGTCCTTGAAGCGACCCGGTACCGGCTTGTAGAGGTTATGCACCACGCCAAGGATGCGGTAGCAGCTGTCGACGTCATCGGTGAGGATGCGAAAGCCGAACACGTCCATGATCTCGGCGAAGGACTTCCGCTGGTCGCGCATCTTGCGGTAGATCGACAGCAGGTGCTTCTGGCGGCCGATCACCGTGCCAGGCAGACCTTCGTCATCGAGGCTCTGCTGCAGGCTTGTCTGCAACTGGCGGATCGTCGAGCGGCGATGGCCCCGGGCGCTGGAAACGGCACGCTTGATGCGCTCCGCGCGCATCGGGTAGAGCGCCTGGAAGGAGAGGTCCTCGAGTTCGACGCGAATGGTATTGATGCCCAGCCGGCTGGCGATTCGGGCGTAGATCTCCAGGGTCTCGCGGGCGATGCGGCGCTTCTTCTCGGGGCGCAGTGGGCCCAGGGTGCGCATGTTGTGCAGACGGTCGGCGAGCTTGACGATGATCACCCGGATGTCGCGCGACATCGCCAGCACCATCTTCTGGAAGTTCTCCGCCTGGGCGACCGCCTTGTCCTCGAAGGTGATCTGGGTCAGCTTGGAAACGCCGTCGACCAGCTCGGCGACGGGCTTGCCGAACTGCTCGCCCAGGGCCGCCTTGGAGACACCGGTATCCTCGATCACGTCATGCAGCATGGCGGCCATCAGGCTCTGATGGTCCATGTGCATGTTGGCCAGGATGTTGGCTACCGCCAGGGGGTGCGTGACATAGGGCTCGCCGGAACGGCGACGCTGGCCATCGTGGGCCTGCTCGGCATAGTAGAAGGCGCGCTTGACCTGTTGGATCTCGTCCTGGGGAAGGTAGCCGCCGAGTCGGTCGGCCAGGTCATCGATGGTGAACATGCGGCGCGCCCTGAATGCTGCGTGATGGCCCTGAAGGAAAGCGCTCCTGCGCCGGAAGGGGCAGGATCACTCCTCGACGTGGCTGCCCGGCTCGAATTCAGTCCGCACGCGCACCGGCGCCGCCTCGACGGGCTCGTCGAGCACGCTGGCGTCGACCAGTCCATCGGCGATCTCACGCAGGGCCATTACGGTGGGCTTGTCGTTCTCCCAGGGCAAGAGGGCGTCGCGGGAGCCGCGGGCCAGCTGGCGAGCACGGTGAGTGGAGATCATTACCAGCTTGAAGCGGTTTTCGACGTTTTCCAGACAATCTTCGACGGTGACACGTGCCATGGATGCCTTCCTGAATAATGCTGACGGGCAAAACCCCGGCCGACGTGGGAACGCCCCGGGAATTCCACCAATGGGTAGACCTGATAGATTACTCGACGCCCGCTTCCTGTGACAAGCGCCGCGGCAGGGTCCGGACAAGCGCCGTGGCCGGAGTCAAGATCCAGACAATAGCGCCGTGAGCAGCGGGGCATGGTGTTCGCTCACCCGCTCGCGGGTCAGGCGACGGGCGATGACCAGCGATTGCAGCTCGCGCAGCGCGGTAGTGAAGTCGTCGTTGATCACCAGGTAATCGTACTCGTCATGATGGAACATCTCGTCCACAGCGTCGCGCATGCGCCGGGCGATTACCGCGTGCTCGTCGGTGCCGCGGCTGGCGAGCCGGTGCTCAAGCTCTTCCCGAGAGGGGGGCAGGATGAACACCGAGACCGCATCCGGCAGCTGCTGGCGAACCTGTCGGGCACCCTGCCAGTCGATCTCGAGGATCACGTCCTGGCCGGCGGCGAGCATCGCCTCCACGGCGTGGCGCGAAGTGCCATAATAGTTGTCGAAGACCCGGGCATATTCGAAGAAGTCCCCGTGCTCGATCATCGCCTCGAAGGTGGGTACGTCCACGAAGTGGTAGTTGACGCCGTCCACCTCGCCCTCGCGGCGCTCCCGGGTGGTGTGAGAGACCGATACCTGGATGCCGTCGAGACTCTCGACCAGCTCGCGCACCAGGCTGGTCTTGCCGGCGCCAGAAGGGGCGGAAACGATGAAGAGCGTACCTTGGGGCATGGCATGGATCCCTGTTTTCAACGACGGTTTCGACAACAGTGCTTACCGGTTGCGTAAAGGCTTGGCGGCTGTAGAAAGGCGGCAAGTATTGCACAGATAGCAGGGGGGCTGAATGGCTGGCAGAAGGTGAATGCAAGGAGCTGGCTTGAGATCATCTCGCGGCGTCTGCGAGAAGGTGTTCTACTGGTGTTTCATGACTGGGCGTCTTGTCATGGAGGATGCACGGCCTGCCGAGGCTGGCTATTCCCCACCCGCCAATCTGGTCCTCTGCTGCCTGGCTAGCTACTGTGACGCGCGGTATCGTCAGGGCAATCATTAGAAGAAGCGCGAATTCAACATAAGGAAAGACTTATAAATGGGGCGGCAAAGCATACTCCGGCGCAACAACGTGACCTTAACGGGAAGCGGCTCGAAAACGCTGATGCTGCTTCACGGTTTCGGCTGCGATCAGAACATGTGGCGATTTCTCGTTCCTGCCCTTGGTGATGATTACCGGCTGGTGCTCCTGGACTACGTCGGCATGGGGAAATCCGATCTTTCGGCCTTCGACCCTGAGCGCTACGACTCCCTGGAAGGGTATGCACAGGATATCCTGGACGTCACCGAGGCGCTTGAGCTTGATGAAGTGACGCTGATCGGTCACTCGGTGAGCGGTATCATTTCCCTGCTGGCCGCGATCCAGGCCCCCGAGCGGTTCTCCCGGTTGATCATGCTGTCGCCCTCTCCCTGTTTCCTGAATATGCCACCCGATTATTACGGTGGATTCGAATATCAGGATTTAAAGGATCTTATCGACTTGATGGACAAGAACTACATTGGCTGGGCGAGTACGCTTGCCCCGCTTGTCATGGGCACTTCCAACGACGATGTCCAGGTGAAAGAGCTGACAGAAAGCTTCTGTTCGACCGACCCTCTCGTGGCCAAGACCTTTGCCAAGGCAACCTTCTTTTCAGACTATCGGCATATTCTGCCCAGAGCACGTCATCCAGTGATGCTCCTGCAGAGCAGCAAGGACACGCTGGCCGCTCCCCATGTCGGCAGATACATGCATGACAGGCTACCGGATAGCGAACTTCGCATCATCGATGCAGAAGGCCACTGCCCGCACATGTCGCATCCACAGGCCGTGCTGGCGAACCTTCAGGAGTGGCTGCCCGAGAAGGCATCCTGATGAAAGAGCCCTCTCTGGACCTCTTCCCCTGCGGATGCATGATCACCCCGGGTATGGGCGAGGCAGGCAGTCTTACCATCATCTCCGCCAACCGCTATTTCGAGGAGGTTCTGGGCATTCCCCTTCAAGGCTTGCTTCATCAGCCGTTGGTAACGCTGTTGACCCGCGCCTCGGGGATCTTCTTCGATAGCTTCATGCTGCCGATGCTGCTCCATGAGGGACGCTGCGACGAGATCCTTCTCGATATTCGCACGCCATCCGGGGAAAGGGTCCCCGTCATTGTCAACACCGTTCTGGAAGCCTCCGGAGAACAGCTGATCTACTGGAGCCTGTTCAAGGCAACCCAGCGCAACAGGCTCGATCAGGAGCTCATCAGTACCAGAAGCCGGCTGGAAGAGAAATCCGCCATGCTGGAGGAACTCACCCGCCGGGATGAACTGACGGGCCTGCTCAACCGCCGGGAGCTCAGGCGGCGGGCCGATCTGATCCTGGCACAGTCAAGGCGAACCGATGTCTCGGTTGCCGTGCTGATGCTGGATATCGATCACTTCAAGGAGATCAATGACACTCGGGGACATGCCGAAGGTGATCGAATACTGGAGGCGCTGGGCTGCCTGTTCCGTGGACAAGGGCGGGAAGCCGACATCATCGCACGCGTGGGTGGCGAGGAGTTTGTCTTCATGGCAAGCGGGCTGAACGAGCAAGAGGCTGTTCAGGCAGCCCAGCGGCTGCATGAGCTCGCAGGTCAGGTGCCAATGGCCGGCGATCCCTTGACGATCAGCATCGGCATCAGCCTGAGCTCGGGCGATTCAGGCCTTACCTACCAGGAACTGTTCAAGAGGGCCGACATGGCACTCTACGAAGCCAAGTCCGAGGGGCGTAACCGAACCCTGGTGTATAACTCAAACACGCGGAAATTCGATACATCCTCGTGACGCTATCTCGGGAATGATCTTGCCCAGCATTGGTGGACACCGACCTAAGCGATCAGCTGGGCTTAGAAGGCCTCCGGGCTGGCCGTTCCAGCGTGCCCGTCAGGGCGAGGCCTCGGAGAATGCCGTACTGCGCATCCTGGAAGAAACCCCCACGGCTCAAGAGACCTGATGAAGACTGAGATACTCACCCGGTCACCACGCGATCTCGTCCCAACGCCTTGGCCTCGTAGAGGCGCTGGTCACCGACACGCATGAGCGAATCTATGTCCTTACCGTCCTGGCCCATCTGGGCGCAGCCCACGCTGACGGTGATCTTCAGCACCTTGTCGTTCAGTTTGATCTCCAGGTCATGAAGGGCCGAACGAATGCGCTCGGCGATCTCGCCCGCCTGCTGATTGTCGGCATCCGGCAGCAAGACCTGGAATTCCTCGCCCCCCACCCGGGCCAGCAGGTCGCTGGGCCTCAGGTTCTGTTGCATTGTCGAGGCCACCTGCTTGAGCACCTGGTCACCGACCTGGTGTCCATGGACGTCGTTGACCGTCTTGAAGTGATCGAGATCCAGGCACAGGAGTGACAGGGGCGTGCCGTTACGCTGAGCCCGGGCGAGTTCTCGCCTGGCCTGTCTCATCAACTGGCGTCGATTGGCCGCGCCGGTGAGCCAGTCAGTGGCGGCCTGCTGGGTCAGTCGGGCATTGGCCTCCTGCAGGGCTTGCGTTCGTTCGGCCACGCGGTGTTCCAGTTCTTCTTCCGCGCGCTTGAGTTCCGTCAGGTCGTGCTGCACGCCCACGAAGTGGGTAACCCGACCATGGGAATCGCTCACCGGGGCCAGACTCAGCTCGATCCACAGCGGCTGGCCGTCGCGGCGGTAGTTGCGTACCAGGGTCCGTACCGGCTGCTGGCGGCGCAGGGCATCACGAACCTCCCTTACGCCTTCCTGGTGATCATCGCCGTGCTGCAGGAAGCGGCAATTCCGGCCAATGGCCTCGTCACGCGAGTACCCGAACAGGGTTTCGAAGGTGTCGTTGACCCAGATGATGGGATCGTCGTGGCGCCGCGCATCGGTGATGATGACCGCGTCGTTGATGGACTCCATCGTGCGCTCGAACAGGCGCAGCCGCATGCGCTGGGTCCCGATCTCGTCCAGCAGCAGGCCGACGCCAATTCCCACGGTCGCCGTGACCGCGAGAAATTGCTGCAGGGCGAGGATGGTGCCTTCCGGATCCTCGTCCTGCAGCGGCCAGGACTCATGCACGGTCCAGGCGATAGCGGTGGCGGCCACCAGCGCCACCAGCGCCACCGCGCCGAGCACGCCAAAGCGCGCCGCTGCCCACAGCACCGGCAGCAGCAATAACACCAGTGACAGCGGGTGACCGGGCTCCTCCGCCGCAGCCGTGGCCATGAGCACCATGCCCATAACGCCCAGCAGCAGTAGCAGCGCACCCGCTTCGAGCAGACGCCTGCGGGTCCAGGCCTGAAACATTTCGCTATACTGGCGTGTGACGATGACCAGGAGCGGCGTCAGCAGCACAAGCCCCAGGGCATCGCCGAACCACCACAACTGCCAATGGGCAAGATACTCGCTCCCCTCTCCGGCCAGCCCGCAATACACTCCCGCGCCGAATAGCGCGGCGATCCCGGCCGCCAGCAAGGGGCCGAACAGCAGGAAGTAGCCGCCACGGGCGAGGCTGTCAAAATCGAAACGGGGACCGGTTAACCAGCGGATCAGCGAGGCCGCGAGGAAGGCTTCGAACAGGTTGATCAGGCCGAAGGATACTGCCGCCCACGGCGGAAAGACGGGGATGTCCGCGATGATCTCCGCGACCATCACCGCCGGGATGATCCACGCCCAACGCCGCACGGGCAGCAGCAGCAGTGCCGCCAGCGCCACGGCATTGGGGGGCCAGATGATGGCATTGCCGTCGGGCGAGATGGTCTGGGTCACGCCCAGCCAGGCCCCGACGAAATAGCCAAGCCCCACGACGGCCATGATGGCCAGGCCGATCAGCCATTCCGGTCGTTGTGTTTGCGGCTTCGAGTGCGTGGGCATGGGTTTCCTGCTGGGGTGCCCGACCTATGCCGACACCTTGGGGATCTTGACATCCAGGCCTCTACAAGCGCCGCGTCTAAATAAGTAGTCTGCATGCATTTTTTGGGGCCAGCAATTCCTGAAAGGACTGGGTTGAGATCGGACTCCAAAAATGCCGGGCAACATCAGCCTGATCGATACGTGCTCCTCTACCTCTACCCCTGAGGCATGACAAATGCCTTCCTGTTGCCGACAGCCGCCCATACAAAAGGCCGCTGATCATCGATCGGCGGCCTTCAGTGTTACCTCAAACCGGCACTAGCCGGCCGGAAGGCGTATCAGGAAGCCTTGGCAGCCTTGGGGGCCGCTTCCTTGACAGCCTTGGTAGCAGTCTCGGTGCTTTCCTTGATGCCTTCCTGGGCCTTCTGGACATTCTCTTCGGTCAGCTTCTGGCTTTCCGCGGCGAACTCCTGCTGCAGGGAGACGACTTTCTCGGTGTCTGTCTTCAGGCGCTCGGTGAGTTCCTGAGCGACCTTCTGCTGGCCTTCCATGTAGCTTTTCAGGCCTTCGGCATCCTTGACTTCCATCAGGCTGCGCAGCTGCGACAGGTTGGTGTCGGTGTAGGCCTTGGCGGCGTCGAGCTGAGCGTTGACCAGCTTCTCGGTGAAGTCGACAGACAGGGCAGCGTAGGCACGCGCCGGGCCGAACATCATGCTCTCGAATTGCTTGGTGTCAAAGTTGAAGTTGCTCATCTGAAGAACCTCCGGGTTCTGAACGAACGGGAGATCCCCGCTCTGATGTTGTTCACACTAACAGGAATATTTGTGCAGTGCAACATGGATTCCGGTAGTAGCCTTCCGGCGCTGACAGGGGGAGCAGGTCGACGGCCTTGATGGCGGGGTCACACGCTATCAGCCAGTGCTTGGCCACGAGGCCCTGCTGATGGGGCCCTAGGCATCGAGCGTGAAGAGCGGCTGGAGCGCCTGGTGCATACCTGCTCCCGGGTACGCCATGTCACCTGAACACCTGACGCAGACGGTACTCGTCGTCGATGATTCACCGGACATTTACCGGCTCGTAGGGGCGCGCCTGGCTTCCGACGGGGGGTGTGATCACGCTTCGAGCCGGATCAGCAGCCCCTGTAGCTCTTCCATGCGCTCGGAAATCTTCAGTACCTCCTCTGCCGGGATCTGTCGGATCACCTCTCCGTTGTCGCGATCCACGATGCGCGTGATGAGTCGCGACGTCTCTTCACTCAACTCGAATTCCAGGCCATAAGGGCGTAACACCTCATTGATGCGCCGCGTCGGTTCGACCAGAGCGTCTTTGCTGATAGGCTCCGCCCCACTCGCCCCTTGGGCCACCACTCCGCCCGGTGGAGGCAGGTTGCCCAACATGCTCTCCAGCCGCTGGTGGGCGGTCAGAGAGGAAAACGGTGAGGCCTGAGGAGACGAAGTGGCATCGGTAAGGGGAGAGGTCATAGCCAGTTACCTTTCTTGTTCGGTGATGTCGGCGTCATGACGCCGCGGTATGTCTTGGCGTTATCCCTTTACTATCGGCCGTGTCTGGTTCTGGCTTTAATACTGGCGCCTCACCTCGGACCGATCGAGCTGAAGCTAGGGGATTCGCTGGCCGAGTCGGGATAGACGATCGGCCATGCCTATTTCCCGACGGATGCCACCATATTGTTACTATCCGCCATGGAAGATGGTGATTCGACAGAGACTGCCGTCGTCGGTGCCGAGGGTGTCGTTGGCATTGCGCTTTTCATGGGCCGCGGAACCATGCCGAGATGTGCCATCGTGCAGAGCGCCGGCAGCGCCTACCGCCTCAAGGGGCCACTGGTAAAGACCGAGTTCGATCATCCAGGACCCTTCACTTGGCTTATAATCGATGAAAAACAGTGCATTATGGGTTGTGGTAGATAGGCGTAGACATCACTCGATGTTCTGGATCTTAAAATGGTATTTCAATATTTTCCATTTCAAAATCAGTGGCTTGAATGGTTTGTTGGTGACAAAAACATGGCAGTACTCCCCAATGTACTCCCCGATAGGCAGCGGCTACATGCCACAGCCAGGTCAGTCAGGGCGCTGCCCGGGGAGGAGGACTGGAAGCCTTCTACCCTGAATCCAAGCAATAAGCGCCACACCCGTGGCTATCGGCGGCTGCGTCGCCGCCTCTGCCAAGGCCAAGACTGTCGAGCCTGAACGTCATGGCGACACTCAGCATGTCACCCGAGCGTCAGGTCCGATAGCTGCGTTCGGTTCCTGACCAGCCCCCTGATGCCCTCTCTTAGTTAAACAACACGCTGTAAGCATGTCGAGGGTGCAGGTCTTTTCCTTTCGATTTCCAGCGCCCTTTTATTTCCCCTTGTGAATTAATTGCTGCGTATTTAACTTTGTTACTACGTCCAATGGGAATGTCTTTGGAGTCCAGGATTGGACTCTTTTTAAGGCCTTGTTTATGGTTTCGCTTTCAGACATAAACCTCTCTTCTTTAAATTCTTTAGTCCCGATGTGTTCGTGAATTGAAGAGTGATTAGCCTTAAAGGCATCCATTTCGTATTGGATCATTTTTTTCAAATTTTCCTCCAGTAGATATAAGAGGATATTGGTGTACATTTCAATTTCAAAAACTTTACGTTTGTGAGCTCCCCTCGTTATTTCGAGTCTTTGGGAAAACACATCTTTCTGCCTTTTTATTTCATTTCTCAGTTCTTCATTCCTTTGGGTTTCGTCGTCTATAAGTTCTTCTAGTGTCTCGCTTTGAGTCTTCCCTTTTTTCTTTGATAGGTTGTTTAGTTTCTTCTTTTTTTCATTGCTTATTATCAAGCTGAATTCGGTCTTTCCATGTCTCTTTTTTCTCAGTTTTCTCTGCCTCCAAGCAGCCTTCATGGATCTTACGGCTAGGATATAGGCAGGGTTGTTAAAAGAGCCTTGGTCAAGTGTTATTAGATAGTTGTAGGGGTCGGGTGGATTGGAGTTGTACGAGACGTTTTTATCATGGAGGTAATTAGTAGCCCACAAAAGTTGCTCAATATCATTTGGTTTTAACCATTTATAAAGTTCGGTCATTTTCCCTTTCCTTGTTATTAAGATTAAATAAAAATTAACTCATAATGAAAGCGGTTACGACGACCCATCACGACGCAGTGAAACATTGATGCATCACAACGTGTCGTCACAACGTAACGCGACGACGAAAATTAGGCAAGGGAAAGACCCTAGATCTGGGCTTACCTCGGCGATCAGTGAGGCAAAATTGAAAGATCATCAACCTTTCCAAGGTACTATAGAACCATCACACCTTGGCAGGTGCCTGTCCAGAGGCTGTGCTGCCTCAGCGTACCTACCGCTTTTGGCTGGCTGAGAGGCTGTAAGGACTTTCCCCCACAAAACTTTGTATCGCTTTGACTGGGAAGCGAATGTCGCACGGTAGTGAGGAGGCACTGGGAGAGTTTAAATGTCTGATAAGGAGGATTGCTATTATCGATGGGGTTTGGATGAGTGGGTAAGATGGTGAAAAGTTTAGGGGTTAAATTAAAAAATACTCGGCAGCTTCATCTCATGAAGGACAAACAGGAGTTCGTCATGAGCATGAAACTGATTCGCATCAAAGACGTCATGGACCGCACCGGCCTTGCAAAGTCCACGGTCTACAAATATATCAGTAAGGGGTGGCTCCCGAAGCCACTCAAGCCAGGAGGTAGGATGTCGGCTTGGGTGGAGGAAGAAATTGACGCCTATATACAAGAGCTTATACAAAAGCGAGATATGGATCAAGAGTGAGGTGAAAGAGCGATAGCTTGATGATGTAATTCAAGAGCAAGTTTCTACCTTGCGCCACCCATGCCCATCAGAGCCCACCTGCATTGCTGGTATCTGAACCAGCTTTCCTGACCCTTGTTTAATTATTATTACGCTAATAAAGCAAGAGGGGAGGGGCCTCCAGCCCCGTACCTACCAGAGCAAGGAAAGAAGAGGAGAACACCCTACCGATAGGCCAATGGATCCAGCGTACAGCTGGAGGATTCATCGTGCCTGAAACAAACGTCCATGGCTTGACGGCCATGGACTATTCCCCATGTCCCTATAGGAGTTACTCATGTCACCGAGAAACCCATTCAACCCTAACCTGCATCTTCACTTTGACCCCTCATTCAACGGTATGTCCATCCAAGCGGAGTTTTCACCAATGGTGACCGAATACCTCGAGGCTCTCCACGTGACCCTCAAGAATGCGCTGCGTGACTATCCCCGAGTGCTGGCCTTCCGGGTCGACCCTGTCATCCCCACAGCGATCAGCGACACGATGACGGTGGAGGACCATCGGAACCTGATCCCGAAATTCAATTCTTCCCTCAAGTCCATCATCCAAAACGACCTAGAGCGGAGGCGTCGGAGCGGCTGGGTGCCTGGCACCAAGGTGCGCTACGTCTGGTGCCGTGAGATCGGCACCAATGGCAAGCCGCACTATCACTTCTTTCTGATCCTCAACCGCGATGCCTACCACCTGCCTGGCAGGGTGGGCTCTCCCAACGAGAACCTCTTCAACAGGATCTCCCGGGCCTGGTACAGCGCGCTGGGGGTGGAGTGGAACCCCCAGGAGCCCTGGATTCATGTTCCCCAGAACCCGGTGTACTGGATTGACCGGGGTGATCCGCAGAGCTTCCAGGAAGCGTTCTATCGAGCATCGTACCTGTGCAAGGCCGAGACGAAGCAATACGGGCTCGGACTGCGGGCGTTCGGATCAAGCCGTAATTGATGAGAGTGAGCTCCCAAAGAAATGACCGGGGGCTCAGAAGACGCACCAGCAGTGCTACACAGCGCTGCTGCTGCTTACCGACGAGGACGGTATTTATGCAATGCAAATGCGGAAGTGAGACGAAACTGAATGAAGCGGTGAAGGGCAAGCTGAATGCGAGGTTGGTATTCCAGGAATGCAAGGGGTGTGGCCGTGTGTCGAATGGCGAATTATTTGTTAGGGAGATAAAAGTCGCCCAGGACGGCGGGTCTCAGGCGACGGCTCGGAAGCTGTTTGCCATCCTAGATGCGGAACAAGCTGAGATCCTGCATGCCTTTCCTGGAGAGCCCCAGGTGCCCTCTACCCACGTTAGAGCCAAAAACGAAGTAGTGCGGACTGAGGCTGCGGGGTCGGGGCCAGCCGAAGCCGAGCGACCGTCCTTGGTGGCAGTCATGAACCTAAGGTCAACGATTCTGCTGGCAATAGTAAAACATGCACATTAGCCGGTACTCTTGGGTCAGCACCTTTCCATCATGTAGCGACCGCGGAGCGCTGAGCAAGGAGCTGACGGCTGATAAGGGCCTAGCGAGGCCACCCAAACGGAGGCGGTATGACACAGGGACGCAGTATTCGGCTCTTTCTGGTGGACGGCACGCCCAACGGGCTGCTTACTGCCGAGATCATGAATTGGACAGGCCATGTGCTCACCGGACCGCGCAGCAAGCTTAGCGAGCTGGTGCAGCGCCCGGAGTGCGGTCGCACAGGGATCTATTTCCTGGTCGGCCCGGACCCCGAGAACAGCCTGCGCCCGCTGGTCTATATCGGCGAGAGCGACGATGTGGCAACGCGACTCAAGCAGCACAACCGCCCCGAGGAGAAGGGCGGTAAGGACTTCTGGGAGAAGGTCTGCCTGGTCACCAGCAAGGACCAGAACCTGACCAAGGCCCACGTGAAGTACCTTGAAAGCCTGCTGATCCAGAATGCCGGCGAGGTGGGCCGCTGCAAGCTGATTAACGGCACCGCTCACGACTACATCGGCCTGCCCGAGTCCGACCGCGCTGACATGGCCTTCTTCATGGAGCAAGTTCGCACCGTACTTCCGGTACTCGGTCTCGACTTCCTGCGTGAAACTTCCCGCCCCTCCAGGGAGACTGAAGCGGCCGCGGCTTCTGAACCCGAGGCATCCCTTCGTTTCTACTTAGAAGTGCCTCGTCACGGCCTCCGCGCCACCGGCCAGGAGATCGATGGCGAGTTCTACGTCTTCAAGGGCTCTCTGGCCCGGGGGAGTTGGGTCGGCACCGAGCGCGGCTACCAGGGCCTTTACAACCAGCTCTGCGAGGACGGGGTGCTGGTGGAAAGCGATGGAACGCGAGTCTTCAACGAGGACCAGAGCTTCAGTAGCCCCAGCGCCGCCGCTGCGGTGGTCTCTGGTCGCAGCGCCAATGGGCGCATTGCCTGGAAAGTTGAGGGCAGCGGCCAGACCTATGGTGAGTGGCAGGATCAGCAGGTGAGCGCGGCTGCAGATGCCGCCCCTGAATAGCAACAGAGAAACCACATGGACGTTGACCACATCCAGACATTGCTTGAACCCGGGATATTCATGAGGGCGGCCTAAAAACGAAGATAGCGGATGGTATTCTCTTTTTAAATCAGTGCGTTACGTAAAGAATCTGATTCAAGAGGACCATCCGCTATGGGTGAAACTGTATCCACCATGACGCCCTCCTTCAATGGCTCTGTCCGCGTCGAGATGAGCGGCCAGCGCACCACCAGCGATAGCGGTGCCTTGCTGCTGCGTGAAGCCTTCGACCGCAGCGGTACCATCGCCGCGCTTGAAGACCATCTGGTCGATCCACACGATCCACAGCGTGTCCGTCACTCGCCGGCCAGCCAACTTCGCACCGTGGTGCTGCAGCGGGCCATGGGCTGGCCTGGCAGCGAAGGCGTGTTAACAAGTAAGTCGGTGCTGAAGGTTAGACAGTATCTGAAATCACTCAGCGGGATTACCGGACTGGATCGATAAGCCATTGATCCAATGGTCTCTGCCGATGATGCGCTCATGGATGAACATGTAGCGTGCCGCCTTGCTGGTCAAGACGGTAAGGCAGTCGCTCACATAACTCTCTGAAGCCTTGAGGTAGCCTTGCCATGGATCTACCTTCCTGTTACGCCATAGCGGAGTGATACCTTGGGGGCACTCGAAGATAGGAACATGCGCACCACGGTAGGTCCGATATTGCGGTTTGCCGTACTCCCCCTTTTTCTGAAAATCGCGCCCTGTCTCGCTGAAGCCTTCTGGCGTCGGATCAGACGACAGCGTGATCACGAACTTCTCACCCGCGCGCTCCTCAGGATCGAAGCACTTCCCGCTGATTTCCAGCCAGTTACGGGCTTCGAATACCCGATCATCCGGTCTGACCCGCAGGAGATTCGCCCTCAGGTTGGTGTTGACGCCCATCTCAACACGAAAGTCATATCCTGTCAGCCACATCGAGAGGAAGGCATAGTCCTCGCGAGGTTTGCGATGTGTTGTGTAGGGCATGAAAACCTCCTCAAAGCTTGGATGTAGGCCTTGGGATGAACGGTATTCGGCATAGGGATGCTCAGCCCTTGGTGACCTTGATCGCGGTACCGCTGCCCATCGGGAACAGCATCGACGTGCCACCTCCGGAGATCTCACTGTAGTAGAGATCATTTTCGATCACCGCGCGGGTCCCTATCTCTGCGGCTTTACGCCGCAATTCGTTCAGGCATGCCACCCGTTCGTCACGCAGTGGTCCTGGGAATTCTTGTTGCGGTGGCCGAAGAAGTCACGGAAGTCGGCGAACTTGTCCTTAAGAAAGTTCATCCCAAACACGTACTCAGTGGAGACGATGTCGATGTGCTCGGTGATGCGATAGCCTTCGAGGTGCGAGGAGGTAGTGAGGATCAAGCAATATGACATGCAGGAGACACCTTCTGATGTTGCGGATAAAGCGGTTCCGCGGCCCCCGCCCCTAAGCCGGCGCTTGCCGAATGACTCCATGGGAGGAAGCGAAGGAGTCCATATACCCTACCTCAATCCACAACCCACAACCCACAACCCACAACCTCGGCCTGGAACCCTGGCTCAAGCAGCCCAAAGACCGCATCACGGTGCCGGACAACGCCAAGTCCGCCTGCATGCATGAGATCGCCCTGGGCATAGTGGATGTCATCCCCGAGGTTTTGTTCTTTCGCCGAGATGGTGTCCTGGAAGAGACTAGTACAATCCAAGCATCGTTGAGGCATGCTTGGTGGACCACGTGACCTACGACGTGGAAAACTGGCGGCTTGTGCGCACGTATCCAGCCGAAGGGCTCACGCGCGAACTCAGCTATGACTATCTTAAGCTCGATCATTCGCAACCTGGTCCAGAGAGCGAGAGTTGCTCCCCCACCTGAATCTGTAGAGTAGATAGCCAGCCTCACCAACAACTTGGCAACGCATGGGCGAGCGAAAGAGTGGTTGACTAATGCATGATCGAGTTTGTTCCTGTTGTTATATTTTCTTATACCCATCATCCCCCCGGAGGTGCTATTGGACGGAGAACAGCATTACCGAGATTCTCTGCTAGATTCTGAGGAATTTCAGTGGCACCATGAGACGGTATTGGCTCGTCTACAAAATGCCACTCTACAGGAAGAACATATGAAGATAAAAAACCCCGTGGAAGCATTTTTAATATCACTCATGCAAAATTGGGTTAACAACGCCCCAGAAGATGGGCGAAAAGGAGTTTATGAAGGAGACAAAAAAGTTAACTCTCAAATGGCTAGAGCGGCCTATATTCTAAAGATCATCGGTGTTGCTGAAGAAGATAAAATATTTAACAAGCTTGCCATTCACTGCCGACGAAATGATGGAAATTCATATATATCAAAAACATCCAACTGGATGGAAAAGCCTTTAGATCTAGGCGGTGGCTGGTTTTTCGAGGGAGGGACAAGCCTATCTCAAAAGCAAAACATTCTACGTCATTTGAATAAGATTGGGTATTCATCTGTATTCGTTAGCTGTGTAGAAGAATTTGTTGCTGGCCGATCAGTAGTAGATTTTTTTCCTACTGAAAAAGAAGCTGATGAAATATTGAGAAAAATCCAAAATAGTGAGACCTGAGGCTCTCGAAAACCAACAGTATACTGCTGGATTAGCGACACAGATGAATGTCGAAAACAAGTGATAAAAAGATCTTAAGGGGATTATGTCTTCGTTAGCTTGGATTGACTTCGATGAGGCAGAGCGACAGCGTGCGCAACGGATCATAGCACTGTTCCAGGAGCGCGAAAGCCGTGATGAACTGGGTCTTGGCAGTATCCGTGACTCTATTGCGGACCACCTTTTTCCTGGCACCAGCACGATCCAGACACGGCTGCGCTATATGCTGTTCGTTCCCTGGCTATACCAATCCTTGGAGCAGCGGAGACGCGCACCACACCAGCTGAAGGAAGAGGCAAGGACGCTTGAGATTCGCCTGGTGGAGGCACTGAAAACCGGCGGCGAAAAAAAAGGTATCATCGGGCGCGAAGCCGGGGTGAAGCTACAACGACTGCCCAGCTCTGTTTACTGGGCTGGCCTAAACGCCTGGGGGATCCGCCTATTTCACGGTTCGATTGACAGCTATTTCGCTGCCCTTCAGCGCCGCCGACTCGATCATACGCCGGACGAATCTGAGACAAGCGCAGAGAGGTATAGTAACCAAAAATTTTGGACAAAGGGGCTGCCCCCATGCCCTGCCAAGCTGCTGGACAGTACCACCTTCCGCCTGACCAAAGACGAAGCCGGGTTCATAATTGATCGACTTGTATCGCAGCAACCCAGTTCGCTTCTGACACACTTGGCTCAACACCGGGTTGACGCTGAATGCGACTACATCTGGGAGCACCCTCAGCGCCATGACTTTCCCGCCAAGGCCCAACACTTGGTCCAGCAAGCAGACAGATTCTCCGCCGTCTTGCACGGCGCCTCATTGTTGTACAACCTCCAGCTCAGCGAGCGGCGCGAGCACGACGACTGGGTAAGATCCTATCAACAAAGAATCGAAGCCTGGGCTGATGGCATCGACCTTAAGGCCATCCAAAACTGGTCACTCGACGACTTTTGGAAGACGGTAGAACACCCTGCCCACAACATCCGCCCGGCCACAAGACGGTTCGTGGCGCAATGGCTTGAACAAGTGGCTTCGGGAGTCGAGAGAATCAGTGCTTCATATTCCGCCCGGTCGCTGGTGAAAAAACGTGAAAGCCAACTGAAATCGAGCCAGTCGCGATTTACCAATCGTGCCGTGTTGGACCGCTGGACCGGCGCCTCGGGCGCGGAACGGCTGTCCTTCCGATGGTCGCAGGCAAAATCACATCTAAGGGACTTGGCCCATGCCAGGTAAGCAGAGCCTCAACCCTGAGCAACGGGTGCTGTACGGAGAGAGCCTTCAGCCGCCGCCCGGCTACACTTTCGATGCTGCGGTAGCGACAACCTTCTCGCTCGACTTCGAAACTGCCCTCGCCGCTCCAGTCAGCCTGGCGCTTTTCGCGGCTGAAACCCGCGATGAAATCCTACGGCATCCACTGGCCTTGCTCGAAGGTGCCGAGCGAATTGCCGGGCGACTCGCCATATTTACCGACGCTGGAAGGATACTAACGAGCGGTGCCCCACACTCACGCCTGTGCAGTCTACTGGAGCGTACCATCATCGAAGTCGCCGCCCCGCGGGGCGGAGCCTTCCATCCGAAAATGTGGGCACTACGGTTCACACCGACCCAACCCAACGAGCCATCTCTCCTACGCTTGCTGGTCCTATCGCGCAATCTCACCTGTGACCGCTCGTGGGATATCGCCTTGACCCTTGATGGGACGATCTTGCGACGCCCTCAACGTGGAAACCGTCCCCTCTCTGAGTTCATACGCCGACTGCCTGACTCGGCTTGTGCCGCTGTCGGCGAGGACACACGCGCCCTCACCAAGCAACTGAGTGAGGATATCCGCCGTGCGGACTGGACACTCCCCGAGCCCTTCGAAAGCGTCTCATTTGCCGTCAACGGCCTAGGCGGCAAGCCTTGGCAGCCCGACCATTGCGCGCGCCTAGGCATTATCTCGCCGTTCTGCGACGATGCGGCCTTGGATCTGCTGGCCACCCTTCCCCATCGGGAACCACCTAGGCTGATCAGCCGCAGCGACGAACTTTCCGCGCTGTCGCCGAATACACTGACGCGGTTTGCGCAGGCAGACGTGCTCGATGAGATGGCCACCACGGAAGACGGTGAAGAAGTGGAAGCCGAAACACTGCAAGGGCTACATGCCAAGGCATTCATTGCCGAATCCGGCTGGGATACATCGATCACGGTAGGCTCTGGCAACGCGACACGTCCCGCCCTGCTGTCAGGACACAATGTGGAGCTATTCGCCACGCTGACCGGCAGACGCTCACGCGTAGGCAGCGTGGAGCAGATCATGGGCCCCGACGGGTTCGGCCGGTTGACCCGCGAGTTTAAGTCGGGCGAACTCGCCGTCCCCGACCCGGAGCGGCGGGCCGCCGAATCGCGCCTTGAGGAAGCGCGGCGCAGTCTCTGCCGCAGCGGACTCAAACTACACTGTCAACCCGCCGAAACTGATGACACCGATGGCTCCCTTTGGTCGGTGCGCCTAACCCCTACCGAACCGCTTTCCCTGGCAGGCATGTCCGCTGTAGCCGTTTGGCCCATCACCCGCGGCGATGGACACAGCCGTGAGGCCCTAGACGCCCTGTGCGCCGGGCAGCCGCTGGACCTGGGGGCAATGCCGCTGATCGATCTGACCCGGTTCATGGCCTTCCGGCTTTCGGATTCGGCGACCGACGCGTCGGTCCTTTTCAGCACCAGCCTCGTCCTCGAGGGCCTGCCGGCCGAGCGACACGGCGCCATCCTGCGCTGGGTCATCGACAGCAAGGAGTCCTTCCTACGCTACTTGCGGCTGCTGCTTGCTGAATTGGGCGATCCCTTTGGCGCAGCACTCGCCGCCCAGACCGATGATGGCGCTGGGGGCTGGCGCGCAGCGGCCGATGACACGCCACTGCTAGAAGAAATGGTCCGCGCCCTGTGTCGCGGAGGTGAGCAGCTGCAGGCCATCGAGCGGCTGATTTCCCGGCTGGAGTCTACGGATGCCGACGGTCCGGACCCAATTCCACCCGACTTCCGCACCTTGTGGGAGACCTTCCGCGTTGTGCTGCAGACCCAGGAAAGCGTCGATGTCAGCTGAGCCATTTCGCGCAGCGCCCGCCCTGGCGCCGCTGAAAACCTTCCAACGGCGGACCGTCGACTACGTTTTCGAAAGGCTTCACGGCGCGTCTGACCCGGCGCGACATTTCCTGGTGGCTGACGAAGTGGGCCTGGGAAAGACCATGGTCGCGCGCGGAGTCATCGCTCGCACGATCGAGCACTTGTGGGACAGGGTAAAGCGGATCGACATTCTCTACATTTGCTCTAACCAGGCTATCGCGGCGCAGAACATCAACCGGTTGAACGTCCTCGGTCGCCAGGAACTCGCGCTGCCGACGCGTATGACGCTGGTGCCGCTGCAGATGCGCAACGGCGGCGGGCTCGAAGCAAACAAGGTCAACTTCATCAGCCTCACCCCGGGCACCACCTTTGACCTACGCTCGACAACAGGCGTGGTCCAGGAGAGGGCACTCCTGTTCCACCTGCTGGAACCGCTCGTCCCACGTCGGCGAGGCCTGCTCAATCTGCTGCAGGTCACCGCGGGGGTGGATGGCTGGAACCGGGAGGTAGAAAACCTAACGCTTGAGGGCATCGATTCCCACATCCTCGACCGCTTCCGCCGCGAGGTACAGGCTGACCCAACGCTCCTCGAGGAGCTGAAGTGCCTGTGTGAACGATTCCCCCGCCGGCGCCGACACTACCCTGCCGAATTGACCCAGCCGCGAAACAGCTTGGTGGCGCGTCTGCGAGCCAAGCTTTCCCATGCCTGCGTCGACGCGCTCCAGCCCGATCTCATCATCATGGACGAGTTCCAACGGTTCCGAGAGCTTCTGCACGGAAAGAACGATGCCGCTCTTCTGGCTCGAGAGCTGTTCGACTACACCGACCGAGACGGCAACGCGGCTCGCACCCTGCTGCTCTCGGCCACCCCCTACCGAATGCTCACCCTCGCCGATGACGACCCGGAAGAAGGCGATCACTACCAAGACTTCATCGAAACCCTCGGCTTCCTGTTCGGCCGTAACCGAGGGAGCCAGATGGCTACTGAGCTGGACGAAGAAATGCGTGCCTTCAGGCAGTTTCTCCATGCGCTGCCTGACTCCTACGCCACCGCTGTCGAGGCGCGCGGCCGCGTCGAGAGAAAACTTCGCCAAGTCATCGCACGCACCGAGCGGGTCAAAAGCACCCAGCAGCGCGACTCAATGGTGACAGAGCCCAAGCTTGACGTCGTGGTAGAACCGGCCGACCTGCAACAGGCCGCCGCCGCGTCCGAGGTCGCTCGAGCCCTCGGCGCACCCGAGATCATCGAATACTGGAAGTCGGCGCCTTACCTGCTCAACTTCATGCGCGATTACAGTCTCAAGCGCCTGCTGCGAGAAGCGATCGACTCCCCATCCACCGCACTTCGCGTCGCCCTAAAGAAGGTGGAGCCTGCGCTGCTGAACCGTCGAGCGCTCAATACGTATCGTCGACTCGAGCCGGCAAACGGCCGTATGCGGGCGCTAATGCGTGACATGTTCGATCAGCGGCTCGAAGCTCATCTGTGGATTCCACCCGCTCTGCCTTACTACGGCCCCAAGCAGGCCGAGCGGCCGACCAAGGCTCTGGTCTTCTCGGCGTGGCAGATGGTCCCCGATGCCATTGCCGCACTGCTTTCGTATGAGGCCGAGCGACGCATGAACGCGGGCGAGGATGGTCGGCGCTACTTTGACCGCCACAGGCGCAGGCCGTTGCGGTTTAGCAAAGATCAGGGTCGTCTCACCGGTCTGCGTACCCTGATGCTCGTGTACCCAGCGACGGAACTGGCACGGATCACCGATCCACTTGCAGTTTTTGCAGAAAACCAGGAGATCCTGTCGTTGGAGTCCATGCGGACCACACTTGCAAAACAGCTAAGGAGCGATCTAGCACCGCTGCAGACACCGGCACATAAGGATGACGATGAGCGTGATATCAACTGGGCAGTGCCGGCCCTGATTGATCGGCTGAGCGGCTCGCATGCCCCGGTGTGGATGACCGGTGCGACGGGCTTGTCGGAGTTGGCCGCCGAGGATGCTTTCAGTGAGCACGTTGATGAGCTCAATACGGTATCCACTCAGGTCAACCTCGGACTACTGTCGGACGAGCTTATTGACCTACTTGTGGACGTAGCCCTTGGCAGCCCCGCCATCTGCGGGCTACGAGCGCTGCATCGGATCGCGCCTGATCTGGACTGGGATGACTCGGCCCTCCTGGAAGCAGCATCGCGGATCGGCTGGGGCTTTCGCACGCTGCTCAACCAGCGCGACGCCGTGGCCCTCCTACGCCGAGGTGCCGACGATCGGTACTGGCACCGGGTACTCACCTACTGTGCCGAACACAACCTGCAGGCGGTCCTGGACGAGTACGCGCACTATCTCGTTGATGCTGAGGGGCTGGCTGCACATCCGTCAGCCGAGCGTGTTATTGGCGTGGCGAATGCGATGGTCAGCGCACTGTCCATTCGCCCTTCCCAGATTGACGTAGACCACCTGCAGCGCACAGCCGAGGGCTACAAGCTCGACAAGTTCCAAATGCGTGGACGCTTTGCGATGCGCTTAGCAGACTACCGCGACGAGGAAGGGGTGGTCGCTCGGGTCGGGGGCGTACGCGACGCCTTCAACTCGCCGTTTCGGCCCTTCGTGCTGGCCACGACCTCAGTCGGCCAGGAAGGCCTAGACTTCCATCCGTACTGCTATCGCGTCTATCACTGGAACCTCCCGGGCAATCCGGTGGACCTGGAGCAGCGCGAGGGACGGGTTCACAGGTTCAAGGGTCATGCCGTACGCCTGAACCTGGCATGGCGTCAGGGTAATGCGATTCGCCGGCGCGGGTGCATGCCGGATGACCCCTGGGAGGTCATGTTCGACCAGGCGCGCGCTGAATCGGATACAGATACTGGCCTGGTGCCTTACTGGGTCTACGAAGGTCCGGTAAAGGTCGAGCGGCGCGTACCTATGCTGCCCTTCAGCCGGGAGGTGACTCGGCTGGGCTGGCTCAAGCGCAGCCTGACTGTCTACCGGCTGGCATTTGGTCAGCCCCGGCAGGATGACCTCCTCGAGTATCTGCAGCAGCTCATGGACACCGATATCCCACATGAAGCATTGGAGGACCTACAAATCCAGCTGGAGCCGAGAATGGACACGTAGCGATGAGGACGGGGGGTGACAGAATGCCTATTAGGAGAACGCCGATCACCTTTCTCGGCTGATCCGAGTGCGGTTACCAAGGAGCGAAGGAAGGGCACTGTACAGATACTTTGCGATCGCACTACTGATCTCACCAAGCTCGGTGCATAATTCACTGATTTTATTTGGTATAACCAGCATTCATCCAACGCGCGACCAAGAGATCATGAGTGCAACCAAGCCATTTTGGGGGACGCGCCTTCAGTGCGAACGCTTGAAGTGACCCCCTCCAGAGCTGCACTAGCAATAGTGCAGCCTGGAGTACTTATGAAAAGATAAAATTGGTTCTAAGCAACTTCTTTAACAACTCAATCAGATAGACGAAGCCTATACTATTTAACAATCTTAATCTATACTCACAGCTTCAAAGCTTGAAAGTGCCGAGCGAAGATTTTCCATTATTTCTTCTGCCAACACCTCCGGCTCTGGAAGGTTTTCTAGGTCAGACATCGCCGCATCTCGAAGCCAGAAGATATCTAAGCTCGCTTTGTCGCGTGCGAGGAGTTCTTCACGGTCAAAGGCCCGCCACCGTCCATCGGGCGCATCTTCACTCCATGTAGCCACGCGCTCATGGCGATTACTTGGGTTATAGCAAGTAACAAAGTCCTCAAGATGAGAATAAGTTAGAGGCTTTTGCTTCAAGGTGTGGTGCACGTTGGTGCGATAATCGTAGTACCACACTTTAGAAGTTTGCGGTTCGGGGCTAGCAGCCCGGTTGTCGAAGAAAATGACATTGGCCTTGACCCCCTGGGCGTAAAAAATGCCGGTTGGCAGACGCAAGATGGTATGAAGGTCAGTATTCTGCAAAAGCTTGCGTCGAATTGTTTCGCCTGCTCCGCCTTCGAACAGCACGTTGTCGGGCACAACTACTGCCGCCTTGCCTGTCGACTTCAACATCGTCCTGATGTGCTGAACAAAGTTGAGCTGTTTGTTCGAGGTAGTGGCCCAGAAATCTTGGCGGTTGTAGGTAAGGTCTTCCGATTCCTGCTCCCCTTCCGCATTGGTAAAGCTCATCGAACTCTTCTTGCCGAAGGGCGGATTCGCCAGAACATAGTCAAAAGTCTCGGAAGGTGGCGAGATGAGCGCATCGGCTGGCGACACCAATGTGTCGCCAGTTATTTCGCCGATTCCGTGCAAAAACATGTTCATCAGGCAGAGGCGACGTGTTCCGGCGACGATTTCGTTGCCGAAAAAAGTCCCATGCTTCAGAAAAGTCTTCTGGTCCTTGTCAAGGGCATAGTTGTCCGGGTCTGTCAGAAAATCATGAGTGGCAAGGAAGAACCCCCCGGTCCCACAGGCTGGATCGGCAATGGTCTTGCCAGGCTCGGGACGGACGCATTCGACCATCGCGCGTATCAAAGCACGTGGGGTAAAATACTGGCCTGCGCCCGACTTCGTATCCTCGGCGTTTCGCTCCAGCAGGCCCTCGTAAATGTCTCCCTTTACGTCGGCACCCAGCATTACCCACTTCGTACCGTCCACCATGTCGATCAAGCGAGATAGCTTGGCCGGGTCAGTGATCTTGTTCTGCGCCTTGGTAAAGATCTGGCCAAGCATACCTTTCTGCTCACCAAGCTTGCGTAGAAGCGTGACGTAATGCACCTCAAGCTCCGCCCCACGCCGGTTTGTCAGGCTAGCCCAGTCGAATCCTGCAGGCACCCCTACATCGCGGTTGTAAGGGGGGTTAGCGTATTCGTCCGCCATCTTGAGGAAGATAAGGTAGGTCAGTTGCTCAAGATAGTCGCCGTAGCCGACCCCGTCGTCGCGAAGCGTGGTGCAGAAACTCCAGACCTTGGAGACAATTGGTGACGTGTTCATTTTTTGAGTCCTACGCCGTTCTCAAAACAGCTTCGATCAGTGGATTTTCGCGATGCCAATTTAGAACTCTCCTTGCGAACACAGAATAGGTTGCTTGTGGTTGAATTGCCCTATGAAGATCTGAGATGGCCTCATCGAGTCGTGTCTTTGCGTCTGGATTTCCTGCAGCGTAGCTTTCATGGGCGCTGGATGCGGCCTGCACTTTCTCTTCCAAGATAATCGCGTGCCTTCTTCGTTCTTCGACGAACGCCGTGTGGTTCAGGTGGTACGCAAGTATCGAAACCTTACCACGTTCGCACCGCTCATCTCCCTCGTCGGTGTATGCTGGCACCGCTTGGCCATCCGAAGTAAAGTCGATTTCCAACGGATCACCTGCATTGCATGGATCAATAAGCTTTGGCCGCTCGTGGCACTCCTCCGCAGCACACGTCGCTCTTGGGGCATCATCGAATAAAGGAAATTGATTTCCCTTACCTCCAGTTACTTTCGTCTCTTTATCCTTTCGAAGACTGTTACAGAACGTACAAGCGAACCGAAAGTTCCAAAAATTAAAAGCGGACCAGGGATAAATTGATTTGGGCCTAAAGTGGTCCACAGCTCCGTCGGAACGGATGTCTTTGGATTCACAGTAGAAGCATTTTTGGTGTGAGGCCGCTTTGAGGTGCTCTTTGCAGTCTCGCCAAACGATTGAGTGATCTTCGATTCTATCTGGCCCGTCAGAAAGAGCGGCAGTTGCGCGCTTGTCGAAGTCTTCGGGTCTACCAACAAATGCAAGATCAATGAATCTCATTCTTCTGCGCTTCCCGATGATCTGGTCAAAGCAGTCTCCACGAGCTTACGAGCTTCCTTTGGGTCTAAGCTTTTTGTACTTTGACCTGCGTCTGCAGCACCTAATGCAGTGCGCTCTGCACGCGCGCGCAGATATTCTGTGTAGACCGGATCGCGCATTTGGTAGTGAAAGCCAAATTCTTCAAGCTTAGTCGTAGCTTTTTCAAGCTCATCTTTTTCAGACTCTGTCAGTTGGTCTTTGGCAGAAAGTGTTCGCTGAATTTCCAGCAATTTTTGGGTGGTAGTGTCTACAGCAGCGTTAAGGTCAAACATCTCACTCGTTATCACACCGGAGTATCCCATCCCCATTGGATCCATGCTTGGCTCCTCCGCAGAAATACAGAGCGTTTCATCGTCGCGTCTTAAGATCTGCACTTGCTCTTTGAGAAGCTCCGCAACAGCGATCGGGTTGTGCGTCGCTAGAAGGACATGGCTGGACTGAGTATTGTCTTTTTCGTCCTTTAGAAAATCTCGAATATGCTGGATGTACTCGACGCTCCAACGTGGGTTGAGATGGGTATCAGGCTCGTCGAGCAAGAAAAGACTTTCCTCGGCGGAGGTGAATTGCAGCAGTCCCAGAACCGTGAGAAGTTGTTGTTCCCCCTCGCTCAATTCGCGGAAAGTCACCGATCCATCATTTTTCTTAAGTTTTACTCTGATTCGCACTTCGTCGATCAAATCGGACACATGCGTACTTTCCAGATCGCGGAAAAATTCGGCCGACGTCTTTCCTTTCGCCAGTTCTCGCAGGGCATCAATGTCCTTGGCGTAAAGATACAGGTACTCAAGAGTCCTGGACCGCCGAACATCATACGTTTCTCGACGCTTGATGCGGATCGGGGCGAGCGAAATTTCATAAAGCTTGGCGAGGAAATCGCGAACGATCCCTTTCGAATTCCAGAATCTGCTATCTCCGCCTGTCGCGTTCTTGCTGTACCAGTACGGCTGCTTTAGAACGAAAAGAACGGATTCTATACCACCTTCTTCAAGACCCAACTGTTTTTGAAGGAATGCGTTGGTCCGCTCTTTGTTGTTCACGAGGAACGACAGGAGCACGAAGTTGCTATGCACCGGCTCAGCAAAGAACATGCGCTTCAGGCCAGGATCCTTATTCTTGATCAGCTTGTCGTCGTAATTCTTGAGGTAAGCGCGAAAGACCTCCCTCATCCGATCGCTTTCGCCAGAGTAGTAGCCGAACAGGAAGCGCGGCAAATGCTCCGAGTCTTCGCCGACGAGCTTTGTTCTGCTGATCGATGCTCCTTCGAGATCATCGAAAGACGCGCCAACCGGATAGGGCTCGGGATGCTTATCTTTACTGACGGTCTTTGCTTGGTAGGCTTCCTTTCGTTCGGGGTCAGCGTCGATGTAGACCCACCGATCATGGATTTCGTAGGCGATGCGATACTTGATCGACGGTACGTTTTTCTTTCCGTGCCTGTCCGCCCCCATTAGCAGATCGCGGAAGATCTCGGTCAGGGCTTCAAGCACATTGGACTTACCGGTACCGTTCCGGCCAATAAGCACGGTGATCAAGTGGTCCTGGGAGAAATCAATCGTCAGGTCCCTAAGGTTCTTGTACTCGTCTACCCAAAGCCAATCGATGCGCATCAGCTTACCTCGGCCGTCGCAAGGCGCAACCAATCTTCGTCATCGCGCCTTTCGACTTCGATGACACCGTCTTCGACAAAGTTCTTCAGCTGGCGGTAGAACGCCTCGACGTCGTCTGAAGTCGAGCCATCTCCGATCCCCAATTCCTGCGCCGCCTTCGCGGCCGAGATCCAGTCTTTCTGCTTTTCGAGCACTTCGATCAGGTCGGTCAATGTCGGCCTCCTTACCTCAGACTTGCGGGTTGGCGCGGATTTACGGCCGCGTTTGGCAGCTTGGTCCCTTTCGGCCTTCTCGGTCTTGATCCGCTCCAGAAGGGCCGAGGCGGGTTCGTCCTCGGGGTCCTGGGAGACGAGCTGGCCCGAGAAGGCTTTTTTCAGGATGGATTGGCGCAGGGCGTCGGCGCGGGTGAGGGCGGCGTCGATCTCGGCGTCCAGCGCGTCGGCGGCTTCGAGCCGGACGTCGAGAAGACGGGTGATTTCGGCTTGTTCGGCGGGAGAGCAGATCGGGACGGGGAGCGCCTTCAACACTGTTTTGTTGATTGAGGCTAGGTTTGTAGTCTGCTTGCCGCCCGCTTCGAAGTAATCGCGGCCATAGCTGTTGCCCCACTGCGAGACGAATACGGACCACCCCTTGTCGTGACGAAATGGCGTAGCGCGGAACACATGGTTCTGAGTGATGCAAATTTCGATCTGATCTTCCCAAATCCAACCACGGCCCAGTTTGTCGCGGTCGCCACCTTCGTTAAATAGGATGTCCCAGGTGCGCAGACTGAGCGCAGACAGTTGTGACTTTTCGACCGGCATCGTCTTGATCTCGGCAAGGTCCAAATGACCGCGCTGGACATTGGCGACGCGAAGGTAAGGGGTCTCGACGGGGTCCTCGAGTTTGCGCGCTTTGCTAACCGACATTCCTGACCCAATATGCGCGATGTCATTCAAGCGGACGTAAACCCAACAACTTGGCATCTTCGGCAGCACGGCGCGCTCTGCTTCAGTCAATGCGCCACTGGGTTTGTATGTCTCGGGTTTCCGTGGCTTTGGCCCTTTCGAGCCGTCGCTTTTCCACGTGGCCACAGCATCTTGCCAGCGCTGAAATTCGCACTCGTGCCATGCGTCTCGGTCTTTCTCAAGGCGGGCGAGGAGGGTTTTGGGGTCTTCCAGCTTGTCGGCATTCTGCGTGCGCCAGTCCGCGGTGAGGCGGCCTTCGAACGCGGATTTCAGCAGGGACTGGCCGTAGAGGCCGAGGGATTTTTTTGCCGCTTGCAGACTTTCGATGCCCTTATCTATCTCATCGAAGAGCACCTCTACCCGCTCTACTATGCGACGCTGTTCGTTGAGGGGAGGCAAGGGAAATAAACAGCGTTTTAAGAAGCCAAAATGTCTTGAATAGCCTCGATTAGGAAGCTTTATAGCAAAGTACAGGTGATAGAAAAACCTTGGAAACAGGCCATTAGCCACCTTTAAAACCTTCACTCCGTCAGCTCCTGGAGCAAAATCTTTCTTCACGAACTTTAAGCACCTCGTATGATCACCAAAAAGCAGCAGTGGTTCTTCAACCTCTATTATTTTTGTCTCATCGTTAGTGAAGCCGCTATAAAAAGACGCTCCTTGATCAATCACAGGCCAATTACCTTCAGACAAATATTCTTTCTGAGGTATTTTCTTGCCAGCCGTTGAAATGATTTCGAAAATCTCGTCAAAACTAGCATATAGCCAGTATTTTGGAATATCAGGCGAAACAGGCGTCCATTCGTCCGTAGCAGTAGGCTTTGCGTGATTCATTATGCCGATAACGCCTTATTAATTTCAGTCATCATATCGTCCATACCATCGCCAAAGAGGGCGTACATTTGCCCCAGACCGCCTCGGCAGTCAAAAGGGGCCATATCGAGATCGTCGCGCTCGATGGTAAAGGAGGTGGCGAGATGGTCGCGAATCATGCGCAGCCATTCCATCTGTTCCTCGGTGAATTTCTCGCCCGCTCCGGAATGACGGTTAAGCACCCAGTTCTGAAAGTTGCGCCGCACGCGCTCGGAATGGCGGGTGAGCGTTGCATCTAGCCCTGTTACCCGGCGGATCAGCGCCACGAGGGCTGTCAGATCGCTAGCGGGGTTGTTGCCCTTGTAGTCGTCCAGATACGCATAGGCGCGCCAGACGTTGAGCGGAGCGAGGCGCGGGCGATCCTCGGTCAGTTTCTTCAGCACTTCCTTGACCATGGCGTAGGTGACCTCGGACCGACGGGCGGGGGTGTTAAAGTATATTGACAGCGCCTCGATCTCGTCGCGGTTTTCGGTCAGGTACTCCTCGAATTCCCGCGCGATCTGCTTGGCGTTTTCGGCCACGTCGCCCGCCCACTCGGCGCGCAGAAGCGTGTCGAGGTTGTCATGGTCGATGGTCTGTTCGTTGTCGCGCCGGATCGTCTCCATCAGATTGATGAGCGGGCCGGTGAAGACGTTGGCGGCTTGTTTGATGCGTTCCTCGCGCGCAGCCTGCATAGCGGCATCATCCGGCTCGGGGTGGCCCGCGGCCTTGGCGTCGGCCTCCACTTTATCGGGGTCTATGGCATCGAAGAGGTCGCGCACGATGGCTGTGAGAGGCTTACCCGCCTCAGTCGCGATCTTCTCTTGGTCCTCGGCGCCGAGCTTATTGTCAAGCCGTGCGAGGCGAGCGGCGAGAGAACTGACGGACTCCTCCGACCGGTCCCCCATCATCAACCCCATGGCGAGATCTTTGAATGGAATCGATGGCTTGGTGTCTAGCGGTTGGCTAGCCGTCTTCAGCGATTTGGTCACGCCGACCGCGTCGACGATGACATAATGGGTTTTGGCCTGGGCCGAGGGAGAGACCTTTTTCAGGTCATCGTGTTTCAGAACACGGGTGCCACGGCCCTTCATTTGCTCGAAGTAGGTCTTCGACTTCACGTCGCGCATGAAGATCAGGCATTCGAGTGCTTTGACGTCGGTACCGGTGGCAATCATGTCCACGGTGACGGCGATGCGCGGGTAGTAGTCGTTGCGGAAGGCCGACAGCGAGGATTTCGGATTCTTCGCGCCGTTGGTGATCTTGCGGCAAAAATCGTTGCCTTCGCCGAACTCTTGCCGGACGGTTTGGATGATGTCGTCGGCGTGGCTATCGGTCTTAGCGAAGATCAGCGTTTTCGGCAATTCTTTCCGACCGGGGAAGATCTCCGTCCACTTGTCACGAAAGGCGCGGATTACCGTGCGAATCTGGTCGGGGTTCACGACGGAGCGGTCGAGCTGGGTCGCGGCATAGGCCTGTTCCTCGTCCTGTGTCTCCCAGCGGCGGGCGCGGGTTTCACGCTCACGCTTCTCGACCAGTTGCTCCGCCTTCAGCGTCTCACCTCCCCAGCTGATCTCGGTCTCAATCAGGTAGATTTCATTGCCGACGTTGACCTTGTCGGCGACGGCCTTCTCATGGGTGTACTCGCTAACGACGTTCTTTTGGAAGAACCCATAGGTGCGGTTGTCGGGCGTGGCGGTCAGGCCGACCAAGTAGGCGTCGAAATATTCGATGACCTGGCGCCAGAGGTTGTAGATGGAGCGGTGGCATTCATCGATGACCACCACGTCAAAGTATTCTGGCGGCAGCTTGGAATTGTAGACGACCGGCAGTGGTTCCTTGCGGCGCCATTTCTGCTCGGCCGGATTTTCGTCTTCTGCGCCTTCTTTCAGTTCTTCGCCCTTTAGCGTGGCGTACATGCGCTGGATCGTTGAGATGACGACCTGGCTGTCGTTCGCGATTGAGGGTGAGGTCAGCCGCTGGACGTTGTAGAGTTCGGTGAACTTGCGGTTGTCGTCGTTCGGGATAAAGGCCATGAACTCCTGTTCGGCCTGCTCGCCGAGATTCTTTGTGTCGACGAGGAACAGGATGCGGCGCGCGCCCGCGTGTTTGATCAACCGGTATACTTGTGTGATCGCGGTGAAGGTCTTGCCCGACCCGGTCGCCATCTGGACTAGGGCGCGTGGTTTGTCTGTCTTGAGTGAGGCTTCGAGGTTCGTTATCGCCTTGATCTGACAGTCGCGCAGGCCATCCGGGTTAAGATCCGGCAGGGCCGCGATGCCCGTGCGCAGGCTCTTAGGGGCCTGTGCCCAGGATTTCAGGGTTTCTGGTCGGTGAAAGGTGAAGACCTCGCGCGAGCGCGGATTCGGATCGCGGGCGTTGGTGAAGCGGGTGACTTGGCCTGTGCTCTCGTAGAGGAACGGGAGCGGTTCGGCGTTGGTGACCCATTTCAACTTGGCGTTGGCGTAACCCTCGGATTGTTCTTCGACGGAGGTCAGGCGGACTCCCCAATTGTCAGGCTTGGCTTCAACCACACCGACCGCTTGCCTGTCGGCGAATAGGACGTAGTCGGCGGGCCCGATATCTGTCTGGTACTCGCGGACGGCTACGCCAAGGCCGACATTGAAATCGAGCGCGTCCTTGTCCTGAACATGCCAACCGGACGCCCGTAGGCGTTCATCGATCCGGTCCCGGGCGACCTGCTCTGGTGTTTGGTTGACGTCACATGACATTCACTAAAGCCTTAAATTCAATAAGCTTTTTAATGATAGCGACCGGCTCCTGAAGACACAATTGTCTATCGGGTGAGATTAGCTGTGACAGCGTCACCTCGAAGCGCTGCGCCCCTCATGCCGTGGCTCCCGAAGGCTCCACCCTATGGGAGATCAGCCCCTCAGACTCCGCCCGGGCTAACTACTCAAAACTGCAATCTATGCAAAAAAAAAAAGCAGCGATCCCTGTGAGCCAAAAATGTCTTTGCCTAAGCCGCCCCGACAGGAGCGGTATTGGCTTATGCTACGAATAGCTGACTCGCAAACCACCCTAGCAAAAGCTGATGGCTGACTCGTAAGTCTAAAGTAATACTTTTTCTAGGCTATAGCGATGACCGACATGCGGCGTTCCATTTCCTCGTAGAACGCGTCGACCCGCTCGGCGATGGTGCGGATCAGCGCTTCATCCCGGTAGGCCCGCTTCACGAACAGCGGCATGCCGGGCCAGTAGCTGACGAAGTCGATCCATTCCCGCTCGCTGACCCACAGGCCACCCTGGCACTGGGCCACGTGCTCCTGGGGTAGCGCTCCCTCGAGCAGCAGCTCAATCTGGTACTTGGGCAGCTTGGTCTTGATCTCGGCCAGGCCACAGCTATCTACCAGGCAGTCCGGTGAGTAGCCCACCCCGTGGTTGAGGATGATGCCAACCTGCTCCAGGCGGGGCAAGCCAGTGGCCTCGTGATAGAGCTCGCGGGCCACGGGCTCCAGCTCATGCCCCCGCTGGGTGTGGGCATTGCCTTGGAAGGCATCGGAGGGCTCACCGGTGATGCGCTCACCGATCAGCTGGTGCATGTAGCTCAGTGCGCCGGCACCGAAGCCGGCCGGCCCCTTGCCCTTGACCAACAGGGTCTTCAGCTCGGACATGGTGATGATGCCCAGGCGTGCGGCATGCCACTCGGGCGTGCCCTGTTCCAGTGTCAGGATCTGCATGACGATCTCCTTTTCGATGACACGGCATAGGCAGCGAGGGGCTGCCCCCTCGCTGGCCGGTCAGTGACGTTGATGGATCAGTGGTGTTGACGATCGGGCCTGGCGCGCTTCTGCAGGGAGGCCCGGAGCTTGTCGAAATCACTGCGCGGTACCCGCTCGGCCTCGCCGTACTTGCCGACGAACCATTCCTGGGTGGCAGGGGGACAGACAGCGATCAGTTGCCTGAGCTGCCCTGCCTGGAAGGACGTGACGAGTTTCACCGGGGCGGACGCCTGGCCGTTGTCGTCCTGGCCGCGGGTGGTGATGTTGAGCAGGGCGCAGAGTACATAGCGCTTGCCGTAGCTGGTCGAGGAACCGAAGGCCTGGACGGCATTCTTGCTGCCGCTGGTATCCGCCGGCAGCAGCATGCTGGTCTCCTCGCGGTGGCCGTCCTGGTGCATCAGCACCCCGGTGACCTGGATGCCGCGCTCCTGGGTCTGGATCCGGAAGCTCACCGCGAAGCCGTGCTTCTGCATGATCGGACGCACGGTGTCGACGATGTCCTCCAGCGTGGCGTAGGCGCCGTTGTTGCCCTGGCCGCGCTCGGCAATGCTCGGTAGTTCGGTCTGCATGGCTGCCATGGCGGCGCTGTAGGCCA
Source organism: Halomonas daqiaonensis (assembly GCF_900109725.1). Taxonomy (GTDB): domain Bacteria; phylum Pseudomonadota; class Gammaproteobacteria; order Pseudomonadales; family Halomonadaceae; genus Halomonas; species Halomonas daqiaonensis. Next base: position 157,979 of record NZ_FOBC01000008.1, read on the forward strand.
TCAGCGCCTGGCGATCGAGCACGCGCTCCTGCATCTGTAAGAGACGCTCCATCTTGTCGATGTCGACCTCGGGATTGAGGGCGGCGCGCTCGATCACCTTGATGATTGACGTGCTCTCCTGAAGGGGCTGGGTGACGGGTGTCTTGCCGTTGGCGTCGGGGGGGATGGGAGTGGCCATGGGGATCTCCTTACTGGTAGCGGTTGATGACGTCCTGGAGCTGGTCGGTAGGGACCGGCTCCAGCGACACGACCACGCGGTAGAGATGGCCCTTGGCCAGCACGTGGGTCTGGGCTTGGTGCTCCCTGGCCTCCAGCAGCTGACGGGTCAGCTGGGTCAGGGCGCGGCAGATCTCAAAGGTCATGGGCGGTTGCATCGGCACCTCCAGAAACGCAAACGCCCGGCCGTGGTGGGCCGGGCGCTATGCCGTGGTGTGGGAACGGGGATGAAGATGGTGAAAAGAGGAGCGAGCCGTGACGCAAGGCTCCCTGAGGATCAGCTGACCAATGCCATGGCGGACGTCAGGGCCTTGTCCTTGAGGCTGGCCCCCTGGCCGAACCAGGCAGAGTCCATGCGATAGTCGTTGCTGCGTGCGCGCTTGTCGTGGTCCACGTACTCGGTGATGGCGTTGAGCAGGCCCCAGGCGGTGCCTTGCGCGGTGCACAGTCGGGCGCCACGCCCCTCGCCATGGAACAGCTTCTGCACGCGGTTGAGCGCACGAACGTTGGGCAGCTTGGAGGGATCGTCCAGCGGCGCCTCGGCGTTGCAGATCACCGACTGAAAGTAGGTCTTGATCTCCTCCTGGCTGACCTTGCGCTCGGCCAGGGCCTTCATGCGGTACATGAAGTCGTCCCATTGCGAGACCGAGATGCCCAGCTGCTGCTTGACGCGCTGGGGATTGAACTCGGTGCTGTGCGGTACCTTCACGCCCTGGGCCATGCCGTCCACGGCGATGGTCAGGGTGTTGTTGCACACCACCCGTACCGAGGTGGGCGTGGCCACCGTCGCCAGCGAGCCATCACAGGAGGTCGCCAGCAGCAGGTAGGCGTTGACCTGGTCCTGGCCCTTCAGGGCGGTACCCAGGCCGCTGCGGGCCAGTGCCCAGAACTTGCGCCCGCCCTTCAGCACCCCGGCGGTTTCCAGCTCATAGCCCGCGTACTCGGTCAAGTCCCGGTAGAACTCCAGGACCTCCTCGGGCTGCACCACCTTGTAGCGCTGCGAGACCACCGACAGTGGCGTCCGAGTGTCGGAGCGGTAGAGCACCTTCTGTTCCGGGAAGGAGTGGATGCTGCCTAGGTGCCCCGCACCATCGTCGATGAAACGCACCGGAGACGCCTCGATGTGCCAGTTCATGCCGGCCTGCTGCCGCCAGACCTCCAGCGGTTGATGACGCGACAACTGCTGCCCCAGGCCATGCCAGGGGGTGTCGCCGACGTAGGCCATCTGTTCGAGTTGATGTGCCATGAGAAACCTCCAGGACGAAAAAAACCGGCAGGTCGCCGGCAGTGAGGGAGAAAGTGAGGTGATGGGATCAGTCCAGTACCCGAAAGGCGTGGCCACACCCCAGGCAGAGCCAGGGTGAGCCTTCGCCGGGAGGAAACAGGTGTTGGACCATCTGGTGGCCGGCGGCGGCCCCGGCGATACCGCTAGAGGCGGCGGCCATCACGGCAACGGCAACACGGCTGAGGGGGAAGTGCGCTGAGGAAGCCGGTAACCGACCAGGCGAGTAGAGCGCTGCATAGGCGCCCTTGAGGGAGCCGGCCAACGCGCCGGTAGCCGTCCCCAACTTGCGGACGGTCTCGAGATTGATCACGCGCTGCGAGACACAGCGCGAGCAGGGTGGGGGCATGTCATGTCTCCTGTGCCTGCGGAAGAAGCCTGGGAAGGACTGGGCTCACTGGAGTGATATAGGTCTCAATTCTTTTGCACTTGAACACTGAGGCCGCCGACTCTGTTTACGGATAACCCGCTCAAATTGTAAAGCGAAAGCTAATTTAAAACACTCTGGAATGACTGCTTGCTCTCAGCTTGATATTAAGTGGAAGGAAAAATAAAGCTAAGCTAAGTTTTAATCTCGAGTCTTTGATATTTCCGGATCGTGTTATTTCTTTAAACCTTGGTGGCGACTGGCGGTCATCAGTGGTGGTGCCCCTTAAGGCAGTGTCTTCCATCTACTTTGCTAGAAGAAGATCTAATCCAAACGGTTGGTATTAGTAAGAAATATGCAATTATTAGAGCACAGAGCGGGGAGAGGCCGGCCTTGAATTATCAGTATTTTACGAGCCTCGCGCTTGCAATGGTCGGCCTACTTGCGGGCTGCTCGCATTCGGTGCAGCTTGAACGCTTGGCGCCGCTCGAGTCCGGGGACGGCGGCATGCCCTTCCGCATGGTGGTGTTTGAAGCGGACGGCCGGCTACGCGATGCCCACCCCTTGGCGCCGCAGGACCTGATTGCCATCACGTCCACGGTGCCTGGGGGGCGAATGTCCGTCCTTGGTGCTACCGCTTTCGGAGATGAGGCGCTCATTGAGCAACATTCGAGCGCCCAACTGCCGGTGTGGGTGCTCAAGCAGTTCGAGTCGATGACGCTGGAGGTGCCGGCGAACGCGATTGGCGGACGAGCCGATATCAAGGTGTGCTTCACGCCCGAACTCACAGGCTGCGCTGCGACTGTCGACCTTGCCGGCCCGGCGGGCAAGGCTGAACGTGCCATCGCGGCTGCTGGCCCGCTCCGAGTTAGGATCGTTGGTCGCGAGGCCGCACGAGCGCAACCCGGTAGTAAGGTGATGATTGAGCGTAAGCTCCAGCATGACCTGCGAAAGCGTGCGGAACTCAGGGAAGACACCAAGTGGCTCCTCAATTCGGTGTCGAGCGCGCCTGCCGAGGTTAGATCCGACGGAACACTTCCTGTGCCCACAATCGCACCGACGAGCGTGCTCATTGCCGGCCGCGATCGTGTCGCGGGCGACGACAATCCCGACATTGAGGCTGCCCTGTTTCGCGCGATGGCCGGTGCTCTGGACACTGCTGGGCACGCTGTGCACGCTTGGCACCCCGGTCGCAGCTATGGCGAGCAGCCGACATTGTGGCGGCTCGCGCGCTGTCTGAGCGCCGTAGAATGGCGGGTGGACACCGAGCCGCTGCCCGGCGAGCGTGACTGGTGCGAGGCCCACGGCATCGACGAGCGCTTTCATCCTAAGTCGGATCTTGCCATCTGGCAGCGCTTCACGCTGACGCCCGGACCGCGAACCTGGACGTTGGTAGATGCCCGCGGGCGTTCGCACTCGGTGCCCTATCTTTTCGGGCGATCGGTCGAGGACGCTGTGCGCCACGTGTACGCGCGACGGACCGGCCATCCGCCGGGACGCCATCCCTCCTACAAGGACTGCACCCCTTACTTAGTGGTGATCCCCAGGGAGGGCGCCGGCCCCAAGGGCGGATCTGATCCATTTTTTGGTCAGTGGCCGCCGGCTGAACGCGCGCCGCGCCTCGATGGGGTTGCGTTGCTCCCAGACGACGTGGTCCACGTGAGCTGTGTTGAGCCGCGCCCCTTGCCCAAACCTTAGGTTTTCTCCAGGCTCGCAAAGGAGCGCAGCTATGGCCGATAATCCTCCGCGGGTGGAACTGCAGGGACTCGCGGGCGTTGCGTCTCTCATCGGCGCCGACAACGACAGCGCGGTCGAACCGTCCGGCACGACGCACGTCCTCGTAGGCTACTTCAGTTTGCGTATCGACGCGCTCGGCAAGCGCTTCGACTCCAAACCGGTATTATTCGGGCCGAGCGGCACGGTGGGTCGCGTCGTGTCGGGAGGCGAGAGCTGGCGGCTAGGCGAGCTAAGACGTCAGGCGTTCACGTTCTCGCCGCAAATCGAACTCGCTGGTTCGCCGCGCTGCCCCCGCCTAGTCGCGTCGCGGTTGCTCCTCGTGCAGCTCGCAGGCGATGGGCTCCCGCCGCTCCTGTCGGTTGAGGACCTAGCGCTCTCGCTCGTCCCGACGGCGCAGCCTGGCGCAGCGCGGACTGTGCGGTTCCCGACAGCGGCCGGTGTGGACGAGCACGCGCTGCTTCGCCTCGCCCACCCGGCGATCCGCCGCTCCAGAGGGTACTACCTGCGTCCGGATGCCAACGGCACTATTGGCATCCATGTCGGCGGCGCCGACGGCGGGATGGTGATGGATCATGCCGGCGTGGTCGACCTGACCGCGACCGACGGCTGTCAGCTGGTGTTCCGGCTGCGCGATCGCGTGGGCGCAGACGACGGCTGTCTCGCTTTCGAGCCGCGGGCGACCGGAGCGCTCTCTATAGGCGTGCAGCATGCCGCAGGCCTCACGCTAGATCCCGACTCGTCATTTGCCGGTACCTTTGCCAACCTAGACCGCGCGGTCGCCCGAGGGGGATTCTTGTCCACCGATGCCTTCCACGCTCCTGAGATATCGGTTGCGCGGGTCGGCAGTGATGGGGCCGGGGCGGGAACCATGCTCTTCGGCCGCCGTGAGTGCTTCGCCTTCGAACTTGAGATACCCGAGGAAGGGCCGTTCGACCCAGCTGGCCACATCGCCGAAATCCGCTACGAAGACCCGTCGCTGACAGCGGGTGGGGCCGCACAGCAGCGCGACCTTCGCGACCGCTTTTACGGGCTCCTGATAAAGGGTCTGGCTAGCGTGCGCGGGCGGCAGGAGATTCTCGACGCCTCGCTCGCCACGGTGCGCCTGACCGCTGGCGAGGGCGGGTTCTTGTTCGAGTTTGAGGCTGGTGGTCAAGTGCACCGCCGCGGGCAGTGCACCCATTCGCTCTTGGTACCGAAGACCGACACCCGTCAGGGCGGCTCGCGCCGCCTGGGTATCCCGCTGGGCGTGCTCGACCTCGAAACCGCCGACATCTCCGCCGGTCTCAGCCCGGAAACGCCGAGCCCCATACGTTACCGCAGCGCCGACACTTCGCTGGTGCTTAACAATCCGGTGCTGAGCGGACCCCCTCTGGGCCTTAGTGCGGGCGAAGACGCGAGGGCGGTACCGGGACATGCGGTGGCTGCGCTGAACCTCCATGGCCAACGCGCCAGCGAGTTTCGCCGCTGGCAGCTGGAACGCCGCGAAGGTGACACAGATCTCATTTTAATTGCCGACGAGGCTGGCGTGCGTGTCAAGGATCCGAAGTGGTCAGAAAGCTTTGTCTCGAGACCCGACACCTTCGCGTTGCTCGAACGGCCTGGTACTAAGATCGCCATCGATCAAACGGTAGATATCCCGCCGGTCGGGCTCGCACGCGCCACGGGCACAGCGGGCGTTGAGGTCGAGTATACCGTGGTGTCGGAAACAGAGGACCTAACAACCGGCGAGAAACTGCTCGCCTACTCTGCGCTTATAGCCGGGCTTTCGCTCTATGCTTTCCGCAAGCCACTCATGAAAGCGTCTGAGGCGTATCTGCCGGACGACGATCTCAAGATCAAGTACACCAAGCTGGGCGATGATGCGTTCAGGAAGTACGCCAAGAAAAATGGACTAAACGACGTGCTAGTGACCTTCTTCGCCCCTTCTGCCGGCGACCCGGCCGAAGCGCAGCTAGAACGCTTCATCGACGACAACACGCCCGACGGACCGGAAGTGAAGCTGCTCAAGTGGCCGCTTGCGATGGGCCTATCGATGGTCATGTTCGACGAGCGGGATGGCGCGCACCGGCGCTACCTTTTTGAGCTCAGCCGCGCTCGCGACCCGGCGGCGAAGCCGGGCTTAGCGTTCGACCTGAGCGCGGTAAGCGCGGTAGAGCCTGGCTACCTCGGCTGGACCAACGGTGATTGGAGGAGCATGGGCGAGCGTGACCCAATGCTTTGGCCTCGGCTTGCGGATACGGCGAGTGGACGCAGCGATCCAAGCGATGCGCAGTGGGTCGGTGTGATGATGCGCGACATCCCAGTCGAGTTCGTCACCGACCCGCAGGTCGATGACTTTATCACTAAGCATCCGAACGGCGCGCTGGCACGGCTCTACAAGGCTATCAACTCGGCACTCATGCTGCGCTACGGCTGGAAAGATTCGAGCGGAGCAACGTGGTACGTGACGCTCGCGAATGCGGTCGGCTACGACTTCACGCCCAAGGGTTGGGAGTCGTTTATGCGCTTCGAACTCGATAACCTCGTGCTCACGGGGGCTAGCGGCAAAACGGCTGGAGGCAGCGGCGAGCTCACCTGCACACTCGAGAGGATAAGAAACGACGAAGATCTTCCGCTGGCCGTGCGAGGGCGGTTCGGCATTGACGTTACCAATACTGATCCCATAGGCATGTTTGAGCTCGCGGTGGAGAACGCGGACCTCTTAGAAACGAACTCAGTGCCGGGTTTCGAGAAGGTTCGTGTGAAGGGACTCACGAGCGACCTGAAGCGAATCGCGGTTACCCTCGAACTGCACGCGTCGGCTGGGCTTGGTGCGGCGCTCCCCGTCTTCAGCACCGAGCACCCGGTACTCGCTTCCTTGGTAATGAACCTCTCTGGGCCGCCCGACCAGCGTATCCAGATTTCCATCCCGACAGATCGCGAAACCAACCTGTTCGGTAAATTCCCATTCACGCTTCAAGGGGTTTATCTCGAACTCGGTGAGGCGCGCAACCGGTTTCTGGTGCGCGGCTGCATAAACCTCGGCGTTGTCGGTTTCGAGAGCATCGGCGCCGATCTCGTGGCACTGCAGACGGACTCGGGGTGGGAGTTCGATGTCTACGTGAATGAGATTGATGCAAACTTTGCGATTGGCGACTTCAAGATCCAGGGGCTACTGTCTTGGGCACCGGACCATGTCCCTATGGAGAAGCTCAGGGACCCGTGTGGCTTCCATGAGCCGCTGCCCGGCAATGCACTCACCGAGGTTGGTGAGAAACGCAACTTCTGGGGGATCCTCGGCTTTCGCTCCGGGAAGCTAATGGGCGACAACCATCTCTTATTGAAGATCGGCACTCGCGGCGAATTAACCTATTGGATCGGTGCAGCAGTGTTAGATCGCACGATCCCACTCGGCAGCGCCGAGCTTCAGAGGCCGGCCCTGTTGGTGGCGCGCAATGCCGATTTCGGTGGAAACCTGCGGAAAATGCTCGTCAATCCGTTCTCTTGCATCGCCAACGCGGTGCGCCCACCCGCTGGCACGCTGGAGGAGAAACGGGCATGGCTCGCCCAGTGGAAGCCATCGGCCGACATTGGCACATTGATCGCCGGCTCCGGCTACTTCCACATGGACGAGCGCATCGCCGCCTCGCCCGCGGATGAAGACGCGCCTGCTGCGCCCAAGTACCTGACCTCAATCCTGGTAACCGACTCGGGGCTTTTTCGGGTCGACGGACAGGCAAAGTTCCTGTATTCGGCAATCATCGGCTTCACCGCCGCCATAAACACGCGCGACCAACACATACTGGTCGGTTTTCGCACGCCCAAGCTTGGCGGACCGGATCCGAAACAGCCCAAGTACCTCGTTTACCCAGGCCAGCTCTACATGGGAATTGGCTACGGGACGGAGCCGTCCTTCCTGCTCAGCATCGGCTGGCCCGATCTCGCCCGGGGCTCCGACATTGAGCGCGACTGGAGCAAGGCGACGAAGGTGTACGTCGCCGATATGTTCCCGATCAACACGTTTTGGGGCGGCTATCGAGCGTTGGTGGAAAAGGTAACGGTCGGTGGGCATGGGCGCTGGCATATCCGGTTTGGATACGCTCTTCGCGCCGGCTGGACGCGGTCGTATGAATTTAGCGGCGCCAACATCGCCCGGGCGTCGGCCGAGCTCGGGGTCGCGCTCGGTGGGGTCATCGAGTTCGAGATCAACTGGAACGAGCTGACGGAAGCCCGGGCTGGACTATCGGATAGACTTCCAGTGCTCGAGTCCCTCGATCGCAACGTCAGTCGCTTAATGCGCGCGAGCCTTGCGGAAGCGGATCAGCTATTAGTAGAGACGGTTGAACAATCGATCGAGCTGATGAGAGGTGCGCTGAGCGCGGAGTCGTACGACGTTGTGATGAGCGCGGCGGTTTACGGTGATGCTTGGGGCCAGGGTTCGGCCGAGTTTCTTGGCGTGACGCTCGCCACGATCAACATCGCGCTCAGACTGCGGATCCACTTCTGCGGCAGCCTCCGTCGCGGCGTGACCCGAGCTCACGGCCGAGGTGAGATTGAACTGAAGGTGACCGTCATGTGCATCGACTATTACGGTTACGCCGGGTTCGACTTGTGGCTTGTACGCGGGGCGTGTCTGGGTCCGCTGCAATCGGGTCCACTGATGACGTCTGGGCCGACTCTGCTGGAATCGCTGCTCGAGCGCCTTGAGCGCGGGACCGCCGCTGAAGGAGAGTGCGCCGATGAGTGACAGGACCAAACTGCATTCGATGGCGGTGCTACGCCGCGAGGCGGATGGCCACTATGCGCTGGTCGTACGCTGGTTGCTTGGCAACACCGATGAGGCTCTGCCGCTTGACGATGACCGCTTCCGCGTACGTTGCCGGTTGTCGGGCTCGGACCGCTACCTGCGCCCAGATGGCAAGTTCGGTGCCCCGGGAGAGGAGCACGTCATCGAGAGCGGCCCGCGCAACTTTTTCATGCTCGATCCGCCGCGCGTGGCGGAGGTCATCGGCACGTCGCCCGACGGGAGCCCGCGCTATTGGGCACGCGCGCAGGTTCCGGGAGGACCAGTCGTCCCAGCCCACGCGGCCGGCGGCTCGCTGCGCTACGGCGAGCGTCTCGAGTACAGCCATCCCCTGGGCATGATTCACCTGCTGCAGGAGTCGACCCCGTCGCGTCAGGCTTGGCGACTCGCGAACACGGTCGCGCCGGCGATGCGCCAGCGCCTCGACGGCATCCGGAGCATGAACAATGGCCTGCGCGCGCTCGGTGATGATATCGAACTGGCCGCCGAACGCTCCGCCCGGCGACTGGGACAGTTCCTAGTGAGGCAGCGCCTGCGTCCGCTCGACTTGCCCCTCCACCTGAGCCGCGCGCACGTGCGCCTGATCGCCGGGGTGCGACTTGGGCAGTTGCGCGTCCCGGCTGCGTTTGAGATGCCCGGAATCTTCCGCCTGAATGATGCGTCCCGGACTGCGGAAGAGCTCGCCGAGGACGTCGCGCACGGTGCGCTGGTTTCGAGCGCGCTCGACGACGAGACGCTCATCGAGCGCCTCGACGCAGAGAGCAACGGCCGATCGCAGGCGCGGCAGCACCTGCGGCTGCGTGCACTGCAGGGGGGCACGCTCATCGATTTCTGGTGCAACCCGGATGCACCGGTCGCGGCCTGCGACGACGGTGCCCGCGGAGCGGTCTACCCGGCATCGGAGGTCATGGGTACCGGCGTGACCGTCGGGCGGTTCTCCGCGGAAACCGTCGACGGTTGGATTCATTACGGCGACACCATTGAGGTAAGCGTTGAGCATTCCCCAGGCCCTGGGAATGATCGCGCCGATCGCCCGCTCGTGGACGGCAAGGTCGAGACGCCTGGCAATATCCTCGAGGTCGACCCGCGGCCCGCGCGCTGGGAGACGGGGGAAGCGCCACCGCTGCGAGCGGCGTTGGAGCTGAAACGCGCCGTAAGGAAAGGCTCATCGTTGCCACCGCCAGCGCCGAAAGGCGCTCAGATCAACTACGACCTCGCGCAGTCAAATGCCGGTGACGTCGGCACACCCGGCCGCCCCGCTGAACCTTCGGTGGCCTATCAGACGGGGGAGGGCAAGCTACAGATCCTGATCAACCCGCCAGCTCAACCGAGAGGAGCCAGGAGCGTCTTCTCCTACAATGTCTACGGCATCTGGGAAGGCGCGCCCGGGATGCAGCACTACTTTGACAACCCTGATGCGGATCCGCCACTCGATACACTCAAGCCCTGGCGCATAACGCGCCGTTACTCGTTCGCACGCGACCTCGCACCCTCGTTTCCCGGAAGCAGGGAAGTGGCACACCCAGCGGTGGCGCGAGCGCTCGCCGATCCGCCTTGGTCCCCTGTCTTCGAGGCACCCACGCGCACCATCGATCCGAGCGAGGCCCCCGATGTGGATGTCGGCGCACAGGAAGGCTCCCGGCCTTTGCCACCGGCTGGACGCGAAGGGATGACCACATGGTCGCTCGATCTCCGCAAGGGTATGCGTAGTCCGATCCGAGTACCGGCCGATGTGGTACGCGGCTGGGACCCGTTTGGCGCGCTCGCCGACGATTGGACGCCAGAACATGATCGCGACGGCAATCATCTAACCGACCGTCCCCAGCGCTACCGGTTTTGGGTGACGTCGGTGGATGCGTTCGAACAGGAGAGCGCTCCTGTGGCGGTGCTGGCCAACGACGCGCAGGCCGGCGAATTCGCCTCCAATCTGTTCAGTCCGCGCTGGCGGGCGCCACTGCTCGGCCCGCCGCTTGCGGTAAGCGAGGATGGGGACGACGTTTTCTCCGTGACGTTTGACGAGGAGTCGATGAGCCTCGAAACTCGCTGGCAGACGCCGTACCGCAACAACCTCGCCGAGCACGACGGAGCAATAGCGGTGCGGGTCGATAAGGACATACTGCGCGCCCACGTCGTGGTGTTTCGTCGGCGCATCCTCGACCGCGCGCCGCCGGAACCGGAGAGGGCCGACCTGATGAGCCAGCACGGCGGCGTGTTCTCGTTGCCGCAGTGGACGCACCAACTCCAGGAGATGCGCGAACGTGGCTTCGTGGAATTCCATCGCGTGGCCGATATCGGTCCCCCCACGTCGGGCGAGAGCTGGAACCACGACTTCCCACTCGAGTGGGGTGACCGCGGGTTCGAATACGCAGTTGCCGTCGGCTTCTCGATCGCCAGCGACCGCGCGCCATTCTGGTTCCAGAACGTTGTGCCGAGCGAGACGAGTGAAGGCCGCCGCGCCGTCCTATACATCCCGGACGGCGACGTCTTCAAAGAGTCCTTGCAGAGGATTGCCGACACTCCGCGGGTCTCTGACGTTGCAGTCACCGATCCTATTCGCGTGGTCAATGACGCTGAGCCGCGGGGTGTCACGGCGATCGACGCCGACCTACCGCTGATCGCGGCTAGCCCGGTGCTGCCACCGGGGCGGGTGCGCCGCGACCACGTTTTGCTGCGACTGCTGGCACACGATTTCGCGCGAAACGGCTTGCCGTTGCGGCCCGAGCCCTGGGCAGGCACCGATCGCGCCCTCACCGTCGGCCAGCAGGTGATGTGCGAGAGTGCGATGCGCCGGGCGCTCGACCGTTGTGGCACCCGGCCCGACGTGATCTACACGGACCGCTACGCTGTATTGCGTCAGATGCTTGCAGAGGAACTGGATGCGCGCCCGGCGGAGCGTGTCCTACGCCAGCACTCGACGGTTGGGTTCCGCGGCGTGAAGACGCTGCGATGGCGGTACCGCCCGTTCGCGCTCCATGCGCCTAATTCGGACACGGAGGCCGAGGCGGTACTCACGCGTATCTACGCTGTGCGCTCGCCGATTGAGACGGCCGACGCGGCTGGCTACGCCACTTTCGACGTGCGCGGTGAGCTGATCGCTGAGACGCCACCGCGCTACCGGCTTCAAGGCCCTGTTGATGACGGCAGGGAGCGCTTTCTCGCGATCGCAGAGCATGGCCAGCCGACACTTGTGCGCTTGGCGGCGAGTGACGATACGACACCCGTGTTTGCGCTTCTAGCGGAGGTTGATTCACCCGAGAGCGCACAGCCGATACTGACGCTGCGTGCGCTCAACGACGCGAGCCTGCCCTCCGCCGCGCGCCTTATTGGCTTCGCGGGCCAGCCGCGTGTGGACGTGCCGATTACGGACTTTGAGGCGGAGTCGTCATACGAGTTGGACGTACCCGTGGGTGGCGGTTATCCAGAATTCTTCTGCTGGTGGATGGTATCGGTGTCGGCCCACGGCCGTGAAGCCCGCGCTGCACGGCGTGATGCGGTCCCCCTAGCTGCGGCTATGACTGTGGAGCCAGCCCCACCCGTGGCGGTGGTCGCCGGGCCGCCGGTGCGGCGTGTTGGCGACGAGCTCAACCCCGAGACGGAAGCGCACCGCCGGTTCCTGCCTGAGACGATCGACACGGTGTCGAAGGCGCGCAACAATCCGCGACTGGTCTTCTCGTGGATCGATCCTCGCGAGTCGGTTGGCGCCCGCCTCGTAGTACTTCGGCAGCGCAAGCGCGTGAGCGAGGATGAGACTCCTCGGCTGCGCTCCCTCGATGTCGAACGGACACCGTGGACGGCGATCGAATCTATCGACAGCGCTGATGTGGACGCGCCGCTTGACGCCGCCGACGCCGAGTTGCTGGCAGGCACTTGGCTTCTCGGAAAGCCGGTCGAGCCGGACGATGTGGGCGATGCTACAGACGAGGATGTCCTTATTCGCCCGGAGCAGGGGCTGTCAAGCGTCAGCGGCATAATCGAGCTTGAACGCCGCATCGGCGCCGATGTACGAACAGTGCCCGCATTTGTTGACTACTACCTCGCCAACGGCGAACCACGCTTTGCGATGGATGGTAACTGGCTGTACCGATATCGTCTCGCGAGAGCGATTGACCTGGATGAAAATGGGATTTTCGCCCTGCCGAATGATAAACGTTACTTGCTTTCGCGCAGCACAGAGTGGACGCCGTATTACCGCCCAGAGACGCGTGAGTTCGAGGTCCGGCTCAGCGAGTACCGCAACGACCCGGACCCAGACTTGGTCGAGCCTATCGTAGAGTTGCACTTCAGGGTGCTGACGAATCGGCCGCCTATGCGTTTTGAGTCGCTGGAGGGCTCGGAAATCGTGCGAGAGTGGTTGTATCGGATAGTGGTGCGCCGCCGGGTCGACCTTGCGCTCGCCGTAGAGGGTGATCCGCGCGGCTACGCGTGGGTGGATGTCGGCTATCCGGTCGAAGTACGCGACGGCGCGGATACGGCAGTGGTAGTTGACGATGTTGTCGATCGGGCTCACCCGGACGATGCACGCACCTTGGTATACGACTTTTCCGTAACGCAGTACGCCATGGTGGAGGTTGATGGCCGCCTGACGGAGCGACTAGTACGGACCCGAAGGACCGGAGCGGACGGAACCGGCGAACTTCGCGAGATCCGACTGCCGGAGATGGCAAGAAATGGCGATACTTTAGTCGAGCACCGAGTTCGCCAAGATGTCGTGATAATCTGAGCCAGTCGGGCCGCGACGCTGTGCAACAGATGGTCGATCTGTGCACGCTTTGGACGTACTGGTGACTTGAAAATATACATGGCGACCAATAATCACAACCAGTGCTACCCGCTTGAGGGAGGCAAGAGTCCTGTTTGAGAGGCATGAGGCTGGACGGTCGTACTTCTCTCGCACGCGATCAAGCCAGTTCACTCCTGTATTATTGCCGCCGTTTCTCGAATAAATTAGCACGGCGGTAGGTCGCTTTAACTTTGTTCTCGATGGTATATGCTAGAGTTATTTCAGCAATGTCTCTCGGGAGGCTGTAGACTTCTCCAGACCAGTCGCGAAAGCTGGAGTGTTACCCATGAGGAGCGTCGCCGACTCTAGCTTAACCAGCGTGAAGTTCAATTAGCATCACACCTAGGAAATGGTGAGCCGCATTTATTAAATTAATATTAACTAATTAATTGATGAGTTTTTGCTTCGAATTCAGCAATACCATTGATTGCAGGCTCAACGAGCGCTGCCACCTTTGTGAGGGCCTCTTTCCGCTCTTCGAAGTAGTCATGTCGGTCGTAGATGCCTTCAACGCCCTTGAGCTTGTGGTTCAGGCAGCGCTCCGCGACATGACCCGGCACGCCAGCAGCAGCCAGCAGGCTGCGACAGGTGCGGCGCAGGTCGTGTACCGTGAACTCGGCGATATCGCCCATTCTGTTCTCTGGCTGCGGCTTCTTGCCTGGCTCCTTGCCGAACAGCTTGGCAATGGCGCGATTCAGGGTGTCCTTGCCCATGTGGGGCCGCTTGCTGCGGCGCCGGCTGAGAAAGACGTACGGCGAACCGCAAGCGCGGACCTTGAGCTCTTCCAGCCAGACCACGGCTTGTGGGGGGAGGGGAATGACGATCCCAGCGCCTGTCTTGCTGCGTTTACCTGAAAGCTCCCACTGCTTTCCCTTCAGGTCGAACTCAGACCACTGGGCTTCGGTCAGCTCGGTCTTGCGTACCCCCAGGACGAGCAGCAGCGCGCAGGCGAGGTAGTTGTCGCGGCTGAAGCTGTCACTGTTGTCCCTGAAGACCTGGAAGACATGGCGAAGCTCATCGATGCTTAGCGCCCGGTCGCGGCTTTTCTCGAGGCCGCCTGCATCGTTGACGTTGAAGGCCGCAGCCGGGTTGTAGGTGAGCAGCCCCAGCTTGATGGCGTGATTAAACAGCTGCTTCAGGTACATCAGGGTGTCGTTTGCGATGGCCGGGCGGCCAGTATCAGCAACCTTTCTGACAATGGCCCGCACGTCCATGGGGGTGACGCTATCCAGAGTGAGATGCCCGATGGAGGGGGCGATCTCTTTCTCGAAGATCCGCTTCGGGATGTTTGGGTGCTTGAGGCGCTTCTCCAGGTCCTGGTACCAGTCGCTGAACAGCTCCTGGACGGTGTGGATGACGACCCGCTCTTCACGCTTGCGCTCTTCGATGGGGTCGGCGCCGTTGCGGATAGCCTTCCGGGCCTCTCCAGCCTGCTCGCGCGCCTCAGCCAGGGACAGGTCCGCAAATTTATCCAGCGTCATCTCACGACGCTTTCCAGCGACGGTATACCGAAGCATCCAGTAAGGCGCTCCCTTACCGGGGATCATCAGGTACAGGCCGTTGCCGTCGTTGTAGCGTCCCGGCTTGCCGTCCTTGATCAGGGCCTGGACCTTCTTGGCAGTGAAGCTACCCATTACCCCTCCCAGAGAGCGCCATCAAAAAATTTGAAACAAATGTTTGAGTTCTTGGAGACCAGGGTAGGGCACGCCTCATCAAGTGCATGTTTACACGGCCTATGGCGCCTGGTTGGCAGGGGAGGGCTGTCACTGGAAAGGGTGGGTAGTCTCGGGGTGAGTGTTTGCAGTGGGGAGTACCCATGGGAAAATCGCGCCTCTTGGTGGGGAGTAAGCCAATGTACTCCCCATTGTACTCCCCACTTGGCGGTGGCTTAAGCTAGATTTTCGTAGACATCCGTAGACAGCCTTCACCTGATGTTTCATAAAAAACAATAGGATATGGATGCTGGTGGAAGCCCGTGGACATCACTCGATGTTCTGGATCTGCTCGCGCATCTGTTCGATCAGCACCTTGAGCTCCACGGCACAGCGGGTGGTGGCGGCCACCACCGACTTGGATGACAGGGTATTGGCCTCGCGGTTGAGCTCCTGCATCAGGAAGTCCAGGCGGCGACCTACCGGGCCCTGCTGACCGAGCTGGCGTTCCACTTCGGCCACGTGAGTGGCCAGACGATCGAGTTCCTCGTCGACGTCGGCCTTGTGGGCGAGCAGGACCAGCTCAGCCTCGAGCCGCTGGGGCTCCAGCTCAGCGCGCATTGCCTCCAGCCGCTCCAGCAGTTGGGCGCGCTGGCGCTCGAGGATCTTCGGCATCAGCCGGCGCACCTCGTCAACCTGGGCATTCACGGCAGTCAGCCGTTCGTGGATCAGCGCGGCAAGCTTCTCCCCCTCGCGGGCGCGGCCAGCGACCAGGTCGTCCAGGGCGGCCTGGAAGAGCGCCAAGGCTTCCTGCTTGACGGCCTCCATGTCGGGACCGCGGCGGTCCAGCACGCCGGGGTGGTCGAGCAGGCTCAGGGCATCGGGCATGGCGGCCCCGGGAACGCTTTCGCGGATCTCCTCCAGGGCCGTGGCGAGGGCTGCCAGGCGGCTGCGGTCGACGGCCGGTGCGGCCTCGTCGCCGGTGGGCTCGAAGCGCAGGGTGCATTCGACCTTGCCGCGGGCCAGGCGCGAGCGCAGGGCCTCGCGGAACAGCGGCTCCAGGTCGCGCAGTGCCTCCGGCAGGCGGAAGTGGGGTTCCAGGTAGCGCTGGTTTACCGAGCGAAGCTCGAGCTGCAGGCTGCCGGCCGCGGTATCGCGATCCTGGCGTGAAAAGGCGGTCATGCTATGGGCCATGGTGCCTCCCGATGCGCCGTGATCTCTCTGGGCCGGGCAGTGTAACCGATTCCCCGGCGATAGCGTGTAGAATGGCCGCCATTCCACAGCGTGACGTCCTGTCACCAACCCGATTCAAGAGAGGTGCCATGTCTTCGGAGATCCGGCGTCCCAGCGGACGCGCCCCCGACCAGTCCCGCGAGATCCGTCTCACCCGCGACTATACCCGCCACGCCGAAGGCTCAGTGCTGGTGGAGTTTGGCGACACCAAGGTGTTGTGCAACGCCAGCGTCGAGGTCGGCGTGCCGCGCTGGCTGCGCGGCAAGAAACAGGGCTGGGTGACTGCCGAATACGGCATGCTACCCCGAGCCACCCATACCCGTGGCAGTCGCGAAGCGACGCGCGGCAAGCAGGGCGGCCGTACCTTGGAGATCCAGCGGTTGATCGGTCGATCGCTGCGCGCGGCAGTGAACCTCAAGAAGCTCGGAGAGTTCACCATCACCGTGGACTGCGACGTCATCCAGGCCGATGGCGGTACCCGCACCGCCTCGATCACAGGCGGCTGCGTGGCGCTGATCGACGCCATCCGCCACCTGCAGCGCGAGAAGCTGATCAAGGGTGATCCCTTCCATCAGCTGGTGAGCTCGGTCTCGGTAGGGCTGTTCAAGGGGCTGCCGGTGGTCGACCTCGACTACCCCGAGGACTCCAGCGCCGATACCGACATGAACGTGGTGATGGCCCAGGAAGGCGGCCTGATCGAGGTGCAGGGCACCGCCGAGGCCGGCACCTTCAGCCGCGCCCAGCTCGACGCCATGCTCGACCTGGCCGAGAAGGCCGGCAGCGAGCTGTTCGAGCACCAGCGTGAGGCCTTGGGTATCCCTCGATAGGCAGCCAGGCGAAGTCTGTCAACGGAGCAACCCTGGGAGTGTTTGGGTTTTCCAAATGCATTGCGCCGGCCATTCAGGCCGGCGCAATGCGTTCCGGCGAGCCGGAACGGCGACGAAGGGAGCGGGCTCAGAGCGTCAGGTCATACTCGACGATCAGCGGGGCGAACTCCGAGAAGGTGGCATCGTAGTCGATCCAGGCGTCCACCACGTGGCGGCGGAACTCGGGCCCCACCACCTGATAGTCGATGCGCCAGCCTTCCTGGCGGGAGCGCGGCACCTCCTGGTCGAGCCTGGGCCACCAGGTGTACTCGCCGGCGTCGCGGTTGATCTCGCGGAAGGTGTCGATGAAGCCGGTGGGACCAAACATCTGGTCCATCCAGGCGCGTTCTTCGGGCTTGAAGCCGGGCGTGGTCTGGTTGTCGGTCCAGTTCTGCAGGTCGAGGGTCTTGTGCGCGACATGCCAGGTGCCACAGATGATGTACTCGCGCCGCTTGCGGGCCATCTTCGACAGGTATTCCTGATACTGGGCCATGAAGGTCTGCTTGGCGGCAACGTCGCTGCCGTCGGGCATCAGGAAGCTGGCGACGCTGAAGCGGTCGTAATCGGCCTGCAGGAAGCGAGCCTCATGGTCGCATTGGGGAAACCCCAGCCCGTACATGATCGCCTTGGGGATCTTGCGGCAGTAGAGGCCGACCCCCGAGAAACCCTCCTGTTCGGCATCGAGGAAGTAGCCCTCGTAGCCTTCCGGATAGAGGATGCTGTCGTCCAGCTCGAAGCTCTTGGCCTTGAGATTCTGGACGCAGACGACATCGGCGTCCTGGCCGGCCAGCCAGTCGAGAAAGCCTCGGCTGACGGCTTCGCGGATGCCGTTGACATTGATGGTGGCGATTTTCATACATGGTCCCTTTTGCGTCGCGCGTGTATGATACCCGACGTTTCGACGTTTGGGTAAATGGCCCCGGTCGATAGACGTGATATAGGCCCTTGACCGAGATGCCAGGTCCCTGACCGTGAAGAGGAGGCCCTGTGGCGGACCAGCCCGGCACGCAGTGCATGCAGGATTACCAGCGGGAGTTCATCGAGTTTGCCATCGAACAGGGCGTGTTGAGCTTCGGCGAATTCACCCTGAAGTCTGGCCGGGTCAGCCCCTATTTCTTCAACGCCGGCCTGTTCCGTAGCGGCGGCGCCCTGGCGCGGCTGGGGCGCTTCTACGCGAGGGCCATTCAGGACAGCGGCCTCGAGGTCGACGTGCTGTTCGGTCCGGCCTACAAGGGCATCCCGCTGGCGGCCACCACCGCCGTGGCGCTGGCCGACCACCATGACCGTGACATGCCCTACGCCTTCAACCGCAAGGAGGCCAAGGGCCACGGTGAGGGCGGCAACATCGTCGGAGCCGCGCTTGAAGGGCGAGTCCTGATCATCGACGACGTGATCACCGCCGGCACCGCCATCCGCGAAGCGATGGGCCTGATCGAGGGCGCGGGTGCCCGGGCGGCCGGCGTGCTGATCGCCCTGGATCGCCAGGAGCTCGGCCAGGCCGAGGATGGAGTCAAGCGTCAAAGCGCCATCCAGGAGGTCGAGACCGCCTACGACATGCCTGTGGTCAGCATCGTTACCCTGGATCTGGTGCTCGAATACCTCGAAGCGCACGCCGGCGAGGCGATGCGGCCCCATGCCGAGGCGATCCGCGCCTACCGTGCTCGCTATGGGGTGCGAGGCGACTGAACGCTCCGCGGCATTCTGCCGGCGTTTGCCGTTCTTCCTTCGGGCCCCGCACGGGGCCCGAGTGCGTTGCGAGCCCTTCATATCAGGAGTCGTTGATGCTCGATGTGGTGCTCTATCAGCCCGAGATTCCCCCCAACACCGGCAACCTGATTCGCCTCTGCGCGAACACCGGGTTCCGCCTGCACCTAATCGAACCACTGGGCTTCGTGCTGGATGACAAGCGCCTGAGGCGCGCCGGGCTCGACTACCACGAATGGTCGCGGGTCAGCGTCCATGCCGACTGGGAGGCTTTCCTGGAAGCTGTGGTGCCGGAGCGGGTCTTCGCCGTCTCGACACGCGGGCGCACCGGCTATGAGCAGCCGGCCTATCGCGAGGGCGATGCTCTGGTGTTCGGCCCCGAGACCCGTGGCCTGCCCCAGACGCTGCTCGACGCCCTGCCCGAATCCCGGTGCCTGCGCATTCCCATGCTGGCGGAGAGCCGCAGCCTGAACCTCTCCAACGCCTGTGCGGTGGTGGTCTACGAGGCCTGGCGCCAGCTGGGATTCGTGGGATCCGGCCTTCCGGGGTCCGGGCTTCCGGGGTCCGAGCTTCCGGGCTCCGGCAAGGCGGGAGACGTGTTGCCAGAGTCCGCGAGGAACCGCTGATGTCACCGACCATCGCCAATCGCCTTGCTAGCCTCAATCCCCGCCAGCAGGAGGCTGTGCGTTACATCGATGGCCCCTGCCTGGTGCTGGCCGGGGCGGGCTCCGGCAAGACCAGCGTGATCACCACCAAGATCGCCTACCTGGTGCAGGAGTGCGGCATGAGCGCCCGGCGTATCGCCGCGGTGACCTTCACCAACAAGGCCGCCCGGGAGATGAAGGAGCGCGTGGGCAGCATGCTCAAGGGCAAGGAGGGGCATGGGCTGACCGTCTCCACCTTCCATACCCTGGGGCTCAACATCATCCGCCGCGAGCTCAAGGCGCTGGGCTACCGGTCGGGCTTCTCGCTGTTCGATCCGGAGGATGCCAAGGCCCTGCTGCGCGACCTGATGAACAAGGACGCCCAGGTCGATGCCGACCAGATCAACGCCGTGCAGCACCAGATCTCCCAGTGGAAGAATGATCTGGTGTTGCCCGGCCAGGCCCTCTCGCATGCGGCCGATGACGACGAGCAGTATGCCGCCCGGGTCTATGAGGCCTATGTGCGCCACCTCAAGGCCTACAATGCCGTGGACTTCGACGACCTGATTCTGCTGCCGGTGGTGCTGCTGCGCGACGACACCGAGGCGCTGGCACGCTGGCGGCGCAAGATCCACTACATGCTGGTGGACGAGTATCAGGACACCAATATCAGCCAGTACCTGCTGGTTCGGCTACTGATGGGCGAGCGCGCGACCTTCACCGTGGTGGGCGACGACGACCAGTCGATCTACGCCTGGCGCGGGGCGCGCCCCGAGAACCTGGTCACCCTGGGCGAAGACTTTCCGCGCCTCAAGGTGATCAAGCTGGAGCAGAACTACCGCTCCACCGGCACCATCCTGCGTACCGCCAATACACTGATTGCCAACAACCCCCACGTCTACGACAAGACCCTGTGGTCGGAGATGGGCGAGGGGGCGGCGATTCGTGTGGTAGTCAATCGCCACGAGGAGGCCGAGGCCGAGCGCGTGGCCAGCGAGATCCTCACCCGGCGCATCAAGGAGAAGGCCGAGTGGCGCGATTTTGCGGTGCTCTATCGCGGCAACTTCCAGGCTCGGCTGCTGGAGCTCAAGCTGCAGCACTACCAGATTCCCTACAAGCTCTCCGGGGGTACCTCCTTCTTCTCGCGTAACGAGATCAAGGATGCCATGGCCTATCTGCGGCTGCTCATCAATCCGGCCGACGACAATGCCTTCCTGCGCATCGTCAACGTGCCGCGCCGCGAGATCGGCCCCGGCACCCTGGAGAAGCTCGCCAACTATGCCAACGACCAGGCCAGCGGGCGCAGTATCTCGCTGTTCGCCGCCTGTCACGAACTGGGTCTGGAGCAGCAACTGCCGGTGCGTGCCGTGGAGCGACTGGGGCGCTTCACCCACTTCATCGATGGCGTGCGTCGACGCATGGATCAGGGCGATGCCATCGACGCCATCCGTGGCATGCTGCACGAAATGGATTACGAGGCCTGGCTTTACCAGAACGCCAGCGCGCCGACCATCGCCGAACGGCGTATGGCCAACGTCTGGGTACTGGTCGACCAATTGGAGAAGTCCATGAACCGTGATCCTGAGGACACGGCCAGCACGGAGACCGAGACCAATGATGTGGAGTCGGCCATCTCGCGGCTGGTGCTGCGTGACATCCTCGAGCAGCAGGCCGAGGAAGACGACTCCGACCGCGTCCAGCTGTTGACCATGCATGCCTCCAAGGGCCTGGAGTTTCCCCATGTCTACCTGATGGGCCTGGAGGAAGAACTGCTGCCCCACCGCAACGCCATCGAGGCGGGCACCGTGGAGGAGGAGCGTCGCTTGGCCTATGTGGGCATCACCCGTGCGCGGCGCACCCTGACTCTTACGCTGGCGCGTCAGCGCAAGACCTATGGTGAACTGATGGACTGCACACCCAGCCGCTTCCTCGACGAGTTGCCGGACGATGATCTCGAATGGGAGGGTCGCGCTGACCGGGAAGACCCGGAGAAGAAGCAGGCCCGAGGAAAGGACGCCATCGCCGGGCTGCGCTCTCTGTTGGGCTGAGGGCTCTATGCCCAGACGCAAGCGGGGCGCCCAGAGGCGCCCCGCAAGCTTTGCCGTGGTCGGAAAGTTACTGCACCGGCTCGACCAGGTAGTCGGTGGCAGCCTTCACCTCGTCGTCGGAGAGGCTGGGGTTACCTCCCTTGGCCGGCATGGCGTTGAAGCCATTGATCGAGTTGTTATAGAGGGTCTCCATGCCCTTGGACATACGGTCCGCCCACTGATCGGCGTTACCGCGAACCGGGGCACCGGCGGCGCCGGTCATGTGGCAGGCCATGCATACCTGGTTGTAAATGGCCTCGCCATCGATGCCGGCATGGGACGGTTCGTCACCGGAGGCGGTTTCTTCCTCGGTGCCAGCGGTTTCCTCTTCGCCGGAAGCCGAATCTCCCTCGGTGGAAGCAGCTTCTTCTTCGCCAGAAGCGGCCCCTTCCTCGGCGGAGGCAGCTTCCTCTTCGCCAGAAGCAGCACCTTCATCGCTGGAGGCAGCTTCCTCGTCGCCGCCCAGTTCCGGCACTTCCATTACCGGTTCGACCAGATAGGCGGTTGCCGCTTCCACTTCCTTATCGGAGAGGTTGGGGTTGCCGCCCTTGGCCGGCATGGCGTTGAAGCCGTTGATGGAATGGCTCAGCAGGGTCTCGAAGCCCTTGCCGGTGCGCTCGCTCCACGCGGCCTCGTCGCCGCGTACGGGGGCACCAGCGGCGCCGGTCTCGTGACAGGCCATGCAGACATTGTTGTAGATACCTTCGCCATCCACGCTGCCACCACCACCCGAGGTGTCACCGCCACCGCTACTGGCCGCCATGCTGGTGCCGCAGTCCTCGCCCTGCAGGCAGAGTTCTCCCACGGGTTCCAGACGCTCTGCGATAGCGGCACGCTCTGCGTCGTCCTGAGCAACGGCGCTACCTCCTACGGTCAGGCCCAAGGTGGCCAGACACCCTATGATCAGCTTGCTGGATTTCACTCTCACCACCTCTCGACGGTCCTGTCTTCGGAATCACGCTCGGCTTCACGTCAGCCGGTGAACACCATGGCGCGCATTAACTGCTGGTCAGTATACCGGCATCGCCAACGCCTGGAAAATCTCGCGGCTCATACCATGGCCGCGGGCGAGCGGGACGGCCGCTGGACAGCGCCGGGGCTGGCGGGTACGATGTCGACCGCCTGGCACCCACCGTCAGGCATGTGCGCCCGTAGCTCAGTTGGATAGAGTATCGGCCTCCGAAGCCGAGGGTCGCAGGTTCGAATCCTGCCGGGCGCACCACGAATTCAAGGGCTTACGATAATCTCGTAGGCCCTTTTTCTTGCGTGTGCCCAAACCGTGCCCACGTTTGAAGCTACTTGCGATATATCTGCATTTACTGATTGACTTCTGGCCGATGATGGGCACGCAGTTGGGCACACGAGGATAGAGGTGGTCCACAATCAGTTCGGCTCACCCCACCCCTCTAGCAGCATTATCGGCTCACTGGCAGTTATCGATGCGTTGTGCCTCATCAATATTGGCCTTCTTGCGGGCTACCACCACCCGGTCAGCAATGGCCTTGCTGATCATGTCCCCTACCGGAAGCGGTGTCGCTGAGTGAGCGTTTGGATACGTAGGGACTTCCCAAGACCAGTAGTTCGCTGGCCTGATTGGTTTATGTTGAAGCAGGTTTCAATAACGATCATACTTGCACGCCATTTATCCAAGAGAGGTGACATCATGTCGATCCTGAATTCTTATCTGCAGAAAGAACAGCAATTGAAACAGCTCCAGGAAGAATTAGATAAGCTGAAAAACGATGAGCGCCTCAAGACCGAGCTGGACTTCAAGAGCCATCTCGAGACCCTGATGCGTGAATTCGACAAGTCCGCAGCAGACGTCATCAAGCTGCTGGACCCAACACAGGACGCTGACAAGACCTCCAGCAGCGCCAAGAGCACTGGACGCGCTAAGCGCAAGCTGAAGATCTACAAGAACCCGAACACCGGCGAGGTCGTCGAGACACGCGGCGGCAACCAGAAGACGCTGAAGGCATGGAAGGAGGAGCACGGCGCAGAAACCGTTGAAGGCTGGCTGGTAAGAACAGAAGACTAAAGCACTTCAATCCTGCCCACCAACCCATCGGTGGGCAGGGCAGCTTTCGGCCAAGAGCGGTCTTACAGAGAAAGCTGATGTGGCACCAAACTCAACCTTAGCAGGACCATCGGCTGCAAAAAATGCTCGGGAGAGAAAA
>NZ_FOBC01000005.1:0-97396 GCF_900109725.1 Halomonas daqiaonensis
ATCCGCAGCATTCGCTCCAGGCCAATCGGCGGCCGGCCCCGCTTGCCTGCCGAATTCGGAAAGTAGGACGGCGACAGTGCGTCGATCAGTCGTTGCCATGGCACCAGGGCATTCATCTGGGCCAGGAACCGCTCTCGGCGGGTAACCTTCTTCTTGTTCTGGTGCTCAGCCTGGGCGAACGAGATCTGCTTCATCGGGTGGCTCTGTCAGACGATGGCAGGAAGGTCAGATTATACCCCGCCGGTACCCATCAGGCAGCTGCGGCGAGATTTGTGCAGCGTTTCCCTAAGGGGGACAGGGCCTTAGTCGAACCAGCCGCCGACCAGGTTGCTGAAGAAGCGAAGAACCTGGTCGAAGAGGCGCTTGAACAGCCCTCCCTCTTCGATCCCCTCGAGGGCGACCAGTGGGCGCTCGCCGACAACCTCATCAGCCTGGCGTACCTCCATGGTCCCTACCCGATCCCCCGCCGTAATGGGCGCAGTAAGATCGGCCTGGATATCGAGCTTGGCGGTGAGCTCATCGCTGCGCGCACGCGGTACGGTCATGAACACGTCGCGGTCGACGCCGACGCGCAATTCGTTCTTGTCGCCACCCCACACACGTGGCGTATTGAGCACGGCACCGGCTTCATAGAGCTTGAGGGTCTCGTAGTAGCGGAAACCGTAACTAAGCAGCTTCTGGGTCTCCTGGGCGCGGGCCTCCTCGGATGCGGTGCCCATGACCACCGAGATCAGGCGCATATCATCGCGCTTGGCCGAAGCGACCAGGCAGTAACCCGCGGCCTCCGTCCAGCCAGTCTTTAGGCCATCGACGCTGCTGTCACGCCATAACAGACGGTTGCGGTTGGGCTGTTCGATGCCACCATAGCTGAACTGCTTCTTGGCGTAGGTTGCGTAGTGTTCCGGGTAGTCGTTGATGATGTGCTGGGACAGCAGCGCCAGGTCGCGGGCCGAAGAGTAGTGATCCTCGTCGGGCAGGCCGGTCGCGTTGACGAAATTGGTGTTGTGCATGCCCAGTCGGGTGGCGTGCTGGTTCATCAGGTCGGCGAAGGGGCGCTCGCCACCGGACAGGTACTCGGCCATGGCTACGCTGGCATCGTTGCCGGAGACGATGATGATGCCCTTGAGCAACTCGTCGACCGTGACTTGGGTATCGACTTCGATGAACATCTTGGAGCCACCGGTGCGCCAGGCCTTCTCGCTGATGGGCACGAGATCATCCGGTGAGATATTGCCGCGGTCGAGTTCACGCTCCACGAGGTAGGCCGTCATCAGCTTGGTCAAGCTGGCTGGCGGCAGCCGCTCATCGGCATTGTGCTCGACCAGCACCCTTCCGCTGTTGGCATCCATCAGGATCCAGGAGGTTGCGGCCAGTTGGGGCGGCGAGGGGATCATGGTCTGCGGCGCCGTGACGACCTGTGCCGTAGCCTGTGAGACGACCAACAGCAGGCCGGCCAGCAGCAGCGGCAACAGCCGGAGGCGACGGAAGAAAAGCGTGAATCTCATGGCAAGGACTCTCATCAAGGGCATCGCGGTTTAGTTCGGAAAAAGGGTGTCGACTCAGTCGGCATCGTTGACGACGAAGGCCTGGGCAAAGCCTGCTCGGCGCAGCTGCTCGCGGAGGGGATCCACCTGGCCAGCATGGTCCAGGGGGCCGACCTGGACGCGATAGAGACCGGTGGCACTGGCGACCCGCACGGGACGATCGATCTCACCCTCCAGGCGCGACTTCAGCTGTCGAGCACTGTCGGCGGAGCCCAAGGCCGCCACCTGCAAAAAGACGCCGCTACCAGCCACCGGCTGGTCGCGAGCACTGGACCCGTCATCCGGCGTCACCATCTCCTCGCGGGGCGACGAGCCTCCTCGTGACCGAGAGGCATCATCGTTGTCGGCGGTCCAGCGCTCCACGTCGATGGCCTCGACCCTGACTCGTCCGGTGCCCTGCTCGAGAATGCCCAGGCGGGCCGCCGCCGCATAGGAGAGATCAATCTCGCGATCGCTATGAAAGGGGCCGCGATCATTGACCCGCACAATCGCCGAGCGGTCGCTCTCCAGGCTGGTAACGCGGACGAAGCTGGGCAGGGGCAAGGAGCGATGGGCGGCGCTCATCTTGTACATGTCATAGATCTCGCCGTTGGACGTCGCATACCCATGGAACTTCTCGCCGTACCAAGAGGCCTTGCCCCGACGGCTGTAGCCACTCGCATCCGCCATCACCTCATAGCGCTTGCCCCATACCTCGTAGGGCGAGGCGTTGCCTCCCCTGGAGCGCGCTTCACGACGCGGCACCGCATCCGGCACTGCATCGACATCGGGCGGATCCTCGGGATAGGCGTCGCCGGCCAGGGCATAGCGCCCGCCCCCCGCCGAAGCGGCCGGCGACTTGTTGGACACCTCGTCGGTGACAGGACGGGGCCCACCACCGCCCCCGGCACAGCCGATCAGAAGCAACATCACACTCAATGCTGCACAGGTGCGTTTCATGGGGCTTCCTCCGAGGCGGTATCGGTGGCGTCGAGCCAGTGGGGCTCCAGGCCTCGTGCCTCGGCAATCGCCTCGGCCAGCTCTGTCACCGCCATGGCATAGAGGTGACTGTGGTTATAGCGCGTGATCACATAGAAGTTGTAGCGGGCCAGCCGGTAGTTCGACTCACCACCTGCCTGTTCGAGTACCAGCGGAACCACCTTGAGATCGGCGTCCAGAGCCATGCGTGGCTCGATTCCCGCAGCGCTCAGTTCGGCGACCGTCGCCTCGGGCGGGCGGGTATGATTGAACGCCACTCCCTCGGGAGGCGAGGCGGGGCCCTCGGCCTCGTGATAGACAGGCTCACCGGGCCGCCAGCCATGTTCGGCGAAGTAGTTGGCAACGCTGCCGATGGCATCCACCGGATTGGTCCATAGATCGCGCAGGCCGTCATCGTCGAAGTCCACCGCGTAGGCCCGATAGCTGGTGGGGATGAACTGCGGATAGCCCATGGCGCCCGCGTAGGAGCCGGTCAGGCTACCGGGTGAGCGCTGCTGCTCGTGGGCAATCTCCAGAAAAGCGGCCAGCTCACCACGAAAGAAGCGGCCCCGACGGGGATGATGGAACGCCAGGGTCGACAGGGAGTCGAGGACGCGGTGGTTGCCGGTGACGCCCCCATAGCGGGTCTCGACGCCGATGATGGCGGCAATGACCTCGGGCGGCACACCGTACTCGTCCTCAGCCCTGGCGAAGGCCGGCTGATGGGCCTCGATGAAGGCCACCCCGTTGGCGATGCGCGGGGCATCCAGGAAGATGGCGCGATACTCATGCCAGGTCAGGCGGTGCTCGGCGGCGCCGGCCATGGCATCCAGCACGCCCTGCCGATAGACGGCCTCCCCCATGGCGCGTTCCAGCCAGTCGCGATCGATTCCCTGGTCGACCAGTTCATCGACCAGGGAACGAGACCCCTCGTGCTGGTGCGGGTCGAAATCCGCCGCAGCGGCCGTCAACGTCAGCAGCGACAAGCCGACGCCGGCGATCGCTGCCAGCGCTCTCGATCGATGAAACCGGGTCACCGTCATGCTGTTGCCTCTCCCTGAAATGCGGCCTGGCGTCACTAGCGTGGCAGCAGGCGGCGGTGGGCATGAATGGCCATGAGAATACCGAAACCCGCCATCAAGGTCACGCTGGAGGTCCCTCCGTAGCTGACCAGCGGCAGCGGCACGCC
The DNA here is from genome assembly GCF_900109725.1 of Halomonas daqiaonensis. Lineage (GTDB taxonomy): Bacteria > Pseudomonadota > Gammaproteobacteria > Pseudomonadales > Halomonadaceae > Halomonas > Halomonas daqiaonensis. Next base: position 3,691 of record NZ_FOBC01000005.1, read on the forward strand.
GACCACCGGCAGGATGCCGCTGACCATGCCCACGTTGACGAAGACATAGATTAAGAAGGTCAGGATGATGCTGCCCGCCACCAGGCGCCCGAAGGTTTCCTGGGCGGCGCCGGCAAGCCACAGGCCGCGACCCACGATCATCAGATAGAGCAGCAGGAAGGCCAGCATTCCCATCAGTCCGAACTCTTCACCGAGCACCGCGACGATGAAGTCGGTGTGGCGCTCGGGCAGGAACTCCAACTGTGACTGGGTGCCTTGTAGCCATCCCTTGCCCCAGAAGCCGCCGCTGCCGATGGCGGTGGTCGACTGGATGATGTTCCAGCCTGCTCCCAGCGGATCGCTCTCGGGGTCGAGGAAGGTCAGAACCCGCTGGCGCTGGTAATTGTGAAGGTTCATCCACAATAGCGGCAGTGCGGATGCCGCCAACACCCCACAGAACAGGATGAAGCGCCAGGAGAGACCCGCCAGCAGGATAACGAACACTCCCGCGGAAGTGACCAGCAGCGAGGTCCCCAGATCCGGCTGCTTGGCGATCAGCACCACCGGCAGGCCGATGATCGCCGCACAGACCAACAGATCGCGCCAACGCGGCGGAAGCGGCTGGCGGCTCAACCAGGCAGCGACCATCATCGGCATCGCCAGCTTCATCAGCTCCGAGGGCTGGAAGCGAATCACCCCGGGAATCTCCAGCCAGCGCTGAGCGCCCATGCCCATGTCGCCGATCAGCTCCACGGCCACCAGCATGAGCAGCACGGCCACATAGACCGATGGCGTCCAGCGCAGCAGGGTCGTAGGCGACAGCTGTGCAAGGCCTACCATCACCACCAAGGCCACGCCGAAGCGGATAGCCTGGGCGGTCACCACCGACAGACGCTGGCCACTGGCGCTATAGAGCACCACCAACCCAGCCAGCATCAGCACCAGCAGCATACCGAGTAGCCAGGGATCCAGGTGAACCCGTTCCCAGAGGCTGCGTCGCCGGGCAATACCGCTCAGCGAGGGCTTCACAGGATGGGGGCGCAGGGCACGGGTCAGCTCGCTCCAGATCATCGTCAGTTCCCCGTCACCCGGCCATCCTCGCGCTCGAGCACCTCACGAACCTCCTCGGTATCAGGGGCCTCCTCCTCGAGCAGCCAGGCGTCGGTCATCGCCTTGGCCAGGTGAGCGGCGTGAGTGCTGCCCCCGCCGGCATTCTCGACGATCACCGCCACGGCGATCTGAGGCTCCTCCACCGGCGCAAAGGCCATGAAGAGGGCATGGTCGCGCAGCCGCTCCCTGAGTTCGTCAGCGTTGTACTTCTGATCCTGGCCCAGGGAGAACACTTGGGCGGTGCCGGACTTGCCCGCCATCCGATACTCCAGATCCTTACCGATACGCCGCGCAGTGCCCTCATGGCCCGAGATCACCTTCTCCATACCGGAGAAGACCCGGTCCCACCATTCCTCGTTGTCGAGCGTGATGTCTGGTGGGGTACCGGGCAAATCGACGGGCACCTCCTCGTCACCGATCTGCTGGGCCAGTCGCGGTTTGACCCATTCACCGCGATTGGCCAACACCGACGTGGCGGTGGCCAGCTGCAGCGGAGTAAGCTGCCAATAGCCTTGGCCGATGCCTACCGAGAGGGTCTCGCCAGGGTACCAGGGCTGGTTGAAACGGCCCCGCTTCCAGTCCCGGGAGGGCATCAGCGCATCGCTCTCGCCCTGGACATCGTGGGCAACGCGTTGGCCGAAGCCGAAGGCCGACATGTTCTCGTGGATGCGGTCAATACCCAGGTCATGGGCCAGGGTATAGAAATAGGTGTTGTTGGAAACGGCGATGGCCCGTTCCAGATCTACGCGACCATGACCCCAGCGAAGCCAGTTGCGGTAGCGCCGAGAGTCGTTGGGCAGTTGGAAGTAGCCGGGGTCGCGGATAGTGCTGTCAGGGGTGATCTTGCCCTCGGCCAGGCCCGCCAGGGCCAGGAAGGGCTTGATGGTGGAGCCGGGTGGATAATGACCGCGGATGGCCCGGTTGTAGAGCGGCAAGTCCAGGTCCTCCTGGAGCGCCCGATAGGAAGCAACGTCGATGCCAGTGACAAACTGGTTGCTGTCGAACCCCGGCACCGAAGCCAGGGCGAGGATCTCGCCGCTCCCCGGGGCGATCGCCACAATCGACCCGCGGCGGCCATCGAGTAGCTCCACGGCGAGCTTCTGAAGCTCGCTGTCCAGGGTCAGGGTCAGATCCTTTCCCGGTACCGGGTCGGTGTGACCGAGCTCGCGCAGCACTCGGCCTCGGGCATTGGTTTCCACCTTGCGCAGCCCTGCCTTGCCGTGAAGCTCGTCCTCGTAGAAGCGCTCCACCCCTGTCTTGCCGATGAAGTGGGTACCGGCATAGTTGCCTGCATCCAGGCCCGCGAGCTCCTCGGCGTTGATACGACCCACATAGCCCAAGGCATGCACCATTGTCTCGGCGTTGGGATAGTAGCGCAGCAGCTGGGCCTCCACTTCGACACCGGGCAGGCGATGACGGTTGACGGCCAGTCGGGCGATCTGGTCCTCGTCAAGATCACTCATCAGCAGCGCCGGCTGGAAGGGGCGCTGACGCTGGCGGGATCGCACTCGAAAGGCCTCGACTTCCTCTTCGGGGATCTCCAGCAGATCCACCAGCAGCGCCAGGGTGGCATCCAGGTCTTCGACGCGTTCCCGCACCAGGGTGAGATTGTAGGTGGGGCGATTCTCGGCCAGCAGCACGCCGTTTCGATCGTAGATCAGCCCGCGGGTGGGCGGCAATGGCTCCACCCGAACGCGATTCTCCTCGGAACGCGTGCTGTAGACCTCATGTTGCACCACCTGCAGGTAGAACAACCGCCCGCCCAGCAGCGCGGTCAAGCATACCACTATCAACACGGCGAGCAGCGAGCGCATGCGAAAGACACGCAGCTCCTGTTCCGGGCTCTTCAGGGGTTCACGGCGCCAACGCATGCTCGCTGATGACCTCGGGATGATTAAGCGGAAGCGCCTTCGGCGGTGATCAACCGAAACCGGCCTTCAACGGTGATAGGGATGGCCGACCAGCAGGGTCCAGGCACGGTATAGCTGTTCGGCGAGGAGAATGCGTACCAAGGGGTGCGGCAAGGTCAGCGGCGACAGCGACCAGCGCTGGTCGGCACTCGCCGAGAGCGACGGCTCCAGGCCATCGGGGCCACCCACCAGCAGCGCCACGTCACCTCCCTCGTGGCGCCAAGCATCGGCTTCCCTGGCAAGTTGCTCGGTACTCCAGGGCTTGCCCCCCACCTCCAGGGCCACAAGATGCTCTCCGCCCTTGAGGCGCCCGCGGATGCGCTCAGCTTCCAGTGCCATGGCCCGGGACACATCGGCGTTCTTGCCGCGCTGCCCGGGGACAATCTCCTCCACCTCCAGGGCGAAGTCCCTGGGCAGGCGCTTGCGATACTCTTCGACACCTCGCGACACCCAGTCGGGCATGCGAGTGCCCACCGCCAACAGGCGGATCCTCATGAAAAGTGCGCCCCTTCCTCGAGCCGGGATTCCGACTCGTTGGGCAGGTCGGCCCAGAGTCGCTCCAGATCGTAGAGCTGTCGGGTATCGGGCAGCATCACGTGCACCACCAGGTTGCCCAGGTCGACCAGCACCCAGTCGGCACCATTCTCACCCTCGACACCCAGCGGCGGGATATCCTGCTCCTTGGCAGCCTGGATCACGTTGCCGGCCAGCGCCGCCACATGGCGGCTCGAAGTACCGCTGGCCACCACCATCAGATCGGTCACGCTGGTCAGACGTGAGACATCCAGGACGGCGATGTCCTGGGCCTTGAGGTCCTCCAGTGCGTCGATCACCAGAGTCTTGAGTGCGTCGATATGCATAGCCCTTCGTGTCAGCCCTTCATCAGCGGGAAATTCTCCTTCCCATTGTACCGACTTGACGCCCGCCTGGGCAGCACTCAACCATGCCGATAGAGGCCCCACGACAGAATGTGCGACTCCACCGCTTCCGGCAGCAGGTAGCGAACGCTGAAACCCGCCATCAGGCGCCGGCGCACCTCAGTGGCCGAGATCGCCATGCGCGATGGCAGCCTGAGACGCAGCAGCCTCCCGGCGGGCCGAGCCATCAGTGCCTCACTATCCTCGACCTCACGCCCGGCCAACAGTTCGACCAGCGCGTCGGGCAGTGCAGCCTGGTGATCCGGCCGATCGATCACCACCACATGGGCCAGCTCGAAAAGACGCTCTGGCTCGTGCCAGTCGGCCAGGCGCAGGAAGGCATCGTGGCCCAGCGCCATCACCAGCCGCGCATCAAAGCCCAGCTCCTCGCGCAGCGAGGCGAGGGTATCAGCACTGTAGGAGGGCCCATCACGCTCGAGTTCACGGGGGTCGGCGACCAGGCCCGGCGTATCACCGATCCCCAGGCGCAACAGGGCGAGGCGATCGGTGGGTGCGACCCGGGGCTCGCCGCGCAGCGGCGGCGTGGCCGCGGGCACCAGGTGCACGCGGTCCAGGGCCAGCGCCTCGCGAAGCTCCACGGCACTGCGCAGGTGCCCGAGGTGCACCGGATCGAAGGTACCGCCGAGCATGGCGATCCGGGGCGGTGATGATGGGTCTCGGTCGGCCCTGACGGGCAGGCCCGATTGACTCACTGGCGCACCTGGCCGTCGCCGAGCACCACGTACTTGTGGGTGGTCAGCCCTTCGAGCCCTACGGGACCCCGGGCATGCAGGCGATCGGTGGAAATGCCGATCTCGGCCCCCAACCCGTACTCGAAGCCATCGGCAAAGCGAGTCGATGCGTTGACCATCACCGAACTGGAGTCCACCTCGGCGAGGAAGCGTCGCGCCAGGCCATAATGCTCGGTGACGATGGCATCGGTGTGCCGTGAGCCATATCGCTCGATATGCGCCATCGCGGCGTCGATACCGTCGACCACGCGGATGGCCAGCACCGGGGCCAGGTACTCCGCCTGCCAGTCCGCCTCACTGGCCACTGCGATGTCAGTCAGAATCGCCCGCGTCCGCTCGCAGCCCCGCAGTTCCACACCATGCTCGGCGTAGGCGCGAGCCAGGGTCGGCAGGAGTGTCTCGGCCAGCGGTGCATCGACCAGCAGGGTCTCCATGGTATTGCAGGTGCCGTAGCGGTGGGTCTTGGCATTGACCGCAATGGCCAGGGCCTTGTCGAGATCGGCGCTGGCATCGATGTAGACGTGGCAGACACCGTCGAGGTGCTTGATCACCGGCACCCTCGCCTCCCGAGTGATGCGCTCGATCAACGACTTGCCACCGCGAGGGATGATCACGTCGACGTACTCCGGCATGCTGATCAGACGGCCCACGGCTGCGCGATCGGTAGTCGCCACCACCTGGACGGCACTCTCGGGAAGAGCGGCCCGAGCGAGCCCGGCGCGGATGCAGGCAGCGATGGCGGCGTTGGAATCACGCGCCTCGGAGCCACCGCGCAGGATGGCCGCATTGCCCGACTTCAGGCACAGGCTCGCCGCCTCCAGAGTGACGTTGGGGCGTGACTCGTAGATGATACCGACCACGCCGAGCGGCACACGCATCTGGCCCACCTGAATACCGCTGGGCCGCGAGCGCAGGCCATCGATCGCGCCTACCGGGTCCGGCAGGGCAGCAACCTGGGCAAGACCGTCGATCATGGCATCGAGACGCGTATCGTCCAGCGCCAGCCGATCGAGCAGGGCAGCCTCCAGGCCGCTCTCGCGCCCCCGGGCAAGATCGCGGGCATTGGCTGCCAGCACCTCGCCACGGGCCTGCTCGAGATGGTCGGCCATGGCCATCAGGGCAGTGTTCTTGGCTGCGGTGTCGACGCGACGCATCCGGGTGGCGGCCTCGCGGGCGCCCTGCCCCAGGCGCTGCATGTAAGCGTCGACATCGCCGATGTCGGGGGTTGCCGGGTCATGGTCCGAGCGGGAGGCTTGAGCAGTCATGCCGTTGCGTGTCTCCTGGGGCCGGCGTCGCCGCGAGACAACGGCAATGCCGGCGTTATACTGTGCCGTGAAACGGGAAGGAGTTCATACTAAGCCACCATGCAGACCAAGTACAAAGTCGGGCTGCTGCGCGGCAACCTGCTGATCGCGTCGGTGCTGCTGGCCTTGCTGGCCAGTGCCACGACCACCCTGACCGATGCCCTGCTGCTGTGGCTGGCGGCAACCTGGCTGGCCGTTACCGCGCTGCTGCTCGCCTTCAACCATCGGCGTCCCGCCATGGTGCCCTGGCAGCTGCTACCCGGCCTGCTGCTGGCCGCCCTGTTATGGGTGGCCCCCGAGCGGCACATCACTTGGCTGTGGGCCTGGGCGGTGCTGCTGATGCTTCCCCAACCTCGCTGGATCCTGCTGCTCGAGGCCCTGCTGGCCCTGGCCACCTGGTGGCCACTGCGCGAACAACTGGGGCTCGAGCAGTGGGTCCTTGCCGGCCTGCTGCTCGCGGCCCTGATGCTGCTGGGGCTGTCCAGGGCCCTCGACCTTCGCGCGCTGCGCCAGAGCACCCTGCGCCGGGCCCGTCTGGTCCCCGGCCTGTCGCTGTGGCCCGGCGACAGGCTGGCCCATGACCTCGCCCTTGAGCGAAGCCGCGGCCATCATGAAGGGGTGCATACCGAGCTACTCCTGTTGCAGACCTCGCGACATCGCTGCTGGTCACTGGCCCAGCGGCTCTGTCGTCTGACCCACAGCTTCGAGCCTTGCTACCGCCTCGATTCGCAGACCCTGGCCGTGATCCTGCTCAGCCGTAACCGTCGTGAGGCCAAGGAACGTCGCGAAATGTTGTGCCTCCATCTCGAGGCAAGGGGCCCTGTCAGGGCAATCGCCCTGGCGGACCTGGTGTCACTGGAAGACGAGCGACAAACTCTCGCCCGACAGACAACAGCACTCGAGGTCATCGGGGAAGCGGCCAATGCCTGATCGACGACAGCGCTTCCTGCAGCTGTACGCCGCATGGTATGCCAGTGGCGCTCTGCTGCTGCTGGGCATGGCCCTTTGGCTTTATTTGATGGGGGAGTATGAGCGAATCCCCCTCCCCGCTGGCCTTTTTCTGCTGATGCTGGTGGCGACCCTGCTGAGCGTGACGCGTGAGGATCACTCAAGGCTGGCTGCCTATCTGGTGCTGATCTGCGGCTATCTGCTGATCGCCGTCGAACTGCCCCGACAGTCCGGGCTACCGTCTCTCTGGGTCGGGTTGCCGCCCGTCCTGACCCTGCTGCTGCTGCCACTGGGCCCGGCCATGCTGCTCAACCTAGCGCTGACGCCGGTATGGCTGGCACTACTCGGCAATGGCGAGCTCGACCGCGACATGCTGCTGAGCTACCTGACGTTAGTGATCGTGGCGGCACTGGTCCCTTGGGAACAGGTTCGTCAGCACGCCCTGCTGAGGGCCACCGACCCCCTCGATCCCGAATGCCCGGCGGTAGGACGCGAGACCCTGCACCTACGACTGGCCAGTGAGGCCGAACGTGCCGCATTGCTCGGGCAGCCACTGGCCGTGATGCTGGCCCACCTGCCCCAGCTTGAGATGGCGGAGGAGCAGTTCGGTCCCCGTGCACGTCAGGCCCTGCTGGACGGATTCTGTCAGGCCGTCGCCAGCCGTTGCCGCGATCAAGACATCCTTGGCCGGGAGGGCCCGGCGGATTTCTGGCTGGTGCTGCCCGACACCACTGAGAGCGGTGCCCTGTTGGTTCAGCAGCGGCTTGGCCAGGCCCTCGAGCAGGCCAACCTGACGGAAACCGGCCAGCTAGAGGCGCGACTGCGCCTCTGCCGGACGCGCCCGGGAGAGTCCTGGCAACGATTCGAGCAGCGGCTACAGGTGACCAGCCAGTCGCTGGCAGACGGATAACAGCGAATCCGTTAACGTACGGCAATGGAGCCCCCTTGAGCATCTCCGATACCCTCTTCCAACTGGCGCCCTCTCCGGGTCTGCTGTTGCTGATCATCGCCGCCATTGCGCTGGTGGAATCCCTGGCGCTGGTCGGGCTGCTGGTCCCGGGCGTAGTTCTGATGACTGCCGCCACCTCACTGGCCGGACACCATGACCAGGCCGTAGTCCCAGTGCTCGGCGCCGCCTTCCTCGGTGCAGTGGCAGGCGATGGTGTAAGCTTCCTGCTCGGCTATACCCAGCGCGAACGGGTGACGGCAATGTGGCCGCTATCGCTGCATCCTGAGTGGTTGGCGCGGGGTGCCCGCTTCTTCCAGCGCCATGGCTCGTTGTCGGTCGTCCTGGGACGCTTCGTGGGCCCGGTGAGGCCTGTGGTGCCATTGATCGCCGGCATGTTGAAGATGTCCCCCCGCACCTACACCTGGGCCAACCTGGGATCGGCACTGCTCTGGGCTCCCGCCTATGTGCTACCGGGCTATCTGCTGGGACGGACCTGGCAGCAACTGCTGGACCTGCCCGAGGGACTCAGGCCCTGGCTGATCGGCCTCGGCGTGCTGGTTATCCTGCTGGCGGTAGCCTTCTCCTGGTGTCGCCATCTGGTAACCCGCGACGGAATGGTCTATCGCGGACTGGTCGGGCTGTCGCGGCGCAGTTCCCTCGGCCGGCACCTGTGGCGGTTGCTCTCTCCGCCCCATGACGTTGAGCCACCCCTGGCCTCCTGGTTGCTGCTCCTCCTCTCTCTGGCGGCCCTGTCGGCCTGGACCCTGGTGGTCATCCACCACGCGGGGCCATTGGCCATGGACCTGCAGCTCGCAAGACTGCTGGAGAGCCTCGCACTGCCTGGCCTGGCCGTCTTCGGCGGGATCATGGCCAAGGCCGGCGACCTGCTGGGCGTGCTCGCTCTGGCCCTGCCTTGGGCGGCCTGGCTGCTGTGGCGACGCCATCTGCCGGCCTTCTGGCACATCGCCGGCGGGCTGGTCGGCATCGCCCTGCTCAACACCCTGCTCAAAGCGGCCATCGGCCGGGCGCGGCCGAACACCCCGGCCCATCTGGCTGACTCCTTTTCCTACCCCAGCGCCCACACCTCGACTGCCGTGGTGTTATTCGGCATGGCCGCCGCCTTCGCCAGCCGGGAACTGCCCCGGGGCAGGCGTTTCCTGGCCTACTGGGCCGCCATTGCCGTGATTCTGCCGATGGCCCTGTCGCGCCTGCTAATCGGAGTGCACTGGCTCAGCGACCTGATCGGTGGTGCCCTACTCGGCCTGGTGGTCTGCGCCCTGGTGCAGCTGGCCTGGCAGAGACAGCCTCGCCCAGGCCTCGGTCCCTGTCCCTGGCATCTGCTAGGTGTCGCCTCGCTGGTGCTGGTCGCGGCGCGGATCGCCTGGCTGCCGGCGGTCTAGTACTGCAGCCATAACTACTGCTGTGATCGTTCATGCATTGCCATCCGGGCTTGCTGCTGCCGACAGTGGCACTGCCAAGCCCGGTACTGGTGCTTTCGTCGCCAGTCCGACCAATGAAGCACATGGGAGAAGGCCTGATGTCCTTGCCATAGACATCTCCCTATTAGCCGCCTGAGCTCGGAGAGTGTCTACTGAACCCTATCAGCAACAGTTTTTTTGCTGCTAGCTCGCCTGCCGAATCGCCACCAGCAAGGCGTGGGCCAGCAGCGACAAGGTAATGTGGCGATGCCAACTGGCCCAGCGCCTCACCTCATACTCATCCAGACCGCATTCTCCTTGGCCTATAGTGGATCCTGAAATCAAGACACCGGTTTAAGCTATAGCCAAGCCGATTTCGAAGGGATCGATCATGTCGAGGCAGAAGCGGAACAACCACTCCCCGGAACTCAAGGCCAAGGTGGCCCTGGAGGCGGTCAGGGGGCTCAAGACGGCCAACGAGATCGGGCAAGAGTCCGGGGTTCATCCGGTGCAGGTCAGCCAGTGGAAGAAGGCCCTGCTCGAGGATTCCTCGACGCTGTTCGACAAGAAGCGCGGCCCCAAGCCGAAGGCCGAGTACCAGACCGACGAGAAGCTCTACAGCGAGATAGGCCGGCTGAAGATGGAACTCGACTGGCTGAGAAAAAGTCCGGAATCAACCTGCCGTGTCGCGTCGTAGCTGGATTGATCCGTCAGACAGTCGCCGTCGCGTAGGGTACGCAGGCAGGCCTGCAGTTCGGGGCGCTCTCGCTTGGTGCCGGTAACACGCTCCTCGAAGACCTGCTCACAGCCAGCCTCCTCGAGGGCGTCACGCTGCAGCTGGGGGTTCTGGTCCTGGGTGCTGACGCGGGCGTAGCCGATGATCATGCGCTACCTCCCGGCGTTTCCGTGTCATCCTCGAGGCCCAATGCCTCCCAGTCCTCGATGCCCACCGGCTCGAACGGCTCATGGTACCCCTGCACCGAACCCTTCAGGCGCCCTCGCGGGCTGTCGGGGATAGTCCGCTCGGTACCAGGCCTCGGCTCTTCGTCTTCTCGTGTCATCGTGCCACCTTATAGAAAACAAACCTTCGTTTTCTTCGCATAAATATCAAGTCTGGATACTCTTCGGCTAGACTGCCTATCAGGTCCAGCACCTGCTGAGGAACTTCTTTCATGACATCGTGGGCGTCCTTCCCTGAGCTGCCGAAAGCTAATGCCGAGTTTCTTCAAGAGCGCCCCGTGATCGTGGGTGATGAAGGCAGGGGCCATCCACCCCGGAATTCATCAGACCCTAGGAATGCCCCCATGGTAGAACCAAGCACGACTGAAAAGCATACAACGGCAGTGCTGGATGCAGCCGAGCAGGTTTGCGGCTCCAGGGCTCGCGCCCGCCATTGGTTTTACAATGAACCGATTGACGTATTCGACCACCAGACTGCCGAGCAGATGGTGAGTGCTGGGCGCGCCGACGATCTACTGCGCTATCTGCGATCACTGGAGGCCGGCTGGCTTGGATGAGGCGGCAACTACTGAAGAATCTTTGGTAGCTTAAGCTGCCTCAGAAGACTAAGGAGGGACAGGAGAATACGACATGGCGAATGAGCATTTTAGCAGCGTGTGGGATGCCATCGCGGACACCCCCGAGGAAGCAGACAACTTGCGGCTTCGCGCCGAGCTTATGGGAAAAATTGCTGCTCGCGTGGCCGAATGGGAAGTGACCCAGGAAGTGGCAGCCGAACGCCTGGGGATTACCCAGCCGCGCTTAAATGACCTGGTAAATGAGCGTATCAGTCGATTCAGCCTGGAGGCTCTAGTTAGCTTGTCCCGGCTGGCTCATGATAATGCTACTAACTTGTCGGTGTGACCAGCAGCCACTAGCTGCTCACACAACTACAAGCGAGGTTGCCGTGTCTCATAATACCCACGACCGCATCCTCGCCGTGGTCAACCTTGCGGCCGATGTCTTTGAAGATCGTGAGGTAGCCATTTCCTGGATGAACCGTCCTAACGCCGCCTTGGAGGGGCACACCCCGTCTGCTCTTTGTGACACAGAACTAGGCGAGCGGCAGGTTCGCCAGGTTCTCCACGCCCTGGAGTGGGGTGGAGTGGTCTAGGGGATGCTAGATCTGCTGGGCTGGCTGGCCTTCAAGGCGGCGTAGAGAGCCGTCTTGCTGACCTTGATGCGTGCGGCGGCCTCGCGGACGTTCAGCCCATTGGCCAGGTGCTCTCTTGCCCGCTTCAGTTTGTCGTCGGTGACGACCGGCTTGCGTCCCCCTTTGCGCCGACGGGCGGCGGCAGCGGCCAGCCCCGCCTTGGCGCGATCACGGATCAGGTCACGCTCGAACTGCCCCAGGGCGCCGAACACATGGAAGATTAGTCGCCCACCGGGCGTGGTGGTATCGATGTTTTCGGTCAGCGACCGGAACCCGACACCACGCGCCTCCAGGGTACTGACCACCTCGATCAGATGCGGCAGCGAACGTCCCAGCCGATCCAGTCGCCACACGACCAGCACATCCCCGTCGCGTAGAAACGCCAAGGCGGCCGTCAGGCCCGGTCGGTCAGATTTAGCCCCGGAGACGGTGTCGTCGAAGATTCGCTCGCACCCCGCCTTGCGAAGCGCATCGGTCTGCAAGGCGGTGTCCTGCTCCGCCGTCGAGACCCGCGCGTAGCCGATCAGCGCCATTGGCCGCCCCTTTTTGTCCGTTATGCCGTCCGTCTATCTTATGAAGTTGACCCGGTTCGGTGGACACCCGACCCTTTGAGAAGGAGGAGTCCACCATGCCCAAGTCCCGTGCCCCTTACCCTGCCGAATTCCGGCAGCAGATCGTCGAACTGGCGCGTACGGGTCGAACCCCGGAAGAACTGGCCAAGGAGCTCGAGCCCACCGCTCAGACCATTCACAACTGGTTGAAGCAGGCCGAGCGTGATGCGGGGCGTCGCCACGATGGCCCCACCAGTGCCGAGCAGGAAGAGCTGCGACGCCTGCGCCGTGAGAACAAGCGGCTCCGCGAAGAGCGCGAGAGCTTGGCAAAGGCCGCGGCCTGATTCGCTCAGGAGACCGACAACATACCACCGAGCTCTTCAGATTCGTCGAAGTGAATCGGGCCCATCATGGGATCGCCACCATGTGCCGTGTGCTGGGTTTCTCCACCAGTGGCTACTGCTGCGCTTGGCGTTCCCGCCAGCCTTCCGCCAGAGACGCCTCGGACAGCGCGCTGATGGCGCGCATCAAGGTGATCCATGGGCACCTATGGGGCGCCGCGTATCCGCGCTGAGCTTGCCGATGAGGGCTGGCGGGTCACCCCCAATCGTGTCGCTCGTCTCATGCGTCAGGCGGGCCTGAGAGGCGTTTGTCGCCTTCGCTGGATCGTCACGACACGGCGGAATTCTGACCACGTGAAGCGCCCTGACCTGGTCAATCGAGAGTTCACGGCCAGCCGGCCCAACACCCTGTATGCGGCCGACATCACCTACATCCCGACAGGAACGTCCACGCTGTACCTGGCGGTCGTGCTGGACGTCTTCAGCCACCCCAGCCACGTGATCGTCCCATGCAACACCTCCCATATCGAGAATATCGAGATGTTGCGACAACCGATTGAATCCGCCCAGTACACCTCCATCGCCTTTGGTGAGCGCTGCAGGAAGGCTGGCGTTCGGCCCTCGATGGGATCGGTCGGAGATTGCTATGATAACTCGATGGCCGGGAGCTTCTTTGCCACCCTGGAATGAGAACTGCTCGAAGTCGACAGGAAGTAGTTTGCCACGCCGGCAGAGGCGAAGCAGGCGGTCTTCGCGTTCATCGAAGGATGGTGCAACCCACATCGCCGGCACTCGGGGACTGGCTATGCCAGTCCTATACAGTTCGAGCGTCAGCATGCGGCATGCCTCAGGCTAAAGCGGCGTACCCTCCACTGAACCGGGGTAACTCCATGGCCGAGCGCAGCCAGTTTCCGGACAGCGCCTAACCCAGGGCCAGCCAGAGCCCCACGCCGACCATCAGGGTTCCGGCAAGGCGATTGAGCAGCCGCACGTTGCCACTTTCACCGAGCAGACGGCGCAGGGTGCGCCCGCCGGTGGCATAGAGCAACAGGCAGATGAACTCGATAGTAAGGATCACCGCAATCAACGCCACCAGCTGAATGACCAGCGGGCGAGAGGCATCCAGGAAGGGCGGCAGCAAGGCCATGAAAAAAGCCCAGCCCTTGGGGTTGGCCACCGCGGTCACCAGCCCCTGCAGAGCCAGCTGACCACGGGCGGCAGGCGGCCCCGCTTCCAGTTCCAGCGGAATGGCCATGCGTCCCCGGGAGCGCCACATCATTACCCCGAGGTAACCGAGATAGGCGCCGCCCAGCCACTTGAAAAGCGCAAAGAGCTCGGGTTGGCGCAACATCAGGGCCGCCACCCCTGCGCCGGCAGCGAAGGCCACCAGACCCACGCCCACCAGTTCGCCGGCCATCATCCACAGAGTGCGCTTCACGCCCTGCGTCATGCCCAGCACCATGGCCAGGGTCATGCACATACCGGGGGTGAGCGAGACCAGCAGGAAGGTGGGCACGAACACCGACAGCAGCGAGAGGTTGATCATGCCTCACCCCAGCGGGACATCAGGCGATGCGCGATCCCCAGCTGGTTGAGAATCCGCGCCACGATGAAGTCTACCAGATCGTCTATCGACGCCGGCTGGTGATAAAAGCCCGGCGCGGCGGGCAGGATCACTGCACCCATGCGGGTCAGGGCGAGCATATGTTCGAGATGGATCGCCGAGAAGGGGGTCTCGCGGGGCACCAGGATCAGCTTGCGCCGCTCCTTGAGCGCCACATCAGCAGCGCGCTCGATCAGGTTGTTACTAGCCCCGGTGGCTACCGCCGAGAGGGTGCCGGTGGAGCAGGGGCAGATCACCATGGCCGAGGGCGCCCCGGATCCCGAGGCGACCGGCGCCATCCACTCCTCGCGGCCGAAGCAGCGTATCTGGCCGGGTGCCGCCCCGCTGCGCTCGGTGAGGACCTCGGCAAGCCGGGCGGGACGCGCCGGCAGCTCACGATCGGTCTCTGTGGCGATCACCAGGTGGGCGGCCTTGGAGATCATCACCCAGACCTGGTGGTCAGCCGCCACCAGCGCCTCGATCAGCCGCAGCCCGTACTGGGCACCCGAGGCGCCAGTCAGTGCCACCGTGACCGGGGCACCCAGCTCAGTCTGCATGAGCCACCTCCAGCGCCGCCAACAGCTTCTCGTGGATACCGCCGAAGCCGCCGTTGGACATCACCACGATACGGTCCAGCGGTCGTGCCTCGGCGACCAGGGCATTCACCAGGGCATCGAGGTCATCAAGTAGCCGGGCCGGTACCGGGCTCGCCTCGAGCACCGGCGACAACGACCAGTCCAGCCCGGATGGCTGGAACCAGAAGGCGGCATCGGCGGCCGCGACGCTGGCCGCCAGCCGGTCGCGCAAGGTGCCCAGCCGCATGGTATTGGAGCGTGGTTCGATCACCGCCAGCAATCGCCCTCGCGGCGTCGCGGCCCGCAGCCCCTCCAGGGTGGCGGCGATGGCCGTGGGGTGATGGGCAAAGTCGTCGATCACCTCAATACCCGCCACCTCCCCACGCAGTTCCTGGCGCCGTCGCGGCGTCGCGAATCGCGACAATGCCGCGGCGGCGCGCGGCAAATCTACCCCGCAGGCGCTTGCGGCCGCCAAGGCAGCCAGGGCATTGCGGGCGTTGTGAGCACCTGTCAGCGGCCAATCGACCACAGCATCCTCGTTCACCTCGACCCCAGCATCGTGGTGCTCGTGGATAACCCGGAAGCGCGAGGCATCCTCGCGCTCAAGCTCCAGCCGCCAGGGGCTTGTCGCCTGGGCGCCGAAGCGCTCCACGGGGGTCCAGCAGCCCATCTCGAGCACCCGATCCAGGGCCGGCTCACCATCGGCCACCAACAGGCGGCCCCGCCCGGGAACGGTTCGCACCAGATGGTGGAACTGGCGCTCGATGGCACGCAGATCGTCGAAGATGTCGGCGTGATCGAACTCCAGGTTGGCGAGGATAGCGATCTCGGGCCGGTAATGGACGAACTTGGAACGCTTGTCGAAGAAGGCCGTGTCGTATTCATCGGCCTCCACCACGAAGGGGGCATCGTGGGCGCCGAGCCGCGACGATATGCCAAAGTTGCGCGGCACCCCGCCAATCAGGAAGCCCGGTGCCAGGCCACCGGACTCCAGCAGCCAGGCCAGCAGGCTTGCCGTGGTTGTCTTGCCGTGGGTGCCGGCCACGGCGATCACCCGTCGCCCCGGGAGGACCTCCTCGGCCAGCCACTGGGGGCCGGAGACGTAGGGCAGTCCCTGGTCCAACACCGCTTCGACCTCGGGGTTACCGCGGGAGAGAGCATTGCCGACCACCACCCGATCCGGGCGGGGCAAGAGGTTGTCAGCCGAGTACCCTTCGCACAGCACGATGCCCGCCTCCTCGAGCTGAGTGCTCATGGGCGGATAGACATTGGCATCCGAACCGCTGACGGTGATGCCCAGCTCGCGGGCGAGCAGCGCCAGACTGCCCATGAAGGTGCCGCAGATACCGAGGATATGAAGGTGCATGCGCGCTCCGGGAATGTTTTCCGCCGCTTGGCCGCGGCGCGATCTGCGCGAGACTAGCATGGCGCCCGCGGCACGCTCCAGCTGCCGACCTCGCCTGCCCGGGCTACCGCAGTTGGCCGCAACTAGGGGCGCCGGGGCAGACCGCGCAGGTGCAGCCAATGCCACTTTCGGCTAGAATCACGTGCTTTCGGACCCCTCGACGTGACTAGGAACAGGTAAGCCCCCATGGCCCAGCACAACGCCTTCTACGCCCAGTCCGGCGGCGTCACCGCCGTGATCAACGCCAGTGCCTGCGGCGTGATCGAAGCCTGCCGCCGCTATCCGGACCGGATCGGCAAGGTCTACGCCGGCCACAACGGCATCATCGGTGCCCTGACCGAAGACCTGATCGACGTCAGTCAGGAGTCGGACGAGACCATCGCCGCACTGCGTCATACCCCGGGGGGTGCCTTCGGCTCCTGCCGCTACAAGCTCAAGGACATCGAGACACACCGCGCCCAGTACGAACGGCTGATCGAGGTCTTCAAGGCCCACGACATCCGCTACTTCTTCTACAACGGTGGCGGCGACAGCGCCGATACCTGCCTCAAGGTCTCGCAGCTCTCCGAAAAGCTCGGCTATCCGCTGACGGCCATCCACGTGCCCAAGACCGTGGACAACGACCTGCCGATCACCGACAACTCTCCGGGCTTCGGCAGCGTGGCCAAGTACATTGCCACCTCCACCCTGGAGGCGTCGCTGGACATCGCCTCGATGTGTGCCACTTCCACCAAGGTGTTCGTGCTCGAAGTGATGGGGCGTCATGCCGGCTGGATTGCTGCCGCCGGGGCGCTGGCCGGGCAGGGCGAAGGCGAGCCCCCCCACCTGGTCATCTTTCCCGAGGTGTACTTCGACCGCGCAAAGGTCATGGCCCGGGTGGAGGAATCGGTCAAGCAATACGGCTACTGCGTGATCGTGGTTTCCGAGGGCGCGCGCTACGAGGACGGCACTTTCCTCGCCGACTCCGGCAACACCGATGCCTTCGGCCACCGCCAATTGGGCGGCGTTGCGCCGACGCTCGCCGGTATGGTCAAGCAGGACCTGGGCTACAAGTACCACTGGGCCGTGGCTGACTACCTGCAGCGCGCCGCTCGGCACCTGGCCTCGAAGACCGACGTCGAGCAGGCCTATGCGGTGGGCGAGAAAGCCGTGGAACTGGCCATAGCGGGCAAGAACTCCATGATGCCGGCAATCAAGCGCGTCAGTGAGACGCCCTACGAGTGGCGCATCGAGGCGGCGCCGCTAGCCGAGGTCGCCAATCGCGAGAAGCTCATGCCTCGTGAGTTCATCCGTGATGACGGCTTCGGCATTACCCAGGCCTGCCGCCAGTACCTGTCGCCGCTGATCCAGGGCGAGGAATTCCCGCCCTTCGAGAACGGCCTGCCAAAGGTGGCCCACCTCAAGCGAGCCCGGGTCGAGCGCAAGCTACCGGAATTCACGATCTAGGCGCGTCACCTCAGCAGCCAGGAGAGCACCAGCAGCAGCAGAAGGATACCCGCCACGCCCTGCCAGAAGCGGGTTGGCGCAGACGGTTTGCGTGAGCCGCCCTCCGCCGTGCCATTGCCCGGATCCCGGGGCAGGCGCAGCGCGCGACGAAACTCCGACATCCGCCGGAAGCGCAGCGCACGCTGGGGATCCAGTGCTCGTCGCAGGGCATCGTCCAGGGCCTCTGACACCTCCGGGTTGAGGCTGCGGGCGCTGCGATAGGCCAGCTGCTCCAGATCGGTATGGCTGCGCAGCCGGTCTGGGGTCAGCGTATAGGGCAGCTCGCCAGTCAGCAGCCAGTAGATGGTCGAGGCCAGGGAATACTGATCGCTGCGGCGACCCACTTCATCTTCCAGCGCATATTCGGGCGCGCTGTGCTCGGTCAGCCCGAGTTGGCGAACCACCTCCATCGAACGGCGGTGACCGTCCACGTCGCGCAGATGGCAGGCACTGAAATCGGCCAGCACCACCTGGCCATGCGAATCAATCAACACATTGTCTGGATGGATACGCTGATGCAGCAGGTCGCGAAGGTGTAATGCCTGCACCGCCTTGCCCAGCTGATTGGCAATGTCGAGGCGCTGATTGAGGCAAGCCTGGGGATGGCGCCGGGCCCATTCGGCCAGGGTCTCGCCTTTCACATAGGCCATCAGATAGTAGAGGAAGCGTCGCTGCCGTGAGGGCTCCACGATGCGCACCACGAAGGGCGATTTGACACGCTCGACTACCCACTGCTGCAGAAGGAAGTGCTCCAGATAGGCATTGAGGCTGGAAAGCTCGGGACTGGGCGCCTTCATCACCATCTCGCGGCCACTATGCAGGTCGTGCACATGGTAGACCCGCGACTGTGCCGTGCGCGATAGCACCGACAGCACCTCGAGGCCGTCCAGGCGATCGCCGGGCGAGAGTTCGGGGGGAATCGGCAGGTCGCCATAGACTCGGCCGGGCCGATCCTCCGATGCTTCTGGCAAGGCATCGATGCGCACCAGCTGGAAACAGAACTGATCGCCGCCATACCCCCGTTCCTGGGCCCGTTCACGGGCAGCCGCGGCCAAACGCTCGCAAGCGGCATCCAGATCACTCGCGTCCTCGCGGATCAGCCGCACATAGTCCGAGGGCATCAGGGTGCCCTGCACCGCCTGAGTGGTAAACAGGAAGAGGTCCCCCTGCTTGAGCGGCATGCTGACGTAATCGATCTCCAGGCCGCTGTCCATGCCCATGGCACGGGAGGGGTAGCGATAGCCGCCAAGATCAGTGACATGGTCCCGAGTGAGCTGCTCGAACTCGGCACCGCGTAGGCGGAACACCAGGGTATCGCCCATATGGAAGAGATGCGCCTCGCGCCCCCGGTAGACCATGGCGGAAAGAGATGAGACATAGCTGCCGTCCGACACCTGACGGTTCTGGTTGAAGCACCAGGCGTTCAGCGCTCTCAGCACGCGGGTTGCCGAGGTCTTGACGTCCCAATGGTCAGGGGTAGAGAAGTAGTCGGCCAGAAATCCTTTCACACTGAGATCTCCGGCCTGCTTGGCCAGGTTATTGCGCAAGGTGGAGTCACTGATCAGGGCGCAGGCACCCTTCGCCGCGAGCAAGGGAGGCTCGGGAAACCGCACCGACATCGAGCTGCGATGCCGCCGCCGCTCGGGCGCCACGAAGGCCTGACCGAAGCTCAGTGACAGTTGCACGGGTGTCAAGGCATTCTCCTCGCAATCGGCGCAATCAGCCTGAAGGTGACCGACACCTTCCATCGGAGGCTCATGATACACCCTGCCCAACCGACAGGCCCATCGACCAAAGGCCCGCATGCCACCTAAGGCCCATTGGTAATCCCCGCCGCGGCTTCGTATAATTCGGCGGATTTTTACGCCTATCCGATTCGCCAAGCCTTTTTATCGCCAACCCAAGGAAGCGACGATGAACTTAGACAACATCCCCGCCGGCAAGGATCTTCCCAACGACATCTACGTGGCGATCGAGATCCCGGCCAACCATGTGCCGATCAAGTATGAGATCGACAAGGACATGGGTGCCCTGCTGGTCGACCGTTTCATGGCTACCCCGATGTTCTATCCGGCCAACTACGGCTTTATCCCCCACACCCTGGCCGACGACGGCGACGCCTTGGACGCCCTGGTGGTGACGCCCTACCCCGTCCAGCCCGGTGCCGTGATCCGTGCCCGCCCGGTGGGCATCCTCAACATGACCGACGAGGCCGGCGAGGACGCCAAGCTGGTGTGTGTACCGCATCCCAAGCTTTCCAGTCTCTATGACGACGTCCAGGAGGTCACCGACCTGCCCGAGCTGCTGCGCCAGCAGATCGCTCACTTCTTCGAGAACTACAAGGACCTCGAGAAGGGCAAGTGGGTGAAGGTCGAGTCCTGGGAAGGCGTCGAAGCCGCTCGCAAGGCTATCGAGAAGGCCGTGGCCGCCCACGACAAGGCCTGACCCTAGCAGAGACAGCCGCGCGACACGACAATGGGCCGCCCTCTGGGCGGCCCATTGTCGTCCAGATATACCCGCAGACCTCAGTTCTCCGGCTGCTCTGCTTCGTCCGCGGCGGCAGCGCTGGAAGCCCCATCGTCACTACCCTCCTCCGCTGATGGCCCCTCGGCTGAAGGCTCCTCGGCCATCTCGTCACCACTGGGGGAAGACATCTCGCTCTCGCCGGAAGCGGCGGCCTGTTCTTCCACGGCCTCCCCTTCAGCGACACCCTCGCTGCTCGATTCAGAGATCGCTACCTCACCTGCGTCGGTGGCAGCGTCGGCGGCTTCCTCGCCATGGGGAGCAGGTACATCGCTCTCGCTTCCGTCGGTGGCCACTGCTTCGACGGCATCCTCGCTGCGCTCCACCTCCACCACGGGCGGCTCGCTGGCAGGAGGCTCGGGGGCTGGCGTCACCTCGGCGAGGCCTTCGCTGACCTCTCGTGCCAGGTCACGAGCGCGCACCACGTGGTTGGCCAGCACCAGCGAATGGTTGGCGAAGATGCCGAAGCCCGAACCGTTGAGCACCAACGGGCTCCAAAGCCGGCGCTGGCTGCGTTCGAGTTCGGCCACCAGCAGCTCCCAGCGCTCGGTAACGCCGGCCGAAGCCAGCATGTCGGCCTGATCACGCCGCACCGCCTTGAGCAGGTGCATCAGGGCCCAGGCCTGGCCGCGAGCCTCGAAGAAGACGTTATCGACGCGATACCAGGGGGTTCGCGCCGGCAGGGCCTCGGCGTTGATATCCAGGTCGCGTAGCTCATCGCGGCTGCCGATGCTCGCCGAGAGCCGCAGCCCCAGATCGTCCAGCGATCCAGTGATTGCCTCGAGCCAGGCGGCGAGGCCCTGGCCTTGATCACCGAAGGCGGCCTCACCGCCCTCCCCGAGCGACTCGAGGTAGCCATCCAACGTCTCCAGGGCCTGCTTCAGACGCGCCTCGGTGCCGGGATAGAGCCATTCGTCGCTATCTCCCATCAAACGCTCGTGTACGCCCTCGAGCACCGGGGCCGACGACTGTTCCATGGCCGGTAAGGAACTCGAGAGCCGGCGGGCCTGTGTGAGCACACCCAGTTCCCAGGCGGGCATGTTGTCGAGCCACACCCCGGGTGGGGCGATATCGTTGCGCAAATATCCGCCCGGCTTGTCGATCAGGGTCTCGATCAGGGTCATCAGGCCGGCGGTGGTCACGGCGCCGCGGGCCGCCGGACTACCCGAGTCGGTACCTCGTTGTTCGGAAACGGCCTGCTCCACGTCGAAGCTTCCCGGTGGTTGGCTCCACCAGATTCCCAGCCCCAGGCAGACCACCAGGTAGACCACCAGCAGTACCAGCAGCGGCTTCCAGATCCAGCCGTATTCTGGACGTTCGAGTTCCTCGGTCCGACTGCTGCGCCTGGCGGCACCCTTTTGCGTCAACGCCATGATCAGATTTCCTTGGTGATGAAAAGCTTTCGGCAACGCGACAATACGGCGCAGCCTCCCGGGCGGGATGCCATCAACAGCCCCCTGCTATTGCGATATCCTAGCAGGACCTAGGCCTCACCGCCGATGGACGGAACCCGGCCTCGAGAAACGGGGTCAGATTCGCGCCGCGCCAACAACCTGTTCACCGCAATAAGGAAGTGCTGTGCCGATCCTCCTGCGACTCGCTCTGCTCGTCACGCTGCTGCTGCCGCTGGGGGCCCAGGCCCAGTGGTTCTCCCAGGATGACGACGAGGCGTTCCTGCCGGTGCTGGAGGCCTTCGAGCCCAGCGCCTGGCACGATGGCGAGACCCTTCATCTGGGCTTCGAGATCGCCGAAGGCTATTACCTCTATCGCCACCAGTTCACCATCGAGACCGCCGTGGACGGTCTCGAACTTGGCGTTCCCGAGCTCCCCCCGGGGCTGGCCAAGAGTGATGAGTTCCTGGGCGACGTCAATGTCTTCTATGACAGCGTAGTCTTCGACGTACCTCTCGAACCGGGCCACCGGGGTCCGCTGGATATCACCCTGACCTTCCAGGGCTGCGCCGATGCGGGCCTCTGCTATCCACCGGAGCGGGTCGAACTGACCGCCCCTGAGGGAGAGGCCCCGGCCGCTTTCGCCGGCTGGGGGCCGTCCGTCAACACGGACTCGTCCGGAAGCGACACAAACGGCAACGCGGTGACTGCTACCAGGGAGGCGGTCGGAAGCGATGTCGCCACGACCAGTGGCGATACCCTGAGCGGCCCTCCCCAGAGCGAGGATGGCCGCTTCCGCACCCTGATGGCCGACGCCAGCCTGCCGCTGGTCCTCGGGCTCTTCTTCCTGGCTGGCCTGGGTCTGACTTTCACGCCTTGCGTGCTGCCCATGGTGCCGATCCTCTCCTCGATCATCGTGGGGCAGCATCCGACCCGCCCCCGAGCCTTCGTCCTTTCAGCCAGTTACGTGGGCGGGATGGCGCTCACCTATGCCGCCGTAGGGGTGCTGATGGGACTGTTCGGTGCCGGCCTCAACCTCCAGGCCCGCCTGCAATCTGCCCCGGTACTGATCACCTTCGCCGTGCTCTTCACTCTCTTCGCCCTGGCCATGTTCGACGCCTTCAACCTGCGCCTCTCGCCCAGGCTGGCCGGCCGCATCGACAACTGGCAGGCCCGCGCCCAGCACAGCGGCCCCGCCGGCCTGGCTCTGGCCGGGGCCCTGTCGGTGCTGGTGGTCTCGCCCTGTGTGTCGGCGCCGCTGGCCGGCGCCCTGGTATTCATCTCCACCACCGGCGATGCGCTGATGGGCGGGGCGGCACTGTTCGCCCTGGCCATGGGCATGGGCGTGCCGCTGCTGCTGGTAGGCACCTTCGGCACCACCCTGCTACCGCGCTCGGGTGCCTGGATGAACGGTGTCAAGGCTGCCTTCGGTATCCTGCTGCTGGGGGTCGCCATCTGGCTGGTGGAACGACTCCTGCCAGGCAGCATTGCGCTGCTGCTCTGGGCCGGCCTGGCCATCGGCAGCGCCCTGGCTCTGGGGGCACTGACCGTCAACCAGGCCCAAGGCTGGCCGCGCGTGCGTCAGGCGGTGGGCCTGATGCTTCTGGTCTGGGGCATCGCCCTGGTGATCGGCGCCTCCCGCGGTGGGAATGATCCGCTGCAACCCCTGTCCCCTGTCAATTCGGGGGCCGGCACATCGTCCGGCCCGACGGCCAACGTCAGCAGGGCGATCACCACCGTGGAGGACCTCGACGCCCTGCAGGCCTCACTGGTCGAGAGCAACAAGCCGGCCTTCGTCAACTTCACCGCCGACTGGTGCATCTCCTGCAAGGTGATGGAACGCGACGTCTACCCGGCACCCGAGGTGGCAAGCCAACTGGCCAACTTCCGGCGCATCAATGTCGACGTCACCGACGGCGGCGTCACCAGTCGCGAGGTGCTGGACCACTTCCAGCTGTTCGGCCCACCCAGCCTGCTGTTCTTCGACGGCAGCGAGGAACTTCGCGACGCCCGCGTGCAAGGCGAGGTCAATGCCCCGCAGTTGGCCAGCCACCTGGAGGGTGTGCTGGACTGGCTGGAGAGCCGACAAGACTGACCCAGGCGGCACCAACAACCGGCCTCGAACAGTGTTCCTGCACGGCTGGACATCCTTGACGATTTTCGGCAGACTCCGGCGTAATTGCTCTTTCATGGGCAATAGATGCCTCAAGACACGCCATCTTGCCGCGATCTATTGCAAGTTGGCCGGGGTTGACAGCACCCCGGATCATCCCCCAACCCCACCGGTCGAGACAACGTCATGGATATCCGCAAGGTCAAGAAGCTGATCGAACTGCTAGAAGAATCCAACATCAGCGAGATCGAGATCCAGGAAGGAGAAGAGTCGGTTCGTATCAGCCGCCACCCCGATGGCACGAACTGGCAGAACCCCATGCCCCATGCGGCACCGGCCGCTTCAACCCCTCAGACGCCGGCGCCCGTTGCCGAGCCGGCCACCGATGCCGCACCAACCTACAAGGGCGATACCGTCAACTCGCCGATGGTCGGCACCTTCTACCGCTCACCGGCACCGGGTTCCAAATCCTTCGTCGAGATCGGCTCCAGCGTCAAGAAAGGAGAGACCATCTGCATCGTCGAAGCGATGAAGATGATGAACCAGATCGAGGCCGATCGAGACGGTGTGATCGAGGCCTTCCTGGTCGAGGACGGTGAACCGGTCGAGTTCGACCAGCCGCTGCTCGTCATCGCCTGACGCACCCCCTGTCCTCATCATTCACCAACTGGCGGATTCCTTATGCTGGACAAGGTCCTCATCGCCAATCGTGGCGAGATTGCCCTGCGCATCCTGCGCGCCTGCAAGGAGCTGGGCATCAAGACGGTGGCGGTCCACTCCACGGCTGATCGTGAGCTGATGCACGTACGCCTGGCTGACGAGGCCGTGTGCATCGGACCGGCCTCCTCGGCGAACTCTTATCTGAACATCCCGTCGCTGATCAGCGCCGCGGAAGTCACCGACTCCAGTGCGATCCACCCCGGCTACGGCTTCCTCTCCGAGAACGCCAACTTCGCCGAGCAGGTCGAACGTTCGGGCTTCATCTTCATTGGCCCCCGCGCCGAGACCATCCGCCTGATGGGCGACAAGGTCAGTGCCATCGAGTCGATGAAGAAGGCAGGCGTACCCACGGTGCCCGGCTCAGACGGTCCCTTGGGTGACGACGAGGGCGAAACCCTCGCCGTAGCGAAGCGCATTGGCTATCCGGTGATCATCAAGGCCGCCGCCGGGGGGGGCGGGCGCGGCATGCGCGTGGTACATACCGAGGCCCACCTGCTCTCGGCGGTCAATGTCACCCGCACCGAGGCCTACTCCTCGTTCGGCGATGGCACTGTCTATATGGAGAAGTACCTCGAGAATCCGCGTCACGTGGAGATTCAGGTGCTGGCCGATAGCCAGGGCAATGCCATCCACCTCTTCGATCGCGACTGTTCGCTACAGCGCCGTCACCAGAAGGTGATCGAAGAGGCCCCCGCCACGGGGATCGACCAGGCCGCCCGTGCCAAGGTGCTCGAAGCATGCCGGGAAGCGTGTGTCACCATCGGCTACCGGGGCGCCGGCACCTTCGAGTTCCTCTACGAGGACGGACAGTTCTTCTTCATCGAGATGAACACCCGGGTCCAGGTGGAGCACCCGGTCACCGAGATGGTTACCGGCGTGGACATAGTGCGAGAGCAACTGCGCATCGCCTCGGGCCTGCCGCTGTCGGTGAGCCAGGAGGACGTCAAGCTCGCCGGGCACGCCTTCGAGTGTCGCATCAACGCCGAGGATGCCCGGACCTTTATGCCCTCTCCCGGCAAGGTGACTCTCTACCACCCGCCCGGCGGGCTCGGCGTGCGCATGGACTCCCATGTCTACACGGGCTATACCGTACCACCCCACTACGACTCCTTGATCGGCAAGCTGATCACCTGGGGCGTCGACCGGGAAACGGCGCTGATTCGGATGCGCAACGCCCTGGACGAGCTGCTGGTGGAAGGGATCAAGACCAATATCGACCTGCACAAGGACCTGGTGCGCGACGGCTACTTCCAGCAGGGTGGCGTCAATATCCACTACCTGGAGAAGAAGCTGGGCCTCTGAGCCCTGCATCTTAATGCAAGCGGGGCGGCCATCGGGCCGCCCCGCTTGCGTTGCCCCTGCCGCTCCCAACCCCGATCGGAGACCGCCCATGCCCTGGATGCAACTCAAGGCCCGCATCTCCCCCGAGAACGCCGAGCCCCTCGAGGAACTGCTGCTCGCCGAAGGTGCCACCGCCATCACCCTTCAGGACGCCTTCGATGACCCGGTCTTCGAGCCGGAACGTGGGACCACTCCGCTGTGGGACGAGACAATCCTCACCGGCCTCTACGACGACCTGGAAGGCATCGAATCGATGCTCGACCGGGTACGCCAGGCATGGGCCGCCGAATTCCCCGAGGAGCCTTGCCCCGAGGTGGAGGTCGAGTTGCTTGCCGATCGTGACTGGGAGCGCGAGTGGATGGATGACTTCCACCCCCTGCAAATGGGCGAACGGCTGTGGATCGTCCCCAGTTGGCACACTCCCCCGGATCTCGACGCCGTCAACCTGCACCTGGACCCGGGGCTGGCCTTCGGCACCGGCACCCAT
Source organism: Halomonas daqiaonensis (assembly GCF_900109725.1). GTDB lineage: Bacteria > Pseudomonadota > Gammaproteobacteria > Pseudomonadales > Halomonadaceae > Halomonas > Halomonas daqiaonensis. The sequence continues at coordinate 29,665 of NZ_FOBC01000005.1, forward strand.
CCCACCACGGCTCTGTGCCTTGGCTGGCTCGACGGCCTGGCGGTGGCCGGTGAACTGCAAGAGCTGGAGATTCTCGACGTGGGTTGCGGCTCAGGCATCCTGGCCATCGCCGCCCTCAAGCTCGGCGCCCGGCGAGCCACTGGTACCGATATCGACCCCCAGGCGCTGCAGGCCAGTCGCGACAACGCCGAGCGCAACGACGTGGCCGAAACCGACTTCCGGCTCTGCTACCCCGAACAGCTCGAAACGTGCGACTTCCCTCTGGTGATCGCCAACATTCTCGCCGGCCCCCTGGTGGAGCTGGCCAACGAGATCGCCGGCCGCGTGGCACCGGGCGGCCGCCTGGCCCTCTCGGGCATCCTCGAGGACCAGGCCGAGGAAGTACTCGAGACCTACCGGGAACAGGGCCTGCTCATGGACGAACCGGAGATCACCGAAGGCTGGGTACGACTTTCCGGCCAGCGCCCCATTCGCCTTGAGTAGCGGTTCACCAATGACAGTCGGGGGCGTATCATGGCCAGCCCTGACGCCAGCGGCACCGACCATGTCCGATTCACGCCCCCTGCCCCGCATCGGCCCTCACCAACTGCCCAACCGGGTGGTTCTGGCACCCATGGCCGGGGTCACCGACCGCCCGTTCCGGACGCTGTGTCGGCGCCTGGGAGCCGGCTTGGTGGTGGGCGAGATGGTCACCTCGGATTCCAGCCTCTGGCATACCCGCAAGTCCCGGCTACGCATGGACCACGGCGGCGAGCCCGGTCCACGCAGCGTGCAAATTGCCGGCGGCGATGCCGACATGCTCGCCAAGGCGGCGCGCCTCAACGCCGCGATGGGCGCGGAGATCATCGACATCAACATGGGCTGTCCGGCCAAGAAGGTCTGCAACAAGGCCGCGGGTTCCGCCCTGCTGCGCGACGAAGCTCTGGTGGCGGAGATCCTCGAGACGGTGGTCGCCGCAGTACAGGTGCCGGTAACCTTGAAGATCCGCACCGGCTGGTGTGCCGACAGCAACAACGGCGTTCGGGTCGCACGCATCGCCGAAGAAGCCGGTATCCAAGCCCTGGCAGTGCACGGCCGCCATCGCCAGCAGCGCTACGGTGGCGAGGCGGAGTACGATACCATCGCGGCCATCAAGGCCCGGGTGGGGATCCCGGTATTCGCCAACGGCGATATCGACTCTCCGGCCAAGGCGCGCCGGATACTCGACTATACTGGGGCGGACGCGGTAATGGTGGGTCGCGCTGCCCAGGGCAATCCCTGGATCTTTCGCGAGATCGACCACTACCTGCGCCATGGCCAGCGACTCGGCCCGCCGAAGGATGAGGAGCGTGCAGGGGTCCTTCGCGACCACCTTGCCGCCCTGCATGACTTCTACGGCGCTCATATGGGTGTGCGCATCGCACGTAAGCATCTCGGCTGGTATCTGGCCGGAGATGAACGTTTCGACGACACCGGGCGGCGTGCTCTGCGGGCCACCTTCAACGGCCTGGAGAGCTGCCATGCCCAGCGCCACTTTATCGATGAACTCTTTCGTCACGACCCCACCGCGACGCTGAATCGCATTGTGCGGGCCGTGGCATCGGATGGAATCTGTGCCGCATGACCAGCAGCCAATCCCTTGACCAGAATACCGCACTGCCCGAGCTGAATGCTCCGGGCACTTGCGATCTCACCCTACTGGGCGAAGGCCTCGTCCTCCGTCCGAGCCCGCAGGACGACCGGCCCCTGCGCGAAGCCGTGGAGGCCTCGCTCAGCCGCTACTTCGACCACCTCGACGGGAGCAGCGTCACCGATCTCTACGCCATGGTGATGGCCGAGGTCGAAGCGCCGCTGCTGGCCTCGGTTCTCGACCATACCCAGGGCAATCAGACCCGCGCCGCCGAGATGCTCGGCCTCAACCGCGGAACCCTGCGCAAGAAGTTAAAACAGCATGGTCTGATCTGACCGCTCCCTCCAGGGAGCCCGTTGGGCTCCCTGGGCCGTCCTGCCGCCCCATTCATCACCACCGACAGAAGAGTGACCTCATGGCCCAAACCTCCTCCGCAGCGGTTCGCCGCGCCCTGATCAGCGTCTCGGACAAGACCGGTATCGTCGACTTCGCCCGTGGCCTCATGGAGCAGGGTGTGGCGTTGCTCTCCACCGGCGGCACCTTCCGCTTGCTCCAGGAGAACGGCATCGATGTGACAGAGGTCTCCGAGCACACTGGATTTCCCGAGATCATGGATGGCCGGGTCAAGACGCTGCATCCCAAGGTCCACGGCGGCATCCTGGGTCGTCGCGGCGAGGATGACACGGTGATGGCAGAACACGACATCGACCCCATCGACATGGTGGTGGTCAACCTCTATCCCTTCTCGGCCACGGTGGCACGACCGGACTGCACCCTCGAGGACGCCATCGAGAACATCGACATCGGCGGCCCGACCATGGTGCGCGCCTGTGCCAAGAACCATGCCCACACCACCATTGTGGTGGACGCCAGCGACTACGCCCGGGTGCTGGACGAGATCACCTCCGGTAACGGCGCCGTGAGCGATGCCACTCGCTTCGACCTGGCGGTCAAAGCCTTCGAGCATACCGCCGGTTACGATGCCGCCATCGCCGACTACCTGGGACGCCGAGTGCCCGGTGGCGAGGATGGTTTCCCGCGCACCTACAACCTGCAGTTCGAGAAGAAGCAGGCCATGCGTTACGGTGAAAATCCGCACCAGAGTGCTGCCTTCTATGTGGAAGCCAACGCCAGCGAGGCCAGCGTGGCCTCTGCCACCCAGTTGCAGGGCAAGGCACTCTCCTTCAACAACGTTGCCGACACCGATGCCGCCTTCGAGTGCGTCAAGGCCTTCACCGACACCGCCTGCGTGATCGTCAAGCACGCCAATCCTTGCGGCGTGGCAGTGGGTGCAAGCTCGCGAGAAGCCTATGAGAAGGCCTTTGCCACCGATCCGACCAGCGCCTTCGGCGGCATCATCGCCTTCAACGTGGCACTGGACGCCGAGACCGCCCGCGCCATCGTCGACCGCCAGTTCGTCGAGGTGATCATCGCTCCGGGAATCGAGGACGAGGCGCTTGCCATCATCGCCGAGAAGAAGAACGTACGCCTGCTCGATGTCGGCGCAAAGTGGCCCGGCGAGCGCGAGCACGCCCACGATTTCAAGCGGGTGACCGGGGGGCTGCTGGTGCAGGACCGCGACAGGGGTATGGTCGGCCGCGACGAGCTGACCGTGGTCACCGAGCGGGTGCCCAGCGAACAGGAAATGCGTGATCTGGCCTTTGCCTGGAAGGTAGCCAAATACGTCAAGTCCAACGCCATCGTCTACGCCAAGGGCGGCCAGACTATCGGGGTGGGTGCCGGCCAGATGAGCCGCGTCTACTCGGCAAAGATTGCCGGCATCAAGGCCGCCGACGAGGGTCTCTCGGTCCCGGGCTCGGTGATGGCCAGCGACGCTTTCTTCCCCTTCCGCGACGGCATCGATGCTGCAGCTGCGGCCGGAATCGCCGCGGTGATCCAGCCCGGCGGCTCCATGCGTGACCAGGAAGTGATCGACGCCGCCAACGAGGCCGGGATCGCCATGGTGTTCACCGGCATGCGCCACTTCAGGCACTGAACGGCCAAGCGGCCAAGCGGCCAAGCGGCCAAGCGGCCAAGCGGCCAAGCGGCCAAGCGGCCAGAATGATGCTCTCCTGCGCAAAAGCAAGCCCCGACGGTAGTTGCCTTCGGGGCTTGCTTGTAGCTCGGCGCTTTCAGCTCGGCGCTATCAACCCAGATCGATACAGAGGTACTTGGTCTCCAGAAACTCCTCCAGACCCTGATGACCGCCTTCACGGCCCAGGCCCGAGGCCTTGACCCCACCGAAGGGCGCAGCGGCGTTGGATATCAACCCGGTGTTGATGCCCACCATGCCGTACTCCAAGGCGTCGGCGACGCGCCAGACACGCCCCAGGTCCCGAGAATAGAAGTAGGAGGCCAGACCGTACTCGGTGTTGTTAGCCATGTTGACGGCATCTTCTTCGTCGTCGAAGGGGAAGACCGCCGCCAACGGGCCGAAGGTCTCCTCGTGGGCCACCTTCATCTGGTCGTTAGCGAAGCTGATCAGTGTCGGCGTGAAGAAGTTGCCGCCCAGTGGGTGCGGATGGCCTCCCAGCAGCAGCTCGGCGCCCTGATCCACGGCATCATGGACATGCTCGCTGACCTTGGCCACCGCCTTGTCGTCGATCAGCGGGCCGATGTTGACACCGTCCTGGGTGCCGTTACCCACCTTGAGCTCGCTGTTCATAGCGACCGCCAGTTTCTCGCAGAAGGCGTTGACCACGCTGGACTGGACCAGGAAGCGGTTGGTGCAAACACAGGTCTGGCCGGCATTGCGGAATTTGGCGGCCATGGCTCCCTCCACCGCGGCGTCCAGGTCGGCATCCTCGAAGACGATGAAGGGAGCATTACCGCCCAGCTCCAGGGAAATCTTCTGGATGTGCTGGGAGGCCTGCGCCATCAGTTGGCGACCCACCTCGGTGGAGCCGGTGAAGGTAATCTTGCGCACCAGAGGCGATTCGGTCATCGCCGCGGCGATCTCGGAAGCACGGCCCGGCACCACGTTGAACACCCCGCGTGGCACACCGGCCCGCTCGGCCAGCTTGGCCAGGGCGGTGGCGGAGAAGGGGGTCTGGCTGGCCGGCTTGACGACGATGGTACAGCCCGCCGCCAGGGCTGCGCCTGCCTTGCGGGTGATCATCGCTGCGGGGAAATTCCAGGGGGTAATGGCCCCGACCACCCCGATGGGTTGCTTGGTGACCACGATGCGCTGGTTGGACTTGGCGGCGGGGACGGTATCGCCGTAGACGCGCCGTGCCTCCTCGGCGAACCAGCGCAGAAAGCTCGCCGCATAGGCGATTTCACCGGCGGACTCCTTGAGCGGTTTGCCCTGCTCGAAGGTCATGATCATGGCAAGGTCGTCCTGATGTTCGAGCATCAGGTCATGCCACTTCATCAGGATGTCGGCGCGATCCAGAGCGGTCATCGCCCGCCACGCCGGCAGGGCTGCATCGGCCGCAGCGATGGCCCGCTCGGTCTCGGCCCGCCCCAGGCGCGGCACATCCCCCATGGCCTCCCCGGTAGCCGGATTGAGGACATTGATCTGCTCACCACTGTCGGCGGCAACCCAGCTGCCGTCGATGTAGGCGAAAGGACAATAGAGCTGTGTTTCCGTAAGGGCTTGCATGATCATCTCCTGCCGCAAAAGCGGCCTCTTGTCGGTTTGCCTCCATGCTAAGCGAAAGACCCCGGTGCACCAAGCACCGGGGCCCTTTATCGTAGAATGGGATCATTTCCGCCGACAGGCATCAACGTTCAGCGTGGCCGACGCGGTTCCCGGGTGTCGGAGAGCGTAATCGAGACGGAGTCGGCGAAACGTAGCGCATGGGGTTTGTCGATCTCCACCTGAGCGGTCAGCACCGGCTCGTGGCTCATGATCAGGTCCAGCACCTCACGGGTCATGCGCTCGAGCAGCAGGAAGCGATGGTCCTCCACCAGGGCAATCACCGCCTTGGTGATGGTGCGGTAGTTCAGTGCCTGTTCGATGTGGTTGAACGCCACCGCCTTGTCGGCGCGATAACGGATCACGGCATTGATTACCACGTCCTGGCGGTTCTTGATCTCATCCTCCTTGATGCCGATATGGGTGCGCAGCCGCAGGTTCTTGATACGGATCGTGGCCAGGTCATGGTCAAAGTGCTGGTCATCCAGAGCATGCATTGGCATGGCAGGGCTCCTTACGTAGAAATCAGCGGCCGTAGACCAGGGTAAGGAACTCCTGCCGCGTGCTCTGCTTCTCGCGGAAGGTACCGAGCATCACCGAGGTGGTCATGCTGGAGTTCTGCTTTTCTACTCCGCGCATCATCATGCACAGGTGGCGTGCCTCGATCACCACCGCCACCCCGCGAGCCTCGGTGACCTGCTGTACCGCCTCGGCAATCTGGCGAGTCAAGTTCTCCTGAATCTGCATGCGGCGCGCATACATGTCGACGATGCGCGCAAACTTGGAGAGCCCCAGCACCTTGCCGCTAGGCAGGTAGGCGATATGGCACTTGCCGATGAACGGCAGCAGGTGGTGCTCGCACATCGAGTAAAGCTCGATGTCCTTGACCAGCACCATCTCGTCGGTCTCGGACTCGAACACCGCACCGTTGATGATCTCTTCCAGCGACTGAGTATAGCCGCGGTTGAGGAACTGCATCGCCTTGGCGGCCCGCTTGGGGGTGTCGCGAAGACCTTCCCGGTCCGGATCCTCCCCCAGTTCGTGAATGATCCGGCGGTAGTGGTTGGCGAGTTCTTCGGTCATGGTCAGGCCCCGTGGCAGTGTCGGTGTCCGATGCGTCGTGGATGGCCTGGCCATCGCATGGTGTACAGAAAATATACAAGATCATGATCTTGTACAACAAAAGAGTCCGGAACTCGCCAGTCTACCGCAAGATATCCGACAACGCAGGCAGCGGTTGCCGCCGATCAGTGACATCGTGTCGCGTCTTCTCCATCCCGGGGGCCGTTCACCCTGTGGTAGAATGATTTTTGCCTCATGCTGTGCCCAAATCACCCTCGAGAGCCCAACATGATCAAGACCCATGCCTCTCTGATGATCGCCGCCGTTCTGGCAATGCCGCCCCTGGCCATGAGCGATACCCTCGAACTGCCGGCCGATGCCACCGTCAACGTCCAGGTCATCGACGAGCTGACGCTGTCCGAGCAGACACCGGAACGCAACGATCTGTTGATCCATCCGGTGGCCGATGGCGATGCCTCCCATACCCTGCCGGAATACTGCGTACTGATCGGCGACGCCCGCATCGACGACGAACGAATCCGCCTGACCACCCAGTCGCTGACCTGCATCGAGACGGACGGTAGCGAAAGCGAGATCTACAGTGGCGAGATCTCCGCCGCCGCCTACGACTCTGACGGCGACTTTGGCCTCGCCGCCTGCCAGAACGGCACTTGCCGCCTGACCCGGGAGCAGACCTTCCAGCTTCGCCTGGCCAGCGACCTGGCTATCGAGCAACAGGACAACCCTGCCGCCGAAATCAACGAGCAACGTCGCCAGGCCGAAGGCGAAGGGGTCGCCAATCCGATTCCCGCCGACGCGCCGAACCCCGACGACGACTGAACGCTCCCGGTCACGTCGAGACGCACCCTGCAGGGTGCGTCTTTCATGCTGACGTACGAGCTTCCGGCCGGGATCACGCCAGCCAGCGGGGCCTGGCCTCCAGGGCCTGGCGCTGCTGCTCGAGCATGCGTAAGTGCCCGTCCCAGTAGCCGGCATCGGCCAGCCAGGGAAACGCCGGCGGAAAAGCCGGATCCGTCCAGCGATTGACCAGCCAGGCACTGTGGCGCAGTAGGCGCAGGGTGCGCAGAGGCTCCACTAGCGCGAGCTCGCTGCGATCGAATTCGCGGTGCTGCTCGTAGCCCTCGGCCACCTCAGAGAGCTGCATCTGGCGCTCTCCCTCCTCCTGCGCGGTGAACAGCATCCATAGATCCTGAATGGCCGGAGCCATCAGGCAATCATCGAAGTCGACCAGCGCAAACTGCTCGTCGCGGCCTAGGATGTTGCCGATATGGCAGTCGCCCTGCACGCGAATCGCCTGCTTCGTGCTCCAGGTGCGGGGGACCAGCTGGCGATGCAGGGTCGTGGTAATCCGCTCATAGGCCTGGCGCTGGCGACGATCCAGCCACTGGCTTTCCAGCACCTTGTCACGAGCCTCGAGCACCATGCCATCCAGGTCCAGCGAGCGACGCCGCGCGAAGTGCCCTTGCTCACCCACCTCATGTACCGCGCCGATCAGCTCGCCAAGGGCAAACAGATGTGCCGGGTTCTCCAGTTCCGGCGCCTGACCCGGCAGGTGGGGGAAGAGGGTAAAGCGAAACCCCTCGGCGAGGTGCAGGCTCTCGCCCGCCTCGTCCCGCCAAGGAGCGGCCACTGCCACCCCGGCAGCAACGAGCTCGACCAGGAAGTCATGCTCCTCGCGAATCTGGGCGTTCGTCCAGCGCTCGGGGCGATAGAACTTCACCACCCAGCGGCGGCGATCCTCGTCGTGCACCAGGAAGACACGGTTCTCGTAACTGTTGAGGGCAAAGGGCTCGCCGGGCAACCAGAAGCCGAGTGATTCCACCGCAGCCACCACTCGGGCAGGCGAAAGCTGAGCAAAGGGATGAGGGGTAGTGTCCATGGGGGCTCCCGGTGCATCAAGAGCCTCATGCTAACAGGGAAGCGCCTATCAGTGCCTGTCTGCCGGCGTCCGGGCCACCGCCCAGGCCTGCACCTCCTCGACACCGGCCTGGCGGCAGGCCACGGCTAGGGCATCAAGGGTCGCCCCGGTAGTCATGACGTCATCCACCAGCACCACCCGCCGTGGCAGGCCGGCCGAGATGCGAAAGGCACCGCGCAGATTGCTGCGACGCTCGCCCCGGTCCAGGCCACGCTGGGTGCGGGTATCGCGAGTGCGCTGCGCCAGCACCGAGGGACAGCCCAGGTACCGCCCGAGGCGGGTAGCCAGCCAGCGCGCCTGATCGAAGCCCCGTTCACGAGCCCGTCGTGGATGCAGGGGAACCGGCACCAGCGCCTCGGGCCATCGTCGGTCTGCCGGGGACAGTCCCGCTACCAGCAATTCCAGCAGCACTCGGCCGGCCCTCGGCGAGGCATCGAACTTGAAGCGTTGCACCAGGCCGGCCATTTCGGCCTCGTAGCGCAGCGGCACCCGGGCCCGGTCGAACTGTGGAGGACGGCGCAGGCAGTGACCACAGCGGCGTCCCGTCTCTGCGCCCGGCTGGGGCTCGGCGCAGACGGGACAGGCCGGCAGGTTCCAGGGCAGTTCCGTGAAACAGGTCTCGCACCAGGGATGTTTGCCCGGCATGGGGGCCAGGCAGAAGACGCAGCGACCTGGCAGAGCCTGCTCCAACCATCCGTCAACCTTTTCTTTCAATAAGGTTGACATGGCGACCGCAGGCCTTAGGCTATCCGTCAACCTTGGTATGAACGTCAAGTTGACCATAAGCGAGCCCACCATGCCCCTTGCGTCCCACGAATCCCGCACCGCTTCCCTGACCCTAGCCCCAGGAGGCGAAGTCCGCCACGACTGGACGATTGAGGCGATCGAGGCGCTCTTTGCCCTGCCCTTTATCGACCTGCTGTTTCATGCACAGCAGGTCCACCGCGCCCACTTCGACCCCAACGCCGTGCAGGTATCCACCCTGCTCTCGATCAAGACCGGCGCCTGCCCCGAGGACTGCAAGTACTGTCCCCAGTCGGGGCACTACAACACTGGCCTCGGCAAGGAGAAGCTGCTGGAGGTCGAGAAGGTGGTCGAGCAGGCACAGGCAGCCCGTGATGCCGGCGCCAGCCGCTTCTGCATGGGCGCGGCATGGAAGAGCCCACGCGAGAGAGATCTCGATGTGGTGCTGGAGATGGTCCGTCAGGTCAAGGCACTGGGACTCGAGACCTGTATGACCCTGGGCATGGTCGACGGCGACCAGGCCAATCGCCTGGCGGAAGCCGGTCTCGATTACTACAACCACAACCTCGACACCTCGCCCGAGTATTACGGCGAGATCATCACCACCCGCACCTACGCCGACCGCCTGGAGACCCTGGGCAACGTGCGCCAGGCCGGCATGAAGGTGTGCGCCGGGGGCATCCTGGGCATGGGCGAGGCGCCCCGCGACCGTGCTGCCCTGCTCCAGCAGTTGGCTCGGCTCGAGCCGCACCCGGAATCGGTGCCGATCAACATGCTGGTCAAGGTGCCGGGTACGCCACTCGAGGACGTGGACGACCTCGATCCCATCGAGTTCATCCGCGCCATCGCCGTGGCCCGCATCCTGATGCCGGAGAGCCATGTGCGCCTGTCCGCCGGTCGCGAGCAGATGGATGAATCCACCCAGGCACTGGCCTTCCTGGCCGGGGCCAACTCGATCTTCTATGGCGACCAGCTACTGACCACGTCCAACCCCCAGGTAGAACAGGACCGGGCGCTGTTCGCCAAGCTGGGGCTTCATCCGGAAGTGGTGGAAAAGAGCGCACGGGTCTGCGCAGACGATGCCCGCCAGCAGGCCGACCTGGAAACCGCGCTTGAAGTCAGAGCGGCTCGCCAGGCCGAGGCGGCACTCGCCGCGAGGGCCGGGAAGCTCGCCTATGACGCCACCCTGGACGCTCCCAGGGTCTGACCCGCCATGCAGGATGCCTGGAGCACCTACCTCGCCGAGCGGGCCGCAACGCAGCGTCACAGCGGGCGCTGGCGCCGCCGCCGCACCCATCGCGCCAACGACCGGCGCTGTGACTTTGCCGGCAACGATTATCTGGGCCTGGCCGGGGACCCGCGTCTCGCCGAGGCCCAGGCGGAGGGAGCCCGACGATACGGTGCCGGTGCTCGAGCCTCACACCTGGTCAGCGGCCACCTCAAGGTGCACGAGGTCCTGGAACAGCGGCTGGCTGCGCTCACCGGCCGACCGGCAGCGCTGCTGTTTTCTACCGGCTATATGGCCAACCTCGGCACCCTGCAGGCACTCTGTGACTCCAACACACGGGTGTTCCAGGACCGCCTGAACCACGCCTCGCTGATCGACGGCGCCCGGCTCGCCGGTGCCCGCTCGCGGCGTTTCCATCATGGCGATCTTGAGGACCTCGATCGGCTGCTGACGCGCACTCCGGGAGATGGGCGCAGGCTGGTGGTCAGCGACGGGGTATTCAGCATGGATGGCGACGTGGCCGATATCGACGGGCTGGCCGCGGCCAGTGCCCGTCATGGGGCCTGGTTGATGATCGACGATGCTCACGGCTTGGGCGTGCTGGGCGAGCAGGGCGACGGCTGTGTGGGCCACGCCCATGGCATCGAGCAGGTCCCCGTGCTGGTCGGTACGCTCGGCAAGGCACTGGGCTCCGCCGGCGCCTTCGTCGCGGGAAGCGAGAGGCTGATCGAGCACCTGATCCAGTTCTCACGCCCCTATGTGTACACCACTGCCCAGCCGCCCGGGGTGGCCGCGGCCACCCTGAAGGCCCTCGAGCTGCTCGAGGCCGAACCCGAGCGTCGTGACCGCCTGCGCACTCTGATCCGTCGCTTCCGTACCGAGGCTACCACCCTGGGATTGCCGCTGGCCGCTTCCCCCACACCGATCCAGCCGCTGGTGCTGGGCGACAGCCAGCAGGTGATGACCTGGGCCGCCTGGCTGGCAGAACGTGGCCTGTCAGTCGGTGCGATCCGCGAACCAACGGTGCCCCCTGGCCAGGCACGCCTGCGCATCACCCTGAGTGCCGCCCACACGGATGCCGATCTTGACACCCTGCTCGAGGCGCTGGCCGCCTGCGAGGCCCAGGATGCTCTGATGAGCAGGAAGGCGAGCCCATGACGCCCTTGGTGCTGCTCTCTGGCTGGGGCTGCGACGCTCGCCTCTGGCAACCGCTGGCTGAACACTGGCCCGAGGGGCTTGCAGTCAGCACTCCGGACTGGCCCGGCTACGGGACTCGCCGGCCGCTGGCGGACCCCGCCAGCCTGGCAGAGCTGGGCGATGCCATGAGCGATGAGCTGACGCCGGATGCCGTCTGGGTGGGCTGGTCGCTGGGCGGGCTACTGGCTGCTGCCCTGCTCGACCACCTGCCCGCGCCCCGTGCCCTGGTCCTGCTCGGCATGGGTAAGCGGTTCTGTCATGAAGAAGGCATCTCCACGGTAGAGCTGGCCGCCTTCTGTCGTGCCTTCGCCCGGGATTCCAACGCCACCCTGACACACTTCTGGCGCTGGCAGCTGCGGGGCGAGCCCGACCCGCGCGCTGCTCACCGGCAGCTGCACGGCCTGCTCGGCGATAACCGTGGCGTCGATAACGCTACCCTGGCCGCAGGGCTCACCCAGCTTGCCGGGCTCGATAACGGTAACCGCCTGGCCAGATCGCCCTGCCCGGTATGGCGTATCGCGGGGGAACAGGACCCACTACTCGCGCCTACGCAGCGCGCGAACGCCGACCACCGCCTGAGCAATGCCGGCCACTGTCCGATGCTCAGCCAGCCGGCGCCGCTGGCCGCCTGCCTCGCCAACATCGCCAAGGTATCCACACCATGACCGCCTTGTCGCTCGCCACCCCTACCACTGGGAATGTGCCCCGGAGAGATGACTGGCAGGCCCGCGTCGCCCGCGCCTTCTCCCGCGCAGCCCCGAGATATGCCGAGCGCGCAAGAGCTCAACGGATCATGGCGGAGTCGCTTCTCTCCCGCCTTCCCGAGTGTGCCGAGAGAGTGCTGGATCTGGGCTGCGGGCCGGGCGAGATGGCGGCGAGCCTGGCCGAGCGATTCGGTTCCAGCTGCACGGTCGTCGGCCTTGACCTTGCCCCGGGCATGCTCGAGGTGGCCTACCGAACGCACGGTAACGCGGTCCGCTGGCTGTGCGGCGATGCCGCCGCCCTGCCACTGGAAGACACCAGCCAGGAGCTGGTGGTCTCCAACCTGGCGATCCAGTGGTGCCCAGACCTTGACGCCGTATTGGCCGAGCTTCGCCGCGTCTTGCGCCCAGGCGGCCGGGCGCTGATCAACACCCTAGGGCCCGGAACGCTGGCCGAGGTTGGCCGGGCCTGGTCGCGTCCCGGCCAACCCACCGGCCTGCTGAGCTTCCGCGACGCCGCTCACCATCGAGGCGCGGCCTGGGCGGCGGGCTTTCGTCGCCTCGACTGCCGAGAGCATGCACTGCGGTTCCACTACCCCGACCTCACCGCTGTGATGGCCTCCATCAAGGGCGTAGGCGCCCAGACCTCAAGGCCCGGGGGCCAACTCACCCGGGCCGACCTGGCCCGGGCGGCGCACCGCTACGAGGCCATGCGTGAACCGGAGGGCCTGCCCGTGACCTATCGCCTGCTGACTCTGGAACTGGACGCCTGAGATGAGCGCCTTTTTTGTCACCGGTACCGACACTGACGCCGGCAAGACCTTGGTCACCAGCGGCCTGCTGGCCCGCGCCCGCCGCAACGGCCTCACCACCCTGGGCCTCAAGCCCTTGGCCTCCGGCTGCGAGGCCACAGCCGAGGGCCTGCGCAACGCCGATGCTCTGGCCCTGCAAGGCCAAAGCCACCCCGCAGCGGACTACGACACGATCAATCCCTTCACCTTCGCCCCGGCTATTGCCCCGCACCTGGCCGCCCGCCGGGCCGGCATGATTCTGGCCCTCGACGACTTGGTCGAACGGACTCGGCCCCTGCTCGAGTCGGGGCGAGACCTGACCCTGGTCGAGGGCGCAGGCGGCTGGCGGGTGCCCCTGAACGAACACGAAGACCTCTCGGACCTGGCCGTCAGACTCGGGCTACCGGTGCTGCTGGTGGTGGGCCTGCGCCTGGGCTGCATCAGCCATGCCCGGCTCACCGCCGAGGCGATCCAGGCAGACGGCCTTCGGCTGGCCGGCTGGGCCGGCAGCCTGGTAGACCCTGAATTCGCCAGCGACGCGGCCCTCTACCGCGACAACCTGGCCACCCTCGAGGCCACGCTACCCGCGCCCTGTCTGGGCGTTATCCAGCGGCTAGCGGCCGGCGAGGCAAGTGCCATGGCCGCGGCCGCCGCCAACTATCTGGAGCTGCCCGATGGCGATTGACTTGCGCGGGGGCGTACGTAGAATGTTGTCGCCTGCCTACCCGTGCGGATGTGGTGGAATTGGTAGACACGCCAGGTTTAGGTCCTGGTGCCTTCGGGCTTGGGAGTTCGAGTCTCCCCATCCGCACCATCATCTCTGTCCTCTCTCGCCGCGCGCTCCCGTCCGTCATCTCTCCGAGATGCGCGGCAACTTCGCGTGCCTGTCATGCCGCTTCCATGCTGCAACGGAGCCATCTGATGCCCTACTCCCCCTCCCCCGTCTGGCACCCCTATGCCCACCTCAAGACCCAGCGGCCGGCACCCAAGGTCGTCAGCGGCGAGGGACCGCGATTCACTCTGGAGGGTGGCGAGACACTGCTCGATGCCACCTGTTCCTGGTGGTGCATGATCCACGGCTACGCCCACCCACGGCTGGTGGCGGCGATCCGCGAACAGGCCGGCGAGCTCTGCCACGTGATGCTCGGCGGCCTGACCCACGAGCCCGCCGACCGCCTGGCCCGGGAACTGGTGCGTGTCACACCCCGGGGACTCAACCACGTCTTCTACTCCGACAGCGGCTCGGTGGGCATGGAGGTCGCCATGAAGATGGCCGTGCAATACCACCAGCTTCGCGGCAAACCGGGCAAACACCGCCTGCTCTCGCTGATGAAGGCCTACCACGGCGACACCGCCGGCTGCATGGCGGTCTGCGACCCCGAGGAGGGCATGCACTCGCTGTTTGCCGGCTACCTGCCCCGACACCTCTTTGCACCGGCGCCCACGGCCCCCTTCGATGCCGAGCCTGAGACGGTAGCGGCGGACCTCACCGCCCTGCGCGAGGTGCTGGAGCGCCACCACCACGAAATCGCCGCACTGCTGATGGAGCCGCTACTGCAGGCTGCCGGTGGACTCAACATGACCTCGCCGCACTACCTCAGGGGCGCCCGCGAACTGTGTGACGAGTTCGACGTGCTGCTGGTATTCGACGAAGTGGCCACCGGCTTCGGCCGCACCGGGCGGATGTTTGCCGCCGACCATGCCGACGTCTCGCCCGACATCATGGTGCTCTCCAAGGGACTCACCGGCGGCTATCTGGGACATGCGGCGACGCTGGCCAGCGACCGGATTCATGACGCCTTCATCGGAGACAGCCCCGAACACGCCTTTATGCATGGTCCCACCTTCATGGGCAATCCGCTGGCCTGCCGAGTGGCCCTGGAGAGTCTGGCGGTGTTCGAGGAGGAGGACTACCTGGGCAAGATCACCAGGCTCAACCGGGTGCTGCGCGAGACGCTGCTCGCGGACACCGAGCTCGCCGCACATCCGGCAGTGGCCGACGTGCGGGTGCTGGGCGCCACCGCTGTGATCGAGGCCCACGATGCCACAGACCTTGCCAGTGTGGGTGACTGGGCCCGCGAGCAGGGCGTCTGGCTGCGTCCCATCGGCCGCTGGCTCTATACCATGCCGGCGTATGTCACCGGGGAGACCGATATGCGCCGCATCGCCGACGTCATGAAGGGCTGGTTCCAGTGCGCCTGAGGCCTGACACAGCCACCTCGAGTCGGATAAGCGATTACAGCAGCTTTCTAGGGAGGGACAGATCCCAGTTGCGAGAATAGACCCGTCGCTCGCCCTCATAGGCATCCAGGGTCGCATGAAGGTGGAAGGATTTGGCATCGGAGGTCAGCACGGTGCGAGTCACGGTGCGGACCGCCCAATCGCCCCGCGACAGAGAGCGCTCCCAGCGGGCCTCCCCGCTCAGGGAGTCGAAATCATCGTCCCGAGACTGATAGCGCTCCACGGCACACACGCCCACTTCCAGTCCGCTATCCTCCAGGCGCATCCGCCCGTTGTCGTTGACCACCTCCAGCGTCGAGGCATCCTCGGCCAGATCGCGGTGTACGTACCAGTTGTGATGGCCGGTCTCAAGCGTCGTGGCCTCGATGGACGGCGCCGCCTCCGGGTCCCCGAACGCGATATGTGCATCCTCGGCCCGGCGGGGACGCACAGGCAGTTCCAGGGCACTCTCGCGGTCGAAGAGCGACAGGCGCACATGCTCGGGAGAGGGCCAGGCCAGGGGCCAGTAGGAGGTCGAGAGTGACAGGCGCAACCGGTGCCCTCTGGGAAAGACCTGGGCGATGTCATTGAGCTGGACCTGCACGCGATAGCGCCGGCCGGGCTCCAGTGGCGAGGGGGCCTCGTGGCTGTCCCGGTGGGTGAGGTTGAGCAGTCCGTAAGTCACGCGAGTGGCCTTGTCATCCGGCGCCACATCGGAGAGACGGACCGCCACCATGGCGACAGGACGGTCGGCGGCGAGCGACAGTGTGACCGTCGGTGCCCCCATGATCTCCAAGGTTTCCTCCAGCCGAGGAGTCTCGAAGATCAGGGCGCCACCATCCTCCTCGCGCTGGTCGTGGGCGAGGTCTGGCCCCGCCGCATAGGAACACCACTTGCCGGCAAAAAGCCCGCAGGTCAGCGGTGACTGCACGGTCAGGGTGCTCTCCTGGTCGGGAGGCACTCCGTCGAGGCACAGGCGCCCCGGCGCCAGCGGCAGTTGCCAAGGCTGGATGTTCGGCGAAGGCCAACTGGGCTCCATCACCCAGCGCCCGGGCCGACACCCATAACGCGTGGTCGGCGGCATGCTCTCCTGCATCCATTCGCGCAGCACCGGATCGGCTTCCACGTCGTGATCCTGCCCCTTGAGGTACTGTCCCCACCAGCGCAGGCACTCCTGCAGGAAGCCGATGGCCGGCCCAGGTTCCCCCAGATGGGGATACTTGTGGCTCCAGGGGCCGATCAATCCCTTGCAGCGTCCGGGCAGGTGCTCAACCAGCCTCTTGACTGAATTGGAATAGCCGTCCGCCCAACCGCTCACGGCCAGCACCGGCACCTCGACCCGGGAGAAGTTTTCGCAGATGGAACCGTGCTGCCAGTAGGCATCACGGTGCGGATGCGCGAGCCAGGTGGCAAGCCACAGACCGCTGCCCTCGAGCCGCTCACGCCACATTTCGCGCCAGCGATCCCCGACAATCGACGGGTCGGGGGGCAGCGAATTGTAGGCGAACATGGTCGAGGCCCAGGAGAGGTTGTCGCCCAGCAGGCACCCCCCCATGTAATGCACATCGTCGGCGTAACGGTCGTCGGTGGAACACACGCTAACTACCGCCTTCAGTTCGGGAGGCCGCCGGGCCGCCAATTGCAGACCATTGAAGCCGCCCCAGGATATGCCGATCATGCCAACATTCCCGTCACACCAGGGCTGGTCGGCGAGCCAGCGCAGGATCACCTCGCCGTCGACCAGCTCCTCTTCCAGGTACTCGTCGGTCAGCACACCACCGGAGTCACCGCTTCCGCGAATATCGACGCGGATCGATGCATAACCGTGGCCGGCGAAATAATGGTGGTGCATGGCATCCCGCCGCGCGGAGCCGTCACGCAGCCGGTAGGGAATGTATTCGAGGATGGCCGGTACCGGAGCCTGCTCGGCACCCTCCGGCAGCCAAAGCCGGGCATTGAGCTCGATGCCATCGGCCATGGGTATCCACACAGGATCATGACATTCGACACGATGGGGGAAGTCGGTTACGACTCGCATGACGTTCTCCTCCTTGATGCCTGTTTCTCGACGCCCGCGAACCGGACGCCTCCTTTTAAGATGCCTCCGTGATTCAGCTGTCACCCAATCTTTGCGGGAAGCGGGTCGATGTCGAACGGCAGCATCTGGCGACACGCCTCGATCCGCTCGTCCAATTCCTCGTGACTCTCCGCCCCGATGAACAGGACACCGAGCTCACTGGAGAAAGAGTCCTGATGCTGCAGCTCCGAGAGCTGCATTCCCTCGTGTACATTAAGCTCCACCAGAGTGCCCGGAAAGGACTCCTCGACCCGCCGAATTTCCTCAGGCGTTGGCACCCGGCGGACCAGACCGTCCTCCTCGAAGACCCGCAGCATCTGCTTGGCCGCAACGGCATAGCGACCTTCACGGTGCGGCATCCGCGGCTCAATGCCCAGTGCCACGTCCACCATGACCTGGTAGTGCGGGGCCCCGTCGACCAGTTGGAAGATCGCCGCATGGGATCGGGACACTCTGGCGTTGATCTCGAGCAGCCAGATCCGGTCGGTTTGCTCGTCATGGTAGTACTCGATATTGAACGGTGCATTGTCGTAGCCGAGCCCGATCATCACACGCCGGCTGGCGTCCAGCAGCCGCTGCTGGAGCTCCTCGGGCAGTGTGGATGGATAGGTGTAACGCAGCAGGACGGAGCGATGCGTGGTATCCCGCTGGCTGTCGATGATTCCCACCAGATGTACCTCGCCCGCCTGGACATACCCCTCCACGGTGCACTGGCGACCGGCCGAGATGATCGCCTCGGCCACGCAGTAGTGGCCGGTGATGCCCGCCAACTCGTCGGGCGGATCAACATGGGCCATGACTTCATCCATAGGCTCGCCGAAACGGCCGATACCCTGGCGGATGATCGGCAGCACTTCCTCGAGTTGCTCCGGACGCTCGATGAGGAACCCTAGTTGGGAGGAGTGTGCCTTCACCGGCTTGATCCAGAACGGATAGTCGATCTCGATCCGATCGATGACCTGATTGTCGAAGGGGTTAACGGCCTGGAAGGCAGGCACGCACTCCGGCACCCAGCGTGACTGTTCCAGCCGACTCCAGTACTTGTGCTCGCACTTGAGCACGGCCTCCAGGGTCGGGCCTGGCAACCCCCGTACCTGACGCACGACCGGCAGCAGTCCCGATGTGGGGAAGTCCCAGTAGCCGACGATTGCGTCCACCCTACCCGGAAACTGCTCCAGTTCCGCCAAGGCATCCGCCGCCAACTGGTCGAAGGGATACTTGGCAGCATTCACCACCGTCTCGAGCGACAACAGCTCATGGATGGCGTAATCCTCGACATGGCTAAGAAGTGGCCACATCCGCTCGCTGAACTCATCCTGACCGATAACGAACACGTTCCAGCTCATATACTACCCTCCAGCCTCTGTTACCCGGCCGCAGACGGCGGAATGCCGGGTCGTTGCAGGTTTCCATCTCCTTCCAGCATGGCTGTTATCGGCCAACCCTGCCCTGACCGTTATCAATATGATTGGTGGATACACCAGTAGGCGAATGGCATGACAGGCATGGTGACAACGCAGGTGAAGCCGGTAGACTTCCCCGAAACAGGGCGAGGGAAACAGATATGATGGGATTGCGCACACTGGTGGCCATATCGCTGGTCACCCTCGGCTTCACCGCCCATGCTGACACTCCGCATATCGAGGACGACAGCGACCTGCCGGAATGGACCGGGCAGCGAATTGGACCCTTCCATGCCGGCCTCTCGCGTTGGGTGGAGAGTACCTCCCGCCGCATCGACGGTTTCTTCGGTACCACCGATGCGCTGACCGTGGACACCGACTCCTACCTGCGCATCAGTCAGGAATTCGACTGGAGGGAGGCCGAGGACTTCGATCAGGACCTGAGCGTCCGCTTCCGTCTCGACCTGCCCACTACCGAGGAGCGCCTGCGACTGATCATCGAGGGCGAGCCGGACGAGACTCGCGGCACCCTCGGCGAGCAGGAGTCGTCGCTCACCGACAACCGCGTCAACAACATAGAGGACGTGCTGGTGGGATTACGCCGCCTGGGCGAGGGCGACAGGACCAAGGAGTGGGACACCGAGTTGGGGGCGGGGGTAAAGGTACGCCTGCCGCTCGATCCTTACGCCCGCATCACCACTCAGCGTCTCTGGTCGCTGAACGACAGCCCCTGGCTGTTGCACAGCGACAACCGTTTTTCCTGGTTCAACGAGGACGGCTACTCGGCACGCACTCGCTGGGACCTGGGTCGCGCCGTGGACAAGAAACGTCACCTGCGCTTTCTCACCAACGCCCAGTGGCGCGAGACGGAAGATACCCTGGAGTTCAGCCAGGCCGCCGAACTCAACCAGCGCATCAACAACCGCAGTGTGTTGCGCTACTCCGCCGTGGTGCTCGGTGAAAGCCTCTCCCATACCACCATCGAAGACAGCTACCTGCAGCTGCGTTTCCGCCGCGATATCCACAAGGGGTTCACCTTCCTGGACGTCGCGCCGGCCTTGCACTTCCCCCGCGAGGCTGACCGCGACCCGCGCTGGGCGCTCACCCTGCGCCTGGAGATGTATTTCCGCCGCCATATCGACCGCGTCAGCCTGTAGCGCGTGGGAGCCTGGCATGACCCTGAGCAAGACTCGAACCAGCTTCTACCGCCGCCTCTATGTGGCCCACCTGGTGGCCACCGGCACCGCCAGCGTGCCGGCCATCACCGCGGCCACCGATATGCCCCGGCGAACCGCCCAGGACACGCTGGGGGCGCTGGGCGAGCTGGACATCCTCTGCGAGTTCAAGCACACGACAGGCGAGCGCCATAACATCGGCACCTATGTGATCCGGGACTGGGGCCCGATCGACCCGAGCTGGGTGGCGGCGCACGCCGAGCGACTGCGTGCCACCCTGGGCTATCCGCCCCGATCGAGATGAGTGCATTGAGGACCTGGATCGGAGGGAAGGTAGCCATCACCTGGTGGCTTGCCATGGTGTTCGCGACGCTGGGCGTGCTGCTGCTGGCCGGCTGCGGCGAAAGGGCCATCCGCCAGTCGCCGGGGCCCGGCGCCGAAGAGGCCCGGCTGGCGGAGGGTCTGGTAATCGCCGAGGATGGCTACCGGCTGCCGCTTCACCACTGGCCGGCCGAGGGAGACCCACAGGCGATCGTGCTGGGAATCCACGGTTTCAACGAATACGGCGGCACCTTCCAGCTCCTGGCCGAGGCCCTGGCGCCCCACGGCATCACCCTCTATGCCCATGACCAGCGCGGCTTCGGCAGTACCGCCCAGCGAGGCATCTGGCCCGGTCACGAGCGACTGGCCAACGACGTCTCGATGCTCGCCGAACTGCTGAGCGAGCGGCATCCCGAGACCCCGTTATACCTGGCTGGCCACAGCATGGGCGGTGCCGTGGCGATCCTCGCCCTGAGCGGAGACAACCCGCCCCCGGTGGCCGGTAGCGTGCTGATCTCGCCTGCGGTGTGGGGCTTCGAGGCCATGCCCTGGTACCAGCGGCTGAGCCTGTGGCTCGGTGTGCGACTCTTCCCAGGGCTGAGCTTCTCCTCCCGCACAGTGCAGAACCTCGGCATCGAGCCTACCGATGACCCCGAGATCAAGCGCCGGCTGGCCGAGGACCCGCTGATTCTGCACCGTGCGCGAGTCGATACCCTGCACGGGGTGAGTCTTGCCATGGACGCCAGCCTGGAAGCCGCCCGCCGACTGCCCGCTCCCTCGCTGATCCTGTATGGCACCGAGGACCATATCATTCCACAGGAGGCCATCTGCGCCTTGCTCGATCGTCTACCCGAGGATGAAGCCATTCGTCTGGTGATCTACCCGCAGGGCTACCACATGCTTACCCGCTACACGCAGCGTGAACGTACCGAGGCGGACATCGCTACCTGGCTGGCCGACCCCACCGCCCTCCTGCCCTCCGGCCACGAGCAGGATCGCAGGGAAGCACGCCGGGCCCTCTGTGACCATTTCTCCGGATGATATTCAGGGCATGCGGTTCTCCATGGATCCGACTCCGCGCCGTATCCACACCAAGTATCAGGACGCCATGACCAGATCGGGGTAATGGTTGCTACCCACCCGGGCCAGCCGGCTATTGCCGACTTCCTGGTGGACGCAAGGCAAGCAAATTTTCCTTTTAGAAATCATGGCGTAACGAAATATAGCTGCCAGAATTCTCCGCTACAACATCTGCTGACGCGACAGAATATCCCGGCCGCGGCCTGTCCAAATGTGATTGACATGTCACGAGCTAGGACGGAGTGTAGTATCAATGAGCGCAAATATTGATGACTCCGCCTACCATGACGATGGCACTTCAGGCGAACTGGTGAATAAGCTCGATGCCGCTATCGAGCGACTGTCCGCCGCGAATGCCGTTGCCGAAGTCTCGCCCGTGTTCGAGGTCATCGATGCGGCGCGACCGCTGATGTTCGACGCCAAGGGCCTGGAAGCCCTCTACACGCGAGTACCAGCAATCGAGGCCGCGGGGTTCTTCGGGGGTAGCGACTGGAATTATCCCCAGACTCTAGTGCCTTCGCTCGCCGTTCGTACGGTGCGTCACGGCGACCCGACCGCCACCCTGGTCGAAAGCCTGAGCCAGATTCGCCTGCTGGCTGTCGCCAAGGGCGATTATTCGCACCCTTCCGTCTCGGCCGAGCACGCCCATCACTTCCTCGCTCAAGTGATGGCCATGAACCTCGATATCGTGGTCAGTAACGACCTGCAAGAAGGCGACCGGCTGCGCCCTGACCGGCTGGGTTACGCCGTCCAGAACCTGTATCACTACCTGCTCCAACATCTGGGATACCAGAATCTACTGGGCCATCTGGTGGCCGAAGTCTGGCGAATCCTGGAGCAACGCCCGGTCCAGGTCGATGGCGTCAAGCAGATGGTGACCCAGATCGCCACCTGCCTGCACAACCCGGATGCCGTGGCCGGCGAGGTCGGGGACGATGCCTTGCAGCTGATCAAGGCCGTGTTCAGCCCCACCGAAGGCTGTCGCGAAGATCCCGGCTTTGACGTCTACGCCGAACGGCTGGTGAGCATGGACGAGGCAGCTTTGCTGCAGGAGGCCATTGCCTTCGCCCAGGCCATGCACAGCACCGGCCTGGTCTCGCCGTACATGCCGGGGTTCATACGGTATCTGCGCAACCGTTGGAACGAGCTGATCCCCACGGCACTCGGCCTGAGTTACACTGGGGCCGACGCCTTTCATTGTTATCCGGCGTTGATTCACAAGCTGATCGACGAAGCCCTGTTCGCTGAAACCAGCCAGGCCGCGTATGGTCTTGCCATGATGCTCGAGAGAGGCATTCTCTACTCACCGCCGGTGGCCCCGTCGCTGTGGCGACAGCTGAGACTTTCGATGTGCGATGCTGCGGCACAAAAGATCATTGCTGTCTTCGGGAATCGCCGCTCGCCGGAGTGCTTTCTCCTTGCCGACATTCTCAATGTGCTCGGCCGTCCACTGGGCGTAGGTCAGGGTAACTACCCCACCTGCCAGTCGACACGCGCCTTGTCCATGTGGGCCTTCAATACGCCGGCCGATCTGCTGCGGATCGTTGCCTGGGCGGCGCGAGACGACGAGATCGTGATGCGCTTCGAGGGCAACAACATTTCCTCCCGCGAGCTTGGCGCTGGTCTAGCAGCCGAGCCCCCTGTGGATGTGGATGCCGTCTCCCTGCTCACCGTCCCTCACCTCGATCGAATCTACTTCGAGATGGGTCGCCGCAGTGTCGGACGCGGCGAGGATCCGCACAAGTGGGTCAACCCCGAGTTTCATGGCGACTATGTGAGCCACGGATTCCGCATTGCAGTCGATGTCTTTACCGGCAGCCTGAAGGATTTCGAGGGTTTTATCCGAGACTTCTATGCGGCATATCACCCCTTCTACAACGGCAATATCCCGGTAATCAATCCGCAGCCAGCGGGCATTGCCGTGACCGATAGCGCCACGCGTTTTCTCGGCTGGCACGCCATCACGATCCAGCGCCTTGCGCTCGATCCGAGCAAAGTGATGCGTGTGTACTTCTTCAATCCCAACAACGACAGTGGGCAAGACTGGGGACAGGGAATCGTCACCTCGACCCATGGTAATGGCGAACTCTACGGTGAGGCTTCACTACCGGTTGCCCAGTTCGCATCACGTCTCTACGTCTTTCATTACGATCCGCTCGAAAAGGGCGAGCCGACCCTTGTTCCAACCGATGAGGTAGATCGGGCCATGCGTCTGGCCCAGGATAGCTGGGCATCGGGGCGATAGCCTCTGGATGCCCGGCATTATTAAGCTCGACAAGACCGCCAATAATCGAGCGTCAATTTCCTGCTAAGCGCAGAAGGAGTGCACTGTATGTCATCAGTACCAGAAACCCCCATCCCCGAGCACGTTTCAAGCTGGACCGACCCAACCATGGATTCGGTACGCGGAACCGAAACACCCAAGGATCCCAACAAGGGCTACATTGCCCTGCTGGGCTGGAGCGTCAACGCCATCAAGGCCGCTCAGAAATTCGACCGCCGCTACGTGGTGGTGGCGCCCGACTGGGCCGCCGACTTCTGCGAAGCCAACAAGATTCCGTTCATTCCCTGGGATTTCATTCGCCTGAATGATCGCTCCCTGGAAATTGCGCAGCGGCTCAAGGAAGAAGGGGTCGATGTCGCCATCCCGCTGTTCGAGGAAACCGTCGAATGGTCAGGCGCGATCAACTCCGTGCTCATGGACAACCCGCGCATGTATGGACAATCCATCCTGTTCCGCGACAAGGCACTGATGAAGCGCCGCGCTCAGCTTGGCGGTATTCGGGTGGGCATCTTCGAGGAGGCCCACGAGAAGGAAGACGTCGTTCGCTTCATGAAGCGCGTCAACCAGACGCTGCTCAAGCTTGACGGCGACCCCGATGATCCGATTCACGTCAAGGCCTTCGACAAGGCCGGGTGTCTCGGCCATCGCATGATCCGCACGATGGAAGAAATCGATCACATCCCGGATGAAGAGTATCCGCTGCTGATGGAAAGTCACCTGGACGGCTGGGAATTTGCCGTCGAGGCATGGATCCATGACGGCAAGATCAAGTTCCTCAACATCTCGGAGTACGTGACCCTAGGCTACTCGGTATTCGTTCCTGCCACTCGGGAGCTGGAGAGCTGGCGCAACGCGATCACCAAGCAGATCGAATTGCTGATCAAGACCTTCGACATCAAGTTCGGCTTGATCCATCCCGAGTACTTCGTGACGGCAGACGGCGAGATGTACTTCGGTGAGGTCGCCTATCGCCCGCCCGGTTTCAAGGCCTTCGAGCTCATCGAGATGGCCTATGGCTTCAACGCCTACCAGGCTTCCATGCTGGTCTTCGATCCCAAGAGCACCAAGGAGGAAGTCGCCAACTTCTTCCCCCGCGAGGTGGTCGATGCGAAGGGCTATGCGGGCTGCTTCGGCGTCTACCCGCGCCGTCGTGTGGTCAGCAAGCTGGAGATGCCCAAGGAAACCATCGAGCATCCCTATTTCGTGTCACACGAGTTGCACGAGCCGACGGAAGAGACCGTGCCCGACCGGTCGGCCTTCGGTACTCACTGGGGGCTGGTGTTCTTCTTCGGGGACGACCCGATCACCATGCGGGACCTGCTCAAGGCGCAAGAGGACCTGGACTTCTACGTCTAGTGACGCCTTGACGGCCGTCTCGAATGAAGACGGCATCTCACATGATCGGGGCAGGGCTCAGGCCCTGCCCTTTTTCCTGCAAGCCGATTCATCCGTTCTTGAACATCCTGAATTCAAGCAATAAACGGCGCTGATCAACGCTAGCCTGCCATGTCGACCACGACGCGCCCACGAACCCGGCCCGCCAGCAGCTCTCCGGCCTTGTCGATGGCCTCGTCCAGGCCAATCGTATCCATGATGGCCTCCAATTGCTCGGAAGCCAGCAACTCACCAAGCCGCTGCCAGGCCTCGACGCGATCCGCATAAGACCGCATCACGCTATCGATTCCCGACAGGGTCACGCCTCTCAGGATGAAGGGCGCGACGCTGCCCGGCAGGTCCATGCCCTGTGCCAGCCCACAGGCCACGACGGTACCGTCGTAGCGGGTCCCAGCCAGGACATTGGCCAGGGTATGGCTGCCCACCGAATCGATGGCCGCTGCCCAGCGCTCCTTGGCCAGAGGTCGGCCAGGCTCGGAGAGCGTCTGGCGGTCGATTACCTCCTGGGCTCCCAAGCTTTCGAGATATGCCGTCTCCTCCAGGCGTCCGGTGGAGGCCACGACCCAATAGCCCAGGCGCGATAGAAGCGCGATGGCGTAGCTACCGACCCCGCCGTTGGCGCCGGTTACCAGTACCTCGCCCCGGTCAGGCGTTATGCCCTGGCGCTCCAGTGCTATTACCGCGAGCATGGCGGTGTAACCGGCCGTGCCGATGGCCATGGATTGCCGAGCACTGAAGGCGGTGGGATGAGGAATCAGCCAGCGACTGTCCAGACGCGCCTTCTCGGCCAGCCCGCCCCAGTGCGTCTCCCCGACGCCCCAGCCGTTGAGCAGCACGCTGTCACCGGGCTGGTAGGCCTCCGCCGTTGAGCTCTCGACGGTACCCGCCAGGTCGATCCCCGGCACCATGGGAAACGAACGCACCACCGGCCCCTTGCCGGTGATGGCCAGGGCATCCTTGTAGTTCAGCGTGCTGCATTCGACCCGCACCGTGACGTCGCCCTCGGGGAGTCGCGATTCGTCGAGCGTCTCGAGCGCCACACGCTGGCCTTCGTCTTGCTTATCGATCAGGATTGCCTTAAACATTTGTGAACCTCTTCGATGTGCCGATTGCTAGACTGATCCACCCCGCCGGCGAGTTTACCTTCCTCCCGAGCCTCTCGCAGACCTTCAGATGCCGATCCCACACATGGCGCAAGCCTGGACGGAAACGACCAACCCCGCCACTTTCACATGCCTGTCCCGTTGCCCCACATTGACAGCCATGGTCAGCCACGCCTATTATCGATAATGATTCTCATCAACTGCTTGTTGCCGGGTCGGCCAACATGAACCCTGAACGCCCCAGGATGTACTACAACGTCATCTTCTTGCAGGTCTCCTTCCAGGCCATCAAGCACTCCATGGCCGGAAAGGCGAGTGATGGCCTGCCCTGCTGGCTCGACGGCAAGATGTTGAAGATGCTGTGTCGCGACCTCACGGCCTGTCGCGACCAGGCCGTCGCCCATGACGAGGCCCATCAAGGCCTGGAAGCCGCCTGCACCCAGTGCGAAGAGCTGCTCGCCCACTGCCCTGGCGGGCTTAACAGCACCGTCTGCCATCGTTACCTGGATGCCATCCTCGTCGGCCTGCAACACACCCTCGTCTCGCTGGACGCCCCGCCGACTGCCAAACCCACCAGCCTCTGGCATAACGCCGCCCGTCACCTCCGCGAGGGCTGGCGTCGCCTTTCCTGAGGCAAGTGGCTTCTTGTAATCGTATGCTGTTAAGGAATCCAACATGCGAAAAGTGGAGACAGCGACGATGATCACCGAAACCGACAGACACTACCTGCAACGCTGCGTGGAGCTGGCCGAAGAGGCTCTGGAGGCTGGCGACGAACCGTTCGGCTCAGTGCTGGTGAGTGGTGATGGTGAAGTGCTGGTGGAAGACCACAACCACGTGGCCGGCGGGGATGCCACCCAGCACCCGGAGTTCTTCCTGGCGCGCTGGGCAGCAGAGAACCTCACGCCCGAGGAGCGCACACGGGCAACGGTCTACACCTCCGGGGAACACTGTCCCATGTGCGCGGCGGCTCACGGCTGGGTGGGGTTGGGACGGATCGTCTATGCGAGTTCGTCAGAACAGCTCATCGGCTGGCTGAAGGAGATGGGCATCGACCCGGCGCCGGTGGCGCCGCTGCCGATTCAGCAGGTGGTACCTGGCGCGGAAGTCGAGGGCCCGGTGCCGGAATTCACCGAGCGCATGCACAACCTGCATCGTCGGCTGCATGGTGCCTGAGCGCGCGAATCAGCCTCCCGCCAGCACCTGCTCGACATAGGCCTCGCAGCGCTGGTAGGCCGGTCGCATCCGCAGCCCTTCCCAGTAGGCCTCGAACTCGGGCCGACGAGGAATGGTGCCGAAGTGCATGCCCCAGCCGAGGTGCGAGCCAACGTAGACGTCGGCGGCACTGAATGCTCCGCCGCCGATGAAGGGCTTTCCCTCGACGGCGGCGGCCAGGGTATCGATCAGCGCCCAGTAGTCACCGCATCCGAGGCGCATCTTCTGCTCTGCCGTGGGCTGCACCCCTAGGTCGTTGAGGGCGATGGCGCTCTCCAGCGGCCCGGCCGCGAAGAACAGCCAGCGGTAATAGTCGCCTCGAGCGGCGGGCGACGGCGCAAGGCCAGCCTCCGGGAAGGCATCGGCAAGGTAGGCGCAGATGGCGGCGGCCTCGGTCACCACCACATCCCCATGACGGATAGCGGGCACCTTGCCCATGGGATTGAGGGCCAGGTAGTCCGGCGACTTCATGGTGGAGCCATACTCGAGGATCACCGTGCGATAGGGCACGCCGAGTTCCTCGAGCATCCAGTGGACGATCCCGCCACGGGAGAGCGGGTGGGTGTAGAAGGTGATCTCGGCCGGCTCCCATGGGGCGGGTTCGGCCAATGCCGCGGGCGGCAGTGCGATTTCCGGGGGCAACACATAGCCCTGGCCGGGTGTGTTGACGACCTCGACCCCCACCGCGCGCAGCGTGGCGATGTCCTGGTAAAGGATCCGCAGGGTAATCCCCAGCCTCTCGGCAAGCTCGGGTCCGCCGATCGGGCCAGGGTGGTAACGCAACACCCGGATCAGGTCTTGCAGGCGGGTCGTTCGGGTCATGATGAGCAGTTCCTCGGGCGCGTGACAGTCTCTCGCCGCCTCAGGGAGCGCCGAGGCGATCATGATGCCTCTGACACGGGATCGGCGCCAGCCAGCAAACCAAGAAACTGCAGATACTCTGCCTGGCTTCGACCTTCACCAAGGGATGCCAGCGAAGGCTCTGGAAGCACAATCCAGAGCCCGGGTCCGGCTCAAAGCCCTTGGGCGCCGCGGCGTAACCAGTCATGCATGAAGACAAGCTTGCGGCGGACCTTTTCGGAGAGCACGAAGGGATAGAGATCCGGCAATCCCATCGCGCGATTGATGTGGTTGACCGCCATGACCTGGTGCGTGGCAATGTGGATCAGATTCTCGGCATCGGACTCCATGTAGGGATCCCAACCGAGATGCGGGAGGTCAGAGGAGGACAAGCCGGCGGCAACAAAACTGTCGGCGATATCCGTCAGATGCAGCAGGTGAGACGCGGTTTCGGCCCAATCCTCGTGGGGATGTGCAGCCGCATAGGTGCTGACGAAGTGCGAGCGCCAGTCGGGCGGTGGCCCATTGTGGTAATAGCGTTTGAGTGCGGCAGGATAGTCCTCCCGCTCATCACCGAACATGGCCCGGAAGGCATCGAGAAAATCTTCCCGCAGGCTGAGACGCCACCAGAGCATGTGCGCTATCTCATGACGCATATGACCGATCATGGTCCGGTAGGGTTCTTCCAGGGCCTCTCGACGGGTAGTGCTCAGGACCGGGTCTGCCTCGGCCACGCTGATCGTCACCACACCCCCGACGTGCCCCATGGGTACCGGGGTATGGCCCTCGGCCAGCATATGAAACACAGGGCGAGCGCCGGGGTCCTCGGGTCGGAACCAGTTCCAGCGGCCCAGGTTGTCGATCACCCAGCGCTTGGCGGCCTCGGTATGCGCCCAGTTGGGCATGGCATCGGGAATGGAAGGATCCGGCGCCAGCTCGGTCATGGCGCAGGCGCGACAGAAGTCGCCCTGCTTGGGGGCGATCCAGTTGCAGCCGATCACGTCGCGATTGGCGCAGAACGGCGGCATGGTGATGAAGGCCCTGGCCTGAGGGTCGTAGGCAATGGGCGTACCGGTGGCGGTCGCGAGGTTGTCGAACCAGAGGGATCCGGCACCGACCGGATTGGCAAAGACACGCATGAGGCAGTAACTCCAGGAAGAACGGCAGAACAGATGGCCCGACGCATTACAGGTCATCCTGATCTTCTCACGCCCGACAATCAAACCGTCAGTGCTGTACCGCACACAAAGCAAGAAGGCGGCAAGGGCCATTCCCCTGCGCCAAGGCGATCCTTTCCGGTCGAGAGAGAGCTCGCTAGTCCGTCCGTTGCGACCTCAGATCTCGAAGCCCAGGCCGAAGTCCTCGGCACTGATCGCCATCAACGGTTTGGCGCCGGTCTCGATAGCCGCCCTGTGGGCGCGGGTGCGCGGCAGAAGGCGCTGGTAAAAGAAGCGTGCCGTATCGAGCTTGGCGAGATAGAAAGCGGCCTCGTCAGAGCTCCCGGCCAGGGCGACGCGAGCTTGTTTCGCCGCGCGGGCAAAGAGGTAGGCCAGAGTCACGTAGCCGGCGTACATCAGGTAGTCGACGCTGGCCGCGCCCACCTCCTCGCGATCGTTCATGGCTTTCATGCCAATCGCCATGGTCAGCTCGCCCCACTCCTGATTGAGCTTGGCAAGCGGACGCACGAATTCGGCGAGCTCACCGTTACCTTCCTCTGCCTGGCAGAACTTGTGTATCTCACGGGTGAAGACCTTGAGGCTCTCGCCCTGGCTCATCAGCACCTTGCGGCCCAGCAGGTCGAGAGCCTGGATGCCGGTGGTGCCCTCGTAGAGGCGGGTGATGCGCGCGTCGCGCACCAGTTGCTCCATGCCCCACTCCTGGATGAAGCCGTGGCCACCGAACACCTGCACCCCCTCGTTAGTCGCCTCGAAGCCCACCTCGGTAAGGAACGCCTTGACGATGGGCGTCAACAGGCCCAGCAGGGTCTCGGCGCGCTCCTTCTCAACTGCGTCAGGACCATGCTCGACGATGTCGATCATCTGCGCTGTGTAGAGCACCAGCATCCGGCCGCCCTCGGCGAAGGCCTTCTGGGTCAGCAGCATGCGGCGCACGTCCGGGTGGACGATGATCGGGTCGGCGGCTTTCTCGGGCGCCTTGGTACCAGAGAGCGCGCGCATCTGCAGGCGACCGCGGGCGTAGGCCAGGGCATTCTGGAAACTCGCCTCGGTGAGGCCAAGTCCCTGGATGCCCACGCCAATACGCGCAGCATTCATCATGGTGAACATGCAGGTCAGGCCTTGGTGAGGCGCGCCCACCAGAAAGCCTTTCGCCGCATCGAAGTTCATCACGCAGGTGGCGTTGCCGTGGATGCCCATCTTGTGCTCGAGCGAGCCGCACACCACGCCGTTTCGCTCGCCGGGCTCGCCCGCTTCATTGGGCATGAACTTGGGTACCACGAACAGCGAGATACCCCTGGAGCCCTCCGGGGCGTCGGGCAGCTTGGCCAGCACCAGGTGAACGATGTTCTCGGCCAGGTCATGGTCGCCCGCGGAGATGAATATCTTCGTTCCCGTTACTGCATAGCTGCCGTCGTTATTGGGAACAGCGCGGGTCTTGATCAGGCCGAGGTCAGTGCCGCAGTGAGCCTCGGTCAGGCACATGGTACCGGTCCAGGTGCCCTCCACTAGCTTGGCTAGATAGGTGGCCTGCTGCTCCTCTGTGCCGTGATTGCGTAAGGCGTCGGCGGCGCCGTGGGAGAGCCCCGGATACATGCCCCAGGCCAGGTTGGTGGCACAGATCATCTCGCTGAGCACCATGGCCAGCGAAGGCGGCAGCCCCTGGCCGCCCTGCTCGGGATCGGCGGCCAGGCTCGGCCAGCCGGCCTTCACGTACAGGGCATAGGCCGCCTTGAACCCCTTGGGTGCCTTTACGTCCCCGCCCTCAAATAGGCACCCCTCACGGTCGCCGCTCTGATTCAGCGGCAGCAGCACCTGACGTGCAAAGCGTGCGCCCTCTTCCAGGATCGCGCCGATCACATCCGGCGAGGCTTCCTCGCCACCGGGCAGACGAGCGTAGTGAGCCGGGTAGTCCAACATCTCGTCCATCACGAAGCGAAGGTCACGCAAGGGGGCCTGATAGTCGGGCATCTCGAGCTCTCCAGAAAGAAGGGGCACCTGCCGTCGGCACAGGAAGATGACGGCGGTCGATTTCAAACACGTGTTTGAAATTATCCGTCGCAGGATCGAGAGTCAAGCGCTCGTTTGAAAAAGCGGAAAGGATCAAGTCAAGGAGCAAGGAAACCTCCCCTTGCTCCTTGACCCCTTGCTCCTTGACCCCTTGCTCCTTGACCCCTTGCGGCCTTGATTCCTTGCGACTGGCCGAAGGCCTTACTGCATGCGGATACCGCCATCCAGGCGAATCACCTCGCCGTTGAGCATGGCGTTGGTAATGATCTGCTCGGCCAGACGTGCGAACTCGTCAGGCTTGCCGAGCCGCTTGGGGAAGGGCACGGCGGCGGCCAGCGCCTGGGCGGCCTCGTCGGGGATCTCGCTCATCATCGGCGTCTCGAACACGCCGGGGGCGATGGCCATCACCCGCACCCCGTGACGCGAGAGCTCACGGGCCGCCGGCAGGCTCATGCTCACTACGCCGGCCTTTGAGGCGCTGTAGGCGCACTGCCCTACCTGGCCATCGAAGGCGGCGATGGAAGCGGTGTTGATGATGATGCCGCGCTCGCCATCCTCGCTTGCGGTGTTCTTCGCCATGGCGGCGGCAGCCAGGCGCATGACGTTGAAGGTGCCTACCAGGTTGATCTGGATGGTGCGGTTGTAGGCGTCGAGGTCGGCGGGGTTGCCCTCGCGGTCGACCAGTTTGGCCACGCTGACCACGCCGGCGCAATGCACCACCCCGGCGAGCCCCCTGCCATTGCTGAGTTCGACGGCGGTGTCCACCGCCGCCTGGATCTCCTCGCCGGAGGTGACATCACCGCGTACCGCCTGGGCGCCCTCGCCCAGGCGCTCGGCGTGTGCCTCCACGGCATCGCTGAGATCGCAGAGCACCACCCGGCCGCCGGCGGCAACCAGGCGTTCGGCAGTGGCCGCCCCCAGTCCGGAGGCGGCACCGGTAATCAGGAAGGTGTTATCTTTCACTTGCATGTCAAAATCCTCAACGTCATTTGGCAGATGCCCCCCTCAGGCCTTGTCGTTGGCATCGGCGCGCAGCTTGAAGCGCTGGATCTTGCCACTCGGCGTCTTGGGCAGTTCCTCGACGAACTCGATCACACGCGGGAAGGCGTGGGTCGAGAGTCGCTCGCGCACCAGCTTGCGAATCGCGTCGGCCAGTTCATCGCTGGCCTCGAAACCCTCGCGCAGTACGATATAGGACTTGATGATCTCGCCACGGATCTCGTCGGGTTGGCCCACGGCGGCGGATTCAGCGACCGCCGGGTGGGTCATCACGCTGTTCTCCACGTCGGTGGGCCCGACACGATAGCCGGCAGTGGTGATGATGTCGTCGTCACGGCCGGCGAACTGGAAGGTGCCATCTTCATTGCGGATCACCACGTCGCCGGTCAGGTAATAGCCTTCGGCGAAGGGATGCTTCTCCTGCCAGGTGTAGCCGGCAAAAAAGTGAGCCGGGGAATTCTTTATATCCACGGCCAGCACGCCGGGCTCGCCAGGGGGCAACTCATTGTACTCGGCATCCAGAATCGCCAATCGATAGCCAGGCATCGGCACGCCCATGGCACCCACATGCTTGGGATGATCCAGGGCATGGTGATTGTTGCAGGTCATGCCCGTCTCGGTCTGGCCGTAGTGGTCCATGACCGGGCAGCCCAGGGAGCGCTCGACCCAGGTGACCACTTCGGTGTTGAGCGGCTCCCCGGCAGAGCTCGCCGCACGCAGCTCGAGGGTCTGGTGGGCATCGTCAAACAGGCCGGAGGCCTTCATCAAGCGGTACGCGGTGGGCGCGGCGGCGAAGTTGGTGATGCGGTGACGCTTCATGAAGGCCAGCGCGCCCTCGGCACTGAAGCCTGCCTCGCAGAAATGAGTGGTCACGCCCAGCAGCAGCGGCCCGGCGATGGCGTAGTAGAGGCCGTAGGCCCAGCCCGGGTCGGCCATGTTCCAGAAGCGGTCGGTATCGCGCAGATCGACGGCCAGCTCCATGTAGAGGGCGAAAGCCGGCATGCCGGCCAGCGGCACGGCCACGCCCTTGGGCTTACCCACGGTGCCGGAGGTGAACATCTGCAGGAAGGGCTCCTCGCGAGCCAGACGCGGCGGGCTGGTCTCGATCGGTGCATGAGCCAGGGCATCCTTCCAGTCCAGATCATCGCCGTGTTCGGTGCTGGGCCCGCCCACGGCGAGCACCGCCGGGCACTGGGTCAGGCCATCGAACTTGAAGCGGTTGGCGTGATCGGTGATCACCAGCCGGGTATCGGCACGCCCCAGGCGATAGTCTACCGCGTCCGGGCCGAAGGCGGTGAACAGCGGCTGGTAGACGGCGCCGATGCGCCAAGTGGCCAGCACCGCCACCAGCAGCTGCGGCGAGCGCGGCAGCATGCAGGCAATGCGGTCCCCCACGCCCAGGCCACGCTCGGCGAACCAGCCCGCGAGCTTCGCGCTCTCGGCATCGAGTTCGGCGTAGGTCAGGGTGTTGACCTGGCCTTGGGTGTCCTCGTGCACCAGGGCCAGGACGTCGCCGCGACCGGCACGAAGGTGGCGTCCGCAGCAGGACTCGAAGGCGTTGGCCTTGCCGTCGCGGTGATCATCGAGGCGCGCGATGACGTCATCGACGGAAAAGGTCTCTAGGTAGCTCTGGTAGTCGGGAAGGGTGCTCATGTACTGCCCTCTCACGGGTTGTGCTTGTTGTGTCGGCTAATGGGTGGCATCGGATGTGTGGCGCAACATGCTGGCAATGGAGGAAACGGCAAGCACCGACGCTGGCGTGCACGTCTACCTTCTGGCTAGATGCAGTTGACGTAAGCGTCAACCTAGCAAGCGCTAGGTACAAGCTAGAGGCTCCCGCGGAACGGGGCAAGCCCTGAACGGCAGGATGGGACTAGACGATGGTCGAGCGTGGCACATCGATATCGCGACGAAACGCTCCCACGGGTCAGAGGATGAGTGAATCAGGCGGATCGATGAGTGATCATGGCGATCAGTTCATGGGCCAGGTCATCGGGGGAGCGTGGGCCGGCGGGATCGTACCAGCGCACCGTCCAGTTGAGGGCGCCCATCACGAAGCGGGCGACCAGGAAGCGGTCACCATGGATCAGGCCGGCGGCCAGGGCATCGTCGATCACCGCTTCCCAGAGCGCTTCATAGGCATCGCGCAGATGGCTGAGGTGATCCCGGGCCTCGGGGTCGAGGCGGCGCCACTCGTAGAGGGCGACAACATGTGCGTTACGGTCGGTGAGCAAGGTTTCCAGATGCGCACGCGCCATGGCCTGCAACCGTGCCTCGGCAGAGTTGTCGCACTGATCGAGGGCCGCCTTCGCGATGATCAGGGCGTTCTGGGTGCCCTCCTCGATCACCGCCGTCAGGATCTCCTGCTTGTCGCGGAAATGATGGAAGAGGCTACCGGACTTGATGCCCATCTCCTGAGCGAGCATGCGCACCGTGGTCCGGTCGAATCCCGCCTGGACGAACAACTGGGCGGCCTGGCGGGTCAGCTCCTTGCGGCGCGGTGAGTCATTCATTACATTCATCGTGATTTACACTAGCGCTTGCTTGGTTGACCCTGAGAAAACCACAGCCCTGATGCCGGGTCAACGCGCGGCATGCCATGACCCGTCAATCGCACGACAGCGCCGGGGAGAGGTCATAGAGGAGGATTCTACGCCAGGGATGGCGTCGATAGCGCCCAGGGAGGGGGGAAGCCCCCCCCCTCGGAGGCCTCTCGCTGGTACAACTTCGAGAATTGCCGCCAAAGACATTCGTCTGGGGCCTTTACACCATTTTCATGCGGCTCCACCGGGAACCGCACGCGACACCGGGAGAACCACCATGAGCCACGCCAACGACATCGTCTTCCTTTCTGCCGCACGCACGCCCATGGGCGGCATGCTCGGCAGCCTCGCCAGCCTCACCGCACCGGAGCTCGGTGCTACAGCCATCCGCGCCGCCATCGAGCGCGCCGGTATCAGCGCCGACAGCATTGATGAGGGCATTATGGGCTGTGTGCTGCCTGCCGGGGTCAAGCAGGGCCCGGCGCGTCAGGCCATGCGCCAGGCCGGCATCCCCGACAACATCGGCGCCACCACCATCAACAAGCTGTGCGGCTCGGGCATGAAGGCCACCATGCTGGTCCACGACCTGATACGCGCCGGCAGCGGCGATGTGATGCTGGCCGGCGGCATGGAGTCCATGTCCAATGCGCCTCACGTGCTGACCAAGGCCCGTGCCGGCTATCGTCTGGGCCATGGTGAGCTGAAGGACCACATGTTCCTCGATGGCCTGGAGGACGCCGAGACCGGCAAGCTGATGGGGGGCTTCGCCCAGGACGTCGCCAACGATCGCGACTACGGCCGTGAGCGCCTGGACGACTTCGCCATCGCCTCGCTGGAACGCGCCATGGAGGCTACCAACGCCGGCCACCTCGACGCCGAGATGGCGCCGGTCACCGTCACCAGCCGCAAGGGCGAGAGCGTGGTCGATCACGACGAGCAGCCTTTCCAGGCCAAGCTCGACAAGATCCGCGAGCTGCGCCCCGCCTTCGCCAAGGACGGCACCATTACCGCCGCCAACTCCAGTTCCATTTCCGACGGCGCTTCGGCGCTGATCCTGGCCAGCCAGGCGGCCGCCGATCGCCTGGGCGCCAAGCCGATCGCGCGCATGCTCGGCCACAGCACCAATTCGCGTCACCCCAGCGAATTCACCATCGCCCCGGTGGGCGCCATCGAGAAGCTGATGAAGAAGCTCGACTGGGGCGTCAACGACGTCGACCTCTTCGAGATCAACGAGGCCTTCGCCGTGGTGACCCTGATGGCCATGGACGACCTCGGCCTGCCCCACGACAAGGTCAACGTCTTCGGCGGCGCCTGCGCCCAGGGCCATCCCATCGGCTCCACCGGCTCGCGGATCATCGCCACGCTGATCCATGCCCTGCGCACCAAGGGCGGCAAGCGCGGTATCGCCAGCCTGTGCATCGGCGGCGGCGAAGCCACCGCCGTGGCGGTCGAGCTGGTCGATTGAATGGCGCAGGAGTTCTGAGTCGACACCCTTCAGAGGCGGATCTTTGCCACCCGCTGGCAACCACAGGGACGCCCTGGAAGGGGCACACCTGTCGTGCTGCTGAATGTCTCCCTGGGCTGCGTCGCCCTGTGGCGGGATTTCCCGACACGACTGTCACAGGCAACCGGTCGTGACGTCGTAGCCTATGACCGGCTGGGCTTCGGCCGCTCCGCCCCCTAACTGGGTCGGCTTCCCCCGAGCTTCATGGCGGAGGTAGCCGACACCACCCTTGCCGCCGTCCGCGATCTCAAGCCGTGTCGCGACCAGGCGGCAGCCCGACGTGCCCTGGAGAGCGCCTGCACAGAGTGTGCCGCCCAGCATCTTCGCCAGCCCCGCGCCAGTGGCGCCGCTGCCGATCCAGCAGGTGGTATCCAGTGCGCGGGGCGAGGGGCCGGTGCCGGCCTTCGCTGAGCGACTTAGCGAGCTGCATCACCGGCTTCACGATGCATGACTGGCCTCCAGAAAAGTCACCTAACCGCCGAACGGCGCCTTTTTATCCGGTACATATCGCCATCCGCATGGCTCAGCAAGGTATCGACATTCTCTCCATCCGCAGGATAACAGGCCACGCCGATACTGCAGGACGGCATGATCCCCGCTAACTCAGCACACAGCGGCTCGGCCATGACCGCCAGAATTTGGTCAACCTTAGCAGACGCGGCATTTGCCGACTGGATGTCCGTCAACAGAACGGTGAATTCGTCACCGCCCATCCTAGCCACCGTGTCCGTCTCACGCACACAGCTTTCCAGGCGTCGTGCCACCGCACAGAGCACACGATCCCCCATGGCATGACCATGGACATCATTGATCACCTTGAAGTCATTCAGATCCAGAAACAGCAAGGCCAGATAGCTTTGGTGACGATGGGCCGCATGAAGGGCCGAGTCCAGGCGATCATAGAACAGCGAGCGGTTGGTCAGCCCTGTCAACGGATCATGATGGGCGAGGAAGCGCAATTCGTCTTCTGCCTGCCTGAGTGCCGTCACGTTGCGAGCCACGCCGATGCGGACGCCCTCTTCCTCGACCCAGCGAGCCGACCAGAGGATGTATACGATACCGCCGTCCTTGCAGAGATAGCGGTTACGGAAATCGACGTGGGGCTGACCACTCATGACCCGATGAACTGAAGCCAGGCTGATCTCCAGGTCCTCGGGATGCATATAATCGGTGATCAAGGTGCCGGTCAGCTCATCGGCACGGTAACCGAACAACGCCTCGCAGGCATCGCTCACGAAGACGATCCGGTTATCTCTATCAACCACGAAGACCGTATCCAGCATCAAGTTGATCAGTTTGGGATAGAGCGCTTGAAGGTCGACAGGCATGAGTCAAGGGAATCCGGTTTACGTGCCAGTATTGTAGCTCGATCACGATGGGGGCGGTAAGCAATCCCGCAGACTATCAGGAAGGTCATGCCTTGGGTGCCGAGAGGCGGTCGAGGCGTAGCCGCTGACGGCCATCGAAGAGCCGCCGGCTGCCCACTGCCACCGCAGCGAGGGTGCCAAAGCCGGTCCCCAGGGTGATGGTAAACATCACCAGTATCTGATACTTCACTGCCAATGCTGGCGGACTGCCGGCGAGTATCTGGCCGGTCATCATGCCCGGCAGGCTGACCACCCCGGCGGCGGCCATGGCGTTGATCATCGGCATCAGGCCGCTGCGCATCGCCTCGCGGCGGATATCACCGACCGCCTCCTGCCATCGCTGGCCGAGCATCAGTCGGTTCTCGATCACCGCCCGCTGGCGCCAGGCGGTGTCGGTCAGACGATCCAGCGCCAGGGCGACCCCGGTCATGGTGTTGCCGAGCATCATGCCCAGTAACGGAATGGCGTACTGCGGCCGATACCAGGGCTCGGGGCCGATGATCACGGTGAGCGTCAGCACGGTCACCGTGAACGACGACAGGAACATCGCCACTGTGCCGATACCGAAGGCCCAGCCGCCCAGCAAGCGGCGCTTCTGGCGCGCCATCACTTCTCGACCGGCAATCAGCAGCATGCCCAGCGCCATCAACGTCACCCACACCAACCGCTCGGCAGCAAAAAGCGCCTCCAGCACCAGGCCCACCAGGGCGAGCTGGATCACCGTTCGCGCCGCCGCGATCAGCAGGCTGCGGCTCATCCCGAGTCGCATGGCGGCCGTACAGCCGGCCAGTGCCACCACCATCAGCGCCGCCAGGGCCAACTGCCACCAGGCCAGTTGAATCACGTCCATGTCGGCACCTCCGCAAGCTCGGCCCCCTCGATGCGCCAGTGGTGGTTCGCCACTCGGGCGATCTGGGCGGCATCGTGGGCGACCCAGAGTGTCGGCCAGCCTCTCTCACGAATGCGCTCGACCAACCAGGTCTCCACGCGCCGGGTGGTGGCATCATCCAGATTGGCGGTGGGCTCGTCGAGCAGCAGTGCCGAGGGCTCGCGACTGATCGCCCGCAGCAGGGCCAGACGCTGCTTCTCTCCGGAGGAGAGCCTGGCCACCTGCCAGTCCAGCACCTCGGGGGTGAAGCCCAGTGCCTTGAGGTCGGCGGGATCGGCCTGCGACAGGTGCTCCCCCACGCTGTCGGCCCACCAGTGGCTTTCCGCCGGTACCAGCATCACCCGCGCACGCCACTCATGGGCCGGCAGCGATGCCTGGTCGAGATCGCCAAGCAATGCCTTCCCGCCGTGGGGCTCGAGATCCGCCACGGCGCGCAGCAGCCGGCTCTTCCCGGAGCCGCTGGCCCCGGAGAGGCAGAGGATCTCGGCTGGGGCGAGGGTCAACTCGACCCCGCTCAGTTCGCTGATAGCAAGCCGCTCGAGGCGCAGGACATCGGTAGCGGGCAAGGCAGCCTCCACTCAGAAGGGACTGGGCGCGATGGTAGCAGCTCGCGCCGTACGGAATGTGCGACGTGACGTCGTCATCACTGCGCCTGCGACAAGGCAAGACGCGTCAACCGTGTGGTCCTGGACCACTATCGGCCTTAGAATATACGATAATCCATATATTTACTTTCGCCGACCAAAGGTACGCGGTTCATGACCACACACCAGGAATCCCAGTCAACCAGCATCGCCGAGGGTATGGGACTATTCGAGCGTTTCCTCTCGCTGTGGGTGGCACTGGCCATCGTCGCCGGGGTACTGGTCGGTCAGTTCGCCCCGCTCATTCCCGACGCGCTGTCTCGCTTCGAATACGCCCAGGTATCGATCCCGGTGGCCATCTTGATCTGGGCGATGATATTTCCCATGATGGCGCAGATCGACTTCACCGCCGTACTCGGTGTGCGCCGCCAGCCCAAGGGGCTGATCATTACCACCACGGTGAACTGGCTGATCAAGCCCTTCACCATGTTCGCCATCGCCTGGTTCTTCCTGACAGTGGTGTTCCAGCCGCTGATCCCCGAGGACCTGGCCGGCCAGTATCTGGCCGGCGCCATCCTGCTCGGCGCCGCGCCCTGCACCGCCATGGTCTTCGTATGGAGCACCCTGACTCGAGGCGACGCCGCCTACACCCTGGTGCAGGTGTCGCTCAACGACCTGATCATGCTGTTCGCCTTCGCGCCCATCGTGGTCTTCCTGCTCGACGTTTCCAACATCCAGGTGCCCTGGGATACGGTGGCGTTGTCAGTAGTCCTCTACATCGTGATTCCGCTCGCTGCCGGCTACCTGACACGGCGCACGCTGATCGCCCGTCACGGTAGTGAGTGGTATGACAACGTCTTCCTCAAACGCATCGGCCCGATCACGCCGGCCGGGCTGATCCTGACGCTGGTGCTCTTGTTCGCCTTCCAGGGCGAGGTGATCCTCGAGGCGCCGCTGCATATCGTGCTGATCGCCATCCCGCTGATTATCCAGACCTTCCTGATCTTCTTCATCGCCTACGGATGGGCCAAGGCGTGGAAGGTGCCTCACAACGTCGCCGCCCCCGGCGCGATGATCGGCGCCAGCAACTTCTTCGAACTGGCCGTGGCCGCCGCCATCGCGCTGTTCGGCCTACAGTCCGGTGCGGCACTGGCCACGGTGGTGGGCGTGCTGGTGGAGGTGCCTCTGATGCTGGCCCTGGTGCGTATCGCCAACAAGACGCGTCATCATTTTCCCGAGGCCAGCGAGGAAGGTGGCTAAGCCATATCGATCGACGTCACACCCCGGGACCGTGAGTGGCTGCGTAACAAGGATAGCGTCCGCCCCCTCTGGCAAAGACAATGCCCATGACGGTTGCCGGTTGGGAGAAACGTAGCCATGCGCGAGGGGATGGAGCGCTACCAGTCCTGGATCTACCTGCTGTGCATTCTGGTAGGCCTGGGGCTGGGCCTTGCCAGTCCGGGCCTTGCCAGCGTGCTCGAAAGTGGCCTCTGGCCGCTTCTGGGCGGACTGCTGTATGCCACCTTCACCCAGATTCCGCTGGTTCGCCTAGCCGATGGCTTTCGGGACTGGCGCTTCCTCTCTGCCCTGCTGATCGGAAACTTCCTGGTGATCCCGCTCGTGGTGGGCGGCGTGGTATCGGGACTGCCGCTGACACCGGCCATCCAGGCGGGGATATTGCTGGTGCTGCTGGTGCCCTGTACCGACTGGTTCATCAGCTTCACCCACCTCGGCAAAGGCGATAGCGCCCGGGCCATCACCGCCACGCCCCTGCTGTTGCTCATACAGCTGCTTGTCCTGCCGCTCTACCTGTGGCTGTTACTCGGGGAAGCCTGGTTGCAACTCGCCGTCGGCCCACACCTGATCAGCGCCTTCGCCGGCCTCATACTTGCCCCTCTGTCACTGGCATGGGTCACTGAATGCCTGGCCGCGCGACACCGGAAGGCGAGGCGACTGATTCATGGCCTGGGCGTCCTGCCGGTCCCGCTTCTGGCACTGGTCATCCTGGTGATTGCGGCATCGCAGGTCACTTCCGTGATCGAATTTTCGGAGGTCCTGCTTCAGGTCCTGGCGGTGTTCATTGCCTACCTGCTCTTCGCGGTCTTCCTGGGCAAGCTCCTCGGCCAGCTGTTTCGAGTCGACACCTTCCAGGCGCGCACCCTGGCCTTCAGCTTCGGCACCCGCAACTCCTTCGTGATGCTGCCGCTGGCCCTCACGCTGCCGGACGCCTTGCAGGCCGCCGTGGTGGTCATCGTCTTTCAGTCACTGGTCGAGCTTTTCGGCATGGTAGCCTACCTGGCCTGGGTGCCGAGCAAGCTGATACCGGAGCCGCCTGACGGCTGCAGCTAGGAGCGTGTGGTCTCGTCCCGGCCCCTTTGCTCAGCAGAGCGACGCACGCCGCTCGGGGCGATCACCCATGCAAGAAAGGCGCTGGCGCAACTGCTCGAGCCTGCGACCGCACCCTTTCTCGGCAGCCTCCAGGGTGGTCATCGCCCAGGTGGGCAGGTTCGGATCGAGCCCGTAATAGACCCACTGCCCCTCACGCCGGTCGTTGAGCAATCCGCACTGACGCAGTTGTGCCAGGTGTCGAGAGACCTTGGGCTGCGACTCGTCCAGAGCGTGGGTCATCTCGCAGACACATAGCTCCTGCTCGCGCAGCAAGAGAAGCATCAGCATCAGGCGCGTTTCGTCACCCAGGCACTTGAAGAGGCGAAGCGGGTCCAACGACATTGGAGATTTCCTCCGACCGGGATTTTGTCGATTCTACGTGATGCGGGAGCGGAGACGAAGCGACACCCGAGCCGCGTCGCCCCCGGCACTTGCCTTGCCCGGGGGCGAAGGCGAACATGGCGGGATGACGACCTTCCTGCACCGCCACCCCCTGGCCATCATCGTCCTCGCCCAGCTCTGCGGCACGTCGTTGTGGTTCAGCGTGAATGGCGTGGGGCTGTCCCTGTCCCGCGATCTGGGCCTCACCGAGGCTGACCTCGGCCGGCTGACCCTCACCGTTCAGGCGGGTTTCATCCTCGGCACTCTGAGCATCGCGGCAAGCGGCCTTGCCGACCGGTTCCGCGCCAGCCGTATCTTTGCCATCGCTTGTCTGATCGGCGCTCTGGTCAATGCGGCCTTCGTGCTGACATCGGCATCCTTCGCGGCGAGCCTGGCCATGCGCTTCGCCACCGGCCTGTGTCTGGCCGGCATCTATCCCTTGGGCATGAAAC
This sequence comes from Halomonas daqiaonensis, assembly GCF_900109725.1. Lineage (GTDB taxonomy): Bacteria > Pseudomonadota > Gammaproteobacteria > Pseudomonadales > Halomonadaceae > Halomonas > Halomonas daqiaonensis. The sequence goes on from NZ_FOBC01000005.1 coordinate 71,981, forward strand.
TAGTGATCGGCTGGACACCGACCCACAAGGGCGCGGCACTGGCGTGGCTAGTCGGCATGCTGACTCTGGGGACCGCCCTGCCCCACCTGCTGCGCGGAGCCACGCTTGGTATGCCCTGGGAATGGCCACTGCTCGGTGCCTCGCTGCTTGCGCTGGCCGGCGGGGCACTCATTCACCTGCTCGGCGACGGCCCTCACCTGCCACCGCCTGCCGGCCCCACACGGCTACAGGAGGGCCTCGCAGGCCTGCGCGAGCCTCGCTTCCGGGCCGTGGCGGGGGGCTACTTCGGCCACTGCTGGGAGCTGTACGCCCTGTGGATGCTGACGCCCTTCCTGGTGGCCCGGGAGGTCGGGCGCCTGGGCGCCGCCGAGGACCTGATACCCTGGCTGTCGTTCGGCATCATCGCCCTGGGGCTCATCGGTTGCGTGGGAGGTGGTGCCTTGAGCCGACGACTCGGCAGCCTTTGGGTGGCACGGCGCGCCCTGGCCACCTCCGGGCTGATCTGTCTGGCCTATCCGCTGCTGCCCTGGGCGCCGCCCGGCCTGCTGCTCATACTGCTCGGCGCCTGGGGGCTCACGGTCATCGCCGACTCTCCGCAGTTTTCGGCCCTCGCCGCTGCAACCGCCCCCCAGGCCAGAGTCGGCTCAACGCTGGCGGTGATGAATGCCGTGGGCTTCGCACTGACCATCCCGGCAATATCGCTGACCAGCAGCCTCTGGGCCACCCAGGGCCCCTGGGTGCTGTGGTGGCTGCTACCGGGTCCGGCAGTGGGCCTCTGGGCACTGCGAGGACTCACCGAGAAACAGCCTCAACCGGCGCCGTCGGGGTCCTCCTGAGGCCGAGAAATCATGGGGCCGCGGTTTCCCTCGGCAGCGCCAGGGCCATCAGGGCGCTGGCCGCCACCAGAGCCGCAGAGATCCACAGGCAGGCCGCCAGTCCGTAGCCCTGGTAGACCCAGCCAGAGAGCAAGGTGCCCAGCAGACGCCCCATGGCGTTGGCCATATAGTAGAAGCCGACGTCCATGGAGACGCCATCGGCGCGCGCGTAGTGGACGATCAAGTAGCTGTGCCAGCTGGAGTTGATGGCGAACAGCACGCCGAAAGCCAGCAACCCTGCCACCAGCCAACCCACCTCGGCCAGGGGCAGCAGGGCCAGCACCGCCGGCAGGCCGGCTAGTGCCAGCGCCCAGACCGCCGTAACGGCCCGCGGGCCGCTCTTGATCAGACCCGTCAGGCGTGGCGCCTGGGTCTGCACACCACCGTAACCGATCACCCAGATGGCCAGCAGGCCACCCACCGTCCAGTGGCTCCAGCCGTGCTGGTCATAGAGGAACACCGGTAAGGCGACCACGAACCAGACGTCACGGGAGGCGAATAGGCACAGCCTCGCCGCTGAAAGCACGTTGATGGCCCGCGACTTGGAAAACACCTCGGTGAACTTGGGCTTGCGCTTCTGGCGGCCCAGGTCGGCCTTGAGCCGCCAAAGCGACAGGCCCAGCACGACAATGAGCATCACTGCCATGATCACCATCGCGCCACGGAAACCGATCAGCGTAAGTAGCACACCCCCGAGGAAAAAACCGGCGCCCTTGAGCGCATTTTTCGAGCCGGTGAGGATGGCCACCCAGCGGTAGAGCGAGCTTTGGGCACTGGCGCTGTCCTTGGGCACCAGTACTTTGACCGCGCTCTTGGCGCTCATCTTGTTGAGATCCTTGGCGATGCCCGAGAGCGCCTGGGCCGCCATCACCCAAGGCACGGTAAGCGCCGCGGCGGGGACCATCAGCATCGCCAAAGCCAGTATCTGCAATGCCAGGCCGGCATTCATGGTGCGGTTAAGCCCCAGCCGGGCCCCCAACCAGCCTCCGACCAGATTGGTAACCACACCGAAGGCCTCGTAAAAGAGGAACAGCATGGCCACTTCCAGCGGCGAGTAGCCCAACTGGTGGAAGTGCAGCACCACCAGCATGCGCAGGGCGCCGTCGGTCAGGGTGAAGGCCCAGTAGTTACCGGTGATCAGCAGATACTGGCGGACCTCGAAGGGCAGCCCCCTGAGACGGGAGACGAGCGATTCAGCCACGCCCCACCTTCTCACTCCCCACCTTGAGCGCCAATTCGGCTGTGCGGTTGGCGTAGCCCCACTCATTGTCGTACCAGGCGTAGAGCTTTAGCTGGGTGCCGTTGATCACCATGGTCGAGAGCGCATCGATGATCGCGCTGCGCGGATCGGTGCGGTAGTCGATAGAGACCAACGGGCGTTCCTCAAAGCCCAGGATGCCGGCGAGCTCGCCTTCGGCGGCGGCCTTGAGCGCCGCGTTGACCTCTTCCACCGTCACCTCGCGCTCGAGCTCGAAGACCATGTCGGTCAGCGAGGCATTGGCCAGCGGCACGCGCACGGCGTGGCCGTTGAGCTTGCCGGTCAGCTCCGGGAATATCTCGGTGATCGCCTTTGCCGAACCGGTGGTGGTCGGGATCAGGCTCATGCCGCAGGCCCGCGAACGACGCAGGTCGGGTTTGCTTGGAGAGCTGGGGGCGTCGAGGATGACCTGGGTATTGGTGATGTCGTGCACCGTCGTCATGGAGCCATGACGAATGCCGTAGGTCTCGTGGATCACCTTGATGACGGGCGCCAGGCAGTTGGTGGTGCAACTCGCCGCGGTGACGATGCGGTGCGTCGCCGGGTCGTACTTGTCATCGTTGACGCCGACGACGACGTTGAGCACCGCCTCTTCCTTGATCGGCGCGCTGACCACCACACTCTCGACGCCCTGATCGAGATAGGCCTGGAGTGCGTCGCTGCCCTTCATCTTGCCGGAGCACTCGATGGCCACCTGGCAAACGGACCAGTCGCTCTCTTCCAACGCCTTATGGGCGCTGAAGGCGATACGACGGCCATCGATCACCAAGGCGTCGTCTTCCGCCTGGATGCCCTGCCCGGGCGACCAGTGGCCATGGACCGAGTCGAACTCCAGCAGATGAGCGAAGGTGGCGGCGTCACCCCCTGGGTCGTTGATCCGCACCAGCTCGACCTCGCCGGCCTCTACGCGAGGCCAAAGGCTGCGCAGCACCAGACGACCGATGCGACCAAAGCCATTGATACCGAGTCGTAGGGTCATGCTTCTCTCCCGCGAGGGTTTTGATATCTGGAATTCCATATATACACGGGCAATCTGTCAATCTTGTGACACCCAAAAACGTCAACGGGGAGGCGGTGGCCTCCCCGTTGTCATCGACCGCCAGGCGACGGTGACACTAGCCATAGCGGCCGGTAATGTAGTCTTCCGCCTTCTTGGTAGCCGGATTGGCGAACATCGTCCGGGTGTCGTTGTACTCGATGATCTCGCCGAGGTGGAAGAAGGCCGTGTAGTCGGCCACCCGTGCCGCCTGCTGCATGTTATGCGTCACGGTGATGATAGTGAACTGTTGCTTGAGCTTGTCCATCAGGTCCTCGATGGTGGCCGTGGAGATCGGATCCAGCGCCGAGGTCGGTTCATCCATCAGGATCACATCGGGCTGCACGGCGATGGCCCTGGCGATACACAGGCGCTGCTGCTGGCCACCGGAGAGCGAGGTGCCCGGCTGGTGCAGCTTGTCCTTGACCTCTTCCCACAGGCCGGCGTCGCGCAGTGCCTTCTCCACCAATTCGTCCTGCTCCGGCTTGCGGCTCACCAGATCGTGCATGCGCGGCGCATAGACGACATTGTCGTAGATCGACTTAGGAAAGGGATTGGGCTTCTGGAACACCATGCCCACCCGGCGACGCAGCGCCACCTCGTCCATCTTGGCAGCGTTGACGTCGCGACCGTCCATCTCCACCAGGCCCTCGAGGCGCACACTGGGGATCAGGTCATTCATGCGGTTGAGGCAGCGCAGGAAGGTCGACTTGCCACACCCCGAGGGCCCTATGAGCGCCGTAATGTTCTTCTGGTAGATATCGATGTTGAGATTCTTCAGCGCCTGGGTCTGGCCGTACCAGAGGTTGAGATCGCGGACACGAATGCTCAGCTCATGGTGGGCGTTATTATTGCGGGTCACCGGCTGACCGGGTTCGGGACGAGAGCTTTCGTGACGTGACATCGGCGCGGTACTCCGCTCGGCAACGTGAATGTTCATCTTTGGATCCCCTGTAACGTAGCGTGACCTACCAGCGGCGCTCGAATTTCTTGCGCAGGACGACGGCAGTGGCGTTGAGGAAGATCAGGATCGCCAACAGTACCAAGATCCCTCCGGCGGTCTTCTCGACGAAGGCCTGCTCCGGCTCTCCCGCCCAGGTGAAGATCTGCGCCGGCAGTACGGTGGCGGCCTGTGTGAAAGAGCTCCCTGCGTCGGGAATGAAGGCCACCATGCCAATGATAATCAGCGGTGCGGTCTCGCCCATGGCCTGGGCCAGGCCGATGATCGAGCCGGTCATGATGCCCGGCATGGCCAGTGGCAATACGTGGTCGCGCACCACCTGCCAGCGCGAGCAGCCCACCCCGAAGGCGGCGTGGCGGATCGTGTCCGGCACACTGCGCAGCGCCGTGCGGGTCGCGATGATGATCACTGGCAGAGTCATCAGCGCCAGGGTCATGCCGCCTACCAGCGGCGTCGAACGCGGCACACCAAAGAAGTTGATGAAGATCGCCAGGCCCAGCAAGCCGAACAGGATCGAGGGGATCGCCGCCAGGTTGTTGATGTTGATCTCGATGATCTGGGTCAGGCGATTGTCGGGGGCGAACTCCTCGAGGTAGACCGCCGTCATTACACCGATGGGAAAGGCGATGGCCAGCGTCACCAGCAAGGTCATTACCGTGCCCACGGCGGCGGAGAGGATCCCCGCGGCCTCGGGCATCTTGGAGTCGCCGCTGGTGAAGAAGGTGGTGTTGAATTTGAGCTCCACTCGGTCCTGCTGCACCAGCGCTTCGACCGTGGCCTGCTGGGACTCACTGAGCTTGTGACGATGCCCCTTGAGGTACTGGTCCACTTCGCTGTCGGCCAGCACCCAGCGAGTCTCGGTGGTGCCCAGCAGCTCGGGGTTGTCGCGCATGCGCACCGGAATCAGACGCTCGAAGGTACGACTCACCAGACGCGACACCTCGGGGTCCAGGGCGGCACGCCCCATGCGCTGGGCATCTTCGTTATAGTCGACCTCCACCTGGATCTGCGCCTGCTGGAAGGCCGGCAGGCCCTTGGCGAGCATGTCGGCGAAGAACAGCACCAGGAACAGGCCAGCGATTCCCAGGGCCCCCATGGAGATCCACTTCAGCCGCGATGAGCGGCGATGGCGGCGGCGCAGCTGGGTGCTGATGTCGTCGAAGGAGTGACTCATCTCGGCGATTCCTCGGCGTTACAGGTTGTTGACGCGATATTTCTCGCGGAAGCGGCGGATCATGAGCACCGACACCAGGTTCAGGCTCAACGTGACGGCAAACAGCACCAGGCCCAGGGCGAAGGCGGAGAGTGTCTCGGCACTCTCGAACTCCAGGTCGCCAGTAAGCGCTGCGACGATGCGCACCGTCACCGTAGTCATGTCCTCCAGGGGGTTGGCGGTCAAGTTGGGCCGCATACCCGCCGCCATCACCACGATCATGGTCTCGCCCAGGGCCCGCGAGACCGCCAGCAGCGAGGCGGAGATGATCCCCGGCAGGGCTGCGGGAATGACCACATCACGAATGGTCTCGCCCTTGGTCATGCCCAGCGCCAGCGAGCCCTGTCGCATGCTGTCCGGCACCGCACTGATCACGTCGTCGGAAAGCGAGGAGATGAAGGGGATGATCATGATGCCCATCACCACCCCGGGCGCCACGGCATTGTTGAAGGAGGCATCCAGGCCGAAGAAACCGGCCACGTCGACGATGATCGGCGCCACCGTGATGGCGGCGAAGAAGCCATAGACCACGGTGGGAATGCCGGCCAGCACCTCGAGGGTCGGCTTGGCGAAGGTGCGCACCCGGCTGGGGGCGAACTCTGCCATGTAGACGGCCGACAGCAGGCCCACGGGAATCGCCACCAGCATGGCGATGGCGGTGATCATGAAGGTACCGGCGAACAGCGGTACCGAGCCGAACTGGGCTGCGGAGCCCCCCTCATCGCCGCGCCCCGCAGCGGCCAGGAAGCTGGCGCCGGGATCCCACACCGTGCCGGTGATGAAGTCCCAGAAGCTGTGCATCTGGAAGAAGCGCAGCGCCTCGAAGATGATAGAGAAGAGAATGCCGAAGGTGGTGAAGATCGAGATCATGGCCGCGGCGACCAGAATCCAGCGGATCACCCGCTCGATGGCCTGACGGGCGTGGAAGTCGGGCTTCACCTGGCGCATTCCCACCATCAGGCCGATAGCAGCGACCACCAAACTACAGGCCAGCAGATAGAGAGTAGGGATCTCGGCCCCCAGCAACAGCATCAGGAAGGCCCCGATGGCACCCACGGTGATCGCCGGGCCGGCGGTGGCGACCACGGCGAACCAGGCGTACTGGTCGGGTTGAGCATACATGGCCGTGCCACTGGCGCGCACCCGCGCGGCCTTGGCACGGCCTAGGAAGAAGGCTATCAGACCCATCAGCAGCAGGACGCCGCTGAACATGGCGAGGAGTTGGTTGGTCTGCATAGATCTCTCTCGGTGGATAACGGCGGCAGGGTTCCTGCCGGAACGTGAGACGGCCGGCAGCCGTGGGCTGCCGGCCGGATCAGGCATCCCTGCCCAACAGGGTGTTACTTGAGGTCGTCGACCTCGAGCTGGGCCCGGTTGGCAACCTTCTCACGAGTCTGCTCACGCTCGGCTTCGGGCAGCGGAATCAGGCCCAGATCACGAAGGTAGCCGCCCTCGCCGATCATGGTCTCGGAAACGAACATGTCGACGTAGTCATACAGCGGCGGCACGGCATCGGCGTGCTGGTTCTTGACGTAGAACCACAGCGAGCGGGCGATCGGATAGTCGCCGGCACTGATCGCCTCGGGCTCCGGTTCCACCCCTCCGATGGCCGTACCGACCAGGGCGCCGGAATTCTCTTCCAGGAAAGAATAACCGAAGATGCCGAAGGCATCGGTGTCTTCGCTCAAACGCTGGACGATCAGGTTATCGTTCTCGCCGGCATCGATGTAGACGCCATCGGAACGGACGTCAGTGTAGCCGTCGCCACCATAAGCCTCCATTTCCTTTGACGGCACTTCCATGGCGAGTTCTTCGAAGGCATCGCGCGTGCCGGACGTGGTGGGCGGGCCGTAGATGGAAATCTCGCGATCTGGCAGGGAGGCGTCGATCTCGCTCCAGTTGGTGTAGGGGTTGTCGACCAGTTCGCCATCGACCGGCACCTTGGCCGCCACGGCCAGGAACAGCTGCTCGAGGGTCAGCTCGATGGCCTCGTTGGTGCTGGACTGGGCGAAGACGATGCCGTCGGAACCGATCTTCACCTCGGTGACATCGGTCACGCCGTTCTCGAGGCAGCGCTCGAGCTCGGAGAGCTTGATGCGGCGCGAGGAGTTGGTGATGTCCGGAGTGCCCTCGCCCACGCCGTTGCAGAACAGACGCAGACCGCCGCCAGAGCCGGTGGACTCAATGACCGGAGTCGGGTACTCAGTCACAGCGCCGAACTCCTCGGTCACGTAGCTGGCAAACGGGTATACGGTGCTGGAACCGACGATACGGATCTGGTCACGGGCATGTGCCACGGTGGCCACACCGATAACGGCGGCGGCGATGGCAGTGGTCTTGAAAGCACGGTTCTTGAGAATGCGATTCATGGAGCGATCTCCTGATAAGGACAGTGTGCAACCTTCGCAGGACACACCTTGCCGCAGTCAGATGACAGCTTAGTGACAACCCACCATAAATGTCAGACCCCTATTCCATATCCCGTCGGAGCGTGCATCAGGTACGCTCTGCCAGCACGCGAATGCCAACGTTGGCCAGCAGCGAGGCGCCCAGCATCGTGCCCACCATGGGCCAGGCGCTGTCGACCTCGAAGGCGCCGACCAGCACTCCGGCCAGGGCACCGCAGGAGAACTGCAGACTTCCCTGCAGGGCAGCCGCAGTGGCGCTCATGTGATGAAATCGGTCGAGCAAGGAGGTGATGGCATTGGGGGCAATCAGGCCGATGGTGCCGGCAAACAGCATGATCAGCGGCACCATGGTGGCCAGCGACTCCAGGCCGCTGACCACCATGACCGCCAGCCCGAGTCCGGCGGCCAGCTGGATCCCCAATCCCAGACGCAGGTTCTGCAGGGGCGTGCGCCACCGCAGCAGACGGATATTGAGGCGATTGGAGGCGACCATGGCCAGCACATTGACGCCGAACACCAGCGGGTAGAGAGACGGCGTTAAATCGAAATGCTCTAGATAGAGAAACGGCGAGGCGGTGACGAAGGCGAACAGCCCGGCGAAAGACATCGAGGCGGCGGCAATGAAGCCCATGGCCCGACGATCACGAAGCACGCTGGCGTAGTTGGCCAACACCCTGGACGGCGTTGCGGCTGATTGTCCGGGCGGTCGTGTCTCGGGCAACCGGGTACCCAGCAGCCACATCAGGAAGCCGGCGTAGGCAGCAAGGAACACGAAGATCAGCCACCAACCAGCGATATACAGCAGCCCGCTGCCCACCACTGGCGCCACCAGCGGCGCCATCAACATGATGATCGCCATGGTCGACATCACCTTGGCGGCTTCACGGCCGTGGAAACAGTCGCGCACGATGGCCGCCGAGTTGACCACGGTAGCGCCACCACCCAAGGCCTGGACGAAGCGCCAGGTCAGAAGCTCGCCCAGAGAGCCAACGGTGGTGATCACCAGGCTGGCCAACAGAAAGACCACCAGCCCGCCGAGCAGCACCGGCTTGCGCCCCACCCGATCGGAAACCGGGCCGAATACCAGCTGCCCCAAGGCGAAACCGGCCAGGAAGCTGGAGAGCGACAGCTCGGTGTGATGGATGCTGGCGCCCACGTCCTCCGCCAGGGCAGCCATGGCAGGAAGGTAGGCATCGATGGCGAAGGGCGCCAGGGCCGTATTGGCAGCCACCAGCAGCGCCACGCGTCGGGGGTTCAGGATCAAGACGCCTCCGTGGCATCAACCGGGAAAATAGATAGAAAGCTAATGATACCTGAAACCCCTGCCCTGGCCACGGTTGTCTATATTCAACCACCTCGCCTTGTTAGAGTGAGCCCCACGACAACCGGAGGGATCCCGCCATGGCAGATGACCTGCTTTCACAACTCAAGTCCATGACCACCGTGGTCGCCGATACCGGTGATCTCGAGACGATTCGTCGCTTCCAGCCTACCGATGCCACCACCAACCCCTCGCTCATCCTCCAGGCGGCCCAGCATGAATCACGCCGCGCGCGGTTGGCCGAGATTGCGCGCCATGCCACCGACATCGACGATGCCTTGGATGCGGTAGCCGTAGAAATCGGCGGCGAAGTCAGTGCCCTGATACCGGGCTATGTCTCCACCGAGGTCAGTGCCCGCCTCTCCTTCGATACCGACGCCACCCTGGCCAGGGCCCGCTCGTTGATCGAGCGCTACGGGCGTCACGGCGTCGGTCCCGAGCGCATCCTGATCAAGGTGGCCTCTACCTGGGAAGGCATTCGCGCCGCCCGGATCCTCGAGCGCGAAGGCATCCACACCAACCTCACCCTGCTGTTCAGCTTCGCCCAGGCACGCGCCTGCGCGGATGCCGGCGTCACCCTGGTCTCGCCCTTCGTCGGCCGGATACTGGACTGGCACAAGGCGCAGGAGCCCGATGTCGACTTCAGCGGCGACCGCGATCCGGGCGTGCAGTCCGTCAAGCGCATCTACGAGCACTTCAAGGGGCACGGATACGACACCATCGTGATGGGCGCAAGCTTCCGCAATGCCGGCGAGATCATCGCCCTGGCCGGCTGTGACCGCCTGACCATCTCGCCCAAACTACTGGAAGAACTGGCCGGTACCACCGGTAATCTGGAGCGTCGGCTTGTGCCGCTGGATGCCGAGACCCACGCCCCCGAGCCCCAGGACGAAGCCGAGTTCCGCTGGGAGATGAACGAGGATGCCATGGCCACCGAGAAACTGGCAGAAGGCATCCGCAAGTTCATGGCCGACCAGCGCAAGCTGGAAGCATTGCTGGGAGAGCTGAGGAAGGGCTGATCGACCGCTATGGCCGGGGCACAGCGGTATCCGGTCAGTGGTTGTGCGAGGCGGCCTCCTGGGCCTCGAGCATCTCGACGAGAGGCTGGAACTCCTCGCGATTATGCTCGTTGAGGCGCATCAGGATGCGGTGCGCCTCGAGGACCCGCTGGCGAGTTTCCTCGACGTCGGTGGGAACCTCGGGGAGTTCGCGGAGCTCACAGGTCTCGGTGATCGGCGATTCCACCAGAGTGAAGATGCGCGAGAACCCCATGACGTCGAGCATCCGCCTGACATCGGAGTTGTCGGCGATGATGGTCGGTCGTTCGGTGACGCGGCCCTGCACGGCGATGGCCACCTTGGCGAGGAAGCCCAGGGCGGTGGAATCCACGTTGGTGGTGTCACGCAGGTCGATGATCAGCGTCTCGAGGCCAGGCGTCTCCGCCAGTTGCCGGGCCTGACGGTCCAAGGTGGCACACAGCGTCAGGCGCACATCTCCGCACAGCTTGAGGACGAAGACCCCGGAATCGAACGCCGCCTTGAGGCGGCCTTCATGGTTTATCATTGCCAAATCCGCTCAACATCATGATCGTCAGGTCGTCTGGCAGTTCTTCGTGCCCTGGGGCATTTTCGGCGACGCTTTCATCATCGTCCGCCATCACTCCCAGTGCAAGACTGCCACGTAGATCCTCCAGCGTGTCGCTGGCGAGGACCCGCCGCTCGAGTTCCCTGAGCCGCATATCAAGCGTATCGCCCGGAAGACACTCCAATATCCCATCCGAACACAGCCACAACCGGAAGTTCTCCGGCAGTTCGCAACCCAGCCAAGGATAGTCGACTCCCGGGAAGAGGCCGACCGGCATGCCTTCGCCGGGCAGCGACGTCACCTTGCCGTCCGTCACCAGCAGCGGCATGGGCAGCTGAGCGCCCAGCGAATAGTGGAGATAACGTCGTTGATGGTCAATGACCCCGACGAACAGGGTCGCATGCTTGCCGATGCCGGCATCCAGCAGTTCGCGATTGAGCGCCGCCAGCCAACGCGGCGCCAGGGCCTCGGGATGCTCGCCGTTCCACTCGTGCTGCCAGTGATTGGAGAGATACTTCAGCAGCACGGTGACGAAGGCCGAGGACGCTCCGTGCCCGGAGACATCGGCAAAATAGAACAGGCTATAGCGCTCGTCGTAGGCCTGGAAATCGAGGAAATCCCCGGACAGGTAGAGCGAGGGCGCCAGCCAGTAGTCGTAGGTGACGTCATTCAGGGTCTGTGGCCTTAGCGGCAGCAGCTTGCGCTGGATCTGCCCGCCGGCCTGCTGGTCGAGGCGCAGCATCGCCAGATGGGTCTCGAGGCTCTCGTTGAGCTCCTCCAGGTCCTCGTTGAGCTTCGCCAGACGGGCGCGGTCATGCTCACGCTCTGCGGCCAGGCGATGCACTTCGATGGCCTTGCCGATCATGCGCCGCAGCAGAGATCCATGGCGTAGCGGATCAATGATGTAATCCACCAGGCCGGCATCTACCGCGCGCAGCAGGTCGGCATCCTGCCGCTCGTCGCTGACCACGAGCGTCGGCAGGTATTCAGCAAGCCGCGTCCAATCGGCGCTGGGCACCGCCCGAGAGTGAGCCACGACGAGGGCGGTTTCCAAGGGGAGTGCCTCGATGCTATCGGCGGCATACACCGCCAGGCCGTCACGGGCGATGGTCTCGGCCAAGGCATCACGCTCAGCCCCCGGCACATCGATCACCCCGATCAGGTGCTTGGCTGGTGGCATGCTGTCATGGCCTCATTCGGCGAAGGCGTCATCGAAGTCCGCATCATCGAAGTCGAACTTGTCGCTGGCGAAGGGATCCGCGCCCAACTCGCCATCGCTGACCTCGAAGCGGCGCTGCTGCAAATAAGCATCGCGGATGAAACTGTAGCGATCGCCGCGAATCATCGCTTCCTGGTCGAGCAGGCCGGCCCGAGTATCGATCACCCTCAAGGCGGTGAGCCCCAGGCGCACTTCATCATCCTCGACGTAGGTAGTGGGATAGGTGTACCTGTCCGCCGGCAACCCGGCGGTATCACGCACCGTACTGGGGCCAAGCAGCGGCAGCACCAGGTAGGCGCCCTCTCCCACCCCCCAGACACCGAGCGTCTGGCCGAAGTCTTCCTCGCGCCCGGTGATCTCCATATGGGTGGCGAAGTCCCACAGCCCGCCGATACCCACGGTAGTATTGATCAGGAAGCGCCCGGTAGCGATGCCTGCATTGCCTGGCTTGCCCTGCAGCAGGCTGTTGAGCGCAGTGCGCGGTTCCCCCAGGTTGGCAAAGAAGTTACCGACGCCGGTTTCCACCGGGGCCGGCGTAATAAAACGATAGCCCCTGGCCACTGGCTTGAGCGCATAGCGGTCAAGCACGTCATTGAAGGCGAACACCTTGCGGTTGAAGCCCTCCCAGGGATCGTCGGGATTGCGCTCCTGCACCTCACCGCTGGTGGCACAACCCGCCGTGGCCACCAGCGACGCTGCCAGTGCACCACGCCCGATCCATCTCGTCAGACCCTGTTTCATCGGCATTCTCGCCTCCCAGCGATTCCCTGTTATGACGCTCATTGGCGACGCACCACCACGCTGCCGGCACTGTATCCCGCGCCGAAGGAACAGACCACCCCGAGCGCGCCGGGGGACAGGTCGTGCCGATGCAGGTGGAAGGCGATGATCGAGCCCGCCGAGCTGGTATTGGCATAACGATCGAGAATGATCGGCGCCTGTTCGGGGCTAGGCTCATGACCCAGCACGCGCCGGGCGATGAGGTCATTCATGTGGCGGTTGGCTTGGTGCAGCCAGAGCCGCGACAGATCACTACTCGCCAGTTCGAGGCTCGCCAGGTGCTCGGTGATCAACGCCGCCACCAGTGGGCAGACCTCCTTGAAGACCCGTCTACCTTCCTGGACGAAGAGCTTGTCGATGGCCTGCGGATCGCTATCGGTGACCCGATTGAGGAAGCCGGCGTTGTTGCGGATGGCGTTGGAGAATCGCGTCAGCAGGCGCGTGCCAAGGATCTCGAAGCGAGCCTCGGCGGTGGCCACGGCGTCACTTTCCAGCACGATGGCGGTGCAGGCATCACCGAAGATGAAGTGGCTGTCGCGATCCCGAAAGTTGAGGTGCGCGGAGCAGATCTCCGGGTCGACCACCAGGGCACGCTTGACGCTACCGGCGCGGATGGCGTTGGCGGCGGTCTCGATGGCAAAGGTTGCCGAACTGCAGGCGACGTTCATGTCGAAGGCGTAGCCGCCCGCGCCGAGCGCCTCCTGGAGCTCCACCGCAACGGCCGGATAGGGCCGCTCCAGGTTGGAGCAGGCAACGATGACCAGTTCGATGTCCCCTGCCTCGACGCCCGCCTGAGCCAGGGCCTCACGGGCCGCGATCAGGCCCATCTCGCACTGGACGGAGGGCTCGTCATTGCCGCGTTCCGGCAGTTGGGGACACATGCGCGCGGGATCGAGGATGCCCTCGGCGTCGAGCACATAGCGGCTGTGGATGCCCGATGCCTTGACGATGAACTCGGTGCTGGAGTGCGGGAGAGGCTCACGCTCGCCAGCGGCGATGGCATCGGCATGGCGAGCGTTCTCGGCGTCCACCCAGGCGTTGAACGAGGCCACCAGGGCATCGTTGTCGATGGCGTGCTCGGGGGTGAAGAGGCCCGTCCCGGTGATCACCACTTGGTTCATGCTGCTCTCCCTGTGAGTTCTGCCCAGCGCTTTTCGAGACGCTTGATGGAGACCGGGAATTTCGTGCCCAGCTGCTGGGCGAAGAGCGAGACCCGCAGCTCCTCTATCCACCAGCCGAACTCCACCAGGGCCGGGTCCTCCACCCCACCGCGTCGCTCGCTCTCGCGGCGCGCGGCCAGGCGGGCCTCGAGGTCCTGGACCTCCTGCATGTGCATCTGGTCGCGCATGCGTTCCCGCGGCGCCTTCTCCAGGCGGATCAGCGCCGCTTCCATGTAGCGTGGGTACTCTTCGAGCCACTCCCCGGCTTCGCTGACGAAACCGGGATGTACCAGCCGCTGCATCTGGGCCTTGAGGTCACTGTAGACTAGGGCCAGGGCCAGGTTCAGCTGTCCCTTGAGCACCTTGGTCACGGCCAGGTGACCCTTGAGGGCCTGCTCCAGGGTAGCCACCAGGGTCTGAGCCTGAGGCAGCAGGTCGTCGCGCCGCGCCTCGAGACGCTGTTCCAGTTCGCCTCGCGATCGCGGCAGCGGGTCGGTGGCCACCACCTGGCGAAACACCCCGGCCACCACATCCTCGACGAGCTGCCGTTTGCTGCCCACCTTGGCGAACAACAGGGCACAGGTCTCGAGCCCCTTCAGTCGCTCGATGGCCCGCACCTGATCGGGCAAGTTTTCTATGGCCGCCTGTACCACGCCGCGGCGATGAGCTTCCCGGGCCTTGTCGGGATGATCGAACAGCTCGACCCGGAAGGTATCCTTGACGGGCACCAGGGCCGGATAGGCCTCCACCCGGATACCCGCCTGGGTGGTGACACGGGATTCCGGCAATGGCGTCTCGGGCAGGGCTTCGAGTTCGCCTTCGCCGCTGGCCTGCTTGGCCAGGGCCCGGGCGCCCTCTCCCGCGGCGGCCTCGAAGCGACGCTCCAGTTCGCGAGCATCGCGCCCCTGGCCCAGGGTCCGGCCCTGATGGTCGACCACCCGCAGGTTCATCACCAGATGCGGTTCCAACTGGTCGAACCGCCAATCATCGGGGTGCACGCGTACACCGGTGCGGCGACGCAGAAACTCGCCCAGCGCCTCGGTGAGCGGCACATCGCCCGGTGTCATGGTCTCGAGGGCGGCGTCGACCCAGTCGGGAATCGGCACCACCTGGCGGCGCACCGACTTGGGCAGCGACTTCATCAGCGCAATGCACTTCTCGCGCAACAGGCCCGGGACCAGCCATTCGAGCCGCGCCAGCGGCAACTGAGGCAGCATAGCCGCCGGCACGGTCAGCGTCACGCCGTCGTCCACGGCACCGGGCTCGAAGTGGTAGCTGAGCGGATAGCGCACCCCCCCCAGCACCAGCTCGTCGGGATAGTCGGCCTGGGTGATCTCCACCGCCTCCCGCGCCAGAAGGGCCGCGCGATCGAACTTCAGGATGTCGGGGTTCTCGCGTTCAGCCTTGCGGCGCCAGGCCTCGAAGCCCTTGCCGTTGATGATATCCGCCGGGATGCGCTCATCGTAGAAGGCGAAGAGGGTCTCCTCGTCAACCAGGATATCGCGCTTGCGGGCGCGATCCTCGAGGCCCTCGACTTCTTCCACCAGCGCCCGGTTATGGGCGAAGAACTCGCCCTTGGTGCGGAATTCACCCTCCACCAGCGCCCGGCGGATGAAAATCTCCCGGGCCTCCTGCGGGGCGATGGGGCCATAGTGGACCTTGCGTCCGGCGACGATCGGCAGACCGAAGAGCGTGACCTGCTCGGTGGCGACCACCTGGGCACGCTTCATCTCCCAATGCGGCTCGGCATAGGAGCGCTTCACCAAATGACCGGCCAACGGCTCGATCCATTGGGGCTCGATCCTCGCCACGGTGCGCGCAAAGAGCTTGCTGGTCTCGACCAACTCGAAGGCCATCAGCCATTTGGGCGATTTCTTGGCCAGCCCCGACCCCGGGTGGATCAGGAACTTGCGGTTGCGTGCCCCCAGGTACTCGCGATTCTCGGTAAGCAATCCCAGGTGCGAGAGCAGCCCGGGGAGCAGTGCCTTGTGCAGGGTCACGGCGCTCTCTCGACGGGCCTCCTGGCGGGCCTTGTCGTCCACGTCCGGGGCATCGGCGGGGGGCCGTGGGGCCGGCGGCGGTACCTCGATCTGCATGTCACGCAGCAGTTGGCGAAGCTGGCGAAAGGTGTCATGCCACTCGCGCAGGCGCAGGTAGTTGAGGTAGTGATCCTTGCACCAGCGCCGTAGACGGTTGCCGGAAAGCTCCTCCCGGGCAGCCTCGAAACCGTTCCACAGGTTGAGCAAGGCCACGAAGTCGGAATCCGGGTCCTGCCAACGGTGGTGTGCCTGGTCGGCGGCCTGGCGCTTGTCGGCCGGTCTATCTCGGGGGTCCTGAACCGCCAGGCCGGCGACGACGATCAGCACCTCGCGCAGGCCGCCCTGCTCATCGCCGGCCAGCACCATGCGTGCCAGGCGCGGGTCGATGGGCAGCCGCGCCAGCTTGCGCCCAAGCGGCGTCAGGCGGTTGTCCGCATCCACCGCACCGAGTTCGAAGAGCAGTCGGAAGCCATCGGTGATGAAGCGCGAATCCGGCGGATCGACGAAGGGAAAGGCCTCGATATCACCCAGCTTCAGTGACAGCATCGAGAGGATCACTGAGGCCAGGTTGGTGCGGCGTATCTCCGGGTCGGTGAACTCGGGCCGAGCGAGGAAGTCCTCCTCATCATAGAGGCGGATGCAGACCCCCTCCGCTACGCGCCCGCAGCGCCCCTTGCGCTGGTTGGCGCTGGCCTGGCTGACCGGCTCCACCGGCAGGCGCTGGATCTTGGCCTTGTAGCTGTAGCGGCTGAGACGCACCAGGCCCGGGTCGATGACGTAGCGGATGCCAGGCACGGTGAGCGACGTCTCCGCCACGTTGGTGGAGAGCACGATGCGCCGCCCCGCATGGGGCGCGAAGACACGGTTCTGCTCGGCATTGGAGAGCCGCGCGTAGAGCGGAAGGATCTCGGTGCCCTTGAGGTCGGCGCGGCGCAGCGTATCGGCGGTCTCACGTATCTCGCGCTCCCCGGGCAGGAACACCAGGATGTCGCGCGGGCCATGGAACCAGCGCTTGTCCCGCTCGACCTGCTCGATCTCCTCCACGGCATGGAGGATGCCTTCCTGCAGGGTGCGATCCTCCTCGTCGTCATCATCGCGTACCAGCGGGCGATAACGCACCTCCACCGGATAGGTGCGGCCCGAAACCTCCACCACCGGCGCCGGCTGGAGACGTCCCTGGTCATCCGAGCGCCCGAAGTGCTCCGCGAAGCGAGCCACGTCGATGGTTGCCGAGGTGATGATCACCTTGAGGTCGGGTCGCCGCGCGGTGAGGCGCTTGAGATAGCCAAGCAGGAAGTCGATATTGAGGCTGCGCTCGTGGGCCTCGTCGATGATGATGGCCTCGTAACGCATCAGGTCCGGGTCGTGGCGAGTCTCGGCGAGCAGGATGCCGTCGGTCATCAGCTTGACCAGGGTGTCGTCGCTGCTCTGGTCGGTGAAACGCACCTGGTAGCCCACCTGCTCGCCCAGCGGCACCTGGAGCTCCTCGGCGAGGCGGCTGGCCACCGAACGCGCCGCCAGGCGCCGCGGCTGGGTGTGGCCGATCAGCCCACGGCGCCCCAGGCCCAGCTCCAGGCAGATCTTGGGCAGCTGGGTGGTCTTGCCCGAGCCGGTCTCTCCGGCCACCACAACCACCTGATGCTCGCGCAAGGCCTCGAGGATGTCCTCACGACGCTCCGCAACCGGCAGCGATGACGGATACTCGAGGGCCACCGGCCGCGCTCGACGTCGCGCGACCTGCTGCCGCGAACGCTCGAGCGCGCGGCGCACCTCGGCGAGGCCATGATCGACGGGCTTGCCCTCCTTCAGGCGACGGCGCAGCCCGCGCAGTCGCTTGTCCAGAGTCGGAACATCGCGTCGCAGGGCATCGCCGAGGTCGCGACTCAGGGCGTCGAGCTCGGCGGCTTCCTCGGCAGTGGTGGTGGGGGCCTGGCGGGTCTCGGTGGTCACGGTCTCTACGGGTCGTCTCCGGGTCTCGGTCGTCATAAAAAACGGCCCGCCCGGGACTCCCGGAACGGGCAGTACATTGTAACGCCGCGGTCACGATGGCGCCTAATCGGAGCCATCAAGAGTGGCTATAAGGCTACAATATGGAAGCTATCGGCTCCCGCGCGCCCCCGCTGAACGTGATAGCGAGCCCGGCAGCCCTGGCTGCCGGGCTCATTCCTCGGCTTTTTCGCGCTCTTCGTCACGAAGCTGGCGTCGCAATACCTTCCCCACGTTCGTCTTGGGCAACTCATCGCGAAACTCAACATAGCGGGGCACCTTGTAGCCGGAGAGATCCTTCTTGCACCAGGCCCGCAGAGTCTCGGTATCGAGGCTTTCGTCCCGGGCGACGACGAACAGCTTGATCGCCTCGCCGCTGGTCTCGTCGGGCACCCCCACGGCCGCAGACTCGATGACGCCCGGATGGGCCGCTACCACGTCCTCGATCTCGTTGGGGTACACGTTGAAACCGGAAACCAAGATCATGTCCTTCTTGCGGTCGACGATGCGGATATAGCCATCCGGTTGGAGCACGGCAATATCACCGGTACGGAACCAGCCCTGGTCGTCGATCGACTCTGCGGTTTCCTCGTCTAGATTCCAGTAACCCTTCATCACCTGGGGTCCCCTGACGCAGAGCTCCCCTGCGGTGTCGAGGGGCGCATCCCGGCCATCGGCATCCAGCACCTTGACCTCGGTCCCGGCCACCGGCTTGCCGATGGTGCCAAGCTGGATGGCATCCACCGGATTGAAGCTGACGATCGGCGAGGTCTCGGTCAGGCCATAGCCCTCGGCCACTGGACAGCCGGTGACCTCCTCCCAGCGCTGCGCAGCGGCACGCGTCAGGGCCATGCCACCGGAGATGGTCAGATGCAGCCGGGAGAAGTCGAGACGGCGGAAGTCTTCACGGTTGCACAGGGCGTTGAAGAGGGTATTGAGCCCGATGAAGCCGGTGAAGGAGAGCCCCTTGAGGGTCTTGACGAAGCCATCCAGGTCGCGCGGGTTGGTTATCAGCACCGAGTGATTGCCAGTCTCCATCATGAACAGACAGTTCACCGTGAAGGTGTAGATATGGTAGACGGGCAGCGGGGCGATGATGGTCTCGGCGCCGTCGGTCAGGGCCGGGCCGATGGCCTGGCGAGCCTGAAGCATGTTGGCCACCAGATTGCGGTGGGTCAGCATGGCCCCCTTGGCCCACCCCGTGGTACCGCCGGTGTACTGCAGCGCGGCGATGTCATCGGGACCGAGGGTAACATCCAGATGGCGAAGCCCAGCGCCGGCGCGAAGGGCCTTTCGCATCGGCGTGGCACCGGGCAAGGCGTAGGCAGGCACCATCCGCTTGACATACTTGACCACCGCATTGATCAACTGGCGTTTAGGGAAGCCGTGCAGGTCACCCAACTCGGTGACCACCACGTGCCGGATATCGGTGCGCTCGAGGATCCGTTCGAGCTTGTCGGCCATATTGGCCAGTATGACGATAGCCCGGACGCCAGAGTCCTTGAACTGGTGGACCATCTCTCGCTCGGTATACAGCGGGTTGGTATTGACCACTACCAGCCCAGCCCGCAGGGCACCGAAGACCGCCACCGGGAACTGCAGCACATTGGGCAACTGAATGGCGATATGGTCTCCCGGTTCCAGCGTGGTCTCCTGCTGCAGCCAGGCGGCAAAGTCAGCGGAGAGACGATCGAGTTCGGCATAGGTCAGCACTCTATCCATGCAGCTGAACGCCGGCTTGTCGGCAAATCGGGCCACGGATGAGTGGAAGACCTCCATCACCGAGGCGTAGTCGTCGAGCCCTTCGAGGGGCTGACCGGTCAGGATGGCGGGCTTGGCGTTCTCGCTCATGGTCAATCTCCATGCTGCGGCTGATGTCATCAGCAGACTTGTTGTTCTGTGCGTCTACCTTATACCTGCGGTTCCGTGACTGTAAAACACACGATTGAAACTTACGTTTTAAATCGCGCCCGTATCTCGCCGCCCTGCCAGACCAGCAGCTCGCCGGGGACCATGCGTACCCACGCCTCGTTGTCGGTGAGCGGCTCGGTGGCAATCACCGAGACCACATCGTCGGGCGTAGTGTGCTCGGCGAAGTTGACGGCCAGCTCGGCATCCGAGAGGCTTGCCCTGCCGAAGGGCGCCCGCCGGGTGATGTGGGCCAGCTTGGAGGAGCAGTAGGTATAGAGGTATTCGCCATCGGCCAGCAGCAGATTGAACACCCCCAGACCACGCAGTCGTTCGCAGAGACCGTGGAGGGTCTCCCAGAGGGCATGACGCTGGCCGTCATCGTCCGGCGGTTCGGGAAAGGCTCCGCGCAGCTCGCCGAGCAGCCAGCAGAAGGCATGCTCGCTGTCGGTCGTCCCCACCGGGCGATAGAAGGAGTGCGGCAAGGCCTGCCAGTCGGCGAGTTGCCCATTATGGGCATAGCACCAGGGACGCCCCCACATCTCGCGGACGAAGGGGTGGGTGTTGGCCAGGCGCACCTGACCGACATTGGCTTGTCTGATATGACTGATGACGATGTTCGACTTGATCGGGTAGTCGCAGATCAGCCGGGCGATGGGTGATTGCACCGAGGGATGCGGGTCGCGAAAGTCGCGATATCCACCCTCTTCATAAAAGGCGATCCCCCAGCCATCGCGGTGAGGCCCGGTGCCGCCGCCACGGTGAAGGAAGCCGGTAAAGCTGAAGCAGATATCAGTGGGTACATTGGCGCTCATGCCCAGAAGTTCACACATGGGGTTCCTCCCTGTGCATGGGGCGTTGCGCACGGCGACGCCGGCTCAGGCTGACCACCCGCCACAGCAACACTGCCATCGCCACGGCTGCCACGACGCCCCAGAGGCGCGGGTCACCGCGATGTGCCTCCCATAACCGCTGCAGGCCCGGCATTCCCGCCTGCCAGAGATCACGCGCCTTCTCGGGCAGACGATTGACCCAGGTGACGAAGCGGTCGGCCAAGGTTTCGGTAGACGGCTGTGATCCGTCACTCTGACTTCCGTTCTCGAAGCGCTCGGTAGCCAGAATCGGCCCGGCCACATCCGCCAGGTCGATGCCAACGCGGCCTTCCGGATTGAGCATCAGGCGCGGCAAGGCAAGCTCGCGGGTCTCGCCATCCAGCTCGATGATGGCACTGAGCAGCATTGGCCGACTCAGTGCCTCGTCATGTTCGGGCAGATCGAGATGCCAGCGCGACGACCCGACTGCCCGAGCCTCGAGACGCTCTCCCTGCAGCTCAGCATGGATCTCGGTGTTGTCGCGATTCAGCCGGGGGTGCTCTGCGACCAGCACTACCCGCCCGTCCCTGGGCCGATACACCGCCCCGATAGCCGGTAGCACGTTCACCGCCTGCACTCGCTGGCGGTAGAATGACTCTCCCTCGGCACGGATCACCAGATGCGCATTGCCGGTCAGGGCCGGCGCTGGCAGGCGGCCACGGAAGCGACCCGACTCGGCCTGCAGCGTGACCCGGGACTGTACCGCCCCCTCGCTGTCCTGCAGCGAGACAGAAAGGGTGAGCGCTTCCTCTCCCTCGCCGAGGGGATCACCATCGCGCTCCATCCAGGCCTCCACCGGAACTTCGAAGCCCAGGTAGAGGGTGGCCGGCATATCGGCAGTGCGCAGGTGAAGCGGGGAGGCGACATTGACGCGACTGCCCTCGCCTACCCGTCCCTCCAGACGCCACTCGCCGACCTGGGGGTCGGGCACCCGGATCAGGTCGAAACGCGGCTCCATCTGCCAGCGAATGGCGTCCGGTGCATCTTCGGCCCGGTAGCGAGTGCCATCCGGGGCGATCAGGGTCAGGGGGCCGTCTTCGGGCTCATGAAAGACCAGCGCCGAGAAGGTCTCCACCTCGTCGTCGATGACGAAGCGCCCCTCCTCCAGCGGCACCTGGTCGGCAGGAAAGATACGCTCGATGATGTCGAGAAAGGCGCCCAGCAGGCTCTCGGGATTCTCCGCGAGCGCTGCCAGTCCCCCGGTGGACTGGGCCAGCCGCTCCACCAAGGCCAGGTCGGCCTGGTCGGAAAAGGCGATGGCATGAATGGCCACGCCCTGGTCGGCCAGCTCGGCGGCCAGCTCATCCACCAGGCGCACCCGTGAGGCATCGTCGACTTCGGGCTTGGCCCCCCGCGCCGGCGGGAGGTCGACCATGCCATCGGTGAGCAGTACAAGATGTCGCCAGCCATTGGCCTCGGCCTTAGCCGCCTCGCGCAAGGCCATTTCGATATCGGTGTTCTGCTGATACTCCTGGAGGGCAGGCGACAGGCCCAGAGCCCGTTCGCGCCAAGCCGCATCCACCTCGTCCAGCGGCAGGGGGTTGTCGACCGTCGCGCCGAAGGTCCAGACGCCCGCCGTAGCACCATTCGGTAGCAGCGCCACGAGCATGTCCAGGGCACTGAGCGCCAGGCGGTCGGGATCGTTCTCCTTCATGCTGCCGGAGACATCGACCACCACCCGGACGTCCGGATGCTCCTCCTCGTCGACCTGTGCCAACGAGGCGTCTGCCCAGAGCCACAGGGCACAGCCGATGGCCATCGTCCCGATCAGCCGGCCGCAAGGCCTTTCCATGCCACGCCCGCGCATTGGGGCTCCTCATTTGCCGATGATTTAGCCGATGATCGGCTCCTGGCGCTCGCCGCGGTCACCGCGATGGGAACCGACGGGCGCCTCCTCAGCCATATCCGCGTAGTCATCATCACGAGTGTCGCGATGACGACCACGCCACCACAGCAGCAGCCCCACCAGAAATCCCAGTCCGGCTCCCACCATGACCAGCACAGCGGCCGGCCCAAGTGTCGCGCCGCTGTCCTCGAGGAGGGCCACGGCTGCCACCACCACCGCCGGGGCGAAGCCGGAGTAGAACTCGCCCTCCTCCAGCAGTGGCAGGCGAAAATGGGCCGGTGTCCACATCACGCCGGCCACCAGCCAGGTGATCACGAGCCGGGGCAGCCGTGGCAGGAAGGCCAGCCCCAGGTAGCCGGTCAGCAGCACGACCAGCGACAACACGACATAGACCAGCCATAGTAGGGTTATCGAATCCGAAATCAGCATCACGACCTCGCGATATGTGCGTCCACGACGCACGTTCTTGAAAATACACTGAGTATGGTACATCTCGCGCAATGAAAGCACAGCCGCCACGTGACCAGGCCCCCGAGACGACTGCCGTCGACCCCGTCAACCGCTTCCGCCACGCCGACGACCCGGCATGGCACTGGCTGGAGAACCGCGACGACCCGGAAGTCAGCCACTTCCTGGAGGCTGCCAACCAGGCGTCGCGCCAGTGGTTCGCCCCCCTCGATGATCTGGTCGAGCGCCTCTACCACGGCCATCTGGCCCGCCGCGAACTGGCCGTCCATGGATTGAGGACGCCGCTGGATCATTACACGGTGTGGAGCGAAACGGCGGTGGACGCCGACTATCCGGTCTGGTGGCGTCATCCCAATGGGTACCCCGATGCCACGGAGTGCTTCCTCGACCTTCAGACCAGGGCCCGCGAGCACGACTTCCTCGAGGTAGGTGACATGGCCCTTTCCCCCGACGAGGCCTGGCTGGCCTGGACCGAGGACACCCGCGGTGACGAGACCTATAAGCTCTACCTCAAGCAGCTGCCCGGCGGCAAACCCAGGGTGCTGCTCGAGGAAATCGGCCCCGAGATCGGCTGGGCCGAGGACAACGCCACACTGCTCTTCACACGCTATGACGCCACCCAGCGACCCGAGAGCATCTGGCGCTTGATCATTAACGACGGCAGCGCCGGTGAGCCGGCGCTGGTGCTGCGCGAGGAGGATCCGGAGTTCTGGCTGGGACTCGGCAAGACCCGCTCCCGTGAGTGGCTGATCCTGGAGAGCGCTTCCAAGGACACCAGCGAGAGCTACCTGATTCCGGCTCGGGCACCCGCGACCGCGCCGCGTTGCTTCCGCCCTCGGCAAAACGGCGTGGAGTACGCCCTCGACCACCGTCCGGGCCACTTCTACGTACTGCACAATCGTGAGGCCACCCACTTTCGGCTGGACGTAGTGGCGGAAGCACGGTTGGGCGAAGCCGACCCGGCGGCCAACTGGCAACCGCTGATCGCCCATCGCGACGACGACACCCTGGAGGGCATCGATGCCTTCAACTGGGGGCTGGTGATCACCGAACGCGACCACCACGAAGCCCAGGTGCACCTGCGCATCCTCGAGCTGGATGCCGATCACGCGATCACTCGCGACGAACGCCTGCCGTTGCCGGAACTGCCCTGCAGCCTGGCACTGGGCGACGCGCCCCACTTCGACACCCGCCGCCTGCGCCTGCGCGAGGAGTCCTTCATCCTGCCGGTGACCTGGCTCGAGCATGACCTCGACAGCGGCCAGCGGCGTCTGCTCAAGCAGCAGCCCATCCATGGCGACCTGAGGCCGGATCAGCTGGTCTGCGAGCGACTCTGGGCAACCTCGCATGATGGCGAGCGGGTGCCCGTCTCGGTGGTGATGCGCGCCGACCTGGCCGGCCACCCGCTACCCACCCTGCTCTACGGCTACGGCGCCTACGGCGAGGTGCTCGATCCCTGGTTCTCGGTCGCCCGATTGGAACTGCTGGCACGCGGCGCGGCCTTTGCCGTGGCGCATGTGCGTGGCGGCGGCGATCGCGGCGAGCCCTGGTACCTGGCCGGCAAGCTTGAGCACAAGGCGAACAGCTTCCACGACTTCCTCGCCGCCCGTGATGCCCTGGTCGACAAGGGCTTCAGCGACGGCGAGCGCATTGCGGCCTATGGCGCCAGTGCCGGAGGGCTGCTGGTCAGTGCCAGCTTGAACCTGGCACCGGATGCCTTCTGTGCCGCCGTCCTCGACGTACCCTTCGTCGACGTGCTGCGCACCATGGAGAACCCCGATCTGCCTCTCACCACCGCGGAGTACACCGAATGGGGCGACCCCAGTGAACCGGAGGCACGCCGGCGCATCGGCAACTATTCACCGCTGGACAACCTCTCGGCTCAGCCCTGGCCGGCGGTATTCCTGCAGGGCAGCTGGCACGACACTCGGGTGCCCTACTGGGAACCCGCCAAGCTCTATGCCCGCCTCAAGGAACTGGGCAGCGAGCAGGCCGAAGAAGGCCGCCCCGCGGATCGCCGCCCGACGGAGAGCCGCCCCATCCTCCTACGTACCGACATGGCCGCCGGCCATGGCGGGGCCTCGGGGCGTTTCAAGGCCTGGCATGACAATGCCCGCCAGGATGCCTTCATCCTCTGGGCGCTTAAATTGGCAGAACGGGAAGGATAGATCCCAGAGAGAAAGGCGTTCCAACGCAAGCGCCCCGGCAAATGCCGGGGCGCTTGCGTCCACTTTTCCAAGACGTATTGGCAGTAGTCTCAAGTTCCACCACCAGCCCCGCCGTCGGTCCCACCTCCAGCACCATTTCCAGTGCCGCCTGCAGTGCCTGAATCACTACCGGTGCCACCATCACCACCAGCACTGCCAGTACCTCCACTGCCACTGTCGCCACCGGAATCACCGCCGCCTGTTCCACCGGAATCACCGCCACCAGTGCCACCACCGGAATCACCGCCGCCAGTGCCACCGCCGGAATCACCGCC